>NZ_NIFO01000011.1 GCF_002233755.1 Acinetobacter piscicola | reverse complement strand
TGTTGTTGCGAAAGTAACTCTATAATCGCTAAAGAATGATTCTAACCGAGAGTTTTGACTCTCGGTTTGTGTCTAAAGGTCAGTAGTTCAATTGGTAGAGCGTCGGTCTCCAAAACCGAATGTTGGGGGTTCGAGTCCCTCCTGGCCTGCCATATTTTGAAATAAAAACTTGATGTCGGCTAAACTGGTCATATAATAAGTCGCGAAACCTACGACGAGTACAAAAATGTCGAATGATAAATCACGTGACGCAATGAGCGACGCGGCAATTCCTCAAAGAAACAATTCTGCTGAAGTGGTGAAATCAAGTTCTCCATTAGATTATCTTTTGTGGATTATTGCATTAGTGCTGTTTGGCTGTGCTTTGATGACAAATCAATATCTTCCAGCATATTGGGCGCCAGCAAATGGTATTTGGGTGCGTGTTGGGGTAATTATAGCTTGTATCGTAGTGGCTTTAGGTTTATTATACGCCACCCATCAAGGCAAAGGCTTTGTTCGTCTGTTAAAAGACTCACGTATCGAATTACGTCGAGTGACATGGCCAACGAAACAGGAAACAGTGACTACTTCATGGCAGGTTCTGCTTGTTATCATTGTTGCTGCAATCATTCTGTGGTGTTTTGACTACGTTATTGGTTGGTTTATGAAGTTTATTATCGGGTAAGAGAGCTATGAAACGTTGGTACATTATTCATGCCTATTCAGGCTATGAAAAACAAGTGATGCGTTCGCTTAATGATCGAATCCAGCGTAGCGCTGTTGCTGATAGTTTTGGTGAAGTCCTTGTTCCTACCGAAGAAGTGGTAGAAATGAAGGATGGTAAGAAACGTAAATCAGAGCGTAAATTCTTTCCGGGCTATGTTTTAGTCGAAATGGAAATGAATGATGAAACTTGGCACATTGTTAAAGAATGTCCAAAAGTATTGGGTTTCATCGGTGGTACGGCGGAAAAGCCTGCACCAATTACGCAAAAAGAAGCTGATGCGATTCTTGCACGTGTACACAATAAAGGTGAAGCACCTCGTCCTAAGACGATGTTTGAACCGGGTGAAGAATTACTCGTTGTTGATGGTCCATTCACAGACTTTAAAGGTGTGGTGGAAGAAGTTCAATACGAAAAATCACGTTTAACGTTGACGATTAACGTATTTAATCGTCCAACACAAGTTGAATTGGAATTTCGTCAAGTCGAAAAATCAATTTAATTTTGACAGTTTGAAAGCGCCCGATTTGTTATGGATCGGGCATTGTTGTTGTAACAGTATTGTTACTTAAAAAATTGGGGAGCTCTAAAAGGCGTTTGTACCCAGAGGTAATTTGAAATGGCTAAGAAGATTGACGGCTATATCAAGCTGCAAGTTCCAGCTGGTAAAGCGAATCCATCTCCACCGATTGGTCCTGCACTAGGTCAACGTGGTGTTAACATCATGGCATTCTGTAAAGAATTCAATGCTGCTACACAAAAAGTTGAACAAGGTCTTCCAATTCCTGTAGTGATTACTGTGTACAACGATAAGTCGTTCACATTCATCATGAAAACTCCACCTGCATCTATTCTTCTTAAGAAAGCTGCTGGTATCCAAAAGGGTTCGGCTATACCTAACAAAACTAAAGTTGGTAAGTTGACTCGTGCTCAATTGGAAGAAATTGCGACTACTAAAGAACCAGATTTAACTGGTGCTGATTTAGACGCACGTGTACGTACCATCGCTGGTTCTGCGCGTTCTATGGGCTTGGAAGTGGAGCTATAAGACATGGCTAAATTAACTAAACGTCAAAAAGCCATTGCTGCTGCTGTAGAAGCAAACAAAGTTTACACTTTGGAAGAAGCTGTACAGGTTTTAAGTAGCCTTCCTGCTGCGAAATTCAAAGAATCTTTGGATGTTGCGGTGAACCTAGGTGTTGACCCTCGTAAATCTGACCAAGTTGTTCGTGGTGCGACTACGCTTCCTGCAGGTACTGGTAAAACTGTACGTGTAGCTGTGTTTGCTCAAGGTGCTGCTGCTGAAGCTGCTAAAGCTGAAGGCGCGGACATTGTTGGTTTTGATGATCTTGCTGAAAGCATTCAAGCAGGTAACCTTGACTTCGACGTCGTTATTGCTGCTCCAGATGCAATGCGTGTTGTAGGTAAGTTGGGTACGATTCTTGGTCCACGTGGCTTAATGCCAAACCCTAAAGTGGGTACTGTAACTCCTGACGTTGCAACTGCAGTTAAAAATGCAAAAGCTGGTCAAGCACGTTACCGTGTAGACAAAGGTGGTATTATCCACGCTGCGATCGGTCAAGTAGGTTTTACTGCTGAAGCTGTTCGTTCAAACGTTGAAGCACTTGTTGCTGACCTTAAGAAAGCAAAACCTGCTACGTCTAAAGGTATTTACATCCAAAAGATCACTTTGAGCTCTACTATGGGTCCTGGTCTTGTTGTTGATGTACAAAACGTTTCTAAATAAGTTTTAACTTATTAAAGAATTTTGAAGTCCTGTGAATCTCCTTCTCCCTTTGGGAGAAGGTTGGGATGAGGGTAAGACCTCTCCCTAGCCCTCTCCTACTAGGAGAGGGGATACGCAGGCGGACTTTGAATTGATAGATGTAAATTTATCAGCGTCAAAGACCTCAGGCGAAATGAGTTTTCGAACTCATTTCTTAATTGACCAGCCTGAGTAGACGCGGTGGTGTGATTTGTTCATCCTCCGCGTGTAAGTTCAGTGATGGACTTACGAATTGGGAGTGTATCTGTTTATTTAGATACATAAATCACCTTAGGAGGTTTTACAATGGCTCTTCTTATCGAAGGCAAAAAACAGATCGTTGCTGAAGTTGCTGAAGTTGCTTCTACAGCGTTTGCTGCTGTTGTTGCTGACTATCAAGGTTTAACTGTTGAGCAATTAACAGCTCTTCGTGTTGAAGCTCGTAAGCTTGGTGTTCACACACGTATTGTGCGTAATACTTTAGCTAAGCGTGCTCTTCAAGATACTCAATTCACTATCTTGAATGACAACCTTGTTGGTCCAACAATCTTAGCTTTCTCGACTTCTGAAGACGACATGGGCGCAGCTGCTCGCTTGTTTGAAGAATTTGCTAAAACTAACAAAGCATTTGAATTAAAAGCTGCTGCATTTGACGGCAAGCTTTATCAAGGTGCTGAAGTTAGCGTTATTGCGAATCTTCCAAACCAAGAAAAAGCACTTACTATGCTTGCCAATGTTCTTCAAGCTCCTATTTCGAAATTGGGTCGCTTACTTACAGCGCTTCAAGAGAAAAACGAGTCAGAAGCTGCATAAGCTTAAATCATTTTACACACCATTCAATTTCCATTTGGAGTTATTCTCATGGCTTTAACAAACGAAGAAATCTTAAACGCAGTTGCTGAAAAAACTGTTCTTGAACTTGTTGAACTTATCTCTGCTTTCGAAGAGAAATTCAACGTATCTGCTGCTGCTGTAGCTGTAGCTGCTGGTCCAGCTGCTGCTGCTGTTGAAGAGCAATCAGAATTCAATGTTGAATTGACTTCTTTTGGCGCAAACAAAGTAGCTGTAATTAAAGCAGTTCGTGAAGTAACTGGTCTTGGCTTGAAAGAAGCTAAAGATTTAGTTGAAGGCGCTCCTTCTAATGTTAAAGAAGGCGTTTCTAAAGAAGAAGCTGAAGAACTTAAGAAAAAACTTGAAGAAACTGGTGCTACAGTTACTGTTAAGTAATTTCGTTGGGGGTCGAATTTTAATTTGACCCCAAAAATTGGCTGATGGCTCTTGGGTCATCAGCCTTTTTGCGTTACAATAATCGGCTCGATTTTAGATTGATTGATGTAAAAATCATCTATTTTGAAAATAAATAAACGAAATCAAACGCTTACCAATATTTTTCAGATTTAAAAATATTGTTAAGCGTTTTGTACCACTGAAATTTGCAGCATTTGTATAAAAGTGGTGGTCATATCGACCTGCGTAATTCCTTCTAAGTTCGTTCTGCAGGCGGACTTAGTTTACTTTCCGAGGACTCCAGATGGCATACTCATATACCGAAAAGAAACGGATCCGTAAGAATTTTGGTAAATTGCCCCAAGTCATGCATGCTCCGTACCTGCTCTCGATTCAAGTCGACTCGTACAGAACATTCTTGCAAGATGGCAAAACTCCAAAAAACCGCGAAGATATCGGTCTGCAAGCCGCGTTTCGTTCAGTTTTTCCAATTGAAAGTTATTCTGGCAATGCTGCTTTAGAATTCGTTGAGTATAGTCTTGGTAAACCAGAGTTTGACGTACGTGAATGTATTTTACGTGGTTCGACTTATGCGGCACCAATGCGCGTTAAAATTCGTTTGATCATTAAAGATCGTGAAACGAAATCTATCAAAGACGTTCGTGAGCAAGAAGTTTACATGGGTGAAATGCCACTCATGACTCAAAATGGTACCTTTGTGATCAATGGTACTGAGCGTGTAATTGTATCTCAATTACATCGTTCGCCAGGCGTATTCTTTGATCATGACAAAGGTAAGACTCACTCAAGTGGTAAAGTGCTTTATTCAGCACGTATCATTCCTTACCGTGGTTCATGGTTAGATTTTGAATTTGATGCAAAAGATTTAGTTTTTGTTCGTATTGACCGTCGTCGTAAATTACTCGCGACTGTTGTATTACGTGCATTAAATTATAGCAATGAACAAATTCTAAATATGTTCTATGAGAAAGTACCTGTATATCTTGATATGGGTAGCTATCAAATCGATTTAGTACCAGAACGCCTTCGTGGTGAAATGGCACAGTTCGATATTGCTGACAATGATGGTAAAAACATTGTTGAACAAGGTAAACGTATTAATGCACGTCATGTGCGTCAAATGGAAGCTGCTGGTTTAACTAAACTTTCAGTTCCAGATGAATATTTATATGAGCGTATTACAGCAGAAGACATCACTTTACGTGATGGCGATGTGATTGCTGCGAATACTGTGCTTAGCCATGAAATTATGGTGAAAATTGCTGAAGGTGGTGTTAAACAATTTAACATTCTATTCACCAATGACATCGATCGTGGTTCTTTTGTTGCAGATACTTTACGTGCCGATACAACGTCTGGTCGTGAAGAAGCACTTGTAGAAATCTATAAAGTGATGCGTCCAGGTGAGCCACCTACAAAAGAAGCAGCTGAAAACTTATTCAATAACTTATTCTTCTCTACTGAGCGTTATGATTTATCGCCTGTAGGTCGTATGAAGTTTAACCGTCGTTTGGGTCGTCCTTACGAAGTGGGTACAGATCAGAAATCTCGTGAAGTAGAAGGTATTCTTTCTAATGATGACATTATTGATGTACTTAAAACACTCGTAGAGATTCGTAACGGTAAAGGCGAAGTTGACGATATCGATCACTTGGGTAACCGTCGTGTTCGTTCAGTTGGTGAAATGACTGAAAACCAATTCCGTGTTGGTTTAGTTCGTGTTGAACGTGCTGTTAAAGAACGTTTAAATCAAGCTGAAACAGATAACTTGTCTCCACAAGATTTGATCAATGCGAAACCAGTTGCTGCTGCAATCAAAGAATTCTTTGGTTCAAGCCAATTGTCTCAGTTCATGGATCAAAACAATCCATTGTCAGAAATCACGCATAAACGTCGTGTATCTGCACTTGGTCCCGGTGGTTTGACACGTGAACGTGCTGGCTTTGAGGTACGTGACGTACATCAAACTCACTATGGTCGTGTATGTCCAATTGAAACGCCTGAAGGTCCAAACATTGGTTTGATCAACTCACTTTCTGTTTATGCAAAAGCAAATAACTTCGGTTTCTTGGAAACACCTTACCGTAAAGTTGTAGATGGTCGCGTAACTGAAGATGTTGAATATTTATCTGCAATTGAAGAAGTAGGTACTGTGATTGCACAGGCCGATTCTGGCGTAGATAAAGATGGCAACTTGACAGAAGATTTTGTTTCTGTACGTCATCAAGGTGATTTTGTTCGTATGCCTCCTGAAAAAGTGACGCATATGGATGTATCTGCACAACAGGTTGTATCTGTAGCGGCATCATTGATTCCATTCCTTGAACACGATGATGCGAACCGTGCATTGATGGGTTCAAACATGCAACGTCAGGCTGTTCCTACATTGCTTGCTGACAAGCCACTTGTTGGTACAGGCATGGAAGCGAACGTAGCGCATGACTCAGGTGTGTGTGTGATCGCAGGTCGTGGTGGACGTATTGAGTTTGTTGATGCTTCTCGTGTGGTTATTCGTGTAAATGAAGACGAAATGATTGCGGGTGAAGCAGGTGTAGATATCTACAACTTGATCAAATATACACGTTCTAACCAAAACACGTGTATTAACCAAAAAGTACTTGTCAAACTTGGCGATAAAGTCGGCCGTGGTGATGTACTCGCTGATGGTCCATCGACTGATGGTGGTGAATTAGCACTTGGTCAAAACATGCGTGTAGCGTTCATGACATGGAACGGTTACAACTACGAAGACTCGATCTTATTATCTGAGCGTGTACTTCAAGAAGACCGTTTGACTTCAATTCACATTCAAGAATTGTCATGTGTTGCTCGTGATACTAAGTTAGGTGCAGAAGAGATTACTGCGGATATTCCTAACGTAGGTGAAGCTGCGCTGTCTAAACTTGATGAGTCTGGTATTGTTTATATCGGTGCTGAAGTTGCTGCTGGTGATATCCTTGTAGGTAAGGTAACGCCTAAAGGTGAAACTCAGTTAACACCAGAAGAAAAATTGCTTCGTGCAATCTTTGGTGAAAAAGCGGCTGACGTAAAAGATTCTTCTTTACGTGTTTCTTCAGGTGTTAAAGGTACGGTTATTGATGTTCAAGTGTTTACACGTGATGGCATCGAAAAAGATGAACGTGCTCAAGCAATTGAAAAAGCTCAATTAGATGCGTACCGTAAAGATTTGAAAGAAGAGTTCAAAATCTTCGAAGAGGCGGCTCGTGAACGTATTGTACGTTTATTGAAAGGCCAAGAGTCTAATGGTGGTGGTACAACCAAACGTGGTGATAAGTTAACTGAAGACGTATTGTCTAATTTAGAACTTGTTGACTTGTTAGAAGTGCAACCTACAGATGAAGGTATTGCTGAGCGCTTAACTCAAATTCAAGTATTCTTGAAAGAGAAGAGCCATGAGATTGACGAGAAATTTGCTGAGAAAAAACGCAAACTTTCTACAGGTGATGAACTAACAACTGGCGTATTGAAAGTTGTTAAAGTTTACTTGGCTGTAAAACGTCGCATCCAACCGGGTGATAAGATGGCGGGTCGTCATGGTAACAAAGGTGTTGTATCTAACATCTTACCAGTAGAAGACATGCCACATGATATCCACGGTGTTCCTGTTGATGTGGTACTTAACCCACTGGGTGTACCGTCACGTATGAACGTGGGTCAGATTCTTGAAACTCACTTGGGTATGGCTGCTAAAGGTCTTGGTGATAAGATTGACAAGATGTTGAAAGAGCAGCGTACAGTTCTTGAACTTCGTGAATTCTTAGACAAGATTTACAACAAAGTTGGTGGTGAGCAAGAAGATCTTGATAGCTTAACTGATGATGAAATTTTAGTATTGTCAGGTAACCTTCGCCAAGGTGTTCCTTTAGCAACGCCAGTATTTGATGGTGCTGAAGAAGGTCAAATCAAAGAGTTACTTGAACTAGGTGGGATTTCACGTACAGGTCAAACAGTATTGTATGATGGACGTACTGGTGAACGTTTCGACCGTCCTGTAACTGTTGGTTATATGTACATGTTGAAATTGAACCATTTGGTTGATGACAAGATGCACGCACGTTCTACTGGTTCTTATTCATTAGTAACTCAACAACCGCTTGGTGGTAAAGCACAATTCGGTGGTCAGCGTTTCGGTGAGATGGAAGTCTGGGCACTTGAAGCTTATGGTGCTGCTTATACACTTCAAGAAATGCTTACTGTTAAGTCGGATGACGTTGAAGGCCGTACCCGCATCTATAAGAATATTGTAGATGGTAACCATTATATGGATCCGGGCATGCCTGAATCGTTCAACGTATTGACCAAAGAGATCCGTTCTTTAGGTATCAACATTGAACTGAAAAATGGTGACTAAGAAATCTCCCCCAACCCCTCTTTGAGAAAGAGGGGAGAAAGTCCCCCTTTACAAAGGGGGATTTAGGGGGATTTTTCGAGATTCCCAAATTTCAGTAAAAAACAATATTTGTGACCCAGTCGGAGAGTGAAAATCTCTTTGATACACGGAGAAAAAAATTGAAAGACTTGCTCGATATCATGCGCAAAAAGACGGACTCAGACGGTCATGCTCCTGTAGAGTTTGATCGCATCCGTATTGGTCTTGCGTCACCAGAAATGATTAAGTCATGGTCTCATGGTGAAGTTAAAAAGCCTGAAACTATTAACTATCGTACGTTCAAACCTGAACGTGATGGTTTATTCTGTGCCAAAATTTTTGGTCCAGTAAAAGATTATGAATGCTTATGCGGTAAGTATAAGCGTATGAAATATAAAGGCGTCATTTGTGAAAAATGTGGCGTTGAAGTAACAACTGCGAAAGTTCGTCGTGAGCGTATGGGTCACATCGAGTTAGCTTCTCCAGTTGCACATATTTGGTTTTTGAAATCATTACCGAGCCGTATTGGCTTACTTCTTGATATGACTTTACGTGATATCGAGCGTGTATTGTATTTCGAATCATACGTTGTTACAGATCCTGGTATGACTCCTATGGAGAAATATCAACTTCTTAATGATGAAGAGTACTTCACTGCATTAGAAGAACATGGTGATGAATTTAGCGCGAAAATGGGTGCTGAAGCGATTCAAGATTTGTTGAAAGACATTGATCTTGAAGCTGAAATTTCTCGTTTGCGTGAAGAAATTCCAAATACAACTTCAGAAACGAAGCTTAAAAAAGCATCGAAACGTTTGAAGTTGATGGAAGCGTTTAAAGAATCAAACAACAAACCTGAATGGATGGTGATGAACGTACTTCCTGTACTTCCACCAGATCTTCGTCCGTTGGTTCCTCTTGAAGGTGGTCGTTTTGCGACTTCTGACTTGAACGATCTTTACCGTCGTGTGATTAACCGTAACAACCGTTTAAAACGTCTTCTTGACCTTGCAGCGCCAGACATTATCGTACGTAACGAAAAACGTATGTTACAAGAGTCTGTAGATGCATTGTTAGACAACGGTCGTCGTGGTCGTGCAATTACAGGTTCGAATAAACGTCCTCTTAAATCTTTGGCAGATATGATCAAAGGTAAACAAGGTCGTTTCCGTCAAAACTTACTTGGTAAGCGTGTTGACTATTCTGGTCGTTCGGTAATTACAGTAGGTCCTACGTTACGTTTGCACCAATGTGGTCTTCCGAAAAAAATGGCACTTGAATTATTCAAGCCATTCATTTTCGCTAAACTACAAGCATCTGGCCAAGCAACAACCATTAAGGCTGCGAAGAAAATGGTTGAGCGTGAAACTCCAGAAGTTTGGGACGTTCTTGCATCTGTAATTCGTCAACACCCAGTCATGTTGAACCGTGCGCCAACACTTCACCGTTTAGGTCTTCAAGCATTTGAACCTATTCTCATTGAAGGTAAAGCGATCCGTTTACATCCACTCGTTTGTGCTGCGTTCAACGCCGACTTCGATGGTGACCAAATGGCGGTACACGTTCCATTAACACTTGAAGCTCAATTAGAAGCTCGTGCGTTAATGATGTCGACCAACAACATCTTGTCACCTGCGAACGGTGAACCAATCATCGTACCTTCGCAAGACGTTGTCTTGGGCTTGTATTACATCACTCGTGATGCAATCAATGCTAAAGGTGAAGGCATGGTGTTTGCGGATACTCACGAAGTAAACCGTGCACTTGCAACAGGTCAAGTTGATTTGCATGCTCGTGTTAAAGCACGTGTGTATCAAACAGTAATTGATGAAAATGGTAACCGCGAACAACAAACGATTGTTGTAGACACGACACCTGGTCGTTGCTTACTTTGGGAAGTTGTTCCTGAAGGTATGGATTTCCAACAAATCAACCTTGAGATGACGAAGAAAAACATCTCTAAATTGATTAACTCTTGTTATCGTAAATTAGGTCTTAAAGATACTGTTATCTTTGCAGACCAATTGATGTACTTGGGCTTCCGCCAAGCAACACGTTCAGGTGTTTCTGTGGGTATGGAAGACATGTTGATTCCACCACAAAAACACGCAATTATTGAAAAAGCAGAAGTTGAAGTTCGTGAAATTGAACAACAATTCGAGCAAGGTTTCGTAACTGCGGGCGAACGTTATAACAAAGTTGTCGATATTTGGGCGCGTACTAACGACCAAGTAGCGAAAGCGATGATGGATAACTTGTCATTCACAACTGTTAAAAACAAACAGGGTGAAGACGAGAAGCAAAAATCATTCAACAGTATCTACATGATGTCTGACTCTGGTGCCCGTGGTTCGGCAGCACAGATTCGTCAGCTTGCAGGTATGCGTGGTTTGATGGCGAAACCAGATGGTTCGATCATTGAAACACCAATTAAAGCAAACTTCCGTGAAGGTTTGACGGTACTTCAGTACTTCATTTCAACACATGGTGCACGTAAAGGTTTGGCCGATACTGCATTGAAAACAGCAAACTCAGGTTATTTAACACGTCGTCTTGTAGACGTAGCACAAGATTTGGTCATTACTGAGCCAGATTGTGGTACTTACGAAGGTCTTGTAATGACTCCGTTCATTCAAGGTGGCGATGTCATTGAAAACCTTGGTGCACGTGTACTTGGTCGTGTTGTTGCTGAAGATGTGAAGAAAGTAGGTACGGATGAAGTTCTTCTTCCACGTAATACTTTAATTGATGAAAAACTTGCTGCGTTTATTGAAAATGCTGGTGTAGACGAAATCAAAGTACGTTCAGTTGTAAACTGTGCTTCTACTTTCGGTGTATGTGCGAAATGTTATGGTCGTGACCTTGCACGTGGTCACTTGGTAAATCCAGGTGAGTCTGTAGGTGTAATGGCTGCGCAATCAATTGGTGAACCTGGTACACAGTTAACCATGCGTACATTCCACGTAGGTGGTGCTGCGAGCAGAACATCTGCTGCAAACAGTGTTCAAGTGCGTAATAAAGGTACTGTACGTTTCCACAACGTGAAAACTGTACAACATGCTAAAGGTCACTTGGTATCTGTTTCACGTTCAGGTGAAATCGGTATTGCGGATGATTTAGGTCGTGAGCGTGAGCGTTATAAACTGCCTTACGGTGCAAGCATCTTGTTGAAAGATGGTGAATCTGTTGAAGGTGGCGGTATTGTAGCGACTTGGGATCCGCATACACATCCATTGGTAACAGAAGTTGCTGGTAAAGCACGTTTCAGCCAAATCGCTGATGGTGTAACTGCAACATCTAAAACTGATGATGCAACAGGTATGACGACAACTGAAATCTTGCCTGTAACAGCACGTCCTGCTTCTGGTAAAGATATGCGTCCTGCAATCGTGTTGGATACAACCGATGGTGGTGAACAGTTCTACTTCTTACCACAAAACACAATCGTAACTGTCCGTGATGGCGAAACGATTGGTGTGGGTGACGTTATTGGTCGTGTACCACAAGAAACTTCACGTACTCGTGATATTACCGGTGGTCTACCGCGTGTAGCTGACTTGTTCGAAGCACGTAAGCCGAAAGAACATGCAATCCTTGCTGAAATTTCAGGTGTTGTAAGCTTCGGTAAAGAAACCAAAGGTAAGAATCGTCTTGTGATCACTCCGGATGATGGCTCTGAAATTTATGAAGAGCTTATTCCGAAATGGCGTACCATGAACGTGTTCGAAGGTGAACATGTAAACCGTGGTGAAACTGTTTCTGACGGTCCACAGAATCCACATGACATCTTACGTTTGAAAGGTGAAGTTGCGCTTACGAACTACATCGTGAATGAAGTTCAAGACGTTTACCGCTTACAAGGTGTAAAAATCAACGATAAGCATATTGAAGTCATCGTACGTCAAATGTTGCGTAAAGTTGATATCACTGATGGCGGTGATACAAGCTTCATCAAAGGCGAACAAGTGGATTACATCCGCGTTGTGGGCGAGAACCAAGCAGTTCTTGCGCAGAATAAGTTCCCTGCGAAGTTTGAACGTCAATTGATGGGTATTACCAAAGCATCGCTTTCTACTGACTCGTTCATCTCTGCTGCATCGTTCCAGGAAACAACTCGTGTGTTAACTGAAGCGGCTGTAACTGGTAAAGAAGATGATTTACGTGGCTTGAAAGAAAACGTTGTTGTGGGTCGTTTGATTCCAGCGGGTACAGGTCTTGCGTATCACTTAGAGCGTCGTCGTCAAGAAGCTGAAGCTGCAGAGCATGAGCTTGTAAATGACTTCTCTGATGTTGATCAAGCATTCTCTCAAGCTTTAAACGAAGATTCTTTCTAAGTTCAAAGTTTGAAGTAAAGAAGGCGCCTTAGGGCGTCTTTTTTATTTTGTAATTTTCACTTATTTGGTAATTCTCTTGGATTGGTAAGAGTAAAGTGTGAGTGATCAGGTAATGTCCCTTCGATAAAACTTAAAAAATATAAAAATTAAGAAGTTTGTTGGAAAGATAAAACACTGATCAACAGTGATGCTTCTGCTGTCATACACCTTAGTACGGCTCATCAGTTTAAAATAAATTGTTAAATAAACTCATTTAATATCATTAGATTGATTCTGAAACTCACTTTCAATTCAAGTGGTGAGGAGGCTACAGAGCATTAACATGAATATTATTTTATTTACTCCATTTATATCTGATAATCATAAGTTACAAATGACAGCATGAAATTACGATTTCTTCCATAAATGGGTGCTTTCATGAACTAAGTAGTTATTTGCATTGAAATACACATTGTTCGTGTAAAAAAGGATGAAGGACATGAAAAAGACAGTAATGGTCGTAATATGTGCAGCATTACCCATTGTAATGCTAACGGGATGTGAAAACATGTCTGCCAATGATAAGCGAATTGGTAGTGCTGCTTTAGGTGGTGCAGTTGGTGGTGCCGCAGGTAATCACATCGGTGGAGGTGTTGGTGCTGCTGTCGGTGCAGGTGGTGGTGCTGCCGTAGGGAGTAAAACCAGTAATGGTTCGAATCGTAATGCAACTTATAGTGGTGTAGGTGCAGGGATTGGTTCTGTGATTGGTAAAGAGCTCATCGGTGGTGACACTGGTGCTGCCATTGGTGGTGCAATCGGCGGTGGTACAGGTGCTGCGATCGAAGGTAAAAAATAATTGAATTACAGATCGCTAATAAGATAAAAATAAGCGCATATTAGCGCTTATTTTTTTGCTTTTAAATTGTATTGCGATGTACTTATCTTCTTAGTGGCTGTGGATTTTTACGCCTGATATATAGTGTTTTTTGTACTTCTGCGATTCTAAGCCCAGAGTCATCAAAAATATTTAAGGTATAATTTCGATAGACAGGCTGATAATTTTCAGTCGCCTGTTTAATTTGTTCAATTTCAGCGAAATCTAAACGAATATCTGCATAAACCGTGCTGCGACCTGGGGATAAAAAAGTAATCGTTGCAGCTTTATCCCAAACTATATATTTAGGCCCTAGATGATGTATAAGAAGGAGCATATAAAATGGGTCAACCATTGAATACAGACTCCCACCAAAATGTACACCAACAATGTTTTGATTTTTGTGGGTTAAGGGCATTTTGACGCGGATGTGGTAGTTTTTTAAATCAATTTTATCAATTTCTATCCCTGCGCCTTTGTATGGAGAATAGTGATTCAACATAAATTTAGACACAAAAGGAATTGTCTGTAGTTTTTTGATTAGCGTATTCATGGTCAATTCTAGTTATTTACTTTTCAACCATAATAAACAACAGAATGGAAAGTGGCATTGATCCAAATGCCCTACATGATTAAATCATAGTCAATGGTTAAAACAATAAAAGGTGACTCAATGCAAACACAGATGACTTGGATTTCCACCCAAGATGATCAAAAACTCTGTGCGAAAACATGGGGGGATGCTGAAAAACCAGCATTAGTATTGGTACATGGTTATCCAGACAATCAGGAGGTATGGGAGCCGATTATTGAGCAACTCATCCATAATTTTTATATTATCACTTATGATGTGCGAGGCGCAGGGCAATCCTCTGTTCCAAAGCGTATTCGTGATTATGCTTTGCCAAGATTATCTTTAGATTTGGAATGCGTTGTGAATGCGCTTTTGCCAAAGCGTAATTTTCATTTGGCAGCACATGATTGGGGGTCTATTCAATCGTGGGAATCTGTAACTGAAAATAAATTCAAACAGCGTATTTTGTCTTATACGACCATTTCAGGGCCATGTTTAGATCATGCAGCATTTTGGATGCGTGATCAGTTCATGAATGAAAAACCGAAATTTTTTAAGCAATTATTTAAATCTTGGTACATTGTTGCTTTTCAACTTCCGATTATTGCACCCACGGTTTGGCATTTTTTTAGCCCGCAAACTTGGGGTAAGGTACTCAACCAACTTGAAAAAACCAAAGGCTTACCGCTTAATCAAAATATTTCAAAAGATGGTGAACATGGAATCAGCTTGTATCGTGCGAATTTTGTACCTCGTTTGACGATGCCTCGCCAACGCCATGCAATTTGCCCTGTGCAAGCTGTGGTTTTAAAACAGGATAAATTTGTCAGTCCTGAGTTGATTGATGAAATGCCAAAATGGGTGGCTGATTTTCAGCGAGTTGAGGTAGATGCAAATCACTGGGCTGTATTAAGCCGCCCGCAAGAAATTGCACAATATATTCAAAAGTTTGCTTTGAAAAATAATTAAAACCTATTTAAAAACAAAAAGCCAAAGCAAGATGCCATGTGTAAATTGCTTTGGCTTAGATTGTTTTATGTGGCATGAAGTTTTTGAAAATATGCATCATATTGCAAATATCATGACCTAGCCGACTAAATTACAGCGTCATTGTGGTGAATCTGATAAAATATTCGCTTTCCAAATTCTGAAAAATTTCCCATGAATGCTGTCGTTATTGCGATTGCTGTGATGTTCATTTTATCACTGGCACGTGTTTCTGTTGTCTTGACGCTTGTCATTTCAGCAATTATTGGTGGTTTGGTTGCAGGTTTAAGCCTATCTGACACTGTAGAAGCTTTTAATGCAGGTTTGGGTGATGGTGCTGAAGTTGCCTTGGCTTATGCAGTTTTAGGTGCGTTTGCACTTGCACTGTCAAAATCTGGTTTACCAGATTTATTGGCACATAAACTTATTGGTTTGTTGGGTTTAGAAGCCACTCAAAAACAAGCGAAGAAAGTGAAGTTCTTACTATTATTCATTTTATTGATTGCTGCGATTTGCTCACAGAACGTGATTCCAGTACACATCGCTTTTATTCCTGTACTTGTGCCACCGTTGTTGAAAGTGATGAATCATTTGAAACTAGATCGTCGTGCGGCAGCTTGTGTCCTGACACTTGGCTTAGTGGGAACGTATATTTTCTTACCAGTAGGTTTCGGTGCGATTTTCCTTGAACAAATTTTGATGGGAAATATCAACAAAATTGGTGCAGCGTATAATTTACATGTAGACCGTGGCATGATGCCAATGGGTATGGCGATCCCTGTACTTGGCATGGTCATTGGAACAATATTTGCTGTATTTGTTAGTTATCGTAAACCTCGTATCTATATCGACCGTAATGTTACACCTGTGACCACGATTGATTTAGATAAACCTCTTCGTGCAATAGATCCTGACGTGATTAAAGCAGATGGGATTGAATTAGAAAAAGAAGCAGAACAAGCTCCAAAAGTTGCGAAAAAAACCATTCTGATGGCACTCTTGGCAATTGTTTTAACACTGATTGCACAGCTTTACTCAGGCTCAATGATTCTTGGCGGTTTAGTTGGTTTTTCTGTGCTTTCTGCTGCGGGTATTTTCAAATGGCAAGAAGCCGATGATGTCTTTGTACAAGGTATGCGTATGATGGCACTTGTGGGTTTTATCATGATTTCAGCAGCAGGTTTTGCATCTGTGATGACCCATACTGGCGACATTAATCAATTGGTGAATGGTGTTGTTCATTTGATTGGTGACAACAAAGCACTTGCAGCTTTTTTGATGTTATTCATTGGCTTATTCGTAACGATCGGGATTGGTTCATCATTTTCAAGTGTGCCTGTACTTGCTGTGATTTATGTTCCCTTATGTGTTCAATTCGGCTTTTCACCTTTGGCGACTGTCGCGTTGATTGGTACTGCTGCCGCTTTGGGTGATGCAGGTTCACCAGCTTCAGACTCTACACTTGGCCCTACGGCAGGTTTAGGTGTAGATGGTCAACATGATCATATTTGGGATACGGTTGTTCCGACATTTATCCACTTTAATATTCCGTTATTAATCTTTGGTTGGATTGCCGCAATGGTGCTTTAATCGCGAGCATATCTTCTCAATTAACTGCTTTGATCAAGCCTTAAAATAAGCTCAGTACAGTAGCGTTTAAGGCGGTTTTAATACCACGATCAAAGCAGTTTTTTATTGGAAAATAAAAATAAAGTTAATCAAGTTTTGTTAATGTTAATTAAATTTATAAAATATTAAATAATCATTTTATTTAAAATGAGAACATTATTACAAATGCAAAAAGTATATTTTAAATATATTTTATTAAATTTTAATAATAATATTAAACTATACTGGAATGCCTTAAATTAATTGTTTAAAAAATAAACTATATTGGTTTAGTTGGTTTTAATAAACCAACTATTTTGATATGCTTAATTAAATTTTATTTAAATACAATGATTTAAAAATAATATTAAAAGTTTAAAATAAATGTGTATTGCAATATTTATAATGAATGTGTTTAATGCAATTAATAACAACGCAGAGGTTTTATAATGTTTAAAAAAGCTATACTTATTACATTAATGGGGATTTCATCTACATCGTTTGCACAGTGGCAAGTTAAAGTTGGTGCTTCTGCAATTGCGCCAACGCAAGATACTGCGATTCTCGGTGGTGCAGCGGTGGTTAAGGCAGATGATGAATATGCATTTACACCATCTGTAGAATATATTTTTGGGGAAACACCTTTTTCTGCTGAAGTGCTTTTAGCAACACCGATTAGCCATGATGTGTTATTGGATGGTGAAAAGGCAGTTAAACTTAAACACTTACCACCAACAGTAACATTTAAATATAACTTTAAAAATTCTACAGGCTTTACACCTTATATTGGTGTAGGTGGAACTGCATTTATTGCATGGGATGAAGAAACTTCTGGTGGCCTTGAAGGCGCTAAAGTAAAAGTGAAAGAAGACTTTGGTTTTGCAGGCCAAATTGGTTTTAACTTCCAACCTGCAGATGCGAAAAACTGGGGCGTATTCTTTGACGCACGTTATGCTCAATTGAGCCCAGAAGTTGAAGTGAAAGGGGTAACAACCTTTGATTTGGACATTGATCCTATGATTTATACGATTGGTTATAGCTATAAATTCTAAGATTTAGACGTGTAAAAAACTCGGCAAATACGCCGAGTTTTTATTTTAGTTTGAATGATTTGAATAAAATTGAGTGCTAAAAATATTCAATTGGGTGAGCCAAATTTGGTTCAAGAATGAACAAACAAAAGATATAGAAAAAGAACAAAATAGCTACTTTTCACTATATCCGTTCTTTTGAAATCCAACTAATCTAATCACAATATTTTAATAATTTTAAATGCATATGAAATCTTATCTTTATATTTTTATGGTATTCACCTGTATTTCTTCAATCACACAAGCAGCTAGTTTCAATTGTGACAAAGCGCAGACTCAAACTGAATATGCGATTTGTGAGCATAGAAACTTAAATGATGCCGATGTCAAAATGGCGACCACTTATAATATTATTCGCAAACTTGTTCCAATGGGTACACGTGGTGTGATTCAAGATCAGCAAGTAAAATGGTTACAGCTCAGAAATCAGTGTCAAGATAATGTCAGTTGTCTGACAGATGTTTATAAAATGCGTCAGCAAAAGCTGGAGATTTATATGAACGGTGTGTATCAACAAGGTCCATTTTAAAAAAAAATAAGATTCCCTATTGAAATATCGTGAACTCACACCATTTCTAAAGCATTCAAAAATTCTTTCATTGGCATTTCGAACACTTTTATCTTTTCGTAGAGTTAAAAATAAAAATGAGATGGAAGAATTTTAATAACAAAATTGATATGAATTTGAAGGAATGATTTATGAGCGAACAAAACGCACAGCAAGGTTCACAGAAGCATAGTTTTCAAGCTGAAGTGGCTCAGCTTTTACATTTAGTGACGCATTCTCTCTACTCAAACCCTGAAATTTTCCTACGTGAATTGATCTCGAATGCATCTGATGCATGCGATAAATTACGTTTTGAAGGGATTAACCATCCTGATTATTATGAAAATGATCCAAATCTGCATGTTCGTGTGAGTTTAGATAAAGACGCTAAAACGATGACTATTTCAGATAATGGCATTGGTTTAAGTCAACAAGAAGCGATTGATAATTTAGGGACAATTGCCAAGTCGGGCACCAAAGACTTTATGTCTAAATTGTCAGGTGACCAGAAGTCTGATGCACAGTTAATTGGTCAGTTTGGTGTTGGTTTTTATTCAGGTTTCATCGTTGCTGATAAAATTACTGTTGAATCACGTCGTGCAGGTTTAGATGCAAGCGAAGGTGTTCGTTGGATTAGCGGTGGAACAGGTGATTTTGAAGTTGAGCAGATTGATAAAGCTTCACGTGGAACAGATATTATTCTGCATTTACGTGATGATGCTTTAGCGTATTTAGACAGTCATAAAGTTAAACAGATTATCAATAAATATTCTGATCACATTAGCTTGCCAATTGAAATGCAAAAAGAAGTTTGGCAGGAAGAAGAAGTTGCAGAAGGTGAAGAAGCCAATCCTACAAGCGGTGGTCAATATGTTAAAACTGATGAGTGGGAAGCAATTAACTCTGCCAGTGCACTTTGGACACGCAGTAAGAGTGAAATTACCGAAGAGCAATATGTTGAGTTCTATAAAAACCTAACTCATGATTTTGATGCACCATTGGCATGGGCGCATAATCGTGTGGAAGGGAGTACTGAATATACTCAATTACTTTATATTCCAAGCAAAGCACCGAGTAATATTTTTACACGTGAAGCAAAAGCAGGAATTAAGCTTTATGTAAAACGTGTATTTATTATGGATGATGCAGATAATCTGATTCCAAATTATCTACGTTTTGTGCAAGGTGTTGTGGATAGCGCAGATCTTCCATTGAATGTAAGCCGTGAATTATTACAAGAAAGCCGTGATGTAAAAACTATTCGTGAAGGTAATACGCGTCGTGTTTTAACAACACTGGATAGCTTGGCAAAATCGGAAGATGAAGCGGATCAAGAAAAATTCAAAACGTTCTATGCTGAATTTGGTTCAGTAATCAAAGAAGGTTTAGGTGAAGATTTTGGAAATCGTGAACGTATTCTGAAATTATTACGTTTTTCTACGTCAATCAATGATGATATTTCAACATCATTTGAAGCCTATAAAGCACGTATGAAAGAAGGGCAAAAAGCCATCTATTATGTGACTGCGGATAGCTTAGCTGCTGCAAAAAATTCGCCACAACTTGAATTGTTCCGCAAGAAGGGTATTGAAGTCTTGTTGATGGCAGACCGTGTCGATGAATGGGCAATGGAGTTTGTAAACGAGTTTGATGGTACTCCTATGCAAAACGTTGCGAAAGGTGCTGTTGATCTTGGTGATTTGCAAGATGCAGAAGAGAAAAAAGCACTGGAAGCTGCAGCTGAGCAGTTTAAACCAGTGGTTGAGAAGCTATCGGATTCACTGAAAGCGAAAACCAAAGAAGTCCGTGTAACAACACGTTTGGTTGATTCACCTGCATGTTTAGTGACCAGTGATGGAGATCTTTCACCACAATTGATTCGTATGTTGAAACAAGCGGGTCAGGCTGTTCCTGAATCTAAACCGATCTTAGAGATTAATCCTGAGCATCCTTTGGTGAAAAAACTTGAAGGTTCAGCACAGTTTGATGATTTAGCCAATGTGATCTTTGACCAAGCGGTGATAGCAGAAGGTGGTTTACCTGAAGATCCTGCTGAATATGTAAAACGTATTAATAACTTATTGCTTAAAGCTTAAAGTAAGTTGTCATTGTTAAAAAGCCTATCTTCGAGATAGGCTTTTTTATACGTAAAATTATCAGATGGATAAGCAGTGGATAAGTTCGAACTTATCCACAGTTGATACAATATTTTATTCAAATTTTTAAAATAATGCTTCTAAACGTACTAAAGCCCTTGGGTAATGACTACGATCTTCACGATGATCATTAAAATAGTTTAAATCACCTTGTACAAAAAACCATTCACGCCATACAGGTTGACGCCAAGAAACAAAAGGCCCCCAACTATTTAGTCTGAGATCGCTATCATTATAATAACCACCTGTATAAATACCGTAGTTAAAACGATTGCCTTTAAAAAATTGATGTTGACGGTAAGTTCTATTATTCCACGTTAAATCATCATCTTGCTCATCGGCATAGGTGACGTTGAATTGGTTGGAAAGAAAAGGTTGATTTGGACGTGCGTGGGTTAGTTCTAAATTGGTTCGAAGGTAATTTTCACTGTCGATACCATAGCGATAAATTTGCTCGGCATGAAAATAGAAATCATCACCTAAACTCCAATCTTTTTCTGCTTTTAAACGCGCATAGATATCGCTTCCTGAGCGAATACCTAAGTCAGCATCGACATCAAATGGCAGTCTCCTAGCGGTTTGTGACCAACGTAATGCGATTGAACTATTGTCATCTCGAGCGCTTTTACTATCAAATTTTTTATCAGGGTCAGCTTCAGCATTGATATTGCTAATGGCAATATTATTATTAATTTCATCATCTAAAGTGTCATCACCAAATACTACACTTAAACGATTTTCGAGTGTTGGTAATTTAATTCTACCTCGAATTCTTGGGCTGATATCATAACCATCATGTTCATCCCAACGGTTATCGATTAAAACCCTCAGACTCGCTGTCGCAGGTTTCTTTGGGTCTGTTTCTCCAAACCAGCCATCTATTTTATGAGCAGTTCGATCGACCCAATTACGTACACCTTTTTGTTGTTTATCGGTCCAAGTTTGATCTTCAGTCATTGCCGTTGGTGGAACGGTGTCTTGATTAGATTCATTTGGGAAAATGGTTGGTGTCGCATCGACTGCACGCGGAATATAATTAAGCCAACCTTTTTCGCCCTCTTCAACGGTATAGAGTGATTCAGATTTCTGTGCCTGAGAATCGGCAATACTGCTCACTGTTTCAGCAAAGACTGAATTTCCATAAAAACCTCCCAATAAAAAAAGATAGGGGACTGCCGAAAGGATTGAATTTAAGTTTCTTTTCATTTTCACTTTTTCTATCTCTTCTAGTTTCTGGATTTTTGATCTTCAACATCACTATGCCCTAAAAAAACAGTAAATTTCAATCTATTCATTGTGATAAATATAAAACCTGTCCAAAATGCTTAAAATAGAAGCAAACAATGTGTTATTTAATAAGATTTTATTCATCTATTGATATTGAGTTAAGTTAATATTGAGAATGAGTGAAAATAACCACTGTGTTGATTATTGCTTCATACGATTCATTTACGTATTAATCATGAGGGCGTTTATTGTTTTTGTTCTGCTGTTTGGGTTGTAACATGTTGTTTGAATGAAATTGTGATTTAAAGTTAGATCCTGTATTTTCAAAACTAAAATGAGATGAAATGGCAAAGATCCTTTGACATGATCAAACGAGATAAATTGGTAAAAGCACTTAGAATGACCATATAAATAGGGTAGGACACTCAATGCAGCAAAATATGTTAATGCAAAAGACCATCACTCCATGTTCTATATTGATCGCTAGTATTTTATTATCACCCAGCTTATTTGCTGAGCAAATGCAAAGTTCCAAAACGGTTGTAAACGCATTAAACACTGTTATTGTTGTCAAAAATCTAAACGACAAGACGATTTTTATGCAGTTTCATCAAAAAGATATTCGCCATTTAAAAATGAATGATTTATCGATGGATCAGGCTGTTGGGCTAAAAGGTAAAGACGGTAATATTGATTACGCCGTGTTTAATCCAGTACAAACTTATCAAAATGTACAGGGTGAGAAACGCTTTATCGTCCGCTTAGAAATTTTTGAACAGGATGATGGATTGATCATTACAGGACATCCTTCACGACCAAAAGTAGAACTCTATTTATTCAAACAACTCAGCAATGGGCAATACCAATTATTGAGCAGATCTCGCCCTGATCTTGATATTTCAGGTAGCTGGGGGGATTCACATTTAAGTGCAGAAGATTTCAAGAAAATTCGCCGTGTGGGCAAAGATCAAATGGGGCTAACTTATTCAGGTGGATATACTTCAACGGGTTCTCATTCTGAATTTTCATCGTTAATTGTATTGAATGAACGAGGCTGGATTGAGGAATATCCGTTTGGTATTTCTGAGGATAATTCGGGGGCGTATGAAAGTGGTGATCCTAATTTAGCTGGTTTTTCAAAGGAATATCAGCTCAAAGTTGATCCGACGGTGACAGGTTTGTATCCCATCCAAGTCAATTATTCAAGTTTTGGGAAAATGACTTGGCGCCATGATTTCCCGAAAAATGGAAGCACATCTATCCTTAAATTTAATGAAAAGAAAAATTGTTATATCAATGAAAAGGGTAAATGCAATGCTGATTTTGAAGATTGATGGTTATTGTTGATTTTAATTGGTCTTGGTTTTTGTGATGTATCGAATCTCAGGACTCACTCAAAATTTCATGTAGCGTTATGTATGATTATCTTGTTTAAATTTTAACCAAACTAAAAAAGCCTTATATTTGTAATAGGATGCAGTTTCCTTTTATAAAAATCGAGTGCGTCACATGGCAATTGCAAAAGTTGTAGAGGTAAATTCGAGCAGTACTAAAAGTTTTGAAGATGCGATTCAAACAGGGATCGCCAAAGTCACCGAAACAATCAAAAATGTACAAGGGGCATGGATTAACGAACAAAAAGTTATTATCAAGGACAATAAAATTACGGAGTATCGCGTTAATCTTAAAATTAGTTTCTTGGTTGAATAAGTCTTTTTTATAAATCTTTTGAACAATTAAAATAATAAAACCCTCACATCATCGAAATGTGAGGGTTTTATTTTTAAATCATGGCGATTACAAATTATTTATTTGGAACATCGCAAGATTCATCATTACAAATAGCAGCATCTTGTTGTTCAACTTCAATATTTTCGGTATTTTCAGTTTGTTCAACGGTTGCTAGCGCTTGTTGTAAAACTTGAACAAAAACATCACGTGGTTGTGCGCCTGCTAAAGCTACACGCTGGTCAAAAACAAAGAATGGAACACCTGTTACTTTAAGTTGATCATGTGCCACTTCTTCATCGAATTTGACAAAATCTGCATATTCATCTGAGTTAAGTACATCATCAACTTCAACAGGATTTAAACCAATACGTGCAGCAACATCTTCAATGGTTTCACGCTCACCGATCGGTAAGCCTTGGGTCATATAACTATAGAAAAAAGCCTCTTCAGCTTCTGAGCCTAAACCTTTACTTTGTGCAAGGTGAATAATACGATGTGCATTGAAAGTATTGCCTGAATTTGCATTTTCCCAGTTAAATTCAATACCTTCTTCTTTTGCCATAGCTGCAATATTACGTTGCATCTCTTCAACTTCGGTAATAGTACGCCCGTATTTTTGCGCAAGACGTTCAGAGTTTGAAATTTCCTGACGTGCAGGTGCTTCTGGATCAAGCTCAAAACTGTGCCAATGTACTTCAAGTTCGATGCCTGTTTGTTTTGCAGCAGCTTCTAAACGTTTTTTACCAATATAACAAAATGGGCAAACCACATCTGACCAAATATCTACACGCATGGGAAATCTCTAAATTCTTAAAAAAGTCATGCCCTATATGTGGGGTTCACGGATGTAAATTTAAAGTGAGTTCCGAAATGAGAGTGCCTCAAAAATACGTGATCGAATAGATTTATCGCCTAATTGTATAATTAATATGCAAATTCACAATGTTTCAGCTATTCTAAGTCAAGAGAAAAATATTTTTGGAACCAATGTATGCGTCGGATCATCATTATTTTGGCAATGGTCATTCTTGCTATCGTTGGTTTTTTCTACTATGACCATATTACAACCAAGCGTGATGAAGTCAGTCGTCAAAATTTTGATTTGGTGATGACGGATAAAATGCGTCAGCTTTATGAGCAAGCACAAGATCGCACTAAACCTGTCAATATCGATATCCATGATTCCCGCTTAACCGGTGACTATAAAACTTTATCTGAGTTTTTATTGAAATATTGGATTAAGAATATTGATACGCGTAATGCTTATTTAAATCAGCTTGCAACAGCGAAATGGAACCATTTTTTAGATGTAAAACGTTTAGATGCAGATCGTAAACAGAATTATCAAGAAACAGAAAAGATGATGATCACAGTGCGACAGGCGATGCTGAATTATCAAAAGCAAAATACCGCAAATAAAAATGATGCTTTGGCACAACTAAAAACTTTAGATTTAAAGCAAGATTTAAAACAACCACTTCAAGCCAAGCTAGAGGAAAATTCGGGCTTAGATCCTGAAAATTCTTTAATTTTAAATGAATTACAAATATTGGCCAAAGCAGAAGCCATGTTTGAAATGCTGAAAAAATATGAGTGGGAAGCTCAAAAGAATCAAATATTGTTTAAAAATGATGCTCAAGTGAAACAATTTAATCAGTTGTTCCAAGATGTTTTAAAACTAAATGCAAAAATAAATGATCAGAAAGAACAAAATGCCGAAGTTTTAGAACAAGCTTTATAAGTATTGTATTTGATGTCATGGAAAGCATTTTAACATTCTTAGTTCAGCCGTTTATCCGAGCTTTGGTGAATCAGTAGACACTTTGGTATAGGCTATTAATAATAGATTTTAATTTTGCCGAATCATTTAGTCTTTTATCGAATGACTAATTTTATGGGTGAAGGGTATGAACTTTATCAAAGTTTTAACACTTGTAACTGCACTTGGTTCTATTGGTTTCGCTTCGGCTCAAGCTGAAGAAGTGAATACATTGCCGACCATCAAAGTAATGGCGGATGCTGAACTACGCGAAGAAGTAGGGATCGTTCCTTTTCAGGATGATAAAACTGCACGTAAATCATTGCAGCATGAAATCTTGAAAGATGAGAATGAAATCCAGAACTTTGTTATTGGAGATAATATTGGTGTGATGAATATTCAGCCGAATATGTCTCAAGTGGATATGACCCAGCTTTCTCCTTTACAGCAAGAATATGTGTTTGCTGTTGCTGAAGGCTTACAGTCTTCCGATCCGACGAAGGGTTTGTTTATCATGCTTCAGCCTTTAGGTGTTGACCGTGGTAAAGCACTCGATGCAGTCAGTAACAATGAACCCATTAAATTTAATTTTGACACCAATCGTTTGAACATTATGTTTGGAGATAAGTGGAGGAAATAGCCTTTCACGTGGTTTTTTATTTTTAGATGTTGAAAAGCCAATCTGTTGATTGGTTTTTTTGTAAGTGGATTTTAATATAAGAAGAAAGAGAAGTTGAATAGCCATTAAAATTAAATATTTGCTAATATAAAAATAATTTTATAATAACTGATGATTACTTATGAGCACGAATTTAATCGCCCATTTAAAAAAGAAATGCGAAGCAGATGACAACGTAAAAATTTTACTTTCACAATGGGAATTTGATCAAAAGCTTGTAAGTAAGGCTTTAGAAAATATTGGTGGCTTCTATCCGCATTTTAGTAATCATAATGCATCACATTCACAGCAAATTTTGGTCAATATTGAACGTCTACTGGGTGATGATATTGAATTACTGACAGCCACTGATGCGTGGCTAATTTTAGAAGCTGCTTATTGGCATGATGTTGGAATGTTGGTTGATGCACAAAATGCTAAAGCAGTTCATACAAACCCTGATTTCAATTTCATGATTCAGACCATAGCAAATGAAAAAGGGCATGATCTTCAAAAATTTTGCCAAGCCTATGTTGAGCAAAATTGGTTATCGGCTGTTGGTACTGAAAGTCACCCTTTTGACGGTATTGAAAAGTATCGTCAATTAGTTGCGGAATGGTTTAGACGTGGGCATGACAAGCGTGTTGGTAAAATTGTAGAAGATCCTTTTAAAGATTTAGGAATAACTTCACCGAGAACTGAACTTTTACCTAATCGAATTTATCGTTACTTAGGGCAAATCTGTGTTTCTCATGGAATGAATTTTGATACTTTGATGGAGACACTTCCCTATAAACAAACTGGTTTGGGTACTGAAGACTGCCATCCAAGATTTATTGGATGTTTGCTTCGTTTAGGTGATTTATTTGATTTGGATGATAATCGTTTTTGCCCCGTCATGGCAAAGCACGTTAGTAATATGCCTTCGGTCAGTAAACATCATCACAATAAGCATTTATCACTTCGAGAGTTTCAACTTGATAAACGAACTGTGAAACTTGTTGCTGAATGCCCTGATGAAATGTCTTATGTTGAAACACAAAATTGGTTTGGCTGGATACGTGAAGAATTTCAAAATCAAATGTCACAATGGAATTTGATTGTACCAAGTTTACAATTTGGTTCACTTCCAACAATTGAGCAGTTAGATGTGAGAATGGAGATAAAATATGAAAATGGGGTTAAAAAAGAAAAACAACTTTTAAATAATAAGCCAATGAAATTTAAGTTAGATGAAAAAAATGCTATGGAGTTATTACAAGGAGCAAACTTGTATAATGATGAATATAGCATATATCGTGAACTGATTCAGAACTCTATTGATGCGACAATGTTAAGAATTTGGCTTGAAGAAGATCAGGAAAAGCTCAAAGAATTGCATCCTTATCACCAAGATTTTTTTAAAATTCTCGAAAAATATCCACTTCAATTAGAAATTAATAGAGTAAAAAATGTTGAAGGAACATTGGATAGCATTTGGGAATTTCAAATCATAGATCAAGGAATTGGGATGAGTATGGTTGATCTTGGCTATATGCAAACTATGGCAGGATCGAGTAAAAATATTCATAAAAAGAAAATTATTAACGAAATGCCAAAATGGATGAGACCGTCAGGTGAGTTTGGTATCGGTTTGCATAGTGCATTTTTACTTACAAAAGATTTACCTATTGAAATGCAGAGTATTAGATTTAATACATATAGTTATTTTACCCATGATAGTTTAGATGTTGAAATGTACTCTCCTTTGGGGGGGAAGCAAGGATATTGTTTTATAACAAAAAATATAGGAAATTATAAAAAAATTGGTACAAGTACGAAATTTTATATTAGATGCAACTTTGATTTAGAGAAAATTGAAAATCTTAGAGATAGTAATTTAATTGATATAGACTCATTTGAAAAAAAATGGGGTGAGTACCAAAAAGAAAAAATATATGAGAAAATTTTAGAAAATGCTCCAGTTTTTACATTAGGATTTCAAAAAAATAATCCATCTGATGTAATTTGGGATGATGAAAAGCAAGTCGCATTTTATCTTAAATCTGAGATTAATTATCATAATGAGGGTAAGCATGCATTTCTATTTAAAGGACAAAACGTATGGATAAATGATTATAGAAATTATAATCTTAATAATTGTAATTATTTTGATTATATGGTTGATCTATATGGTAAAAAAGCTAAAGAAGTTTTAAATATAAGTAGAGATTATTGGAATTTTGAGTTTGAGAATAAGCATGCAGATTATTTAAAAGAACTATTTGAAAAACATATTTCAAAAATTAAAACATTTGAAATTGATCTTTTAAAATTAACTTATTGTGCTGATTATAATATTGATTATGATTTATCTGAGGAATGGAGTACTCAAGTCATAAATGGATATCAAGTACAAGATATTTTAAGCCAAGAAGGATTTTATGTGATTGACTTAAGCAGAAACTCTGAAGATTATCAAATTAAAAAAAATAATCTGATGAAATTATTTAATGATTATATTGTTTTAGAGAGCAAACAATATTTTGATGAAATAATGCTGTATTCTTTGAACAACTTTTGCTGTTTACATAAATATAATATTTATGACTTAAGGTCATCAGAAAACCCATATCGCTATCCTGATACAATTGGCTTTAAATTTTATAGTAAATCTAACGAACCTAATAATAATTATAATGGTTTAGTTTGGGATAAAAGGAATTTATATTATAATTATGAAGAAGATAACAATGTGTTTCAAAGTCTATGGTTGAACCTAAGAAGGCAAAATGCTTATGATATGGAATCTAGCCCTACAATACAGTATTTGAATAATAGTGATGATAAATTGGCTTTATTAAAAGAATTCGAAAAACTTCTCTTTAAGCATCAAGAGTATTTAGATGAGCTAGATATTTTATCTCCTTATCAAAATATAAATAATGATATTACACTTTTAGATTTAGATAAATTAAGCGCCTATGTCGCAAATAGGAAAAATGATTTAGTCAATGTCAAAGAATATAAGGGTTTATATCAGAAATTAATTGTAGAGATTGATAAGTATAAAGAAACCCCGCAATAAGCGGGGTTCTTTTTCTCACGTATTTAAATCTTAAACACGTTCGATAATTGTCGCGATACCTTGACCAAGACCGATACACATGGTCGCAAGACCGATTTGAGTATCTTGTTGTTCCATCACGTTCAACAATGTTGTTGTGATACGCGCACCTGAACAACCCAATGGGTGACCAAGAGCAATCGCACCACCATTCAAGTTGATGATGTCTTGTTTCTCGTAGATGCCTAAGCCTTTCATTACAGATAGACCTTGAGCAGCAAACGCTTCATTTAACTCGATGGTTTGGATGTCATTCATGCTCAAGCCAGCACGTTTAAGCGCTTTTTGAGTTGCTGGAACTGGACCATAACCCATGATTGCAGCATCACAACCTGCAATCGCCATAGAGCGAATCACAGCACGAGGCTTAAGACCAAATGCTTGAGCACGTTCAGCAGACATTAACAACATTGCAGATGCACCATCAGACAATGCAGAAGAAGTCGCAGCTGTTACTGTACCGCCTTTAGGGTCAAATACAGGACGTAATGCTTTGAATGCTTCAAGGTTAGCATCTGGGCGAATCACTTCGTCAACGTCGCAAAGGATTTTGAAACCATTTGCATCATGACCTTCAACACCAACGATTTCGTTTTTGAAACGACCTTCTTGTGTTGCAGCCCAAGCACGACGGTGAGATTCAACGCCAAACGCATCTTGTTCGTCACGCGTAATGCCGTTCATACGACCTAACATTTCAGCAGTTAAGCCCATCATGTTAGATGCTTTAGCATAGTGTTTAGACGCTTCAGGGTTCAAGTCGATACCGTGCATCATCCCAACGTGGCCCATGTGTTCAACACCACCAATGATGAAAACATCACCTTGGTTGGTTGCAATCTGAGCAGCCGCAGTGTGGATCGACTGCATAGAAGAACCACAAAGACGGTTAACCGTTTGACCACCAACAGTCTTTGGTAAATCAGCCAATAACACAATGTTACGGCCAATGTTCATACCTTGTTCAAGCGTCTGGTTTACACAACCCCAGATTACGTCTTCAACTTCGTTTGTATCAAACTGGTTACGAGCAACTAAAGCACGAACCAATTCAGCAGATAAGCTGTCAGCACGTACATTGCGGAACATACCGTTTTTGGTTTTACCCATTGCTGAACGTACACCATCAACGATGACAACGTCACGTGGATTTAAAGTAGCCATTCACGTTGCTCCTTAACCGTAGAATTTTTTGTTGTTAGCAGCCATGTCACGCAACATTTGTGGCGCTTCATAAGCCTTACCTAAGTGTGCGTATTTGTCGCAAAGCGCAACATACTCAGCTACACCTGTTTGGTCGATGTAACGGCATGGACCACCACGGAATGGAGGGAAACCAACACCCATGATCATCGCCATATCTGCTTCAGAAGCAGTATCAACGATGTTGTCTTCTAAGCAACGAACTGTTTCGTTACAGAAAGCAAGCATCATACGATCAATGATTTCTTGTGCATCAAACTCGTGTTTTTCAGTTGTTGCCATAGTTGCAACAAGTTCATACGCAGTTGGATCAACAGTTTTTGCCTTTTTACCTTTACGATCAAGCTCGTACTTGTAGAAACCAACGTCATTCTTTTGACCAAGACGTTTGTTTTCATACATGATTTCGATCGCACCTTTGAAGTCTGGCTTCATGCGGTCTGGGAAACCTTCAGCCATCACTTCTGCGCCATGAACACCTGTATCGATACCAACAACATCGATCAAGTATGCAGGGCCCATAGGCCAACCGAATTTCTCCATGACTTTATCCACTTGTTGGAAGTCAGCGCCATCTTTAAGAAGAAGGTCAAACGCACCAAAGTAAGGGAACAATACACGGTTTACAAGGAAGCCTGGACAGTCGTTAACAACGATTGGTGTTTTACCCATTTTCTGAGCAAGAACCACAGTTGTTGCAATCGCTTCTTCAGATGTTTTTTCACCACGAATCACTTCTACAAGCGGCATCATGTGAACTGGGTTGAAGAAGTGCATACCAACAAAGTTTTCAGGGCGTTGTAGGTTTTCAGCTAAACGAGTGATTGAAATCGTAGATGTATTTGAAGCAATGATCGTGTTGTCACGAACATTTTTCTCAGTTTCAGCAAGTACGATACCCTTAACTTTCGGGTTCTCTGTAACAGCTTCAATCACGATATCCACTTCTTTAAACTCATCGTAGCTTAAAGTAGGACGGATACGCGCAAGAGTTTCACCCATTTTTGCAGGTGTCATCTTCTTACGTTCAACTTGTTTGGTGAGTAAACCATTTGCTTCTTTCATACCCAAAGCAAGTTGCGGATTACCAATATCTTTCATGATAATTGGCGTACCTTTGCTCGCCGCTTGGTAAGCAATACCGCCACCCATGATACCCGCGCCAAGTACAGCAGCTTGGTTTACTGGATGTGCACCTTTTTCATGCTTTTTAGACGCTTTTTTCACAACTTGATCGTTGATGAATAAGCCGATCAATGCACCTGCTTGAGGCGTGATCGCTGCTTTAGCAAAAGCTTCAGCTTCAGCTTTTAATGCGCCGTCACGGTTTAAGCTTACACCTGCTTGAAGTGAATCAAGAAGAAGTTTTGGAGCAGGGTATTGTGCAGGATTTGCTTTCGCAAGAATCACGCCTTTAGAAGAGTTGAACGCCATCATTTGTTCAAGCATGTCTAATTTAACAGGCTCTAATTTTTCTTGACGTTTTGCTTTCCAGTCTAAACGACCAGCAATTGCTTGCTTAACAAGGTCAATTGCAGCAGCTTGTAATTGCTCAGGTGCAACAACAGCATCTACAGCGCCATCTTTTAGCGCGGCATCTGGACGTTTGTTTGCAGAAGTTGCAATCCACTCAACAGCATTGTCGATACCGATTACACGGCTCAAACGAACTGTACCACCGAAACCAGGAATGATCCCAAGTTTAACTTCAGGTAAACCTACAGTTGCAGCCGTAGACATGACACGGTAGTCACATACTAGACACATTTCAAAACCGCCGCCCAATGCAATACCATTGATCGCAGCAACTTTAGGAACCTCTAAATCTTCAAATGCATTGAAAATATCGTGAACAGGCATTGCCCATTCAACAATTGCACTTTCGCCTTGTTTGAAGTTTTCACCGAATTCAGTGATATCCGCGCCGACGATAAATGTAGATTTACCAGAAGTAACGATTAAGCCTTTCACTTCGCTGTTATTTTTTACAGCTTCAATAGCAGCTTTAAAGTCTTCAATCGTTGCACGGTTGAATTTGTTAACCGACTCACCTTGTAAGTCAAAGCGGAATTCTGCAATTCCGTCCGCAAGCATTTGGACGGTAATGGCATTGCCAGCGTGGATCATGCCCTGATCTCCTTTTGTGGAGGACTTCTAAATTGATGTTTTGAAGTGTGTATGCAATTCCCGCACACATTTCGACTTCACTAATCTTACGATAACTATATCTAAAAAGAACATAACAAGTTGTATCAAGCCGTGACGCAAGGGTCATCAATTTTTATGTTGTATGCACCAAATGTATCGTAGCTCAAATGCACTATTCATTTTAAAAATCAGATGAAGTCTATGTTTAATTTGATATTTTAAAATAATGACCTTTTTACTAATGAGGCTGTTTTTATCAATTTCAAGTGACCTCAGGAAAAGTGGGTTTAGTCATTTTGGTCAATATAGAAAAATAATAGGTACAGCTTTATAGAGGAGCGCTTTGTTTTATCTCAGATTGTTAACGATATAAAACACAGAATTTTATCTGATAAATTGGCATTTTTATGGTGGGTTTTGATAGAATTTGAGAAAACTGAGCATTGATAATGGTGCTCAGCGAAATGATTAACCCGAATTCTCCTCTGTCAAAATAAAGAGTGCTGTATGATTAAATGGATCATATTGGCGATTTTTGTGATTTCAGCTTTGTATATCCAAAATCGCGGTAAAGTCCGCCATTCGTTTTATCGTCAATTTTTTGACCATTCTACGATTCTTGCGCCGATTAATTTCCTCATGTATATGTTTTCAAAAGTGCCGAATCAACCTTATATCGACACACAATATTTCAAAGATTTAAAAGTCTTGGATGAAAACTGGGAAATGATTCGTGATGAAGCCAAAGCTTTATATACTCAAGGTGGAATCAAAGCGTCGAGTACTTATGATGATCTAGGCTTTAATTCTTTCTTTAAAACAGGTTGGAAACGTTTTTATCTAAAATGGTATGACTCTGCACATCCTTCAGCTGCTGAATTATGCCCAAAAACCACAGCATTACTTAAAACTTTGCCTACCATTAAAGCGGCAATGTTCACGGAGCTTGCACCTGATAGCCGCTTAGTACGTCATCGTGATCCATATGCAGGTTCATTGCGTTATCATTTAGGACTTTTAACCCCAAATGATGACCGTTGTTTTATCGATGTCGATGGTCAGCGTTATTCATGGCGTGATGGTGAAAGTGTGGTCTTTGATGAAACTTATATTCATTATGCTGAAAACACAACCGATCAAAACCGTATCATTTTCTTTGCTGACGTAGAACGCCCATTAAAAACAAAATTGATGGAACGCTTTAATCATTGGTTTGGTAAAAAAGTGATGACTGCAGCAAGTTCTCCAAATGAGGCGGGTGATCAAACAGGTGGCTTAAATAAAGTCTTTGGTTATGTTTATCAAATTCGTATTAAAGCCAAGGCATTGAAGAAAACCAATCGTCAGCTGTATTACTTCCTAAAATGGTTCTTGATGCTCGGGATTTTCTTCCTGATTTTTATACGACCTTATATGTCACAAATCATTGCTTTTTTTCAAAAGCTATTTTAAAAATTAAAATCACTAAACGCCGCTCAAGGCGTTTTTTTATAACAAATCTTGACTTGAATTTGGGCGTTTATTTTCTTAATTTAAAGTGATAATGGATAAAAGCACTAGGAAAAACACATGTTTAAAAATTTAGCTTCTGAAATGATGGGTACCAGTGACATCGGGACAATTATCGAACCGCAAGATTTTAATAAAACGGATATCGATGATTATATTTTCCATGAAGACAATGAAAAAATCTTCTTCGTAATTAAAAGTAAAACAGATGAGTATTGCTTTACCAATGTTGCTTTTATGCATTTAGATGGTAAAAGTGCAATGAGTAAAAAGCGTACTTTATATCGTTATTTATATAAACATAATTCGATTAAAAATGTACTCTTGGAAACAGCGGGTACTGTAGATTTAGATGTTGAAATTAAGTTTCAGTTAGGCGAGCAACATTTCTCTATTGATATTGATAAAAAGCAAATTGAGAAAATTCGTGATTTGTATAAAGCATTGTTTAGCATTGGTGAAACCTGCAAGGAAATCAACCGTAAGCGTAATATCTTGTTGCAAAGCAATGAAAATGTTCAAAAAATGTTTAATTTGCGTGAGTTAGGCGAACAGGCTATTTTAAATTTACCTGAAATTATTAACCAAACTGCACATCAAGTTGAAGAATATACCAATCAGCGTATTAAAGAGATTGATCACTATGATTTCTCTGAAACTTTTGAGCGTTATTTAAAGAACTAATGGCTTTAAATGATTTTGAATAGAAAAGCGTCCCTAAGGACGCTTTTTTATTGCAAAAATTGGTTTTTTATCGCGAGTATTCTGATTGTAATTTCAGTTAGAATGAATGCAGATTGGGGAAAAATATGCAGAAATTTCATTCTAAAATTGATTGGTGGGTGTTGGGCTTTTTAATTGCGATGACAGGATTACTTGTGCAATTATTACTGACGATGTATGCAAAAGGGACAATGGTTGAATATCCTGAGCATACCACGGTGTATCTGCTCACAATCGCTGTGATTTGGTGGCCTGTTTTAAATACACGTTATTCTATTCAAAATGATACTTTGACGATCCGCTGTATGTTTTTAAAGTGGGTGATTCCATTCAGTGCTATTCAGCAAATTTCGAAAACCAATAACTCAATTTCTTCTCCAGCTTTATCATTAGATCGTTTACAAATTCGTTATTTAAAAGATGGTAAAGCCAAACAAATTTTAGTTTCTCCACGCAATCCGCAACTATTTTGTCAGGCGGTGCAAGGCCAGAATGCTCAAGCTTAATTCACAGAAATATATTTTATGGTGATATTTGCAGTATTCGATGTATGTGCCTAAAGTGGTTGAATGTTTGAAAGCTTGCCTTGATATTTTGAATGAGAACTTGAAAAACAAGGTTAAAGCATTACATCATGTATGCTAACGATAAATCATGAGTAAGTTGTGAACGAAAACGCACGAGAAAATATCGAAAAGATTTTAGCCAATATGACCACACTTCCCGGTGTCTATAAAATGCTGGGGAAAGAGGGTGAGTTACTTTATGTCGGCAAAGCCAAAAATCTTAAAAATCGTGTGTCGAGCTACTTTGTCAAAACCATTGAGCATCCAAAAACACAGGCTTTGGTTGCACGTATTTATAATATAGAAAGCTTAGTCGTTCGTTCAGAAACTGAAGCTTTATTACTTGAACAAAACCTGATTAAGTTACATCGTCCGCCATATAATATTATGTTGCGGGACGATAAATCTTATGTCTATATCTTTGTTTCTGCTGACAAACCTTATCCACGAATTGCCTCGGGGCGTGGTAAGGGTAAACATCAAGTTGGTAAATTCTTTGGCCCTTACCCAAGTGCATATAATGCACGAGATACCTTACTGGTTTTACAAAAATTATTTAATGTACGCCAATGTGAAAATAGTTATTTCTCACAACGTAAACGTCCGTGTTTGCAATACCAAATTAAACGTTGTACTGCACCCTGTGTCGGTTTGATTAGCCAAGAAGCCTATAATGACGATGTACAAAACTCGATTCGTTTTTTAAATGGTGATACCAAAGAGTTGAATCAGGAATTGATTCAAAAAATGGAACAGGCTGCGGAAAATTTAGAATTTGAAAAAGCAGTGTTTTATCGTGATCGAATGGCACTTTTACGCGATGTGCAAGCACAGCAAGCGATTTATAAAGTTAAAGGTGAAGCCGATATTCTGGCCATTGCATATCAAGCAGGCGTGACTTGTGTGCAGATCATGCATGTACGCAATGGCAAAATGCTCGGTGGAAAGAGTTATTTTCCAGATATGTTGGGTGATGATTTAGGGCAAATGCTGTCAGACTTTATGGCGAACTTCTATTTCCAAGTGGCGGATGAAGTGCCAACAGAATTGATCGTAAATGTAGACGTTCCAGATCGAAAACAATTAGAAGAAGCGCTACATCAGCAATTTGAAAAGAAAATTCAAGTTAAACACAGTGTGCGGGAGACTCGTGCAGAGTGGCTTGAATTGGCAGAGATGAATGTACAGCATGCCATCAAAGGAAAGCTCGCTAATCATTTAGAGTTAAATGAACGTTTTCATCAACTTGAGCAAGTCACGGGTCGTCCAATCGATAGTATAGAATGTTTTGATATTTCACATACCATGGGTGAAGCGACGATCGCATCGTGTGTGGTTTTTGATGCGGGCGGTGCACGTAAGCGAGATTATCGTCAATTTGCAATTGATGGAATCACACCGGGGGATGATTATGCGGCTATGCGCCAAGCGCTGACTCGCCGTTATAAAAAAGCCATGCTCCCAGACCTACTGCTGATTGATGGTGGTAAAGGTCAATTACACATGGCAATGGAAGTCATGCAAGAGCTGGGTCTTGAAGCATTTATGGTCGGTGTTTCTAAAGGTGAAGGACGTAAACCCGGACTCGAAACTTTACATTTTACTGATGGGACTAAAATTCAATTACCTGAAGACCATAAAGCCTTACATTTGATCCAGCAGGTACGTGATGAGGCGCATCGTTTTGCGATTACCAAACATCGTGCCAAACGTGATAAACGCCGTGGTGGGTCGGTATTAGAAGCCATTCCCGGATTAGGGCCGAAACGTCGTCGTGATTTACTCACACATTTTGGAGGCATCCAAGGCGTGTTAAAAGCTTCTGAAAATGATTTAAAGCTTGTTCCGGGTTTGGGCGATGTGATGGCAAGAATGATTTATAAAGTATTGCATGAGTAAGATGAATTCTTTTTGAAATATACGTCCAATCGTCAGTGGTGATATTGCCGTATTTTTAAAATTTTTAAATTGAAATGCTCGATAGAGATTCAATTTTTCTGACTGAGGAATTGAAAGATGAAATACCATGCACATGTATTTTTTGAACTTGATCAGATCGCTCAAGCTCAGGAATTACACTTGAGACTTCAGAAAGTATTATCTGATTCAATTACTGTCGGCAGATTGTTATATAAAGCTGTAGGGCCTTTGCCCAAACCGATGTTTCAAATAGAGTTTGAGCAGGTTGAATTAGCGCAAGTAAAGCAAGTTTTAACTCAATTTTTTCATGGATTTTCGATTTTGATTCATCCTCTACTTGAGAATGAATACCTTGCACATACGGAATATGCAGAGTGGGTTGGTACGCCATTAAATTTGAATCTTGAACATTTATAATATCTTAACGAAGGTCATTAGCCGAAGTGCTCATTGACGCTTGAGTCACAGACCATTTTCATCACATTAGAAATATGAAACAGTAGTTCAAAGGATAGGATGTGGGGCAAAGTATGTCATTAGAACAATTATTTCAGCAAATCGAACAGAACGAATGGGTTGATATACCGCAAGGATGGCTGCAAGGCAGAACAATTTTCGGTGGTTTAGTTGCAGGAATGCTGATACAGAAAGCGATTGTAACGATTGCCGATATAGAAAAAAAACTGCTGAGTTGTAGTGTTACGCTTGTTGGACCAGTTGAGCAAAGTAAAGCTCGATTGACGGCTGAAATTTTAAGACAAGGCAAGTCCGTCACGACCATTGAAGTCCGTCTTTGGCAAAATGATGCTGTACAAAGTATTTTGATTGCAAGCTTTGGTAGCCAACGTGAATCCAATATTCAGGTCTCATTAGAGCCGCAAGCACCTGATTTTACATCGATTGATCAAGCCAATATTGTCCCTAAATATTTACCATTTCCAGAGTGTGTTAAAAACTTTCAATTGGCATGGACAGAAGGTAATTATCCAATGTCCGCCAGTAAACAACCTGATTTTGCAGGTTGGTGTCGTTTTGACCCAGCGGAACATGCACATCGGGAAATGACAACTGCTGACCTTTTAACACTCATGGATGTTTGGCCACCGGGTGTGTTGTCGATGTTTCGTAAACCTGCACCTGCCAGTACATTGACATGGCATGTGACATTTATTCATCCTTTACAACAGGATTTAAATGATTGGTTTAAATATAAAGTAATGACAGAATATGCAGCACATGGTTATGCAACTGAACAAGCTTATTTGTGGGATGCGCAAAATCGACTGATTGCAATAGCAAGACAGACAGTTACTGTTTTTGCATAGTCGACAGCTTGTGATGAATCGTATAGAGTATTGACGAAACAGAGTATTACTCTAAATTACATTTTGCCTGAATTTAGGTAGAAAGGGGACTCACTGGGGTGTCTATGACGACAGGTCGTATCCTGAATATTCCAAATATTTTGACGCTAGCTCGTATTGCGTTAATTCCAGTTTTTCTTGTGATTGCGTATTGGCCACCAGCGATTGGCGTTGGTGGGCATGAGGGCAGTATGACGCGTCATATTGTTCTAACAGCAATTTTTGTTGTTGCGGCAATTACAGATTGGTTTGATGGTTATCTTGCACGAACATTAAATCAAACCTCTGCATTTGGGCGGTTTTTGGACCCTGTTGCAGATAAGCTCATGGTCGCAGCTGCATTGATTGTTTTGGTTCAGTGGCAACCGAGTATCGCAATGGCATTTGCTGCAATTGTGATTATTTCACGTGAAATCACTGTTTCTGCTTTGCGTGAGTGGATGGCAGAATTAGGTGCACGTACCAATGTCGCCGTGTCTACTGTTGGAAAATACAAAACAGCATTTCAAATGATTGCAATTACGGTATTTTTATTGAATTGGCAACCACTTGAATTATTGGCTTATGCTTTGCTGTATACAGCGGTTATTTTAACATTATGGTCGATGTTTATTTATTTGAGAGCAGCATGGCCTTATTTAAAACAGCCTTGATATAATTCAAATTTTTAAAGAAAGCCTTTCAAAGAGAAAGGCTTTTTTGTATCTGATCGATCAAAAATTAAAATATTGATTAACGTATCAGGACACATGCTTAATCTTTAGATTATGCTATATTGCGCTTAAATGAAGATCATAAAAATGAACTGAAACGGGACAATTTAGAAAGAGCATACCGTTGTTAGTCGAGCGAAGGAATACACATGGCGTCATTACTCTATTTATCCAATGAAAACTTATATTTATTAGAAGGCAATAAAAGTATTACTGTTCCATGCCAATCTGTGGATCAATATAAAAAGAATTTGTTGGAAATCCAACAACGTAAAGATTGGAAATCTAAAGGTACGGGTGCCCAGTTTATGGGTGCGTATGCTCAACAAGATGAAGTAGATTTACGCTATATCTTTCCATCAGATGCCGTGATAACTACAGATCAAAAAATTATTTATAGTGCATGTTTACAAGAAGGCACGGCTATTAATATTAAGTCATTAACCAATATGCAAGAAGCTGAAGGCTTGGTGCTGCGTAAAAATGATTTTGTGGTTCAAGATATTGCTTATGATGAATCTAAGCGGCGTTTGGCTTTATCCGTCAATACGCAAGGTTTAGAACGTCATATCTGTATTTTGCCTATAGATGAGAATCGTACACAGTATTTAACAGAGGGTGATTGTCAGGATTCCAATCCAATGTTCGATCCGAGAGACTCGATGCAACTGTATTATGACTCTTGTGGGTTAGCTTATGGTGAACATCGGATTGCCTATGGCCCTAAAGAAATTTGTCATTTAAATATGGCAACAGGTGATTTAACAACGATTGTTACTGACCCAAAATTTGATTTCTTTAAACCGAAAATGGACAGTCTAGGTAATTTGTATTTCTTAAAACGTCCTTATTCTAAAGATGGACAGAGCAGTAATTCACCGATAACGTCTTTAAAAGATATTGTTTTTGCACCATTTAAGATTATTCGGGCTATTGTCGGTTGGTTGGATTTCTTTACACAACGCTATACAGGTGAATCGTTAAAAACGACCTCAGGTCATAATCCTGCGAAGACTCAGCAAAAATCTGAGGAAGAATTATTTGTTGAAGGAAATCTGATTAAGGCTCAACAGAATTTGGAGCGTAATAAGAAGGCAGGCGAAAAATATCCGGGAATGATTCCAAACTCTTGGGAACTCATCAAAATGACACCTTCTGGAGATATGACTACATTAAAAAAGGGTGTGATGAGTTTTGCTTTAAAGAATGACTCGATTTTCTTTTCTAATGGTCAATATTTAGTTGAAATTACGCCTGATCAGAATGAAAAGCTATTGGTTGAGGCAAAGTTAATTTCCAAGATTATTTGTTGAGTGATGTCTTATAAATCGTCTATAAAGCAAAGGTATGTTTGCGGCTTATACATTTATTTTTGCTTTTTTAGATAAAATTTGACAAAGAAAATCACTTGTTTCTCTTAAAAAATTCATCCATTGTTTTAGCAAACCCATGTTTAGTTTTGTGTGATGAATCTTGAGTTATTTGAACCAGAAGCGATAGATAATGTATTGCCTTACGATGGGCAAGTCACAGACTATGGCTTAATTTTAGATGCTAAGCAAAGTGATCAATATTTAAAGTATTTTTTGCAACATTTGGCATGGCAACATGATGAAGTGTTTTTGCATGGTCAATACTACAAAACTGAACGTAAAGTGGTGTGGTATGGCGATGAAGATTATCAATATCACTATTCTGGAATGGCTAAACAAGCACATGTTTGGAATCCTGCTTTGTTTCGACTTAAACAACATATCGAAAAATTAACAGGGCATCGCTACAACTCATGTCTTGCCAATTTATATGAGAATGGAACACAAGCAGTGGGTTGGCATAGTGATGATGAACCCGCATTGGTTTCACCTGATCAAGAGGTAGTCGTTGCTTCATTGAGTTTAGGTGTAACACGCAAATTCAGCTTTAAACATAAATGGAAAGCTGAAAAAGTAGATTTATTATTACAAAGCGGACAATTGATTGTGATGCAAGGGCAGACGCAACGTTATTGGAAGCATTGCCTTGCAAAATCCTTAAAAGTTATTGAACCTCGTGTCAATTTAACTTTTCGTCATTTTTATGCTGACGGTTTATAGTGGATAAAGCCGTTCATCAAATTGTTCTAATTTAGGGAAATCGAATGTGGGTAAATTTTCTAAGTTCTGTAAATATTGACGATAATCAATCAGCATTTGCTCACGAGCTTCGTTGGAAATATAAGGTACATGATAGGCAATAAAAGGAGATAAAACCTCAAAACCTACATAGGCCAAAGTACCGCGTTGGATTGGGATCAAAACATTCTCAATTGTCCCATGAATTGCACCTTCGCCAAACATGTGATCACGACCACCTAAAGTAAAACTAAGCATCGCTTTTTTGCCAAGCATTCCACCATGATTATAAAAACGCTTACCGCCATAGAAAATTCCCGATACAAATACACGATCAATCCAACCTTTCAATATTGCAGGAATGGACATCCAATACATTGGGAAATTGAATATAACCAAATCAGCGCGTTGTACTTTCTCAACTTCTTTTTGAATATCAGTCGCTAAGGTCTGATTCTTACAAGCGTGGCGCTGTTCTAAAGCATAATTTAAATAATCGTCTTGTGATAATTCTAAAAAATCAGCACGAGATGCCACCGGATTAAATTTCATCGCATATAAATCTGAAATTTCAACCTGATGTCCCAATTTTTGTAGTTCATCTACGGCTGTATTTTTGAGTGCAGTTGTAAATGAAAGTGGTTCAGGATGTGCATGTACAATCAGAATATTCATAAGTTTCAACTCTCCTTAGCTTTTCAATGTTGTTTTTCATCGTTGAATTATTGGTGAAAGAAGCACGTTCGGCAATTACCAAAAAATTCTTTTAAATGTCTAAAGAGTGAATAAATGATATTGAGATGATTCTGTAATTTATAGCTTTTTAAATTTTATAGCTAAAGCAAAATAAAGATTTGATAAGACAACTTTATGGTTCGAATTCTTCATTTTTATTATCGTTGTCATCATAAAAAATGCCAGTCACTTTTTAAACTGACTGGCATTACTCTGAGTAGAAATTATCTTCGAAAAAATAATCGCTATATATCATGTGCTGCTGGAGAACATAATCATAGTATGAGAATGTTCTGTAATTTACAATCGTGAAAATTGTAAGTTTTTGTTTGGATTATCAAAGATCTTAAAAGATTTTTGCGCTGGTACTAATTTTAGAAAGTTGATCATTTTCAGAAAGTGCTTGATAACGTTTTTCAATCTGGGCTGCTGAGTCTTCTAAGGTTTCAATCAATTTCTGCAAATTGACATATTCAAAACGGTTTTTTGAAGCCAATACAGTCAGTGCCAATGGCGCTTCTTTACTTGAGAATTTCACAGGAATTGATAAACCAGAAACATTTGGATCAAGTTCGCCTTGAGAAAAATAATAACCTTGTTTTTTAATCTTCTTCATTTTATTCACAAAAGTTTCTTCATCTTCTGCAAAACCAACTTTGGCCAGTTGAGTTTGGAAACGGGTGTAATAATTGTGAATATTTTGTTTAGACAGATGCGCCATAATTGCTTTAGGAGATGAGCCTATATAAACAGGGCGTGGGCAGCCACGACCATAAGTTAGCAAAGTTTCATCGCGATACACTTCATGGTGAATATCAATACAATAATCATCATTCAAATGTGTCAGTAAACAACAAAGTTCAGTCCGTTCAGAGATTTCCTGCATGAAAGGTTTACTGATTTGTACCAATGGATCTGTTGTTCTAGAAATATAATCCATGACCGCGATTTTAGGGCCAAGCGTGTAATCACCTGAAGTTCCGCTCAAGCGCTGTAAAATATCGGCTGAAACCAGTTCTTTTAGATAACGATAGCTGGTGGGTTTGGATAATCCCAACTCTTCACAAATCACATCCACATTGATGACAGGGCGAGAGACTGAAAATAAGTCTAATACAGTAAGAATTTTGCCAAAACTAGAAAGAGCCATGAATGACCTACTCAATAAGTGAGAATCAAAAAATAAAAGCTAATGTTACGTTATAACAAATTGTTCAAGAAAAATCAGCGTAATTTGTATCGTAATTAAAGATTGTTTAAAAGTGAGCAACTGAAATGACACTTTAAGAAAGTTTGCTAAGTTTATTCATATGATGTTGATTGAAATTCACAATATTATCAAATTAAGATATTTTGATTGACTAAATGTGTTTTTCTTGCAAGAATTAACTAATAGAATATTCAATGGTGAAATTCGTTTTTTGAAATATCAACATCAATTGAAGCTATTCTCTTCTCAAAAGTTGTACTTGGAACAACGCTTTGTAGTGTTCTCAAATCTATAATTTATTGTTTTTTGAAAATTAATCTCACTGTTTCTATGTTAAATGGTGCGTTTTTTTTGATCGTGTAGAAAAGACCGTGTGTGCTGCGCTTCTCTTGAGTGATTCAACAGATATTGCCTTTATTCTCGATAAAAATAGATTGGAAATTAAGTAGATATATTGAGAAGAGGTCAACATCATCAAGAATATAGCGAGCCGCTTTCATGTTATTAATCAAACCACTATTGGCTTTTAGACCCAATAAATTGGATTGGATTTTTGCGACAAAAACATTTATCGCAGGCATGTTAGCGCTATATATCGCATTTGAACTCAATTTAAGCTATCCGATTTGGGCTATAGGTACGGTCTTCGTCATTGCCAATCCTTATTCAGGCATGACTGCATCAAAAAGTATTTATCGCTTATTCGGAACTTTATTTGGTGCGATTTTTGCGGTTGCCGTGATGCCTTTTTTAATCAATACACCATGGTTATTTAGCTTTGTTTTGGCCACATGGGTAGGTGTTTGTTTATATATTTCCTTGATTGATCGATCGCCACGAAGTTATGTGGTGATGTTGGCAGGCTATACTGCTGTTATTATTTGTTTTAACTCAATTTATTATATCGATACTGTTTCTATTTTCGATATGGCTTTGGGACGATTTATAGAAATCTCTCTAGGTGTTGTGTGTAGTGCGGTGGTGACAGCAACGATTTTCCCAATGCATTTAGGGCCTGTTGTACAAATGCGTGTAACGAAGACTTTGCAAGACACGAAACAGGTCTTCGATTCAATTTTATCTGACCCTAAACATTTAGAAAATTACACTCAATTACTTGCGGGAATTACACGAGATACTTCTGATATTCACACTATGGCTGTGCATTTGAGTTATGAGAAGTCTAAATTTAAAGGCATGACCAAACCGCTTCAAGAGTTACTACATCAAGTCACCATGTTGGTGGCTAATTTAGTTGCTATGTCAGAAAGAATTAAGCAACTTGATCAGATCGATCTGAATTATCGGCAGCATCTTCAACGGCTTTACACTGACGTTGACTGTTTTTTAGATGATGAAAATGTAATTGATGAAAATGAGCTTAGACATTTACCAGAGAAATTTGATCACATTTTTCAAATTATTACCCAACATGCAACATCTGAGCAGCAGGTGATTTTAGGTAGTTTGAAAATGGATATTCGCCATTTTATTCTAAATACGCGTGCTGTGAAGTTGATTTGGCAGCGTATTCAAGCTGGAGATAATACTTTACCTCAAGTTATTGCGCCATTAACCACAACTTATCCAAGTTTACATCGTGATTATGGTGTCGCAGTACGAGGTGGCCTGTCTGCATTTATAACCATCATTATTGCATGTACTGTCTGGATTTTTAGTGGATGGAAAACAGGCTTCATGTTGGCTGAAATGGCCGCAATAAGTGCCTGTGTTCTGACTTTTTTAGATGACCCTGTACCTGGGCTTAAGATTTTTGTTCGTGCCAGTATTTACGGTTCAATTTTAGTCTTTATCTATGCATACGGCATTTTTCCTCATGTCACTACGTTTTGGGAACTGATGGTGGTCTTAGCACCATTTATTATGTTCTGCGTCATGTTGTATTCATACCCGCCATTAAACGTACTTGGACTGGCTTTGATTATGACGACTGTTATGGGTTTGGGCTTGCAAAATCGCTATGCCTTAGATCAAATCGCTTATTTTGATTCTTCGATCAGTATTATTTGTGGACCAATCATTTCTGTGTTTGTCGTGCATGTTGTTCGTTCTATGTCTCCAGATATTACGGTACAACGTATATTGGCAAGACACTATAAAGCCATGCGAGAAACCATAGAAATGCCCTATGGTATTGGTTTTAAAATTCATCTACGCAGTATGTTGGATCGTATAGGTGTACTTAATATGAAGCTTGTGCAGTCTGAGCAATTAAAAATAGAAATTAACAATGCATTGATTGAGTCGAGTGCAGCGATTGATCTCACTCGACTACAAGAACTGGTGCAAAAGCTGTCTTTGGAATCTCCAGTGAGGCATTCGATTGTGGAATTACAAAAATTATTAAAACAATGGTTGATACAACGCGAAGAAAATTTGTCCAATGAACCATTAGTATCATCATTACTTTATATGTTTGATCAAGTTGTTGCTGATGCTCAGTCTGTCGGTGATGTGGACATTCGTCAGCGCGTAGAAATTTCAGTCAATAATATTCGGAATAGTATCTGCCACCAATATATTGGGCTTTATTCAGATTCAGTAACTTTGGTCGGAGCATAAAATGGGTGAGTTTAATATTTATGGTGTCTATGTTCCTGTATTTCTCATTCAAGCCATTCTGGCATATATCTCGTTTAAAATCATTGTGATTGGCTTAGATCGATTGGCTGAAAAGGACTGGATTATTTTTCCTGCGATTTTTAATTTGTGTGTGTATTTGATTTTATTGTGCTGTATGCATTGGTTATTTATTGGCTTAGGGCTGTAAGTTCAATTTTTAAATTTGATGAATGAATAGGTAAATCATGAAAACGTTTGATATACGCAAAGCAATACGACCACTCGGTTTTGCTGTTGTATTACTGATCGCGGTACTCTGTATTGTCCATGTTTGGAATTATTATAATGCTGAACCTTGGACGCGAGATGGTCGTATACGTGGTGATGTGATTCAAGTCTCTTCTGATATTGCAGGCTTGGTGACTGAGGTATTGGTTCAGGATAATCAAACCGTGAAAAAAGGGCAGGTACTTTTTAAAGTTGATTTAGCTCGCCAAGCTTTAGATGTTGAACAAGCAAAGTCAGATTTAGCCAAAGCCAAATCTGGATTGGTTGAAGCGGAAGCAGCTTTAGCTCAAGCCAAAGCCAATGTGATTAAGTCGCAAGCGAATATAAATTTGGCAGATAAAAATGCTAAGCGTTATTCAGATTTGATGGAGGGTGCAATTTCAAAACAAGAGCAAGATCAAGTGCTTGCTCAGCGTGATCAATCTCATGCAGAACATCAACAGCTTGAAGCTGCAATCCAACAGGCTGAAGCCAATATTCAACAGCAAAAAGCATTGATCGAAGCTGCAAGCAGCAGTGTACATTTAGCACAGTTAAATATGAATCGAGCAGAGGTGCTTGCACCTGCCGATGGTACGCTTTCAAACTTTGATATGCGCGCAGGGAACTACGTCAAAGTTGGACAAGCCGTGGCTGCTTTATTAGACCGAAAACAGCTTTATGTCGTCGGTTATTTTGAAGAAACCAAACTGAATAAAATTCATTTAAATGACCCTGCAACCGTTCAGTTAATGGGAGATTCATTTAAATATCAAGGTCATGTTCAAGGGATTGCATCTGGTATTGAAGATCGTGAACGGACGACATCATCAGGTTTATTGGCGAATGTAAATCCAACCTTCAGTTGGGTGCGTTTAGCACAGCGTGTGCCTGTTAAAATTGTTTTGGATGAAATTCCACACGATTCTTTAGCCTTTGTCGCGGGGCGTACTGCGACAGTACATATTTTAGAGCGTAACAAATAATCAGTCTAAATATCTATTTTGCTCGTCTAGAGCCTTATTTATTATTTCATCAATTGTTCTATTAAATGTTAACCCATCGAAAGATGGTTTTTTATAAAAATTGCAATGATTGTGTTTTTAAGCCTTATTGGCTATTGATTAGGGTGTAATGCCTTCAGGGCTTCGATACCAGCTTTCAATGAATAAAGCCGCTGCAATACTGTCAGCTGCTAATTTTTTAGCACGCCCTTGAGCTTGATAACTTTCCAACTCGTCACGTGCTTCACGGGTTGTTAAGCGTTCATCGACCATCAAGGTTTCAATATTGGTTTGATGGCGTAAGCGTCGTGCGAATTTTCGTGCACGAGTTGATAATTCAGATTCTGAATCATCCATATTCAAAGGCAAACCGACTAAAAATAAACTGGGTTGATGCTGTTTAACAACTTTTAGTAGATTATCCCAATTCGGGATGCCGTCTTTCATTGGAAAAAGTGCCAAAGGCGTTGCACTTTGTATAAGCGATGAACCCACCGCCATCCCCATTTTTTGTGTACCAAAGTCAAAAGCGATAATGAGTTGCGGTGTTGTTAAATCAGGCATGTCCAATCTCAGAAGATAACCAAGTACGATCAATCCCTATTTTACGGTATGCGGCATCCCAACGGTCGGTATAGGGTAAATTAAAGACCAAATCCATATCAGAATCACAAATTAACCAGTCGCCTTTGGAAATTTCCTCTTCGAGCTGATTCTTGGACCAGCTTGCGTAGCCTAAAGCGATTTGATAACGGTCTACGCCTTCATTATGTGCAATCGCATCTAAAATATCTTTACTGGTGGTAATACACAGGTTTTCACCGACAGCAATTGAAGAATGCCACGTTGGTTGTCCTGTATGTAGTACAAAACCAGCTTCTGGGCGTAGTGGACCACCTTGCAATACTTCATGTGGGTTGACATGATCAGCTGCTATTTCTAAATCATTGAGCAGTTCTTTGACCTGAATTCCAGCAGGGCGATTGATAATAATGCCTTGAGCGCCGTCTTCATCATGCCGAGCAATATAAATCACGGTATTTGCAAAAAAATCATCTGCTAAATCAGGTGGAGCGATTAAACAGCGATGTGAAAGATATTGTTTGGTCACCTATGGACTGCTCCTACGCTTCATATATTCAGTATTTGAGTGTTAATGTTATGTAGATTGTCTTGTTTAAATTTCAACATACTAGACAAATCGATATTCACCAAATGATTTTTGGGTAAATATTTCAAGGTGAATATCGTCATATTCAAGCTTTTTACTGAAATTTCAATTGGCGGAGTTGTTTTGCATGTTGCAAAGTGGTCTCACTAATTTCGACACCACCCGTCATTCTTGCTAACTCTAAGATACGGCTATCTTCCGCTAATTCAATAATGGTACTGCTTGCAGGATCTGTTTGCTGTTTCTTAACCAATAAATGTTGATCAGATTGAGCCGCAACTTGAGCTTGGTGAGTAATACACAAAATTTGTACATGCTGCCCTAAGCCTGCCAATAGACGACCGACAATTTCAGCCGTTCCGCCACTGATCCCGACATCAATTTCATCGAAAACTAAAACTTCAGCTTCGGTTTTTTCAGCATTCATCACTTGCATGACTAAGGCGATTCGAGACAATTCACCACCCGAGGCTACACGAGCCAAAGGCTGTGCGGGTATGCCTTTATTGGCTGTAAATAATAACTGAATGAAACTTAAGCCTTCACCAGAAACTTGTTCTAAAGGCTCAAATTTAAATTCAAAATGCGCTTCTGGCAGTGCGAGTTGTTTCACTTGTTCTGTGAGGTGTTTTGCCAAAGGTAATGCAGCTTCACGACGAATATGATCTAAATGTTGTGCCTTTTCTAAAAAGGTTTGATGCGAAATTTCAACTTGCTCAGCCAACGTTTCAGGATCTTCAAGTTGGTGTAGCTGTACTAATTCAGTTTGCCAAGTTTCAAACTGTTGTTTGAGTTCATCAGGTTGAATACGATACTTACGTGCTAAACGATGGAAAGTTTCTAATTGAGTATTCAACTCATCCATGCGCTCAGGATCGAAACTTTGGCGGTCAATGAATTGGCGTAAATTCGCTGCTGCATCATCTATTTCACTTTGTGCATTCACGAGTGAATTGTAAATTTCTGCTAGCTGTTCGCTACGCCCAGCATGTGATTCTAAACGACGAATAATTGATGATATTTCTTGAGTGATGTTTTGTTCCGATTCATCTAAAACATTCAAGCTATAACTACAATCTTGCATAATATGTTCATGGTGACTTAAACGATCAAACTCTTGTTCAATCTCTTTGTAGTCAATACGAATCACATCTTCTAATTCTTCAATTTGTAACTCTAAGGTTTCAATACGTTGTAAACGATTGGCTTGTGCATCTATTGCGGCTTGGTGTGAACGTATGTTTTTCTGCCAAGTATTGAAGGTATCTCGGACTTCTTGGGCAGGTTGATAGAAATTACTATAACGATCTAACCAATGTTTAGGATAAGGTGGCTCTAATAATTGTTGTTGGCTGTGCTGACTATAAAGTTGAACCAGTAAGCGTCCAATTTCTTTCAGTTCAGCAAGGCTGCTTGGCCGTCCGTTAATCCATGCCTTACTACGACCTGTTGCAAAAATAACACGTCGTAAATGAATTTCCCCTGATTCATCATCAAGCTCGTGCGTTTTAAGCCATTCAGCTTCAGGGCTATCAGCCTGATAGCTAAAAACAGCGGTTACATCTGCTTTTTCTGCACCATAACGAACATAGTTGGTATCTGTACGCTCACCTAAACAAGCCGATAAAGCATCTAAGAGTAATGATTTACCAGCACCTGTTTCCCCAGTTAAAACGTTAAAACCTTGCTCTATATCAATTGCAAGATTATCAGCCAAAGCAAAATTCATTAAGTTTAAGTGTGTCAGCATAAACGCATCCAAGCTGCGAACGATGAGGTTCTAAGATAGTGAAGTTTTGTTTTTGTCACAAGTCAGAAAATATTCTAATATGAAGCAATTCTAAGCATTCTAAATAATTTTAATATGAAAATGAAACTTCCTTTGCCAAAGGCACCGATAAAACAACAAATCAATAAGAATAATATTGCGCAGTTAAATCAAAAACTGAATCAATTCTCAGCACAGTTTAAAGCTGCGACAGCACAAGGGAACTATTTGGAAGCCTATCAAGCTGTTTCTCAAGTCGTAAAATTGGTTCCGCACCATGCTGTAGTGATGATGGATTTAGCCTTTACTGAATTACGTCTACAACGCTATGAAGATGCCTATGCACATTATCAACAAGCTATTCAACTTAATCCGAATACAATAGATACCAATATTTATGACGGCTTGGCAGAAGTATGTCACTTTTTAAATAAACCACAAGAACTTAAAAAATATGGCCGATTAGCAGTCGAAACCAAGAAACAACAGGTCATAGATCAGCCGATGGTAAAGCAACTTAGCGAACAACCATCGCCGTTCAATGCTAAAAACCCAGCTGAGAATATTATTGCATTTTCCTTATTTGGCGAAAATCCACGTTATTGTGAAACTTCTGTAATCAATGTGGATTTAGCCAAAGAGATTTACCCAGATTGGATTTGCCGCTTTTATGTAGATGATAGTGTTCCTGAAAATGTAGTTCAGCGTTTACATGCGAAAGGCGCACAAATTATTATTGTTAATGAACAGCAACGACAAATTTCAGGATTGTTTTGGCGCTTTTTTGTGATGGACGATCCAACCGTAAAACGATTCTTAATTCGTGATGCAGACTCATTGGTGTCTTATCGAGAACAAGCGGCTATCAATGAATGGTTAAAAAGTGATAAGTGGTTTCATCTTATGCATGACTATTATTCACATACTGAGCTGATTTTGGCAGGTATGTGGGGTGGATGTCAGGGTGTATTGAACGGTTTAGAAAAGCAAATTCAACAGTTTCTAAATACGGGTCATTATTTAAATAGCCGTGTGGCAGATCAGCATTTTCTACGATTTTGTATTTGGCCAAGCTTGAAACAAAGTGTACTCAATCATGACAGCTATCATTTTGATGAAAATAGTGTCGATTTTCCGCAATCTAACTTGCATAAAGATTATGAAACTGAACAACAATTTCATGTTGGGATGAATGAAGGATCATCAAAAATAGTGATTCATCATCTCAAAGATCAGCCGCTTTATTGGGCAATTTACAATGAGCAGCAACAACAAATTTGCCATTATCTAGCTAAACCTACTTTGGGGCAGCTGGAAATAGATATACCACGATTTTATGCAAGGCAAATCGAAAAACAGAATTGGAAAGTAGAGACACATCCACTTGAAAACATAGATTGATTAGTTTGAATGGCGACATTAAACTAGCTTGAACATAATTTATATAAATGCGCATTATCTGGAGAATACGCATGTCAAATCAGTACGACCATGTGTCAGTGGTAAAAAAATCAAATGTATATTTTGGCGGCTTGTGCATTAGTCATACGGTACAATTTGAAGACGGGACGAAAAAGACTTTAGGGGTTATTCTTCCAACAGAAGAAGCATTAACATTTGAAACACATGTACCTGAACGTATGGAAATTATTTCTGGTGAATGTCGTGTCAAGATTGCTGATAGCGAAGAAAGTGAATTGTTCCGTGCAGGACAATCATTTTATGTCCCAGGCAATAGCCGTTTTAAAATCGAAACAGATGATGTATTAGATTACGTGTGTCATTTGGAAGGTTAATACTTATTTTTTAAAACATTGATGTTCTTGTTTCAGAATATAGTTTTTAGATAGCGTATTTTGAAATTGAAGCGTTTGGAAATAAGACAAACAAACTTTAGCTCAAATCGGTTAAACTAAAGCATCAAATAGAATCCTGTAAAGTTGGCTTTGCAGGATTTTTCATTTCTATCATTGTATTGCAAATAGAGGTCGTTCATGGCGAAGCCCGAATATTATTATGGCGTTCATTCTGTGGAGTCATTATTGGAGTTGGAACCAGAACGAGTTTTAACTTTATTTACACTAAAAGGTCGTGATGATCAACGTTTGCAACGTATTTTACAAATGGCTGAACCATTTGGGATTAGTGTGCAAAAAGCCAGTCGTGACAGTTTAGAAAAGTTGGCTGGACAACCTTTTCATCAAGGTGTTGTTGCTGCTGTCAGAGCGCATCCAACATTGAATGAAAAAGATTTAGATCAAATTTTGGAATCGACACATCAACCATTGCTATTGGCATTGGATCATATTACCGATCCACATAATCTGGGTGCATGTATTCGTACTGCTGCTGCGATGGGCGTGGAAGCTGTGATCGTTCCACGAGATCGAGCTGCGACGTTAACACCAACTGCGCGTAAAGTTGCAGCTGGTGGCGCTGAAAAGGTTAAATTCATTCAAGTGACAAATTTGGCAAGAACATTAGGGCAATTGAAAGAGAATTATAATGTTCGTGTTGTTGGAACGATGCTTGATGAAAAAGCTTTGCCAATTCAACAGTTCGATTTTACAGGCACACCAATCTGTATTGTGATGGGAGCTGAAGATACAGGTCTTCGTCCAATTACCCAATCACAATGTGATCAAACTGTGTTTATTCCAATGTCGGGGAATTTGCAAAGCTTAAACGTCAGTGTTGCAACTGGTATGGCGCTTTATGAAGCTTGCCGTCAACGTCAATCAAATTAATTTTTATCATCAGTAGATTGTAATGGTGGGTGGGTTGTTCGTTGTGAATGGCCACTTTACTTTTATTTGATTCGAGAAAAACCATGATGACCTCCCGCACGCAAGGCTATATATATGTCGCAATCACGATGTGTATTTGGGGAGGATTCACCATCACATCAAGGCTTAACGCGATTTGGCACATTAGTGCATGGGATATTGCAGCGCTACGATTTTCTTTAGCATTTTGTATTCTTGTACCCATTTTAATTTATAAAAAAGACACAGCATTTTTATTAAAAAAAGAACCATTCATTTTGGCAATGATCGGTGGTGTTGCTTATTGTTTAACGTCTTATAGTGCTTTTCACTATGTGCCTGCAGCTCATGCGGCAATTTTTTTAAACGGTTGTATTCCTTTATGTACCGCTATTGCAGGCTTTCTTCTATTCAAACAACCCTTTGATAAACATACTTGGATTAGTTTGGCGATTATGCTGTCCGCAATTTCAGGTATGAGTTTTTTGATGTATGAAGAAACTGGTGTTGCATTTGGTTTTGGTGATTTACTGTTTTTGATCAGTGCGATTTGGTGGGGTATTTTTACAGTATTGCTTCGTCAATGGAAGTTATCGGCATGGCATTCCATGGCAGGTGTCGCAATTTGGTCAGCAATCGTTTATGTGCCTTTTTATTTGCTATTTTTACCCAAGCAACTTGACCAAGTTGCAATGCCGCATTTAATTATGCAGACATTGTTTCATGGCATTTTTGTGGTGATTGTGGCGACATTAAGCTATGTCGAAGCAATTAAGCGTTTAGGTGCGTTTAAAACAGGAAGTATTGTGACATTGGCGCCTTTTATAGCAGCAATAATTGCAGTACCTTTACTCAATGAACCCTTAAGTCGTGCGATGATTTGTGGTTTGATTGGTATGGGAATTGGTGCATTACAGCCTTGGCGTTGGTTTATGCATAAAGACAGTTTGCAACAAGGCTTGGATCAGCAAAAGCAGTCGCAATAAGTACATTATAAATTTGCTGGATTATTGCTTTGAACGAGCAAGATATTGTTGGTGCAATGGTTCAAGTTTGGCATGTAAATGTTCAATATGCTCTTCATTGAGTACGATATCATTTGCTATTTTTTGTTTTTCTGCACGAGGCATTTGAGCAGCAATAATTTTTTGAATTTGATCAATCGCTTGCCCATCACGCTGTGATGCACGTAGAATTTGTAAATCTTCATTCGCATCAATTAATAAAGTATGGTGGGTTAATTGATGTTGATTGGTTTCAAATAATAGTGGCGAAACTAAAATCACGTAGGGGCTGGTCGCATTTGCTAATTGTTGAATGATTGCAGTTCGAATGGCAGGATGAGTGATTTGTTCAAGCTGCTGACGTGCATCAGGTTCTTTAAAAATATACTCACGTAAAGCACGACGATTGAGTTCGCCATTTTCTAATACAACCCAATCTCCAAAAGTATCTTTAATTTGTGTTAAAGCAGGTTGTCCTTTTTCAACGATTTCTCGCGCTACGATATCGGCATCTACCACTTGAATACCTTGGGTTTCGAACCACTGGCTTGCAGCAGATTTACCGCTCCCAATCCCACCTGTTAAACCCAAGATAAATGTCATGCAGTATCCTTTGATGTAGCATTTGATGAATGATTTAGGTTGTTCAACTTAATTATTGACCTAAATAGATTTTCATAATTTGCTCACCCCACAAAAATGCAATCCAACCCGCAATTGCAATATAAGGTCCAAAAGCAAAAGGTTGATTCTCTTTACGTGTTTTGAGCAGAATTATTCCGATGATAGAACCAACCAAAGAGGAAAGTAAAATAATCAGAGGCAACATTAACGGTCCCATCCACGCACCTAGCGCAGCAAGGAGTTTAAAGTCACCATAGCCCATCCCTTCTTTACCTGTAATGATTTTAAATAGGTAATAAACCACCCATAGACACAAAAAACCAATGATATAGCCCCAAATCGCAGAAGTAGGGGAGGTGTAAAGTTGAAATGCATTTACACCTAAACCCATTCCCGCCAAAGTTAATGTAAAGCGGTCAGGTAATAATTGTGTATCAAAATCGATAAAGGTTAAGGTGATGAGAACCCACGTCAGTAAGACGCCAAAAACCATTTGTAAGGTTGGTCCATACACTGCTACAACGATTAAAGAGCAAATCGCTGTCAGTATTTCGATGAATGGATAGCGGAAACTAATCGGGTTTTGGCATGAACCACATTTTCCTCTTAAAACTAACCAGCTGATAACAGGTATATTTTGATACCAGCGGATCGGTGTTTTACATTTAGGACACGTCGATGCAGGTTTACTCAAGCTGAGCTTTGACTCATCAATAATCGCTTGCTCAGGATGGAGTAACATTTGGCATTCGTGTTGCCATTCTTGCTCCATCATTTTAGGTGTTCTAAAAATCACAACATTTAGAAAACTACCAATACATAGACTTAAAATTCCAACAGCAAAGTATAACGCTGTTGGAGATTGGATAAAGACGTTAATTAACTCTAACATTACACCACTGAACCCATTTGGAAAATTGGAAGGTACATTGCAATCACAAGACCACCAACCAGTACGCCTAATACCGCCATAATCAAAGGCTCCATCATTGAGGTTAGGCCATCGACAGCATTATCTACTTCATTTTCAAAATGTGTGGCTACCTTATCCAACATTGCATCTAATGCGCCAGACTCTTCACCAATTGCAACCATTTGTATGGCCATAGAGGGGAATCGATTAGTCACACGCATAGCAAAATTCAGTTGTTGCCCAGTGGCGACATCTTCGCGAATTTTCATTACGGCTTGCTCATAAACCACATTGTTGGTTGCACCTGCAGTGGATTCTAAAGCCTCAATGAGGGGGACACCTGCAGCAAATGTGGTGGCCAATGTACGACTATAACGGGCAATAATCGCCTTATAAACTAAATCTCCAAAAATAGGTAGTTTTAGTGCGGTTTTATCTAAAAAGTTTCTAAATTTTTTACTACGCTTTTGAGCTTCTAAAAATGCAGCGATTGCAAAAGCAATCACAAGGATAAGGATAAACCAATAGCTTTGCATCCATTTGGACATATTGACGACCATTTGTGTAAATGCTGGTAAATCCGCACCAAAAGAGCTAAATAAATCTTGGAATACAGGAACAACTTTCACCATTAAAATAATCGTGACAATAATTGCAACAGCAATTACAGCAATCGGATATTTCATGGCTTTTTTAATTTTTTGTTTTAACAGTTCACTTTTTTCTTTATATATCGCAACGCGATCCAACATGGTTTCTAATGCGCCAGATTGTTCGCCAGATTCAACCAATGAGCAAAATAAATTATCGAAATAACGGGGATATTTTCTTAAAGCACCAGCAAAGGTATTACCGCCTTCAACTTCACCCTTAATCCCGAGAACGACTTCTCGCATGGATGGATTTTCTAAACCTTCTGCGACGATTTCAAAGCTTTGTACCAAAGGTACGCCGGCTTTCATCATGGTTGCGAGCTGGCGTGTAAAAATAGTGATATCGAGTGTTGAAATCCCTTTTTTCATCAAACCTTCGAGAATATTTTTCTTTTTTTCTCGAATGGTTTTAATGGTGATTCCTTGCTTTCTCAGGGTCACTTTTGCAAGTGCCATATTTCGAGCAGGAAGTTCCCCCTTGATTTTGACCCCTTTACGATCAACCCCGTCATAAGCAAATGTAGGCATCATTTGAGCTTTCTTCACTGCCATAAGAATTTCCTTGAATATTGATTATATTTATTCACTGGTCACGCGGTTAATTTCTTGTAAAGATGTTAACCCATTCATGACTTTCACTAATCCTGAGCGTCTGAGATTATCAAACCCCAGTTTTGCAGATGCAGCTGCAATTTGCAGTGCATTACCATCTTCCATGATAATCTTTGAAATCTCAGGTGTTACTTTCATCACCTCGTAAATACCGACTCGACCTTTATAACCTTCACGACATTCTGAGCAGCCAATAGGCTGAAAAATTTGTAAATCAGGATTGCTTAAATCTTGTTCGGTAAAGCCTAGCTCTAGCAGACTCTGCTTCGGTATTTCAACAGGCACTTTACAATGGCTACATAAACGTCTTGCCAGTCGTTGTGCGATGACCAAGTTTACTGATGTTGCAATATTAAATGAAGGAACCCCCATATTGCGTAAACGGGTGAGGGTTTCTGGGGCACTGTTGGTATGTAATGTTGACATAACCATGTGACCTGTTTGTGCTGCTTTAATTGCAATTTCAGCCGTTTCTAAATCACGAATTTCCCCGACCATGATAATGTCTGGATCTTGGCGCAGAAATGATTTAAGTGCAACAGAGAATGTCAGTCCGGCTTTTAGATTGACATTGACTTGATTAATACCTTCTAGGTTAATTTCAACAGGATCTTCGGCTGTTGAAATATTGGATGTTTCAGTATTGAGAATATTTAAGCCTGTATATAAGGATACAGTTTTACCTGAACCTGTTGGACCTGTAATTAATAACATCCCTTGTGGTTTTTCTAAAGCTTCCATAAATAAAGCTTTTTGAGCTTCTTCATAGCCTAGTGCATCGATTCCTAGCATGGCACTTGATGGGTCAAGAATACGCAATACCAATTTTTCACCAAATAATGTCGGTAATGAGTTAACACGGAAATCAATCGCTTTGGTTTTAGAAAGTTTTAATTTAATACGACCATCTTGAGGTACACGTTTTTCAGAAATGTCCATCCTCGACATGACTTTTAAGCGAGAAGCAAGGCGATTTGCAAGCTGCAATGGCGGGTTGGTAATAGTTCTGAGTACGCCATCCACTCGGTAACGTACACGATAAGATTTTTCATAGGGTTCAAAATGCAGGTCAGATGCACCCATACGAATTGCATCAATCAATAACTTATTCACATATTTAACGATGGGTGCTTCATCTTCGGAGGTTTCTTCGTCATCTTCAGAAGGAGGATCATCACTCGTTGCAATGATATCAACATCGAAATCTTCATCACCGAAGTTAAAATTTTCTTCTACAGTAAAATGTTTTGCTAAAGCTTTTTCTAATTTATCGTATTCAACGATAATTGGTTCAATATTTAAACCACAGTTAAAGCGGATGGCGTCAAGTGCTTCAATGTTGGTAGGATCACTGGTTGCGACGTAAAGAATATTGCCACGTTGTACAAGTGGTACAAGATGATGTTTGGCAAAGAGATTATTATCGGCGACTTCTTTTGGGAACATATCTGGATTGAAACTGTCCAAATCAAGAATAGGTTCGCCAAATTCAGAAGAAATCATTTCTGCAATGAGAAGTGGTTTGAGATTTACTTTTTCAATGAGATACTCAACGGTACTCATTTTATTTTTTTTAGCACTCTCTAAAGCATCTTTCATTTGCTGCGCGGATACAAAACCTTCGTCGACTAAGCGACGAATATATCCTGAAAACCTAAGTGAACCATTTTGTATAGACATCCCCAAAACACCTTAAACTTCATTTTATAATTGGAATACGAAAATTATACGATTATCGGCAAAAATATCTAGAATTAAACGCATTATTCTACAAAGATATTTTAGCAAAAAATTGAGCTAATTAGAATTTTAATCATTATTCATGAAATGATTTATATTTCCTATGATTTCTACACCACGACTTTAAATGAGAAGCTCAAATTGATAAAGAAAAAATGCTTTAAAATTGAAAATTCCGTGTAGAATGTGCACATTTTCGATAAAAGGTTAGATGTATGTCGGGTTCGAACATTATTCCTTGGGTTGTCGGCAATTGGAAAATGAACCCAATGCAGATTGATTCACAGCAACTTATACAAGATTTAAAACAGCTTTTACAAGATGCACCGATTACAGAACAACAATGTCATATTGGTGTTGCACCCATTTCTATTGCGTTATTGCCAATAAAACAATCGCTTCAAGATGCAGCGACAGCTATTAAAGTTGTTGCGCAAGATGTTTCGCAAATAGCGGGAACAGGTGCATATACGGGTGAAGTGAGTGCAGAGCTGCTTAAAGATAGTCAGATTGACTATGTTTTGATTGGTCATTCGGAGCGCCGTGAAATCTTTGGAGATGATGTTGTTAAAATTAAAGCAAAAGTTACAAATGCTTTAAATGCCAATCTTCAAATTATCTATTGCGTAGGTGAAAGCCTAGAACAGCGTGAAGCAGGGCAGGCAGAGCAGGTTGTTCTACAGCAAATTTGTGATTTAGCTGCGATTGTAAAACCTGGGCAATGGCACAATATCGTGATTGCTTATGAACCGATATGGGCAATTGGAACGGGTAAAACGGCTTCTCCACAAGATGCTCAAGCAATGCATGCTAAAATTCGCGAAGGTTTAACTCAGATTGCAACTGAAGGTCAGCATACGGCTATTTTATATGGTGGTAGTGTTAAGCCTGAAAATGCAGTAGAGTTAGCCGCTTGCCCAGATATCAACGGTGCCCTTGTTGGTGGTGCATCACTTAATGCTGAGTCATTTTATAAAATTGCTCAAGCATTTGCTAAAACAGAATAATAGGAGTTCAGCATGCATAGTTTTGTGCTGGTTGTACATATCATCTTGGCTGTATTAATGATTGTACTTATTCTTGTACAGCATGGTAAAGGTGCTGATGCAGGTGCATCTTTTGGCGGCGGCGGCGCTGCAACAGTCTTTGGTGCATCAGGTTCAGCAAGTTTCTTGACGCGTTTAACTGCAATTTTTACAGCTTTGTTTTTTATAACGAGCTTAACTTTGGCTGTGTTCGCAAAAAAGCTAACTTCCGATGCTTATGGCTTGAAAACTGTACAAACAACATCTCAGCCAGCGACACCAGTTCAGTCAAATACGAACGAAACTTCGCCAAATGCACCGAAATAAATAGCTTTTTGAAATTAAACCTTTCAATTTGGCGCACAAGCTACTAGAATGCGACACAGCTGCGGTGGTGGTGGAATTGGTAGACACGCTACCTTGAGGTGGTAGTGCTTTCGGGCGTGGGGGTTCAAGTCCCCCCTTCCGCACCAACAATGAACCAGATTGTTGGTGTTAGCAGCTAAAAAACATTGATGCGGGATGGAGCAGTCTGGTAGCTCGTCGGGCTCATAACCCGAAGGTCGTTGGTTCAAATCCAGCTCCCGCTACCAATTTAATTAAGATGCAACTTAATTAAAGCATTTAGATTGAAGAATTTATTTGTATACAAAAATGCATATAGTTGCGGGATGGAGCAGTCTGGTAGCTCGTCGGGCTCATAACCCGAAGGTCGTTGGTTCAAATCCAGCTCCCGCTACCAATTTAATTAAGATGCAACTTAATTAAAGACATTTAAATTGAAAAGTTTATTTTGTATGTGAATTTGCAGTATAGTTGCGGGATGGAGCAGTCTGGTAGCTCGTCGGGCTCATAACCCGAAGGTCGTTGGTTCAAATCCAGCTCCCGCTACCAATTTAATTAAGATGCAACTTAATTAAAGACATTTAAATTGAAAAGTTTATTTTGTATGTGAATTTGCAGTATAGTTGCGGGATGGAGCAGTCTGGTAGCTCGTCGGGCTCATAACCCGAAGGTCGTTGGTTCAAATCCAGCTCCCGCTACCAATTTAATTAAGATGCAACTTAATTAAAGACATTTAAATTGAAAAGTTTATTTTGTATGTGAATTTGCAGTATAGTTGCGGGATGGAGCAGTCTGGTAGCTCGTCGGGCTCATAACCCGAAGGTCGTTGGTTCAAATCCAGCTCCCGCTACCAATTTAATTAAGATGCAACTTAATTAAAGACATTTAAATTGAAAAGTTTATTTTGTATGTGAATTTGCAGTATAGTTGCGGGATGGAGCAGTCTGGTAGCTCGTCGGGCTCATAACCCGAAGGTCGTTGGTTCAAATCCAGCTCCCGCTACCAATTTAATTAAGATGCAACTTAATTAAAGCATTTAGATTGAAGAATTTATTTGTATACAAAAATGCATATAGTTGCGGGGTGGAGCAGTCTGGTAGCTCGTCGGGCTCATAACCCGAAGGTCGTTGGTTCAAATCCAGCTCCCGCTACCAAGTTTTATGATGTGTAGAAAAGTGATTTCTTGTTAAAGTTGTTTGTCCATCGGGCTCAGCTCTTCATAAAATCGCGAAGGTCGTTGGTTTAAATCCAGCTCCCGCTACCATTTTGATTAAGGTGCAACTTAATCAAGCAAGAAAATGATTTTCAGTAAATTAAGTTTGATTGAATTTTTTTAGATTCTTGTGTATAATTTTGCAACGTTGATGCGGGATGGAGCAGTCTGGTAGCTCGTCGGGCTCATAACCCGAAGGTCGTTGGTTCAAATCCAGCTCCCGCTACCAAGTTTCTAAAAGGGCTCACATATAGGTGGGTCTTTTTGCATAGTGAGCCTATGGTTTTCTGTGCGATAATAGGGGCGATTGCGCCCTTTTTTATTGGCTTATCGTGTAGTGTGGACATCAATTGGTCAAAAAGACATGCTTCACTATAGTAAGTTTGAATTGGTCCGATGAGCGATTGAATCGCACAAATATGACGAGAGTAAATGAAGCTATCAAATAAAACTCAAGCACTCCAAGATTTAATTACTCCTGCAGTGCAAGCGTGTGGTGTAGAACTTTGGGGAATTGAATTTATTCCTCAAGGTAAAAAGTCTTTATTGCGTATTTACATTGATAAAGACGTTCCAGAAAATGCTGAACCTGTCATGAATGAAGATGGTGAGGCTGAGTTAGGTCGCGGTATTGGTGTACAAGATTGTGTGCGTGTGACTCAACAGGTTGGCGCAATTCTAGATGTACATGATCCAATTTCAGGTGAATATGCTTTAGAGGTTTCATCACCAGGTTGGGATCGTCCATTCTTCCAATTGGCTCAATTACAGGGCTATATCGGTCAACAAGTTGCATTCCGTTTGATCGCTGCGGTTGAGAATCGTCGTAAGTTTCAAGCAAAATTGGTTGCTGTAGATTTAGAAAATGAATTCATCCAAGTCGAAATTGAACAGCAAGTACTTGAGATCGATAGTAATAATATAGACAAAGCAAATTTGATCTTTCAGGATTAATCCAGAAATAGAAATCTGAATAAATAGGTGACTTATGGCACGTGAAATTCTCACCGTCGTTGAAACGGTTAGTAATGAGAAAGGTGTGAGTCGTGAAGCAATTTTTGAAGCGCTAGAACAGGCTTTGGTTGCGGCGACTAAAAAGAAATTCTACGAAGGAACGAATTCGGAAGAAGCTCAGTTACGTGTAGAAATTGATCGTAAAACAGGCGACTATAGTACTTTCCGTCAATGGGAAGTGGTTGCTGATGAAGATCATGAAATGCCTGCATGTCAAGATGCGATTTCTGATGTTAATCCTGAAGAATGGTCAATTGGCGATATTCGTGAACTTGAAGTACCTTCAATCGATTTTGGTCGTATTGCTGCACAAATCGCAAAACAAGTCATTGTTCAAAAGATTCGTGAAGCGGAACGTGCTTTGGTTGCAGATGCTTATGAGTCGAAAGTTGGTGAGTTAATCTACGGTGAAGTGAAAAAACAAACCAAAGATGGCTTTATTATCGACTTGGGTGACAATGCTGAAGCGTATTTAGCACGTGAAGAAATGATTTCTAAGGAAATTCTTCGTCCAAAACAACGTATGAGTGCAATCCTTTACAATGTAAACCGTGAAGGTCGTGGTGCACAATTGTTGTTATCACGTGCAAAACCTGAAATGCTGATTGCTTTGATGAAAAAGGAAATTCCAGAAATTTCTGAAGAAATCATTGAAATTAAAGCAGCGGCACGTCAACCCGGTGTTCGTGCGAAAATTGCAGTAAAAACCAATGACCATCGTATTGACCCTGTGGGTGCATGTATTGGTATGCGTGGTACACGTATCCAAGCGGTACAATCAGAGTTAAATGGTGAGCGTATTGATGTGGTTGTGTGGTCTGATGATCCTGCGCAATATATCGCAAGTGCTTTAGAGCCTGCAGATGTATCTGGTATTGTGATTGATGAAGATGCACGTACGGCTGACATTATTTTTGCAACCAGTGATCAACTTGCACGTGCAATTGGTTCACAAGGTCAGAATGTTCGTTTAGCGTCAGAACTAACTGGTTATAAGTTAGATATGATGCTTGAAGATGAGTATCGTGCTCGTCAACAAAATGAAGCTCAACAATATTTAGATATGTTTGTAACACGTCTTGATATTGAAGAAGATCTTGCAATGGCTTTAGTAGAAATGGGCTTTACTTCACTTGAAGAGATTGCTTATGTACCTGCGGAAACTTTCGATGAAATCGAATTGGATGCAGATATTGTTGAATTACTACAAAGTCGTGCAAAAGAAGCAGCTTTGGCTGATGCATTAAAAGAGCAAGAAGATATTCAGGACCCAAGTCCAGAACTTATTGCGATGGAAGGAATGACTTCTGAAATTGCACATGCTTTAGCGGCTCGTGGTGTGGTAACAGTCGATGACTTGGCTGACCAAGCAACTGATGATATTGCAGATATCGAAGGCTTAGGCGCTGAAAAAGCAGGTCAATTGATTATGAAAGCACGTGAATCATGGTTTAACTAGGAGGTAATACATGACGGATAAGTCAATTCAAGAGTTAGCGGTCAGCGTAGGACTTCCTGTTTCAAAGCTCCTTGATCAGGTGCGTGAAGCTGGATTGCCACAAAAACAGGCTGAAGATAAAATTTCTACTGAACAGCAAGGTGTTCTAGTCAACCATTTGAAAAAATCACATGGTCAAGACACAGGACATGCAGGACAAATCACGTTGAAACGTAAAACAACCAGTACTGCTAAAGTAGCAAGTACTTCAGGTAAGGCTAAAACAATTAACGTAGAAGTTCGCAAGAAGCATACGTTTACGAAGCCTGACCCTGAGCAAATTAAGGCTGAAGCTTTGGCAAAAGCGCAAGCAAATGCTCAAGTAAAAGTAACACAAAAAGCACCAGAAACTGCCTCTAAAGATGGTGAAAAAGCTGAAAGTTCAGCAAAAGCGAATTTAGAGAAAATGCGTGCGGCTGCAAAGCAACAAACTGCTGCAAAAGAAACACCTAAAGCAGCGGTTGTGGTAAAACGCAAATCTACAAATAAGCCGATTACCAAAGCAACGGTTAAAGCTGTTGAAACACCTGAACAGAAACGAGCTCGTGAAGCACAAGCGGCTCAATTGAAAGCGACTGAAGAAGCAGCACGTCGTAAGTCGGCAGAAGAAGCTCAGCAACGTACACTTGAGCAAATGCGTCAAATGGCGTCTAAGTATTCTTCTGATGATTCAACGACGACGATTCGTGTTGTAGATGATTCTCCATTGGCTGCTGGTCTTGTTGGTCAAGCTTATGAAGATTCATTTGCAAAAGAAGACCGTGAAATTAAACGTGGTACGAATACGACAAGTACGCGTGCACCGAAGAAAGGCGGTCGTCGTGGTCAAGAAGAGCAAAGCTTTAGCTCAAATCATCATAAACGTGGTTTAAAAACCAGCCAAGCAAACAAGCATGGCTTTGAAAAACCAGTTAAAAAACAAGTTTATGATGTTGAAATTGGTGAAACCATTGTTGTTGCTGATTTAGCGGCGAAAATGGCGATTAAAGTACGTGAAGTTATTAAATCACTCATGAAAATGGGCGAATTGGTTACTCAGAACCAAGCGATTGAGCAAGATATTGCAGCACTTGTTGTTGAAGAAATGGGTCATAACCCAGTTCGTGTATCTGATACTCAAGCTGAAGATAACTTACTTGAAGCAGCTGAAGAAGCGCGTGGAGCACAAACAACACGTGCGCCAGTGGTTACAATCATGGGTCACGTTGACCATGGTAAAACATCGCTTCTTGACCGCATTCGTCGTGCTAAAGTAGCTCAAGGCGAAGCAGGCGGTATCACACAGCATATTGGTGCTTACCACGTTGAAACTGAGAAAGGCATTATTACTTTCTTAGATACACCAGGACATGCCGCATTTACTGCGATGCGTTCTCGTGGTGCAAAAGCAACTGATATCGTGGTTCTTGTTGTTGCAGCAGATGATGGTGTCATGCCACAAACTGCGGAAGCAATTGACCATGCACGTGCTGCAGGTACGCCAATTATTGTTGCTATCAACAAAATGGATAAAGAATCTGCTGATCCAGATCGCGTATTGAATGAATTAACAACCAAGCAAATCGTACCTGAACAATGGGGCGGTGATGTACCAGTAGCAATGGTTTCAGCACACTCTGGCCAAGGTATTGATGAACTTCTTGACCTGATTCTAATTCAAGCAGAATTGTTAGAGTTGAAAGCATCTGAAGAAGGTGCTGCACAAGGTGTTGTTATTGAAGCACGTGTAGACAATAGCCGTGGTGCGGTAACGTCTATTCTTGTTCAAAACGGTACGTTGAATGTTGGTGATTTAGTCCTTGCTGGTGCATCTTATGGTCGTGTACGTGCGATGGTAGATGAAAACGGTAATCGTATTAAATCGGCAGGCCCTTCAATTCCAGTGGAAATTTTAGGTCTTCCAGAAGCGCCAATGGCGGGTGATGAAGTTCTTGTTGTAAATGATGAGAAGAAAGCACGTGAAGTTGCCGATGCACGTATGGATCGTGAACGTCAAAAACGTCTTGAGCGTCAAAGTGCAATGCGTCTTGAAAATATTATGGCGTCTATGGGCAAGAAAGATGTGCCTATTGTCAACGTAGTATTGAAAACAGATGTACGTGGTACTTTGGAAGCTTTACATGTTGCACTTGCTGAGCTTGCGACGGATGAAGTTAAAGTACGTGTTATTGGTTCGGGTGTAGGTGCAATCACTGAATCTGACGTGACACTGGCTGAATCTTCAGAAGCTGTACTTCTAGGCTTTAACGTACGTGCTGACAGCACTGCGCGTCAAAAAGCAGATGCAGATGGTATCGACATTCGTTACTACAGCATTATTTATCAATTGATTGATGATGTTAAAGCAGCGATGAGCGGTAAACTTGCACCTGAGCACCGTGAAACCATTCTTGGTGTTGCACAAGTACGTGAAGTATTCCATTCAAGTAAATTTGGTGCAGCCGCAGGCTGTATGGTACTTGAAGGTGTATTACATCGTAATAAACCAATTCGTGTACTTCGTGAAGACGTGGTTGTATTCCAAGGCGAGCTTGAGTCTCTTCGTCGCTATAAAGAAGTGGTTGAAGAAGTTCGTGCAGGTATGGAATGTGGTCTTGCAGTTAAAGGTTACAAAGACATCAAAGCACTCGACAAAATCGAAGTTTATGATGTTCAGTTGATTAAACGGAGTCTTTAATGGCGGGTAGTCAACGTCTTAAGCGCATGGCGGATACAGTGCAACGTGAGTTGTCTGAACTGATTCGTCAAGAGCTGAAAGATCCACGCTTAGGTGGCCTCGTAACCATCTCTGCGGTAAAAGTTAGTCCAGACTTAGGTTATGCTGAAGTTTATGTCACTGTTATGGGGCGTGAATTAGGTGATGAGCAAAGTGAGGCTGCGAATAAAGAAACTTTGGATGTTTTAAATAAAGCATCAGGTTTCTTGCGCCACGAACTTGGCCGTCGCATTAAAACACGTGTAACGCCACGTTTGCGTTTCCATTATGATAAAACCAATGCTTACGGTAACTATATGTTTGGTTTAATTGCAGAAGCAGTCAAGGATTTGCCTGAAACTGATGAAGCAAAAAAAGATGAAGAATGATCACTTGATCTAAAATGAGCCACCTTCGGGTGGCTTTTTGTATTTTTAATGCTAATTTTATCTAAGAACTTATTTTCATCAAAAAGAATAATGAAGTTAAAATTATATTGAGTAGGGGGGAATTAGTACGTGATTTATATTTTAATAAATATTTATCCAATTGATTTATAAAATTATATTCTCAAAAAATCTAGGATAATCATTTCAACGAGATACATATTTAAAAACATGTTGTACTATGATTGATAGGCCTAAAATCTAAATTTGTGACTGAAATAGCAGAAATTAAACAAAACTTTGAATAAAACTGTATAGAATGCAGATAAATCAACAAATACAAATAAATATCTTTGAGGAAAAATAAATGATTAATGCAATGAAAAAAGGCTTACTGGCGCTCACACTGACGAGCACATTGGTATTTTCAGGTTGTGGTTATAATACTTTACAAGCCAAAGACGAATCGGTGACTGCTGCATGGTCAGAAGTTGAAAACCAATATCAACGTCGTGCTGACTTGGTACCTAACCTTGTTAATGTGGTTAAAGGTTATGCAACCCATGAAGAAAAAGTATTGACTGAAGTGACTGAAGCACGTGCCAATGTTGCGGGTTTGAAAGTTGATAAAGAAGTGTTAAATGATCCTGAATTATTTAAAAAATACCAAGAAGCCCAGTCACAAATGACAGGTGCATTGTCTCGCTTATTGGCTGTTACCGAAAATTATCCTGATTTAAAAGCCAATGAACAATTCCGTGATTTACAAGTGCAGTTAGAAGGAACGGAAAACCGTATAAGTACTGCGCGTACTCGCTATGTGGAATCGGTTCAGGATTATAATACTTATGTACGTCAGTTCCCTCAGGTGATGACGGCTAAAGTGATTGGTATGAAAGCAAAACCAAACTTTAGTGCTGAAGCAGGTGCATCAAAAGCACCAACAGTTAATTTTAATTAATAGCTTGTTAAACTTTTATAACGTTCTGCTTTGCTTAAGTAGAACGTTAATGACTGTGAATAATTAAAATAAGGGTAATGTATGATTGAATGGTGGGGAAATTCAGAATTTAAGAAAAAAAGTACAAGGTTCTTTGTGCTTTTTGTGCTGATTTTTTCTTTTCAGTCAATTGCTTGGGCTGAAATTGCAACGGCAACAGATGAACAAGAAGCGCAGGATGTTGTCGTATTAGGTAAAGTTGCTCCAAATACAAATTTACCCAATGTCCTTGGTCCAAACGCAATTAACCCTACACCACAGCAGACTACGAATAATACAAATCAATCAGCGAATTCTCAAAATCTACCCCAAGTCAGCAATGATATGGCAGATGGGCAAACAACTCGAAATATTCCAACTTTAAATCAACCTGTTGTAGATCAAGCCAATATACTTTCGGCAGCGGAAAAACAAAATTTAGACCAGCAGATTCGAGATATTTACCGTCAAGGTAAAGCACAAGTCGGTATTATTATTGTGCCGACAACTGGGCAAGAAGATATTTTTGATTTTACTATGCGTGTTGCTGAGCAATGGAAATTGGGCTCAGCGAAGCAAGATAATGGTTTATTGATCGCAGTTGCAGTGAATGATCATAAAATTCATATTGCAACAGGCTATGGCTTAGAAGGTGTACTTCCTGACATTATTGTAAGTCGTATTATCCGCAATCAAATCACACCTTATTTTAAGCAAGGACAATATGCACAAGGTTTACAATCAGGTGTCAATGAAATTGAGCGTATTCTCAATCTTGATCCTGAAATTGCCAAACAAGCGGCAGACGAATTAAAAGAGCGTCAAGTTCAAGCTGCTCAAGAACAAGAAGCAAAAGATCGAACCTTTACTACAGCGATGATTATCCTGATTATTGGAATATTTTCTTCATTTATCATTGGGAATCGTTTAAGTGCTTCTGTGGCTGGTGTGACTGCTTTTGCAGCAGGACTCATCTATGGTTCAGGCATTGTGATGAGCTTGGCTTTAGGTTTTGGAATATTCTTCTTACTGATAACCTCTTTTGCACAACTGATTTTTCAAATGTTTTTATCTGGTGGTAGGCGTGGAGGAGGAAGCAGTGGTGGCGGTTTTGGAGGCGGTGGTGGTTATAGTGGTGGTGGCGGAGGTTTTGGCGGTGGAGGTGCATCAGGCTCATGGTAACGAAAACTGAAACAACAGAAATTTTGACTGAACCTAAATTACAGGAACAGATGCAACCGAGTTTTAAACGCTGGTTAAAACACTTTCTTTATATGCCTGCATCTAAACGTTATTTCTCAAAACAAGACCAGCAAGCCATCGCACAAATGGTTAAACAAGCTGAGCAGGGGCATGTTGGTGAGATACAAGTGGTGATTGAAGGACATATTCCGAGTCATCAAGCCTACCGACAAAATACACGTTTAAGAGCGCAACAGCTTTTCGCAGAATTGGGTGTGTGGGATACAGAATATAATAGTGGGGTGTTGTTATATCTAAACTTATGTGAGCAAACTGTTGAAATTGTGATAGATCGTGGAATTAATCAAGCAACGACACAGCAGATATGGCAGCAGATTTGTGATCAAATTACCACTGAATTGAAAAGTAAAAAATATCGTCTTGCACTTGAAAATGGTGTGCTGGAAATTGGTAAGATATTGAATTTATTCTATAATGACCAAAACAGTCAGCATCGAGCTGATACAGTGAATGAATTAACAAATAATCCAATAATTTTTAACTAGATCACGGAAAAAGTGACAAGAAATGTCACTTTTTTACGAGAAATTACGAAAAAAAATAAGAAATAAAAAAAATCTTGTAAAGCGTTACATTCCAATTAGAATGAAATTGTTATCGAATGATTGCTTGTTTTTTCCACACGAAGCAGTCAAATAAATTTGCTTGTTAAAGCTATAAAAATTTTTAAAACATTGGAGAAATGTTATGAAATCAGTTCAAAAAGGTTTTACACTTATTGAATTAATGATCGTTGTTGCGATTATCGGTATTTTGGCTGCGATTGCGATTCCTGCGTATCAGGATTATACAGTGCGTACAAAGTGGGCTTCTAACGTTGCTGACGTTGAAGGTGTGAAGACTGCAATTAAAACTTGCTTAAATGATCAAGCAACTGATGGTACAAAATGCGATAGTTTGGCTGAATTACAGGCATATGATTTCCCAGGTACTGCATTACCAACACCTTCTTATGCTGCAGGTGTAGTTGCTTTAACAGGTACAGCTCCTGCTGCTGGTGCTGCTGGTGCTCCTGGTACGCCTGGTAAAGTAAATGTGACTTTTACTGGTACTTCTGAAGTTAAAGCTTTAGTATTTAATGCGGATTGTACTGTAAATGCTGGCGGTAACTTTGAATGTACTAAGACTAGTACTGATACTTTAGATAAATATATGAAAGGTGCTAAGCGTTAATTTAAACATATATTTAAAAAAGTGGCGATAGCCACTTTTTTTTTAATAAAAATAACTAGAATTTACGATTTATTTGGATATCAGGAGTACGGGGATGAATGTAAAAGGCTTTACTTTGATTGAGTTAATGATTGTTGTTGTGATTATTGGTATTCTTGCTGCAATTGCAATTCCTGCTTATCAAAATTACCAAATTCGCACCAAGTGGATTGCTAATATTGCTGAAATTGAATCAGTAAAGAATGCAATAAGGACTTGTATGTTAACTAATGCTGAATTGGGTTATATGTGTGATTCTTTAGTGGATCTACAGGAGTCAGGTTTTGCTGGAACAAGACTTCCACAACCTTATTATGCAATTAACTCAGTACAGTTGACGGGTGTTGCAGGTAAAGTGAATATTAATTTCGTCGGCAGTGATGAGGTGGGTAATCTTGTTTATAATGCGGATGGAAAAATTAATAATCAGGGAAATTTTGTTTTTGAAAAAACATCACTTGATACATTGGGAAAATATTATAATGGGGCTTTAAGGTGATTTATCTATTGTAATTATCCTTAATATTTTTTTATTAAATAAAGAGTACAAGTTATAATACGCTCAGTTTTTCTTTGTCTTTTTATTTATGAAAGCCATTCTTTATATTCTTTCAGCTATTTTACTTCTACTCGCATGGCTTCTCCCGATCCATAAAATGCCATGGACAACTTTTGGTAGCGAAGTGCTGACTTTTCTCTCAGCTTTGGTATTACTTTCAACATTTATTAATAAAGACATTAAAATACCCAAACCACAACTATTGGCTCTACCTTTATTGACCATTCCCTTAGTTCAATGGGGATTTGGCGAAATTCTTTATTTTAGTAATGCTTTATTGTGTACGGCTTACATCACCATGTTTTGGTTAATGGTCGTGGCGGGCTATAACTTAGCAGTGGGTGAGAAAGGGCAAAGAGAGCAGGTCTTTAAAATATTCTGTCTCGTAATATTTTTTGGGGCAAGTCTTTCAAGTGTTATTGCAATCTGCCAGTGGTTAGGATTTAGTGATTATTTTAGTTTGTTCATGAATCGTTTGCGTGAAAATCGGGTATATGCAAATTTTGCACAACCCAATAATCTAGCTACCTTTATCTGTATGGGGCTATTTGCTTGCTTATATTTCTATGAAAAGAAAATATTGCCAAGTATGGTTTTAATTCCAGCCACATTTATTTTTCTGTTGACTATCGCATTGACCCAATCACGTACAGCATGGGTGGTGTGTATATTCACCCTTGTTTATTTAACCATTAAGCAATTCGGTCAAAACAAGCGTTTTGGCTTTGCGAAGTTATTGGCTTGGGTCGGTGTGTTTATTGCATTGATTGCCTACTTACCTATGTTTAATCAGTGGCTCGCATCATTCACCGCACAAGACATTACTCAAACAGCGACAGTTGTGCAAAGAGCATCATCGGGTTATCTGCGTTTAGATATGTGGAATCAAGCGCTTGTAGCAATCACACAACAGCCCTGGTTTGGTTATGGGTGGAATCAAACAGGGATGGCGCAAATTGCTGCTTTTGATTTGTATCCTTCACATGAGTGGTATAAGACAGCGCATAACGTAGTTCTAGATTTATTGATTTGGAATGGCATTCCAATCGGTACTATGATCATTCTTTATGTAGTGTGTTGGTTATTTTGGTTGAATCGCGGTGTCAAAGAACCAGTTTCAATTGCTGCAAGTTTGATGGTGTGTGCCATTCTGATTCATGCTTTATTGGAATACCCAATTCATTATGCTTATTTCTTGCTACCACTTGGCTTTATTCTCGGTATTGTTCAAGCACAATATTCATATTTACCTACAATTAAACTTAAATCAACAATAGTCGTTAGCATTGTGGTAATTGGCTTTGTTTTGATTGGAGTTGTTTATCGTGACTATGTTCTATATCGTCAGCAAAGTGTCTTTATCAATAAGAAAATACCGTTAACTGAAGCGCAACAGCGAGTGATGAATCAGGATATTTTCTTGCTCACACAGTTTAAAGAGCGCGTGTGGTGGATTGGTTTTAATCCACATAGCAAAGTATCTGATCAGCAGCTTGATCATATTGGTCGAATGGTGGCAAATCTTGCCTCTAGATACGATATTTATAAGTATGCACAAGTTTTAGCATTTAATGGTAAGAAGGCTGAAGCTGAACATCAGTTATGGATTCTTAAAACATTACATGGTCAAGAAAGTTCTTATCAGGATTTATTGGCTGTTTCAGCAGTAAAATAATTGCAAATTGGTCATAAAAATCCCCAAATTTATGGATAATGCTGATTAGTTAAGCCTTTTTAAATCCTCCCCAACCCTCCTTTGATAAAGGAGGGAGTACCAAGAATCTAAAATTACAATTGGCTTTGAATGTAATTTTCAATCCCAACACTTTCGGTTAGGTCAAGTTGAGTGGTTGTCCAATCCCAGTATTCTTCTTCTTTTTCAAGAATTTCTTGAACTAAATCGCGAGTGACGTAATCTAAACTTTTTTCAGCCAAATCAACAGCTGCTTTGAGTGCTTCAATATTCTCTTTCACTTTCCGCACATCACAGTTTAAAACTTCAATGGTATGCTGACCAATATAAAGCTTTCCAAGGTGTTGTAGGTTTGGCAAGCCTTCTAAAAATAAAATACGTTCAATAATTTTATCGGCATGCTTCATTTGACGGATCGATTCTTTATATTCAGCTGAACCGAGCTGTTCAATTCCCCAATCATTAAACATGCGTGAATGAAGGAAATATTGATTGATTGCAGTCAAGTGGTGATACAACACTTGATTGAGTTGGTTAATAACGTCTCGATTGCCTTTCATGGTCAAAGCTCCATTCAGTTGTGTGCCTTAAAAAGCTTAAGGCAATCCATGTTGTTATCTTAATCAACTTTATCAATAGTTTCGAGTGATTTATGGAACAGCAAATGAAAATCGCAATCAAAAACAATCGGTATATTTTTAATAATGTTCAATTTTAACTAAAAATAAACCCGCTTTGAGTCGAAGCGGGGGAGGAATATGACCCGAAGATCATGAAAAACTTATTATGATTATTTGGAGGGAATCTATAAATGTTATGCGGCAATGGAAATGCGTGCAGCTATTTCTGCCAATTCTTCATTGATAATACTTTTTGCTTCTGGTGCACAACGCCCACAGCAAGTGCCTAAATCTAAAAGGTCACGAATTTCACGATAGCTTTCTGCACCATTAGCCACAGCATCTTTAATATCTTGATCTGTAATACCACGACACAAACAAACGTACATGAGAGTAAACCACAAAGTTAAATGCGATAACTAGTATTATTGATAATTATTACCATTTGTCAATAAAATTCATTTAAAAAGAGGTTTATCTTTATTGAGTTTTTGAATAAAAAAATACCACCTGATCGGTAGTATTTTTGGTTGATTTTTAAACACATTAAAAATCAATTGTTTGTCTTATTTCTTTAAAATGTTATTGATCAATGATCACAATACCATCCATTTCAACCAAAGCATTTTTGGGTAAAGCAGCAACACCTAAAGCAGCGCGAGCTGGATAAGGTTGTGCGAAATATTCACCCATAATTTGATTGACCAATTGGAAGTGTGAAAGGTCTGTAAGGAAAATATTCAATTTTGCAATATCGGCCAATGAACCACCAGCGGCTTCACAAACTGCTTTGATATTGTCAAAAACACGACGAATCTGTGCTTCAATGCCCTCTACAAGTTCCATGCTATAAGGATCTAAGCCAATTTGCCCTGAAAGATATAAAGTGTTACCGACTAAAATAGCTTGTGAATAGGTACCAATTGCAGCAGGGGCATTCTCAGTGTGGATCACTTGGCGGGACATTGATTTCTCCTTGATTTCAACTCATTTCATCATAATGGATGAAGCGGATACTTGAAAGCGACATCGATTAAACTGATCAGTCAGCGTGATTAACATGCTTTGGCTTTGATGTTGTCATTAATCACGATAGGCATTAGCAAACGCTCAATTCGAGGGAAGCCGAATTGCATACGTAACTCGCGAATGATTTGAGCAATCTGTTTACGGTTATTCACCACGATATTGACGTAAGTTTTACTTTCATGGGAGCGTACAGATTCGACCCCAGTTTTAGCCTTACGACATAAATAAATCAATTCGGAGATTTGTTCATCATTCAATACAAGGTCAATACTTAAATAAGCATTGAAGTTAATATCTTCTTCTTGCTCGGATGTCCATTGTAGAGACATGATGTTTTCAGGATGCAGGTGTTGCTCATGGATCAAGTTGTGGCAACGCTCACGATGAACAATGAGGCCTCGACGAGATAAATGCCCTTGAATTTGATCACCAAACACAGGGTTGCAACAATGTGCATATTTAACATCAACGCCTTCTGTACCTTGAATCAAGCGTTCAGAAACAGTGTGATCTGTAGGCTGCGACTGTGCAAACAAGTGATTGGCAACCAGTTGAGGTAATAAATCACCAACTGCAATCTGTTCAAATAAAGCATTTCTGTCTTGAATATGACGCCATTGCAATAAATCGATCCAATCAGCTTCTGATAAGTCTTTGACAGAGCGATTAAAAAGTTTGAGTGCGCGATTCAAAGCTTGTTGCCCAACTAAACGTTGTTCTTCTAAATCTTGATCTCGCAAAATATTTTGAATGGCACGACGAGCTTTTTGGGTGTTGATGAAACTTAACCAATCAGGATTTGGTGTTGCCAATACATCGGTAATAATTTCAATCACTTGACCACTGACTAATGGTGTGGAAAGTGGTTTGATTTCATTGTTAATTTTAGCACCTACAGCATGATTACCTAGAAATAAACTGGCTGAATAGGCGAAATCAACAGCTGTTGCACCTTGTGGAAGTTCATGTAGTTGACCATGTGGGGTATACACCCAGATCTTTTCTTGATGCAAATAATCAAGCAAATCATTAAATGTAGTTTTTGCACATTCACCACCCACAAGAATATCTAAATTCTTCATCGAAGCCTGAATCGCAGAACGACAAGCTTGTGGTGCATTTTCACCTAAAACCACGCCAAAACGAGCCGCTTTACGCATCAGTTCGGTTTGTATGGTTAATGATAACGTTGTACGCTCGCCTTTAAGTTTAATCATTAAAGACTGATTACCACCAGGTAATGGTCGGCGAATATGGTCTTCATAAGACAATACTTGGAAATTTTCGCGTAAAGCATCTACAAAACGGTCGCAATCGGCAATGCTTTGTAAAATAATTTCAAAAGCATGACTATGCGTTAATTCTTGTAGATCAATTTCATTTTTTACAAAGTGTCGCAAAAGTTCAATATTATTATTCTTCTTCTTAATACGACCTAAAATATTATAATTATTTAATAAATCAACGAGGTTTTGTTCCCAAATCGATTGGTATTTGCATCGTTCAGGTTTGGTTTTAAGTAAGGATTCTTGAACATCGTTATACATATCGAGATCAAGATTTTGATAACATAGATGCTCTAAATTATCCGCCATTTCGTTCATACCAACTAAACGGGCCATAGGAACAAAAATATCAAAGGTTTCTTGGGCGATACGTGCGCGTTTGTCTGGACGCAATGCATCTAGTGTCGTCATATTGTGATAACGATCAGCAAGCTTGATGATAATCACACGTGGATCTTGCAGCGTTGCTTGTAAGATTTTACGAAATGAGGCTGCTTTATTATATTCTTTATCGCTTGAATGGCTCAGCTTCGTCACACCATCAACCAATTCGGCAACGGTTCGACCAAATTTTTCAACAATATCTTCTTTGGTGAAATCGGTATCCTCGATCACATCATGCAATAGTGCAGCCATGAGCGTTTCAGCATCCATACGCATATGCGCCAAAATACAACTCACAGCAATGGGATGAAGAATATAAGGTTCACCGCTTTTACGGGTAATACCATCGTGCGCAATATCAGCATAATCACAAGCTGCAAGAACCCGCTCGACATCGCTCAGTTTTAAATAAGCGTCGATAATCATATTGAGCTGCTGCTTGGCTTGACTGACCTCTTGGCCTGGCATAAAACACCTATCATTAATTGCGAATTTGAACGATTTTCCCCAATCCTTTAATGAAAAGCATATTGAGTCACTTGTCAATTTCTAGAAATAAAAAATATCTATTTTTTTTAACAAATATTTAGGATTTTGTCGATGTGTTGGCAAAATTATTTACGATAAATTTGCAATAAAAAAGCCTAGTATAAAAACTAGGCTTTTTAAGAAGGTTTAACTTATTGGAAAGAAAAACCATCAAGATTGAGATTGTTTGCAGAAAGAGCAAGATCAAGACTCGATGTTTGATAATCTTGATCACGTTGTTTCAATATATCTTTAGTCACATGACCAATCGCAATTTCACGTAATGCAACAACAGTTGGCTTGTCATTGTCCCACTCAACAGTAGGCTCAATACCTTGACGTGCCAATTGACGCGCGCGTTTGCTTGCCACTAGTACAAGCTCAAAGCGGTTGTCTACATGGTCTAAACAATCTTCAACGGTTACGCGTGCCATAAGAATTCTCGTTTGAATACAAATTTTTTAAATAGACTGCGGAGTATAAAATGCTTTCACGATAGACTCAAGTTTTAATCGACAGCTAACTCAAGATTGTGGTGTGATTAACTTTTCAATCAATACTTGATGACGATTTGCTTGTTGCTGAATTTTTAAACGATTGGCGTTAATTACAGACTCTAAATCGTGCAATGCCTTATTGAAGTCATCATTAATAATAATATATTCAAAATTAACATATTGCTGCATATCAGCAACAGCACAGCTTAAGCGATGTTCAATCACTTCAACAGAATCCGTGCCACGATTAGACAAACGTTGACGTAAGTCAAACTGTGTTGGAGGGAGAATAAAGATTTGTTTAGATTCAGGAAAAATCTTACGAACTTGTTCCGCACCTTGCCAATCAATTTCTAAAAGTACATCGTGACCTTTTGCTAATTGATCTTTTACTGTAGTTTGAGCAGTACCGTAATAATTACCAAAAACTTCAGCATATTCAATAAAACCACCTTGATTCACTTGATCAAGAAAGTTTTCTTTTGAAGTAAAATGATAATGCACACCGTCGAGTTCGCCAGGTCGTTGACCACGAGTCGTATGAGAAACTGAAACATGCAAATTACTGACACGTTCAAGTAGCGCTTTAACGAGAGATGTTTTGCCTGTTCCCGATGCCGCAGAAACGACAAACAATAGACCCGACATGATATTTTTCCTGATATGATAAAATATCTTCTCTATTTTAGAGTAGACGGCACACAAACAAAACAGTTTTTAACGGTTTTTATTATTTGTTTGTGTTCTATCGATTAAAATTATCCAAGCATTTAAGTGAGTATTGAGGGTTCTATGGAAATTGTATTGGCCAATCCACGTGGATTTTGTGCAGGTGTAGATCGTGCAATTGCCATCGTCAATCGTGCACTTGAATGTTTTAACCCACCTATTTATGTCCGTCATGAAGTGGTACATAACAAATTTGTGGTGGATGACTTACGTCAACGTGGTGCGATTTTTGTCGATGAACTTGATGAAGTGCCTGACGATAATATTGTTATTTTTAGCGCACATGGTGTTTCAAAAGCGGTACAACAAGAAGCAGAACGCCGTGGCTTAAAAGTTTTTGATGCAACATGTCCTTTGGTCACTAAAGTTCATATCGAAGTGACTAAATATGCGCGAGAGGGAACGGAAGCAATTCTGATCGGTCATGAAGGACACCCAGAAGTCGAAGGGACAATGGGTCAATACGATAAAAAAAGTGGTGGTGAAATTTATTTAGTTGAAGATGAAGAAGATGTAGCTTCTTTAACTGTAAATCATCCTGAAAAAGTTGCTTTTGTAACGCAAACGACACTGTCTATAGACGATACAGCAAAAGTCATTGATGCTTTACGCGCAAAATTTCCTCAAATCCAAGGGCCGAGGAAAGATGATATTTGTTATGCGACACAAAATCGTCAAGATGCGGTTCGAGATTTGGCAGAACAGTGTGATGTGGTTTTAGTTGTAGGTTCTCCAAATTCTTCTAACTCAAACCGTTTGCGTGAACTCGCTGAGCGTATGGGGAAGCATGCATACCTTGTAGATAATGCGGATGAGCTTCAACAAGAGTGGTTTAAAGCTACCGATAAAATAGGAGTGACCGCGGGTGCATCAGCTCCTGAAATTCTCATTAAACAAGTCATTCAACGCCTACAAGATTGGGGGGCAACAGCACCACATGAACTCAATGGGCGTGAAGAGAATATTACATTTAGCTTACCGAAAGAGTTGCGAATACAAGTCACGCAAGCTTAAATTTAATCTAATTTTTTTAAGCAGATAACTGAATTTTTCAGTTATCTGCTTTTTTATGCCATTTATCCAACTTGTATTGGTTTTGTAATGAATTGGTCTATGATTTTAAATAGGGTAAAGTTTTGTTGCTATGGAGTTGCGATGCGAAATAATCGAGGATTCACCTTAATTGAGTTGATGGTGACAATAGCTGTTTTGGCGATTATAGCAATGATGGCAGCGCCTTCTTTTACGCAAACAATTCGAAAAATGCAGTTGACAAGTGATACACGTGATTTTGTAGATATTTTGGCGGAGACGCGATCGGAAGCGATTTTTAAACAAAGCCCAAGAGTTTTAGCGTTAGATAATAGTGTTGCTGTATTTTACAAAAGATGGTCATCCGTTTATGTGACAAAATTAAGTGGTGATACGAGTGTCACTTTTAATCGTTTAGGGCAGACTACAGTCACAAATAATGGACAGTGCTTTGTGTTTAAACATAATAATGATGCAGCCTTGAAAGCTTATGTATATGTACAAAAAGGTGGAACGGTGTTGTATAACAAAATGGCTACAAGTTGTCCGACTTGAGAATAAGGGATAATTAAAAATGATGAATACTCAAAAAGGGGTTGGACTTGTAGAAGTATTGGTTGCTTTGGTACTTCTCTGTATTGCTATATTGGGCTTTGTTGCACTGCAAATTAGGGCTGTTACAGCAAGTAATGAAGCTGGTTTGAATGTTCAGGCAACAAATATCGCTCGAGATTTGGCGGAGAGGATGAGGATGAATCGATCGGGTTTAGATGATTATAAGAATGTAACTAATCCGCCAACGACTTGCGATAGTACATTTTGTACACCACAACAAATGGCACAATATGATTATGCTCAAGTAAGAACTCACGCCACTAACTTAGGTATGAGTATGAATGTTCTTAATTGTCAAGGTTCTACTTTGGTTCGTAAATGTGTTTATGTTGCATGGGAAGGTACAACAGCAACAAATGGTACAACTAGCGCAGATTGTACTAATGGTGCAGCTTATGTAGTTAATGCTAAGTGTATCATCATGGAGGTGTATAACTATGGAAGTTAAAACTTACCCCATGAATAAAAAGTTCCGATATTCTAATAATATAAGGCGAAATCATATTTCGGGGTTTACCCTATTGGAATTAATGGTTGCATTAGTATTAGGATTGTTGATTGCTGCTGCTGGTTTGTCTGTTTTTTTTGGGAGTCAACGTTCTTTAGGATTGCAGCTAGGGATGAGTGAGTTGCAACAAAATGCTAATTTTGGACTATCTTTAGTCACACACGATTTGCGTCACGCTAATTTAAACACCATATCATCACAGAGAGTTAACTCTGTAATAACAGGTTCGGGCATTGTATTTAAGAAAGAGAACTTACCCGATGCATTGCGTACCATTGCTGATTTAGAGGAGCAATTGGTTACTTTGCAAGCTAAAGATACTGATAATACGTCAGGGAAAAGTGATCGCTTAACCATTCAATATGTCCCTGCTGTAAGTAGTATTATTAACTGTGAAGGAGAGGAAGTTACCTCTGCTTCATCAAAAGTAATCGTACAACGCTATTATCTAGCGCAAACTCCGCAGCAAGTAACTGGTGAACCAACAGCCTATTCTTTATATTGTGATGCAGCGTCCTATGATGCTGCTGGAATGGTTGGTTTAAATACTGACGCTCAGCAATTGATGCAACGAGTCGATGCTTTTAAAGTGCGTTTAGGTGTTAAAAATCCAACAGGTAATTTACGTTATATGACAGTAAATGAATATATCGCTGCAATGGATACTATTCGCGCTGCATGTGCAACACCAATTGTAGAGGACACCTGTTCGAAAAGTTATTTAAATGTTGTATCTATCGATGTGGGTATTCTTTCACGCTCTACAGGAACAATTGGCTCAAACGCAAATTTAAATACTCAAACTACGTTTGAAGTTGCAGGTGCAAATGTCACCTTATCGGGTGATGCAGTCATGAATAAACGGTATTTACGGCAGGCTGTCAATCAAGTCGTTGCAATTCGTAATACATTGGGAGCATCGTAATGAAACAACAACAAGGTGCAACTCTGATTGTGGTTTTGATCATTTTGGTAATCATTACTTTACTTGGTACGATCGCAGTTAAAACGGGAATTTTGGGGTTAAAAATCGCAACCAATAGTCAGGTTAATGCTTTACTCTTAGGTAACTCGGATTCAGCTTTGTTCAATATAGAAAATCCAGATCAGATCGCAAGACAGTTGGCGTTAGATGGGATGTTTGCTTATTTTAACTCATCTGCCAATGCTGAAGATGAATTGGTATTTTGTTATCGTGCTACGCAAAGTTCATTTTTTGCTTTGTCTAAAGCAAGTGCTATTACTGCGAGCAATACGACTACAAAAATTGGAATAGATGGATTTTGCAAAGCAGACCAATTTGCAATGGGGCGCTCTGCGGTGCTATCACAAGTTTATTTGACTAAAAACACGACACCCACTGCACCGTTTAGTACTGCACCAAAAGGAACAAGTCTTGGACAAAGTAATGTTCCAATGACAACGAATAATATCGGTGCAACTGTAATTTCAGTATTACCAAGTTTCTCAAGTGCGACAAAAACACAAATTGAAGCCTGTTTTAAACAGCGTGCATCTGCTGTTGGAGCTTGTTTTGATGGTTTGGGAATTCCTTATAATATGCAGCATTCAGATTATACGGTTGGTGGCCAACCGAAATTGATATCGTAGAGAAAGAGGATTTAGAGATGAAACAGTTAAATCAAAAAAATGTACTTTCAGCTGCGGTATCGATGGCGATGACTTTATCTATCTGCCATAGCGTGTCTGTACAAGCAAGTGATATAGAAATATATTCCAACCCAACTTCTGGGAAAACGACCATTACTATGATGCTCGATACTTCTGGAAGTATGAGTGAACCTGTAGTGGGAGCATCTGCTTGTAATCTTGATAAAAATGCGAGCTATACTGCTGGAAATGAGCCTTCTGGAACAACGCCATCTTATACACGTTATTATTGTGCAGTTGATATTCCAAACTCTGTTTCCCAGCGAATTTATTATTATAAGCGTACAGGTTCAAGTGGAAATCGTTCTTGGTTTGGTTGTGGTGCATCTGGTTCTACAAGTCAGGCGGACTGTGTAACCTCGATCAGTAATCCAAGCCCAGATGATAGTTTTGATAATACTAGTAGTAGTGATCCTCGATATTATTATAAAAATGAAAAACCTAAACAAAAGTCTTATGATCGTTTGACGCAACTAAAAGATGCGATTTTTACTCTAATGAATAGTAATCAAATTGATTCTAATACGGTTGCAATTGGAGTGGGGCAATTTTCTTCGCAAAGTGGTAATGATAATGTATATACCAGTGCAGATGGGTCAAGTGGGAAAATACTTGTTCCGGCAGCATTATTATCAGATACGCAGCGTAGTGCTATTAAAGCAGCTGTTGCTGATTTGCGAGGTTCGGGCGGAACGCCAACGGCTAACGCTTATGCCGAAGTAGCTGCTTATATATTGGGAACAAATACTACTGCAAATGTTACAGGGATGCGGGAAGAATATGTAAGTTATAGCACCGATGGATGGGGGCGGGTATTATTTGCTAAATGTAATAGTTGGTCTGGATTTTCTTGCAATTCATACAATACAGGAGCTGGTGTAATCACTGGTTCAGTAGGTTGGAATACACAACAATGTTCATTGGGTTGGTCCCCATCAAGAATTTGCTTAGTACAAAGTAATACTTCTACAGCTGCTAGTCTTGGTTTCAGCGGATTTTTAAAATCGATAAATGCTAGTAAAATAGGAAGCTCTGCAACTGCAGTAAATTATCAAACACCATTATCTACATCAAGTACGCAATGTAATGGTCAAGGCATTTATTTTTTAACAGATGGTGAGCCGAATAGTTCGCCTGTACCTGTGCCTCTAATGAAGGCTGCATTGGGATCAAATGGTTCAAGCTTTACTATTCCTACAGTAGGAGTACTACCAGAAGGCTCTCAGGCCAATAATAGTATGTCTGCAGTGGGTGAATTTGCCAAAGCTTTACGAAATCAAAAAGCATCGCCTACTGCTGCAAACCGAAATCCTTTAGGCTTGGAAATAAAAACAGCTGTTGTTGGTTTTGGTTCTAATTTTAATGTGGATCGAATTGCAGACGCTGAAAAACTAGAAGCAGACAGGATTATTCGTCGTTTAAATTATATTAATAACAATGGGCAGCGTACAAATGAAATACGAGATTACTATAACTGTTCACTTATAGCAGATGTTGATGCAAAAAATGCTTGTAATTGGGGAGCTAAAGCTCACCCTGATTTACCAACAAGTGTAGGTGGGTATGGTGAGGGCGGGTTTTATTCTGCACAATCTACTGACGATGTTGTACAGAGTGTTGTTAAGTTTTTAGACGACGTAAAACCTGAGTTTGATCCTGTTGCAACAGGATCTCCAACTTTACCTCAGGACGCTTTAAATCCGTTACGTATACAACCTTATGGTTATTACGCTTCTTTTACACCAAAACCACAGGATTCTACTCAATTATGGGTAGGTAATCTGAATAAATATCATATTTATAATGGACAGCTTTATAATGAGGCTAAAACGTTACGTTTAATTAAAGACGATGGATCATTAGATTCTGCAGCCAAAGGTATTTGGACTGATGGTATGAAAGGGCAATTGCCTCTGGGATTGAAAGCTAATACTGAGCTTGCAAATCGTACTATATTTACCAATCGTGAAATAACAGGTTCATCTGCGCCATATACTTCTCAAGAAGCCAACTCATTGAAGAAAGTAAATATTGAAGCCTTATTTGGTACAGGTAGTTCGGCTTTGTTTGTAAATGATCCTGAAAAAAACTATTGGCTTAACTTGCTTGGTTATAATGTGGGTGCAACTGAAACTGGAATTACCTTAGCGGGCCTTGCAGGAAAATCAGAACTACGTCAAGTTGGTGCGGTGATGCATTCAACGCCAATATTACTTACTCAAAGTGGTAAAATTACGGTTAGTGCAACAGGTGTATTAGATACAACAGATCGGGAAGACTTCTTATTATTTGGTAGTACACAAGGTTTATTGCATGTCGTTCGTGCAAGAAAAAGTGCTACAGATGTGAATGATGCTGGTAAAGAGGTTTTCGCTTTTGCGCCAAATGAAATGATGCAAAATCAGAAGAATGCTTTTTTATCTGAAACGAGTAGTACACTTGGTAAAAACAACTTGTTCTACGGAATAGATGCACCATGGACAGCGTATACACAATATGTTTCTAAGGCAGATGGAACATTGACTGTAAATGACTCTGGGCGAACTAGTGATGGTAGTACGAATACAGATTTAGCACTTAAAGGCTTACAGTGGGTTTACGGTGGTTTACGTATGGGTGGTAAAAGTTACTATGCACTGAATTTATCTGATTTAGATAACCCAAGTTTAAAATTTCATATCGACCCAGCAAACTCGAAGATCTATAAGTCTGATAGCACAGTGAATGTGACAGCTCTAAGCTATATGGGACAAAGCTGGTCTAAACCAACACTCGCCTATGTTAAATTTGGCGGTGAAAAAAAACTGGTGATGTTTGTTGGTGGTGGTTATGACACTGGTTATGAAAATGCAAATTATGATCAAAATACAACTACCGGTAGTGGTGCTGGTGTTTATATGTTTGATGCAGATACAGGTGCTTTACTTTGGTGGGCTGGTGCCAATGCAACTGCTGAAAAAGGGGCGGAAGCTTTTACAGATGCTAGTGCAAACACAATTAATATGAAATATAGTGTTGCTAGCCAGATCAATGCTATTGACCGTGATAATGATGGTTTGGTTGATCATCTTTATTTTGGTGATTTAGGTGGACAAGCTTTCCGTGTAGATTTAAATAATAATATCACTGCAAAATCAAGTTTTGCGACACGTGTGGTACGATTATTTTCGCAACATGCGAGCGGTGGTACAAGTCCTCGTTTTTATGAAATGCCAAGTTTTTCTATTCATGATGGTAGTAATGGTTACGTTGCTGCTGTGGCTTTTAGCTCTGGTAATCGTAGTTCTCCACTTGTTGGGGCATCTGGAACTAACCAAGCAGGTTCAAGTGTGAGTGCTTTAGATGGAGTATACGTGGTATATGATAAAGACGTAGCTAAAGCAAATTTGTATGCTTCATCACCCGCACCGACTTTGGTAACGCAAAATGTAGCTCTTGCTTCGTTAAATACAAATATTGCAACAGGTGTCACTCTATCAGATAACAATGGATGGAAGTACACTTATTCAAACACTGCTGGGGCCTATAAGGGAATGAATGAACTATATGCCTTAGACAGTATGCTTTATGTAAATGTTTATCATCGCGATGGTGTTGGTATAGGTGGTACTTGTGGTGCTGGGGTAAAAGGTGACTCTTATATTTATCAATTCTGCTTACCTACAGGTAAATGTCCTTTTAATACAAAACTAACAGATGTTCCAAATAATGTTAAAATAGGAGCTGGTATTTTAGGAACAGGTTTAGGACAGAGTTTTGATAATAATCCTGATAATACAGGTTTGATTATTAAACGACCTGATAATTTTAATTGCACAGCAACACCCAATTTACCAGAATGTCAGAAATTTAGTACAGCAGCAAAATTAAGACAATTGCGTTGGTATGAGACTAGATAAAAGGAAAAGTCATGGATAATCAAAAAGGCTTTACTCTTATTGAATTGATGGTAGTCGTTGTGATAGTGGCAATATTTGCCGCTATTGCTATTCCAAGTTATGCGCAATATATGGAACGTAAAGATCTTGCCACAGCAAAACAAGAAGCTTTACGTATTGCTTCAGAGCTAGAGCGATTTAAAGCAAAAAACTTTAGTTATAAGGGGTTTGATGCGAGTACCTTATATAGTTATACCAATACGGATACTAATGGGGTAGTTGCTACTGATAGCTATTATAACAGTACAACGGGTCAGTTACTTTTACCTGTTGGATCAACAGTTTCGACATCAAAATATATCTTAACTTTAGTAGATGCTGGGAGTGCGCATAAACCCCTGACGGTTATAAATGGTTCCGATGGTAAGGAAACATCTGATTCAGCAGGAGTTAATGGTTTAACGTGGATTATTGCTTTAGAGCGTGTTAAGGGAAGTGATGGAGAGCCGAAGCAACCACGAAACTATGATTTGTTACTAACAAGTGCTGGAGTTCGGTGTATGACTAAAACTAAAAATATTGTGACTAATTATCTCAATTGCGGCAGTAATGGTGAATCGTGGTGATGAAAAGTATCAAAGGCTTTACCTTGATAGAATTGATGATTGTTGTGGCTATTATTGCAATTCTTGCGGCAATCGCCTATCCATCATATACTCAGTATAAAATTCGTACTAATCGTGCAGATGTACAAAGTGAAATGATGAATATAGCTCAACGTTTACAAAGTTATTATGTCATTAATCATAATTATACAAATGCAAAGTTAGATAATAATGATGTAAATAAAGATTATCCGACCTCTAATGCTGTATACACAATAAAATTGACAGGAACTGCCCAAACATGGGTATTAACAGCAGAACCTAAATCATCCACTATTCAATCATCTAATGGAAATGTAATTTTAGATAGCCAAGGCCAAAAATGCTGGACGAAAACAACAACGGCATGCACCCCAACAGCCACCTCAAACTGGGACGGTAAATAAAATAAATTCAAAAATGTGGATAAATAAATTTTAAGCTTTCTTTCATTGTAAAGATAACGTAAAATGTTGCCCTCTATGAAAGGGGTTTGAAATGTTCCGATGGTCGGTACAGGGATAATCCGTAAAAACTATAAGGTTCTATCATGGTTGTAATTCGCCTAGCACGCGGTGGTGCTAAAAAACGTCCGTTCTATCAAGTAATCGTAACTGATAGCCGTAATGCACGTGACGGTCGTTTCATCGAACGTATTGGTTTCTTTAACCCTACAGCTCAAGGTAAAGCAGAAAAACTTCGTTTAGATGCTGACCGTTTTGCTCATTGGATCGCTCAAGGCGCTCAACCGTCTGATCGCGTTGCTTCTTTAGCTGCTCAAGCTAAGAAAGCTGCTGCTACTGCATAATTAAATTTTTAATTAGGCAGTAAGCCCATGACACCAGCACAGAATGTGCCCGAAGATCGTATTCAGATTGGACAGCTACGTTCAGCATATGGATTAAATGGGTGGCTCTGGGTCTATTCCAATACAGAACCTATGAGCAATATTTTTGACTACCTGCCTTGGTATATAGAAACCAAAGCAGGTTGGCAAATTATAGATGTGAAACGTTGGAAACCGCATGGCAAAGGCTTAGTTGTTTCGTTGAAAGGTGTGAGTGATCGTACCGCAGCGGATAACTTAGTGGGTGCAAATGTTTGGATTTCAAAATCGCAACTGCCTCAAGCAGGCGTGGACGAGTATTATTGGTCAGATTTAAAAGGCTTAACAGTGTTAGGTCTGAATGACGAAGAGCAAGAAATTAATCTCGGTAAAATCCATGAATTGTTTGAAACAGGCGCTAATGATGTGATGGTTGTTCATGCAACACCAGAAAGCATTGATAGCGAAGAGCGAATGATTCCATGGCATAAAGATGTAGTACAACGTGTTGATCTCGAAGCTGGTCGTATCTACGTGAATTGGGGCGTAGATTATTAATCCTTTAAGGATGAACGCAGCAGGAAAATAGAGGAGTCTGCGATGTTTTTTGCAGTCATTACGCTTTTTCCTGAAATGTTTGAAGCGATTACAGCGTACGGAATTAGCGGACGTGCAGCAAAACGTGAGCTTATACAAGTTCATTGTATAAACCCACGTGAGTTTGCAGAGGGCAATTACAAAAGAGTGGATGAACGTCCATTTGGTGGTGGTCCTGGTATGGTGATGATGGCTGAGCCTTTGGCAAAAGCAATTCACCGTGCTAAAGAGCTTGCAAAGCAAGCAGGTGCAGTTCATGTTCCTGTGGTGTATATGTCACCCCAAGGAAAGACTTTAAACGAAACAGCAGTGCAACAATTTGTTGAATATGACGGATTAATTGTATTGTGTGGACGTTATGAAGGTGTTGATGAACGTTTGATCCAAAAATATATTGATCAAGAATGGTCAATAGGGGATTACGTGTTATCAGGTGGAGAGTTACCTGCGATGGTTTTATTGGACAGTATTATTCGACGTTTACCGAATACAATGTCTGATGAACAATCAGCAATACAAGACTCATTTGTGGATGGTCTTTTAGATTGCCCGCAATATACCAAGCCAGATCATTTTGAGGGTTTGGATGTGCCTGAAATATTAAAATCAGGGCATCATGCAAATATTGAAAAATGGCGGTTTTTTCAGCGTTATCAACGCACTTTAGAACGCCGACCTGAGTTGGTTGAAAAAGTTGAGTTGACGAAGCAGCAAAAAAAATGGCTAAAAGATAAGCAAGGGTAAATATATATAATGAATGTTTGCCTGAGCACAAAACGAGAAGCATTGCTTCGAGTTGGTATTTAAACAACGTTTTAAGTACTTCTATTCAGCTTTTTATGCATTGAAGTGGTCAAGCATAGAGAGAAATATAATCGGGTTGATATGCGCTTAGCCTCTATCCCCAGCGGAATCCAGACCTCTTCTGAACCGCAATATTGGAGATTCCCACAATGAGTGGTAAACATCCTTTAGTTCAAGCTGTTGAAAATGCACAGTTAAAACAAGACATTCCTGCTTTTGCACCTGGTGATACAGTTATCGTTCAGGTAAAAGTAAAAGAGGGTGATCGTGAACGTCTTCAAGCATTTGAAGGTGTTGTAATCGCGAAGAAAAACCGCGGTTTGAACTCTGCTTTCACTGTTCGTAAAATTTCTAGCGGTGTTGGTGTTGAACGTGTTTTCCAAACACATTCACCAGTTGTTGCTAAAATCGAAGTGAAACGTCGTGGTGACGTTCGTCGTGCTAAACTTTATTACCTACGTGAATTGTCAGGTAAAGCTGCACGTATTCGTGAAAAGTTACCAGCTCGTAAACAAGGTTAATTTAAACTTTGTTTTAAAGCAAAAAATGCGCCGATTGGCGCATTTTTTATGTCTAAATAAAATTATAAACCTTGTAATTTAAGTCGATTGGCATGCTGACGATAGAGTGACACTGGGTCAGGAGCGAATACATCACGCAGCCCTAAAACTAGATTTGTTTCATCAAGATGAGTTAATTTGTAATCATCTCGAATGACTTTGCCAAAATGGGTGCTACAACGTGGGGCAACACCATCATTATCTAAATTACCATATGCGATAGGTGCAAGTGTGGAAACGCCCATATCGATGACATCTAGTACATTGGTGACTTGAGATGTACCTGTCCAAGAATAATAATATCTGCCTTGGTTCGAGTAAGCACCAGTTTGATCACAAGCATCTGCGAGTGCTGGTGTTGGGTAGGTTGCATTAAAGACAGCAGAACCTGCTTCACTGACGGACACAAGTCCTCGATGCATGTTTATGGTCGTGTATGGATTATGCGATGCCCATGTCAATATTGGTCCAATTAGATAATCAGCAATAAGACTCGAAATTGGATTGGAAATAGGATTCTCCAGTGTCATATCTCCAATTCTTGATCCTCTAAAAGTTGCACCAACACCTGTTAGAGAAGCAATGTATTCTGGTTTAATGGCTTCAACATAACGGATTGTCGATCCAGCGTGACTATGTCCAATCAAGTTGACTTTGGCTTTTCCTGTAATGGCCATAATTTCTTCAACCTGTCCAATTAGTTGTTCTCCACGGATTTCAGAGGACTCGATAGGAGAAACCTGTGTAGCAAAGGTTGTCGCACCATGACGAGCGAGATCAGGTAAAACTTGATAGAAATAATCCATACCAAATGAGTCAAAGCCTAAGCGTTCAAAACCAAACATGCCATGTACAAAAGCAATAGGATATTGAGTTTTTGCATAGTCAGAAATGATATTGGATGAAGTAACTTGTTGCGGTACATTCACCGCAAAAGTAGAGTGTGCTATTGTCATTAACCCAATAACATTGATGAAAAATAGTCCTTTTTTCATAGAAATTCTCACATTATTTATTTTAATTGAACAATAAAGGCTTTGCATTGTTTGAGATCAAACAACATATTCTTTTTGATTCCTTTCATTCTATTGATTGAATTGCATCAGAAAGTTTACTTCTGCAAGCGCTCTTATTTTTTATTGTCAAAAATATCGTATAGAAAAACTAAATAAAAATCTAAATGGAACGGATGGGTGGTTGGTATTTGATCGGATTTTAGAGTGCCAAATATTGTTTATCACAATATTTGGCTGTGTGGTTTTATAAAGAACTTTATAAACCTTGAAGTTTTAAACGATTGGCATGTTGGCGATAAACAGAAACAGGATCTGTTGAAAATAAGCCTCGAATTCCTAATACTTGATTGACTTCATCGAGATGATTCCAACCATAGTTATCACGAATAACTTTACCAAAATGCGTATTACAACGTGGAACTAGACCATCATTATCCAAACTACCATAAGAAATTGGTCCTAAAACTGCAATAGCAGTATCAACAACATCTAATATATTCGTGACTTGCGAAGTTCCAGTCCATGAATAATAGTAAACGCCATTGCGGGAAGTTGCACCGCTTTGATTACAACTACTGGCGAGTGCAGGAGTTGGGTAGCGTTGATTGAATTCACTCGAACCTTGTTCACTAATGGATTTGAGTGATGCATTCAAATTACTTTTAAGTCCTGAATTTCCTTGAGAAAAGGCAATAATAGGGCCAACAATATAATTTGTTGCAATACTTAGAAATTGAGCTCCTCCTCTATTTGCTAATAGATCATCGGCAACTTTTGATCCTCTAAATGTTGCACCGACACCTGTTAAAGATGCGACATATTGAGGTTTAACCACTTCTATATAACGTATGGTTGGCCCACCGTGGCTATGACCAATCAAATTGACTTTAGTTTTGCCTGTTAAAGCCATGACTTCTTCAACTTGAGTGAGTAGCTGTTCTCCCCGAACTTCAGTAGACTCAAGTGGTGAAATTTGAGCAGCAAATACCGTTGAACCATTACGGGCTAAATCAGGTAAAATTTGATACCAATAATCTAGTCCAAATGCAGCAACACCTAAACGGCTAAACCCAAACATTCCATGTGTAAATAAGATTGGATATTTGGTTTTTGCATAGTCAGACTGAGCTGAAGCGGTAACACGCTGTACGCCAGCATGTGCAGAACTAATGCCTACCGCCCCACAAAGAGCTAACATAGAACATGCAAGCGCGTATTTCTTGTTTTTTAACATTTATATTTCATCCTGAAAAAATGTTGATTGTCGATGAATCAGCTTAGGGCATAGTCATCCCTAATCGGCAAATGGTAGTTTTCCTCCTTCGTCATGAACTTTTTCAAATGTTTGTAATCGTATTTGGTCTTGTTGGTTATTAAACTGCTGCGATTTTAATTGTGATACCGCGTTTTGTTTTGCAATGTCGTTCATTGAACTATTCATGATCGTGTCACGTTCAGCTAAGTATTGATTAACTTTGCTTTTCCAGTCGCTACGTTGTACATCAAGTGTCTCAAGACGTTGAGTGGCTTCAGCACCGACTAAATTGGTACGCATTTGACGTAATTCTTCAGTTGAACCACCTCGTGCTTTAATTTCCGAGGTAAGTTTTCTTAAATCTTCAAGTTGAGAAATTTGTTGTAAATTTTCTTTCCAATCCTCAGGAAGTTGATTAAATAATTGCTTTAATTTTTCAGCCTTTTCAGTTGCAGACAAATTTTTATCATTCATGATATCCATGCGATCAAGCGTGTATTGATCGTAAATATCTTGTGTGCCGAATAATCCCTGAATTTCATAATCTGAAAAGAATTTTTTTCTTAGACTCTGCGTATTATTTACAATCTGTTGATAATATTGAGTACTGTCTTTATCTGCTGTAGGAGACTGTAAATCGCCTAACTTACTCCGATAATCTACATAACGTGACCATAAATCGCTGAGTTGTGATAGTACAGGTTCTTTATAACTGGCTTTGAGATAAGTTAGAAAATCAGTCTTAATTTGATCAATACTTTTTTCGCCATATTGGGTAATAAAATATTCAAAACAGTCTTTGGTTTGCTCATTGACCATTAAATGATTTGAATCATCTACACGAATCTGACAATTGATTTGCGTATCTTGCTGGCTTCTGCTCGAAAAGGACTGTGCTTGTATGTTTGAAAGAGTTGCAGGCATAATTTGCCCCGCCTCTTGCTTGGTGAATGTTTTTGCAGATGTTTGCGGATCATTATTGGATGAGTTTTGCGGTTTTACCCAAAGGATAAAAGTGAAAACAATCACAATAATGAGTAAAAATGCAATCCATAGCATATTTTTACGTGCTTTTTGCATGTAAGTCCTTTGATTTCTATTATTTTTTTGATTAAAAAATAATCTGCCATAAATATTTATTTTGCATAGCAGAAATTTGTAAAAATAGGTAAATGGATTTGTTAGAATAAGCAAACACTGTTCTGATTATATTCAATATGTCTGCTCAATCGTCAAAAATACAACGTCGTCATATTAGTGGCGTTTTTTTATTGAATAAACCTTTAGGAATCAGTTCAAATGCAGCTTTGCAAAAAGTGCGTTGGTTATTTCGAGCACAAAAAGCAGGACATACTGGGGCATTAGATCCGCTCGCCTCAGGTTTATTACCAATTTGTCTAGGTGAAGCGACTAAGTTTTCACACTATTTGCTTGATTCAGAGAAGCGTTATCTCACGACTATTCAACTTGGGCACAGTACAACCACGGGTGATGTTGAAGGTGAAGTGTTGTTAGAACAAGCAGTTCCTGTGCTAACAGAAGACATTATTCACAATGTATTAGAACAATTTAAAGGTGATCTTCAACAAATTCCACCGATGTATTCTGCATTGAAGAAAGAAGGTCGTCCTTTGTATGAGTTGGCACGTCAAGGGATTGAAATTGAACGAGAAGCGCGGCCACTACATATTTACGCCATTCAGTTAATCGAATTTTCAGAAAATAGCATTACTCTAGATATCACTTGCTCTAAAGGCACTTATATTCGTGTTTTAGGTGAAGATATCGCTCAAGCACTCGGAACGTATGGACATTTAACTTATTTACATCGAATTCAAACAGGTCATTTCGAGCTAAATCCAAGTTATACCATTGAGTATCTTGAGAGTTTGACTGAGCAAGAACGCGAAGCATTATTGCTCCCCGTTTATGCACCAATCGATCATTTTACTAAAGTCCAAGCACCTGAAGGGCGTGCAGAATATTTTAGCCGTGGTATGGAAAGCAATATTGAGCATGAGGCTGATGCTGAGGTTTTAGTCTTCGATGGTGAAAAATGCCTAGGTTTGGCTGAAATCACCGATAGAAAGCGTTTAGTCCCTAAGCGTGTGTTAAATCTCTAATTTGAGTAAGTTGTATGGAACTGGAAATTGTTATTAGTCTTATTTTTTTCGCTTTTTGTGCAGGTGCAATTGATGCGGCAGTCGGGGGCGGAGGATTAATACAAATTCCAGCTTTGATGGGGGCACTACCACATTATCCAACTGCAACAGTTTTTGGTACCAATAAACTAGCTTCAATTTGTGGTACAGCCTCGGCGGCATTTTCTTATTTACGTCAAGTTAAAATCCAATGGAAACTTTTAGCGGTTATTGCAGTAACTGCATTCATTAGCTCTTTTGGTGGAGCTGCTTGTGTATCGTTGATTCCACAAGAAATTTTACGTCCATTTGTACTATTCATGTTGATCGTGATTGCGATTTATACTTTTTTTAAAAAGCAATTTGGACAAGTGCATTTTCAGCAAGAAATCACCAATAAAATGCTACTCATCGCAGGTGTTGGTGGTTTAGCCATAGGTTTTTATGATGGAATTTTTGGACCAGGTACAGGTAGCTTCTTTATTTTCTACTTTATCCGTTATTTAAAAGTTGATTTTTTACATGCATCAGCATTGTCTAAAATCGGTAATTTTATGACCAACTTTGCAGCTCTAAGTTTCTTTATTCCAACGGGGCATGTTTTATTTCAACTTGGTTTAATGATGGCTGTTGCCAATGTATGTGGTTCATTGCTTGGGGTGAAAATGGCATTGAAATATGGCAGTGGCTTTATTCGTATTCTATTTTTAATTTTAGTGAGCATTTTGATTTGTCGTTTGGCATATCAAATGTTTATGAGCTAGTTTGTTTTACGGCTAAGTTTTCGATACAAAAAATTGCATTTAATAATAATGTTTATTTTATCACTCTTTTATTATGCTATGTCTACTGAGTCAATTTTATTGAACTAAAGGATGTAAGTATAATAATAGAGGGATTCGAATGGATATTTTTGAAGCATTAAAAGTGAGTCACCAAATTCAGCGAGATTTATCTGAAAAATTGGTTGAAACATCAGGTGATAGTTCTGAGCGTCGTGAGATATTTACACTACTTAAAAATGAATTATTTGCACATGCTGTTGCAGAAGATCGTTACTTTTATATTCCATTGATGATGACGGATTCAGGCTTAAATATTACGCGCCATGCGCTTTCTGAACATCGTGCAATGGATGACATACTGAAATCATTAACTGAAACTGATTTTAGCCATTCTCGTTGGTTAGTACTTGCAAAGCGACTATTTGAAACAGTGCATCAACATTTACAACAAGAGGAAAATCACTTTTTTCAACAAGCAGGTAAAATTTTTGATGAAAATCAAAAGCTAACACTTGCGAAAAAGTATCTGGCTGAATATAAAAAATATAAGGCAAAAAACAAAGATGCGCTTATAGATTAATCCCAATAAATTTTACATTTTTGAATAACGGACGGTTAAAAAGATGGAGTGCCCCATCTTTTTATGTATTGAGTATCTGAGAAATTTAAGATTATAAATGATGGGAAATTATCGCTTATAAATCATGAGGATCTTGTTTTGATCTCAACGTCACACCAATAGATGCCAGCATAATGCAGACTAAAGCGATGCACTGCCACAGGCTAATCTGTTCTTTTAATAAAAAGAAACCTGCAATCGCTCCTAAGGCTGGAGATAAGCTTGAAAGTGTTCCATAACTGAGCTTACTTAAACGTTTTAAAGCCATTAAATCGAGCGCGTAGGGAATTGCAGTGGCTAATAACGCAATCAGTAAGGCTTTACCCCAATATTCAGTTTTGAGTAAGGCTTCAGGATTGTGTACTGCACTGATGGGTAACATGACCAGTGCTGATAATACGATCGCAATACTGAGCGCATGCATACCAATATTTTGGCGAACCACTCTTTGCCCATAGTAAATATAAATTGCCCAACAAATCCCTGCACCTAATGCAAAGGCTGCACCTATATATGAAAAATTATGCGCAGTTGCATCTTGCCAAGGCACCATTAGTGCAACACCAATGATGGCAAGCAAAACCCAAATGTAATCACTTTTTTGCTTAATCGAGAATAATGCCAATGTAAGCGGGCCAAGAAACTCTAATCCTACTGCGATACCTTGCGGTAACTTACCTAAGGATGCATAGAACAAGACATTCATTAGACATACTGAGCCACTATAAAATAATAAATCTTTCCATTTTAAATAAGGCAGACGCTTAATGATTCTCCATGATCTAAACATTAAAATAATGAGAATAGAGGCGAAACATAATCTCAAGGTAACGACTGTAAGTGGATCTAAAACTTCAAAAAGTTGTTTAGCAAATGATGCACTAATCTGATACGCAACCATGGATAAAACCATGAAGAGTACAGCAGTGAGATGAGAGTTCTGCATAAATATAAAAGTGTAGGATTCTTGGGGGATTTTATCATTAGTCGATAATAAAGTGACTATTTCTAAAGTTTATATCGAAAGATAAAATATTTACTTGGAGATTGAAAATTCTACGCTATGATGAAGATAATAAATGATAGACGCATCGCACAAATTAAATTTTAAAAGATGTAAGTAGGGTGGTTAATGATGATGAATTTAGAACGAATAGATCAAGCTTTATTGAAACAAGCTGAATCGGGAGATCCCGCTGCACAATTTGAAGTTTCTATGCAGTTACCCTTAGAGCATGAAAAACATATTTCATTGTTGAAATCCGCAGCACAGAATGGTCATGAGCAAGCAATACTTTGTATGGCGACACATGAGCGACAGCAGCAAAATATTGAAGGCACTTTATTTTGGCTAAATCAGGCAAAAGATTTAAATAATGCGAAAGCTTATTTTCTTTTAGCTGAAATTTTTAAAGCAGGTGAAGGTGTCGCTTTAGACTTACAACAGAGCCTTGAATACTACAAAAGTGCAGCAGATTTAGGTGATATTGATGCAGCTTTTGAATTATTTAAAATCTACAATGAAGGGATCGGTGTCAAAAAAGACCGAGAGATTGCCGAGAAATATTTAAATATGGCGAAGCAAAATCAACATATCGAAGCTGCTTCTATTGAACTGTAGTGATTGAATTGATTGTTAAATGATTATTTTTAGAAATAAAGCCCTGAGTTGATAAAAGACTGAGGGATTTATTTTTTTGCCTTTTGTACGGTGATGGTACAGCCAATTGAAGCACTAATAATCGTGGCTAAAGCGAGCCATTGAGTCCATAACAATTGTTCATTCAAGAAAATGAATCCTGAAAATGCAGCAACCGCAGGCTCTAAACTCATCAGCGTACCAAAGCTCAAAGCAGTTAAATTTCTTAACGCAATCATTTCCAAAGAAAAAGGTAATGCACTGGCTAAAATGGCTAAAGCAACAAAATAGATAAAATTGGAAGGTTGGAAAACACTTGCAGGCATTCCTGTAAATAAAGCAATTGGCATTAAGCACAACATACCAACAAACATACCTAAACAGACTGTATGATTACCAGAGATTCCTGAAGGCTTTTGTCCTGCAATAATATACAACGCCCAACATGCACCAGCTCCCAATGCTAAGGCAATGCCTATCGGGTCTAATCGATGAGCAGCCTGATCGAAAGGGAACAGCAAAACCAATCCTAAAATTGCCAATCCAACCCAAACAAAATCAAACTTTTGCCGTGCATGATACAGTGCAACACTTAATGGGCCAATAAATTCAAAAGAAACAGCAATACCCAAAGGTAGACGTTTAATCGATAAATAAAATAGGACATTCATTCCAGCTAAAGCGATGCCATAACTGATAATCGCTGCCCATCTCACTTGTTTAAAATTGGCCTGCCAAATTTTGAAAATAACAGCCAAAATCAATGAACCTAGTAAAAGACGCATAGCGGAAATGGTCAATACAGGAAAATGATCAAAGAGGGTTTTGGCAAGCGCACCGCTACTCTGGATACTGATCATCGCAATGAAAAGTAAAATTAAAGCTTGAAGATGAGGTGCAACTTTTAAATTTGGCATTCTTTCAGCAATTTAGAGTAAGGACTTGTAGAAAAATATTGGCAATGGACTTTATTTTATAAAACAATTTTAGTGAAAAGTCATGTGATTTTGATGCCGTTCAGCTTTAGACTCTACATTGTTTTATATAGGAGCACGGGTGAAGATGTTTAAATCGATTATTTATTAACAAGTTCTAATTTAACTGAAAAATATGATATTTGAAGGAAGCTGACTATATTGTTAAACCCAATAAAAAACCACAGGCATATGCCTGTGGTTTTTCAAATCAGAAATGCTTAGAACAATACACGAACGCGGATTGTACCTTCAACATCGCTAAGCGTATCAAGTGCTTCTTTAGATGCAGTTGCATCAACATCCATCACTAAATAGCCAACATCGCCTTTGGTCATTAAAGACTGACCAGAAATGTTGATGCCATGTTCAGCGAACAAGTTGTTGATCTTAGAAAGAACACCTGGCACGTTTTTATGAATGTGAAGTAAACGATGTTTACCTTCAGTCAATGGAAGTGCGATTTCAGGGAAGTTTACAGCAGATAAAGTCATGCCTTTATCTGAGTAAGCAACGAATTTCTCAGCAACTTCTAAACCAATGTTGGCTTGCGCTTCCATGGTAGAACCACCCACGTGAGGCGTTAAGATCACGTTGTCTAAACCACGAAGTGCAGAAACAAATTCTTCACCATTGGCTTTAGGTTCTTTCGGGAATACGTCAACCGCAGCACCCGCGATGTGACCAGATTTGATCGCATCAGCAAGGTCTTCAATGATCACACATGTACCACGTGCAGCATTGATGAAGATTGAACCTTCTTTCATTTTCGCAAATTGTTCTTTAGTGAAGAAATTACGCGTAGAAGGAACATCTGGAACGTGTAAACTTACAACATCAGCATTGGCAAGAAGTTCATCTAAAGAACCGACTTGACGTGCATTACCCATCGGTAATTTAGTTACTGCATCATAATAAATGACGTGCATACCCAAGCTTTCAGCTAAAACTGAAAGTTGAGAACCGATTGAGCCATAACCCACGATACCTAGCGTTTTACCACGTGTTTCAAACGAACCTACAGCAGATTTGTTCCAACCACCACGGTGAGTAGAAGCAGATTTAGCAGGTACGCCACGAAGTAAAAGAATAGCTTCAGCAAGTACAAGTTCAGCAACTGAACGCGTATTTGAGTAAGGTGCGTTAAATACAGGAATACCACGAATCATCGCTGCATTTAAATTCACTTGGTTTGTCCCGATACAGAAACAACCCACTGCGATCAATTTATTCGCAGCTTCAAAGATTTCTTCAGTTAATTGTGTACGGGAACGAATACCAATGAAGTGCGCATCTTTAACCGCTTCTTTCAACGCTTCACCCTCAAGCGCAGTTTTACGGGAATCGATATTGGTATATCCAGCAGCATTTAGAGTGTCGATCGCGTTTTGATGAACGCCTTCTAACAACAAGAAACGAATTTTATCTTTAGGTAGTGAAAGATGTTGGCTCATTACGGCTCCGCTACAAAGGCCAAATTTAGTCGCAGTATGATACCATAGACACTGTTCTATAGATATTTCGTTTGTCATAGTAAAGCGGATATTTTATCTACGATTTCTGATAAGCATTATATATAAATCAAATAGATCGCTAATTTATTGATTTTTATAGTGCTTGAATAATGCTTTGGATATGACGTATGGGTCACGCAATGTAAAACTATGCTTTATCCATCGCCATCAACTCGGTAAAATACTGCTGAAATCAGGATTATTGATGATTTTGGTATTGAAAAAATGCTGAAAAATTTTCACTGACTGATTTAAAATTTTGCATGTTGTAGTACCACAACCTTATTTTCTACTTGCTAGGCCCGCAAAACGATGAATGCTCCAGTAACGATAGCACCTGAATTATTGACCCAATTGACGGAAATTGTTGGTGAAAACCGCATTAAAACCGATGCTGATAGCTTAGAAAATTGGGGTAAAGACCATACTAAGCATTTCGACCCAAATCCGTCAGTGATTGTTTTTCCATCGTCTACTGAACAAGTACAAGCGATTGTGAAACTTGCCAATCAGTTTAATGTGGCGATTACCCCATCTGGTGGTCGTACAGGTTTATCTGCGGGTGCTGTGGCTGCCGATGGTGAAATTGTCATTAGCTTCGACAAAATGAATCAAATTTTAGAGTTCTATCCTGCTGACCGTATGGTACGTATTCAAGCAGGTGTAGTGACTGAGCAACTACAAAATTATGCCGAAGAACAAGGCATGTATTATCCAGTCGATTTTGCCTCTTCTGGTTCGTCACAAATGGGCGGCAACATTGGTACCAATGCTGGTGGTATTAAAGTCATTAAGTACGGCATGACACGTAACTGGGTGTTGGGTCTGACTGTTGTGACAGGTAAAGGTGATGTACTGCGTTTAAACAAAGGCATGATTAAAAATGCGACTGGTTATGCGCTGCAACATTTATTTATCGGTGGTGAAGGGACATTAGGTCTCGTGACTGAAGCTGAAATTAAGCTTGAACGTCAACCGCACGATTTACAAGTATTGGTCTTGGGCGTTCCTGATTTTGATGCGATTATGCCTGTATTACATGCTTTCCAAAGTAAAATTGATCTGACTGCATTTGAGTTCTTTGGTGAATTGGCAATGCAGAAAGTCTTGGCTCGTGGACATGTACCACGTCCATTTGAAACAGAATGTCCGTTCTATGTATTGCTTGAATTTGAAGCGCCGTATGAACCAATCATTGATGCTGCGATGGAAATCTTCGAGCATTGTATGGAGCAAGGCTGGGTACTTGATGGTGTGATGAGCCAAAGTCTTGAGCAAGTACAGAGCTTATGGCGTTTACGTGAAGATATTTCTGAAACGATTGCTCCATTCACACCGTATAAAAATGATATCTCAGTATTGATCACGCACGTTCCAGCTTTTATTAAAGAAATTGATAGTATTGTTGCTGAAAACTATCCTGATTTTGAAATTTGCTGGTTTGGTCATATTGGTGACGGTAATTTACATTTAAATATTTTAAAACCTGAAAATTTATCTAAAGATGAATTCTTTGCAAAATGTCAGGTTGTAAATAAGTATGTATTTGAAACTGTGAAGAAATATGATGGTTCGATTTCAGCCGAGCATGGTGTAGGCATGACGAAAAAGCCTTATCTTGAATACACACGTACTGCCGAAGAAATTGAATATATGAAAGCGTTGAAAAAAGTGTTCGATCCAAACGGTATTATGAACCCGGGTAAATTGTTTGATTTGTAAAATTTAATCTGTCATAGAAACATAGTTTCAATAGTGTAAAGCGAAAAGGTATTGCATGATATGTGTAATACCTTTTTCTTGTTATAGGGGAATAATAACAATGAATCGTTTGATTTTAACTTCTGCTTTATGTGTAGCAGTATTGTCAGGTTGTGCAACGACACAGAATTTAGTGAGTAAAGTGAGTGGTGGTTCTGAAACGCCTTTGGCTCAAGTGTTAAGTGAGCGTAGTGATCTGCGCAAAGATTTGTCTACTTTAGAAATTCGTCAGTATTTTAATAATGTTGAATCACCGACTGTGGCAGAAGTGAAGTTGACTGAAACAGGTTTAATGGATGATTCTGTAAAGTCGATTCGCACCGTATATAGTTTTAAAAAGGTTGATGATGATTGGAAGCGTGTCGATACGCAAAAAGAATATCAATGTTTACGTGGTAAAAATACCAAGGCTTTTCAGAAGGCAATGTGTCCTTGATCAAACTTTGATTTTGAGTTGAAAAATAAAGAAAAATGCTTCATAAAACGTATCATACTTGGTGCGTTTTTTATTTGGGAAATAACAATAAATGAATATTTTAATTGTAGGTAATGGATTTGATCTTTCACATTATTTACCGACAAAGTATGACCATTTTATGGATGTCATGAAGGCAATAGAAGAAAAGCAAACAGGAGGTAAAATAAATGATTTATCTATTCATACAGTTGATGAATGGATTTTTGAATTAGATAAAATGTTTGAGAAAAGAAAAGAACATAATGAACCAAATTATCAGATGAATTTTGATGAGTTATTTTCTAGAACACGAGATCCCAACTTCATTGAAAAAACTAAAGAATTTTATTTGACTGAGCAAATACAATTATCTGCAAAGGATGTTCTCAAATTACAATATCGTTTAGAACTGAATTGTTGGTATCAGTATTTTAAAAAGCATGTAAATGATGTTAAAACGTGGATTGATTTTGAACAAAAAATTGAAAATGCTCTAACTTTGGCTTTTAAAGTTATCAAGAAAATTCATTTAAAATTTGAGAAATATGGAAAAATAGATACAACAGTTAGAAACCTAACAAAAACAACGTCTGATAAAGAAGATGAAAAGATTTATATTTCAGAATTAGATATAGATCTACTTATTAAATTGGGCTTATTCAAGCTAAACAATGATTATGGAAAAGTTGCAAATTCTGATTTTGGGAGTATAGCTGATAGTAGAAAAGGTTTTATAAATGATAACTGGTTTTATGTTAAAGGAAAAACTGAGTATGGTTTTTCTAGTGAAAAATATATTTCTTATTTAAATGGGCAACTTGATGAATTTATTGAGATTTTTAATCAATATTTAGAATTGATTGTAAGCCAGCTTGAATCTAAAAATCAATTTAAAATTGATGCTGATGATTGGATATTTCCTAAAATAATTTATTCTTTTAATTATACCAATACCTACAAAAAAGTTTATCAGCATAAAAAAGCTGAAATTGAATTTTTACATGGTAGTCATGGCGATAAACAAAATATTGTTTTAGGTATATCAGACATAGAGGATAATTCGCTTAAAAACTTAAAAGCCTATGGTTTTACTAAATATCATCAGAAACTTTTCAAAGATACGGATTATTTATTTTTAGATAATTTTATTAAAGAGTCTAAAATACGTCATGAAAATTATGATATTAAAAAAGATTTACCTGACAGTGAATTTCAGCCGTCAAATGGCTTTAGTTCTACTGCCAAGAAAGATGCATTGAGTAAATTGCGTTCAGAGTTAAATCCAGAAATGAATATTAGCATTTGGGGACATTCACTAGATGTTTCAGATAAAGACTATATTAAAGATTTATTTTCTTTAAATGATGATATAGATCGAAATGTTCGAGTAGTGATTTATTTTTTTGATAAAAATGCAAAATTTGCCTTATTAAACAATTTATTGGCAATTTTAGGTAAAAATAAAGTTGAAGACTGGATGAAGAGTAAATGGCTCAAATTTAAAGAAAATCCAAAAATTGTAATGGAAAATGCTATAACTCTAGAAGATTTACCGAAAATGTGAACACAATGAACATTCAACAAGAAATTCAAAACTTATTTAAAGATCGAGATGACCATCCACTGTTTTATATCGAAAGTGGCAGTCGTTTATGGGGTATGGCAAGTCCAGACAGCGACTACGATGTACGTGGCTTTCACCTACCTTCAAAAGCACAATATTATGACTATCGAAAACACCGTGATTTAATTGAAATCATGGATGGTGATTTCGACTTTGTATCCTTTGACTTGAATAAAATGTTTGGATTACTTGCGAAAAGCAATCCTACTGTTTTGGAATGGGTTCGTGCGCATATCGTCTATTTAAATGAATTTCCTGAATGGGAAAAATTTAGAGATGGTTTGTTGGAACGAATAGATTATAAAGCATTGTATTATCATTACTTATCACTTGCGAAAGGCGGTATGGATGTCATGCAAACCGCTGATAATTTTACCTATAAAAAAGTGTTTTATTCGATTCGTGGTTTGATGTCAGCAGAATTGGCAACACAGCAAATCATGCCTGAATTACTGATTACGCAGCTATTTGAACAAATCAATGCCAATGATCCATTACGACATTGGGCAGAAGATTATTTAGAAATTAAAAAACGACAGAAAGAAAAAGCACAATTGCCTGAAATTGAACAAGCTAAGATTTTAAAATTATTGAATGATAAAATTGAAGCTTTAAATTTACGAGCGATTCAACCGACCAACGATATTGAAAAGTTACAGCGTTATTTAACAGAATATAGTTTTAGCCTAAAACAACATTTTTATGGTTAATATTTTTCTGAGTAAGAGAATAAGTTCAGTATGAAAACCCTCGCCTTTATCCACCGAAATGACACATTGTTTTCTGTTGGGGATTTTCATCCTGTAAAAACCATTTTTTCACATCATGAGTTAGGAAATACGGTTTCACCTTTTTTACTGCTCGATCATTTAGGCCCAGGAATTTTAAAACCGACTAACTTACGTAAAGGTGTGACAGAGCATCCGCATCGAGGTTTTGAAACTGTCACGATGATGTTTAAAGGTGAATTGGAACATCGTGATTCTACTGGCGGAGGTGGCATCATTGCTGAAGGTGATGTGCAATGGATGACGGCTGCATCAGGTGTGATGCATAAAGAACTGTTTAGTGAGGAGTTTTCTAAACAAGGCGGTGCTTTTGAAATTGTACAGTTGTGGGTCAATTTACCTGCAAAAGATAAACTCAAGCCTGCCCGTTATCAAAGCTTAAAAAAAGCGACTATTCCAACGGTTCAGCTAGAACATGACGTAGGTTCTGTTCGAGTCATTGCAGGTGAATATGCAGGACAGATAGGACCAGCTAAAACGCATAGCCCAATTTTGCTGTTAGATATTCATTTAAAAGCAGGGCAAAGCGCTGTATTTCCTGCCAAAGAAGCTGACAGTACTTTAATTTTCTTACGCACAGGACGTTTACAATTTACTCCTGAAGATGAACAACTCGATGACCAAGCGCTTGCAGTGATGTCGAGTCATGGTGATCAAGTTGAAATCACAGCACTTCGAGAAAGTCATTTTTTATTCATGAGCGCTGCGCCACTGAATGAGCCGATCAATGCCAAAGGTTTCTTTGTGATGAATACTTATGCTGAAATTTTACAAGCCTATGAGGATTTAAAGGCTGGAAAATTTATTCAGCCTGTCGAATCTGATTAAGTAAAATCGTTCTTTTTGTTTAAATTTGCTTATATTATGATCTTTGCAAATCCTTACTCGTCTTTGTAATTAAACTTTGTTAGAATCTCGCCAATCAGCAAGATGGGTGTATTTTGCTGAACTTAAAATCTCACAAATATTGTTTTATTATCGCTTTTTATTCATTGATTTAGACACCTTGTGAATACGGTGTTGAACGTTTTATTTCAAAGCAAATCCCACAACTTATTATTTAAAATCTCAGTGCTTGTCATTGGGCTGTCGCTTATCTCCCAAAACAGGGTGTATTGGTATTTTATAAAATGAATGATCAATAACCCTAAGTGACGGCCAAACAAGCCAAAAAATATATGTAGAAAACAATGCAAAATTTAATGCAAAAAGAACAGACTACGACACTCAGTCGTGCCACGCTGATGTTTCCATTAGCTTTGGTATTGTTCGAATTTTCAGTTTATATCGGCAATGACTTGGTACAACCTGCCATGCTTGCGATTACCAAAGACTTTGGTGTAAGCAGTGTTTGGGCGCCGTCTTCCATGTCCTTCTATTTATTGGGAGGGGCGTGTGTTGCATGGCTCATGGGCCCATTGTCTGACCGATTCGGTCGTAAAAAAGTTCTATTAACAGGCGTAGCATTCTTTGTCATCACCTGTTTATTGATTCTATTCACACACACCATTGAAAGCTTCTTGGCTTTAAGATTTTTACAAGGCTTTGGTTTATCGGTGATTTCTGCTGTTGGTTATGCTGCAATTCAAGAAACTTTTGAAGAGCGTGATGCCATTAAAGTCATGGCGCTGATGGCCAATATTTCCTTACTTGCGCCCTTATTAGGGCCTGTATTAGGGGCATTCCTCATCGACCATGTGTCATGGCATTGGGGCTTTATTGGGATTGCATTTCTAGCTTTTCTCAGTTGGTTTGGGCTAAAAGCCAAAATGCCAGATCGTAAAGTGAGTATTCCCAAACAACCTTTAAGTTATATTTGGGATGACTATAAACAAGTCTTTAAGAATAAGACCTTTATTGGGATGACTTTCGGTTTACCGATGCTCGCCATGCCTTTAATGCTATGGATTGCATTATCGCCTGTGATGTTAGTAGAGGAATTAGGGTTAAGCAGCGTGCAATATGGATTGGCACAATTTCCAGTTTTAGGTGGGTTGATTGTCGGTAATATCGTGCTCATCAAAGTGATTGATCGCTATGCCTTAGGTAAAACCGTGTCGATCGGTCTACCACTGATGTTATTGGGTACGCTGATTGTGTTTTTAGGTGTGATTTGGCGAGAATACTTTCTACACTGTGTCATTCTTGGGATGACTTTAGTCAGTTTTGGTGAAGGAATTAGTTTTTCTGTACTGTACCGTTTTGCATTGATGTCTTCTGAAATATCGAAAGGCACAGTTGCCGCAGCTGTTTCAGTATTGATGATGTTTACTTTTTTCTTTGTAATTGAGTTGGTTCGTGTGTTGTATGAGCATTTTCATCTTTGGGCTTATGCGTTGTCATGCTTAACACTGATTGTTCTATGGTTTACCTTCCCACGAGCAACCTTGAAAAAAATTATGCTGGGTAGAAAGGAACGAGGTGAGTTCTAAGTTTTTAGATGCTTGCTTCATTCCTATAGCATATTTGCTGTTAAAACAGAGGGAGATATTTATCTCCCTTTGTTTCACGATCATATTCAAAAATAAAACTTTATAGGCGACAAAATTGAATTTTAATTTTGTGCAAACTTCTTCAATTTATGATCAAAAACAAATGGCCCAAACGGCAAAATGGATGCAATTAGACCGAGGATAAACATTTTAATCGACCATTTCTGTTTTTCACACACCACAAATAAAACAGCAAGAAATGCAATAAAAAGTACGCCGTGTCCCATGCCGACATATTTGACTAAAATAGGATTGCCCCAAATGTATTTCATTGGCATAGCAACAAACAGGAGAAGAAGGAAGGAAATACCTTCGAGAAAACCAACAATACGTAAAGATTTGATATTCATGGTCACTATTTAAAAATGAGAATGAGTTGCGAGTGTAACGTAATTCGATGAAAAGTTGGGCGAAATTATAAAAATTGCTGAAACTGAATGCTCCACAAACCCAAATAAAAACCGATTGTGAACTACTTAATTTCTAGTTCAAGTAATATCGTTTTCAACCTTAACAACTCTGGTAAGGTTTCCAATAACAAACTGATTTGTTTTAAAGCCAGTAATAAATCATCAGACAAATTTTCTTGCTCACTCAACTGTTTAATTTCCAATAACTTGTGTTGAATCGATGCTTCATCTAAAGACACATGGTGGAGTAAAACATTGTTCAGTGTTTGTTTACACCACAGCATTAAATCTAAAATCTGCTGATCATGTACGTGCTGACGATGGCTGCCCAAAGCAGACACATAGCTGAGTTGACTGTGGCTATAGACCAAATAGCGAAAAGCATGATGAATTAAATCCTGTTGAGGGTTGGGTTCAGTACTTAAACTTGAAATCATGCTCGACAATTCAATTTGCGCATTATGTGCCGAACGACGAGCCTTGCGATAATCAACACTGTTGTTTTTGCCGTGTTGATATTGCTCAACAATTGCATCGAAATAATCCAAAGTGGCTTGTGTGCTTTTACGAATATTGTTGGAAATGTTGCGAAAGTTCCAATCAGGCCAAATAAAACTCACGGCAAATAGGGCAATTAAACAGCCTAAAATCGTATCAATAATTCGAGGTAAAATAATGGCATAACCTGCACCTTTTAAATTAAAGATCAATAAAACCACTAAGGTAGCCATCAGCGTTGCCATGGCATATTTTTTTGAGCGTAAATAGAAAAAGCACACCCCAAAAATAATGGTCAAGACCAACTGACCTTCTACGTTGGGTACAAAGTAGAGAATAGGAATCCCTAAAACCACTCCTAAAATCGTTCCTAAAGTTCGTAACTTTAAGCGGCTCTTGGTTGCAAAATAACTGATTTGGCAGACAAATAAACTGGTGAGTAATATCCAATACCCATTTTTAGCAAAGGGCAATAGCGAGATGCTATAGCCCACCGCAAATACAAAGGCAATCCGTACAGCATGGCGGAATAATGCAGATTTAGGCGTTAAATGTTGTTTGATTTTAAGCCATAAGTCCTGCACACCATGAATATCGTCATCCAACAGATTCAAATTATCATGATGTTGACTATAACTTTGTTGATAGCTGTCTTGTTCGATACTGAGGTTAATAAATTGTTGTTGTACATTTTTTAGATTATTTAAAACCAATAATAAATTCTTCACTTCTAAATTATAGGGGTTCTGTTGAATCCACGCTTGCATCGAGTGTTCTAAATTTTCTAGGACTGCTGAATTCTCTGGATTGGTTTGAAAAGTATGTTGTTTTAAAATACTTTCAGCGAGTTTTTGACAATTGATGGCTTGTAAGCGCACATTTTTTTGAATGCGATAAATTAAATCTGTACGACTAAAATTTTTATGAATATTTTCATAATGTAAGTAATTTGAAGTGACTTGTTCGTGAATGTCTTGGGCTAAGAAGTATAAATTTAGCCAGTAAATCGTATTTTTATTGGCACGAGATGCCTTTAAGCGCGTCAGTAAAGACGCTTTAGTGGTATTTAAAGTTTGTACGACAGCACTGTTTTGTAAAGATAATTCATATAAAAGTCGTTCGACATTATCGGTATTGTCAGGGTCAAAGAGTCGTGCTTTGCTCATTAATAATTGTGCTAATGAATCAAAACTTTGCGATAAATTGTCTTGAACGGCTTGAGTTGGTTTAAGTACATAGAACAGAATTGAAGTGAGGCCATACCACAGTGTGCCCATAACGAAATATGTGGGTTGTTGGTACCAATCACTGTATTCACCCAAACCAAACATGGTGTAAATAGACAACAATACTGTGCCGAATGAAATCGTGGCATAACGCTGCCCAAGTGCGCCCATTAAAATAAAGGCAGCGCTTGAAAGTGATAAATAGATTAAAAATAATAACTTATAAGGATAGAGGAATTCTAGAATGCTACTTACACTGAAAAATAACACACAAACAAAGGCAAGATTACGCAAACGAATGGTCAGTCGATCATCAAAATCTGTCAGTGCTGTTGCAATTGCACCTAAGGTGATCGGGACAATTAAGTATTCATAATCAAGAAAATAAAGCCCCAGTGTCGTTCCAGTCAGAACGATAAAAATTTGTAAGCAATAGATCAGTGTCGAATTGGATTTGAAACTCAGAAACAGATCTTTGAAACTATTCACAGAGATTCTCTAGGTTGAAAAATCAACCAATTATAGCTTGATCAATAGATAAGTGAATGAGCAAATAGGCAGTTTTGAAAATAAAAATGTGGATAAGTCTTTTCTTATCCACATCAAATAAATCCTTCAATTCAGCGCTGTTTTAAGCATATTGAGTGATGTTGTTCTACTTAAAGTACATCCACAATACAATCACTGATTAAATAACGCCACAGGCAATACGGTCACCGCCACCGCCCAACGGTTTTGGATGATCTGAATAATTATCACCACCTGCATGGATCATAATGGCAAGTCCTTGAACATCTGAAAGTTTAAGGCGAGGGGCGATCACAGTGGTATTGGCATTGCCATTCGAGTCGACATTCAACACAGGCAAATCACCCATGTGTCCTTCATTTGGTGTGCCATGTCCCGTATGATTTGGATTGAAATGGCTTCCTGCTGCTAAAGCTGCCCCCATTTTTCCATCTTTTTCAGCAGGATCGCATGAGCCTTTTTCATGGATATGGAAACCATGAAAACCTGAAGGTAATTCCGATAATTTTGAAGTGATACTTAAACCTTTCGCCGTATCTTGAAAACTAATAGTTCCAATTTTATTGCCAATTCCTTGTGCTGAGACGCTACGAATGTCTACAACCTGTTGTGGTGATTTTGAGGATTCGGTATTGTTTGGATTAGAAGTACAACCCACTGAAATTAAAGCGAACAAAGAACAAAATATAGACGTTTTAAAAAGTTTAGATGACATTTGAAGCATCCTAATCATTTTGAAATTATTGCGTCTATTGCAACAAAACTTAGACTACGAAACAATGTGCTTTAAATATTTGATTGTATAAGTTTATTAAATAAGTTTTATTTTATTAAAATAAGTCTTTATTAAAACTTACCAATTCATGTGAATTGATAAGTTTTTAAATTGAGTAAACTGAGAATTAACTGACATTTAAAACATCAAACTTAATGTTTTAAAGCTGTTTTGATTCATCATCAATATCATATGCCATGGTTGTTTTAGGCATAGGTTCAGGATCAAAGGTTTCATGCAACCATTCACGCCAGATGGCGAGTAGAATAGCCAAGATCACTGGGCCGATAAATAAACCGACCAATCCAAAACTTGCTAAACCCCCTAAAACTCCGAACATGATCAATAAGAACGGAATCTTAGTCGCACCTGAAATCACCAATGGACGAATCACATTATCCGCAGTGCTGACAATACAAACGCCCCACGCCATAACGCCAATCGCTTCCACAGTTTGACCTTGTGAAAATAGCCACAGTGAAATAGCAGTATAGGCAACAGGAGGGCCGAAGGGGATTAATGCCATGAGGAAGGTGATAATGGTCAACACCATTGGATTGGGTACGCCTGCCACAAAATAACTCACGCCTGCAAGAAAAGCTTGAGCCACAGCAGTTAATCCAACACCATAAACAACAGCACGAGTCGTTTCTGAAATGGTGTCTAAATAATGATGAATACGTGGGCCAATCAGCATTTCTAAGGCTTTACTGACTTGCCCTAAAATGGTTTGTCCATCACGATAGAAAAAGAACAATGACATGACTGCAAAACATAGCTTAATGATATTTTTAGTAATTTCATTGAGAACCAATTTGCCGTAATTTAAATGCCCCTGAATCCAATTGCCAATGTTTTGGGAAAGACTGGTTGGGTCTGTGTTTATTTCACGAACAGTACGGCTAATTTCTTTACCAATAATCGGTAATTCACGAATAAAATCTGGAACAGTTAAATGACCAGAAGACAATTGACGTTGTAAGTCAAAATAAAGGTTTCGACCTTCATGTTGTAAAATAAAAATCGCAAATGTTAAGGGAACGCCAACCACTAACACGACGAGCGTAATCATAATAGATGCACTAAGCGTAGGGCGATGTGTTCCGAATATTCTTAAGATGCGTTTATACATTGGCCAAGTCATATAGGCGATAATACAGGCCCATAAAACAGGAACAATAAAGTATTTTAGAATATCATAACCCAAGAAAATCAGGATGAATAATAAACTAAACAATAAGATACGTTGTATGTTCGAAGAAAATTCTTGCACTAATTACTCTGAATAAAATGCTGAGTTAATCACCCAATATTAACTGAAAAATGTAATGTGGCAAATTCTAAGCGACATTCACATGATCTTTTATAAAAACAGTTTTAAAACCAATCGCTTGGGTCATCGATTAAGGCATCTAAAAGTGGCTGCCATTGTTGTTGAATGGAGATGAAATTCTTTTGAGTTTTATCGAAAATGGTTAAACCGTGCATTGCCAATTGACCATAGGCACTGCGTTCAGATATCCATGCGACAGGCTTCTGCTCAATTTTATCAAAAAACTGTTGAATATCTTTAGCACTGGCACTATTCGGTTTCATACGGTTTGCAACTAAATGTACAGCAACTTTGCCTTTGCGTATCTTCTTAATATCTTGAATATGTTTGAGAAAACGTTTGGTACTGTCGATATCGAAAAATGAAGGTTGTAATGGGGTAACAACAGCATGACATTCACTAATCAATTGTTCCGCATGCTCACCAGTCAATGCGCCAGGTGCATCAATCACTAAATAATCTAAATTTTTAGGTGCATCACCTATCGATTTCTCATGTCGCCAATCTAAACTTTGAATTCGAGCAGCATCTTCAGGACGATGTTTTACCCATTGCATTGCTGATTTTTGTGTATCGGCATCGGCTAGAGCGACTTTATAACCTTTCTGTGCAAGTGCAGAAGCCAATGTTATTGCTGTAATTGTTTTACCGCAGCCACCTTTCAAATTTGCAATGAGGATCGTTTTCATGATTAGACAATTTTTAAGCAAGTGATCGTTTGCCCTAGCTTAGCATTAATTTGTCATGTGTAGGTTACACATGACAAAAGTCTAGTAGTTGTTTACATTGTGCAGTGTGTTGTTTTTGGAAGAAAAGCATGTCCATTTGGATGGCAATGTTAATTGGTGCATGTATAGGCATCGTTTTAACCACAATTGTTTTGTCGAGTACACGTAACGGCAAAATTAAAGCTGAATATGAGCAATATATTGCTGAATTAGAGCTAGAGCATCAGCAGACGTTGGCCAGTGCGCAAAAGCGCAGTGTAAATACCAGTCGTGCAGTTCTAAAAGGCAAAATGGCAGAGCAAATGGCACCGATCATGCCTGAATTTCGCTATTTACCCAGTGATGCTAAGTTTTTAGGCGATCCTATTGATTATGTTGTCTTTGATGGCTACACCGATTTTCGTGATGGTGACGGCTTGGCAGAGGATATTGAAGTGGTGTTAATCGATATTAAAAGTGGTGGTGCACGTTTAACCAAAGGTCAGCAAGCGATTGCTCAGGCGATTCATGAAGGGCGAGTGCGCTTTGAAACTATTCGAATCGATTTTGAGGGGTAGGGTTGCTAGGGATGTATTGATTTGAGAAATTCGTTGTCTAAAAAGGTTCACCAGTTTCAGTGCTAGACAGTATTTTATAAAAATTGAAAAGCCCCTTATTCAAAGGTAATGCTGATCAGTTAAGTCATTTAAAATCCTCCCCTTACGGAGCATGCTCCTCACCTTTGATAAAGGAGGGATAAGCAGCACAGCAGTGCAAGAGAATCTAAAATTAGTTTAAATTCTCGATAGTCCCCCTCTTTTTCCTTGCGCCATATGTGGCTCAGGGTTAGGGGGGATTCTTAGATGAGTAACGACTAAATTGCTCTTAACTGACTAGCATTACTTATCTAAAAGGGCTCAAATTGATTTAATGCTATGTTTAGACGGTCATTTCAACCTTTTGCGCTCTTGCCATAAACATTCGTCGAGCGACTTTGGGAAGATCCTCGGCATCAAAATAGTATTTTTCAGAAAATTTGAAATTTGCATTCAATAGCTCAAGTTCAATATTTCGATTGAGGTGGCAACCATCTGCAATCACTTTTTGTACAGGGGTGAGTACATCCTGTAACTTTTTCAATAACTTATTGTCTTGATATTGCACATGCTCAATCAAATGCAATGTACCATTGGGCTTTAAAACACGATGGATTTCTTGAAGGGCTTTGCCTAATTCGGCAATACTACACAGCGTCCATGTGCTGACAATACTATCCACTGAATTGTCCGCAAAGGGCAGTTTTTCAGCACTGGCTTGAATATGTTGCACATGAAAGGGTGCATCTAAAACACGTTTTTTAGCCAAATCATAAACATCACGATTAGGTTCAAGTGCATAAATTTGATCAACTTCTTGATAAAAAGGCAGATTAAGCCCCGTTCCAAAACCAATTTCGAGCACATCACCACGAACTTTGCTGAGTAATTCTGCGCGACCTTGCATCAAACTTGGTGTTTGCATGATTTGATTGAGTAGATGTGGAAAAACCCGTTGTTGATAAAATTTATAAATCATATTTCTAGGCTGTTGTTTTGCTATTGCTTTGATTTTAACGAAAGTGAGTACTAAACATAAGACAAAAATATGACGAAATATCTGTATTTTGTTACTGAAACTCGATTTTTATTTCATCCAGTATTGTTAATAATAAACATGAATATTGAGCCTATTTGATGTGTGATTTGTTCAAGGTTTACATTTAAAGTGATAACAGAGAAGGGCATGTGATGACCAAAAAATTTATTTATGCCGCAGCGTTGATTCTGAGTGCATTTCAGGTCAATGCTACTCAATTTACTGATCTATCTCCAGAATTCAATATTGCCAAGGGTTTAGCACCTATTGATCAACATCAAACAATTTCCGTCTTAGAGCCATTTAATGGTGAGTTTCGGATTTTAGGTTCTAAAGAATACAGTCATGATGAACAGGCAAAATTTTCTCCAATTGATTATGCAGTGACACGAGGTTTATTTACTGCACCTGATATTGCTCGCCAAATTTCGATTAATCAGTATGATCGTTATTTAAATTGGCAAATGGCAAAACCACCGATTCCTGCTCAATATGCCACTCAATTAGTCAGTAATATGCATATTATCCCTGCTAATCCAGATATTGCCAAAGCCATCAAAAAAGTGAAACGTGGTGATTTGGTACGCTTAAAAGGTGATTTGGTTCAGGTGAACGATAAAAACCTAGTTTGGAAATCTGCTTTGGATTGGAATGGTGTCGGTGATGGCGCATGTAAACTTATTCGAGTGAGTTCGATTCAATGGATCGAAAAGCAAAACATCTAAATTCACATTTGAGCCTTGTATAAGAAGGTGGTATGGTGTTTGCTGAAATGATAAGCAAATACTGTCAAAAAGAGTGGATAAATGAAAGGTTTAGTGTGCTTTGGCTTGGTTTTTTTGAGTTTGGGAATGAGTGCTTGTCATGCGCCTTCAGCTCCCGTTGTTCAAACACATGAATACACCATAAAGCAAAAGTGCCCCACTCTAAAGAATATGAAGGTAGGTGAAGTATTAATATTTAATGCCCCTGAGAATCCAAGTACAGGTTATCAGTGGCAATTACTACAACCTCTAAAAATTTTTAAAACAGAAGAAACATATTTACAAAACCACGCCGATGAAAAAGCAGTTGGTGTTGCTGGAACTAAAACCTTCCGCTTTACTGCTGAAAAGCCTGGACAGGACTATATTCAATTGGTTCATGTTCGTGCTTGGGAATCATCTAAAGAACCTGATCAAAAATGGTTATGTCGTATACGTGTGTCTTAATCAATAATCGGTTTGTGAATGTGAAAAGTACCTTGCTGATCAGGTACTTTTTTATTTGGAATGTATAAAAGATGAATCCGCTAAAATTATTTTTTCGGCTGAGTCCCTTTCCAATGCTCAAGCTGCTCATCCGCAGTGAGCATATCGCCCATCCCTTTTAAAGTATCACTCGGATGATCTCGCTCAGGGGTGGTCGGTGTAGTCGATGGTTTTTTCTCATCATAGATTTTGGCTTGGTTTTCCCAGTATTGATAATACAAACCTTGAATATAGCGACCTTGTTCAGTTTTTAAATCCAATTCTTTTAACATGGTTAATGCCGACTCAATACCATCTCGTTTAAGTTGATGATTAATTTCGGCTGTTAAATTACCCTCAACGCTACGTTTCTTTAAATCAGCTTCAAGCGCATTGTTATTCTCAGCCAACTTTTGCTGATATTCTTCCAATACGGCAATGTCATGAGCATCATCTGGAGTGTTTGGAAATGCTTTAATGGGCTTGGTTTTCAGTTGATCCATCACTTCTTGTGAAGTATTTTTTGTTTCTGAATCATTATTTTGTTGCACATCATTTTTTGGTGTACAAGCCGTAGTCAAAATAAGTGTAGCCAACAATCCAGAGAGGAGTATTGGGCGGAAAAATGGATTGATCATATTATTCACCATATCGCTTTCAAATTATGGGTTAAGGTTCTAACTTTTTAAAGTTGTATGCATAGGTGACATAAGGAAAGTCAATTTCATCTTGAGGTCGTTTGCCAGTATATTCAAAAATAATCTGTTCAAACTGCTGTTTTAATTTGAGCTGTTCAGTTTCAGGCAGCGCAGCAATAAAACTGATCGAAAGGAATCGTTTACTCACCACATTTTCTACTGTACCTGTTTGTACTTGTGAGAAAATCTGAGTGTTTTCCAGTTGGAACAAGAATTGGTTTTCAAAGACCTGTTTCCATTGTCCACTGTGATAACGAGGAGTGTCTCCTTCAATCGGTAAGAGCACATTGGTCAATGCTTTGACCCAATCGGTCTGCTCATCTCTTTGATTCCAAATCAGTCCTAAATGTCCATTTGGTTTTAAGATTTGATGGATTTCATTCAAGGTTTCAATGTTGGCAAACCAGTGGAAAGATTGGGCGCATAGAACTGCATCAATACTTGCGGAATTTAGTGGAATTTGGTCACTCTTGGCTTGTACTGTTTGTACGTCAGGATGTACTATTTTCAATTGTTCCAACATTTCTGTGACAGGTTCGACAGCTGTGATATGTGGCGTAATTTGTTTTAAATAAGGTAGGAATTTTCCAGTACCCGCGCCCAAGTCAACGACATTGGAATGGGCATTGAGTTCTAAATCTTCTTTGAGCCAGTTGACCACGTCTTGTGGATAATCGGGACGCGCTTGTTGATAAAGTTCAGCGGCAGAACTGAAACCTTTTTGAGCAGCAGGATGTAAGGAATGTGTCATATTTTGCGCTTTTTAATCTGCTTAGATTCTATAAAATATGACACTTGATGCAATGAATAGGCAAGTCGTCTGTTTATTTAATTTTAGCTAAAATCAGAGAGCCTAAGCTCGGTGTTGCGAATGGATAAGCAAATAATTTTTGAAGATGATCATATTAGAGCGATCTATTTACAAGGCAATTCAAATACTTTAGTTCTCTCATTTGGTGATTTGATCACGCGTGCCAAAGGGCTTTCGATCAATGCTGAAAAGTCATTGATGAAATATGACTACGCTGTGGTTGGTATTATGCCAAAACAAAAGTCATGGTTTCCTGCTGCGAGTATGGCTGGATTGCTAGAACAGCTACAGCCGATCTTAACTCAATTTAAAAATATTGTGGGCTATGGCGGTTCAATGGGTGGTTATGCTGCCATTAAATACGCTAAATCTTTGCAAATGAATCGTGTCGTGGCAATGGTTCCTCAGTATTCGATCGATCCTACTGAGGTTGAAGATAAACGCTATACCGATTTTTATGATGCTGAACTGAATGCAGAGATGCGTATTCAGGCGCAGGATATCGTTGCAGATTGTGAATATATTATTGTTTATGATCCTTATTTTGAAAATGACAAAGAACATTATTTAAAAATTAAGCCATTGATTCCCCAATTACATACTTTGCATTTGCCTTATACAGGACATGATGCAATTGCAGTTTTAGCTAACTCCGCTTTATTACATGATTTTATTGAACGTCCTTATGAGCAAACTTATTTTTATAAGCAAATTCGTGAGGTAAAGAAAAACAGTAAATTCTACTATCGTAGTGTGATTGCGCATTTGCTTGGAACACATAACGAGGCACTTGGAAAAATACTGAAAGGGATTGATATTCAACTGGATAGTACCTTTTTTGATGCCAGTTTAAAGCAGACTATTACCCGAATTTTATTGACCAATAAACGCGTGGATGAACAAGATTTACAGAAATTAGGTATTCAAGTTAACTTTGCTTTTGAAGATAAAAATCAACTCAAAGACTATTATGGAAATATCTTAGTTTTTAATGTGATTACGCAAAAGTTAGAAAGTTATGATCAACAAGTCATTGATGTGAATGGAAAATACATTATCCCATTGCATATTGAAAATAGTGGCTTGGCACAGGTTGAAATTAAAAAACAAACCTATTTGATTTGTATGAATGACCGCCGTGTGACCAAGCTATTTAAGCAAGATGATGCTTTATCTTTAGATATGAACCCGATTGTGATTCGAAAATGTACGGACTTTTATGTACTTTCTTATAAAGACTTATATATGAGTTGTGATGTACAAGGGCAGGTCGCATTTGATGATGAAAGTTTAAATGAATTTTGCCATTTTAAAATTTCTTAAAGTGATCAAACCGATGCTTTAAGAAATTTTTATATTAAATACATCGGTTTAAATAAGTTGATGGGAATAAGGCTTTATAGTTTTTAAAGTCTTGTTGAACTTGAGAATCATCTAATTTCAATACATGACTTGCATCTTGATAGATATCGGTGACATGCAATAATGAACCTTTTTCACCCTTTTTATAGTGATATTTAAATATTTTATGGCTTGCTTTATACAACTTTCCATAAGTAAAAAAGTAATGATATAAATGATTTTGATTGGATAAATAGAAACGAGCATCTATACGACAGCCCTGATCTAATTGGACAAGTTTAAAATAATTGCCATCATGTGATGAATATTCTTCAATATTTTCAATAGACTGTAATAGGGTTTCTTTTGCAGAAATCTGTGTATTGAAAATCGTTAGGCTTATTGCCAGTATGAATATTGTTATTTTTTGCATAGTGTTACCAAAGGAGTCTCAGTCAATACTCGAGATTTAAAGTGTGAATTTTTAAATTAAAATAAACAATGTTTTGATCTCATTTTAAGTGAAAAGTTATTTCTTTTAATTAATATCAGTTATGATGATAAAGATAAGGATATCATTTTATAAGGCTTGTCAGCATTCGTAGGATTTTATAATGCAAAAAAAAATGACGAAAAAGGTCAATCAGCCAAAACAAGAACGTACTCAAAAACGTATGGAAAAGGTGATTGCGACCACACAAGAGTTGCTTTTAACGATAGGAATTGAACAGATTTCTATTCCTGAAATTGCCAATGCATCTGGTGTTCCTCGTACCAGTATTTATCAGTTTTTTCCGAGTAAATACGATATCTTGCGTCACATTGCGCTGATGCATTTAAATGTTTTGATTAAACAACTAGGGCAAGCAGCAGTACGTGTATTAACTGAAAACCCCAAAGCCTCAGTTGAAGAAAATGGCAAACTATTAACAGCCAGTTTGATTCGAACAACAGCCAATTATTTTAATGAATCAGACGTTGCGAGTCTTATTATTCTGAGTGGGCCATTTACTCGACAAGCTTATTTAGAATATCAAGTCGAATTACAAAAGCTGAGTGAGGGTGTTCGTAAAGCTTTGGAAATGATCAAAGTAGAGAGTTATGTACCTGAGAGTCCGGATATTTTAACCATTATCATGGAGCTGATTTTCACTTATATGAAGCATGGTTATTACAATGATAATTATATTTCTGAAGACATTATTCAAGAGGCATATCGGATGGCGATCGCTTACTTGGGAGCATTAAAAAACAACTCATATCCTATTTCACAAGTGTGATATTTACGGTAATTTTACTATAAATGAAAAGTAGTAAACTGAAATCAACCCTTCATATTGCAAATGGATAAGTGAGTATATAGATGAAAGCTGTATTTTTAGATTATGAATCTTTAGATAAAAATGACTTGGATTTTTCTCAGTTAAAAACTGCTTTTGACGAACTTATTCTTTTTCCATCGACAACACCTGAGCAAGTTGCAGAACGTGTTCAAAATGCTGATGTTGTCATCACCAATAAAGTGATGATCGATGCAAACATCATTAAGCAGTGTCATCGTTTGAAGCTGATCCTGATTTCTGCAACAGGTACCAATAATGTCGATTTAGAGCAAGCTAAATCCAGTGGTGTCGTGGTGTGTAATTGTCAAGGTTATGGCACTTCAGCAGTTGCACAGCATACGATTTCGTTAATGCTAGCATTATCCACATCCTTGTTAAAATATGATCAAGCTGTAAGGCAAGGGCAGTGGAACAAGTCGCCAATTTTCTGTTTATTGGACTTTCCAATTATTGAATTGTCTGGAAAAACACTGGGTATTATTGGTTATGGTGAGTTAGGCAGAGCCGTTGCTAAACTTGCCGAAGCTTTTGGTATGAAGATACTTATCGGTGCTTTACCAAACCGTGCAAGTGATGAAAAACGCGTACCATTTGTCGAGCTACTTTCTCAAGTGGATTTTCTAAGCTTACATTGTCCATTAACAGCAGAAACCAAAGATTTAATCAGCATTCCGCAATTTGATTTGATGAAAAATTCTGCATTTTTAATCAATTGCGCACGGGGCGGTATTGTCAATGAGCAGGCTTTAGCAGATGCATTAAGACAAGGTAAAATCGCAGGTGCAGCAACAGATGTGCTTTCTGTAGAACCGCCAAAAGAGGGCAATGTGCTATTGGCTGAGGATATTCCCAATTTAATTATTACCCCACATAGTGCATGGGGCAGTGTGGAAGCACGGCAACGTATGGTCGATCAGTTGTTCGAAAATGCTGTAGCCTTTAAAAATGGACAAGTCATTCGCCAAGTGAATGGTTAAAATAGGCTTTTAAAAAACCAATCACTCATTGGACAATGACGAATCTATTCTGATTAACGTGGAATGCCTGTTTCATCATTTGATGGATTATTTGCCTTTGAATTATTCGGGCTATTTGAATTGCTGCTGTTTGAATTGGTAGAACTTGAATTATTTTCGATCGGTAAGGATTGTGTCTTTATTTCAGGTTCTTCTGGCGCTGTATTTTGAACTTGTTGAGCTGTTTGTTGAACAGGCTGAGCAATGATTTGAGCTTCAGCAACGACCGGAGCTGTTGCAACATTGGCATTATTCACGACATTGGCGTTATTCACAACATTTGCATTATTCATCGTGCTGCTTGGCACAGTTGAAGATTGGCTTAAGCGACCTTGTTCAATGGGTACGTTTGTCGTAGTTTTACCCATCACTCTATCCTTGGTTTGCTCCACTTTTTTGACTGCCGTATCAATACCTTGGCGAGTATTATCACGTGCAGTAATGGCTTTTTCCGTGGTATAGGTTTTGGTATCTTCTATCGTTTCATCAAACTGTGGTTTGATTTTCTGAATACCTTTTTCAGTGGCATTCCCAACTTTTTCAGCAGTATTTTGAACGGCTGTACCTGTTTTATGTGCCAATACTTTGAAAATATTAGGGTTATCACCATAAGGTTGAGTTTGATTGGTATTTTCTGCCTGTGCGTATAATGATGGCGCCGTTAAAATAGCAGTGGCTACACATATACCCTTGATTATATTCATTAACACACTCATCTCTCGGTGCTGATTTTGGTTGAGTCAGCAAAATTAAAAATATTCTAAATATCCTATCGTTTTATTAATTCAATAGATTGATTATTAAGAAAATTCCTACAGAAAAACACATATTTCTACATTGGAAAGATTAAAAAATTCATTTTGCATAAAAGCCCACCGAAGTGAGCTTTTCTGTATATAAATTCAATGAGACGACGCTTATTTTGTTGCTACTTTTGCTTCAGTAGATACGCCAACTTTGGCATTACCTACAGGTGTTTTTACTTGAGCTTGTGAATTCACGTTAACATTTGCAGGTTTCGGCTTCACAACATCTTTGGTTTTTTGCCAAGTTTTGCTTGTTGCTGCTTTGGTTTTGTCTTTGGCTTTCACTGCTGTTTCTTTGGTGTTTTTAGCAGCTTTAGAACTCAATTCCTTGGTGTTTTTCCAAGCACCTTTTGTCGCTGTTTTACCTTTATCTACACCGTTTTCGATACCATCACCTACTTTGTCGGCAGCATTTTTAGTACCATCCCATGCATCTTTTGACACTTCACGAGTTTTATCTACACCTTTTTCAATGCCATGACCTGCTTTATCAGCAACATTTTTAGTGCCGTCCCATGCGTCTTTAGATACATCAACAGTTTTATCTACACCTTTTTCAATGCCATTGCCTACTTTACCCGCAACATTTTTTGTACCGTCCCATGCATTTTTAGATACATCAACGGTTTTATCGGCGCCTTTTTCAATGCCATTACCGACTTTGTCTGCAACATTTTTAGTGCCATCCCAAGCATCTTTAGACACATCACGGGTTTTATCAACGCCTTTTTCAATACCACTACCCACTTTATTGGCAGTATTTTGAATACCTTGACCAAGATTATGTATAAGACCGCCTTGTGCATTGGTATTCGCTTCAGCAGAAGCACTCACACTGCCATTTACGGCTGTGTTGGCAAAAAGAGGAGAACTCGCAATCAGTGCGGTTGCGATAACTGTTGTTTTAAGCATTTTCATAATTGCTTTTATCCTGTGCTTGAATCACATCTAGTTTGAGTTAGCGCCATCTTAATCGGAAATGTTGTGGAAAACAGGTTTTGAGATAAAACATCAACAGCTTATCTACAGAGTTTTAACAAAAATGAAAGAATTGTGAATGAAATTTACACAGTGAGCATTTTTAACTCATTGATTTATAGGTTTTCAATTCATTTTATTCTTTTTTAAAGTTACAACGATCGAAGAGGTTGTTTAGAAATTCTTGAATGAATAGGTGGTACGTGAATAGTCAGAGTCCAAAAGAATCACTTAATCATGGTGATCATGTCTAAGTGATTCTTGCTGTTTTTAATTACATTTTTCTAAATTTGGCATCTTAAAATTATTTTTTAGTGAATTGAAATTTTTGATCTTTTCAGGGTTTTGTACATCAAACACAGTTTGTTTATTTTCGATTTCAGCTTTTACATTGGAGAATGCTGAAATCAGTTGATCACCTTTGAAGATCCAGTATTCAGTGGCTGTGCCTGTTTCAAAGTTACCTGTAAATTCAATGAGGCAGTTGTCTTTTTGTTTAATGAGACGAGCTAAGTTGTGTTTTGTTGCAGGTTCAGCAGAGATGTTTTTATGCTGCTCTAAAACTATGGGGGCGTTGGGATTGGTCGGTGTAGTTGAGCAAGCGGTGAGGGTGATGATAGTCACACAAATAGGTAAAAGTACTTTTAAAAACATTGATATCATCTTTTTCGGAAAATTTTATTAAAAATAACATTTAGTTAATTGGATTAATGTAAAAAATTATTGGTCTAACGGTAATAAATCTGATAATTCATTTACAATTTCTTCAATACTCAGAATAGCTGTATTTAATGCAACTTTATCTGCAAGATTTGGACTAAAATTAAGAATGTCATCTTTTGTGACACCATGCCAAATTGGTAATATTTTTTTACTACCATCATTCATTTCACGAGCTACTAAACTCTTTAATTCATAGTTAGTCCAGTTTTTAATTAAAAAGGTTTTTGATAACACAACTATTCCAAACCTAGAGTGAATTAATCCTTCATTAATTTTAGCCATTAGACTATCGCCAACTTTAAGGGTCATCTCATCAAACCAAACTTTATATCCTCGACTAACTAAAACGTCATAAAGAGTTCTTACTAATTCTTCTTTATCTTCAGATGCATGAGAAATAAAAAAGTCAAATTCTTGAGGAGTAGATTTTAGTTTATTGTCTATTCCAACATTAGTAATTATCTGAGTTAATGATGTTTTATATTGGCTTTGTTGAGCAGCTAATTTTTTTTCTAATAGCATGGTTTTTTTAAAATCGGCTTCTTGTTCCTTTGCTAATTTTTGTTTTTCACGCAAAAGATAATTTTCTGAATTCGTAAGTTTTTTTTGTAATTCAGCTTTTCTTTGCTGACATTTAGCTATATCAGTTTGCTTTCGAGCTATATCAGCCATTTTGCTATTCAGAGTGGAGAGGCTGAGGTTACTTGAATTTAAAGTCTTTTGAATTTGATTTATCTTAGTTGATAATTCAGCCTCTTTTTTTGTTTCGAGGCTAATCTTCAAATGCAAGTCTGCGACTTCTTTGTTATAGCGATTAATATTTTGGATAATTGTATTACTAACCATAAATTATTCTGCGTTAAAGTTTAATATTTAGCCGATGATACCGCTATTAAAGCTAATTTTTTAATATTTTTCCAATAAAAAAAACCGGCATTTAACGGTTTTTTATTTTAATTAAAACTTAATGCTGCAATATCAAAATACGTACAACACTTGAAAACAAGCCACGTAATTAAGCCAGTAAACACAAACAATTTAATTTTACTGTTTTGTTCGTTATAGAAAATCGAATATTTACAGCGAAATTATTGAACTCTTACAATTTTTTCGACACGGTCTAAAGAATCATATGTAACTTCAAAGGCCATTTTATCCCCTCTAACTGCTGAGTTTGAAACTTTCTCTTTCTTTGAAGAATCGGATGGAGTGTAACTTGCTACTATACCTTTAAATAAAGCTTGCCCAAATATTTTGGCCATATTACCTTTTTGGTAGAAGAAAAAAGTATCTATCCTTTTATCACCGAGGAATCTGCTTGAAGCAGGGCCATTGACCTTCGCTAGAAAGTCACTTCGAGGCATTCCAACGACACTAGAGCTTTGAGTTTTTTGCTGGTTCACTGTTGTTGATTGTGAAGTGGAAGTTGGACTTGAAGAACAACCAAATTGCATCATTGATGAAGTACAAATAAAAAATACGAATAAACTTTTTTTCATGCTTTTGTAGCTCTAGATAGAGTTTTTATTAAAAAACCCCGCTATTACTAGCAGGGTTCTCATTTTATTTCAAATATTTACTTAATGCTGTAACACAGAAATATCCGCAATACTTGTAAACAAGTCACGTAACTGAGCCAGTAAACGTAAACGGTTTGCTTTCAATTCAGCATCTTCTGCCATGACCATTACACCTTCAAAGAAGGCATCAATTGGTGCACGTAGCGCAGCCAACTTAGAAAGTGCTTCTGTGTAGTCTTTTGCGGCCAAAAGCGGTTGAACTACAGGCAGAATAGCTTGAATTTCTGCATAAAGTGCTTTTTCAGCATCTTCAAGCAATTTAGATTCAATAATCTCACCCGTAGGCGCAGCTTCTTTCGCTAAAATATTGGCAACACGTTTATTCGCAGCAGCCAAAGCAGCAGCTTCAGGCAAACTACGGAAATGATTCACCGCAGTTACACGCTTATCAAAATCAAGAGGTGATTTTGGAGAAAGTGCTTGAACCGCTTGAATCACATCAACAGCAACGCCTTGGTCTTCATATTTCGCACGGTAACGACCTTCAAGAAACGCAACAGCATCTGCCAAAGTTTTGTCATGGTCTTTCAATACATCACCGTAGGCAGCCAAAGCAAGCTTGATTAGTTCTTCAATTGAAACATCAAGATTATTTTCAGTGACTAAACGCAAGATACCAATCGCAGAACGACGTAAAGCAAACGGGTCTTTCGAACCTGTAGGCGCTTGACCAATACCGAAAATACCTGTCAGCGTATCTAAACGATCTGCAAGGGCAATCGTTGTACCTGTCTTGGTTTGCGGTAAAACATCACCTGCAAATTTAGGTAAATATTGCTCACCTAAAGCTTCAGCAACTTCATCATTTTCGCCTTCAATACGTGCATAGTAAGTGCCCGCAATACCTTGAAGTTCAGGGAATTCACCGACCAATTCAGAGGTTAAATCACATTTTGCAAGCAGTGCTGCTTTTTCAGCATCCGCAGGGTTTGCACCTGTGATAGCAGATAAAGCCACAGCCAATTTAGCAATACGTTCAGATTTATTCCAAAGCGTACCCAACTGTGCTTGGAAAACCATATTGGCGAGTTTTTCTTTACGAGATGCAAGCGGTTGCTTTTGATCTTGTAAGAAGAAGAATTCTGCATCAGACAAACGAGGACGTACAACTTTCTCATTCCCTTCAATAATTTGAGTCGGATCTTTCGACTCAATATTTGAAACAGTAATGAAATAAGGTTGAAGTTTATTGTCAGCATTCACCAAACAGAAATATTTCTGATTGTCTTGCATGGTGGTGATTAACGCTTCTTGAGGCACAGCAAGGAAGCGTTCTTCAAAGCTTGCACGAAGCGCAACAGGCCATTCAACCAATGCAGTCACTTCATCACGAAGGTCGCTTGGGACGATGGCAATTGCATTCACTTCATCAGCAAGTGCTTTAACTTGTTGGTCAATGATGGCTTGACGTTCTTCAAAATTTGCGACAACTTTTGCAGCACGAAGCGCATCTAAGTAAGCATCTGCATTGGCTAATGTAATCGCTTCAGGTGCATGGAAACGATGACCATAAGTCACATTGCCTGCTTTGTGATCCTGAATGGTTGCATCAACAACATCATTGTCTTTTAACAATACAACCCATTTTACAGGACGTACAAATTCAGTACGGCTTGCCGCAGAACGCATACGTTTTGCAATTGGAAGGTTATCCAAAGCAGTTTGTAAAATTTGTGGTAATAAAACGTCAAGGCTTTGACCTTTCACATCTTTTAGGTAGCAAACTTTTTCAACTTTACCCGCTTGGAAAGTTGAAACTTGATCCGCAGTAATGCCTTGACCACGCATAAAGCCTTCAAGTGCTTTGGTTGGCTTACCTTCTGCATCATAAGCAGCTTGTACAGCAGGGCCATCAAAACGTTTTTGAGTATCTGCTTGTGCAGCATCTACATTGATGATTTTCAATGCCAAACGACGTGGTGCTGCATAAGCTTCAATGGCTTCAAAAGCCAAACCTGCATCTTTTAAGCCTTTTACGGTTTCAGCTTGTAATGCATCACGTAAAGTTTTTAAGCTTTTTGGAGGAAGTTCTTCACAGCCAAGTTCAAATAAAACGGTATGTTTAGACATTATTTGTTCTCCGCTGATTTTTCTGCTTGAGCCGCTTCCGCTTCAACCTGAGCTTTCAGTTGCGCTAAAACTTCATCACGTAAATGCGGTTCTGCCATTGGGAAACCAAGCTTGGCACGAGCAGCCACATAACTTTGCGCAATTGAACGTGCCAAAGTACGTACACGTAAAATATAGCGTTGACGCTCAGTCACAGAAATCGCACCACGTGCATCGAGCAAGTTAAAGCTGTGTGATGCTTTAATCACTTGTTCATACGCAGGCAGTGGAAGTTCAGCTTCAATTAAGCGAGTTGCTTCAGCTTCATAGAAATCGAATAATTCAAACATTTTTTCAACGTTGGCATATTCAAAGTTATAGGTCGATTGCTCCACTTCATTTTGATGGAATACATCACCATAAGTCACTGTACCAAACTGACCTTTGGTCCAAACAAGATCGTAAACAGAGTCGACACCTTGTAGGTACATTGCCAAACGTTCAAGACCGTAAGTGATTTCACCTGTTACTGGGTAACATTCAACACCACCGACTTGTTGGAAGTAAGTAAACTGAGTCACTTCCATACCGTTTAACCAAACTTCCCAACCTAAGCCCCAAGCACCGAGTGTTGGAGATTCCCAGTTGTCTTCTACGAAACGAATATCGTGAGTGAGGGTATCGATACCAATCGCTTCTAATGAGTCTAGGTAAAGTTGTTGGATATTGTCTGGGTTTGGTTTGAGTACCACTTGGAACTGGTAGTAGTGCTGTAAACGGTTTGGGTTTTCACCATAACGACCATCTTTAGGACGGCGTGAGGGTTGAACGTATGCTGCGTTCCAAGTTTCAGGCCCAAGTGCGCGTAAGAATGTTGCAGTGTGGAATGTCCCTGCACCCATTTCCATATCGTAAGGTTGTAAAATGACACAACCTTGTTCAGCCCAGTAGTTTTGTAAGGCAAGAATTAAGCCTTGGAATGTATCAATATGCGATATGGCGCGACTCATGCAGCATCCATTATAAATATAAGAAAAAATTGGTTCTAAGTATAAGGATTTTGCGAGTGAGTGGCAAAGGAGTTATGAGAATATCTTTTATTGTTTTCTATAACTTTGTAACGATGATTTATCAACTAGCTCGATCATTAATATATCTGAATTTTTTAAGTAATCTTGTTTTGCTAAATTTACTTTTGGAATTTTTGCAATTAGGCATACCCTTTGATGTGTATTCGTATAATTTACTTCACCAATAACGGTTGATCTTGTCGTGGTTTGAGGCGGGATGTACAACGAATATTGTCCATAATAATCTAAGTCAAAAATTAAGTCGTATGGATTATCTTTGATTTTTTCCATGCCAAACACATAGTGAGTAGCAACTTGCTGACCGCAAATTTTTTTAAATATAAATTCATAATTGGAATCAATATATTCTATATCCAGAAGATCATTAATTCTATTTGGGTTATATATGTTGACGTTCACATGTAAGCAAACGGGTTGGTTATTTTTTAAGGTATTTAAATTCAAATATTTAGAGCTTTCGAATTTGTAGTGGATCATTTTAGTATCGTTAATATAATAACTATATGTTCCATATCCATCTAATAAAAAATTGAATTTATAACGGCCTTTTCCTCTTGTTGATGGTTCGTAAATGTTATTTTGATATATTCCACAAATTTTTTTATAGCTATTAATATTAGGTAGTTGATTTTTAATAAGATGATGACAAGTTACAGACATTAAACAAAAACTTAAAAAGATTAGAAATAAGCCTAGTTTAAGAGTTTTTGGTTTGCTCAATAGAACGATAAGAAAAATACACCAAAATGTTATGAGAGAAGCGAAAATTTCAGATTGGTATTCTATGCCGAGTTGAGCAAACATATTTGTTATTTATAAATTTATTCGTTTTGAAGTTTAACAAGCATTCCCCAATAACAACACCCTGCAAATGCAATTTTGTTTTTCTGTAAATGTTATGTTATAACATTTCAATTATAAGAATGATCATTCTATAGGAGAATTAAAATGATGATTCCTCAAAAATTGTTGATGGGGCTACTGTTTAGCAGCGTTTTACTGGCAGGGTGTGGGGATGATGATTCCGATACTCAGCGTTCCGTCACTCAGCCATCCGTTCCTAAAACAGAGCATCAAGGACGTTTGGTGATTGCAAATGCCGATACTGAAAGGCCATTGCTTTCTGTATATGATTTAAATGATAAAAAGAATATCAATACAATCGCACTCAGCACAGCACCTGTGGCGATGTATAGCAGTCCACAATCGCGTTTTGCTGTTTTATTAAGTCGTAATGAAGGTATTGTACAGTTTGCAGATAGTGGTATTTTCCTCAAAGATAATAAGTTGCAGATCAATACGCCTAATTTACTGACCTATCAGTTTAAAGGCGCTAAACCTACACATTTCCGTAGTTTTAATGGGCAAGCTGCGATTTTTTATGATGGTAGTGAAACAGAAACTTCTAAATTTGATTATTTTAATGATCTTGCCATTGAGAAACAGTCAATCGCCACTCAGCAACTGCCTGTAAAACATCACGGTGTTGCAGAGCCTCGTGGGAATTATGTTTTAAGTACATATTTACCCAAAGATTCTAATATTTTAAGTATGGTCAAAAGCTATGAACTGCATGGAGACCATTTTCATGAAGAACAAACTTTGCTTAATCCATGTGACAAATTACATGGTGCAGGATCAATTGCAAATTATACGGCCTTTGGGTGTCTAGATGGCGTATTGGTGGTTGAGCAAAATGGTAATCGATTTAACGACAAAAAAATCTCAATCGATCAACGTATTACAACGATCGTTGGACATGAAAAGCTAAATCAATTGGTTGGATTTGCGACGGGCACAGGGGATATGTTTATCATTGACCCTAAAAATTTAAATGCAATGAATTTTGACTGGGCTAAAGGTACTAAAGAAAGTGATGGCATAACACCAGTTAAGCGTCTACAGCATGTGATGAATGCGACTGGGAAATATTTTGTTATTTTAGATAGTGCAGGAACATTACATATTATAGATACAGGGAATTGGAGTGTGGTTGGGAAACTCAATGTGATTGAAAACCCAGTCGCTACTGAGTTAGTCAAAAGCCGTTTGGTGGTCAATGCTGCCTCTGAAAGCATTTTTATTAATGATACAAATGCAAAGAAAATTCTTGAAATTGATTTGAAAACACCAAAAATCCTACAAAGCATTCAACTCACAGATGTCCCCAATACATTCACTTGGGTTGGTAATCCAAGCAAGTAAAATAACCTTGTTGAGTTAAATGATGATTTAAAAACCTATGAAATTTCGTAGGTTTTTATTTTATTGCTTGGTCTTTATTGTTTGGTAGAATAGGGCGTGAAAATAATTTTAAACTTGACCAATAACAACAGCCTACAAATACTGCAAAGCCATACAAATACCAAGCTGAAACAAGTGCCGATATTGAGGGAGGAAATGAGCCAGTAAAAACGAAATAAGCAATCAGCATAACTATGAGCCACATCAATAGTGAACCGATCATAATTGTAAAAAAGTTGAGCCAATATCGGCGTGAAAGTAAGACTGAAATAGCATAAGCAATTGGAATCACAATCACACAATAAAGCATATAAATGATCAGGCTAATCCCACACACAGTGAGGATAGATTGCATACTATATACATGATTTATCAAAATAAATAAAATGGCGAGGAAGAGCTGAATAAAAATCGGTGCAAAAAATAAGGCTTTTAAAATGATTTTGTTATTATATTGACGCATGGCTTAAAACAACAAAGAGATAAAACATGATGAAAGCATGCATGACAACGATTATTTTAGCTACACTTATTTGTTCCACATTTGCTTATGCAGATCCTCAAAATAGTTCACCTGATGCTTATAGCCAATGTGTTGACCAAACCATTCAAAAATTAGATTTGGGCAATATTAATAATGCGGTGGTGGAATTTTGCAGTCAGAAAACCAAAGCCACGTATGAAAAACAGATAGTCGCTTTGTTAGATCAAATCAAGCAACACAGTGAAAAGTATCAACAGCCTGAACGCTACAAAGATATTATGAAATCACAACAACTTTGGAAAAACTATGTTGATCAAGAGTGCAAAAATGCAGGTACTTATATTGGTTCTCCGATGTATGCATTTTGTCCAATGAAAGAATATGGTACAAGAGTAGAACAATTGACTGAATATGCGCAGTAAAAATCAATAGATGAGAAATTTAGTAGAAATACTTATACATTTAAGATGGATAATAAATACACCTTACTAGAACAACATCGTATAATTGCGCACTTCAAAAGTGCAAAAGCGAAGGACTGTCGTGTTTCATACGCAACTTGAATGGTTAAATACCTTAAAGCCAAATTTTAAAGTTTTACCCCTAAAAGACCGTTTACTTTGTGGTATTGGGGCTTTACTTGGTTTAGCAATATCATCATTAATCAGCTGGTATGTTCTCGGTGATTTAAATGCATGGTATATCGCACCAATGGGCGCTTCATCTGTCTTGCTATTTGCAGTGCCAGCCAGTCCTTTAGCACAGCCGTGGAATATGGTGGTTGGAAATACAATTGCAGGCATTATTGGTGTTACCTGTGCCATGTATATCCCTAATTTAACCGAAGCGTTTAGTGTTGCTGTTGCATTGGCAATCTTTTTGATGATGACCACTGACTCATTGCATCCACCTAGTGGTGCTGTGGCGATTACAGCGGTACTGGGTGGGGAATCTGTTCATCAACTGGGTTATCACTTTATTTTTTATCCAGTGCTTTTAAACTCAGTCTTACTTTTAGTGATTGCGATTATTTTTAACCGCTTATTGGGTAAACAGTATCCACAAGTTGCACAGCTGAATACGCGTTCTAAAGATCCAACGCCTACACAGAAAGTCACGATCCAACCACAAGATATTCACGATGTTTTAGAGCATCAAACAGAGTTGTTAGATATCAGTGAATATGACTTACAAAAAATCATTTTAGAAGCGCAAGAAAAGGCCAATGCGAGAGCAGTGAACCAATATCTTTGCCAAGACATTATGACTAAGGATGTGATTTGCTTACAAGAACAAGAAGAAATTCAGGATGCATTGGTTAAATTTAAGCATGTCAATTTAATGAGTCTCCCCGTGATCAATACAGAGCATCAATTGGTGGGCACACTGGCACTTTATGAAGTAGTGGAGTGGTTTAAGCGAGCAGCAGACCCGAGAGCTTCATGGGAACATCTTGTGAAACAAATTATGGATCGTAAAGTCGTAACGGCACAGCCTACTCAACCGATACAGGATTTGGTGCCTTACTTTGTTGAGCGTTCATTTAATTATATTCCAGTGGTTGAAAACCAAAAACTGGTGGGAATTATTAGTCGAGCAGACATGATTGCGGTGATGCAACAACAGCTCAATCGAGCAACGCATCCGATTTAATTTTTAGTTTATTTCATACATAGAAAACATAAAAAATTCAAACATAAAAAAAGCTACGTCAGTTTGGGGGAACTGGCGTAGCAGAAAAAGAAAAGCTAAATTGGTGTTAAATCAGTTATCTTATTTTTTCATCAATCACTGTTCGAACCTGATGTTGCTGATAGCTTTGTGGGCCATCTAATCGAAGCTCTTGCTTTGGAATAAGTAACCAAAGCACTAAATACACAATAATTCCAGGGAAAGCGGCACTCAAACACGATACCAAAATGAAGATGATACGTAATAATGTGACATTCCAACCAAAACGTTCAGCAATACCGCCCATTACACCGGCGATCATGTTATGTCGGCTAGAACGATATAAACCAGCATTGGCCATCAAAGTCTCCTTAAGCATTAAAAATAAGCTGTAACATCATTATTGATGTTTATCGCATATTTATTAAATGGTGATCGTGTGAATTTATTAAAGGGGAATCCGCTATTTATTTGTAAATATTGTGTAAACTTTTGTGAATTCATGGGCTTGTTTAAAACATTAATCTTCAATATAGGCTGTACTTTTTTATACTTTTGTAAAAAATGAATTGAGATGATTTCGTCAATTGAAACAACACAATAATATACTCATATTCACAATCAAAATTTGATATGTATTTACTCAGTATAATGTGGTTTTTGATTCATGTACTTAAATTTAAATAAAGTAGGATTTTGCAGAATACTAAGCATGAGTATTTGTTTGGTATTGGGTGCGTGTGATTCACAAAGTTCTATGGATCAAGAAGAGTCTGCGATGAGTCAGCGTTCAGCAAATGAAGCAGAGCAAGATCATCCTTCACAACGTACAAATACAGCAAAAAAACTGACTGAGGTCGCAGGACAAGCGACTTTACCTGTTACTTCAGACCCTAAAGATGTAGACCAACAAGCAAAACAGCTCCCGACAAAAGCAGAATCATTTGTTGGGCGTTACTATACTCAAATTAGTTGTGAGGATCGTTTTGTACATTGTACAAAGGGCAATGCAGAATTTATTGTCAATCTACTTCCAGATGGAACTGCACACCGCAACATTATTCATATGGGTAAAATGACTTATGAAAATAATGTCATCAAACCAAATCGTGCGTATCAAAAAAATACATGGGTTTATGATGAGGTGAATCATCAAATTATTATCAACCGTATAGAGGGGGTGCAATTTTTCTATAAAATTGATGCAGATCATAATTTGGTTATGGATTTGGACAAAATTTTAAATAGTAGTGAAAGCAATAGACGTTATTTTAACCAAAATAATCCTGCACCAGCGAAAGCTTATGTTTTGAAAAAATTGGATAATTAGGTTTTCTGTTTAGATTGATCTAACACATATTATAGAAGTTAATTATTCTTGAGTTTCTATTTTCCTTATGATTTCGCGCTTTGTTCTTTGGGGTTATGTAAGCAGATTCGAAGTACTGTTGTAATTGAACTATAAAAACAATTAAAAATGAATAAATTATGGTTTTTTATTGGTTTCAGCAAATCACTCATTTCTGGTGCTAGTATCACTTCAATTTTACTCATGTGATTTTACTGTATGCAAAATCAGACGCCTGAGAAGGCAAGTACTTCAGTATTGACTCTAGCCGCATTGGGTGTGGTTTTTGGTGATATTGGAACGAGTCCACTCTATGCACTCAAAGAAAGTTTTCATGCAACACATGGTATGCCTATTAATGAAATCAATATCTTGGGGATTTTGTCATTAATTTTTTGGACCATTACGCTTATTGTTTCGCTTAAATATGTCATGGTGATCATGCGAGCGGACAATAATGGCGAAGGTGGAATCATGGCATTGCTGGCTTTGAATCTTCGTCAAAAAGGCTTATCGAATAGAACAAAAATAATTATTACCGCTTTAGGATTTATCGGAGCATCTTTGTTTTTTGGAGATGGAATCATTACTCCAGCAATGTCAGTGTTATCTGCAGTTGAAGGTCTGTCTGTTGCTACGCCAACCCTTTCAAAATTTATTCTGCCCATTAGTATTGGTATTTTAACGGCTTTGTTTTTAGTGCAAAGACATGGCTCTGCCATCATGGGGAAATTTTTCGGTCCAGTTACTTTAGTGTGGTTTTTAGCTATAGGTGGTTTAGGGGTAATGAGTATTATCCAAAGCCCTTCAATTTTGGCCTTCTTAAGTCCACATTGGGGACTTTCGTTTATTCTTACAAATCCGATCATTTCTTTTTTTGTGATGGGTGCTGTTGTATTGACAGTCACAGGCGGTGAGGCGCTTTATGCGGATATGGGGCATTTTGGTGTCCTGCCGATTCGTCTGGGTTGGTTTTTTATAGTGTTGCCTTGTTTGGTTTTAAATTATGCAGGGCAGGGTGCTTTACTCCTCAGAGATCCTTCTGCGATTTCTAACCCATTTTATTTATTGGTTCCTGCATTATTACTCTACCCAATGATTGTACTTGCGACTGCTGCTGCAGTGATCGCATCACAAGCGTTAATCAGTGGTGTGTTCTCAATGGCAAAGCAAGCCATTCAATTGGGATATTTACCGCGTTTAACGGTGCTACATACCTCCGAATCAGAAGTGGGGCAAATTTATATTCCACTACTCAACTGGCTGTTATTTATCTCGATTATCGTGGTGGTTCTACTCTTTAAAACCAGTAGTCATTTAGCTGGAGCATATGGGTTGGCTGTTACGGTTACGATGTTCTGTGACACGCTTTTAGTCGGTTTTCTGGCTTATAGTTATTGGAAATGGCAGACATGGAAACTGGTCTTATTTATTGTCCCATTCATTTTAATTGACTTGGTGCTTTTAAGCTCTAACATGCTCAAATTCTTTATTGGCGGATGGATGCCAGTATTGGTTGCGACTGTCGTCTTCACTTTGATGATGATTTGGAAGAATGGTAAAGCAGCATTACAAGAGAAATTGCAAAGTGATACATTGCAGTTAGAGACTTTTATTCAATATTTGGGTGATGATTTAAATAAAGTTGCTGGAACAGCCGTATTCCTGACAGGCTCACCAAATGTTGTACCTCATGCGCTTCTACATAATTTAAAACACAATAAAATTCTTCACGAACGTAACATATTGGTTACGGTTGATGTGCAAGACATACCTTATGTGCCTAGTGAAGCAAGATATGATGTAGAAATACTCGATAAAAATTTCTATCGTATTCATCTGAAATATGGTTTTAAAGAACAACCCAATATTCCAGCTGTACTTGAAACCATTTTTAATGCATATGGTTATGAATTTAATTTGATGGAAATTAGCTTCTTTGTTTCACGTGAAAGAATCATTTCTAAACAGCAAAAGCTTTTAGCAAAATGGAGAGAGCAGGTATTTTCGACTATGCATAAGAATACCAGTCCGATTAGTGATTTTTATCAAATTCCTTCCAATCGGGTGGTTGAAATTGGTAGCCAAATAGAAATTTAAAAATGTAGTTTTGAAATGAAAAATGTCGGATTTAATACTCCGACATTAAATTTGAGTTTATATTTTGGTTATATGGAATTTGAGTGTAAATTTAGAAAAATAGATTAATTTCAGTATTTCAAATATATGGTGGGTTGTGTGGGGTTCGAACCCACGACCAATAGATTAAGAGCCTACTGCTCTCCCAACTGAGCTAACAACCCACAACAGGCTTCAGATATTAAAAAAGCATTTAAATAGGTATAAGATTTAGCAAAATTTTGAGAATGGAGAATTATCTAAAATTAGATGTTTAGTTTTGGTCGGAACATTTACAGATACGCTTCTATTATAGTACGAATAGTGAACATAAAGAAGGTTTAAGAATAAATGGTGGGTCGTCCGCGATTCGAACGCGGGACCAACGGATTAAAAGTCCGCTGCTCTACCAGCTGAGCTAACGACCCTGAGCGAGGTATAACGAAAAATATTCGCTGAAGTTTTAAAAAAGGGATTTTCTAAAACGTTCGACCTGTGCAGGTATGTAAAATTAGATTTTACAAAATGATGGTGGGTCGTCCGCGATTCGAACGCGGGACCAACGGATTAAAAGTCCGCTGCTCTACCAGCTGAGCTAACGACCCATCAAGGAATCAAAATAAGTGGTGGGTCGTCCGCGATTCGAACGCGGGACCAACGGATTAAAAGTCCGCTGCTCTACCAGCTGAGCTAACGACCCACATATATTTAAGCTTTCACTTAAATACGCAGTGTAAAAAGACTTTAAACACTACTTTGTTTTGATGGAGCGTATTTTAGCAAGTTATTGATAGAGCGCAAGCAAAAATTCATAAAGTTTGCAACGTTCGGTTATAAATAACACAATTCAAGCCATTTCTCAGGTGAAATGGCTTGAATCTGCCTTAGAAACGGTATTGATAAGTTTCAATATTGGCAATAATTTCAGCATTAACATCACAATAAGCTGTTTTGCTTGGTAATAGAACCAATAAGCGATCAGTGGTTTTATTTGGGTCGAAAGCTTGCTCTTTCAACTTATTTTTCTGATATTTAAAAGTACCTGTAGTTTCAACAGTTTGTTGTACCCGTAAAAAGACTGGGACAGCATAAGCAGGTAAGTGCTTTTTAAACTCTGCGACCATTTGCTGTAAGTCTTCACTCGTTAAATTTTCACCGTCATGCAATGTAATCGCAGCCATACCCGCGCGACCATTGGTATTTGGGATCTCAACGCCATAGACGACCGCTTCTGTGATCTTTGAATATTCGCTGACAATATTTTCAACTTCTGTAGTCGAGACATTTTCACCTTTCCAGCGGAAAGTATCACCTAGGCGATCGATAAATTGTGCATGGCGGAAGCCAATATCTCGAACTAAATCACCCGTGATAAAGTAAGAATCTCCTTTTTGGAAGACATCTTTCATGATCACGGATTTATTTTTTTCAGGATCAGTATAGCCATCAAAAGGAGAGCGGCTGGTAATTTTACCAATTAACAGACCGACGTCGCCTTTTTTAACTTTACAACAGTTGCCTTTTAGATCACGAATAGCTTCATTTTTATCTTTATCAAATTGAATAATTGCATACGGCGTTGGAGAGAAGCCGACAGTATTATCAAAGTTAAAAATATTACTAAAGCCTACATTGCCTTCACTAGATGCATAGAGCTCTAAAATTTCTTTTACACCAAAACGTTGTTTGAATTTGCCCCAAATATTTGGGCGCATACCATTTCCGATCATTTTGGTGACACGGTGAGAGCGATCCAGCTCTGATGGTGGGGCATCGATCAAATAACGACACAGCTCGCCGACATAGCCAATTGCAGATGCATTGAATTTTTTAACATCTGACCAGAATGATGAGGTTGAGAATTTGCGACGAATAGCAAGTGCAGAGCCACCTGCGATTACACCACACCAACACACCACCATGCCAGTGGCATGATAAAGCGGTAGGGTGCAATACATTACATCATCTTCACCAAGGTTTAAAATATGGCCGTATGTTCCATAAGCGAGTGTCCAGCGGCTATTGGTGAAGATCACGGCTTTAGGTAACCCCGTTGTTCCAGAGGTATAAATATAAAATAAACCGTCTTTGCCTTTTACACTTTGAGTTGTAGGCGGGTTAAATTTAGGAAATTGATCCGTTTGTTCTGCAAGATTAATAAAACCTTGTGGCGCAGTCCCAGGTTGCTTGAAAGTGTCTTGATCAGCGAACCAATGAAAGCGATCTTGGGCAATATTTAAATCTTGGCGTATTTCATCAACAGCAGCACGACATTCTTCACCAGTAATAATGGCAACAGGTTTAACCAGGTTAATGCTATGCGTTAGCACTTTGCCTGTTTGTGATGTATTGACTAATGCTGTCGTTACACCAATTTTTGCAAGAGCAATAACCGAAACAATAAGCTCAGGGCGGTTTTCGATCATAACGGTGATGACATCACCTTTCTTAACACCTTTAGCTAGGTAAAAGTGAGCAATTTGGTTTGCCCAGTTGTTCAGTTCTTGATAGCTGTAACGTTGATTTTCAAATAATAACGCATCTCCATATGGATTACGTTTTACAGCACGTTCAAAAGCTAAACCTAGACCTGTTGGTGTTTTGGGTGTCCTGATATACGCTTGTTTAAGGCCGGTCAGTATGTTGGGAAGTTTGCTTATTAACTGTGGTAAACGTTCTGCTACATCAGCAAATCCGATGAGGTCGGTCTGTGTTGTTTGACTCATATCAATCCTATTTATTTTTCGTAATCCGATACAATTTTTAGAGCATTATAAACTCAATGTGCTTATTTCATATTTTACGGTTAAGTAAAATATGGAAATAAAATAATCCAATTTACATGTGTCTTTTTAATGGTTTTGGTCTAGTGCAATCAACCTAATCTGACAAATGTATTTATAATTCTTCCAAAATAACAAAAAAACCTAGCCATCGAAATGACTAGGTTCTTTTTTCTAGCTATATTTTATGCAAATTATAGCCAATTACTCTGCTGTCGGTGGCGTAATTTTCTTTGGTGGACGTCCACGAGGGCGACGAGGGCGAGCTGGTTTCTCATCAGTTGAAACTTCTGACTCATCTTTGTCGTCTGCTTTTTCTTTTGTGTCCAAAGCTAAAGATTGTTGAGCTTCTTCTTTTGGACTCGAAGTTTCAGCTTGAACATCTACTTCTTCTGGCTGTACTTCGATCGCTGTCGCTTGAACTTCAACAATTTCAACAGGTGCTATTTCAGCTGGTGTTTGAATTGTTGTTTCAGCAATTACAGTTTCAGCTTGAACTTCAACTACAGTACTTTCTGTTTGAGGTGCTTTCGCTTCATCTGCAATGACTTCAACAGACTCTGCTTGAGCTTGGCTATTGTCTAGTTCAGCTTGATGCTCTTGCTTTGCTTGTACCGCAGCTTGTTTTGCTAAACGGCGACGTTCACGTGGATCATTTGCAACACGTTGATCGTTCACAGCTTTAGGCGGTGTTAAATCAAGTATTTCAGCAGGTTGTGCTTCAGGAGCGGCCTTGGTAATGGCAACATCACGTGTCACAGGTTGCTTTTCTTGCACGTCAGGGCTTGCAGCAACAGTCAACGTTGCAGCATATTCTTCAGTGAATTTAAGCAATGCACGGTTGAATGTTGGAATTAAACCAAATTGCTCGATAAGAACTGCACAATCATCGCCGTAAACAGCACGGATTAGTGTGCCCACAGTGTACTGATTTAACGTCGGTACTTGTGAAGGGGTGATTTTAGGCGTTTCAGCTTTTGCTTGAGCGGCAGCACGTTGTTCACGACGTTTCTGACGTGGATCATTGCTTGCACGTTTTACAGGCTCTTGAACATGTTCAACTTGCTCAACAACAACGGGTTCAATTTTAGCTTCAACAACAACCGGTGCAGTGACTTCAACTGTTTTATCAGTTTTAGTTTCTACTGACGCAGGTTTTTTCGTTTTTGCAGGTGCTTTAGGCTGTGGTTGATTCAGCGCTAAAATTTCACTTTGGGCTTGATCAACATTTACCACTAACGCTGTTGTTAATGGCGCATGTTGTGGAGCATCAATCACTTCAACCTTTAGCTGTTTTTCAGCAGGTGCTTTGATTGGTTCAGCCACTACATTTGTATTTGCAGATACAGCTTGCTGCTCATCATTAAAGACATTGTGATCGCGATGGCGATTTGGTCGGTTCGGTCGTTGATTATTGTGACGATCACGACGAGGAACAGACTGTTCTGCATTTACTTCAGGTTGTTGATCATGCTGTGTACGTTGCTTTTGCTGACGTCTTTGATCACGTTGTTCCTGACGCTGTTCTTGGCGTTGCTCTTGATGTGATACTTGAACAACTTCTTCAATCAACTGATTTTGTTCAGGAGATTGTTCACGCGGCTCTTTGTGCTTATTGCGTTTTTTATTGTTGTTATTATTGCGCTGTGTTTTTTCTTCTTTCTCAGCTGACTTTTCATATTCACGCTGTTCTTGTTTTTGAACAGGGTTTTGTGAAAGGTAAGCATTGGTTTCAGGAACAACACGAGTTTCAATAACATTGGTCGATGTATTAACTTGACCAAATTGACCACGACTTACTGCTCCGCCATTCACCATTTGCTCAATTGCAGCAGCGGCATTGTTTGCAGAACGTGATTGATCAACAGTAGAAGCTTGTTTTTGTACAAACAAGTTTTCTAACCAAGCACATGGGCTTGATGATGCTTGTGCAACTTGAGCTTGAACAGCGGTTTGTTTAGCTTGCTGTTGTTGGTTTTGAGGCTTTCTTTGAGGCTTGTTATTTTGAGCTGGAGCGCCTTGAGTTGAAGCACCAATTTGTTGCGTTGGTTCTTCTTCTAAATGCCATTCAGATGACTCATAACCCAATTCTTTTTCACTTGAACGTGTTGCTTCAGTACGTTCATAGCTCGTTGGAGCAAAACCTTCTGGATTATAAGAAATTTCGTAATGTGGTGTTTCCAAATGTGGATGTGGCAATACAGTCACACGTACATTTGAAGTTTGTTCTAAGTAAACAAGACTGTGACGCTTTTCATTCAATAAGAATGCAGCGATTTCAACAGGAACTTCAACTTGAACTTCACCTTGACGTTCACGAAGTGCAATCTCTTCCACTTTACGCATAATTGAAAGTGATAAAGAGCGTAAGTCACGTACCATACCTGTGCCATGACAGCGAGGGCAGACATAACCTGTTGCTTCTTCAAGAGATGGACGTAAGCGTTGACGACTCATTTCCATTAAACCAAAACGAGACAGTTGTCCAAATTGGATACGTGCACGGTCACTTTGCGTTGATTCACGAAGTTTTGCTTCAACCATACGCTGGTTGCGCTCTTTGGTCATATCGATGAAGTCGATGACCACTAAGCCGCCAATATCACGTAAACGTAATTGGCGTGAAATTTCTTCTGCAGCTTCTAAGTTCGTACTTAAAGCCGTTTCTTCTACATCATGACCACGAGTTGATTTTGCAGAGTTAATATCAATTGACACTAACGCTTCAGTTTGGTCAATGACAATAGAACCACCAGAAGGAAGTTTTACTTCACGTTCATAAGCCGTTTGAATTTGGCTTTCGATACCAAAATGAGCAAAAAGTGGTTCATTTAAAGTATAGGTTTTAAGCTTATCAACTTGATTCGGCATCACTGCTTTTACGAAGTTATAGGCTTCGTTATACGCTTGTTCAGAATCAATTAAAATTTCAGTCACGTCATCACGTAAATAATCACGGATAGCACGAGTAACTACACCCGCTTCTTGATGTACAAGCATTGGCGATGGGCCAGAGCTTGCAGTATTTTGGATTTGAGCCCAAAGGTCTAACAAATGCTGTAAATCAAGTTGTAATTCTTCTTGAGAACGACCAATACCCGCAGTACGGACAATAACGCTCATACCACGTGGTGTGTTTAATGACGCCAACATTTCTTTCAATTCTTCACGAACTGAGCCTGAAATTTGACGACTAATACCACCACCTTTAGGGTTGTTTGGCATTAAAACTAAATAGCGACCTGCTAAAGAAATATAAGTAGAAAGGGCTGCGCCTTTATTACCGCGTTCTTCTTTTTCAACTTGAACTAAAAGTTCAGTGCCTTCAGTGATTAACTCACGGATATTTGAAGTTTGGCGAGGGTCAGCTTTGTAATAGGTATTGGCAATTTCACGCATCGACAAGAAACCTTGGCGACCTGCTCCATATTCTACAAATACTGCTTCTAATGAAGGTTCAACACGCGTAACGTGACCTTTATAGATGTTGGCTTTCTTTTGCTCACGCGTACGATTTTCTAAGTCAAAATCGTAAAGGCGGTGACCAGTGATGAGTGCAACGCGAACTTCTTCGGCATGTGTTGCATTGATCAACATACGTTTCATGGGTGTAACACCTAGTAGTGATTCACACCAACAACTCGCTATCTTTAAGTGATGCGAACATCTAAAAGCTTGGATCAATATTCAAAAACATGGATACATCTACATGTCTTGAGTATTTACCAACCTGTTTTCAAAAGGCTTGGATTTAATACCTATTTGATGTTGCAATACTTCTTTAATCTTTGCACAATTAAAGTTTTGAGCTTTTCACTGGCACTTAAAGTGGTGCATTGGATGACTTATTTTGTTCGTCTTTCACCGTCATATTGCTCGAAGATCAACTCTACTCATGGGTAGGAGCGTCTTGATACGGAATGATCATCGTATCTTTACAAACTATGCAGTTCCAATGCCTCAAACACTTATGTCCTGAATAATACTCTAAAAGCGACTTGTCTGGCGTGTATCAGTTTATGTTTAAAAACCAACGTCTCGGTTGGCGACATATATTTTTAAACAAACCGATTTCTGTACTTTAAGTACAATTAAACGCAACAGTTTGTCTTTTTGCCGATATAATAAAGCCTTCGGCGTCGGCATATTCTTTTGGGACCTTTCCGAGCTAGTGGTGAATTTTTACAATGTATTTTGCTTTTCAAGTTTTTGAAAAGTGCACAGTAAATTTCACTTACGGCGGTATCCGTGCGCTGACTATAGCAAACCTTGCATCATCTGCCTATGGGCTATACGCTTATTTTGTATGAAAAGCATAGTCTAAATGATCAGTTTTTAATCAAATTTTCGTTTTTTATTGGATCACGTAACTGTATGAATTCTACGCAACAATGGCAAAGTGTAACTTGGTTTGAAGTTGATGAGCATCAAGAAGGTCAACGTATTGATAACTTCTTATTTACTCGCTTAAAAGGCGTGCCTAAAAGTCGTATCTATCGTCTGATCCGAGAAGGTCAAGTTCGTGTCAATAAAAAGCGCATTAAGGCCGAAACTAAATTGGCAATTGGTGATCAAATTCGTGTTGCGCCAATTCGCTTTGAGCAAAAAGATGAAAGCGATGCACCTGTATCCGATAAAGTTGCACAAAGCTTGCTTAGCCGTGTGGTCTATGAAGATGAAGGCTTAATGGTTGTGAATAAACCTTCGGGGATCGCAGTGCATGGTGGTAGTGGTGTCGCCTATGGTCTGATCGAAGGTTTACGTGCTGCTACTGGTAAAAAATATTTAGAATTAATTCACCGTATTGACCGTGATACTTCTGGTCTAGTGATGATCAGTAAAAAACGTAGCGTTTTAAAAACATTACAAGATTTATTGCGTGAACATAAAATTCGTAAAACTTACGCCGCTATTGTCAAAGGGCAGGTGAGTTTGGATCAACAGTTAATTGATCAACCTTTGTTGCGTTATGAATTGTCCAATGGTGAACGACGTGTTCGTGTGTCAAATGAAGGTAAAGAATCTAAGACACAATGGAAAGTCGCAGAGCGTTTTATGCATGCAACATTGGTGTATGCATCGCCACTTTCAGGGCGTACTCATCAAATTCGTGTGCATGGTTTAAGTATTGGTCATCCGCTTGTTGGTGATGATAAATACGGTCATGAAACCGAGTATAGAGGGCCAAACCCACGTCGTTTATGTTTACATGCGATGCGTTTGGAAATCCCTGGTTATGCGATGATTGAAGCGCCTTTGCCTGAGGATATGCAAAGTTTGGTCGCGCAGTTAAGAGCGCAGAAGAAAGATTGAGTTTTTTTACCTCTCCCTAACCCTCTCCTGAAAGGAGAGGGAATTATGAAAAGATAGAATTTAATTTTTGAATCTTTCCCTTGGGACGAAGGTTTGAATGATTTGAATGAGAGGGTATTTACTAAAAACCTCTCCCTAACCCTCTGCTGAAAGGAGAGAGGATCTTATAGAGGAAATTCATGCAAAAGCCTGTAGAACTGATTGTCTTTGATTGGGATGGAACATTATTTGATTCTGTGGGACAAATCGTAACGAGTTTATTGTTTGCAGCAGAACGGTATGAACAACCTTTAACTTCAGAAACTGCAAAAAGTATTATTGGATTAGGCTTACCTGAAGTCGCGCAAGTTTTATTTCCAAATGTTCCAGAGTTACATACAGATATTCTAAAATGCTATGGTGATCATTATGTTGAGCATTCAAAAGATGATCAGTGGTTTTCAGGTATTGCAGATATGTTGTATGGTTTGAAAAATCAGAACGTTAAGCTGGCTGTTGCAACAGGGAAAAGTCGTAGAGGTTTAGATCGTGTTTTAGCTCAAACCAACAGTCGTGATTTATTTGAAATTACACGAGCTGCGAGTGAAACAAAGTCTAAACCTGATCCGCTCATGCTTGCAGAAATTTTAGATTTTACAGGTGTAAATGCTGAACGTGCGATTATGGTCGGTGATACATCGTATGATTTAGAAATGGCGCAAAATATTGCGATGCCACGTGTAGGCGTGAGTTATGGTGTGCATAGTGTGGATGTATTGCAACGCTTTAGTCCGTTAACCATAGCCAATGATGTAAACACCTTGCATCAGTTCTTAAATGCGCAGATCAATACATCTGAAGTTGCTTGAATAACTAGAGGTGTATAAGGATATATACCTCACTTAAAATACGAATCGTAATCGTGCAAACAATTACATAATAAGAATATACCTTATGAGCCGTTCTATTCGATTGTTAAATTTATTACAACTTTTACGTGAACAACGTTATCCAATCACAGCGCAACATTTAGCTGAACATTTAGAGATAAGTGTGCGAAGTGTTTACCGAGATATTGAAAGCTTACGTGAACAAGGTGTGAATATTGAAGGCAGTGCAGGACTAGGTTTTCAACTGAAAGAAAACTTTCTATTGCCGCCTATGAGTTTGAATGAGACTGAGGTTGAAGCTGTATATTTGGCTTTGCAATGGGTGAAATCGATACCAGACCAAGCGTTGCAACATGCTTCACATTCGGTATTGTCCAAACTTAAAGCTGTGATGCCACAGCAGAAACAAGCATTTTTAAACAATACCTATTTAAGGTCGATTCACTCTTGGGTAGAGGTGGATCAATCTATTGTGCAGCAAGTTCGTATTGCGATTCGTATGCAATTTAAGCTACAAATTGATTATGTAGATGAACAGCAACAGGTTTCGAAACGGCAATTATGGCCGTTTGCACTGGGGTACTTTAACGACAAAATGTTAGTGGCTGCATGGTGTGAATTACGTGAAGATTTTCGTAACTTTCGTTTAGATCGAATCCAAAAAATAGATTTAACAGAACAGCATTATCCACAATTTAAACGCCATCTTTATGAACAATGGTGTCAAAAAGAAAATTTAACAATGGTCAATACTGAGGATCACGAAAAAGAAAACACTACTGACAAAAACTGACACAGCATCGCTCTACACTCGGTTTAGAACAAAACAACAGAGGGTAAAACAATGGCTTTAACATTATATACAAATATGCAATCTCGTGGTGTTGTCGTGGATTGGCTCGTTTTAGATTTAGGGATTGAGCTTGAGCGTATAGAAGTGGCTTATGGTGCAGAGATGAAATCGGCAGAATTTCTAAAATTGAATCCTTTCGGTAAAGTTCCTGTTTTAGTGGATGATGATGTCGTTATTTATGAGCTTGATGCAATTTGCACTTATTTAGCAGATAAATTTTTTGAAAAAGGCTTAGCGCCTGCGCTTGATGATCCTAAACGTGGTTTGTACTATCGTTGGTTATTCTTTGGTGCAGGGCCTTTGGCAGCTGCTTCAGATAATGAATATTTAAATATTAAAGTTACGCCAGAGCAAAAAATGCATGTGGGTTATGGTGATTATGCAGATGTGTATAACGCTTTGATTCAGGGCTTAGAACAAGCTAACCCTTATTTATGTGGTGAGCAGTTTACAGTCGCAGATATCAGTGTGGGAGCGATGATTTTGTGGCAATTGAAAATGGGTAAATTGCAATCACATCCAACCATTGAACGTTATGTCACCGCATTGCAACAGCGAGAAAGTTTGCAAAAACATCAGGCAATTTTTGCATCATAATTGATGTTTTGATTATTATTTTAAGCTAAAGATAAGTTGCTGATGAAAGTGGCTTATTTGGGTTTTATGTAAAGTGTTTTGTATTGATATTCAAAATACGTTAATGCTTTTAAATTGCTAAGTCATAATAAAACTCGCTGCAACATTAATACAGATGGCTAAGATTGTGGTATTAAAACCATAGGCTAAAAGAATATGTAAGATATTGAGAACGCGCATTGAACGAGAGGTAATGGATACATCGGCGGTTTGCGCAGAAGTCCCAATGACATAACTAAAATAGATAAAATCAGGATAGGTGGGTTCTGGTGTTTTGGGGAAATCTAAACCACCATCTTGATGTTTTGCCACAGCCAAATAGTAGTCATGTGCATAATGAATTGCAAAGACCGTATGCATAAATAACCATGCAAAAATAATGGTCAAAATTGATAGTGCCAAATGTCCATATTTTACCATTGTGATATTGGGTAAGTGACTGAGTTCGACAATAATTGCAATAAAACACATGATTAAGGTCATCACGACCAGTAATAAGATAAACCACTTACTGGCATCTTGCTGTTGAGCGCGTTTTAAAATATGAGCATGATCAATCGTCCATAACACTCGCATCGTCAAGATCAGATAAATAAAGATTGAAATATTCCAACCGAGTAGTAGTTGTGTCGACCATGTCCAATCAGTGAAGAAGTCAATTACGACATATAAAATGGCAGTGAATAGAAAAGCGATAAAAAAATAGGGACGAGATTGAAGGCTAGATTGAAGGCGTTGCAGTATGTGTATAAGCATAAAATCCTCACCTGTTAGAATTTTTTGACTTTCTAAGCCTCTTTTTGTTGACCAACAAAGAGATCAGTTTTTGAATCAAGGCTAGGTTAAAGTTAGCCGTCCTTTAGCTTTTATTTTTTGTATTAACATTAGATATATTTTCTCAACGTCATACATTATTTTAAAAATGAATGATGCTGAGAAAAATCAATATAGCACTTAAATATCATAAATATCTGTACGATTTATATCTAAATAGAAGACTTTATCTAATTGTTCAATAAACTTTTGAACAGCGATAGAGGTGAACTTTTTACGATAACTGACATACAAGTCAAGATGAGGCAGCTCAATATCTAAAGGTCGAATAACCGTATTGTTCATGGTTAAAGGTGCAATATAAGCAGGTAAAATCGTGCAGCTTAATCCCATACCAATGGAGCTAATATTGAACAAGATATTATCCACTTTTTGTACGATATTAAATTCAATACCTTGTGCTTTGGCAAAGTCTAAAATAATGTCATGCAATGTACCCGATTGCTCTTCTACAGGAAGAATAAAGTCTATTCCATTTAAAGCTTTCACTGGGATTCGTTCATATTTTGCTAGAGGGTGATCTTTGGGTAAAATGAAGATGAGAGGATCACGTAAAACAAATTTACTTTCAATTTCATTGCTATGGAAATTATGACGCGTAAAAGAAATATCGAGCTCACCCTTTTTAATCGCTCGCATTTGTTCAAGGTTATTTAAGCTAAGCAACTCAATTTTAAGCTCAGGATCTTGTACCCGTAAATTCGGCAGTACGTAAGGAAAGACTTTTATCTCGGCAACGGGAACAAAGCCAATACGTAATAATTGTTGTTTGGCTTGAGATACTTGTCTTGCCATCGCAACAGCTTTTTCAGCTTGCGCTAAGGTTAAGCGCGCTTGTTCCAGAAATACAGCACCTTCTTCGGTCAGTTCGACTTTACGCTTTGTACGATTTAACAGTCTGACGCCAACGTCTTCTTCAAGATCCTTAATTTGCTGACTGAGTGAAGGCTGCGCGGTATACAGTTTCAATGCAGCCCTACTAAAATTAAGTTCTTCAGCAACAGCAATGAAGTATCTAAGGTGTCGTAATTCCATATAACCTTTCCAAAGAGTAATCCAAAAAATGTCTTACTGTGAATTCACTTGAGTATAATCTATAAACAATGGCAGCGTGAAGATGATGTAATATTTAAAAAATAAATGGTTAAGTTTCAGTTATCACGATTTTCATATAAAAAACTGTGTATGAATAATCTATAAAAAATATTAGTTACAAATGATATTTACGGTGAATTACATCAGTTTACTTACTAAGTTAATTGATTCAGCTTGATTCAATTAAGTTTGCAAACTGATTTATAAAATACAAGCTTCTAATGACATGACTGCAAATTTGGCTGTGATTCATTTTCATTTGACAAAGAGAGTCCTGTTTTTTTACGTTTTAAATGTAAAATTGGAAAAGGATTACCTTCCGCATCAAATGCCGAACGAGCGACTTGCTCAAAGCCATGTTTTTTATAAAAACTTAAAGCATTTGGATTTTGTTCATTTACATCGACTTCGTATGCACCCAAAGCCAATGCATGTAGCATCAATTGTGAACCGATACCTTGGTTAAAAAATTGAGGATCAATAAAAAGCATTTCTATCTTGTTATATGCAAGCCCCATAAAACCGACAATTTGTTGATTGCGTTCTACATGAAACAGTTGTACATGGTCAAAATAATGATGTTGAATAATCAATTCTTTGATTTGTACAATATGTTGTTCATTGAGAAAGGCATGAGTCGCACGCACAGAAGCTTCCCAGATTGTTAATAGCTGGGAATGGGATTTCGAATGAGTATTTAAAATATTGGTTAAAACAGGTTCCATATCAAATTCATTCAGTTGTGAAAAACAACAAAAAAATAAAGAAAAATCACATCTTATTTGGCTAATATGAATGAAGACTGGGATGAAAATCAAATCTATGTATTTGATTATAAAAAATAGGACAATAAATGTCAGATTCCAACAAAATTGTCGTTTATGCAGCACTTTTGGGTAACTTAGCCATCGCCTGTGTGAAATTTATTGCTGCATATATCACAAATAGTTCGGCGATGCTCAGTGAAGCTGTGCATTCAGTTGTTGATACGCTCAATGAAGTTTTATTGTTATATGGATTAAAAAAGTCACAGCAACCTGCAAATCATAAGCATCCTTTTGGTTATGGACGCGAACTCTATTTTTGGGCATTTATTGTTGCTTTATTGGTTTTTGCATTGGGTTCTGTGGTATCCATTTATCAAGGGATTCAGCATATTCGACAACTTGAGGAAATGAAATCACCATTGGTGAATTATGTCGTGCTTGGATTTGCGATTCTCTGTGAAGGGATCTCATGGTTTGTTGCGTTGAAGTTGTTTAAGAAAATGAAAGGCGATATGGGATATTTTGAAGCATTTCGACGCAGTAAAGACCCGACGACATTCACCGTATTATTTGAAGATTCAGCTGCACTGATTGGCTTGTTGATTGCGCTCATTGGTATTTTCAGTGCACATCAATTGAATATGCCAGTATTGGATGGTGTTGCTTCGATTCTGATTGGTGTGGTTTTAGCAATTTCCGCTTTACTTTTAGCAAGAGAAACCAAAGGATTATTACTAGGAGAAACGGCAGATCCTCAATTGCGGCATAATATTTTAAAAGTCGCTCAAGAAGATCCTGCGGTTTATTCTGCGAATGGTGTACTCACTGAACAAATGGGTGCGCATCAAGTGATAGCATCTTTAAGTTTAGAATTTAAAGATCATCTCACTTCAGACGAAATAGAAACCTGCGTCAATCGGATTGAAACCAAAATTAGGAGCATTCATCCCGAAATCGTGGCATTATTTATCAAACCACAAACCAAGCTAGTTTGGCTCGAAAGAATGAAAGGGCGTTTAGAGTAACCATGTCGAAGCAAACGGAAACTGTTGGTATTGAAGATAAAACAATACATGACAAAGAAGTTCTATCAGAGAATCTTAAACAATTACATTATCGTCTAGTGACTGAAAACTGTATGTCACATACATGGTTTAAGCCTTTTTTTAAGGTGATTGCTTCCAATCATCACAATGGTGAACGTTTTTATAATGAAACACCTAGACCAGAAGGGCATAGTCGTTGGGGTTTATTAAAATGGCTTGGCACTCGAAAATCAAATACGTGGAATGTCGATAGCAAAAAAGAATCAGCAGAATTCTATGCGACAAAGCGAGTATTACCACAAGATCGTCCTGATGCGGATTTAAATGATTGGCAAGTTTGGTTTGTCAGTCATGCTACTGTCTTGGTTCAGATCGGGCCGTACAACTTTTTAACGGATCCCGTTTGGGCAGACTATGTTAGTCCGAAAGATGGACGAGGGCCTAAACGTGTGATTCCCGCAGGGATTGCTCTAGAGCAATTACCACAAATTCATGCTGTTTTACTCAGTCATAACCATTATGACCATATGGATTTAGCTTCACTGCGTTGGTTGCATAATAAATTTGCAATGCCGATTTATACTGGTTTGGGTAATTCACATTACTTGCCAAAAGAATTTCATATCATTGAAATGGACTGGTGGCAGTCTGCATTATTTAAAGACCTTAAAATTATTTACACACCTGCACAGCATGGTTCAGGTCGTGGTCTACGTGATCAAAATGTTGCATTGTGGGGCGGTTTTTCTGTCGTTTCACAATATGGTCACTTCTTCTTTGCGGGAGATACGGGTTATGCACCACATTTTAAAGAAATTCATAAACGCTTAGGTGCTCCACGTATTGCATTGTTACCCATCGGTGCTTATGAACCACGTGCATTGATGAAATATATGCATATGAATCCACAAGATGCTTTTCAAGCACATTTGGATTTGCAAGCTAAGCGTTCATTGGCGATACATTATCGAACCTACCAACTGACCGATGAAGATCGTGAGCAACCCGAGCATGACTTACATAAAGCGATGAAACATTCTTCGAAAATGGTCAATCCATTTTATTGTATTAAAGAAGGTCGTAAATTGGTGGTGTAATTTTTAATCAGCAATGATGGTGGTTTATTCAGACTTTTGGGTATTCGTGTTTTGAGACATGAGTTGGATAGCAACCACGGAGAGCCCCATCATGGCAAAATTCATCACAAATGGGTTAAATGCCTGAACAAAATAGTGTGGGTAAATGAGACCAACCACAAACCAAAAGAACAACATGGCGATGATATTTAAATAATGAATATTTTTTGATGGTCTAAAAATAAGAAACGATATACCAAATATAATTTCAATTAGACCTGAAAGTTCAATAAGTCTTGGAATGGAAAGGAGTTGAATTCCTGTAAATTGCCAAAACTGTTGTTCTTCTATGACTTTATAAATGATTTTAGGCACTAAACCTTGATAAATCCATAAGATCGCTAAAAAGCTGTGGATGGTGAATAGAACATGACGAAGCGATTTAGCTATTTGCATAAACGACATTTTCCAAAAAATGCTTTTTATTTTGTACAGATGGCAGTAAGCAGTGATCCGTTTTACCAAATAGACGATATCGGTTTAGCGCAACACGACGATATAAAAAATCACGAATAAACTTGGGAATTACATAGCCTATTTTAAGTATCGAAAATGGAAATTTGATCTCTTGAATGACTTTTAGAAATGCTGTTGATTCTGAATAAAGTTGAGCATTTTTAATCACGAACATCGTGTCAAAATGATCAGTGGGAAGCGCATAATATTTTAAAATTTCTTGTCCAAGTGCTGATTGTACTGAGGCTAATTTGAATCGTGCATGTGTGTCATGCTGAATTAGAAATTTTGTCCAACCGTTGCAAAGTACACAAATTTCATCGAATAGCACAATGTCATGTTGTTGAATGATATTCACGATATGATCTTGCATGATTGACTCACTTGCTAAAGGAGTTTCTTACAATTTAGCAGTTTAGTGGACAAATAAAAACCACCCGAAGGTGGTTTTATAGCAGGTTTATATTTTAAAGAAAGCTTGGTAGGCCTTTGGCTGGATCAGTTTCACGTGCCGCTTGAGCATCTGCAACAGTCATGCCTAAAGCCTTAGCGACGCCTTCACCATAAGCGGGATCACATGAATAACAATTACGGATATGACGGTACTTAATGAAATCTAAAGCATCACCCATTGCAGCAGCGGTATTGCTGAACAGTGCTTGTTTTTGTGAATCATTCATTAAATTAAACAAAGCACGTGGTTGACTGAAATAGTCAGAATCATCTTCACGGAAATCCCAAAAATCAGCATCACCGGTGATTTTCAAAGGGGGCTCTTTGTACTGCGGTTGTTCATGCCATTGACCAAAACTATTCGGCTCATAGTGTGGCAAGCTACCATAATTATCATCACTGCGGCCTTGACCATCACGATGATTTGAATGTACAGGGCAACGAGCAGCATTCACTGGAATTTGTTGATAATTTGACCCTAAGCGGTAACGTTGCGCATCTGTATAGTTAAACAAACGTGCTTGCAACATACGGTCAGGTGAAACACTGATCCCAGGGACGAGATTGCTTGGAGCAAAAGCAGATTGTTCAACATCTAAGAAGAAGTTTTCAGGATTTTTATTCAGTTCAAATTCACCCACTTCGATCAGTGGATAGTCACCATGTGGCCACACTTTGGTTAAATCAAAAGGATGATAAGGTACTTTTTCTGCATCAGTTTCAGGCATGATTTGCACGTACATTTTCCACTTTGGAAAGTCTTGACGTTCAATCGCTTCATACAAATCACGTTGATTGCTTTCACGATCATCGGCGACAACTTGAGCAGCTTCACTATTGGTTAAATTTTCAATGCCTTGTTGAGTGCGGAAATGAAATTTGACCCAAAAACGTTCATTATTCGCATTAATAAAACTATAGGTATGGCTACTAAAACCATGCATATGACGATAGCTTTTTGGAATACCACGATCTGACATGACAATCGTCACTTGATGCAGCGCTTCAGGAAGCAGTGTCCAGAAATCCCAGTTATAAGTTGCACTACGTAAGTTGGTTCGTGGATCACGTTTTACTGCTTTATTCAGGTCTGGAAATTTACGAGGGTCACGTAAGAAAAAGACAGGGGTATTATTTCCGACCATATCCCAGTTGCCTTCTTCGGTATAAAACTTGAGGGCAAAACCACGGATATCTCGTTCAGCATCGGCAGCACCACGTTCACCTGCAACTGTGGTAAAGCGTGCAAACATAGGGGTTTGTTTACCAATTTTACTAAAAATTTTAGCGCAGCTATATTGGGTAATATCATGTGTAACCGTAAAGGTACCAAATGCGCCAGAACCTTTGGCATGCATACGGCGTTCAGGAATCACTTCTCGAACAAAGTTGGCAAGCTTTTCATTTAACCATACATCTTGAGCGAGGAGGGGGCCGCGTGCACCTGCCGTCATACTATTTTGGTTGTCTACTACAGGAGCGCCAAAATCAGTTGTTAGGTGGGTGACGGGACACTTTTTGCTATTATCTTGGCTCATCTTAATTCTCCATTATTTTCATCAGGTATTGTGAGCAATATTCCATCATCAATATGGATAACACGCTTTTTTTCGCATGACATTAATTGTTTTGTTAACATCTTTTTAGGCTAACAATCTAACAATGCGACATTGTTTCCAGTTAATACTCGTAGCTTGAATATAAGTTCAATTTTATGAATCTTTAAAATTTAATGACTCAAAAATTGTACCTACACTCTTAATCTATCGTTTGAATGCTTATTTGACCAATGGAATAAAAATGTATGTTTTAAAGGGAAAAACGATTGATTGATTTTTAATTTGAGCAATTAAAACAGGTCGTAGATTTAGAGATACTTTCAATATAAATGTAGATCTGTACAAGAAATAACCTGTTTCTATTCTAATATTTTTCAATGTGTGGATGGTGTGTGTTTTATCCTTAGTTGGAGGAAGTGTAGTTTTTAGATGATCCCCTTGTTTGTCGCCGTCACGAGACGCATTCTGTATCATTTACAGTTACTTAAACTGAAAACTTAGAAACTCTTGCCATACATAATGACACGACACCACTAATGATAATTTATGAGTGAGGCGGCACATCTACTGTCATTTTTAATATAAAAATAAATTAAAGAAAAACAATTTAATTTTATGTAAAATAAATTTTAATTATTATTAAGTTTTTGTTAACAAATCACCTCTATGTAACTAAGATAGAAAGCTATTGAAATTGCAAGTTTGTTTTTTGTACGACAAATTTTGTCGTGAGACTAGTACTTTGATCTATTCAACAACACACATAATGCTAATATTTCATAACTAATTTTACTATAACTTTAAAGAGAGAAAACTATGTCTAATAATGTATGGACAACAACGATCATGTTTGATGAAAACTATCGGGTATTTGAGTTAACTTTTCCTGGGCTATTTGACTATCCTGAGTTTAATAAACTAAACAGAGTGGAAGCAACGGCAGAGGAAAAAGAGAAAAAAAATGAAATGACTCAAAAGAGCATAGAAATAATTAAAAGCTACCATAAAGGAGAAAGGCTAAACCCAGAAAATGCTCCAACCATTTTATATACTCATGGATTTGGAAAAACCGTAAAATTACCAAGTTTTTTTCGTACACGAGATGGCTTTGTCATTGTCACTGAACAGTGCGCTAATGTACTGAAAAAGTTTCGCTTAGGAAACAGTGCCCTTTACCCTTTATCTTTTTTTGATATCCAACTCAATGAGCTGGTAAATGATCAAACCTATTATTTTTTCAATATTACTGAATTACGTAACTATTTATGCCCTGAATATAGTTCTTCTGATTTAAAAAAGTTGACCTACACGAAACATGAGGGCTTTCAGTTTTATAAGTTATATCATGCAAATTATAAAGATTATGCTATCACAGTTTCTCAGAAGGCAATTACATGTGATGTAGATTTATGGCAAGACCCAGAATTGAGTCATTCAATTTTCATGTCTAATGAATTAAAAAAAGCTTTAGATGAAGAAAATATAAGTGAAGCTTGGCAATTATTTTTATGCGAACTTAAATAAAAACAATTAGAAATTAAATAAAATTAGGAACAAAAAAATGGCTAATTCTCCTTTCCAAGTCCATCATATATTACCTGTTGAACTTTTTAATAGTGACATACAGCAAGAATTAAATATTCTTTTAGGAAGTGATACTTCACAAATTTCAGAAAAAACTTATAAAAATACAGCTTTGCAGTCGTTTAATAATCGTATTGCCTTATATTCAGATGCAGATCGTGCAACAATGGCAAAAGCTTTACAAGACAGTGGGCACCCTATATCTGAGATCCCAATTGGTGCATCACAGCATTATACACAGCACCCTGCTTATAATGAGGAAGTTATAACGAGAGTCGAATCTATTATTAATAATGATAGTTTAACAGTTAGTCAAAAAAAACTAGCAATTATTGATTTACAGGCAACATTGAAGGAAGGATTAGCTGCTGGTGAGATTATCTTACATGGTGATAAAGATATTGCTAAACAAAGTATCAATCATTATTTGGATCAACATGCAATAACTGCTGAACAAATTACTAAAGCAGATTCAGAAAGATTCAAACAAGCGGAAGCACGATTAGAAACATATGCAGAAAATGACATTAAATATGCAAATGTCGCAAATGAAACTGTGACAGTTACTGACGGTAAAACAAGTGCTGGAAATGTAGAATTTACGGTGGTGTTTTAAAAAGTATGCTGA
>NZ_KZ268706.1 GCF_002233755.1 Acinetobacter piscicola | reverse complement strand
GCAATAGCAGAGGGTGTTTTTTTATTTGTATTTACTTTTAGACTAGTTTATAAAACTATTTTAAGTTCATTTTTGTATGGTAATAACAATATTCATAAGTATTTTTTCTATTATTGTTTCTAGCTTTTCCTTGTTCTTTGCAATTTATTCTTGGCGCCAAGCAAACCGACCATTGATAACTGCAAAAATATCAACTAGTTCAGCCGGAAATTGTGGAACAACCTTAAATATATGGATTGAAAATACTGGAAATAGACCAGCAAAAGAAATTTATTTTGTTGTTGATAAAATAGATGTAAGGAAAGCTTCTTTAAAAAAAAGAAATTCCTTTAGATGCCCAACGATGCTTTTATAGTAATATTTCGATACCAGTGTTAGCGAATAATCGATCAATTAAAAATGCATTTTGGCATTTAGGCTATGAAGATTCATGGAAACCTAACTCTAAAATTCCTATTTTGATTGTGTATCAAGATTTAAATGAACATGTGTACAAGGAAAAAATAAATTTATTTTTAGCCGATGATGAAGGATTTGCTCAAACATCATGGGAGAAGTCTTAGGAAAATGTTTATTAAAAATTCAATTAGTTTTAAAGGAAGTTTANTAAAAATTCAATTAGTTTTAAAGGAAGTTTATATGAAACTCAACTCATTCTCCCCAATTCCCGAAAATGATGAAGAATTACATCTTCCTGAACTTGTCTATTGGTCATCTTTAGGTGACTTAAAACAAGTCAAAAAGTGTTTGGCAGATGGTGCAGATGTAAATACGACTGATGATGAAGGCTATAGTGCTTTACATGCAGCAGCTGAGAATGATCATCTTGAAATTGTAAAGTTATTAATCAGTAAAGGTGCAGATGTAAATTATAAAGCTGAATATACGGCTTTAGAACTTGCAGAAATGGCTGAAAATAAAGAGATTATCGACTATTTAAAAAGCTTATAAAATCTAAACCCATAGATAAAAAGAAACCCCATCATTCTGATGAGGTTTCTTTTATAGTTTGTTTGTCGTTATTGTCTCTAAAGTTATCTTACAAAAAGAGAAACCGAGTTAGTAATTAACTCGGCTTAACCAAACTATTTATTTTAAGGCTTGATTAGAAGTTATATTCCATACCTAGGCCAAACACAGTTTTCTTATCGTTATCTGCATACCAATCACGTTTTTGTTGTGCAACTACACCATAAAAACGTGCTTGTTTGTTAAAGTTGTAATCAACACCTAAACCGTATTGATCAATTTTACGATCATTATTTGTCCAGTCAGTTTTAGCTGATTGATATTGTGCTTTTACAGCCCATGGCGTGCTTGGAATGCTATATGTTCCAGAAACTAACCATGCTTTTTCTTTTAGATCTTTGTATGCAACTACATCATCAGTAGGTTCAGCTTGTTGATAAAGTGCACCGAAGACTAAGCCTTCAGCTCCAACTGGTGTAAGGTCTAAAGAACCAGTAACACGGATCGCATCTGAGTAGTATTTTTTGCCATCAAGTGCATTATAAGCACCTTGTACACCGAAGTTACCTGCGATACCTGTCGCCAAACCAATATCTTTATTTTCATATGTTAAAGATGTTGAGAATGAGTCAAGGCTGTCACGTTTGTTGTCATCACCGGTTTCACCCGCTTTTGGGTCAGTGCTGCTTGATTCACCAGTTTGTGCTTGGAAGTTAAACTGTAAACCAGGAATTAATAAGTTTTTATCTGTTTCAAAACCAATGACGTTATTTAAACGTTCTTCACCGTACATTGTTTTGGTGATATCAAGGTTTGTATCATCATTGAAAATATCTTGATATTTTCCAGCTGAAGTTTTGAAGTATGAATCATATTTACCCGCTTTTAATGTACCTACTTTATTGAATTTAAGACCTAAAAAGCGGTTACGCGCGCTCCATTCTGCATCAGAACCAGCACCATCTGTTGCAAAACCAAACTCTGCTAGATAAACAACGCCAACATTATCTGTTAATTTTTCTTCGCCTTTAACCCCAATACGTGAAGCATTTGAATTTAATTGAGTTTCATTGTTACCAGTAGCATTCACATTGTCTACTTGGTTTAAAGATACATTGAGCTTACCATACAATGTAGGCGCTGCTTGAGCTGCGTTTAAACTAATAGTGGCGATTGCTGCAGCGAGTAGCACTTTTTTCATTGAGATTTCTCCAAAACATGTTCAATTGGCATTTGCCGTTGCTTTTTTTATTCAGCAAGTATTGAGAAATTCATTACTTACTAACTTGCATGCAGTATCAGCAAATTTTGTTACATGTTGGTGAAGAATAAATGACAGTTTGATGACGTGAGAACATTGTTTTAGTTGTTGAATAAAAAATGAGGCTATATGAGCCTCATTGATTCTAAAAAGATTTTAATTAAATAAGCGCTGCTTTAATTTTTTCAGCAAAGCCTTTAATTTTTTCTTGATCGCCCATTTGTGCTGCATGGCGACCTAATTCGTGCACAGAAGTTGGAATGAGGTGGAAGTGTACATGAGGTACAGTTTGCCCAGCAGATGCACCAGAAAGTTGCATTAAAACAATACCTTGAGCACCCAAACTTTTCTCAATTGCTTGCGCAATTTTCTGAACAATTTGAATGGTATAGGCTGCAACCGCTGGATCCAGATCCAATAAGGTAAGTGCGGGTGTTTTAGGAATAACCAGTGTATGACCATCGGCTTGAGGCATGATATCCATAAATGCAAGAACTTGATCATCTTCATACACTTTTATTGCAGGAAGTTCTCCACGCAAAATTCGTGCAAAAATGTTCTGATCATCATAAGCCATAATTATTTCCTTAAATTACCAAAAGTTGTTATTTACAATTCAATTCTTTCTGACGTTCCTTGATTGAGTCAAGGCGTTGTTGTTCTTTTTCAGAAAATTTAGGCTTACTGGTATAGCAATTATCATTGCCATATTTTGCTTTCGCTTCAGGATCTTTAAAACAGAAGCCTTTTGAAGCATAGATAACATTATAATCATCTTGTAGTTTTTTACATTCTTGCACATTATCGTTGGCAAAAACTTGAGTACCTACAAAAATTGATAAAGTAGAAAGTATTGCAATTACAGACTTATTCATGAGATGGCCTCAAATTTGACATATCAGTTTGTCACTTTATTAGATTATATGGTTAGATTGTGGTTATTCAATGGCGAAAAATTAATCCAATGTAATTTTATTCCATAATTCGTACATTTTTATTGCTGTAGAAAAGTCACTATCAGGTTCAGCTAAGCTATTTGCAGTTTGTATTAAACTTTGAGTTAAACCAATAACAGGTGCTGAAAGCTTTGCTTCACGAATTAAATCAACAGCAATACCCGTGTCTTTGGCTAATAAGGGTAGCGCAAAAGTTAGAGGGAAGCTACGATTAAAAACACGTTGCGGTAAAACCGCTTCTGTCACACCGCTTTTACCGCTCGATGCATTGATGCAATCTAGTGCTGCATTTAGGTTTACACCATGTGCTTTTAGTGTAGTAAAACCTTCTGCTGCCGCACATAGATGAACAGCCATCATCATATTATTGACTGCTTTTACAGCAAAGCCTGTACCAGAATCACCCACATGTTTAATTAATTTCCCCATCACTTGCATAGCAATTAAGGCTTGATCAAATGCAGGTTTTTCACCACCCACCATAAAGGTTAATGTCGCATTTTCTGCTCCGATGGTTTGTCCACTCACAGGTGCATCTAAAAATTGTACATTTTTTTCAGCAAGTTGTCGTGAGAGCTTACGTGCTGATTCTGGAACGCCACTGGTACAATCAACCCAAATAGCACCAGATTTAATTTCAAGCGTTTGAATTAAGTCTTCTACGTCCTGACTGATTGGTAAGCATGAGAAAATAATATCAGCTTGAACAGCTTGGCTTAATTCTACAGCTTGAGTGTTGTATTCAGTTGCATGTTGTTTGGCTTTATCAAAATTTCGATTCCAGACGTAAACAATATCGAAATGTTTCGGTAAATGAGCTGCCATGCGGTAACCCATTGCGCCTAAACCTATAAATGCAACTGAGGTATTCATAATATTCCTTAAAATTTTAGATTTTTATCGAACGTTGTACTAACCATTGAGCGAGTGTAGGCCAAAATTCATCAGCGCTTTTTTGACTCGACATCAAGCCTAAATGTCCACCAGGAATAAGAGTAAACGTGACATCACTACTATTTGTCAATTCGATTAATGGCTTAACTGAATCAGCAGTAACCATTTGATCGCCTTTTCCTGCACCAACCATTAAAGAACAATCGATATTTTTAAGTTCAATTTTATGTTTACTCAGTTGAATAGCACCATCTTTTAACGGATTTTGTAACCACACATTAAACAACATATCTTGGTTTACACCACCAGGGTAATCGATCATATGATTGAGAAAGTTGCCAAGTGTTGCGTGTTCATGTAGCAATTGCTCATCATCTAAATTGAGTAGTAATTGTTTATGGCCCTGATACCAGCCTTTAGGATCTAGAATTTTAAATCCGATCGAATTTAAAATGCCTGGCGTGTGAATCAGCTTTTTAGGAAGCCCGCCTTTATAGAGTGTATTTTGTAATTTAGGACTTTTAAGGATGAGATTGTTAATCTTTTTATAAAGTTTTCCAATACCGCCAGAAGCATAACTGTCTATTGGGCTGCCTAAAACAATTAAGTTTTTGACATGGTTTGGTTGCTTAAAGGCAGTATAGAGCAGCACAAAAATACCTGCCATGCTCCAACCATGCAGTGAAATCTGATCACTTTGAGAATGTTCACGGATTTCATTAATGCAGTAGGGAATTGATTCATCGATGAAATTTAAAAAATTAAGAAAACGATCATCATAGTTGAGCTTACCCCAATCCAACAAATAGACATCAAAACCTTGTTCTGAGAAATATTTAACCAAAGAGCGATATGGATACAAGTCATAAATCGCCATATTAATCGCTAAAGGTGCAGCAAATACCAACGGTTCTTTAAATCTTCTTTCAGGCGCAGCATAGTATCTCACTTTAGTTTGATTATGCTCTGCAATAATTTCATAAGGCGTACTTTGAGATAACACCAATGACTCACCATTGAAAATACGGGTAGATAAATTTTTTAATTTCGATTTTCGTTCTTGGAACTTCGCCATAATGTGTGCCATAAGTGCTTTTTGTCTCATTTTTGTACAGAATGCCCGAAGTGTAAGTGATAATTTTAGATTATACCTTGACCTTAAATACATCGCGCGCTCAAAATGTTGGCAATATTTTACAAAGGCAGTTTTAGAACTGAGTAGTTGAAATGAGCCAGCACGACGACATTGAATACCAACTTGATACATTAGCCCTTCGCACAGGTCATACACGCAGTTTTGAAGGTGAACATAGTGAGCCTATTTTCCTCACTTCATCTTTTGTTTATGAAAATGCAGCAGAAGCAGCAGCTAAGTTTTCGGGTGCTGAACCAGGTAATATTTACTCGCGCTTTACCAATCCAACAGTTGCAATGTTTGAAAAACGTTTAGCGGCTATGGAAGGTGGAGAACGTGCTGTAGCAACCAGTTCAGGTATGGCTGCAATTATGGCTGTGGTTATGTCGTTCCTTAAAGCTGGTGATCACGTCATTTGTTCACGTGCAGTGTTTGGGTCAACGGTGTCGTTGTTTGAAAAATACGTTGCTAAATTCAATGTCGCAGTTACTTTTGTCGATTTAACAGATTTAAATGCATGGGAAAATGCAATTCGTCCTGAAACTAAGTTGTTATTTGTAGAATCACCATCAAATCCATTGTCTGAAGTTGCAGATATTCAAGCTTTATCTGACCTTGCACATTCGCATGATGCTTTATTGGCAATTGATAATAGTTTCTGTACGCCAATTTTGCAGCAACCATTAAAGTTTGGTGCTGATCTAGTGATTTATTCAGCAACTAAATATTTAGATGGACAAGGCCGTGCATTAGGTGGCGCAGTGGTTGGAAGTCACAAATTACTTGAAGAAGTATTTGGTTATGTACGTACAACAGGCCCATCAATGAGCCCATTCAACGCATGGGTATTTTTGAAAGGCTTGGAAACTTTACGTTTACGTATGAAAGCACATTCTGAAAGTGCTCAGAAAATTGCAGAATGGTTAGTTTCACACCCAAATGTTGAGAAAGTTTATTTTGCAGGCTTAAAAGATCATGTTGGACATGAGCTTGCAGCAAAACAACAAACAGGTTTCAGTGGTATTGTCTCATTTGAAGTGAAGCATGCGCGTGAAGGCGCGTGGAAAGTCATCGATAACACAAAATTTATTTCGATTACAGGTAACTTGGGGGATGCGAAGTCTACAATTACGCATCCAGCGACCACCACTCACGGTAAACTTTCTCCTGAAGCGAAAGCGGCTGCAGGAATTCGTGAAGGTTTAATTCGACTATCTGTCGGTTTGGAAGATGCTGATGATATTATCCGTGATCTTTCACATGGTTTAGATTTAATTTAATCAATTAACCTGTATATAAGCCATTATTTAACAATTGCTCTAGGTTTGGATCGTTTTTGTTTTAAACCTAGATTACAATGTCTGCCAAATTAGGATTTTGTTCGGAGAATTTTATGAATATTAATATGCTGATGCAACAAGCTCAACGCATGCAAAAAGACATGGAAAGCAATGTTAAAAAAGCAAAAGAACAGCTTGCACAAACTGAAGTTCAAGCGGAAGCGGGTGGTGGTTTGGTAAAAGTTACCATGACTTGTCGTAACGTGGTTAAACGTATTGAAATTAGCCCTGATTTGTTACAAGACGATCCAGATATGATTGAAGACTTGATTGCTGCTGCAATGAATGACGCTGCACGTCAAGTAGAAGTGATTTCTGAAGCAAAAATGAAAGAAGCAAACTCTGGTATGGGTTTACCACCGGGTCTTTCGGGTTTGTTCTAAGGATTAGCAGGTGTTTAGCGACCGTTTTGATCAGCTTGTACAAGCTTTGCGAATTTTACCTAGTGTTGGGCCGAAATCGGCTCAACGTATGGCATTGCATTTGATCATGAAAAATAAAGAGGGAGCGATTGGTTTGGCGCATGCGCTCAATGAAGCGACCTCTTATATTCATGAATGTAGTCTTTGTCATTCACTGACTGAAAATGAAGTCTGTGATATTTGTTGTTCAAATGACCGTGATGATCAGTTGCTTTGTGTGGTTGAATCACCAGCAGATGTGATGGCAATTGAACAAAGTGGCAGTTTTAGAGGTAAATACCACGTATTAGGTGGGCATTTGTCTCCTTTGGATGGTATTGGGCCTGAAGAAATTGGTATTCCATATTTAGTGCAACGACTGAGTGCTGGTAAAATTACTGAAGTGATTTTAGCTACCAATGCAACTGTAGAAGGGCAAGCAACTGCACATTACTTGGTCGAGGCAACAAAGCATCTGTCTTTACAAATGACACGAATCGCTCAGGGTGTACCACAGGGTGGTGAGTTGGAATATGTCGATAGCCATACGCTTAGCCAAGCTGTACATAATCGCATGCGTATGAAATAACAAGCCAAAAGTGCGACTTAAGGGTTTGTTGATCTTTTGGATAGCTTTGCGATAATGCAACTGGTCTGAAATGATGAACAAATCCTTTTTTATTTAAAAATATTTACATTTGTTCAAAAGTTTTATGTAGACTCAAAAATGCAATTTAAGAAATGCTTATATTCATCATTTTTATAAAAATTTTTTGCTTTAGTAAGCTGTAAAAACTATATATAAATTAGCTATACAATGTTAATTTTGTTGAAAAATAAGATATTTATGGAGAATTAGTTGAAAAATCTTATATTTAAATTTTATATATTCAGGTAAAATCATATTTTATTTAAATGTAACATTTTGACACAAACTGACATGTTTCAATTTATCAATCAACAGACCGAACTCGAAAATGTGTTGGATTTAATGCAACATACATCGACTTATGGTCTAGACACTGAATTTATTAAAGTCGATACGCTTTGGCCTAAACTCGGTGTGTTTCAAATCAATGTCAATGGTCAAGTGTTTCTGCTCGACGGTACAACTTTAGATTTAGACAATTTTTGGAATAAGCTTTTTCAAGCACAACAAAATATTTTTCACGCATGTGGTGAAGATATTGATTTGATTTATCATTATTCAGATAAGAAAAATTTAGAAAATGTGTTTGATACACAAGTTGCTTTGTCTTTTTTAGGACATGGCTTGCAAGTGAGCTATCAAAATGCTTTGAAACTGATACTCGATATCGATATCGATAAAGACCAAACTCGTTCAGACTGGTTAGCACGTCCATTGACCAATGAACAAATGAATTATGCAGCCAATGATGTTTTATACATTATGCATTTGGCTGAAAAAGTGAAGTTAGAATTAACGCAGAAAAATTTGTATCAGCAAGCTGTTGAAGACTGTCAGAATTTGACCTTTGAAATCGCCTTAGAAACACCAAAAGAAAAACTTTATAGTGAAATTGGGAACTATCGACATTCTCGTAAACAGTTGATGCAATTGCAGCAATTGAGTGTTTGGCGTGAAGAAATGGTCAAAGCATTGAATCAGCCACGAAGCTTTATTCTTAAAAGTTCGACGATGATTGATTTGGTAGAAATGAATCCCAAGAATAATTTTCAATTATCTCAGGTTAAAGGTATTCGACCGAATATTGTACGTGAACACGGCAAGACCATTTTAGATTTATTGAAGTTCTTACCTGAAATAGATGAATGGCCTTTGCGTATCGCTCGACCGATTAAGCATTCTTCAAAAGGCGTTACGCTTGAAGTGGATGAATTGATTTCAAATATTTCGCTAGAAACGCAAGTACCCAAAGAAGTACTTATGCGCAAAAAGTGGTTGAATGCTTTGTATCATCATGTGGTTTTTCATGGTGATGAACAAGATTTGCCGCGTTATTTATTGGGGTGGCGTTATGATTTATTAACGCAACCGCTCATTCGTATGTTGCATAATGATTTGAATTATTTAAGCACCCAAATGAAAGTGAATGAGTAGTTTTTAACTTATTCATTCATTTTGAATTGCAGGCATTTTGTAAATTTAAAAAAGATTTAGAGTTGATCAAATATTTAACAATTGATTATAAATAACGACTGATGCGTTAATTTTCGATAATGTATCCGTCGTTTTTTTCATGTATGCTGTGATATGAGTTTAATTGAAGCTGTTGTTTAAAATGCATTGTGATATTTATAAATCGAGCAAAAAAGACGAAATGTATCTTTATGTGGCTCGTCCAAATCATCCAAATGAAGATGAAAATGCTGATCCTTTAGCGGTCTTGTCTGAACCTTTACGTGCTGCTTTTGGCCGTGCAACGCATGTTATGCATCTTGAATTAAATGAAGATAAAAAATTAGCACGTGTGAATGTGTTACATGTTTTAGATTCATTGAACACAAAAGGCTTCTTTATTCAAATGCCGCCAGAGGGTTTAATTAACCCAAATGCGGTTGAACCAGAGGGACTACGTGGTGCTTGAACAGTTATCAGGAATATGGGCAAATTTCCTACACCTATTTGATTCTATACCAGAAGATAATATTGCGATCTCAGTCTATGTTCTTGGAACAGTTTTGATTTTGTGGTGCTGGTATTCGATTGCAAAGCGTTTACCTTCACCACTTGGCGGTATTTCATGGATGATTGTATTTGCAATAATTGCAACTCCGACAATTTCTGAAGGACCTAACTCCGAAGTCGCGCCTGCTGTCTTTGGATTGTTATTTGGTATTTTAACTAAAGATTCTCCATTAATTTGGTCAAATCTTGCATTAATCGTTTTTGTGATCGGTGTGGGTTTGATTGTTGGATTCTGTTGGTCTAAATACAAAGCCAATAAAAATATGAAACGAAGCATTGTAGCAAAAAATATTTCACCACTTTAAATAAAAAATAAAGGTTATTTATGTCTGTTGATTCTCAACAATTCACAGGTACTGAGCAATATATTGCGACTGATAGTTTAAGACTAGCTGTAAAAGCAGCTCGTGCATTACAAAAGCCATTATTGGTGAAAGGTGAGCCGGGCACAGGGAAAACCTTGCTTGCAGAACAAGTCGCAGAAAGTTTAGGCTTAAAACTGATTACTTGGCACATTAAATCTACAACCAAAGCCCAGCAAGGTTTGTATGAGTATGATGCTGTTTCACGCTTACGTGATAGTCAGCTTGGTGATGATCGTGTTTACGATATCAAAAACTACATCAAGCCGGGTAAGCTGTGGGAAGCATTTACCAGTGAGGAACGTTGTGTTTTATTGATTGATGAAATTGATAAAGCAGACATCGAATTTCCAAATGATTTGTTGCATGAATTAGACAAAATGTCTTTCTTTGTTTATGAAACAGATGAAACGATTACCGCCACACAACGTCCGATTGTAATTATCACATCAAATAATGAAAAAGAGCTTCCAGATGCGTTCTTGCGTCGTTGTTTTTTCCATTATATTGAATTCCCAGATGAAGCGACGATGCGTGAAATTATTGCCGTGCATTTTCCGAATATTTCAGGAACTTTGGTTTCAGAAGCTTTACAAGTATTCTTTAAATTACGTCAAGTTCCAGGTCTGAAAAAACCACCTTCAACATCTGAATTAATTGATTGGTTAAGCTTGTTGATGGCTGACGATATGCCAGAAGATGTATTGCGTAATCACGATAAATCGAAAGCGATTCCACCATTGTATGGCGCATTGATTAAAAATGAACAAGATGTGCAATTGTTGGAACGTTTAGCCTTTATGTCACGTCGTTAATGGGGGAGTCGCAACATGTTTGTGCGATTGTTTTATACCCTGCGAAAATATGGTGTACCTGTTTCAACACGTGAATTGATCGACTTAAACCAAGCGATTAGTCAAGGTTTGGTTTTTGCAGATCAAGATGATTTCTATCAATTGGTGAAAACGGTCATGGTCAAAGATGAAAGATTCTTTGATAAGTTTGATCGTGCCATGAAAGATTATTTTGAAGGTATTCATACTTTCGATCTTGATGATTTACTCAGTAAGGTTCAAAAATTACCGAAAGATTGGTTTGATTTGGAATTACTCGAAAAGCATTTAACACCTGAACAACGTGCTGAATTGATGAAAGCAGGTTCGCTTGAAGAATTGATGAAAATGTTGGAAGAACGCTTGCGTGAACAACATAAAAAACATCAAGGTGGTAACCGCATGGTAGGTACAGGCGGAACATCACCTTTTGGTGCTTTTGGTGATCATCCTGAAGGTGTTCGGATTGGTGGACCTAGTCGTAAGAATTCGGCTGTAAAAGTTTGGGAACAGCGTAAATATCAAAATCTTGATGATGAGCAAATTTTAGGTACACGCCAAATGCAAATGGCTTTGCGTCGTTTGCGTAAATTTGCTCGTCAGGGTGCAGCTGAAGAGCTAGATATTAATGGCACGATTTATGAAACTGCGAAACAAGGCATTTTAGATGTTCAAATGGTGCCTGAGCGTCGTAATCGTATTAAGGTTCTTATGTTGTTTGATGTGGGAGGATCTATGGATTCACACATTGCACAATGTGAAAAGCTGTTTAGTGCTGCGAAAACAGAGTTTAAAACATTAGAATATTTTTATTTTCATAACTGTTTGTATGACTATGTTTGGAAAGACAATCATCGTCGTTCTTCGACACGGATGAACACGTGGGATTTATTCAATACCTATGGTAAAGACTACCGTGTCATCGTGGTTGGTGATGCGAGTATGGCACCGTATGAGTTAAAGTCAGCTGGTGGTTCTGTTGAGTATATGAATGAGGAAGCAGGTGATGTTTGGCTACGTCGTTTACGTAATCATTTTGAAAAAACAGCATGGTTAAATCCTGAAGAACAAGGGTATTGGCACTATACGCAAACGATTAATATGATTAAGCAAATATTTGACGATCACATGTTTCCAATGACCTTAAAAGGCATTGAAGATATGACCAAATATTTGTCTCGATAAATTGGATTTTTAGCATAGGATCTTTGCTGGCCTCTACAGGCTACAGATTTTTTGAATCTCAAAGATCCTAAAAATATACAAATAAAATTGAAAGTTATAATTCTTAAAAACTAAGATTCTTAAATGAGGAACTCAAATGGATCATCAAATCAATGGTGTTGCTTTACCGAATGAAAACGGATTTTTTGGTGAATATGGTGGTCAATTTATACCGCCTCATTTAAAACAAGCTATGGATGAGATTAATGTGGCTTATGAAGAGATTCGTAAGACACCGGAATTTCAAAATGAGTTGGTTGATTTATTTACCCACTATGTTGGTCGTCCAAGTCCTTTATTTCATGCTAAACGCCTTTCAGATCAATTGGGCGGTGCGCAGATTTATTTAAAACGAGAAGATTTAAATCATACGGGCGCACATAAAATAAACCACTGTTTAGGCGAAGCATTGCTTGCTAAATATATGGGTAAAACCAAGGTGATTGCTGAAACTGGGGCAGGTCAACATGGTGTAGCGTTAGCAACAGCATGTGCCTTAGTGGGTATTCCATGTGAAATTCATATGGGGCAAGTGGATATTGAAAAAGAACATCCTAACGTTGTGAAAATGAAGATTTTGGGCGCAAAACTGGTTGCGGTAACTCAAGGTACTGCAACATTGAAAGATGCTGTAGATAGCGCATTTGATGAGTATTTAAAAGATCCTGAAAATTACATCTATGCCATCGGTTCAGTGGTTGGCCCACATCCATTCCCGAAAATGGTTCGTGATTTTCAATCGATTATTGGTGATGAAATCAAAGTTCAAACTCAAGACCGTTTTGGGGCTCAACCAGATTATGTTGTGGCCTGTGTCGGTGGTGGTTCAAATGCAATTGGTGCATTCACAGCATTCTTGAATGATACGGATGTGAAACTTGTTGGTGTAGAGCCAGCAGGTCATGGTTTAGACACGGATATGCATTCTGCAACATTAACATTGGGCAAACCAAGTCAAATTCATGGTATGGCATGTTATGTCCTTGAAAATGAGCAGGGTGAACCTTTACCAGTACATTCTATTGCTTCTGGATTGGATTACCCTGGTGTTGGCCCTCAACATAGCTTCTTGAAAGATATTGGGCGTGTTGAATATTCAACAGCAACAGATCAGGAATGTTTAGATGCGTTTATGACACTTTCTCGTGTAGAAGGTATTGTTCCAGCATTGGAAAGTTCACATGCTGTAGCTTGGGCAATTCGTGAAGCACCGCAGATGGCAAAAGATATTAAAATCGTTGTGAATTTATCAGGTCGTGGTGATAAAGATGCTGATTATGTTGCAGGGAAATTGGGTTTAAACTAATCCGGTAGTTACCAATTAAATCGGTATTTTAATCATGTTAAAATACCGATTAGATAATTTTTTTCAAAATTCAAAATTCAAAATTCAAAATTCAAAATTCAAAATTAGCCTGAAATATATTGTTGTAATTGTTCAATCAGTTTTCTTTGATCTTCCATTGTTGCTTTGACTAAATCACCAATAGAGATAAATCCAACCAGTTTTTCACCTTCCATCACAGGTAAATGACGTAAATGACCATCGGTCATGAGGTTTAAACACTCTTCTACAGTATGACTTGGCATCACTGAAATGACTTTAGGTGTCATAATTTCTGCGACAGTTGTATGGTCTGAGGTACGCTGCATCAAGGCAATTTTACGTGTGTAGTCACGTTCAGATAAAATTCCAACGACTTTAGAATCTTGAGTGACAACCAGTGCACCAATCCCTTTATTTGCCATGAGGGTAATCGCTGCTAAAACGGTAGCAGTTGGTGAAATGGTATGAATTTCTAATCCTGCTTTATCTTGAATTACTTGTGCTACTGTCGTCATAATTATTTTTCCTTTTGTATTGATGCTTATACTGCATTCTATTAACTTAACTGTATTTTTAAAGATTTAAAATACTTTGCAGTTAAAAATATAACAATAATTTTTTACAATGCTCTTAAAACTTAAGAACAATGCTTAAATTAAATCGCTTGAAATTGAATGTTGTTGTTAAAGAAGAAATGATGCATTTGAGTCGTTGAAAGTTTAAATTTACGTGATGATGAGTTAAACAAAGCAGGTTTAACATTGAGGCGCTTTAATGTCGGTAGCAATGATTCTTCAAAATCTTTTGGTGTGATTCTGCGAGGAGTGTAATGTGGCCAATGTATTTTGGCATATTGAAATGCTTGAGTAGAATTGAGCCAAAAGGGAAAGAATACTTCATTTTGATCGGACTTCATTGCCCAACCTTCATGGTACAAACCCCATAATACGCCACAATACATTAATGATTTTAGAACCGAAATTTTAAGAAACAACTCATTAGAGATGGGTTGAAGGAAAATATATTTTTTCATGATTTACAATCGTGTCTAGTGCATCAACCATTCTAAAGGAAATTCAGTCAAGAACCGTTACCACTTTATGCTGAATCGTAAGCATTTATTAAAATTGATTGAAAAATAAATCATTTAAAGCAGACATAAAAAAAACGCCACCGAGGTGACGTTTGACTAGGCTTGCATCGTGGCCATTTTTTGCCAGTACTGCGCTTTGAGTGAATCTCGTTCTACGCGAAAACCTTGGAAATAAAGTTCTGCAAGAAATGTTGCTGCTTTACCATGTCCAGCTTTTGCTGCATCTTCTAACGCTTTTACCGCATCTACAAAGTTCATTTCACATTGAATTGTATTTACTGCATTTGCATAAACATGTTCTAAGTCTTGATGAGAGATTTGATGAATCATATATAACTCCTTATTGTAATTATGATCTTTAACTTGGCTCCCCATCGGAGCCTATACTTAACTAATCTAACTTAACTTTATTAAAGTAATATTACAATTTACTTCACTTGTCAAGTAATTTGCAAAAGACACTTGACGAATACAAAATTACATGATTAAACATTAATCAGAAATAATATTTATTAAAATTAATATGAGAATTATGACAAAGGGAGAACAACATGACAAATGTAATAGATGGATTTACTTTTGATGTACCTCCAGCTGAATCTCAAATCGTTGAATTAGCTCAGTATCATCGTAAACAATTGGACGAAGCAATTTTCCATCAAGAGATACATCTTGGTGATTATTGTTTGGCACAACGAAAACGTGTGTACGATTATACCAAAGATTTGAATCCAACGCAAAAACTGGGGTTTTATCGGATTTATGATGGCGAATTAAGACGACTTGCAGACGATGATGATTTGCATTCTTCACATACTGAAAATGGGGTGGGGGTTTTTGCTGTGAGTATTGTGCTGATCATTATTGCGGTTATTTTGTATTTCGCATTTTTAAGAGCTGTTATTTGATAGAATGTTTAATAGGGAAATTTGATTCAAACTTTTTCAACTGAATAATGCAAAAAACCTTATTTAATTTCTGTACGAATAAGGTTTTTTTGTCGATAAAAGTTTTTATCGGCATGAGGAGGAGGCTACTGAATTTGTCTAAAATTTCACAATTAAATTGCGAAATTTTTAAATCATATCGGCACTATTTTTAAATGTTATTGTAGTACAAAGCTAAGAAAGCGCTATATTTTTCTGTAAAGGATGATTAGACTATCGCAAGTTAGAGGTAGTTCATGCGCAAACTCAAAGATCATTTTCAAAAACGATATTCTTCTTTTCCTGTGGAAAATGTTTTGAATTATTTCATTATCAGCATGATTTTTATCATTTTGACTGTTGCGACTTTTGCATTGCTTCGACCGATTAATTCTGAACAATATCGTTTAGTGACTCAATACTCAAAACAAGCGGCACTTCCCAAAACACAAAAAATTGCCAATCATTTAAAACATCAAGACGTCATTAAAAAGATTGAATATCTTAGGTTGTTACGTGCTTATCATTTTGAAAATAGTCATGTTAAAAAATATCCCGCAGTGGATATAGCTGATCCTGAGTAAAATTTAAGCTTTATTTAGATGGTCTGATTGTGGTTTTAATGATTAAATTGGGTGTATTCGGTTTAAAAAATTGCCCTGAATTTACATTGCTATTTAACATGTTCTTTAGTGCTTTTTCATCTAACTGATTGGCTACAATCACGAGCGTTAAACGGTTTGCATGTAAGTTTTTTTGAATAGCACGTTGTAATTGCTGAGTTGTGATCTCACTGAGCTGTTTTTGATATTGTGTTAGAAAATCTGCAGGAAGTTGATAAAAACCAATCGCTGCAATTTGTGCATTGATATTGGCATTTGAACTGAACGTCATTGGAAATGAACGTAGCATTCCTTCTTTAGTTTCTTCAAGTTGCTTTTTGGATATTGGATTTTTTATAAAATCGTACAACGCTTGGTGCGTAACACGAATACTATCCATTAACTGATTTTGTTCAGTTGCATAGCTCAAACTGAACAGACCACGCGCCGCAGTTGAGCTTAGTGTGCTATATGCGCCGTAGGTATAGCCACGCTTAACGCGTAATTCTTTCATAAGTATAGAGTTAAAGCCATTGCCACCAAACATCTGATTTGCGACTTCTAAAGCAATACGATCTGGATCATTACGTTTGATAGCCAAATGCCCCATCATCACATGCGCTTGGGTTGAATTGTATGGAATATATTGAATATTGAAATCTTTTTGATCTTGTGGTTCAGGAAGCGGTGGCGCAGTTTGACCTTGAACGATATTTTGACTGATTAAATTAGAAATTTCTGTGGCTTCAACATTGGTCAAATTGCCTGTAATAGCAATATTCATATTTTGTGCAACGAGCAGTTTATCTCGAAATGCTTTTAACAATTCTGGAGTGATTTTTTGAATACTGCCATTGGTTCCCACCGTGGGTTCGGCATAAGGGTGCTGTCCGTATAAAGTCCGATAAAATTTTATACCCAACAGTCTGCTTGGATTTTCTTTAAGTTGCTTTTGTCCTATTTTGGTATTGTTTAAAGCAAGGTTTAAGCTAGAAGCTTTAAACTGAGAATGATTGATCACATGAAGCATCATGTCGATGGCAGGATCAAGTTTTTTAGGATCAGATAAAACTCTAAGCTTGACGATAAACATATCGCGGTAAGCACTGACATCGAATTGTGCTCCTAAGCCTTCAAATGTTGAAGCAATTTCTTTGGCTGAATATTGTTCTGTACCTTCAGTTAGGAGTTTTGCTGCCATATTTGACATACCAAACAGACCTTTACCAAGAGTTTCATCTTGAGATGAACCTGCATTAAAGGTCAGTTGAATATCGACAATCGGTAAATCTTGCGCGGCTACAAATAAAGTTCTAACATTCTGAGTATTTTGTAAATCTTGCACAAAAGGTGCTTGATATTGTTGATGTTCACCTAAATTTTTGAGGCTTTGCAGTGATTTGAGCGCCTTTAAATTTGTATCTGAAATATGAACGACAGCATCTTCACGCTCGTCAGGTGTTGTGTCAGCATAATTTAGCGTTGGGTACAGTAAAATACCTAGCAAAAGCAGAGGGGCTTTTAAGGTTATTTTGTTTAAGCACATTGTTATTATCCTATTTTTCTTCTGAATTTTCTGGCATCAAATACAAACTACTTAGGTTTTCTTTGACAAAGTAAATATTGGCAATACGCTGCAAGTCTTGTGCTGTAACAGTTTCATAATATTTAGGTAATTCATCAATTAAGCGAAAACTCAGACCATTGACTTCAAGTTTACCAATCATATTGGCTTGTCCACTGATGTCATCTTGACTATAAATTAAATTTGAAATGAAGTTGTTTTTAACTCGATCGAGTTCAGTTTGATTGACCAATTCGGTTTTGAATAAATTCATTTCTGTGTCAATCGCTTTTTGTGCTTCTTCCAATGAGATGCCTTCACTTGGAATTGCTGAAATCATAAATAAACTATCGCCACGATTGTATGGGTCATAACTGACACTGATGGCGGTTAAAACTTTTTTATCTCGAACTAAGCGGTCTTGTAGTCGTGCAGAAATGCTACCATCCAATAAAGATTGAATAATCGTGAGTGCATAAGCATCTTGTGGGTTCTTAGCAGTCGCAATAGATCTGACATTCCAAGCCATAAATAAATTGGGAACTTGAACAGGAAGTTGAATTTCCATATGGCGATAACCAACCCGATCAAATTCAAGAACATCATTTCGATCAGGCAGTTCTTTTTTCGGAATCATTGCAAAATATTTTTCAACTTGTTTTAAGGCTTGCTCGGCATTGACATCACCAACAATCACTAAAGTTGCATTATTGGGGGTATACCATGTTTGATACCAATGCTTCAAATCATTGACTTGAATGTTCTTCAAATTTTTCATAAAACCAATCACAGGTTGACGATGGTGACTGGTTGGATAAGCAATCCATTTAAAACGTTCATATGCTAAATTTCGAGGATTATCATCTGTTCTTTGGCGTCGTTCTTCCATAACGACTTTAATCTCAGGCTCAAAATCTTGTTGTTTCAATACAAGATTTTTCATCCGATCTGCTTCTAATTCTAGAGCTAAAGGAAAATATTTTTTAGGATAAAGCTGGTAATAATTGGTGTAATTATTATAGGTTGTGGCATTGGTATACCCGCCATACAGTCGGCTCAGACGAGTAAATTCGTCATCGGGCACTTTTTGTGTGCCTTTAAACATCATATGCTCAAGTACATGTGAAATACCAAGTACATTGCCAGATTCATCGCTGCTGCCCACGCCGTACCAAATTTGTGTCATCACGATGGGAGAACGATGATCTTCACGAATAATGACTTTTAAACCATTTTTTAATGTCGTTTCAAAAGTCGTTCTTGCCAACTGACTCTGTGTTTGGGCCTGAATATGACTTGTCCAAATACTGATAGAGGCAAATAGTATAGAGGTAATAACGATTTTATTGTGTTGCATAGGTCTGATGAATTTCGCTTTGAAAATACGCACAAATCGCCTAGATATTATTTTAAAATTTAGAACTATTCTCAAAAAATTAACACTTTAAAGCAAGTGTTTCATGTTGCATTTTGGTTCGAGTACTTTAAAGCCAGTGAAACGCTAAAAATCAGCGTAATTTATGCTAAACTCTTTCTTTTTTAACGCTATGCTTTTCAAGGAATCGGCATGCAAGAACAGCAAAATAAATTCTTGATTGATGCGGATATCGGGGATGACGATGTCACTTTACCTAGTTTACCAGCCGTTGATGTGCCTATTATTGAAAATAATAAAATAGAAGCTGCTCCAACTGAAACGCAAGAATCTGTAAAGGCTACAGATACAGAACAAACCACTGACGTTGAAGAAACAAGCAAAAGTGGTTTCTTTAGTCGAATGAAGGAAGGTTTGACCAAATCACGCAAGAATTTTGCGGATGGTATGGTCAACATCCTCATCGGTGGTAAAGAAATTGATGATGAGTTGTTAGAAGAAGTTGAAGAACAGCTTTTAGTTGCTGATATTGGTGTTGATGCAACGAAAACAATTATTGCAAATTTGACTGAACGTACAGCGCGTGGTGATTTGATTTATTCACATTCATTGTATAAAGCATTGCAAGAAGAACTTGTTGCATTACTTGCACCACGTGTAAAACCTTTGCATATTGATCCAAATAAAAACCCATTTGTGATTCTAGTGGTAGGTGTCAACGGTGTAGGTAAGACTACGACGATTGGTAAACTTGCTAAACGTTTACAAGGTGAAGGTAAGAAAGTCATGCTGGCTGCGGGTGATACTTTCCGTGCTGCTGCAACTGAACAGCTTCAAATTTGGGGCGAACGGAATAATATTGCCGTTGTGGCGCAAGGTCATGGTGCAGACAGTGCTTCGGTTATTTTTGATGCTTTTGAGAGTGCGCGAGCTAAAGGTGTTGATGTACTCATTGCCGATACAGCAGGGCGTTTGCATAACAAAAGTAACTTAATGCAAGAGTTGACTAAAGTTAAACGTGTTATGCAAAAAATTGATGCAACAGCACCGCATGAAATCATGTTGGTTGTTGATGCAGGTACAGGGCAAAATGCGATTAATCAAGTTGAGACTTTTGATGAGGCTGTTGGTCTGACAGGTCTAACCATTACCAAATTGGATGGTACTGCGAAAGGTGGTGTGTTATTTAATATCGCAAGTCGTAGTCATGTACCTATTCGTTTTATTGGTGTGGGTGAGAAAATTGATGATCTTCGTCCATTTTCTGCAAAAGCATTCGTTGCTGCATTATTTGAAACAGATAAATAATTTTAAATATTTATTTTTGTTCATAACATGTTGAATAAATGATTTATTTTAAAAACTTCGCTTTATGCGAAGTTTTTTATTGTCTTAAATTTATTAGGAAAAAATTGAAAATACGAAAATATAGAATTAGCATAAATATTATTGTTCCAAAAATAGAACACTTTGTTATTGATATAAGGCTGATGCCATCGTAGAGATCACCTACACTAGCATCATCTTAAAGAACACGACCAAAATGGTCAGCGAAGGAATACTGTAATGTCTTTTTTAAATCAAATTAAACAACGTCGTACAATTTATGCAATTGGTAAAGATGTAAGTTTAGATCAAGCTAAAATAGAAGAACTTATCAAAGAAGCAGTGAAACAAAGTCCATCATCATTTAACTCACAATCTTCACGCGCTGTGATTTTATTTGGCGACTCACATGTTAAATTTTGGACGATCGTTTTAGAAACTTTACGTAAAATTGTTCCTGCGGAAGCATTTGAAGGTACAAGTGCAAAAATTAATAGTTTTATTGCAGGCGCAGGTTCAGTATTGTTTTATGAAGACATGGCTGTGATCAAAGGTTTGCAAGAACAGTTTGCTTTGTATGCAGATAACTTCCCAGTTTGGTCTGAGCATTCTACCGCAATTGCACAGTTTGCAACGTGGACAGCTTTGTCAGAAGCGGGTATTGGCGCTTCATTACAGCATTATAATCCGATTGTAGATGAAGAAGTTGCAGAAGTGTTTGGTGTACCAGCAGATTGGAAACTTCGTGCACAGTTAGTATTCGGTTCAATTGAAGCACCTGCTGGCGAAAAAACATTTATTGATGATGCAACACGTTTTAAAACTTTTAACTAATTGTTTATTTGAACAAATTTTTAAAAATATTAAAGAGCACTTCGGTGCTCTTTTTTTATTTGTAATTCTATTTTAACGTCAGTTCGGGATAAACTCTGATGTAAGTTATTGAAAAAATTGATCAGGTGCAGCGGAGTCTTACCGTTTAAAGTCAGATGTAAGGATTAACCCACTTCGTCTTGCACTTCGCTTGAAATATATTTCAATCTTGTTCAGGTTCGACCTGAGAGGTATTACCTCGCAAGGCTTTCGGGATGAGTGGCACTGCCACGCAAGGGCAAAACCATTTGTCAGTCGCCAACTCGACAGATACTATCAAGTACCAAATGTATTGCAAAAACAGTATATTACAGATGTAGTCCTGCCTCGAACAATGCGACTGACGTTTCCGCGTATCATATGGTTGGGAATATGCCTTATCCCGAGCTTAGGTTATTTTAACTAAATTTAAGCAACAAATAATACCCAATATTCATTTGTCATAAAACTGTCATCACGACATTGCATAGTGCTTTAAATTTTACAGTTTTTTGACAAAAGAGTAGCGCGACATGACATTTAAATACGGAATTGCTGCATTTGGTTTAATGCTCAGCGGATCAGTTTTTGCAGCAGTGACGATTTCTGCACCTGAGGAAATTGTGTTACTTGCGGTGAATGATCAAGAAGTGAATGCAGGATTATTCCGCTCAAAAAACAATGAATATAAAGTTGATGCAGGGACGGTAGATTTGAGTGTGCGCTATCAACAGTATTTTGAGCATTTAAATGGTGAACATGACATTTTAAAATCGGGTGTTGTGACGATTAAAGCGCCTAATTTGAAGGATGGTCAAACTTATAAATTGGCTTTGGTCAATGCACCTAAAAGTTTTGATGATGCTAAAAAGTATGCGGAGCAGCCTACTGTGGCAATCTATGACCGCAATAATCAATTATTGGTACAGCAAACAGGTGCGAATAATGAGCAAAAACCGTGGTTAAGCACTGGTGTTTTTGGAAAGGTTGTTGATTTGACTTCACGCAATAAAGCACCGAGCAATCAACCAGCAGCAGTATATACAACAGCACAAACTACAACCGTGCAACCAGTTTCAATCAATAACACAAGCGCAGTTTCTAGTACAAATTCAACAGATCAACAATTGATTCAAATGTGGCAAAAAGCGTCTAAGGCAGAACGTCAAAAGTTTATGACGTGGTTGGCTGAGCAATAATTTAGAAATTTAAAGAGTTCAACTTTAAAGACCATTTGATGGTCTTTTTTTGTAACTCAGAAATGTTGATATAAGCTATGTTTTGATTTTTTAAAGCTGTTATATTTGCCGTGATGAGAATATAGAAAAATAAATGAAATGAACCATTTAAAATTTAGAATTGCACAAAGTGTGGATATTGCAAAACTTGTGGATTTAGTTAACTCCGCATACCGCCAACAACAAGGCAATAGTTGGACCAGTGAAGCTGAAATTGTCACAGGGCAACGTATAAATAGCTCACAGCTTGAACATGCATTATCTCAAGACAACGTCCAATTATGGATTGCTATACAGGATGGGGAAATCGTTGCTTGTATCGGTTTAACGTTTAATGAGCACGATGTAGAAATAGGTATATTTTGTATCGCACCGCATTTTCAAAATCAAGGTATGGGTAAACAGGTTTTAGACTATGCTGAGCAGTGTGTTAAGCAGAGTGAATTATCAAATTATCCAAAACATCGTCGTTTAAATAACTTTGTGATGTGGGTATTGAGTGTAAGAACTGAATTGATTGCGTATTATGAGCGCCGTGGTTATGTGCAGACGGGTGTGATAGATAATTATCCTTTAGATGCTGATGTTGGAAAACCGATAGTTGATTTGCATTTAATTGAGATGCGAAAAGCAATAATTAGCTGAAATATAATGGGTAATGTATGAATTATAAAATTAAGTTTATTTCAAGAGATGAACTTGTAGAAGAATCTTTTTGGATTCAAGTCGGTGGTATTGCAATAAATGTATTTTGTAATGATTACAATTTCAAGTTTGAGCTACTTGGAGAATATCAAGTTGAATTGGAATTTAATATTTTCGATGAATATAAGATCTGTGAATCAAGTTTGACCCCGCAAGTTCGCAAATTAGATCACTCTTTCGCTTATGAAATCATCGGTGTATTAGAAAACGGAACTTTAACCGTCGGTGACTTTTCTATATTTGATGAAATTTTATTGAGTAATTATGGCTATTTGGATGATAAAAATATTAGTTGGATTGTAGATCGAATTGATATGTCTATTGATTGGTAAATAAAAAACCCTGAATTCATCAGGGTTTTTCTTATTTCTTTAACTTAGGTCAAGAACCAAGTGTAATAGCCCCAAAGCATGAGTGGCCATGCAATATAAGGGCTAAACAGCCATTTCCAAACCCAAAACTGTGGCAGAAATCCTACACCGTGAATGAATCCACCTGAAATTCCAATCATCACCATCATCAAGGCACTATGATTATAGTGACCATTGACATCTAGCATCATGGCAGGGTGAATTAATAAAACACTTGCAAGCGGCAATGCCATCAAAAATGAAATGGCCATCGCAATTTTGTTCGGCTTGTTTTCTTCTGTTGTCATTGCAATTTCTGTCATGGTTTATTCCTCATCCAAATCTTGATGATGTTCGATATAAAGTGCGCTTAAAACACCTGCAAAGCACGCCATCAAAACCCCAAGAATCCAAGCAAAATACCACATAGCTTATTCTCCAATGATATTAATTAGGTTATGACACAGCCTTAATAAAGGCTGTGTGAATTGTCTTGAATGTGTTTGTTGGTAATCACGCCCCACATTTTGTAATAACACCATGTGGTATAAGCCAAAATAAGCGGAACAAAAATAGAAGCAACAACGGTCATTACGGTTAGGGTATTCTTACTTGAAACAGCATCCCACATGGTCAAACTGACTGTTGGGTTAATGCTAGAAGGCATTAAGAATGGGAATAGCGCAAAGCCAGCAGTTAAGATCGAGCCAGTTACAGCTAAAGTAGAGCCTGCGAAGCTAATTCCAGCCTTATTCTTTCCTGCGCCCAAGACAATCATGATTGCACCTAAAATCGCAGCGATTGGAGCAAGCATGGTGATAGGATACATTGAATAGTTATTCATCCAACCTGGGTTCATATTGGTGAGTACTTGTTTTGCTAAAGGGTTGGCAACACCATTGGTATTATAAGGCGTAACAAGGGTATAACCTTGAATACCACCAAAATATAACCATGCGCCAGCGCCTAAGAAACAAACTAAGAATACAATGCCCATCAACTGTGTTGCTTTAGCAGAGCGTTGACGTAGGTCACCATCTGTACGTAACATTAACCATGCACCACCGTGTGCACAAAGCATAGATAAACTTACAAGCCCACAGACCAATGCAAATGGATTAAGTAGGGCAAAGAAGCTACCTGTATAGGTTGAACGTACAGTTTCATCTAAAGTAAAGGGTACGCCCAAGAACATATTACCAAATGCAACGCCGAAAACTAATGCAGGTACAGCACCACCGATGCATAAACCCCAGTCCCATGATGTACGCCATTGGGTATTGGTCAGTTTAGAACGGTAGTCAAAGCCCACAGGTCTGAGAAAGAGTGCGAATAGGACTAAGAGTAGCGCCCAATACATACCTGAGAAGGCAGTTGCATAAACCATTGGCCATGCAGCAAATAGCGCACCACCAGCAGTCACAAACCAAACTTGGTTGCCTTCCCAGTGAGGTGCAATGGTATTGATGGCTGCACGACGTTCATCGTCAGTTTTACCTACAAATGGCATGAGTGCCATAGAGCCCATGTCGAAACCATCGGTTAGGGCGAAACCAATCAATAAGACCCCAACCAATACCCACCAGATGATTTTGAGAAGTTCATATTCGATCATGATTGAGTCTCCCCAGCTTGATTTGCATTCGTGTTTGCTTCAAGTTTTTCGAAATGGTATTTACCCGTATGTAAAGAACTTGGCCCTAAACGAGAGAATTTGATCATTAAATACATCTCAATAATCAGCAATACTGTATAAAATGCAGCTAATGCAATGATTGAACCCCAAACATCACCTGTACTCAAACTCGATGCAGATAGATGAGTAGGAAGTACTTCACCAATTGTCCATGGCTGACGACCACCTTCAGCAACGTACCAACCTGTTTGAGCAGCAATCCACGGTAAAGGTAATCCAAACAATGCAAATTTGAGTAACCATGGTTTTTTTTCAGCATTGCGTTTAGCTACGGCAAATGTGGCTAAGATAAACAGCAATAACATGAGAAAACCTGAAGCAACCATTGCACGGAATGACCAGAATAAGCTTGCTACATGAGGAATAGTGTCTTTAGTTGCAGATTTAATTTGTGCTTCAGTAGCATCTGTAACATTTGGCGTATATTTTTTCAGAAGTAGGCCATAACCTAAGTCTTTTTGATTTTCTTTAAATGATGCCATCAGTTCAGGAGAACGATCACCTGCACGAAGTTTTTCAAGTTCGCTATAAGCCACCATACCATTACGGATACGTACTTCATGTTGAACCATCAAATCTTTTAAGCCAGTCACCTGTTTATCAACTGAACGTGTTGCAATAATCCCCATTGCATAAGGGATTTTAATTGCATAGTCAGTACGTTGTTGTTCTTGGTTTGGAATACCAAACAACGTGAATGAAGCAGGTGCAGGGTGTGTTTCCCACTCAGATTCAATCGCTGCTAATTTAGTTTTTTGAACATCGCCAAGTTCATAACCTGATTCATCACCTAGTAAAATAACCGATAATGTAGATGCTAAACCGAAGATTGCAGCAATTGCGAAAGAGCGACGAGCGAATGGCAAATCACGTTTTTTCAATAAATAATAACTAGAGATTGCCAAAACAAAGATTGCACCAGTGACATAACCCGCAGAAACAGTGTGTACAAATTTTACTTGAGCAACTGGGTTGAAGATCAAAGCACCGAAATCTACAAGCTCCATACGCATGGTTTCAAAATTAAATTCTGAACCGACTGGATTTTGCATCCAACCATTGGCAACTAAGATCCATAAAGCAGATAAATTAGAACCAATTGCGACTAACCATGTCACACCTAAGTGTTGAACTTTTGAAAGGCGATCCCAGCCAAAGAAGAATAAACCGATAAAGGTTGATTCAAGGAAGAAAGCCATTAATCCTTCAATAGCGAGTGGCGCACCAAAAATATCACCTACATAGTGTGAATAGTACGCCCAGTTTGTACCAAACTGAAATTCCATGGTTAGACCAGTGGTTACCCCTAAGGCAAAGTTAATGCCGAAGAGTTTCCCCCAGAACTTGGTCATATCTTTGTAAATTTCTTTACCTGAAATCACATAAGTGGTTTCCATGATGGCAAGAATAAAAGCTAAACCGAGTGTCAGCGGTACAAAAATAAAGTGATACATCGCGGTCATTGCAAATTGGAACCGCGAAAGATCGACCACGCTTTCAGAAATCATCAACGTGTCTCCTTGGTTTGGGAAGGACTGCCAGCGATACGCTCAGCAACTTGATTGTCAAAATTTTTAGGAATTGTCGGTGCATCAAACCAGATATGTTTGATCGTCATTAAAAGAACAATCTTAATTATTAATATGATTGTTATTTCTTTGACTAGACGACGATTTAAATCATTTGATTTTAAGCTCATGGTTAAAGCCTATAATTTAATTACTTTTATATTATTAAACAAAACACTACATAAAATAAATAGAAAATACATTTAAAATAAAAATATTTTATTAAGTGTAATTAAAACAATGGGTTATATTATTGATTTATCAAAAAATAAACTAAAAATATTTAAAATAAAAGTTGATTAAAACAGTCGTATTTAATCCATTTAAAACCAACTGAAATAGTAATGTTTAATAAATTAATTCCTACCAATTTGGTTTGAATTAATTTTTAAGAATTTTTAAAATAAAAATGGAGTAAAATTAATCATAGTAAAAGGGTTGGTTTAAATGTTTATTCTCAAAAATAAAACCGACTAAATTAATAGGTTATTTATTTGGTTGAGTGTAGGGGGATTTATTCTGATGAATTTATGAATGAGAAACACTGCAATTATACGGTTTTGATACTGGATCGAGTTGGTAATATCAAACAGGAATAGAATAAGTTGCTTATGTTATATATGAGCTTATAAAACGTGATTGAATATGCATGATATTCTTAGGTTATTTTATAAAGAAACATGTAAAAATATGATCAAGATACGTTTAAATTTAAGCGCTAATATGATAATAACTTGAGTTTTAATAGTGACTTAAAGATAAAAAGAGCAGGGTGCAATTTACTTATTTTGAGAGTGTGATGAGCATTTTATAGCACATGAAAATAATCATGTGCGTGTTATTTTTCAAATTATAGTATTAAAAATTTTCAGAACTGAATAAATGATTTGAGATCGAGATTTTCTTTGCAATATAGTGTGATTTTCGGAAGCGGATCAAAATAATTTGTGATTGAAACTCTAACTCGCCAAATTCAGGCTCTACTTGTACATAATGTAATTGCCCATATTCATCTCGAACCCGTGCTTGTGCGGAAAACCCTGGACGAGCATTTCCACTAGATACGGTGGCTAAACGCCCAAGCAGATTTACTTGATTTGTGATGACTTTGGGTTTAATCACCTGATCCAAGCAATGGATCATGAAGACGGTAAAGAATATTGCGATCACTAAAGCAGGTAAGATGACGTAATACCAAGCGACAAAGTGTTGTTGCGTGGCAAACATGACCAATTGAAGAAAATAACCAGCGAAACTAAAATTAATTAATAAGAATACAAAAATCAATACTTTGGAAAACTTCACTTGTACCAGTGGAGATACAATTAACCAATGTGGGGAGATTTTTTTTAAAAAGGTACTTGGGCGTATTCCGATATAATATCCCGCGGTTTCTGCCATGCTGAGCAGAAATAGCGCCACCACAGAAATGTGAAACGGCATTAATTCAGATTCTGATAAGAATTCCAACATGACAGTCCTTTGGTTTATTGATTATTTAAAATAATTTAAATTAATCAATGATATAAATACCACCATCCGAGTGAACAGCGATATTTACTTTTTCAAGTTTATCACCCATACATGGCCCTGAAATACATTCACCTGATTCAACCTCAAACAGTGCACCGTGTGTAGAACACTGAATATATTCACCATCTTGATCTAAGAATTGATTTTCTAAAAACTCAAGTTCAGTCTGTAAATGCGGGCATACATTTTGGTAAGCATAGAATGCACCATCACGTTGGGTAATAAAAATAGTATCGCCCGTCATTGTGTCAAAAGCACGTGCTGTGCGCTCTTGAATTTCTTCTGTCATTGCAATTTTTTCAGACATTTATGCACATTCCTTTTTGAATGTTTCAAGTAAATTGGCATATTCTGCAATTTCTAAACGAGGGCCGAATTTAGAAACCACTTCACTTGAAATAAGAATAGCAAGCTGTGCCGCAGTTTGTAAATTTTCACCTTGATTTAAGGCATATAAGAATGCACCTGAAAATGCATCACCGGCACCATTTGCATCGACAGCAATGACTTTACGTCCTTGTACATGAAAGTGCTGTTCTTGGTTTGAAACAATGGCACCTTTTGCGCTTAATGTAATGACAACTTCATTGCTCAGTAATTTCAATTTTGCCAATGCAGCTTCAACTGAATCTGTTTTTGTATACATCATGGCTTCATGTTCATTACAGAAGATTAAGTCTACACCATCATCAATCATCTCATCTAAGCCAGTACGTGCGTACTGAACCATTGCAGGATCAGATAAAGTCAGTGCGATTTTTACATTATTTTCACGTGCAATTTGACGCGCTTGTTTTACTGCCGCACGTGCAGAATCGCTGGACGATAAATAACCTTCAATATAAAGCCATTGTGCTGTTTTTAATGGTTCGAAATCCATTTGAACATCTGAAAGTTCAGCAGTAATGCCTAAGTAAGTATGCATGGTACGTTCAGAATCATCGCTGACCAAAACCATGCAAGTGCCAGTTACACCTTCACTGATTGATTTTGCAGAGGTTTGAATACCTGCTTCAGTTAGACCATTGAGGTAAATTGTACCTAAATCATCATTCCCTACACGACATGCATAAAAAGCAGGAGCACCGAGTGCGCTGAATGCAACAGTTGTATTGGCAGCTGAACCACCTGAAGCTTGTCCCTTATAAATTTGGCTTGCTTTTAAATTATTGTAAAGTTGGGCCTGAGTTTCACCATCGGTCAATTGCATGGTGCCTTTTTGCAAATTTTGTTCGGTTAAGAACGTATCAGATACTTTAAATTCTTGGTCAATGAGTGCATTACCAATTGCAAAAAGGTCAACTGTAGCCATGTTTTTCATCACATCTAACATTAAAAACACAAAGTTTACACCAATGCTCAGCTTAGCAGTAGTTTGTTGAATAAATTTCAATTACATTTGTCATATAAATGCATTGGAGGTTGTGTGGGTATTTTAATTCAACAGGTAGATCAATTACCTTCGCAGATTCAAGATTTGGTTGTTGCTTCAGAAAAAGAAGGCTTCCATTTCATTCAAAAACTTGTTGATGAGTTTCAGCAAGGCACAAATCAATTTAATCGTCATGGTGAGTTTTTACTGGTTGCCTTTGATGGGCCAAAACTTGTTGCCTGTGGTGGGTTAAATATTCAGATGAGTGATGATGAGGAAGCCAATAAAGCTGAAGCAAAATATAAAATTGGTCGAGTACGCCGTTTTTATGTATTACCTGAATATCGCAGGTTTGGATTGGCGAGGAAGTTGTTACAAGAACTTGAGAAAAGGGCAAAACCTAATTTTTCAGCTTTGTGTTTATTTACAGGTACTAAAGTTGCTGCACAGTTTTATCAAAAGCAGAATTATGTATTTGTAGAAAATCATTCAAATTATAATTACTTTAAGTATTTGATTTAGTTTTAAATGATGAGAAAAGTTACTGAAATATTTTAAAAACTAGTGTGATATGACGGTTTTATCGAATTTTGTTAAATTATTCTTGTCTAAAACCGTCTTAATTGAGACATCATAATATTTTAAATTTAAAGGACGGTTGGAATTGAATGAATTGTCTGAAAGGTTATTCGTTAAAATACTAGAAATGTTTGAAATATTGGATAGTTAAGTTTGCACTAAAAAGTAAACATGTATTTAGAGCCAAACTTAAGAGGGTTGAAGAATTGTTGAGAGAGTCTCAGATAATGAATGATTGGAAATTTAAGTGATAGAATTTATGGATAATAACTTAGAAAATGATACTGTAGTTATATGTTGTGAGCATGTTTTTCATAAAATCCGAAAAATTCGTTATGTTGTTCATATTGATAATGATTGGCAGTTCTTATGTGGCTATGATGATGTTGAAATTGATAATATTCACCATGTAGGTTATGGGCATTTAAAAATAGGAGAACCAACTCTAGTTCAAATTGAAAAACTCCCAGAAGGATACTTTGCATTTAAAAATGCTTCTGATCCAAAATGGAGTATTGGTAAGATTCAAGATTGATATGGTATTGAAATTAAAAATATTTGAAATAGTATTAGGTTTAATTTTATTATCTTTTGAGATAGACGAGATAAGTTGACAAATTTAACTTACAGACAAATGGATCAAACCTATTTTTTATGTTTTTATAATTCATAAAATGTGAATTTCAATTCTAAGTGGAAAGAGAACAAGTACATGCATATATTGAAATCACCTTTAAATATAACTGAATTTAATAAAATTAAAGATTTTTTTAAAGAAAATAAAGAATTAATGATTTTAAGTGAAAATTATAGTGATCTTAATGATTTTATTGAAAAAATTCCTGAATTCAATGAGCTAATAAGAAATCTGAATGATGTAGAAAAAAATAAAGCTTGGTTCTATCTATATGACTTAGCAAAGAATGAATCCTTTGGAAAGACTGAAAGTGATTCTATACGTAAAAAAGAATCTTGGTTTAATTCGGGAAAAATACAGTTTTTTATTGGTATTGGTTTTATTTCTATCATTTTGTTAATAATTTTTTCTTATTTGAAGAACTGGGACAGTGGAAAAACTGCAACAAAATTATCTCAATATGATCAATGTGTTGTACAAGGCATTCAATATTATAAGGATATAGGTTCATACCCAATGTTGAAAACAGAAAATATTTCTGCAGACTTAAAGGTACAAAAAAATTGTATGAATAGTGTGGTTGCTTTTGGTTCAGTAAATTGATTTTAATTTTGCTTTAAGACTAGAAACGCATGATGTAAATCATCTCAATAATAAGTCATGGCTGAACTGATCATGAAGCAAACACAGCTCTCTGAATTAGTCTCGAAAGTTCCCCAAGTTACACTGTTATTTTGGATCACTAAAATTTTTGCCACGACCTTTGGTGAAACGGCAGGTGATGCAGTTTCAATGTCTTTAAATCTCGGCTATTTACTCAGTACATTTATTTTTGCTTTTGTATTTATCCTCTTTGTATTTTTTCAAATTCGTACCAAAACTTATCATCCTTATTTGTATTGGTTTACGATTATTGCCAGTACCACAGTCGGGACAACTTTAGCCGATTTTGTCGATCGTTCCTTAGGAATAGGATATTTAGGTGGAAGTACTTTATTACTGAGTTTAGTCGTTTTGTCTCTATTTACTTGGCGCAAAGTTGAAGGCTCAATTTCACCTCATGTTCAGCAACCTCGAGCTGAAATTTTCTATTGGTTAACCATTACTTTTTCTCAAACATTGGGTACAGCTTTAGGCGATTGGTCATCTGATACAGCAGGTCTAGGTTATACGGGGGGAATCATGTTGTACGTGATCTTGCTCGGTATTGTTATTGGGTTGTATTTCTTCACTAATTTATCTCGCATTTTACTTTTTTGGACAGCTTTTGTACTCACTCGTCCTCTCGGTGCAGTCGTGGGTGATTTTCTAGATAAACCATTAGATCACGGTGGTTTAGCATTAAGTCGCTTTGTGGCTTCAGCTGTTTTACTGGTTGCTATTTTGCTTTGTATTTATATTGATAATCGTAGGAAAAAGAATCTGAATTTGGAATTAAATAAGGTGTAATGTTGTATTTAGACAAGCTTATTTCTCTACTTTTTTAGTCATTTTTATCGTGATGATCATGATTTTGATCATCACTTTTTTATTCTGCTTTGACAAATTTATACAAACTTAGATTTTTATATCAATTTATTGATGTTTCGTATAATCCTGACTAAATGAATAAGAATTAGTGATAAGAATGAATCGCATTTATTTAACTTTGGGTTATACTTAAAAGCATAGATAAATATTTAATTTTGGAGATCGCATGACTGTAGATGTGACTGAAACCTTAGCCCAAACTGTTCATCCTGCGTTTCAGTTGGTACGTCAACACCATGTTGAAGCTTTAGACATTTTAGTTTCAGAATATAAGCACAAAGTTACAGGTGCAGTGCACTATCACTTAGCAACAGATCACGATGAAAATGTTTTCTTGGTTGCTTTTCGTACGCAGCCTATGGATTCCAAAGGTGAAGCACATATTTTAGAACACACCGCATTATGTGGTTCTGAAAAATTCCCTGTGCGTGATCCGTTCTTTTTGATGATTCGCCGTTCATTAAACACGTTTATGAATGCATTTACAGCAGCGGATTGGACAGCATATCCATTTGCGACACAGAACAAAAAAGACTTCCAAAACCTACTTGAAGTGTATATGGATGCAGCATTTGCAGCCAATTTGAATTCTTTGGATTTCGCACAAGAAGGTATTCGTATTGAGTTGGAAAATGATGAGCCTGTGTATAAAGGCGTGGTATTTAATGAAATGAAAGGGGCAATGAGTTCTCCTTCAGATCAGCTTTATCATCAATTAGCGCATCACTTATTCCCTAAAACAACGTATCACTACAATTCAGGTGGTGATCCTAAAGATATTCCAGATTTAACTTACGAAGAGTTAGTGACTTTCTATAAGTCACATTATCATCCAAGTAATGCGGTATTTATGACCTTTGGTGATGAGTCAGCATATAACTTACAAGAACAGTTTGAAAAATTAGCACTGTCTAAGTTTACAAAAGGTGAAACGCTTTATTCTAAAGCTGAGCAGCGTTTAACTGCGCCGATTGAAGTACAAGAAACGTATGCGGTTGATGCAGAAGACTTAAAAGATAAGACGTATCACATCCTTTCATGGCTATTGCCTCAAACCAGTGATGTGAAATTACGTTTAGGTATGCGTTTGGTTGAAGGCATTCTATTAGAGGACTCGGCTTCACCATTACGTCATTACTTGGAAACATGTGGTTATGCGCAATCTACAGGCCCAATCATGGGTGTAGATGATTCAAACTATGAAATGACCTTCTATTGTGGTGTACAAGGTTCAAACCCTGAACACGCAGCAGAGTTTAAAAATGGTGTCTTGAACATTCTTCAAGATGTTGCTTCTAAACCTGTAGATACAGACATGGTTGATGCGATTTTGCATCAAATTGAATTGCATCAGCGTGAAATTGGTGGTGATGGTACGCCTTATGGTTTAACGCTTATTTTGAATGGTTTAGGCAGTGCAATCCATCACAATGACCCAATTCATACTTGGGATGTCGATAGCGCTATGGCCAGTGTGAAGGAAGAACTGAAAGATCCAATGTGGTTGTCGAATTTAATACAGACCCATTTATTGGACAATCCGCATCGTGTGCAAATGACTTTAGTACCAGATGCAACTAAGTCGGCAAAAGAAGCTGAAGACGAAAAAGCACGTTTGGCGAAAATTGGTGAAGCATTAACAGAAGCGGATAAAGCTGAAATTATTGCGCAAACTGAAGCCTTAAAAGTTCGTCAAGAAACACCAGATGATTTGTCTTTATTGCCGAAAGTAGGTTTAGAAGATATTCCTGCGGAACTTGCGATTGTACAAGGTCAATTGCGTGAGATTATTTCTAATGGTTTAGATACGCCGTTAAATCTGTATCATGCAGGAACCAATGGTATTTATTATCAACAAGTTTTAATCCAAATTCCTGACCAAATTGTAAAGTCTCCATATTTCAACCTGTTATCTATTCTCATGGGTGAAGTTGGTGCAGGGCAGTACGATTATTTAGAATTACAACAATTACAAACTGCCGTAAGTGGTGGTTTGGGAATGGGTGCATCTTTACGTTCAAAAACCGATGATAAAGGTCAAATCAGTGCATGGTTAACCCTTACAACCAAATCATTAACAAATAAATTTGATGCAATTCAATTGTTAAAACTCGCTTTTGAGCAATTACGTTTTGATGAAAAAGACCGAATTATCGAGCTTTTACAACAACGTAAAACACGTTGGGCATCTCGTTTATCTGGGTCAGGGCATAGTTATGCGATGCAAATCGCTTCACGTAATATGAGTGCTTTGGCAAAACGTGATTATGACAGTACAGGGCTGGGTGCGCTGAACTGGTTAGGCGATCTCGTTGAAAAAATCGAACAAGATGATGTTGCTTATAATGCGTTAATTGACGAGTTGAAAGCCATTCATCGTGGTTTGATGCTTGCACCAAAACAATTCTTATTGGTCTGTGAAGAACATCATTCAGATCGTTTAGTTGAAGAAGTTCAGACCGTTTGGGATAAACTTGCAGTCGACAAATCACCTGTTTATTTAACTGAAGTTGAATTTGATGAAGCGAATTCACAAAACTTAGATCAAGCTTGGCTCATTCAAGCCAATGTTCAGTTCTGTGCGTCAGCATATCAAGCGGTAGATGTTGCACATCCTGATGCAGCGCCATTGATGGCACTTGCAGGCTATTTACGTAATGGCTTCTTACACAGCGCGATTCGTGAAAAAGGTGGCGCTTATGGTGGTGGTGCGAGCTATGACGGCAATGCTTGCTCATTCCGTTTCTACAGTTATCGTGACCCACGTCTTGCAGAAACATTTGAAGATTTTGAAGCAAGTGTAGATTGGTTGTTGAATAAAGAACAGCATGCTTATCAGCTTGAAGAAGCGATTTTGGGTCTTGTTTCAAGTATGGATAAACCGGGTTCGCCAGCAGGTGAGGCAATTACGGCATGTTATGCTTTGCTTCATGGACGAACACCTGCGTTTAGAAAGCAATTACGTGAACGTTTATTAAACGTTACTATGGATGATCTTAAGCGTGTTGCGCAAACCTACTTGGTTGAACAAAAACCAGTGAAAGCAGTGGTTGCGCCAGTTGCGAAAAAAGAAGTTTTAGAAAAGCTAGGTTTTGAAATTAAAAAAGTGAATTAAATAGACTGGAGAGTTTTATGTCGTTCAAAAGTTTTGAACGTACATCATTGAATCTGAGCACCCTTATGGTGCTCAGTTTTAGTTTGGTGGAGGTTGCACAAGCAGATGATGCGACACTGATTAGCCCTGCAAGTACACAAGCATGTGTGGCATTAGAATCTAATGCAGATCGTTTGGCGTGTTATGACAAAATTTTCAAGACACCAAGTGAACCTGCTCCCGTGATCGTTTCGGAGCAACGTGCTGCGCAAGAAATTGAAATTCAGAAAAATGAACCAATTACGTTAACAGAGAAGATCGGACAAAAAGCAGAAACTGTTTTTGCTATTCATGGCGATAAAATTGATCCAAATACCTCTTTATTGGATAAACGTTGGGAACTCTCTCAAGACAGTAAATTAGGAACGTGGAATATTCGTGCGCACCAACCTGTTTATTTGTTGCCCGCATTTTGGACGACAGAAAAGAATTCATTTCCACACAGTCCAAATCCTCAAAACGATGTTGAAGAAGATCAAAACTTAAAATCAATGGAAGCCAAATTCCAAATTTCATTAAAAACCAAAGCGGTTGAAAATGTTTTTGGTAAAAATGGTGATCTTTGGTTAGGCTATACTCAGTCTTCTCGTTGGCAAGTTTATAATGCAGACGAATCACGTCCTTTCCGTGAAACCAATTATGAACCTGAAGCAAGTTTGATGTTCCGCACCAACTATAATTTGTTGGGACTCAACGGGCGACTTTTAGGTCTTACTTTAAATCACCAATCTAACGGACGTTCAGATCCACTTTCAAGAAGTTGGAATCGCGTTATGTTGAATCTTGGTTTTGAAAAAGATAACTTTGCCTTGATGTTGCGTCCTTGGTATCGTATGGAAGAAGATTTTAAAGACGATAACAACCCAGACATTAAAAATTATATGGGTCGTGGTGACATGACTGCATTTTATCGTTGGAATGATCATGATTTTTCATTGATGTTACGCCATTCTCTTAAAGGTGGTGATGACTCTCATGGCGCAGTTCAATTTGATTGGGCATTTCCAATTAAAGGAAAACTTCGAGGTAATTTCCAAATTTTTGATGGTTATGGCGAAAGTTTGATTGATTATAATCACCGTGCGACCTATGTCGGTTTAGGCGTATCTTTGATGAATTGGTATTGATTATTTCGAATAGTTGATCATTCAAACTCGTGAATAAACCGTTGTAGATAAACCCTCACTTTGAAGCAAGTGAGGGTTTATTGTTTTTGAATTTATCTTTTAATCTTTTAACCGATTTGAATTTCTGTTGTTGGACGGCTGACTCGACTCTTATTTGGTGTTGCAATGAGATAGGCCAAGGTTAAAGGCCCTAAACGACCTGCGAACATTAAAAACATTAAGGCGACTAAACTGCCGGGTTGCAGATCTTCAGTGACTCCACGTGATAGACCAACAGTGCAAGCAGCAGAAACAGCTTCAAATAATAAATCTAAGAATTTTTTATTGGGTTCTAAAATCAACAAGGTGAAAAAGCCAATTAAAATCAGCAATGATGTAATGGCAATCACCGCAAGTGCTTTAAATGTTGCTTGATGTGAAACTGAACGACCGAAAACAGTAATTTCATCTGAACGCTTTAGAAAAGTGATCACACTTAAGATCATAATAATAAATGTGCCGACTTTAATTCCACCAGCAGTACTTAAAGAACCACCACCAATGAACATCAGAACCATAGTCACTAAAGTTGAAGCATTGCTCATATTACCCACTTCTAAGCTGTTAAAACCTGAAGAGCGGGGTACAGTCGCATGGAACCATGCATTCAAAGCTTGATCACCTACAGACATTGGTGCAAGTGTTAGCGGATTAGATGCTTCTATTAACCAAATGACAATAAAGGCAAATAGGTTGAGTCCTGCAATGGTCGAAAGAATGAGTTTGCTGTTGGTTGAAAGCTTTTTCCAGCGTTTTGCTCGCTTAATATCCATAAGCACGACAAAACCAATACCGCCAATAATATAGAGCATACTGATGGTAAAGGTGACCATGTATTGATCTGAGAAGCTCATTAAACTATTGGGAAATAAAGAAAATCCACCATTATTAAACGCTGAAACACTGTAAAAGAGAGCGTAGAAAAAAGCATTATCAAGATCATAATGATGCGACCAAGCCATGGTTAAGATAGCTGTACCAATCGCTTCAAAAAATAATGAGTAAAGAAAAACACCTTTTACTGTAAATGTGGCTTTAGCTAAGCTGGTTTGTCCAATAGTTTCTTGCGCCATGATTTGCTGTTTAAGCCCAACTTTGGAAGATAGACTTAATGCTGCAAGAATAGCAAAGGTCATAAAGCCTAAACCGCCACATTGGATCAGTAACATGACAATGACTTGACCAAAGGTGGTAAAAGACTCACCAATATTGACCACAGAGAGCCCAGTAATGGTTACCGCAGAAGTCGCTGTGAAGAGTGCGTTTATCCATGTTAAATCGCCGTGATGGGCGAAAGGAAGCTTCAGCAACAATGTGCCGATAATGATGAAACTTAAAAAACCTAAAGCAAGTAAACTCGGTGGACTGAGATTAATACGATTATGTTTTTTATCAACCAGTTCATTTTTAGATAAACGCATAGATTACAACTATAAAAACCGTATTGAAAATTGTCTTAACATTTCTACAGGACCTTCAAGAATTAAAATATCTTTTTCCTGTAAAATGGTTCCAGGCGCAACCTCATAGAGTACATGAGAGCCACGTTGTAACATTAAAGTTTTAATTTCAGGTGAGTTTTCCATGACTGTTTGAAATTGAGCGCCTTGCAAATTTGCAGCGATCTCAATTTTAACGATATAGCGATCATTGTTCAGCGCCATATAACGTCGTACCATCGGATAACTTAGAGATTGTGCAACCCGTATCCCCATATCCTCTTCAGGATGGATGATTTTAGTAATGCCTAAATGCGACAAAATCATATGATGTGCTTTAGATTTTGCTTTGGCGTAGATTTTATCAATTCCTAAATTTTTTAAATGTAGGACACATAAAATACTGGCTTCAATATCTTCACCAATCGCAACCACTACAGCATCGCAGTTTTTAACATTAAGCTCTTCTAAAACGTGCTCATCTGTTGCATCTGCAATCACTGCATGGCTAATTTTATCTGCGATATTTTCAACATATTTTTTGAGGATATCTATCCCAATCACATCGTGATTTAAGTTGGTGAGTTCTAAAGCGGTCGCTTCTCCGAAACTCCCTAAACCGATAACAGCAAATAATGCCATAATCTAAAAAATCCTTATCATCATGCGAAACTCGCATTGATATCATCATATTTAATTTATACACATTTTATATTTAAACTATTCAGCAGCCAATCTGTAAAAGGACAATAAAATAGGCTAAATGTAAAAATAGTCATTTTTCTTGTCATATCTTGTCATAAATATTTAAAAAACCATAAATATACTTCATTTGAAGAGATGGATTTTCACTCTAAAACTTAGCTTAAGTTGAAGTATAAAAATGGATGATAAAAAAATTTTCAAAATACTCCAGCACTGGTTCCCAGAATTGCTGGAAAGAAAAATACCCAAAAAGAAAAAGCGTAAAGATTTTGAGGAGTTTTTAGGCTGGTTAGTTGCAGAAAAAGTGGTAAATCATTTACGTGCTTATGTAATGAAAATTGATCGGCATACTTTTCATGAAAATGAAATCGAGCGTAGTGCTATTTTTCAAGATCATCATTTAGATGCTCAGCATGTGCAGACCACAATTCGCCTACGAGCTAAACCGATCTTAGACCATTTCGAAAAACATAAAGCTGTTATTGGACGCTATTACAATGTACAAGATCAGGTCTTTGATATCGTTTTTGAAGAAATTTTAACAATATTGAAGATGCATAATTTTGAATTGCTTTTAATTTACGCAGATGATTATTATTGGTTAGCTGTTCCTAATCAAGACCATAAGATTGAAAAATTTTGTAAACATTTTAATAAACAATTCCATGATGAAGATATCACTATAGAACATTATGCTTTGTTTGATTGTTCGAGATCGACCTGAGGTTTGAAACATTAAGGCTTTTTAAAGTATAGTTTTGTTCTCTTTTTAAAAACTGAATAAACAATGGATGATAAAAAGATATATCAACACTTACAAGCATGGTTTCCAGAGTTGGAGTCGCTGAAAATTCCAAAGAAAAAATTTAGAAGGGATTTTGATACTTTCTATTATTGGCTATCTCCTAAAAATATAACAGAGCCTACGACTGAGGATGATCTTCAAGAATACAAATATCGTGGTTATTTTTTAAGTATTGATCGTGATCAACATTTTGATAATGGTATTGAGACTTGTGCATTATTTCAGGATTTAAGTGTGGATGTTGATGCAATCCAAAACAGGATTGAGTTAAGAACAGCGCCATTATTTGAACATTTTGAAAAATATAAAGATTTAATTGGTAATTTTTATGCTTTACGTAGCCATGTTTACGATATTGTTCTGGAAGAAATTTATAACGAGGTGAGAAAGCAGGGGTATCGAATGTTGTTGATTTACGCATCTGAACAGATTTGGATGGCTGTGCCAGATCAACCTAAAAAAATAGAACAATTTATTAAGTTATTTCGTAAGCAATTTATTGGATCGCATCCATCCATCGAATATTATGAACGATTTAAACCATTTAATTTGAGTAGTTTTTTGTCAGATGATGATTGATTGTTAAATTCAAAATACTTATATACATCAAGCTCTATTTGACAAGAGCTTGATGTGCATTGAAAGACAATTCTATTTCAAGAAACGCTGATAACCTAAGTTATTGGTAATTTCTGCATAAGGATAAGTAATACTTTCCAATGTTTCAATTAAACCATCAGGATTTTGTTTAGCATCAGTCGCTTCAAGACCAACCAATACACGACCTTCTGCCGCACCATGGTTACGGTAATGGAATAGGGTAATGTTATGTGTTGGCCCCAAACGTTCTAAGAACGTTAATAAAGCACCTGGACGCTCAGGGAATTCGACACGGAAAAGACGTTCATTTTCAATATCTGCATGACCACCAACGAGATAACGAATATGTAATTTCGCAACTTCATCATCAGATAGATCATCAACATCATAATGTAGCTTTAATGCTTCGTAGATATCGTGGCGCTCTTTTTCGCCCGCTTTTAAACTGATTCCAACAAATACTTGCGCTGCTGATGCATCACTCGCACGGTAGTTAAACTCAGTGATATTACGACCTTGTAAGGCACGACAGAAGTTAAGGAAAGAACCTTTTTCTTCAGGAATCGTGACTGCAAAAATAGCTTCTTTACGCTCACCCAGTTCTGTACGTTCAGCAATATAACGTAAACGATCGAAATTCATGTTTGCACCACAAACAATCGACACCATGTTTTTGCCAGAAAGTTCATGTTCAGCAACATATTTTTTGATCCCTGCTAAAGCCATCGCCCCTGAAGGTTCTACAATGCTACGACATTCATCATAAGTGTCTTTAATTGCGGCACAGATTTCATCGGTATTGACTAAAATAACCTCACGTTCAACGATAGGACCTGAGTTATCCGATTTTTGTAATTGAATCACTTCAAAAGGTTTTTCACCAATTTGCGCAACCGCTGTGCCGTCTGCAAATAAACCGACAGTCGGTAAAATCACACGTTCATTGGCTTCAAAAGCCGCTTTTAAACACGCAGATTCATCATATTCAACTGGAATAACTTTGACGTGTGGTGCAACATCGCCTAAGTAAGCAGCAACACCTGCAATTAAACCGCCGCCACCTACAGCGACGAAAACATATTCGACATCACGCCATTGACGTAAAATTTCATTGGCAATAGTACCTTGACCAGCCATGACCAATTCATCGTCATAAGGCGGAATAAAGCTCATGCCTTCATCTTTGGCACGTTGGATGGCGTATTTATTGGCAACATCAAAAGAATCGCCATGCAGTACCACTTCACCGCCTAAGCGTTTTACAGCTTGGACTTTAATATCAGGTGTGGTTTTTGGCATGACAATAATGGCACGAATTCCTAACTTTTGACCAGATAATGCCACGCCTTGAGCATGGTTACCCGCAGAAGCAGTAATAACGCCACGTTCCAACTGAGATTTCGGTAATTGACTGATGCGGTTATACGCACCACGCAGTTTGAAAGAAAAGACAGGTTGTAAGTCTTCGCGTTTAAAGCGAATGTTATTGTTTAGTTTTTCACTAATTCGTGGCGCTGCTTCGAGTGGGGTTTCGATTGCAACGTCATAGACGGTTGCCTGTAATATTTGTCGAACCAAACGAGACAGCATGTTAATTTTCCATCTAACAGTTTAAAATGAGCGATCATTGTAACAAACCGCTGTACATTTGCGTTTTAAAATTATGCAAAATGTGCAGGAAATTGAAATTTAATTGAGAGATGTCATGAGCCTTTATGCAACCCAAGATGAGAAAAAACAAGCAGCAGCCAAAGCCGCTTTAAAACACTTACCAAAAGGGGGCATTTTGGGAGTAGGTACTGGAAGTACTGTAAATTTCTTAATTGACCTTTTACCTGAATTACAACTGGAAGCTGCGGTTGCAAGTTCTGAAGCAACGGCACAACGTCTTAAAAAGCTTGGCATCGAAGTGGTTGATATGAACCATGTTGGTGGTTTGGATGCTTATGTTGATGGTGCTGATGAAATCGATCGTCATCTGCATATGATCAAAGGTGGTGGTGCTGCATTGACTCGTGAAAAAATTGTTGCATCTATTGCTAAAAAATTCGTTTGTATCGTTGATGATTCAAAATGGGTTGATCAGTTAGGTCGTGATTTCCCAGTACCAATTGAAGTGATTCCAATGGCACGTTCTGCTGTTGCGCGTAAAATTGTTTCTTTGGGTGGTGATCCTGCTTATCGTGAAGGCGTAGTCACCGACAATGGTAATGTGATTTTAGATGTTTTTAATTTGAATATTTTAAATGCATTAGAACTTGAAAAAACACTGAATGATATTCCGGGTGTAGTTTGTAACGGCATTTTCGCAATTCAAAAAGCGGATATTGCCATCGTTGCGACCAATAATGGTATTGAAGAGCGTACAGCGGTTTAACTATTTTTTAATCTCCCCAAACCCCTCTTTAAAAAGAGGGGCTTTCACTCCGTTAATTCATTTACAATGGAGCCTTCCCCTTTATGAAAGGTAAGGAATGAAATGACGCAAGGAGGGAGATTCTATGTGTAATTATAGAATAAATGATCTCAAACTTACCCGAAATACAAATTACGCATCATGCACGGGCAACACGTTTACGTTTACGTGTAGAACCTACGCAGATTCGTTTAACTGTGCCAAAATTTTGCTCAAAAAGGCAAATCCAAGATTTTCTCAGTCAGTCTGAACAATGGATGATTGAAACATGGCATAAACAACAAGAAAAAATCGTTCAAGTTGAGCGAACTTTGCCAACTGAATTAATGCTTTTTAATTTAGAACAACCTTTACAGCTCATTTATCAAACTCAAAAAAATTCTTATATTTATGATGAGAAAAATCATCAGCTTTTAGTCAGTGATCGTCAGCCTGAACAATACTTAAAAGCATTTGTGATCGCCTACGCAAAACACCATTTACCGATCTATTTAAAACAAGTCAGCCATGAGACTAGGTTAAAGTTTGGTGAATGTTCAGTTCGCCAACCTAAAACACGTTGGGGAAGCTGTACTTCACGGCATGATATTATGTTGAATAGTGCTTTGGTATTGCATGTGCTTGAAATTACACGTTATGTTTGTGTGCATGAGTTAGCACATACTCAACACTTTGATCATAGTGCTGCGTTTTGGGCAGAAGTTGAAAAGCATGATGGTAATTTTAAAAATCATCGGAAGATTTTAAAAAGTGGTGCAATGCCATGGTGGTGGATTGAAAAATAAACAACTTTTATAAAATCATATTATTTCGGTTAAAAGAAGGTTTAGTGATATATCCGCATAGCAAATGGGGCGAACGTGTAAAGGAGCTATATTTAAATTTACCAATTCAAAATAGTAATTATGTTGATATACAACAAACAGGTTCTAAAAAAGATTGGCAATTATGGGAGTTATGGATATAAAAAAGCCAACACGTACAAATTATAAAAATTGAAGAGGTGTTGGGCATATTACAAATTAGGCTAGAGCATAGTTAGGATGGCGTCAATATTTTATTACATGGACTTACAAAATGATTTTTCATGAATTCTTTACCCAATCCTTAATCACTTTCACTGCTTCCTCAGGTTGTTTAATCCATACAGCATGTTGGTTTCCTTTGAGCTGTTGTGATAAATCTACGGTTTCAATGTTCGGATGATTAAAATAACGACTTAAACCAAGCATTGAGCTCATTGGTGCGAAATTATCACCTTTTAAATGGATAAATAGAGCATTATTCTCAACGATTTTTTCATGTCCAATGATATGTTGATAATTTCCCGTAAAGACGACTTTTGACCAATCTCGCATCAGCGATTTAGTTTCACGATTTCCAAACGCAATTTTATAACCTGCAAAATAGCCATCTTTTAAAATCATGGCATTAATCACAGTGACAGCTTTTAAAATATTTATTTTACCTTTTAAGTCCCAATTTTTTAGACCAATGTTTCCAGTTGCAACACCAATCACTTTATTTGCATGGTTTTGAGCATAAAGTGTTGCTAAATGTCCTCCTAAACTATGACCGAATAAAATAGGCGTGTGCGTATTTAAATCAAAAGCAATTTGTTCAAGTTGAGGAATAAAATCATTGAGTAAATCCGCATAGTTATAATCAATATCGGCTGAAACCAGCGGAAGATTACGACCACAATTTGGATAATCTGCCACAACAACATTAAGATCATTTTGCTTTAACGATGCAATTAACTTTTCGTATTTACTGATTGCTACACCCAGTGCAGCAAGCAGAATAATACTCTGTTTATTTTCAGGATTTGAGTGAATATCAACAAGGATCGGTTGTTGGTTAAAATGAATCGTTCTTTGAGTGAACGTGTTATGGATCATTTGATCATTCCTTAAAAATATTCATTCGAATCATTAAAGGTAATCCGACTTGTAGCGTAAGTGCAGTACGAGATTTAGGATTTCTTTGAGCTTCAATTTTGATCAATTTTCGCATTTCTGTATTAAAATTAAAGCGCGGATATTCTGCTAAAACCTCATCTTTAAAAGCTGTTGAGAACGTTGATAAATCTGTACCAATAACATCACAAGAAGTAGCCTTTTGTAAAAGTATGACTTCTTTCGAAAGATTTTGATCATTTTCATTTAAATAGCCATTCAAATGCATGCAAATTGCTTCTGAAATATTGTCTGTTTTTTCTTTTGGATAGTGATGTTTTGAGCATAAGTTTTCTGCACGTAAAGCACTTTCGAAAGTAAAACATTGACAGGAATATTGTTCTAAATGCTCAACTAAACCCAAATCATGCATCAAACTAGCGACTGCAAAACTTTCCTCATCAATTTGCCATTTTTTTGAATCAGCCATTGCGAGTCCCCAAATATAGGTTCGCCACGAATGGTTGATGATTGCTTTAGAATCAGTGTGTTCTAATTCCGTTATTGCTTCTTTTACAATCGCTGTATCTGGAATTTTGAAATCTGTCAGTTTGAGTTGTATTGGATTAGCACCGGGTTTTAAAAAAGTTTTGCCATAGCCTAAAACAGCAGGTAATAGTACGGCTCTAATCATTTGTGTTTTTTCTTTAAAGCTTAATTTTCCGTTACTTAAGCTCATCCACTCTCTAGATCCAATCATTTTATTTATTCCTGTTTTATTTTTTAGAGTAATTACTCTAAAATATTATGCATGGAATTTTATTAAATACAAGATGGCTTTATCTGTATTTTAATGGTCTATTTTATTACAGCTAATTGGGGTGTAATTGGGGAGTTAATAAAAATTTAGAGATTAACCCTAAAGATTTATGGCTTAATTGTTTTCGCTACTGAATTTGTTAGCTTCATGTTTTGAACTGTAGAGTCAGAAAGAATGATGGAAATGATAAAAATTATTGGAAAATCTTTAACGTAGAATAAACGTATTATTGGTGGTTTTATGAATAAAGTTTTAATTTAATCACAAAAAAAATGAGTTTTTTTTAAGCATAAACTAAAGCTAAATTGGAAAAATGCTTTAAACTTCACGGCTTAAAGTAAACACTCTCTCATTTAGCCAAAAGATATCAGACGTGGATTTTGCAGATACTCACTATTTTTTATTAATTGTTCCTATCTGCTTGATATTGATGGGCGGTTTATTCTTTATTTGTTATTTTTTCTTTAAAGCACCAGCTTATTTATTTTGGTTAGGCCTTGGATATGTTGTGCCTTCTTTTGCCTTAGCTGCGCAAAGTTTTTTATCGAATGACATGCTAACGTTATGTGCACCATGTTTAGGGGCAATGTATTTATTTGGCGCGTGGGCGAGTGCGTATGCAATGGCTTTAAGAAAAAATGCCAATGCACATTCTAAACTCGCTTTTGTCTTGATTTTCTCTGCAGTATCGTTTTTAACTTATTATTCTTTGTTCAATGATCAGCTTTGGGTGCGAATGTTGGTTTTGAATCTGACGATTGCAATCGTTGAATCTCTGGTTCTTTTTTCTATTTTTAAAAATTATAAACAAACTGATTTATTAAATAAAATTGTTGATTATTCTTATTTACTGATCGTGTTATACGGCTTTGTACGTGGATTAATTATTTTCATATTTTTAAAGAATATTGAAATGCATATGTTAGTCACTTCCGTTTGGTGGTTAATGATGTTGGCTGCCAGTATTTTATCGAGTTTATGGTTTGCAATTGTTTTATTGGGGACATTGGTTCGGGATATTGTGGCTAAATTAAATGATGAGCGTTCAAGAGATCCTTTAACACATCTATTGAATCGGCGCGGGTTTTATGATGCTGTAAAGTTAAAATTTTCACAATCACCACAAAAGAAATGCTTTTTAGTCATGTGTGATGTAGATCATTTTAAAAAAATTAACGATACATATGGCCATTCAACAGGGGATCAAGTTTTACAGCAGATTGGACAGATGATCAGTAAAAACATAGGTGAAAATGATTTAGCAGGGCGTTTCGGCGGTGAAGAGTTTATTATTTTAATACAAGTTGAACAGATAGAAGCTGCTTATAATTGTGTTGAAAGAGTACGTATCGCAATCGAAAATGAGCAATTTTCTGCTCAAAAAATATCACTAACAGCAAGCTTTGGGTTAACACCATTGCAGCAACGTAATCTGTTAAAAAGTATAGATATTGCTGATAAATTATTATACGACGCAAAACGCGCAGGCAGGAATCGGACTGTTTTAAATCAACAAAAACCGAGACTAGCGAGTTATTGAGTTTAATTTTGATCGTGCACAAAATATCGTAAAACCCAAGCAAAATAGTTTGGAAAAATCAAACTTCCTGTCATACTACAGCCTCACAAAATGGATACTTTTGAATTGAGGTGAAGAACGTGATTTCAGTTGGAATTGTCGGTGGAACAGGTTATACAGGCGTTGAATTGTTGCGTCTTTTACTACGACATCCAAATGTTCAAGTCAATGTACTGACCTCACGTACAGAAGATGGCCGCCGTGTAGATGATATGTTCCCGAGTTTACGTGGTCATACAGAGCTTAAATACTCAGATTTAAACATCAACGAATTAAAAAAATGTGATGTCGTATTCTTTGCCACACCGCATGGCGTTGCGATGCAACATGCACAAGATCTGTTAGCTGCAAATACCAAAGTAATTGATCTCGCAGCAGATTTTCGCTTACAAGATTTAGAACAGTTTGAAAAATGGTATGGTATGCAACATACCTGTCCTGACATTTTAAAACAATCCGCTTATGGTTTATCAGAACTGAATCGTGACAAAATTAAAAATGCAAATGTAGTCGGTAATCCTGGTTGTTATCCAACAACAGTACAATTGGGCTTAGCACCATTATTTAAACATGCTGAAACATTGGTTAAACCTGAAAGTATTATTATTGATGCAAAATCAGGTGTTTCTGGTGCGGGTCGTAAAGCCAGTTTAGGTATGATCTATTCTGAAAATGCAGATAATTTTAAAGCCTATGGTGTGTCTGGACATCGTCATCATCCTGAGATTGTTGAAGCATTAGAAAATATTTCAGGTCAAAAAGGTGTGTTTGACCATATTGTTTTTGTACCGCATTTGGTACCGATGATTCGTGGCATGCTCAGCACAATTTATATCGATTTAACAGATATAGGTGCTGCGTTAGATTTACAAAGTATCTATGAGCAATTTTATGCCAATGAAACTTTCGTCGATGTCATGCCAGCAAATAGTTCGCCTGAAACGCGTTCAGTACGCGGTTCGAACCAGTTGCGTATTGCATTGTATAAACCACAGCCGAATAAATTGATTGTTTTATCTGTTCAAGATAACTTGGTGAAAGGCGCAGCAGGGCAAGCTGTACAAAATATGAATTTAATGTTTGGTTTTTCTGAAGATGCTGGCTTGCTGGGCATTGGATTATTACCATAAGAAACGCTTTATAACTTCACACACATTTAACTTTGCGGTTAAATGTGTGTTTTGATTTTATCAATAATCAGAGATGACGATGCAGAACACAGAAACCAATACCACGTCACAACCTACTCAGACAGTTAAAAAATCTTTTATACAAGAGAATATGCCATTGCTTGTGGGTGGTGTTGTACTTTGTTTAGGGAGCTCTCTTTTAGGTTATACGGTCGGACATCGCCAAGGGCTGACAGCCGTTGGTTATGATGCGGATGCTGAGCAATTGGTCGAAGTTGTGAAGCAACAAAAAGCAAGCTTAAGTAATTTAAATAAAAATTTGAATGCGGCAGTGCAAGAACGTGATGTTGCTGTTTCTAATTCAAATGATTTATTAGAAGCTTTGAATAAAGCCAATGCGGAAAAAACGCAAAGTGATGTAACAGGATTAATTTATCGTGATGTTTTAAAACAGCGTGGTGGACTAAGCCTGACAGTTCAAAATCTAGCGGTAAAGTCATTACCTGAAAATGCTTATGAATACCAAGTGGATTTAATTCAAGTGAGCCCAAGCAATAGACGTGCAACGGGTACTGTTGAAATTCGCCTCATCAGTGGAACAGAAGTACTTACCGTACCAATGGAGGACGCTAACTATAATTTTGCAGATTATGAGCGTCTGACAGGTCGTTGGGCAATGCCGAAAGGGTTTAATCCACAATTCATTGAAATTCGTTTAAATGGGGCAACACCTGTGATTAAGCGTTTTGCATGGTCACGTGGACAAGCTGTTGAAAATACAGCTGCATTTGCTGCTGAAGTTCCACAAGCTGAAGCAAATTCTCAATAATTTATGTATCTAAATATTATGCGAAGTATAAAGCGTCAAATCAGCCTCAATGAAGTCAAGTCATCATTCCAAGATTCAGGCTATGTCGATTGGCATTTGAACACACGTATGAGTAATACTGACGATCCTGACCATGGGCAAGATGATGTTGCAGTGCAAACAGCGCCGCCTGAAGTTAAGCGACCACCGATGTATGCTGTCGTTTTAATGAACGATGACTATACGCCAATGGACTTTGTTATTGAAATTTTACAACAATACTTTGCTTTGAATCTTGACCAAGCTACTCAAGTAATGTTAACAGTACATTATGAAGGTAAGGGTGAAGCTGGAGTGTATCCGCGAGACATTGCAGAAACGAAAGCTAACCAGGTAAATAACTACGCTCGATCACAAGGTCATCCGCTACTTTGTCAGATTGAGCCAAAAGAATAAGGGGGTTTCATGCTCAGTCGTCAATTAGAGGTTTCACTACGTTTGGCTGTTAGCATGGCTCGTCAAAAGAGACATGAGTTTCTTACAGTTGAACATTTATTGTTGGCTTTGCTTGATAATGATTCTGCCGTGAATGCATTGAAAGCATGCGGTGCTGAAATTATAAGCTTACGTAAAGAGTTGGAAGAATATGTTGAGCAACATACACCTAAATTAGGTGAAAACAGCGATCAAGCTCCGCATCCAACTGAAAGTTTTGACCGTATTTTGCAACGTGCCATTTTCCATGTTCAATCGAGTGGTGGCGATCGTACTGTTGAAGGTGCAGACGTACTGGTTGCAATGTATTCTGAGCGAGATTCATTTGCAGTCTATTTACTTAAACGTCATCAAATCAACCGTTTGACTTTGACACAATATTTGTCACATGGCGCACGTAAAGAAGAAATTCAAGTTGAAGAAGAATCTGATGATTTAGATGGTGAATCAAGTTCTTCTGCAAATGCAGGTCCTTTAGAGCTTTATACGCTTAACTTGAATATAGAAGCGCAAAAAGGCAAAACAGACCCTTTAATTGGTCGTGAAAAAGAAATTGAACGTGCTGCACAAATTTTATGCCGCCGCCGTAAAAATAATCCACTTTTAGTCGGTGATCCAGGGGTCGGAAAAACCTCCATTGCAGAAGGTTTAGCTTGGCTCATTGTGAATGGTAAAGCACCTAAACCACTAGAAAATGCTGAAGTTTTTAGCCTTGATATTGGTGCATTGGTTGCAGGTACAAAATACCGTGGTGATTTTGAAAAGCGTTTAAAACAACTTTTAAATGCATTGAAAAAGAAACCAGAAGCGATTTTGTTTATTGATGAAATTCATATGATTATTGGTGCTGGCTCAAGTATGGGCAGTACGATGGATGCATCAAACTTAATTAAACCTGCTTTGGCAAATGGAACATTACGTTGCATCGGTTCTACGACATTCCAAGAATATCGCCAAGTCTTTGAAAAAGATCATGCATTGTCACGCCGTTTTCAAAAGATCGATGTGAATGAACCTTCAATTTCAGAAACCATTGATATTCTTCGTGGTTTAAAAGTGAAGTTCGAAGAATTCCATCATGTTAAATATGATGATATGGCTTTAATTTCAGCAGTTGAATTGTCTGCTAAATTTATCAACGATCGTTTTTTACCTGATAAAGCCATCGATGTAATTGATGAAGCTGGTGCACAACGCCGCTTAAAAGCAGAGCAAGATGATACGCTGATTACAGTTGAAAATATCGAAGATATCGTGTCTAAAATTGCACGAATTCCGCCGAAAACTGTATCTAAAGACGATAAATCTGTACTTGAATATCTTGAGCGTGATCTTAAACGTGTGGTATTTGGTCAAGATGAAGCGATTACAGCGCTTGCTTCTGCAATTAAATTGTCACGTGCAGGCTTGAAATCACCAGATAAACCAGTAGGTAGTTTTGTTTTTGCAGGACCTACAGGGGTCGGTAAAACTGAAGTCACCAAACAATTGGCTAAACAGTTAGGTGTAGAGCTTGTACGTTTTGATATGTCAGAATATATGGAACGTCATGCAGTTTCTCGTTTGATTGGTGCGCCTCCAGGCTATGTCGGTTATGATCAAGGTGGTTTACTGACAGATGCGATTCACAAAAATCCGCACTGCGTTTTGTTACTCGATGAAATTGAAAAAGCGCATCCAGACGTTTTTAACTTGTTATTGCAAGTCATGGATCATGGTGCTTTAACGGATAATAATGGACGTAAGTCAGACTTCCGTAATGTGATTATTGTCTTAACCACCAATATTGGTGCTGAAAGCATTTCACGTACCAGTATCGGTTTTACTGAACAAGACAATAGCAATGATAATCAAGAAGCAATGAAACGTGCTTTTGCACCTGAGTTCCGTAACCGTTTGGATGGCGTGATTCAGTTTAAAGCATTGCAAACATCTGTTATTGAATCTGTTGTTGATAAATTCTTGACCGAATTACAAGCTCAGCTTGATGAGAAGAAAGTTGTTCTAGAAGTAGATCAAAGTGCACGTGATTGGATGGCTGAAAATGGCTACGATCGTTTAATGGGTGCACGTCCAATGCAACGTTTGATTCAAGAACACTTGAAGAAACCACTTGCTGAAATGATTCTATTCGGTGAATTGGCAGATCATGGTGGTAATGTGGCAGTATCTGTTAAGAAAGAAAATGGTAAAGCTGTAGGGCTTACATTGGAAGTGTTTGAAGACCAAACTGCAGAACCTGCTTAAGACGTTATGATTTGCTGAACAAAGATAACCCGTGTTTACACGGGTTTTTCTATATATGATGTTTTTAATTTATTATTTTAGAAGTTCTACAAAAGTAGAATGAATCAAGGTATCGATTATATTTTTATGGACATTCAACTGACTAAAATGATCACCACATTTTTATTACTTTTAGTGACAGCTATTGCAGAGATTTTAGGTTGTTATTTTCCATATTTAATTCTGAATCAAAATAAAAGCCATTGGTTGTGGATTCCAACGGTTATAAGCCTAGCAGTATTTGTATGGTTATTAACTTTACATCCTGCAGCCTCAGGGCGAATTTATGCGGCTTATGGGGGAATTTATATTTTCACTGCATTGATGTGGTTAAAATTTGTTGATCAAGTGAGTTTAACGCGTTGGGATCTATTTGGTGGCGCCGTGGTCTTAATAGGTGCAGCTTTGATTATATTACAACCACAAGGTTTAGTTCGTTAATCAGTCAATATTCAGCACTCTATATTTTAGGGCTGAACAGCTTCAAGTTGAGTAATTTTACACAGTTTAGGAATTGCTTTACGATATTCCTCATAATCATGTTTATATTGTTTAAACCAAAGTTGATATTCAGCATTTAATTTTAAATTTGCTAGATTAGGTTCTTTTTCCATAGAATCAGGTTCTGTTGTACTTTCATCTGAAATTTCAAGTCGTTTTAAATAATATAAAGCCTGTTCAGATTGTCCAAGTAGGGCATAGAATTCAGCTAGAAATTCATTTTCACGCTGCGAAAGTGTAGATTTTTTCTGTACGATTGCTTCTATTTTCGATTGGTTGTTGATCAACCATTTCTCGGCAGTTTGAGGGTTTTCTGTATTCAAAATTTTATAGTACTGTTGTACAAGAATCAGAAAATTACCGATATCAACATTATCTAACTGTTGTTGTGAATGAGATAAATATTGAAATAGTGGCTTTTTGAGCAAATTCATCAAGCGTTTTTGCTCATTAAAATCAAGATGATGTTTTTGTAAAAGCATCAGCTTGTCACTAAGTACTGCATCGTAGTTTATTTGATGTTCTTTATCTTTTGGGTCAATTTTTATTAATAATGAAAATAATTGTTCAGCTTTAATCAAATTTTCTAAACGTGGTGTTGGATCGGTATTCTTGCGGTAATAAACTGACATTTTTGCATAAAATAATCCTAAATTATTGAGTGCGATTTTATCGTTTGGATCACGTTTTTGTAGTGCGAGATATGCATCCTCAGTTTTTTTCTGATAGGGAATAGATGGCGCTGTACAATGTTGTTCAAGTAAATATTCAGCATATTGTGAGGTGATAATGGCATAATTATGCAAATATACAGAATCGTTATAACTCATATCATTTGATTTTAATAATTTTTGAACATTTTGCTGTGCTTGGTAAATCTGTATTTTAATTTGTGCTTCTATTGCTGATAAATTCTTTGCTTCCATGACTTGATCGGTGAAATCTGTAATTGATTCTATTTCAGTCATTTCAATATCAGCATATAGCGCTGTATTTTGAAGTGAAAGTAATAACACTATGCTTAGGTATTTTATTTTCATGGAGTACCTCTTTTTTATTCTTTACGTGTATAGATCAAAGGACCGAAACCAATCAAAAGACCTAACAAATATGAAATCCCATTTATTTGATTAATCTTATCAGAGAAAGAAAAATAAAAAATTATTGCACCAAGAAATATAAAACTAGAAATAAAAATACACAAATATAATATCGAAAATAATATCAGTAGATATTTATTTGAGCATTTTTCCATATAATCCATAAAAAAACTGTAGGATTTCCTATAACAATACAGATCGTATCTTCCAAAAATAATACCTAAAATTATTCCACACAAAAAACAATATCCAAATAAAGATCTCCTTTATGAACAAATCTATTGTTGAATTATGACTTCACTATATCTCACCTTTTATAAAGCAGACTTCAATTGTTTTTGATGTTTCTTTACTTGTTTTGCATATTTTTTGCCTTGGCGGCGCATTTTCCAACTTGACTCATAATTGCTTGGCCCAACATTATAATAAGCCAAAGCTTTCTTCCAACTGCCCGCAGATTGATTATATTTGGACAAAATCATCGTGCCGCAACGAATATTGGTATATTCATTGTATAAATCACCAGGACACGATTGTTGCCAATAACGAGGCATTACTTGAGTGAGTCCGACAGCACCAGAAGGTGATACAGCATTACTTCGATAGCTTGATTCTTGACGAATGGTTGCAGCGATCAATAATGGATCAACATCAAATTGTTCAGCGCTTTGTACAATCATTGGTGACACACGATTGGCGACATCAGGCGAAATAGAATATGCTTTTTGAATACCTGTTGAGAGCTTTCCAGCACGTTTTTGTATAGAGCCACCACCTAAAGAAGAACAGCCTGTCATAATCAGTATAAGGGAGAATATAGCGGTATTTTTTAATGTGCGGCTGTTTCTTAAAGGGTTGCGAAAATTCAAAATAAAACCAATAACGTGTCGTCTAAATGTGTTTTGATGTTATGTGGCATAAGGCATTGTGTCAATTATAGAAGTTTTATAAAATTATTAAGAGATTAAGTTAATATTTAATCAATTTTTGGTTTCATCACATTCATGATTCTACAAATTTGACGGCTGTTAATTGGCTTTTTTTAACATAATCGCAAGCATTAAATGTAGTGTGTTTTCAGGGCTATATTGAACATCATACGGTTTATTACCATCTTGCGTATAGATCGCATAAATGATCGGAATATTCAGCTTATTCTTATGAATTAGTTTTGAATTTTCTGGGCTCAGTTGTTGAGCGATTTCAGTTAATTTTGATGTATTAATCTCTTGTTTGATCGTTGCTTTGCAAATGTATTGCGCACCTTCGAAACGATCATGAATAATATCGAGAATTGCTTGTGATTCTTGGGTATTCTCAGTTTCTAATTTTTCAATATTCAGTTGTTTAATCTGTTTTAGCTCGATACCCACTATAGATTGGGAATCTTTCTGAACAGGTGTAGAACTTTGCGTTAGGCGTGCTCGCAATTGGTCAATTTTTGAAAGTGGATTGATATTGATCTGATTGGCATATAGCCTTTTAACCGAATCAATCACTTGTTCGTCATGACATGGGCTATTATTGAAAAAACTACAACCTTGTAAGACAAAAGCTAGGCTTAAAAAAGTAAAACTTCTTTCGATTTTCATTTATTTTTTTCCTATGTATCAGCCGATTAACTCCACCAATATCTTAAAATATGAAAGAAAATAGGTGCAGAAAAACAAATAGAATCAATACGATCTAACATTCCACCATGTCCGTGAATGAGTTGCCCCCAATCTTTAACCCCGCGATCACGTTTAATCGCAGACATCACAAGACCGCCAAAGAAGCCAAAGATACAAACCACCAATCCAATACAAGCCGCTTGAACATAGCTAAAAGGCGTTAACCACGCCATTGCAGTACCCAAAGCCGTTGCTAAGAAAATACCACCGAGTAGACCTTCTACAGTTTTAGATGGCGATAAAACAGGTGCAACTTTGTGCTTTCCAAATAATTTACCGCAAACATATTGCAAAACATCAGAGACTTGAACCACCATGATTAACCAGATGGCTAACCAAATTGGTTCACCTTTAAATTCAGGTAATTTCAAATTCAACAAAGCTGGAACATGTGAAATACAGAATACACTGACCATGAGTCCCCATTGAATTTTTGAACTACGCTCTAGAAAATGGGTTGTATCTTCTTGTTTTAAACTGGCAATTGGAATCAACAAAAATACATAGAGTGGAATGAAGATTGAATAAAGCCCATACCAGTCGGTATAAACCAAATAATACTGATAGGGAATAACAAAATAGAATGCAATGAGTAGAGGAAAATAATCGCCACGTCTGGTGGGAAGCAGGCTGATAAATTCACGAAGTGCGAAGAGTGAAATAATTCCGAATAAGACAATAAATGCGGTTTTACCCAATAGAATGGCCGCAGCGATCACGATCAGCATGACCCACCATGCATTGATTCGTGCATTTAAATTATCTATAACCGATGATGGTTGAGCTCCCGCTTTTTGTTTGAGAATAAAACCAACAGTAGATGCAAAAACTAAAATTCCTGCAAAAATAGCAAATAAGAGATAGGTTTTATCAAGATTATTTAACATCATTGATTCTCAACCTCTTTTAATTCTAATAATTGTTTTTGCGCATAATCAATAAAGCTTATTTTATCCATTTCTAAATGTTGCTCTAAAGGACACCCAAAGCATACTGTAGAAAGTAATGGCAGCGGGATAAATGCACCTTTAGGCATGACACGTCTTAAATTGGAAATCCAAACAGGAACAATTTCAATTTCAGGGAATTGTTTGTGCAAATTATACAAACCACTTTTGAAAGGCAGTAATTCAATATCATCATTCAGATTACGCGTACCTTCAGGGAAAAAGATAATAGAATAACCTTGTTCAAGAGCATCTTTCACAGGTTGTAAAGGGTCAGTATTATCTTCTTGATTACGTCGAATCGTTACACCATTGAACGTATCTTTAATTAGAAATTGTCGAAATCCATCTTTAAGCCAATAATCGGAAGCAGCCACAGGCTTGGTTTTTCGACGCATCATTTTAGGTAAAGATGACCAAAGCAAAATAAAATCGATATGACTATTATGATTTGCATAATAAATTCGCTGTTTTGGCACAGGCTGACAACCGATCCATAAACTACGCGCGCCAGTCAGTAGACGTGCGCCACGACGTGTAAAAAATGCAATCAGACGAGCAATAGAACTGCTCGCAAAATGATTTTGAGTTTGCGCTAGTGGTACATTTTTATCGTTCTGAAGCGGAGTTTTATTCATTCTGCAAACCAATTTTATCAATAATTTCAATGGGCTTTCGACCAAAAGAAAAAGGCTTATGGTGTCAATAACTTATAAATTAAGATAATTAAAACAAAATATTGTATGAACAGTAAAGTAATTTGCAGTTTAAACAAACGGTAACAGCCTGTAAAACGTAGAGACCAATCACGACCAGCTTTCGACTCAGGTATGAGTTTAAATTGCATCAATGATTGATCAAACTGCTGCGTTAAGTTTTCGATTGAGACAGTATCAGATTGTTGCGCCATAATTTCAATCAGCTCAGCATCAAATTTCAACCTGAGTGACACGTAATGGTGAATCATCATAATGCCGAAGCTTAGAATAATAAATATCCAAAATTCAAGTGATTGCCAACCTTTAAGTAATATTGCTATAACGGATAATATGAAAGCAATGTAGCCTGAAAATAGTAAACCATTAGTCGCAGATAAAAGTTTAGCCACCACATAAAAATTCATTTTCATGGGGCTAATCCTTTCAATTTTAATTGATAAGTATTGAGGTTTTTGATTTGGACTTCGTTGAGCTTAACCCACGGTCTAGCGGATTGAACAATTTGAATTGCATCATTTACATGCATTGCATGCTGTTGTTGTAACAGCCAAGCACATAAAATAGCGCTACTTCTCGAATAACCTAAGGCACAGAAAATCAATACATTCTGTTGTGACTTCTGCGTTGAAGTTGAATCAATCAATTGGTTAAAAGATTCAACAGCGTGTTGAAGTTGGTCTGCTTGTAAGGGGATTAAGTCTAAACTGGTGTATTGAAAATATGAACTGTCAGGATTCACGGGTAACTCTGCAACACAATCAAATACTGCTTGATATTTTTGAGTTGTGGAATGCGTTGGAATGCGTCCTAAAAAAATGGTTGTATTTTCAAATTTAAAAATTTGGGAATCTTCAGGATGTTTCTTTGTCCAAATTCGACTGTTCAACCATGCAAATATTAAGTAGGGCGCAAATAACATTTTTGCTGCGATGCTCAAGTTACCATCTGCTTGTTTTTGGAAGAAATGTGGTCGAACAAAACCGTAGCTTAACGCTACGCCAAATAGACTGATCGCTGGGTAGAGTAACCATAATCCCCAAGGTTTGAGTTCATATGCCAAGATAAGACAAATCACTGCGCCACAAAGGTAGTAACTGCCTAATTTTAAATGCTTTGGTGTTAAAATTTGCAAGCCATCTTTTTTAAAGGGTGATTTTGCTGTGATTGGAAATAGCCATAGACAGAATGCACCTGCCAATAAACCAGTTGGAATATCGATAAAATGGTGTTGCCATGTGGTAAGTACAGATATTCCAATTAACAATGACCAAATATCGACAAGGTATTTCCAATGACCTGTGCTGTGTCTGCGGAAAAAGTCCCAAAGAATGACCAATAAAACGATATGTAAAGAAGGTGCTTGGTTAAAAGGTTTATCAAACCCCATAAGTACATCAAACCATAGACCAAAGAATCCGTCTAATGGAGGACGTTCAAAACTAAATTTGAGTGGAAAAAGCAGAAAGCAACTGATTGAAATGAGCTGTGCTGTAAATAGCCTAAGCGCATGCTGTTTAAGCTCAAATTTATTCCAACATAACAGCAAAGACAGTCCATAAAATAAGTCAATAGACCAATAGGGCACAATGGTCCATGCCCAAAGCGGAATGTGTTTTTCCCAGTCATAAACAATACTTGGTACATTTAGCAACTGCGATGCGTAGTTATTTGCAAATCCATAAGTGAGAAAGAAAAAGGGTGCAAGGACAACTAAACAAAGGATTCCCCATTTCCAAGTGCCTGTTTGTTTGAGTTGATTATTGAGTATCATATTTTTTGAGTTGATTGTTGGTTTTTGATTTGTTGAAGAAGTATTATTGCTGTGTGTTTCCGTTCGAATATTATATTTGGAATAGTCAGAATTTTTCGGTACTTCATCATCAATTCTTTTGGGTGGAAGATTGTTATCATCAGCAAGAATTTCTTGAATTTTTAAAGATAGTTCAACAGTTTCTGCTTCAATCCATATCATAGAAAAAAGAAAATCATTTCCAATAATGATTTTACTATTGTTTAAAGTGTAAGTGAGGTCAACAAAATCCTCTTTAGGTTCAAAAGGTGGTTCTGAAATAACTTCTAAATGATAATATTTTTTCAAAACTTCAAGAATATGAGTTACGCATTCACGCCATTCATGATTATCCCCACCTAAATCAACATCATAATTGATTCTAAAGGTGTTTTTAGTCCAAAGCGGGAAATTACGCATATCTTCGGGTGTATACATATTCTTCAATCCATTTTTGAATTTTAGATTTACTAATAAAGCATCCTTGCTAAATGTAATTTAAAGTTTCTGTGCGACTGAAACTGTAAAAATTCCAAATTCATCAATACATTGATCTACTTTTTTAAAGCCAGCCGCTTCAACAAGCGCATCCATTTCCGCTTGTGAACGTAAACGCATGACCCATGCATCACCTTCACGATGTGAGGTTAAAGCACGTGCAATAAATTCTTGCTGAGGGTGCCAAATTTGACCTGTATAGATTAAATAACCATCTTTGAGAATGGCTTTACTTAAACCTTCCAGTGACTGTCGAAGTAAGTCATTATCACTAAACAATTCATATAAACCAGAAACCACAGCCAAAGACGGTTTTGGTTTGACTGATGCAAGTGATTGAGTATCAAAGGCATCTGCTTGAACAAATTCAGCGATGTCACTTAAACCACGTTCAGCAATCATTTTTTGCCCAGCTTGGACATTAATATCACTATAATCACGCAGTAAAATCGAGTCTGGGCGTTTAGGTAATTGCGAAACAGCATCGAGAATATAACGACCATGCCCTGAAGCAATATCCATAATTCTGAGTGGTTTACGCTTTTTGATGAGAATGTCAGCGTATTTCTGTACGAGATATTCAATATTCTGTTTACGAACACGGATACCACGCCAACCAATCGCATTGAGATATTGTCGATCTATAATTTTTCCAATTGGATTGCTACTTTCAGTCTGGTTACGATAGACAAAATCTAGTGTGCTGCCTGAATCATAGCCTGTATCTTCACCAATTTTTAAGCCTTTAGATAAATGACTTCCTATTTTCAAATTCTTTTTAGTGATTTCCCAAAATGCATTTTTTATGGATTTTGCAGGCAGTGGTGAACTTAAGTCTTCAGCAATCGCACAACTTGAACCAATTTTATCGGCATTTAACAGATCAGGTGCTTGATATTCCACAGCAAAACATTGCTGAATAAAACGACGAATTTTTTCAGTTGCAATATGACGGTCTTTTTCACCCAAAGTATCGTGAAAGAAGCCATCTAATATATGAAATTCTTTTTTAGGATGCGGTAGTTTTTGATAAAACTGTTGTTGCGGTTTTTGGAAGACCACAAAATCTGAGCCTGAACATAAAACCTGTGTTGGAACAAAGATGTTTTGTGCATCCGCGACAATACGTTTTGAAGCATCGTATAGCCCCAATAACATTCTGACTGAAATCGCTTTGGCAATTTTAGGGTCGGTATCATAGCTCTGCGCACGTTGTTTATCATGCGTGAGCATATTGGCTTTTACATAGCTTTGTATAAAGAAATTGCCACGTAGTTTTGCCATAACTCTTAAGCTTGGTTCAGCAAAAGGCACATACAATTTAATATCAAAAGCAGGAGAGGCTAGGCAGAGTGCACGAATTTTAGGTGCATAATCATGAACCCAAGTTGCAGCTAAAACAGCACCAACACTTTGCGCGACTACAGCGATATTTTCCGCTGAAATTGCATATTGTTGTTCAATATGTTGCACGAAAGATTGAATGTCTTTAACACATGCTGAAAAACTTAATGCATCACCACGCTCGCCAGGCGAATCACCATGACCACGTGCATCCCAAGCGAAGAAATCAAAATCAGGTAAATTGAGTTCGTTGACTAAATGCGCCATACGCCCAGAATGTTCATGTCCACGGTGAAATAGAATGATGGCTTTTTTTGTTGCAGATGGATTAAGGGTTGCCCAATGTTGATAAAACAACGCAGTTCCATCATGACTCGTAAAGGTTTGTTGAGTATTGTTATACATCTGTTTTTACCCTGAATAATAAAATTACGAAACTGTCTTTAAACTATTTTTAATTCGGTTATAAATGGTGAGCGTAAGTAGTAGGCCAATTAGAATCAGTATGCCATTACAAATCCAACTGAGAAGTTGCAAATTTGTACTGATTAGTGGAAATATCACAATAATAACAGCAATTAAACTAAACCAAAAAGCACGATCACTTTTCCCCATTGGGCCATCATAACGGCGTTCTTGACCAATCAGAGGTGCCATTACACCTGTATATTCGCTTAGAAGGGAAAGAAAAACGATAAATAACAATAGTTTTGCATTTATAAAACCAAAGGCAATAAAACAAAGATAGAGTGCTGTATCGGAAATAATGTCACACAATTCATTATAAAAAGCGCCCAAATTGGACTGCTGTTTAAACTCACGTGCCAACATGCCATCAATTGCATTGAATGCCATGCGAATCAGCATCCATAGCGGAAATAGTAATAAAAGCCAAGAAATAGAATGCGTTAAATAATGTTGATACAGAAAATAGCCTAAGCAAATTGAGATAAACATCGCTAATAAAGTGACTTGATTAGCTGTGATTCCCAATTTGAATAATCTTTGCACAAAGGGACGTAATAAATTCTGAAATGCTGGTTTTAATTGATAGATAGAAGGCATCGTTTTAATAAATGTTCGTAATTGTTGAGATTTTAAGCAGATTGCTGATAATTTATCAAGTGCTATAAATAGCCTAAGCAAATTTAAATTTTATTTAAAAAACGCTTATACTTGTCTCTCTAAATACTTTATATCCTAGATCCAAATGACACCTGCTTGCAAAGTTTTGAAATCAAATAAAATCGAATTTTCAATACATGAATACCAACATGACGCCAATGCCAAAAGCTTTGGTTTGGAGGCAGCAGAGAAACTTGGGTTAAAAGTAGATGAAGTATTTAAAACATTGATGGTGACTGATGATAAAAATTATTTTATCGCCGTACTCCCTGTAAATCATCAACTTAATTTAAAAAAAGTTGCCAATGCTTTTGGTTGTAAAAAGTTGCATATGGCAGATCCGAAGGATGCGGAACGTTTAACAGGCTATTTAGTCGGGGGTATTAGTCCACTCGGGCAGAAGAAGCGCTTAAAAACGGCGATTTCTGATAAAGCAGTAGGGCTGACAAAAATGTATATCAGCGGTGGCAAAAGAGGGCTAGATGTCGGGCTACACCCAAATGATTTGGCAAAGGTTTTAAGTGCAGCTTTTGTTGATATTGTAGATGAATAATTGCATGAGTTTTTATTTTTAAGGCGTAAGCTATTAATTTATAATACTTAATATATAGAAATGATTCTAAATAAGTATTTCCCTAATTAAATGAAAAGTTGAATAGTGCAAAATGTGAATCATTCTGAATGTAAATAAAAATAAAAAACTCTGAATTCAATCTGTTAGATATATTTTTAAAACCTTTTTTTCGATTTCTATTGAATTATTAAATGATAATAATTATTATTATCAATATTCTTAGGTTTTACAATCTTCGATCAAGAAACATAAATAAATTTAAAGTGACTGCTCAAGGTTTTGAATTTAATCAATTTATAACTTTTATGGAACAGGCTTATTTTACTCTTTTGTGAAGAGGACTCGTAAGATGCAACAACTAGCCAATCGGTTGGCGATGCAACATTTCATTAATGCTTATACGCAAGAAACTGGCAAAGGTTATTTGCTTAAGCATGATCAACAAAGTTCTCAACAACATGCGTTTAGCCAAGGTTTGACGCTGTTATCCATTCCAATCCACTCTATTCAAGCGCAATGCTATTTCCCTCTATCCTATGTCAGTCGAGTAGGACGTCACCGTTTAGCAGATCTTCCACAGGTGATTATTCACGGACAAATGAAGACTTTAAGCCCTATTACAATTATAGGTCTCCTGCTTGAAGAACTGGTTTTTGAATCTTCGATTCCATTAGATGCTGCTTCATTGGTTGAAAAATGGATTCAAAGTCGGGATGCATTGCAACAATTTTTAGTACAACGTGAAAATGATTTTGATGATCTCGTTAAAGCAGGTCAGAGTTTTATTGAAACTGAACAAGCTTTGATTTTGGGGCATAGCATGCATCCTGCGCCCAAGAGTAGAACAGGCTTTATTCACGAAGATTGGTTAAAGTTCTCTCCTGAACATAAAGGCAAGACACAACTGCATTATTGGTTGGTTCATCAAGACTATATTTCTGAAGGGAGTGCGATTGATGAGAGTATTTCAGCTCAACTCAAAGCTGCTTTACAGTGGTATTTATCTGAACATGATCTCAATCTACTCAAAACTCATACTGAATATAAATTACTGCCTTTACATCCTTGGCAAGCGCGTTACTTACAAAGTAAACCGTGGTTTGAACGTCTTAAACAAACAGGACAACTGATTGATTTAGGGTTGCGTGGCTGGCAATTTTCGCCAACAACATCGATTCGTACACTTGCGAGTTTTAATGCACCTTGGATGGTGAAACCCTCACTTTCAGTGATGATCACCAATTCTATTCGCGTCAATTTAGCCAAAGAATGCCATCGTGGCGAGCTGACGCACCGTTTATGGCACAGCGAATTTGGTCAAAACATTTTAAAACAGTGCCCAAGTTTAAAAGCGGTGAATGATCCAGCGTGGATTGCATTAAAAATTGATGATGAAGTGGTCAATGAAAGTATTTGTATTTTCCGTGATCAGCCATTCCATCCTCAACAGCAAGTCACTTGTATTGCATCCTTATGTCAGGATCATCCAGATAAACCTTTAAATCGTTTTAATGCTTTATTCGCAAAAATTGCAAAAGCACATCATGAAAATCATTTTTCAGAAATCGCTTTGGATTGGTTTAATCGTTTCCTTGACGTCAGTTTGCAACCGTTGATGTATCTATACCATCGCTATGGCATGGCATTTGAATCACATCAGCAGAATGTACTGTTGGAATTAGAAAATCATTTGCCAAAAACCTTGTGGTTACGTGATAACCAAGGTTTCTATTACATTGAAGAATTTGCCACTGAAATTCTGCAAGCCTTACCTGAACTAAAAGAAAAAGCGTTTGCGGTTGGGCCTAAAGATTTTGTGGATGAACGTTTTAGTTATTATTTCTTTGGAAATACCTTGTTTGGCATGATCAATGCGATTGGTGCAACAGGCTATATCACCGAAGATGAATTGCTTGAGCATTTAAAAACTTTCTTACAGGTGCAATTACAGCAATATCCTGATAGCACATTATTGCAGGGGTTATTATTCAATCCAACTTTACCTTATAAAGGTAATTTGCTCACACGTTTGCATGAGTTAGATGAACTGATTGCACCTGTAGAACATCAATCTGTCTATGTACAACTGCCAAATCCGCTGCGTATCTCACAGAAGGATGTCAGTTATGCTTGATTTTATTGGAATTGGTTTAGGACCTTTTAACTTAAGTCTGGCAAGCCTTTTACAGAACAAAAGCTCACTCGATTATGTGTTTTTTGAGCAAAAGGCGCAATTCGATTGGCATGCGGGAATGCAGTTACCGAATACGGTATTACAAGTGCCATTTATGGCGGATTTGGTGTCGATGGTTGATCCAACCAGTCCATTTAGCTTTTTGAATTATCTGCGCCATCAGCAACGTTTATATAAGTTTTACTTTTTAGAACAACCACATATTCCGCGTTGTGAGTATAACCATTACTGCCAATGGGTTGCAGAGCAACTTGATTGTATCGAATACCAATCTCGTGTTCTGAAAATCGAACCTCAAACTATTGGTTTTAAAGTCGTGGTGGAATCGGAGGGTGTTCAGCACAGTTATTTATGCCGTCATCTATTGATTGGAAGCGGTAATGTGCCTTACTTGCCTGAATGCTTGGCCAAAGTGCAGCAACAGCAACCACAAAAATGTCTGCATTCTGCACAATATATGACGCATGCCGATACAGATTTACAAGGCGATGTCGTGGTGCTTGGTTCAGGGCAATCTGCGGCTGAAGTCTTTATTGATCTGTTTGATGAACAGCAAGATGAGGCAAATCATTCATTTGATTTGCATTGGTTTACCCGCTCTCAAGGTTTTTTCCCAATGGAGTATGCACCATTGGGACTGGAGCACTTTAGCCCTGACTATGCGCAGCATTTTTATGATTTGCCAGTCGAGAAAAAAGAGCAGCAATTGCAGCAGCAAGCTTTGTTGTACAAGGGGATCAGTGCAAAAACCATTCGTGAAATCTATCAAAAGTTTTATCATCGCAGCATCGCGGGTCAAAGTTTACAAACACATTTACATAGCCAATGTGATTTGAAAGATGCCGAAGTGTTGGATACACAAAAGATTCGACTGCATTTCCAACATCGTGCCACGGCGCAAAGCTTCCATCTTGATTGTGATTTCCTCGTTGCTGCAACAGGTTATTTCACACCTGACTTTGGTTTTATGCAGTTGCTGAAACCTTATATTGAATTTGATCATAAACAGCGCTGGCAAATTACTGAGGACTATCGGGTTGTACATCATCTGAATGGTCATATTTTTGTTCAAAATCAGGAAATGCATAGTCATGGGGTTGGTACACCAGACTTAGGTCTTGGCGCTTATCGTGCAGCTACGATTATTAATCAATTGGCTGAGCGTCAGATTTATGAGCTTGGGCAACAGGTACAGACTTTCCAGCATTTTGACCTCTCTCAAAATCCTAAAATTTGCATGGCAGATAAAAGAGCCGTTTCAGAAGATTGTCTTTGTGAAAAGACGGCGAGTAAAAACCTTTCGATTTTAAAGACAGCAGAACAGAACACGATAACGACACCTTCAACCAGTCGTGGTGCAGGCACACGCACACAAACTGCTGCTGTATATTCAACTTATGAGAAATTGATATGAACTTTGCAACTTTAAAAATTAATCAGCAGCAATGGCGTGCCGCAGGGCAACGCCTCATTGAAATGGCGATTGCAGAGTTTCTCTATGAAGAAATTATTGAAGTTAAAGCCTTATCAGTAGGACGTTATCAGCTCGATCTCGGCAATCGTCATTATGAATTTCAAGGTCATCAATATCGACTTGGGCACTGGAATATTCAGGAAGGTTCAGTACGTGATGTAAGCAATGGTCAGCAGAGTGATCAACCCGCTTGGAATTTACATGAGTTTATTGTCGCAATGTCTGACAGCTCGAATGTCAAGCCATTCACCAAAGCGTATTTGATTAAGGAAATGAACAATACTTGGTTGGCAGAAGCACATTTGTTCAATGAAACGCGTTTGCCAAGTGCTACGGTTTTAACTGAATCGCATTATAAAGTTGAAGGCATGTTACGCGGTCATCCTTGGCTGATTATGAGTAAGGGGCGTATGGGCTTTGGTTATGATGATTATTTAAGCGCTGCGCCAGAGCTTTCACCAGAAGTCAAAGTATTATGGTTAGCTGTACATCGTGATTTAGCGGAATATCGTAGCACTGAACAATGGGATGCTTGTGCTTTGTATCAACATGAGTTTGATGCAAATGAACTTGAACAATTCATTGATGTTCTAAAAGAAAAAAATCTCGACCCTCAAAATTATTTTTTGATTCCTGTGCATGCTTGGCAATGGCATCAATGGCTCGTTCCAACTTATGCCAATGAAATTGTCGATCAAAAAATTATTGAGTTGAATATTAGCCAAGACAGCTATGTGCCCATGCAGTCTATTCGCACACTATGCAATACATCTAACTTACAACGTCATTACATTAAACTGCCAGTGAGTATTTTTAACACGGCTGTTTATCGTGGATTACCTTCAAAACGTAATCTTGCAGCGCCTGCTGTTACTGCATGGTTAAAGCAAATTCATCAACAAGATCAAGACCTACAAAAAACTGGCGTGATTTTCTTGGGTGAAGTGGCGACCTTAACCATTCATCAACCCTGTTTTGACCGAATTGAAGGTGCACCTTATCAATTTAAAGAACTCTTTGGCTGCTTATGGCGTGAAAGTGTCGATCGCTACGTTGACCCATCACAGCAAGTACTTTCTCAAGCTGCCTTATTACACCGAGATATTTTAGGTCAATCCATCCTTAGTGTACTGATTCAAGCATCAGGTTTAAGCCCTTTAGCTTGGTTAACGCAATTTGCACAAGTCTGTTTAAGTCCGTTATTACTCTGTTTGTATCGCTACGGTTTAGCATTCTCACCACACGGCGAAAACACCATGTTGGTGCATGAAAATGGCGTGCCAAAAGCATTGGTCTTAAAAGACTTCATTGATGATATCAATTTGGTGGATGAAGATTTCCCTGAGTTGGCGCAATTGCCCTCTGAAGCTAATTTGTTATTACGTCATGAAGCCACCGATTTAAGTCATTTCATTTTCACAGGTCTGTTCATGGTGCATTACCGCTATATCTGTAATGTGTTCTTGCAAGATTATCCTGAATATTCAGAACTCGATTTCTGGCAAACCATTTCCAACGCTATCGTTGAGTTTAACCAACAGTATCCTGAATTGGCTGAACGTGCTGAAAAATTTGCCATGTTACGACCAACTTACACCAAGATTTGTTTGAACCGTGTTCGTTTATTTACCACAAGTTATAACGATGAAGCAGAACGTCCTGTTCCTGTTTTCCTAGATCCAATTGCAAACCCAGTGAGTCCAGAGACATTGGCGGAATGGGGCACTCAACAAGCTAAATCTAAAGCTGGCTAAATATTTCTAAGATTGAATAAATAAAGGTCTGATATGAACACAATCTCTCAGCGACTCCCTGATTACTATGAATACCATGAGAATGGGACGCAATATTATTTAAGACAAGTGCAATATCCACAAGATATTCCTTTATTGCATCAATGGATGCATGAGCCACATGTGATTCCACAATGGCAATTGAATAAATCTGAACTGGATTTACAGGTGTATTTCGACAAGATGCTTGCAGATGACCATCAGCGATTATTGATTGTTGGGGTAGATGGTAAAGATGTGGGCTATACCGAGATCTATGAAGGTAAACGGGATCGTTTAGGTCGTTATTACGAGGGTGATGATCACGATCTAGGCTGGCATCTACTTTTTGGCGATAAGTCTGTATTTGGTAAAGGATTTTTGCGTCCAACTATTCGCTTGCTCAGTTTCTATATTTTTGAAAATTCTCAAGCCAAAAAAATTGTGGGTGAACCAGATCATACGGTTAAGCCTTATGCGGCAGTCGTCGAGGAAATGTGCTACGAAAGCCAACGTCTCATTCCAATGGCTGAGAAAACCGCCATGTTGTACTACTGCTTTAGAGAAACTTTTTATAACAAGTTTGGTCAATCGCTCCAAACATCACAGCAATTACAACAACAGCTCGCAGATCAACCAGCCAAAATCCTGAGTGTTACATGAGTTTATCAATCAATGAGATGCACATCTTAGACATGCGCTTTGCCGCGCATGTCTCGGTGGCAGAATTTGAACAATGGTTAGCGCATATCCAACAATATTTCGAACAAAAAAGAAATTTTGTGTTGATTATGCAAACTGAGCTGAATACCGAATTTCCCGAAGAATATCGGGCAATTCAAACGAAATGGTATAAGCAATATAAACCTGATTTTTATCAATATTGTTTGGGATTTGTCCGTATTGCCCAAGATGAAGCAGATCGAATTCGATTGGACACACCAGCTTTGCAAAAAGCGTGGCATGTGCCTTATTTCGTTAGTTTGAACCAAGTCGATGCTGTGCAATGGGCTGTGCAGAGGTGGTTATGAATCAACAATTGAATCATGACAATGCCTTTCCCAATAGAACAGTATCCGCGCTGAGCTTATCGGTTGTGGTGGTACTGTACCTTGCACATGCCTTGCCATTGTATTTTTACAATGTGGCTTTACCTACGATTCTACGCCATCAAGGCGTGGATTTGCGTTGGATTGGGATGTTGTCACTACTGTATATCCCGTGGGCATTTAAGTTTTTTTGGGCACCATTGCTTGATCGCTTTTATTTGAAATCACTGGGTAAACGCAAAACTTGGCTGTTATTCACTCAGATTGCATTGGTCTTGGGCGTGGTGGCTTTGGCATTGACACAGTTTGACTATGGTTTAGGTGTCTTTGTGATTGTGGGTTTATGGATTTCGACTTTTGCTGCAACCCAAGATATTGCGATTGATGGTTATACCGTTGAAACATTTTCCGAGTCTGAATATCGTCTTGGTAGTATGGCGCAAAGTATTGGGGTTGCTTTAGGCAGTATGGTGGGGGGGGCTGGCACTTTATGGTTGTATCAACTCTATGGTTGGCAAACGGCATTGATTGCTTTAGCTGCAATGACAGCACTGACCATGTTGGCTATTTTCCAAATCAAAGAAAGATCGAATACAGAAAAAATTGCCAAGCAAGCACCGAGCCTTATTCGTGCTTTTAAACGCCCTGAAATGTTATGGGCTTTGGCTTTGATTGTCTGTTATCGCGTGGTTGAAGCCCCCGCGATGGCAATGCTCAATCCCATGTTGATTGATCAAAAGTGGTCATTGGCACACATTGGCGTACTGATGTCTGTTGTCGGGGCTGGCGTAGGTTTATTGGCAGCAGTATCCGCAGCATTCTTATTAAAAAAATTAGCAGCAACTCAATTATTGATTTGGGCAGGTTGGGCACGAACTTTGATTTATGCCTTACTTGGGGCTGCTGTCCTACTGAGTTGGTTTGATCAATGGCAAATGTTACTTGGTGTCTTTGTCGTTGTCATTTTAGCTATTCGTTACGTCGCGATGACCGCTTTATATGCTCATTTCATGCAAACCAGTTCTAAGGAGCAAGCAGGAACAGACTTTACGATTTTAGTCTGTTTTGAGCTGCTTGTTTATTTCATTGGCGGAGCGATGTCGGGTTTCTTGGCTAAGGCATTTGGCTATGGAAATTTCTATCTCATTCTCGCAGCCGCATCTGTACTGAGCATCTTGCTCAGTCAAGTTCTAGTTCACAAAGCAAAACAAACGCAACAACATACCTAGGGGTAATTTATGAAAGTTCGTTCACTTTCGACATCATTCACACTTTTGAGCTTAGCCATAAGTACACAGCTTTATGCTCAAACTGTTGAAACAGCACCATCTACTCAAGCAGTTGCTGTAGAAAGTCAAAAAACAGCACAACTTGCACCGATCGTAGTGACAGCAACTCGTTCAGCTCAAAGTATTGCGGAAATTGCAGGGACAGTACAATCAATTGAACAAAAACAAATTGAGCAACAAGCTGCTGCTGGGCGAAAACTTGCAGATATTTTGGCTCAACTCGTTCCTTCACTGAGTCCAAGTAGTGGTACAACCACCAACTATGGTCAAACCATGCGTGGCCGTCAGGTACTGGTTTTGATTGATGGTGTCGCACAAACTGGTTCACGTGATGCTGCTCGTCAACTGAATAGTATCAGCCCAGACTCAATTGAAAAAATTGAAGTGGTTTCAGGTGCGAGTAGCATTTATGGTTCTGGGGCAACAGGCGGTATTATTAATATTATTACCAAAAAAGGTACTAAGGACGGTTTAAGCTTTGAATCAAAAGTTGGCGTGACCTCTGGTGATAATTTTAAAAATGATGCACTTGCTTATGAGGCTTATCAATCAATTGCGTTTAATCAAGGGGACTGGAATGGTTTCTTAGGTGCTGGTTATACCAAACGTGGGGAAATTCAAGACAGTCATGGTCACCGTATTGGACCTGAAATCGCACAAACTGATCGTCAAGACACTGAGACAGTCGATGTAAATGGTCGTTTAAGTTGGCAATTAACAGACAAGCAAAAGTTAAGCTTTGGCGCTCAATATTATGATGATCAACAAGATTCAGAATATGGCCCTGATTATGGAGCAAATTTTGCAGTTTTAAGAGGGAATGCACCAAGTTTAAAAGCGTTAAAAGGTTTCGAGATTGATAATCAACCTTTTACCAAACGTTATGCGGTGAATGCGCAATATCAAAATACGGATGTATTAGGGCAAGAGCTAAACATTGAGACCTATTATCGCAATGAAAAAGCAAGATTTTATCCAACCATTTTAAGCAATTTTATTCCAGCAGGCTATTATTTAGCCTACCAATCAGAATCTGATATTGATGTTGCGGGTGTACGTGCAGCCATTACCTCAAAACTCAATCTTGCTGATCGTGATTTAAAACTGACTTATGGTCTTGATTATGATCATGAGAAAGATAAGCAAACAGCAGATCTTTATAGCTTTACCAATAATGGGTTGAAATATAAAAATACAGGTCGTAGCTATGCTTTTGGTCCAGATGCAACCATTAAAAATTTAGGTGCATTTGTTCAAGGGAATTATGATTTAACTGATGCTTTGAATGTTCAAGCTGGCTTACGTTACCAACGTATTGAAAGTGATACTGGGGCATTTAAACCAACCGTTGCCGCGATTCAAGGAGATATCACGGGTCAGCCTGTAGGTAAGGTTGCAGCAGGTTCAGTCAAACATGACAAAACCTTATTTAATTTAGGTGCAGTTTATAAATTAAATGACCAGCAACAAGTATTTGCTAATTTCTCACAAGGCTTTAGTTTGCCAGATATCCAACGTGTATTACGTGATGTTTCAGCAAGTTATATTGTACGTTCTGAAAATGTAGATCCAATTACCGTCAACAACTATGAGTTGGGTTGGAGAATGCAGAATGATCATGGAGCGAATTTAGGTTTAACCTCGTTCTACAATACATCTGATAAGGTGATTCAGTTTAAAGCCGATCGTTCCGTGACTGTGGCTGACACAGACCAGCGAGTTTATGGCTTAGAAGCAAATGCAAGTATGCCAGTACTCGATCAATTTAATGTTGGTGGAACAGTTTCTTATACTAGAGGTCAATTTAAAGATGCTGCTGGTACTTGGCGAGAGCTAAATGCTTTACAAGTTTCTCCAATCAAGGGAACAGTATTTGGTGAGTGGCAAGATACTCAAGGTAATGGACTACGAGTACAAATGCTTGCAGTCAAAGGTACCGATAAAGCCTATGAAGATGCTCGAGTTGCAAAATATGATGCCAATGTTCGCCCTAATGCTGCGACAAAAATCAAAGGTTATGCTGTGATGGATGTGATTGCCAATGCAAAAGCAGGCCCTGGAACAGTTGGTTTTGGTGTCTATAATGTCTGGAATACAGAATATAAAACGGTATACAGTCAAGCTGCTGAAGCTGTATATGGTGCAATCTCAAGTTTACCTGCACAAGGTCGTACTTATGGTTTGAGCTATACCCTCAAATACTAATTCAATCAAAAGGCATCTTTTTAGATGCCTTTTCTTTTTATGACATTTATTATGCAAAGAAATTTTAAATTATTGGCTTGGGCAACTTTAGCCAACGGCACTTGTTTTTCCATGATTTTGCCTTTGCTTGCACCTTTAATTCGGCAGTTACACTTAACCGAGCTTCAGGGTGGCATGATTGTATCTGCGGGTGCGATTTGTATGGCAATTGCTTCAATTTTTATTGCTAAGCATCAGAAAATACAAACACCATATCAATTGATGAATTATGGTTTTTGGGGAATGACCATTACATGGGCGATTTTTACACTCATCCTTTATTTTGGTATCAATCAAAGTTTAGCTCCTGTCGCAATTTTTATACTTCTTATACTCAGCCGTGCAAGTACAGGGGCATTCATGGCAATGCCACAAATTGGTTTACAAAGTTATGTGATGCAGCATGTCACTGATACAGAACAACGAAGTCAGAAAATGGCAATGTACGGTGCAATGAACAGTTTAGGGATGATCATTGGGCCATTTGTAACTTCTATTTTGTTGCTAGGTGGGATTTTATTGTCAATGTGGGTGGCTGTTATTGTACTGATGATCTTTAGTGTTTTACTGACCGTGTTTTTTCATAAAGATACGATTGCTCAGATTAATTCAATACAACAAAGCTTAAAAGATGAATCAACAGCGTTTTCAATCAAGCCAGCTTTACCGTGGTTAATCCTTGGTTTTAGTACTTATATGGCAATCGTGACTTTGAATATGACAGCAGGATTTTATATTCAGGATCGCTTTCAACTCAACATACAGCAGAGTGCAAGCTACTTTTCTCAGTGTATGTTAATTGTTGGTTTTAGTTTGGTTCTGACTCAGATTATTATCGTAAAAATTGTCAAATTGAGCTTACAAGCCTTGGTAGGCTTAGGGATTACGGCAATGATTGCAGGAATATTATTGTCTTTAAATGCGAATCAGATGATTTATTTCCAAGCGAGTTATGCACTCTATGGCGTCGGCGTTGCATGTCTAATTCCTGCATTCACCACAGGGGCAGCACAATCAGTCAGCCAAAATGCACAAGTTAAAATGGCGAGTTTATGTACCGCAATTCAGGCACTTGGTTTAATTATTGCACCGTTATCCAGTACCTTTTTATACCGTTATGCGATCCATTTACCTTTTTATTTACTCTTGGTCTTAATGCTTACTGTGGGTTTGTATCTGGCTTGGATTTTAGCGAAACAAACGAAGACCGAGCTTAAGTTACAGGTGTGAGAGGGCAGCATGAAAGGGTTGGGCATTTAAAATAGATCCAAATAATCAAATGGTTAGGTGGGTAAATTGTAAAGGTGGATTTTGAAACTAATTATTTTAAATACTAAATATGTGAAATATATCACAAAGTTGAAAAATAATTGAGATGCATGTACATTCGAGCCAAACAGCATGCTTTGATCATTAGATACACCTGTGTTTATGGTTTTGATTAAAGATTTAAATTCGAAGATCAAATTCAAAGAAACGAGTTTTCTTGAATCTATTTGCAGATACAATTTTTTGATTTTATAGCATCTTATTTTAATGATTAGAGGTAAAAATGCGATTACCCAATTTTCTAGGCTGTATTATTTTAATGTTTATGCTTTCAGGTTGCCAAAACGTGCAAACCAATAGCAAAGTTATTGCCACGGCATTTGATACATCAACACATTTTCAACGTATTTTGTTAGATCATTATGCACCTGAAAATGTACAGGTTATGACAAATATAAGTTATCAAAAAGAGCCTCAACTCAGTTTAGATATTTATCAAAGACATGATATACAACAACTTGGGAAACGACCAACGGTTGTTTGGATTCATGGCGGCGGTTGGGTATCTGGTGCAAAAGATAAGGCAAGAGGATATTTCAAATTACTGGCAGCGCAAGGTTATAATGTTGTTTCGGTGCAATATACTTTTGCTCCAGACGCTGTTTATCCGACACAACTTTATCAAATTAATAATGCCTTAGCGTTTATTAGTCAAAATTCAAAACAATATAATATTGATGAAAATCAATTATTTTTGGCAGGGGATTCTGCTGGTGCAAATCTTGCGAGTCATTATGCAGCTTTACTGAGCAACCCTACATTTGCAAGGCAATCAGAATTTTCACCTAAGATTCAAGCCTCTCAGTTGAAAGGGCTGATCTTGCATTGTGGAATTTATGATATGAATGCTTTTGTAAATACCGCACCAGATGAAATTAAGCTGATCGAATGGGGAGTGAATACACTCGTGCAAGCTTATACAGGTAATCAAAAGGACAATACTGAATATTTAAAACGCATTTCTCCTGCACAGCACCTTACTTTGCAATATCCACCGGTATTTATTAGTGGTGGTAATAAAGATTTCCTAACCGATACGCAGTCCATGCCTTTTGTAAAAGCATTACAAGAAAATAAGATTCCTGTTGAAGCAGTATTTTATCCAAACTCAAAAGAATGGTTGGTACATGAGTATCAGTTTTTTTTGATCAATAAAGCCAGCCGAAAGACTTTTGATAAAACGATTCAATTCATAGAAGAATATCGACGCAACGAAAAAAATGCATCATAGTACTTTAAAATTCAATGTTATAGCTGATGAATTTAAGATTTTTTGATTTGCTATAAATAAACAATGATTTTTGCATTGAAACAGAACTGTCATAATAAGATGCTATATCTATATGAAAGTTTAGAGAGTTGTGCAGATGGATATTAGTGTCAAAAAAGTGAATAAGCGTATTGACGAATTTTTAGAATCTGGCCAAAAACCTCAAATATTAGAAATAGGTTATAAAACGTTTTCAAAATTGATGCATGAAGATAAATTCGTAAATGCGTTAAAGAAAGACCAAGATGATCCAATGTTGAGATTTTACAAAGATATCACCATTAAAATGGTGACTGAAAAACATCATTTTGAAGTAAAGTAGCAGCCAAAGTATGGTCAGGATGTGTTGTCTTTTTACATGATTGTTTTCTAATTTTATAAAAGAGCAACATATCCAACGTATTCAAATTGATGTTTTATCTATAATTATATTTTAATAAAAAATTTATCCTTTCAAAGTGTTAAGGTGTATTTCCTTTTAACTATCTTATCAAATAAATCTATATGCATTTTCGCTTATAGGATTCCTAAGAGAAATTAAATTTAAAAAAAATAATTTCAAATCCTTAATTTATATATCAAAAATATTTTATTGCAGTCCTTAAGTTAACTTTTAGATTTCAAAAATAATGCATATTCTCAGAAAAGTTTTTAAAAAAACTTAAAAACATAAAACATGTACTTCATACAAAAGGGCCGCAAAAAGGCCTCAGAAGGACACAGTTAAAGATGTTAGATTGAAATACGAATTTTTATCAGCAAGTAGTAAGGTGATGTATGAAAGTTTTAAAAATTATCGGTGCGAGTCTTTTAGCTGGTTATTGTTATAAGAAAGTGAAAGCGAAAAGAGCACAGATAAAGCATAATAAATCCGAAGTAAGAGAAAATTCGTTAGCATAACTAATGAATATTATTTTAATCTAAATGGAAAGCTTCGTTAAGTACACGGAGTTTTCCTGTGAATATTTAAAGTAGTAGCGAATAGTAAGCGTATAAAAATAATATAATTCACGTTCTTTTTGTTATGTTAAATTTAAGAATGTTTAATTTCATTCATGATTTTTTAATAGAATTTCCTTAAGGAAGAATAAATGTTTTTACCAAGCATTAAATAATAATGATTCTTATTTGTTATTTCGTTGTGTATCGTAATTATAATGTGATTAAAGTTATACGACTAAAGTATAATGACTTTAAGGAAAAATTAATTTTTTTGCTCATTTTTTTTCTAAAAATATTACAAAATAGAATAAAGTATAATAGAATAAATCAGGATTTGTTTGGTGATGTTATATAATGGAAATATTTAAATTTATTAGAAGTTTCAATACGTTGAACACATATTTGTTTTTATCAGTTACGATTTTAATGATGTTAGCTTCATTTTTTTATTTTGTTAACCCCAGCTAATTAAGAAAAATATCCTAAAAGGAGAAATATTGAGTAAATATTTCTCCTTTTTTTATTGGTTTAATCAGTATTTATTTTTTGTATGTCAATTTAAAAAATAATCAATATTGAATACCTTTTAATGATTTAGAAAATTAAGTTTCATTTTTCAATTTGGTTTTTTAAAAATATTGATTTAACATACCATCCAATTGGTATGTTTTGGTGTAATCATGAATTCTCTGCTATTTGCCTATATTTTATTGGGCTTTGCGATTCTGTCAGAAGTGACAGGTTCAACATTCCTTGTTAAATCTGAAGGCTTTACCAAATTGTGGCCGTCCTTGGCTGTTATTGTATTGTTTAGTTTGGCTTTCTATTTATTATCACAGGTCATTAAGGTGATTCCTTTAGGTATTGCTTATGCGATTTGGGCAGGTGTAGGAATTATTCTCACAGCGATTATTGGTTATTTTGTGTTTAAGCAAAGCTTAGATGTAGCGGCAATGATTGGAATTGGATTAATCGTGTCAGGTGTGATGGTGATTAACTTATTTTCAGCTTCAGCAGGACATTAAAGCACACGACTTAAAGTTGTAGAGGAGAGATGAAAGCATGGAAAATCCACATCAGCGTAAGAAAGATCCTGAACGAGTACGACAATTAATTTTGGATCATGCGATTCAACTTGCTGCTAAACATGGTGTGCAAGGTATGTCTATTCAAAATGTAGCAACACTGGCAGGTGTCACTAAAAGGTGGCGTATTCCATCATTTTGCCAATAAGCAAATTTTGGTTACAGCAATGCTAGAAGACTTAATTCGTCAGCTAGATCGTGAGGTAAGCACTCAAATTGAAAATGATTCAGTTGCATATGGCTGTTTTACTCGAGCGTATATTGAAGCGACCTTAAGCTCAAATCTTGGTGTAAATTCTGCTTGGGGTGCATTATGTATGACGGTCATGACAGATAAATCATTTAGTGAAATGTGGAATCAATGGTTAAACAACCGTTTGAATCAACATGCTGTAACGGATCAGTCTATTGATTTAAAAATTTTACGCTATGCAGCAGATGGGGCATGGTTTATTGAAGGGTTAATACCTGAACCGCAAGATGATTATGAATTGATTAAAGAAGAATTGATTTTAAGAACCTATCCAAAATGATATTTGTCTTATTTAATAATCATCGATATAAAATTAAAAACCAAGCCAATATTGGTTGGCTTGGTTTTTAATTTTCGGAGTGTATCTTAAATTTAAATAATATTTTAAAAATTTAAAAACCACGCTTCTAAATGAATGAGTCTAAAAATCAGAGATTATCTAAAGTCATTAAACTCGCATTACCACCTGCAGCAGCAGTATTAACACTAATTGCACGCTCAATCACTAAGCGCTCAAGTGGGATATGTTCATTTGAGTCATTGAGATGAGTAATTCCAATAATCGCACCTTGTTTTTGCGCAATAATACTTTGTAAACGCATTAAGTTTTTAGCAGAATCCTGATGCAAAATTGCATCAAACTCACCAGATTTCAAATCATTGATCATGATAAATTGTTGTTTTAGTGCTTTTGGCATGCTTTGAATCATTTTAAGCACAATTGCATTGTCACTTAAAACACAAACCTTCGCACCGACTGCTAAAATCGCATTGAATTGATTTAATAATCCATATTCATCATTTGAAATCGCTAAAACATGAGATCTCGCAACCACTTGATATTGGTTCAATTCACCAGTAGGCCCAGGAAGTTCATACAAGCCGATTGGTGATTGATAATTTTGTAACGTGTACGTTGGATAGTTTTGCTTGATCCATGTTTTGAATTGATCAAACATTTCTGGCGTTTTAAGTTCAAATTGCGCTGCAATATTCTTTAAAGTGCCAAAAGGTTTATTTGGTAATTCAATATGTTGCAATAATTTATATAAATAAATTGGACCGCCAGCTTTAGGGCCTGTACCTGATAATCCTTCACCACCAAAAGGCTGCACACCAACAACAGCGCCAACAATATTACGGTTGATATATAAATTTCCAACTTCTGCATGTTCAATAGTGGTTTGAATGGTTTCATCAATACGTGTATGTAAACCCATCGTTAGACCATAACCTTTACTATTGATATGATTAAGTAATTGTTTTAACTCACCATATTTATAAGTAATAATGTGCAATACAGGACCAAATACTTCACGTTCTAAATTATTTAGATTCGGCAGTTCGATAAGCGTTGGGACAATAAAAGTTCCTTTGCTTAAATCACTTGTTGGCGTATTTTCAGCAAGTTGATGTACTGAATAGCCTTTACTACGCATTTTTTCAATATGTTTTTCAATATTTTGCTGTGCTTCTAAGTCAATCACAGGGCCAATATCGGTTTTTAATGCAACTGGATTACCCATTTTCAGTTGTTGCATTGCACCTTTTAACATTTTGATTAAGGTCGGAGCATTATCTTCTTGCACACACAAAATGCGTAGGGCAGAACAGCGTTGACCCGCACTATCAAATGCTGAGTTTACGGCATCTATGACCACTTGTTCTGTAAGTGCAGACGAATCAACAATCATAGCATTTTGTCCACCAGTTTCTGCAATTAATGGAATTGCTTGACCTGTAGGACTGATTCTTTGTGCCAAAGTTTTTTGCAAGATTTTTGCAACTTCAGTTGAACCTGTAAACATAATGCCTTGAATACGTTCATCTTGGCTTAATTTGGCACCAACCGTTTCACCACGACCGGGCAGAAGTTGTACAACGGCTTGAGGTACACCTGCTTCCCATAATATTTGAATTGCTTGCGCTGCAATTAAAGGAGTTTGTTCAGCTGGTTTTGCAATCACTGTATTGCCTGCAACCAATGCTGCTGCTACTTGTCCTGTAAAAATTGCCAATGGGAAGTTCCAAGGGCTGATACAAAGAATTGTGCCTAGCGGTTTGAGTTGCACATCATCTGAAAGATGTTGTACTTGTGATGCATAATAGCGTATAAAATCAACAGCTTCTCTAACTTCAGCGATACCATTGCTATATGTTTTACCACTTTCACGGCAGAGCAGAACCATCAGCTCTTGCATACGTGATTCCATAATATCCGCTGCTTTTAATAAAGCATCTGCACGGAAGTTCTTTGACGCATTTTTCCAATTTTCAAAAGCTAGATGTGCATTGTTCAATGCCAAATCAACTTGTGCTGTTTCAGCCTCAATTACATAGCCAACGAGGTCATCGTGATTGGATGGATTACGAATTTCTTGGGTATTTTGATCGGACAAATCTTGTAAATCTAAATTATCGACTAAGCTGTAACTGTTCCATTGGTGGTTTGAATACTGTTGAACAATTTGATTTAGTTGACTTAATTCACTGTCATTGGCTAAGTCTATACCGTGTGAATTTTGGCGAATACCTTGATAAAGATCTTGTGGCAATGGAATAGCAGGGTGTTTTAATCCAACTGCATGTTCTTTTTGTGCCGTTGCTAAAATCTCTTGAGTTGGATTCTCAATCAAGTCTTCGATTTTAATATTCTTATCTGCAATGCGGTTTACAAAAGATGTATTGGCACCATTTTCTAATAAGCGACGAACTAAATAAGCCAGTAATGTTTCGTGATTTCCTACTGGGGCATAAATACGACACGGGATGCCTAATTTATGGTCTGATTTATTTCCAACTACTTGCTCATAAAGCGGTTCGCCCATGCCATGTAGGCATTGGAATTCATATTGCCCCGTATAATAGTTGCTTGGATTTGCAAGTTCATAGATCGTTGCTACTGTTTGTGCATTATGCGTTGCAAATTGCGGATAGATATTTTCAGGCGCAGCCAACAGTTTTTTAGCACAAGCAATATAAGACAAATCTGTATGAACTTTACGGGTAAAGACAGGGTAGTCAGACACGCCATCAATTTGTGCTTTCTTAATTTCACTGTCCCAATATGCACCTTTCACTAAACGAATCATTAAACGTTTATTGCTGCGTTTAGCAAGGTCTACAATATAATCAACGAGATAGAAGCAACGTTTTTGGTAGGCTTGAATCACAAAACCAATGCCTTTCCAATCTGCGAGTTGAGGTTCAAAGCATAAGCGTTCGAGTAATTCTAAAGAAAGTTCTAAACGTTCAGTTTCTTCAGCATCGATATTTAGACCAATATCGTAAGTTTTAGCGAGCAATGCTAAATTTAGAATTCTAGGATAAAGCTCTTGATGCACACGTTCATTTTGTGAGCGTTGGTAACGAGGATGCAAGGCAGAAAGTTTGATTGAAATGCCTGGCCCAGAATAAACATCTTTACTTTCAGAAGCTTTGCCAATGGCATGAATCGCTTGGGTATAATCCTCAAAATAACGATCAGCATCATGCTCAGTCAGTGCAGCCTCACCCAACATGTCATAAGAATAACGGAAACCTTTATCTTCAAGAACTTTGGCATGATCCAAAGCTTCTTCAATGGTTTCACCCGTTACGAACTGTTCGCCCATCATACGCATAGCGACATCAACTGCTTTACGAATGATGCCTTTACCAGTACGTGCTAGCAAAGAGGTTAAAACACTTGAAAGACTGGTTTGTTTAGGTGTTTCCATGAGCTTACCTGTGAGCATTAAGCCCCAAGCAGCAGCATTAACAAACATCAAATTGCTTTGACCTAAATGATCTTTCCAATTGCCTTGGTTGATTTTGTCACGGATGAGTAAATCACGTGTTGCACTGTCTGGGATACGCAATAAAGCTTCTGCCAAACACATGAGTGCAATCCCTTCTTGAGAGGAAAGCGAAAACTCTTGTAGTAAACCTTGAACGATACCTGCTTTACCCGATGAGCTTTTACGATCACGTAAACTGTGCGCTAAATTGAAAGCAATATCATAAATTTTTTGATTGAGTTCTTGATCGATTTGAGTCTGTTCAAGTAAATATTCGACACATTCAGGCTCAGAGCGGCGCCAAGCAGTGTTGACTGCTACTTCATAATCATTTTTATCTTTAAATTCAGTAATATAATCTGAACTAGCGGAAGCGTAATCGGTATGAGGAAAACTTTCAATGCTACTCATGTCAACATCCTGTGACTTGTTAAAACTTTTAGTTGAACTTACAACTTTATATAATTTATGATTACAGAATCATTGACGAATAACTCACTATAATTTCCATATTTTTTAGAGGATAATTCAGATGAATAGCGATATTTTAAGCCTCGACCGTATAGATATTAAGATTTTAGATATCTTGCAAAAAGATGGACGTATTTCCAATATCAAACTTGCAGAAGCAGTGAATCTGTCACCAACTGCGGCTTTGGCTAGGGTACAGAAACTGGGAAATGAAGGATTTATTCTCGGTTATGAAGCTAAGCTCAACTATGAGAAATTAAACTCAAACTTTGTGGTCTTTGTGGAAATTCTTTTAGACAAAACCACGCCGAATGTTTTAGATGAATTTTCGTATGCTGTTGTGCAATACCCAGAAATCATGGCATGTCATATGATTAGTGGGGGATTTGATTTTCTAGTGAAAATTCGCTGTAAAAATATGGAAGAGTTTCGTCGTATTTCAGGTCAAATTTTATGGCAATTGCCTGGGGTGAAAGAGACACGCAGCTATCCAGTGATGGAAGTGATTAAAGACAGTTCTCAGATTTATTTGAATAATAAAATTAAGTAATATCGTTATTGTTAATGTGAATCTTACCGATGTAGCAGTAGGCGTAACGGTAAGAGTATTAAGTGTTTTTATTTTCAATAGACAAAATTAAAGGGGCTTTCGCCCCTAAAATTTACACTACAATCATTCAAAACAAAGTTGCAACAACTTAATTCATTTCACGATCATAGATTTGTTCAGCTTTTTCAAAACGATCAACAACATCTTGTTGAGGGGCTTTACCCATCAAACTCACCACGACAATACTGATAAACGATAGGATGAAGCCCGGTACGATTTCATATAAACCGGTATCTGCCATCGTGTTTTTCCAAAGAATAACCGTTACAGCACCAACGATCATTCCTACTAAAGCACCATTTAAAGTCATACGCTTCCAGAACACTGAAAGAATAATCAATGGGCCAAATGCAGCACCAAACCCAGCCCATGCATAAGAAACGAAACCAAGTACTTTACTTTCAGGATTCATCGCTAACAAAATCGCTAATACTGCAATAGCAAGTACCATAAAACGACCAACCCAAACTAATTCTTTTTGAGAAGCATTTTTACGAAGGAAAGCTTTGTATAAATCTTCAGTTAAAGCGCTAGAACATACCAAAAGTTGACAGCTGAGTGTGCTCATAACAGCAGCTAAAATTGCAGCTAGAACTACACCTGCAACCCATGGATTAAACAGAACTTTGGTTAATTCCATAAATACAGTTTCAGGATTTTTTGCCACGATTGCTGCTGAAGGAATATCTGGATGTGCTTGGAAGTAAGCAATACCGATATAACCCACAGCAACAGCACCTGCTAGACAAAGAATCATCCAAGTCATACCAATACGACGTGCATTTGGAATAGACTTTACAGAATCTGCAGCCATGAATCGCACTAGAATATGCGGTTGACCAAAATAACCTAAGCCCCAAGCCATCGAAGAAATGATGGCAATCGTACTCACACCAGTAAACATACTTGCTGCTTGAGGACGTGCTGCTTCAATTAATTGATTAACATGTTGCAGATCACCAATGGCCAAGAAGGTCATAATTGGTGCGAGTAATAGGGCAAAAATCATTAAGCCGGCTTGAAAAGTATCTGTCCAACTAATGGCTAAGAAACCGCCAATACATACATAACTCATAGTCGCAATAGCACTTACCCATAAGGCAGTGGTGTAATCCATCGCAAAAATACTTTCGAACAATCGAGCACCAGCAACCATACCAGATGCACAATAAATACCGAAAAATATTAAAATAACCAATGCCGAAATAATGCGAAGAACTTTCTTTTTATCACCAAAACGACTGGTAAAATAATCAGGTAAAGTTAATGCATTGTTTTGAACTTCAGTGTGTACGCGTAAACGTCCTGCAACTAAATACCAGTTCAACCATGCGCCAATGATTAAACCAATTGCAATCCATGATTCAGAGAGTCCAGTCACATAAATTGCGCCTGGCAGCCCCATGAGTAGCCATCCACTCATGTCGGAAGCACCTGCCGAAAGTGCAGTAACAAAACTACCTAAGCTACGACCACCTAAAATATAATCTGAGAAATCTGTGGTTTTTCTATATGCGTATAATCCTATGCAGACCATCGCAATAATATAGAAAATAAAAGTAACCACTGTGGGGTTAAGCGAGTCCATAATCAATCCTTTTCCATTTGGAACATTATCCAAGCATTATTTTTTTATAGCTACAGATTTATGTGCAGATTCTTCCATAGAATTAAAAAAAATCGCTGTAATTTTTATAAGGTGATTATGAGAGTATTGTGTATCTGATTGTACATTTAGATACAATTCAAAAAACAATAAAAAAGAGCCGTTTTTTTAATCATAAAAAATGACTAAATATTAAACTTACACAAAGTTACAAACAGTACATATATTAATATTCGTATAAGAAAATTTATCGAAAAGATGTATTTTGCTAATAGAGAAAAGTATTAAAAGGAATATGATAGATTCGTTGCACACCTACGGTGCATTATAAGAGTAAACTTAAATGGAAATTGAAACGGTTCAAACAGAGACAACGAGAATAGAAAAAGATTTACTTGGTGCAAAAGAAGTACCATTAAATAGTTATTACGGTATACACACATTAAGAGCGTTAGAAAATTTTAAAATCTCTAAACATACTGTTGGAGAGCAAAGTTATTTTATTCGTGCGTTGGCTCAAGTGAAAAAAGCTTCTGCGCAAACCAACCAGCAATTCCATAAAATTTCAGATGAGATCAGTCAAGCAATACAAAATGCATGTGATCAACTGATTCAAAACCCTGAACAATGGTGTGCATCATTTCCATCCGATGTGTTTCAAGGGGGGGCAGGTACATCGATCAACATGAATGCCAATGAGGTGATTGCAAATATCGCTTTAGAATCTTTAGGATATGCAAAAGGTCGTTATGACATTATCAATCCGAATGATCATGTAAATAAATCACAGTCAACCAATGATGTTTATCCGACAGCTTTACGTTTAGCAACTTATTATTCATTAGATTTACTTTTTGAAAAAATGAATCAGCTCATTCACTCACTGCTGATTAAATCGACTGAATTTCAAACTGTTTTAAAAATGGGTCGTACTCAATTACAAGATGCAGTACCCATGACTTTAGGGCAAGAGTTTCATGCTTTTGCAACATTATTAAAAGAAGACGTACGCTTAATTAAAAAAACACGAGAGCTTTTATTAGAAATTAATTTGGGTGCAACGGCGATTGGTACAGGTGTAAATACACCACATGGTTATGCAACGCAAGTGAATGAGAATTTAAAAATAATCACAGGGTTAAATTTAATCGGTGCGGAAGATTATGTTGAAGCAACGAGTGATTGTGGTGTATTTATTTTACTTTCAAGTACATTAAAACGTTTAGCCGTAAAACTTTCTAAAATTTGTAATGATTTACGTTTACTCAGTTCTGGGCCTCGTACAGGTTTATGGGAAATTCGATTACCTGAATTACAAGCTGGTTCATCGATTATGCCTGCAAAAGTCAATCCTGTAATTCCAGAAGTGGTTAATCAAATTGCTTTCAAAGTAATTGGTAATGATTTGACGATTACTTTTGCGGCAGAAGCAGGCCAATTACAGCTGAATGTGATGGAACCTGTGATTGCGGTTTCATTAAATGAATCAATCGAATTATTGATCAATGGTATCCAAACCTTGGATGAGAAATGTATCCAAGGTGTCGTTGCCAATGAAAAAACTTGTTTTGATTCGGTGATGCGCAGTGTCGGTATTATCACTTTACTTGATCCTATTTTGGGTCATGCGAAATGTGATGAAATCGGTAAGCAATGTATTGCTGAAAATAAAACCATTCAAGAAGTCGTACTTGAGCAAAAATTATTGACGCAAGAGCAGTTGGATGAAATCTTCTCATTTGGGAATATGCTTTCTGAAATTGCGGTACAACCTTATGAAGAAATAGGAAAAGCAGGCTGATTGTATGATTGTGTTTTTTAATAAATGCAATGGATCAGTTTAATTTGTTCTTGAGCGTTATGTACTAAACACAAATTTTAAAAATATGAATACGGCATTTCGATGCCGTATTTTTATATTATTATCTTGGAAAAGAAATATTTATTATGTTTGAAAAATGGCCTGTATAAACAGACCATTTTGATTCTAAATCGTTAGTTACTATCGATCGATGATAATGCACAATTGTGTTAATGATCGTGATGTAAATATTTAGGCTGCTTTGGCAACTGCATACTACAGAACAAACAAATAATAAGCATAACAATCACATAAACGAAGAATGTATTTTCATGTCCTAAGTCTTTCAGCTTTAAAGCAACAGCAGGAGCTGAACCACCAAATATTGCATTACCTACAGCATAAGCAAAACCGACACCTAAAGCACGAATATACGGAGGGAACATTTCTGCTTTAACCAATCCACTAATAGATGTATAAAAGCTCAATAAGAACATCAAAAATATCAGTAATAGTGTCACAATCACTGCCGAGTCATGAAAGTACGGCATTGCAATAACCATTACAGGATAGATGAAAATCGCACAGGTGATACTAAACAGCATCATAGAAGCACGACGTCCAATTCTGTCTGAAAGTATTCCAAATAAGGGTTGAGCGCACATGAATACAAAGAGTGCAAAGGTCATCATATAGCCCACAGTTTTATCGTCAAAACCTAAGCTAGTGATGTAGGTTTTTGAATAAACGGTGATAATATAAAAGCATAATGAACCTGCAGAGGTATAACCAACCACCAAAAGGAACGTTTTCCAATTGTGTTTAAACAGTTCTTTTAAACTTCCAGAACCTTCTTTTTTGCCTTCATCTTCAGACAGTGTCTCTTTTAAATGACGACGCGCAAAGAAAGATAATATTGCCACAACCCCACCAATAATGAATGGAATGCGCCAACCACCATCCATCAATTGCTCTTTAGACATAAATGCTAACATGATTACACCAAGCGCACTTGCTAAAAGCTGTCCGCCTGAAAGTGTAACATATTGAAAAGAAGCATAAAAACCACGTTGTCCTTTGAGAGCAACTTCACTCATATAGGTTGCAACTGTTCCATACTCGCCGCCGACTGAAAGCCCTTGCAGTAAACGGACAGCAAGTAGTAAAAATGGTGCAGCCATACCAACTTGTTCATAAGTAGGTAATGCAGCAAATAAAAATGAACTAATCGCCATTAACGTGATGGAAATAATCATGGACTTTTTACGTCCATAAGTGTCTCCAATCCATCCAAATAACCAACTACCGAGTGGTCGCATAAAGAAACTAGCTGCGAATACGCCCCATACATAAATTGCTTTTGATGAGTCACTCATGTCAGGTGCAGTTAAAGCATGAGTAAAATAGATGGCAAATGCGGCATAGATATAAAAATCGAACCACTCGACTAAATTCCCCGAAGCAGCCCCAACAATGGCCATGACCCGATCACGTTTTTCATGTGGCTGATAGCTATGTGTTTCACTCATAAAACATCCTTATCATTGTGATTAATCTTGTGCTTATAAAATGAAAGCAAATTTTTAGACTTTTTTTATTCTAGGATTAAATCGTTATTGCATATTTATTTGGAACAAAAAAATACAGCTTAAAACATTTTTTTCTCAAAATTAAAGCATATCTATTATTGTAATTATTTGCATATTGTGAGAATTTTATAGGTATATTGCCATTTTTTTGGATGGTTTATAATTTGGATTCTAGAAATAATCATAAAATCAAAAATGGTGATTTGGGTACATTTTGAGTGAATGAATCACTTAACATAAAAGATAGCATTAATTTGATTTTTATATATTTTTTATAGGAATACGATCAATTGTGATTCAAGAGGTGACTATGTTGAGTCACCTTGAGTACTTAGAATAAATAATATTTTCTTTTAACTTACTCTTTTTAAAAATGCAGAAATTTCACGACTAAACTTTACAGGTTCAGTGACCAATGGGGTATGCCCAGATCGTTTAAAAATAACGTTTTCTGCATGGTTTACAGTTGTTGAAATTTTGATCTGACCTTTGGCTGGATATAGGGTTGATTTTTCACCAATAAAGAAGGTTGTTGGACATGAAAGTTGAGAAATCGCTTCGCGATAATCTTCATCATGATTTAAATAATTGTCGATATACCACGTGAGATAATCCATACGTCTGATTGGCAATAAATATTTTTGTAATTGTTGATGTTTCAAAGCGATACTAAAGATAAAAGGACTAATTTTATTGCTGCCTTGCAATTTAATAAAATTTGACCACATTTGAACAAGTTCAGTTCGTGTTGCAACAGGTAAATCATCGACTAAACGATAATTTGAGTTTTGATGGAGCAAGTCAGAAAAGTCTTGGAGTAAGCGTTTAAATTTAGAATGTTTTTTGCCAAATAAGCCAAATTCCCATGTATCGTCTGTTGGAATTTTGGGGGTTTGGTCGATGTGTAAGTATGCTTTTAATTTATTGTGTAAATTTCCATATTGCATGCCATGCATGGCCGTGGTTGCACCCATTGAATAACCCATAAGAATAAAATTATTCAGATTGATTTGTCCAATTAAGCTTTCTACATCACGCCAATGATTTTGAATCGCATCGATATCTTGCGGGATTTTACAATGACTCGAACCACCAAAACCACGCCAATCTGGGATATAAAATTTATATTGTTTTATATTGGGCAATAAAAAGGGAAGCCATTGCCAACTTTGCATACCTAAACCTGAAAGTACGAGGACAGGCTCACCTTGACCAATTTCACGAACAAATAATTGCTCACCATCAAGCATTGTATAGTGTGGCATAACGTTCCTATCTATTGTCTTGATTTTCAAATATTTTAAGCTGTGAAATGACTTGATTTAGCCAATTGATCCAACCATTTTCTAAGTCAATTCCCAATTGTAAAATCATTTTATGAATATATAAAGTTCGGTCTTGTGCATCTGTATGGGCAAAATCTTTGGCAAATATCTGCTGATATAACTTTAAATTTTCACGATGCAACACCAAGTGCCGTTCTAATTCAGGTAACACAGAATTTCCACCGAGTTGCGCTTCTACACGTAAACGTACCATAATTTCTTCGCGTAGTTGAGCAGGTTGTCCTTGTTTGACCAACCATTCAGCCAATTCGATTCGCCCAAGTTGCTCAACTTGATAGGTCTTTTTACGTCCCGTATCTGCTTGATCTTCTAAAGTGGAAATCCACCCTTTTTTCTGCATACCATTCAGTTCGCGATAGATCTGTTGATGCGTCGCATTCCAAAAGAAACCCATTGAACGATCAAAACGGCGCGCCAATTCAAAACCTGTACTGGGTTTTTCGATCAAACTTGTCAATAAAACATGGGCTAATGACATTTTAGTAATATTTCGCAAATAAAATGGATGTGTAGTCATTATGCAACATGTTGCATAAAAATCAAATCTAGATTATAAATATAAAAACTATGCAACTTGTTGCATTAAATTTATCAGTTTTAACGTTTGTATTAAACACACATACCAGCCAGCGAAAGCACGCCAAGGAGTATTCATGTCTAATTATCCGCATTTACTTGCGCCTTTAGATTTAGGCTTTACCACACTAAAAAACCGCGTATTGATGGGTTCAATGCATGTTGGACTTGAAGAAGTTCCTGGTGGTTATGAACGTATGGCTGCTTTTTATGCAGAACGTGCTGCTGGCGGTGTTGGCTTAATCGTTACTGGTGGTATTTCACCCAATGATCATGGTGTGACTTTCGTTGGCGGGTCTAAGCTAGATACTTTGGAAGAGGCTGAAAAGCATAAAGTCATTACCCAAGCGGTACATGATGCTGGTGGAAAAATTGCTTTGCAGATTTTACATACAGGTCGTTATTCTTATCAGGCTGAAAATGTTGCACCCTCTGCAATACAAGCGCCAATTAATCCTGTAAAACCACATGCATTGACTTCTGCTGAAGTGAATCAAACCATTGCTGACTTTGCCAATTGTGCGAAATTGTCACAAATTGCAGGCTATGATGGCGTTGAAATCATGGGTTCAGAAGGTTATTTGATCAATGAGTTTATCGCTGCTCGTACCAATCATCGTGATGATGAGTGGGGCGGAAGTTATGAAAAGCGTATTCGTTTCCCGATTGAAATCGTAAGACGTACACGTGAAGAAGTGGGTGAAAACTTTATTATTATTTACCGTCTTTCTATGTTGGATTTGGTTGAAGGTGGTTCAACGTTAGAAGAAGTTATTCATCTTGCTAAAGAAATTGAAAAAGCAGGCGCAACCATTATCAATACTGGTATTGGTTGGCATGAAGCGCGTATTCCAACCATTGCGACTAAAGTTCCTCGTGCAGCATTTACATGGGTCACTAAAAAATTAAAGGGTTCAGTCAATGTTCCTTTAATCACTTCAAATCGTATCAATACACCTGAAATGGCTGAACATGTTTTAGCGCAAGGTGATGCAGATATGATTTCGATGGCACGTCCAATGCTTGCAGATTCACAATTTGTTTTAAAAGCTGAACAAGGCCGTGCAGACGAAATTAATACGTGTATCGGCTGTAACCAAGCGTGTTTAGATCATATTTTCTCAATGACAATTGCAACATGTTTGGTGAATCCACGTGCATGTTACGAAACTGAGCTTATTTTCAAAGAATCAACAGCAGCTAAAAATATTGCTGTGATTGGTGCAGGCCCAGCAGGTTTAAGTTTTGCGACTTATGCGGCTGACCGTGGTCATAACGTAACGATCTTTGAAGCATCGAACCAAATTGGTGGTCAATTCAATATTGCGAAAACGATTCCGGGTAAAGAAGAATTTTACGAAACTTTACGCTATTTCAAACGTAAAATTGAATTACAACCGAAAATTAAATTAATGCTGAATCACACAGCAACCTATGAAGCATTAAGTGCTGAAAACTTCGATGATATTGTTGTTGCAACAGGTGTGACACCACGTCATTTGGATATTGAAGGTATTGATCATCCTAAAGTATTGACTTATATCGAAGTATTACGTGAGCGTAAACCAGTCGGCAAGAAAGTTGCTGTAATTGGTGCAGGTGGTATTGGTTTCGATACGGCTGAATATTTATCTCACGAAGGTGAAAGCGGTAGTTTGAATCCTCAAAAATTCTATGATGAATGGGGTATTGATACGTCTTATGCATATGTGGGTGGTTTGAAACAACCTGAAGTTGAACAGTCTCCACGTGAAATTTACCTCTTACAACGTAAAGCGTCATCAGTTGGTGCAGGTTTAGGTAAAACTACAGGTTGGATTCATCGTACAGGTTTAAAACACCGTCATGTCAATATGATTCCGGGTGCGAGTTATGACAAAATTGATGATCAAGGCTTACATATCACTGTAGGTGATAAATCAATGATCCTTGATGTTGATAATGTGGTGATTTGTGCAGGGCAAGAGCCTTACACAGCAATGTTCGATCAATTAAAAGCAGATGGTAAATCTGTACATTTAATTGGTGGTGCAAAAGAAGCAGGTGAGTTAGATGCAAAACGTGCAATTCGCCAAGGTGCTGATTTGGCAGCAGTGATTTAATTTTATTTGCCAAGACAATTCGCTTCAAAAATTTAATGGGTTCCCTCTCTATGTAGGAGAGGGTTAGAGAGAGGTTTTTTTGAATAGTAATCCCCCTAACCCCCTTTATATAAAGGGGGAACTACTCCCTTTAAAAAAGGGAGGAGTATTTAGAATTAAATGATGAGTTGAGATACAAATTTCTTCTCCTTTTCTTATGCCTTATATGGCTCAGGATTAGGGGAAGGCATTTTTTAATAAAATCCCGCTAATCCTCTTTATAAAAGGGGGAGCTTTTGACCCTAAAATCTATTGAAAAAGATACCTTCGCTTAGCGAAGACTGAACATTAAAAGGATATAAAAATGAGCTACATCAATACAAAAGCTTCACTCGAAAAATGGCACACTATGATAGAAAGCCGTGATATGGGCATTCTGAATGAGTTATTGGCTGATGAAGTGGTTTTTCGTTCACCTGTGGCGTATAACGCATATGAAGGCAAACAAGTTGTATTTTTTATTTTAAGTAATGTGATTCAGATTTTTGAAAACTTTACGTATCACCGTGAGTTTTATACAGAAGACCAACAAAGTGTTGTACTTGAGTTTTCTGCCAATGTGGGAGAAAAGAAATTAAAAGGGATTGATATGATTCGTTTTAATGAGCAAGGCAAAATTGTAGATTTTGAAGTGATGTTACGTCCAAAAAGTGGTTTAGAAGCTCTAGCTGCACAAATGGGGCAGCGTATGGCTGCATTTATGCCTAAATAAGGATCTGCATTTGAGATTTTTATCTATAAAATAATCGTAAAAGTGTTTCTAATCATGAGATATAGATGATTAGAAACAACGTTCATCTGCGATGAAATATAATTTTTTTAATTAAGCTTTTGTAATTGAATTGTTTTAAATGTATTGAATAGAGAGTCATATCATGTCAATCATCAATAAGCTCACTCAGCTTGCTCAATCTATATTGGATCAAGTGACTGGTGCTGAACTCCCTAAAATGTACTATGACCAGAATGGGCAATTTAAAGATTTGGTCGATAAACTACCTCAATTACAACAAAAATACCGACCTACACCGTGGTTGAGTAATCAGCATGTGCACTTAATTTATTTCGATGTGATTAAGAAGCAAACAATCAAACTTGAATATGACCGCATTGAACAACTCACGATGCAAGATGGTGGCGTAACGGCAATTGCTTGGTATGGTTATGATTTACCAAAAGAAGCACCAACAATCATGATCATGCATACCATTACAGGGACACCTGAGAGCATGCGTGAATTGGTGAAAGATTTGCATGAATATACTGGATGGAGAATTGCACTTTGCTTACGCCGTGGACATGCGGGTTTACCTATGCCTGTTCCACAAATGTCGATTTTTGGCTCAACTTCAGATTTAAAAGAGCAGCTTGTCCATGTTCAAACAGTATTTCCACAATCGAATTTGTATGCGGTAGGTTCGTCTGCTGGTACAGGTTTATTGGTCAGGTATTTGGGTGAGCAAGGATTAGAGACACCTTTTAAAGCCGCTTTTGCAATGTGTCCGGGTTATAACACGCAAACAGGTTTTGAGAATGTTCATCCTTTTTATAGTAAAATGATGACACAAAAATTATTCAAAGCCTTTGTTTATCCATATAAAAACACGTGGGATGCTGTTGCTTCGGTTGAAAAGGTGCTGACAACAAAGACTTTACAAGAGTTCCAAACCACCTATTATGAAATGGCAGGTTTTGCTGATTATCAAAGCTATGATCAGGCCATTAACCCGATTTATGTCTTTGAAAATGTAAAAATCCCACTATTAATTTTAAATGCAGAAGATGACCCTGTATGTTCAATTAAAAACTTAGAACCATATAAAAGTGTTATTCAACAGATGGATAATATAATGGTAGTGACGACCAAAAAGGGCAGCCATTGTGGGTTTTATGAAGGTTTGAATAGTAAATCGTGGGCATCCAAGCTGATTGCGGATTTTTTAAAGCAGTATTAGCTTCTGATTTGACCATCAGTTTGATCGGTGAATAGATTAAAAAACCAGTCAATCATGACTGGTTTTTTATAAAAGACTAAAAATTAATTTTTCAAAGCAGGAGTCGCAGCGGCAATCGCAGCGGCAACAGCATCATCTTCAGACTGCGCAGCGCCTGTTGTTGCTTTTGGTGCAGCTTGAGTTGTTTCAGTTTTTACCGATTCAGCTTTAGCAGGCTTAGATTCTTCAGCAGGTTTGGTTTCAGCTGCTTGATTTTGAGTTGTTGCATGTGCTTCATGCGTTTCACGACGAATTTCAGTGGTGGTATTTTCAGTTTGTGTGCGTTCAATTTCAACTTGTGAAGGTGCTTCTACTTGTTGAGTATTATTTTGTTCAGCACTTGGCAAATTTTCGAATTGTGCCGGTTCAGAAGTTGCAGTTTGAGTGGTCTCAACTTCATGTTCCTCTTCTTTAGGTGTTTCTTTTTTTACACAAGCAGATACAAGTAACACAGTCGCAATTGCGCCACAAATTAAAAGTTTCTTATTCATAGTCACTCTAAACAATAGATATTAAACAGATGATATTAGTATAACAGCAAAATCATATTTGAAAATCATCTTATCTAGAGCTAATTTTTTATTGGAAATGCTGATAGAATAGTCAATTGTTTATTGTTCTATGAATTGATGTGAATTGACTTTGCTTTCTTGGTACAGAGTAAAGTAAAATCGCACAACATTGTAGGCCAATTTAGGCTCCATTGTACGAGAAACTTAATGACCCATTTTATATTCGTAACTGGTGGTGTTGTATCATCACTAGGTAAAGGTATTTCAGCTGCTTCAGTTGCTGCACTTTTAGAAGCCCGTGGTTTAAAAGTAACCATGGTCAAAATGGATCCATACATTAATGTCGATCCTGGGACTATGAGCCCATTCCAGCACGGTGAAGTTTTTGTCACAGAGGATGGTGCCGAAACTGACTTAGACTTGGGTTATTACGAACGTTTCTTACGTCGTGCAAAAATGACCAAACTAAATAACTTTACTTCTGGCCGTGTTTACCAAGATGTTTTAAATAAAGAACGTCGTGGTGATTACCTCGGTGGAACTGTACAAGTTATTCCGCATATTACGGATAATATTAAAGAACGTGTACTTCGCGCAGGCGAAGGCTATGACGTTGCCATCGTAGAAATCGGTGGAACTGTGGGTGATATCGAATCACTTCCGTTCATGGAATCTGTACGTCAGTTAATGGTTGAGCTTGGTCATAAACGTACCATGCTTATGCATTTGACTTTGCTTCCTTATATCAAGTCTGCGGCAGAACTTAAAACCAAACCGACACAACATTCTGTAAAAGAATTATTGTCGATTGGTATTCAGCCAGACATTTTGATATGTCGTACTGAGTACGATGTGGATGCGGATACCACACGTAAAATTGCATTATTCACAAACGTTGAAGCACGCGCAGTTGTGGTGTGTAAAGATGCCCGTTCAATTTATCAAATTCCTCGTACATTCTATGAACAGAATGTTGATGATTTAATTTGTGAACGTTTTGGTTATGACGGTTTACCTGAAGCAGATCTTTCTGATTGGGATCACGTTGTAGATGCATTATTGAATCCTCAATACACGGTTCGTGTTGCGATGGTCGGTAAATATGTTGAATTACCAGATGCTTATAAGTCTGTAAATGAAGCACTTTTACATGCAGGGATTCAAAACCGCGTTAAAGTTCAAATTGAATATGTCAATGCTGAAGAACTTGAAACTCAAAATGTAGCTGAAGTATTAAAAGATATGGACGCGATTTTAGTTCCGGGTGGTTTTGGCGAGCGTGGTACTGAAGGCAAAATGAAGGCAATTCAATTTGCTCGTGAAAATGGTGTGCCATTCCTTGGTATTTGTTTAGGTATGCAGTTGGCTGTGATTGAATTTGCACGTCATGTTGCAGGTATGCCAGAAGCAACTTCAACTGAATTTAACCGTTCTACTAAATTCCCATTGATTGGTTTAATCACTGAATGGTTAGATGAGCGTGGCGAAATTCAACACCGTAACACTGAGTCGAACCTTGGTGGAACGATGCGTTTAGGTGCACAAACATCTGAATTGGTTGAAGGTACGAAGACTCGTGAAGTTTATGCGAAAGCTGAAATTACAGAACGTCATCGTCATCGCTATGAAATGAATGACCGTTTTATTCCTGCAATTGAACAAGCAGGTATGAAAATCTCAGGTTACTCAGCAGTACAACACCTTGTTGAAACTGTAGAAATTCCTGAACATCCTTGGTTTATTGCTGTACAATTCCACCCGGAATTTACAAGTTCACCACGTGATGGGCATCCATTATTTGCTAGCTTTATCGACGCTGCGAAAAAACAGCATCAAAACAGTAAATAAGTGTGTAGCAACATAACTAGGAAGTTTAAATGTCGCAATTAAAACCACAAGAAATTGTACGTTTAGGCGATATACAAATGGCAAATCATTTGCCATTTGTATTATTCGGCGGAATGAACGTACTTGAGTCGAAAGACTTAGCCTTTGAAATTGCTGAAACTTATGTAGATATCTGTAAACGCTTAGATATCCCATACGTGTTTAAAGCAAGTTTTGATAAAGCCAATCGTTCTAGTTTGCATTCATTCCGCGGTCCAGGCTTGGAAAAAGGAATTGAGTGGTTAGCTGACATTAAGAAACATTTCAATGTACCCATCATTACTGATGTACATGAACCTTATCAAGCTGCACCTGTTGCGGAAGTTGCAGATATTATTCAACTTCCCGCATTTCTAAGTCGCCAGACTGATCTTGTTGAAGCAATGGCTAAAACACAAGCCATTATTAACATCAAAAAAGCACAATTTTTAGCACCGCATGAAATGCGTCATATTCTGAACAAGTGTTTAGAAGCTGGAAATGACAAACTGATTCTTTGTGAACGTGGTTCAGCATTTGGTTATAACAACTTAGTTGTTGATATGCTTGGTTTTGACACCATGAAAGAAATGAATGTTCCTGTGTTCTTTGATGTGACACATGCGTTGCAAACACCGGGCGGTCGTGAAGATTCAGCAGGCGGTCGTCGTGCTCAAATCACAACTTTGGCACGTGCGGGCATGGCTACAGGTTTAGCAGGTCTATTTTTGGAAGGTCATCCCGATCCTGAAAAAGCCAAATGCGATGGACCATGTGCTTTACGTATGTCGCAACTTGAGCCTTTCTTGGCGCAATTAAAAGAATTGGATACCTTGGTTAAAGGTTTCAAAAAACTAGATACACATTGATGCCTTTAAGAGGCATCTTATTTTTAATCAACTGAGGAATTATTCATGAGCCAAATCGTTGACATTCGTGCACGTGAAATTTTGGACTCTCGTGGTAACCCAACCATCGAAGCTGACGTAATCCTAGACTCTGGCGTTGTTGGCCGTGCATGTGCACCATCTGGTGCTTCAACTGGTTCTCGTGAAGCTTTAGAACTTCGTGATGGCGATAAAACCCGTTACTTAGGTAAAGGTGTTCGCACTGCGGTTCAAAACGTAAATGGTCAAATCAAAGACTTATTAAAAGGTCAAAACGTATTTGAACAAAAAGCGCTTGATGACAAAATGATCGCGCTTGATGGTACTGAAAATAAAGAAAAATTAGGTGCGAATGCGACTTTGGCTGTTTCTTTAGCTGCTGCACGTGCTGCTGCAACTGAAAAGAAAACTGAATTATTTCAATATATCGCTGACTTACGTGGTCAAACGACATTAACAATGCCTGTACCCATGATGAACATCATCAATGGTGGTTCACATGCAGATAATAATGTTGATATTCAAGAATTTATGATTGAGCCAGTAGGCTTTACATCATTTGCAGAAGCGTTACGTGCAGGTGCTGAAATCTTCCATTCTCTAAAATCAGTTTTAAACAAAAAAGGTTTAAACACTGCTGTAGGTGATGAGGGTGGTTTTGCGCCGAACTTACGTTCAAATGAAGAAGCGATTACTGTTATTCTTGAAGCGATTGACAAAACTGGCTATAAAGCAGGTTCTGACATCATGCTTGCACTTGATTGCGCATCTTCAGAATTCTACAAAAACGGTCAATATATTCTTGCAGGTGAAGGCAACAAAGCATTCACAAGCAACCAATTCTCTGATTACTTAGCGGGTCTAGTTAATCAATATCCAATTATTTCAATCGAAGATGGTTTGGATGAGTCTGATTGGGAAGGTTGGTCTTATTTGACTTCTATCCTTGGTGATAAAATCCAATTGGTCGGTGACGATTTATTCGTGACAAATCCTAAGATTTTACAGCGTGGTATTGATGAGAAAGTCGGTAACTCGATCTTAATCAAATATAACCAAATCGGTACGTTGTCAGAAACTTTAGATGCCATCTACCTTGCTAAAGCAAATGGTTACTCTACAGTGATTTCACACCGTTCAGGTGAAACTGAAGATTCTACGATTGCTGATTTAGCAGTAGGTACAGCAGCGGGTCAAATTAAGACGGGTTCATTATGCCGTTCTGACCGTGTTGCAAAATATAACCAATTACTTCGTATTGAAGAATTGACTCATGCAGCTTATCGCGGTAAGGCTGAATTTAAGGGTTTAAATTAATATTAATTTATTGATTTAGATTGAAAAAACCACTCTGAAAAGGGTGGTTTTCTTTAAGAAATGAACCAGTATTACTATTTAGGTGAAATGTAAAATTTCGACTTTAAGTACTCGCTAAGCGCTGTTCCATTGCATAGTTCAAGTTCTAAAATATTTTTAAAATGATTGTGTCCTATGCTAGATTTCTGTAAAGGGAGGCGGTTTCTCGCATTATTTAATAAACTTTCTAAAGTATTATTTTCTAAATTTGAAATAATGGAATTGATAAACTCAGAAATTATTTCATTAGATCTGCGATTGAATCTTTCAATAAGTTTCAAGTTTTTGAAGTGATTAGAAATAATTTTGAAAAAGATGGTATCGATATTATTTTTATTAGATAAATAGAAAGATACATCAAAAATTTTTCCATTATAATTTAAATCAACAAATAAATATTGAGTTAATGGCAGTATATCAGAATACAGATTTAAAAAAGAAGATTCGCCTGATTCTAACCATTTAGACATTTTTAAACTATTACATTCCGAGCAGGCTGGAAATAAATTTTTTGGATGAACAACAAATTCAGGAAAAATACTTTTGGGTAAAATATGATCTAGTGTGCTTATGCTATTAATTCCACAATACTGACATGTATCAAATGAACTACCATCTGATAATTCAACAAGCTCATTTTTTAACTTTATAAAAGGTTTTGCCTTATAAGAATATAAATCTAGTAAATCATTTTTTAAATTTTTTTCACTGAATTGAGGGATACTGCTCAGAGTTTGTAGTGCCTGATTTGTGAATGCATCGTCATAGCATAAACAGGTAGGTTTAAGTTCTGGTAAAACTTGTCTCATTCGGTCTTTATAGAATGGCTGAATTTCATTTGGTCGTTTACGTTTGGAGTCTATAACACTTTCTAAGAAATTGAAGCTATCTTTAGAATAAGGTTTAATGTTGATCATTGTGATTCACTAAATTATTTAGCAATATGGATGCATTTAGACTAAGTGATGTATTTTCTGAGGTTAATAATGAGTTAATTTGATCATAGTTATAACCTGCTTTAACTAACTGTTCTAATTTACTTTTGAAGTATGATTGTGTATCACGACTTCCGAAGATGTCGTCTGTGATTCTTGTTAAATTTTCGCCAAAAGTCTCTAATGATGGATGCCGGATAGAAAGAATATTTGATTCGTTTCTTATAACATAGACATTTTGGGATAATATACCTTGTACAATAATAGGAGAGTGGGTGGCGATAATGCAATATGATTGAAATCTATCTAATAGCAGATGGATACTATTAATCAGTTGTGAAATTGCATTAGGATGTAAGTGTGTTTCAGGTTCATCAAATAAAATTAATGAATCATAGCGTATATTTGCAAGAATTTCTGTAAAAATATAAACAAATATAGCTTGCCCAGAACTAAACTTACTATGATCTTGTAAAAAAGCATCTTTTTTAAATTTCAGATTTTTACCTGTTTTATTTCGAAAGAACCAGCTGTCAACTGATTCTTTTGATAAAAAGTTCTCAATAATTTCAACCCAGCTTTCAAAATAATTGTTTTTTCCAATTTTAGATATTGAACTAAAAAACCTATTTAATAATTCGTCTGAATTCAATAAATACTCATTATTATCTTTTTTGATACGTAGTCCACAATATAGATAATTAAATGTTGATGAATTATTAGGTATAGGAAATTTATCAAAAACACTATATGAAACGGCTATTATTTTACTAAATAGTGGTTTTTTTGGGGAAAATAATTCTTGGTTATTATTAGCAATATCTAATGGTAATTTTGAAATAAGCTGTGTTTTTCCAACTCCATTTTTCCCTATTAATGCATAAATCCTATTAGCTAATGGTTCTTTTGCATTAAACTTAAAATTTATGTTTAGGTTTGTATCATCAGATAGGTAGGTCGGCTTAAAAATATAATTAAATGAATATAAGTTACTTAAATCATAATTATCAAGACGATATTTAGCTTGTCTAATTAATTGTTCTTGTTGTGGAAATCTTATTAAGCTTAATGTAAAGTAAGGGGTAGTTTCAAATTCTTCAACTATTTGAACAAAAAAAGCAGAGTCATTCAATGCTTTGAGAATTGATAAAAAACTAGTGCTAAATAAGTTTTTTAGGGTTTTATAGTATTCAAAACTTTGCCCCAAAGAACAAAAATCTGCAGGTAATTGATAAAAGGTATCATTTATTAAACTAGTAGAGCTAAACTTTTCCTTTGAGATGATTTTTAATTCACCAACTTTAATAGTAGTGGAAGCTTCTTTGAAATATAAAATAAAACTATTTTCACACCCAAAGTCATTCCATTTGGATTTCTTTAAGATAAATCTTTGATTAATATTGTTATCTTCCATAAGAAATGGAATTGTATTATCAGGAATGTCTTTAAATCGCTTGTTAGAGTCTAATCTACCTACTTTGTAAATTGGAAGGTTATTTTCATCATACCCCTTTGGTATATATTCAAATTTTTCTTTCGCTAATAAACTATTTAATGTATAAAAGAAAAACTTAATTTCATATTCATTACTATTTACTTGTGAAGAAATTACAAAGTTTAAAAGATTGATAAAATTAATATCTGAATTAATGAAGTTAAATCTATCTAAAAATACTTCTTCTAATGTCCAATCACTATTATTTATAAAATGTTGGATAAAATCTCCCCTAGCATTTTGATATCTTGAATCATTTGAAGGTAGTGATCGCAAGTCTAAGATTTCTTCAAAGAAGTCTACGGAATCAATGTTTTGAAATAATTTTACTTCTTCTATAGATAATAATTTTAGAATTTCAATTTTTAAATTTCTTGATAAAGTTAAATTATCCATAGTTCAAATTTGGGAAAAAATATACTTTATTTTAAATAAAAACTATTTATTATCAATAGTCTTTTGTGTTTCAAGCATATCTAAAAACGAATAGATGTGAGCCATTTTTGCACAGAAACTGTAGTATTGTTCACGATTTGCATATTTACCACAGTAAAATATTCTCTACACAAAATATTTGATGTATATTAGCAGCTTAATTTAATGCTGTTAAACAAGACACGAATGCATGTTAGAAGTATTTAAAACAACTTCAAGTAAAGTGATCTTAGTGATTGCGATATTGATTATCGCAATACTACAGTATCGCTTTTGGTTTGGTGAGGGTGGTTATTTCCCTCACCAAGCTTTAGTTCAGCAAATCCAGCAACAAGCTGAAGTGAATACTGATCTAAAAGAAAGAAACCGTATTCTCGCTGCGGAAGTGTATGACTTAAAAAATGGTGCCGAAGCCATTGAAGAACATGCACGTTTAGACCTCGGTCTAGTGAAGCCACATGAAACATTTGTACAAATGAGTACGATTAGTACCCATTACAAACCGATTTATATAGATCCAAATACCGATTTAAGAACCAATGAAGACGATGACGATCCTGCGCCAGACCAACCGTAAAATATGGGCAATTATTCCTGCTGCTGGTACAGGGAGTCGTTTTTCTAAAACAGAACTTAAACAATATCAAATCATTGAAAATAAAACAGTACTAGAACATACCATTGACCGTCTAAATCAATTGCCACTAGCGGGTTATGTTTTAGCCATTGGTGAGCAAGATGATTTTGCGCAAACACTCAATTTGACCAATAAAGAAATCGCTCACTTTTGCATAGGCGGGGCAGAACGTGTAGATTCGGTTTTAAATGCCTTAAATTATCTTTCACATATTGCAGATCCACAAGATCTTGTCTTTGTACACGATGCAGCCCGACCTTGTGTTACAGCAGAAAGTTTAAAAAACTTACTGAATACCGCAATTGAGCAAGATTTAAGTGCAATATTGGCAATTCCAGTTAGAGATACACTCAAATTTGTTGCAACTGAACATCAGATCAATAAAACCATCAGTCGTGATCAGTTATGGCAAGCGCAGACACCACAGATTTCAACACTTGCAAAACTTAAATTTGCGATTGAATCTGCTTTAGAGAATGATATTGTCATTACAGATGAAGCCAGTGCGCTTGAATATATCAATGAACCTGTCAACGTGGTGATGGGGCGTTCAGACAATATCAAAATAACCTATCCAGATGATCTTGAATTGGCAAAATTGATTTTACAGTCACAGCAATGAAAATAGGGTAAAATCAAAATTACTGTTCATTGATAGATTTTCTTACTTAAATTTATCTTATCATTTTATCTTAAATAAGCATGTTTACAGATTTGATCCATGACGCCATCACCCCAGTATAAGTTTTTACGCCAATCTGTTAGAGATGGTTTGAGCATTAATCAAAATGTATCTAGATGGGATAAATTACATTTAGATCCTTGGTTGCTTGGCTTCCTGATTATCAATACGATTCTTGGTTTGTTGATGGTGTATAGCGCATCTTCAGAAGATGTGTCTATGGTGATACGCCAAGGGATTAGTTTTGGTGTTGGTTTTGTACTCCTCTTTATTTGTGCTCAAATTCCCCCAAAAGTTTATCAAGCGGTCAGTCCGTGGTTTTATCTATTTGCGATCTTATTATTGATATTGGTATTGCTGATTGGTGATGTTCGTTTGGGAGCAAAGCGTTGGTTGACGATTCCGGGTATCGGCAGTATGCAACCCAGTGAATTTATGAAGTTTGCCATGCCTTTGATGATGGCTTGGTATTTTTCTCGTAATCCATTACCACCTAAATTTAGACATATCGTTGTTGCGCTCGTTATCATGCTCGTGCCTTTTGTATTGGCGTTATTACAACCCGATTTAGCGATTGGAATTATTATTGGTGGTGTTTTTGCACTATTTTTGAGTGGAATGTCTTGGACGTTGATTATTGGTACTTTGGGTGCATTGGCACTCGCATTTCCAGTGATCTGGACTTTTGTTCTTCAGACTTATCAGAAGAAGCGTATCCTGACTTTATTTGATCCAGAGTCTGATGCTTTAGGCGCAGGTTGGAATATTATTCAGTCTAAAATCGCCATTGGTTCTGGGGGCGTCTCTGGTCGTGGTTTTCTAGAAGGCACCCAATCTCAATTGGGCTATTTACCTGAACACCATACCGACTTTATTATGTCGACCTATGCAGAAGAGTTTGGATTTATTGGGGTTTTTTTCTTATTTGTACTTTATGCTGCAATTATTTTTAGATGTTTAATGATTAGCTTAAATTGTTTTCATAATTATGGCCGCTTATTGGCAGGAACTATTGGGTTATCTTTATTTTTCTATGTGTTTGTAAATTCAGGCATGGTTAGTGGTATTTTGCCTGTAACAGGTGATCCTTTACCTTTAATGAGTTATGGCGGGACGGCAGTCATCGCTTTATTAGCCAGTTTCGGTATTGTGATGTCGATTCATACGCATCGTTAATTTAAAATATTAAAGTATAAGTATTCAATTTTAAGGATATTGGGATAACTCAATATCCTTAATTTTTTCTAAAATTAAAATTACATATAATCATAAATTTTGATAGTGAATTGACACTTCATCACCAAATCTTTATTGCGAAAAAGATGAAAAGTGCTAAATTTAAACAATGATAAATATATTTATCATTAGTTATAAAATTTTATTATAAGACGAATGATTCGTTTAAGGATCGGTTTATTATGCATATAGTCGTTCTTGGTGCAGGTGTCATAGGTACAACGTCAGCATATTATTTAAAACAAGCAGGACATGAAGTCACAGTCATTGATCGTCAGCCAAATGTCGCTCTAGAAACCAGTTTTGCCAATGCTGGGCAAATTTCCCCCGGTTATGCATCGCCTTGGGCTGCTCCCGGTATTCCTTTAAAAGCCTTCAAATGGATGTTTCAACCGCATTCCCCCCTTGCCATTAAACTCACTGGAGATATGTTTCAATATCAGTGGATGGTACGCATGTTGGCTGAGTGTAATATTGATCGCTATCAAATCAATAAAGAACGTATGGTGCGGATTTCTGAATATAGTCGTGATTGTTTAGATGAATTACGTGCCGAAACAGGGATTCATTTTGATGAACGTCAATTGGGAACATTGCAATTATTTAGGAAGCAAGAGCAATTAGATGTCGCAGGTAAAGATACCGAAGTTTTAAAGCATGAAGGTGTTCCATTTGAGTTATTAGATAAGCAAGGTGTGATCAAAGCTGAGCCTGCACTTGCACATGCTACGGTAGATTTTGTCGGTGGATTACGCCTTCCAAATGATCAGACTGGAGACTGTCAAAAATTTACCACTGAGCTTGCTGAATTGGCGGCAAAGCAGGGTGTGAATTTCTTATTTAATGCAACTATAGAATCTATTGAAAAAAATGCAGACCAAATTACAGCCATTCAATTAAAAGATGGTACAAAAATAAAAGGTGATGCCTATGTGATTGCATTGGGTAGTTATAGTCATGAAATATTAAAACAGTTGGGAATAGATGCACCTGTTTATCCATTGAAAGGTTATTCAATTACCACGAAAATTATCGACCCAGAATTATCACCTGTTTCCACTATTTTAGATGAAACTTATAAAATCGCCTTAACCCGTTTTGATGATCGTATTCGTGTTGGGGGAATGGCTGAAATTAATGGTTTTGATCGTTCTTTAAAATCCAGTCGTGAAAATACCTTATTGATGGTTTTACAGCAATTGTTCCCCAATGCCAGTGATATTTCAGAGGCACACTTTTGGACAGGTTTACGACCTGCAACCCCTGATGGTACGCCGATTGTGGGCAAAACCAAGTATCAAAATCTTTATACCAATACTGGACATGGAACACTGGGTTGGACAATGTCATGTGGTTCTGCAAAGTTACTCTCTGACATTATTTCAGGGACAAAACCTCAAATTGAATATGATGATTTGAATGTGTTTCGTTATGATTCTGTCAATTATTAAGTACTATTTTTAGCTAAACAATAAGCGGAGTTTTAGCCAATTTGCTTACACAAGTCTACGAATATGTAGTGTATTTGTGTCTGAAAATGGCATATAAGTTGCTTTACTATAATTAAATATTATTGCAGGAGAGAAGTCTCTTGTAGACTCGCCGAAGGAGCAACGACCCCGGAAACTCTCAGGCAAAAGGACTGTAATAATTTTTAAAATCTGGAGAGAAGTCATTCTATTGTAAAAATAAGCAAATGGCTCACCGAAGGGGATGGTAAAACTTAAATGGTTTAAGTTTTATCGAAGCTCTCAGGTAAACATGACAGATGGGGCATGCTTGAAATAATGCATTTTAAAAAGTATTGCATTTTCAAAGGAGTGTGCATATGTGTCATATTGTTGTGATTGGTTCAGGGATTACAGGAGTAACCTCGGCCTACGAGCTTGCTCAATTGGGCTACCAAGTTACGGTGATCGATAAACACCTTTTCCCTGCGATGGAAACCTCGTTTGCTAACGGTGGTCAGCTATCGGCTTGCAATGCTGAGGTTTGGAATCAAAAATCTACAGTATTAAAAGGCATTAAATGGATGGCGCGTAAAGATGCGCCATTATTGCTCAATCCATCTTTTGATTTGCACAAATATGCATGGTTGGCAGAATTTCTAGGCAATATCAAACATTATGAATCCAACACACAAGACACAGTAAAAATGGCGCTGTTGGCTCGTCAGCGCTTATTTAATATCGCTGAACAAGAAGGTATTCATTTTGATTTAGAAAAACGCGGCATTTTGCATTTTTATCATACTGAGCAAGATTATGAAGTGGCGACTCGGGTCAATAGCTTACTGTGCAAAGGTGGTTTAGAGCGCCATGCAGTGAGTTCTGAAGAAATTAAAAGTATTGAACCAAGCTTAAAAGGTGAATATTACGGTGGATTCTATTGCCCAGGTGATGCGACAGGCGATATTCATAAATTCACTACGGGTTTAGCCAAAGTAACTGAAAAATATGGTGTGAAATATATTTTTGGCATGGAAGTCGTCAATGTTGAGCACACTGTCAAAGGCGTGAATATTCAATATCATCCAAGTGGTGAACATAAAGATGGTCAATCAAAAGTCATTGAACAGTTGAGTGCCGATGCAGTTGTGGTTTGTGGTGGTGTGGGAAGCTATCATTTGGCCAATCAATTGGGTGATCGTGTCAATGTTTACCCAGTGAAGGGGTATTCAATCACCGTGCAATTGGATGATGAAAAAAGTATCAATGGTGCACCTTGGGTCAGTTTGCTCGATGAAAGTGCCAAAATCGTGACTTCTCGTTTGGGTGCAAATCGTTTACGTATCGCAGGAACAGCTGAATTTAATGGTTATAATCGTGATATTCGGTCTGATCGTATTCAGCCTTTGACCGATTGGGTGAATAAAAACTTTGATATTTCAACGGAGCATTGTATCCCTTGGGCAGGTTTAAGACCGATGATGCCGAATATGATGCCAGTGGTGAAACGTGGTAAACGTGAACGAGTATTTTATAATACAGGACATGGGCATTTGGGGTGGACATTGTCTGCTGCAACTGCGGTGATGATTAGCCAAGAAATTGCAAGAAGTCATCCTGTTTAAAGATTGATAGTTTTTATTATTCGTAAAAATTAAAAAATAGATATAAGCGGTTTTCACAGCCTTATTTTTCTGTGAAAATTTTTAGATTGATTTGTGTAGGCGATACTCTACTTTTCTCGGGCGAAAAGTAGCAAAAGCCCTCTGTTGTTCGGGAGGTACGTCCTGTACCTCCGAACAACGACGGCATCCTTGCCGCCTAACGCGATAGTACACACGATGTATTTAAAAATACAAAAACAAAAAAGTTTTTATAGATTCATTTTTAAATACTAATGCGTAAATGGGGTATATCCTCACCCTCAAAAAAACACCTGCAATTACATGCATTAATATTAAATAGTGTAATTAAAGCTGAGTAAAAATTTCTTCTTTATCTAAGCGAGATTTAGGGAGTTTGGCATTAAAGTCACACTCACTGCGATAACCTAAAGTGAGAATGACAGACGGAATTAAACCTTTTTCAGCTAAGCCTAACTCTTCAGTGATAATTTGTTCATCAAAACCGCCAATTGGTGTGGCGTCAACACCTTCAATACCTGCGGCTAATAGCATTTGACCTAAAGCAATAAAGGTTTGGTTTTCAGCCCAACGTTGGATATCGCCTTTTTCATTACGATAATAATCAACATAACCTGTACGACTATCTTTTTGACCTTGTTTGGCTTTTTCATCTTTAAAACGACCACTTAAATTATCTTGATTCAATAAGCTAGCAAGATGATCTTCGGTAATGTCAGCTTTGGTGCAAAATAAAATCGTATGAGAAGAATCCAATACTTTAGCTGCGTTATAGGTATATTTACCGACCAAAGCTTTTGCAATGCGTTCTTTCGCTACTTGATGATCTGCAATAAAAAAGTGCCAAGGTTGAATATTGATAGAAGATGGTGCTAAACGTAGGACTTCAAGTAAGCGTTCAAACTGTTGTTGCGGAATTTTCTGAGTTGCATCATAAGCTTTGGTGGTATAACGCGTTTTTGAAATGCTTAATACATCCATGAGTTGATCTCATATATCGTAAAATTTCGATATAGTATATTCTCAATTTTAATTTTTTAAATGTTTTTAAGCGAAATAAATGTGAGAAATCACGATTTTTAAAAGCTAACTACTCAGCGATGATCCATTTGAACAATTCCCAATCACCATTTTGATTGATTTCTAAAATCATAGCTTCAGAGGTTTTTTCACGCCAATCACCTAAAACGATTCTAGGTTTGCCATTCACATCATGGATTTGTGGGCGATGAGTATGTCCATGAATCAGTACATCAACTTTATGTAGAGCTTGTTCAACAGCTTGTTGATTCACATCCATGATTTCATAGGATTTATTTTGTTGAGATTCTCGGCTCTTTTTACGAAAACCATTGGCGAGTTTTTGCCTAAAGCTAAGTGGTGTGCTTTTTAACAGACCTAGAACGATTGGGTTTCGAATAATTTTTTTAAATCGTTGGTAGGAAATATCATCGGTGCATAAGGCATCGCCATGTTCAAGGCGGAATATTTTATTGCCAATATGAATCGAGTGAATATCAGGAAGTAATACGCCATTAAATTGATTTAAGAATTTTTGACCTAAAGCAAAGTCACGATTACCCACTTGAAAGTAAATATGATTTCCAACATCTGTAAATTTTTTTAATTGTTGAATAATTTCATCTAACCATGGAGCAGTGTAGTCATCGCCAATCCATGCATTGAACCAATCACCTAAAATATAAAGCTCGGTATTTTTATCTTGATAGTGTTCTAACAAATCTAAAAACCCCCGAACGAGTCGAGGGTGATCAGGTGACAAATGTAAATCAGCGATAAACAGATAGGTCACTTATTTTCCTATTTAATAATCCCTCCTGAGGAACAACGTTCCGCAAGTCCCTTTTTAAAAGGGAGGAAAGTCCCTCTTTTATAAAGAGGGATTTAGGGAGATTAATTATTCCGAAATGATTTTCGCAGATTCGATCACAACATTTTCTAAAGGAACGTCAGCGTGATAACCACGGTTACCTGTACGTACACCTTTGATCGCGTCAACGATGTCTAAACCTTCTGTTACTTTACCAAATACTGCATAACCCCAACCTTGAGCTGTTTTACCCGTGTGGTTAAGGAAAGAGTTATTTTTCACGTTAATGAAGAATTGAGCAGATGCAGAGTGAGGCGCTTGAGTACGAGCCATTGCAACCGTACCTTCATCGTTACTTAAACCGTTGTCAGCTTCGTTTTCGATTGAATCACGAGTTGCTTTTTCTTTGAAGTTTTCATCCATGCCGCCGCCTTGGATCATGAAACCTTCAATAACACGGTGGAAGATTACGCCATCATAAAAACCATCACGAACATACTCTAAGAAGTTAGCGACTGTTTTAGGCGCTTTTTCAGCATTAAGTTCAAGAACAATGCGTCCTTTGTTGGTGTTTAATTCGACTTGAGGAAAACTCATTCTATAATCTCCTAATCATGACAAAAAGCCATGGGTTTATGGTTGAGAGAAGCATAAGCAAACTGTAAACTACATAGCAAGCAAAAACGCTATTTTCTTTGTTAATATTTCCAGAAAAGCGTTTTTATTTATCTTATTTTAACTTTTAAAAGTGATTTATCAACTATGAAGCCAAATGATGTTGTTTCAGAACTGCCAAAGAACCCGACAACCAGTACTACACCTGTCGATGCTGTGCAGCAAGAACAACAGGCAGGCTTGGACTTTGTACGTCAAGTTATTACTGACGATTTAGAAGCAGGACGTACTCAAACGGTTGTTACACGTTTCCCACCTGAGCCAAATGGTTATTTGCATATTGGTCATGTTAAGGCAATTTGCTTAAACTTTGGGATTGCAGAAGAATTTGAAGGTTTATGTAATTTACGTTTTGACGATACAAATCCTGATGCTGAAGAACAAGAATATGTCGATGGTATTGCCAATGATGTGAAGTGGTTGGGTTTTGACTGGAATGGCGAACCTCGTTATGCATCGAGTTATTTCGATCAGTTACATACTTGGGCGATTCAATTGATTAAACAAGGTGATGCTTATGTCGATTTGCAATCACCCGAAGAGATTCGATTAAATCGTGGTAACTTCGTAGAACCGGGTAAAAATTCTCCATACCGTGATGCGTCTATAGAAGAAAATCTGACTCGTTTTGAACAAATGAACAATGGTGAATTAGGCGAGGGGCAAGCTGTTTTACGTGCCAAAATCGATATGACATCACCAAATGTGCATATGCGTGATCCAATTTTGTATCGTGTACTTCATTCTGAACATCACCAAACAGGTGATAAATGGAAGATGTACCCAATGTATGACTATGCTCATCCATTGTCTGATGCAATTGAAGGGATTACCCATTCACTCTGTACTTTAGAGTTTCAAGATCACCGTCCATTCTACGACTGGATTGTTGAAAAAGTACATTCTAAAGCTGTGCCACGTCAGTACGAATCAAGCCGTTTAAATATTGATTACACCATTACCTCTAAACGTAAATTACGTAAATTGGTTGAAGGTAATCATGTCAATGGTTGGGATGATCCGCGTATGCCAACAGTTGTAGGCATGCGTCGTCGTGGTTTTACCCCTGAAGGTTTACGTGATTTTTGTAAGCGTGTTGGTGTGTCAAAGACTGATGGTATTGTGGATGTTGCAATGCTTGAGTTCTGTATTCGTCAATCGCTTGAAAATACAGCAGCACGTGGCATGGCTGTGCTTAATCCATTAAAAGTGACGTTGACCAATCTTCCTGAAGATATGGACTTAACTCACGCGCGTCATCCAAATGTAGATATGGGTGATCGTGTTATTCCTTTAACTTCTGAAATTTACATTGATCGTAAAGACTTCGAAGAAGTTCCACCGAAAGGCTTTAAACGTTTAATTCCAGATGGTGAAGTACGTTTACGCCATGCTTATGTGATCAAATGTGATGAAGTGATTAAGGATGCCAATGGTGAAGTGATTGAATTGAAATGTTCAATCGATCCTGAAACTTTAGGTAAAAATCCTGAAGGTCGTAAAGTCAAAGGGGTGGTTCATTGGGTTTCTGCAACAAAGGGGATTCCTGCGGAAGTTCGTATCTATGACCGTTTATTTACCGAAGAAGCGCCAGATGCAGATGATGATTTCCTCGCAAATCTAAATCCTGAATCATTAAGCATTGTTCAGGCAGTGATTGAGCCTGCATTAGCACAAGCAAAACCTGAAGATCGTTTCCAATTTGAACGAGAAGGTTATTTTGTTGCAGACCAATATGATTATACTGCTGAAAAGCCAGTGTTTAACCGTATTTTGGATTTGAAAGATAGTTTTAAACCTGGGAAATAATTTAGCTTTTTGGATATGAGAACCTCATCTTAGGATGGGGTTTTTTATGCAATGTAAAATCTATAGATTCTCAAAACGATGAGTGATTTAATATTGGCATAATCAATTCCCACCAATATAAAAAGATTAACAAAATCATGTTGGCTAAGTTATTTTAGTTATGGTATCACTTTGTTAATACAATAAATTTGGAGAATAACAATGAACCCAACCATTGAAACCCAAATGCTGATCCGCAATCCAGTCCAAGAAGTTTTTGAAGCTTTTATTGATCCTGAGATTACGCAACGGTTTTGGTTTAATTCTTCTACAGGAAAATTAGAACAAGGGAAAACAGTCACATGGTCTTGGGACAAATATCATGTCGATACGCAAGTCAAAGTATTGAATATTATTGAAAATAAACAAATTCAAATTGTATGGGGTGAGCCTAAGTCGACTGTAGATTTTATTTTTGAAGAAGTTAGCCCAGACAAAACTTATTTACGTATTCGAAATTACGATATTCCACTGCAAGGCGCTGAACTTATTGCCTTTATTATCGATGCTACAGGTGGTTTTACTAGCGTTATTGACAATTTAAAAGCCTATTTAGAACATGGTCTGAGATTGAATTTAATAGAGGATAAATTTCCTCCATTTTAATAGTATTGTTATGATCTTAAATTTGTTTAAATTTTAAATAAAGCTTAGTTCTAAAATAGCGAAGTGGTTTTATGGACTTTGCTCAACTAGGCTTTTATTTTTTAACTTGTTGTTCTTTTAGAGATAAATATGTAGGCAGTTTTAATTTAGCTTGGGCTTTTAGCTTCATTTTGATATAGAGAACGAGTGCAAAACAAGTTGTCGCTAAAGTAAGAAATAAACCATTCATATAGGTCATGATTGAGCTGATATAGCCTATCGTTGTTAAGCGATTCATCATTTTTACAACTTGAGGACTACTTTCAATATCAGTAATCGCCCAGCTACAGAGATGTTCGCAGTTGTTAATAATCAAATGGTAGTTATTTTCATGCATGCGTAAACGCATACGGCGCACGATATGACGACCTTTATATTTAGGTGAATCATAATGGCGAATCGCAATACTTTTGCCATGCGCAAATTTTTCTAAAGATGTGACTTCGATTGGACGCTTTTTAAAAAGATGTGCAAAGCCTGAATAATGAATGACTCGACCTTTTCCTGCATAGATTCCATGATGGCTATAACCAAAATGATTAACGATGAGATGAGCACCTAAAGGATAAGGATATAAGCGTTTTTTCAGCATATTTCACTCAGTTCAAATAAAGTATACACATGTATTTAATTGAAAGGATAAAATCATTATAACTATACCTAAAGAATATGGTAGCGTTTTAATTGAGAATTAAGTAAAAAATTGCAACTAAAGTGATAAATACTATTCATTATGGTTTGCTATGCAAGGTAGAATAATAAAAGTTAAATAATTAAAAGCTTGATTTAGGATTCCATGAATTTAAAAACAATAATTTTGCGTTTAACAGCATTACTCGGAGTGAGTACCTTGGCGATGAATGTTCAGGCCAATACAGATTATATTCAAATCAAACAAGATAAACGCATTATTGCAGATGCTGTGCGTATTGATGATTTGGCGAAACTACAATTATTACTGAAGAATCAACAGGGTGTACCTTATAAAAAGTTTAATGCGATTCAAAAGGCAATGCCTAATTGTAAAATAAGCTTTGCAATGAATGCAGGAATGTATCATGCAAATTTCTCCCCAGTGGGATTATATATTGAACAATTTAAGCAACTGAGTGCATTGAATACCAGTACAAATCAATTTGGTAATTTTTTTCTACAACCGAATGGTGTGGTCGCTTGGAATAAGAATAAAGCGGTGCTTTTAACCACACAGCAGTATGCACAATCCAATTTTAAAGCAAAATTTGCAACGCAATCTGGCCCAATGTTAGTGATTAATCGTGAGATTAATCCAATGTTTAAATCGGACTCAGATTCTTTAAAAATTCGTAATGGCGTGGGTATTAAAAATAATCAGCTCTATTTTGTGATTAGTCGTGAAAAAATCAATTTTTATCATTTTGCGGATATTTTTAAGACACAGCTTAAAGTGGATCAGGCTTTGTATCTCGATGGAACAGTCTCAAGTGCTTTTATTCCAGAAGCTAAACGGCATGATCAGATTTATGATCTGGGGCCGATGTTTGTTTATGGTGAATCTAAGCATTGTGATTAATTTATGACATGAATAAGTTGTATTGGTATCTGAAAGATACAGTCACAGAATATGAATTATGCAACTGTATTTTGAATCGTGTGATCGATCTATTTCACCATACTCAGAATAGATGATTGTGCTTTACAGGTTTGAATCGCTTCATCTTTAGATAAACTTTTGATTTGTTCTTCAAATGCTTTCTTTTGCTCTTTCAGCGCATCTTCTGGAATGCCACTTTGTTTAGCGATTTTTTCCATGTGTTTCCAAGATTCTTCACACTCTTTTGGCATATTGCTACATGCAGTTAAAAGTGTTGCAACAGTGAAGACTGGAATTAAAAGTAAACGTTTCATATTTATATCTCTCAATTTTTTATGTATAGGTTATCGTTAGAACAGCAATTGATTTATAACATAAAAGAAGATCATTTCGATGAATTTGTAATCATTTACTAGAATAAGACGATCGGCTTCTTTTGCCCGATATTGATATAAAGAAGCCGATCGTTCGTCAGTTAACAAAATATATTATCAAAACCTTTCAAGTCATTAAAAGCGATAACCTATTTTCAAACCGTATCCAATCGCGGTATTGTCACTGTAGTCACCTTGTTGCGCTATTTCAGAAGCACCAGGCACAGGAATGTAATAAGTGCCATCTTGAGCGGTAACATCACCAATCCAGAAATATTTAAAACCTGCGGCAATAAAATAATTTGGCGCAGGTGCATATTGAACCCCAAGACCTAATCCCCATCCGCCTTTCGTTGGATTGAGCACAGATGCAGGATCACCAGTGCCAGAATCCCAGCTTACATCTGCTGAAGCACTCCATTGATCTGTAAATTGATGTCCCAAGCCGAGAGTAATACTGTATTGATCTTTTTTATATTCATCGAGATTAAAGCCTTTGGTATATGAACCTTGACTCAACTCTGTTGTCACCAGTTCAGTGAGCGCGCCAAACTGAGTAGGGCGAATCGTCATGTCTTTCCAATTGACCCAACGTGCATTTAAATAAGCCAAAGTGTCTTTATAAACACCTGTTTGAAAGTCTAAATTGACCGACTGTGGTGTTGAAATTTCAGTGTCACTGGATTGAGTGATGATTAGAGGTTCAGAAAATATTGTTTCTTGTGCATCCATTTTATGTTTGATTTTAGAGCGATAGGTGATTGCTGCTTTGAGTGCTATTTCAGGCACTTGAAATGAAGCACCTGCTAACCATCCCATAGCGCTATCTTGTTTCATCTGGGCATCATAGCCATTGAAAATGCTCATGGAATTACCACGTAATGCGACTTTTCCTTTGACTGTCTGATATGCAGCGCCACCGTATACGTTTAGATGAGAACAGGGTTGAAAGCCAAATAACATACTTATATTTTCAGAGCTGACATCAACCTTTGTCCCTTGTTGGCTAATTTTGTTGTCTGAGAATGTATTATTGCTGCGTAACGGATATTCAACTTCAGCACCATAAGGTTGGTCATAAATAAGTCCAAATGAAACTTTGGGTGCAATTTGCAACTTGAGTGCAGCATTATAATATTGAAAAGATTGCGCCATATCACCTGTATTCAAATCGCGGCTATCTGCATTCACAAGATCGGGGCGATCACGTACACGCCCTGAAATATCAGGATCGATGGTTGTTGCATTCACTTCAAAATAATTTTTATCCTCAAGAAAGGCAAATATAGATTGCCCAGATTGATCCATCGCTGCTGAATGGCAATATGTACTTGCGAATATACTTATCATACTGAGAATAAGTGGTCTGGTTTGCATACAGTTCTGTCCTTGAATGTATTTTTGTGATTGCTCAAAAATCTATTTAAATAAAAAGCCAAGCTCAAAATCATTGTTAAGCTTCAGTTTTATTTAAATTTATGGAAATGTTTTAGTTGTTTTAGTGAATCATTTTTGAAATGTTTAAATAAGGGGAAGGCTGACGTATTTACGGGGGGATTTTCGGACAGTATCTATAGTTTTCAAGAACTCAAGACAATAAAAAAGCATCCAGTAAACTGAATGCTTTTCTGTACCATCATCCATGACTATTGAATCGGTGGATGTTGTAATTGGTTGAGTTCTTTCTTACTGAAACCACGTGAGATCAATACTTTTTTAATACCGATAATCACATCTTGATCTGTCGCATTTGATAATGCTAATAAAAGTTGATCATTGGATTTACAAGAACAATCATTTTCAACACATGCAATTTGATTCTTGTGTTCATTTTGCAGTGTATCTTCTGCCATAAACAGCTTTTGCCAAAAACTCATAGAGCCTTTCATATGCAACCTAACATAGTTCGAAATATAATCTTTTTTTTTGAAAATACAAGAGATATGCGTTTAGAGAAGAAGCAATTGGGTATGAAATTGGCAATAATTTTAATTTTCTATCCATGCATTTAAATAGTAATTATAAAATTAATAGATCTCAATGTATTGATATTTATGTATTTAATTTAAATTTACAACAATGCCGAATTGTTTATCGGCATTGTGATTGTTGTAATAAATTGTTTAAATTTTTTCTAAAAGAACACCAGACTCAACATGATGTGTGTATGGGAATTGATCAAACATTGCAAATTTCACGATTTGATGTGTTTTAAGTAAAGTTTTTAAATTGTCATGTAAAGTATCAGGATTACATGAAATATAGAGAATGCGATTAAAACCTTGTAATAGTTTTAAAGTATCATCATCAATTCCTGCGCGTGGAGGGTCTACAAACACGCTGTCAAAATTGTAGCTTTGAATATTAATTTCGGCTTCTTGTAGACGACGGAATTCTCGTTCACCATTATAAGCTTGGGTAAATTCCTCAGCAGAAAGTCGTGCTACTTGGATATTTTCAATGTTATTTTTTTCGATGTTCCATTGTGCGGCATACACAGAGGATTTAGCCAATTCAGTTGCAAGTACACGATTGAATTTTAAAGATAAAGGTAGGGTAAAATTACCATTACCACAATACAATTCGAGTAAATCTTGATTAGATTCCTCTACGCTATCGCATGCCCATTCCAACATCTTTTGGCAGACTTGAGCATTCGGTTGGGTAAAACTACTTTCAATTTGTTTATATTGAAATTTACGGTCAAAAACTTGCAATTCTTCAACCACAAACTCATCACTGATAATAACTTTTTCACCACGGCTGCGACCAATTAATTTGATATTCAGCTTTTCAGCCAGTTGTTTGGCTAAGGTTTCCCATTCTTCAGTTAATGGCGCACGATAAATCAGCGAAACCAGCATTTCACCTTTAAGTGTCGCTAGAAAATGAATTTCAAACAGACGTTTAGAAAGCAGTGTATTATTTTTTAACTCTGCCAATAAGATTGGCATAAGTGTGTTAATACTTTGATCTGCAATAGGAAACTCATCAATACGAACTACAGTTTTTTGCTGATCTGCATCACGCTCAAACATGGCATAGAACATATCATCATCAGTATGCCAAATACGGAATTCTGCACGCATCCGAAAATGTTGCTCAGGTGAAGCAAAAACTTCTAAAGATGGTGGATTGAATTCTGCAAATTGAGTTTGGATTCGTTCAATTTTGGCATCAAGCTGCTGTTGATAAGATGAAGTCATAAAAATCAAGAAAACACTGGAATTAAGCAGTAGCGATGGTATCAAAAATAGGGAAGGATGGACACTCATTCCTGCCCATCTTTGACAATAAAACCAAACGAAATTGTATTTAATTGACGATCAAACGATTAGGATAATAAGTCATAATAGCGTTAATATCGACTTAAATGTTCAACCAAATAATCGATGAAAACACGTACAGCAGGTAGTAAACCGCGACGAGATGGATAAACGGCATGGAAGATACCATGTGGTGCTTTCCAGTCTGGGAGTACACGTACCAATTCACCAGTTAAAGCATAATCATTGGCAATCGTGTCGGGAAGTAAAGCAATACCGCAATTCTGACTGGCCAATTTAGCCAACATCATGAGGTCTGAACCCATTAGAATAGGATTGATTCGGATTTTTTGAGTCTGATTTTGGTCATCATGTAACACCATTTGCTGATCTAAATGTTCATCTACCATACTTAAAATACGATGTTCAGTTAAATCTTCAGGCTTTTTAAGCATTCCGTATTCATTTAAATAGGCTTGGCTTGCAAATAAATGTTGTTCTATATGTGCAAATTTTCGTAATACTAAACTTGGATCATCATCTAAATTGGCACGAACACGTAAAGCGATGTCAAAGCCTTCATTCACAATGTCTACGCGGCGATTACTGACCAAGAGTTGTACTTTAATTTCAGGATAAGTCTTTAAAAAATCAGGTAATATCTTTGAAAGTTCATTTTGTGCAATAGAAACAGGAACACTGACTTTGATCACACCGCGTGGTTGTTCACTTAAATGATCAACTAAATCATGTGCAGACTGCGCTGCATTCATCATCACTTGTGCATGACGATAAATATTCATGCCGATATCTGTTACAGCAAAATGGCGTGAACTGCGTTGAATGAGCCGAACACCTAATTTTTCTTCTAAATTATAGACACGACGACTCAACTTTGATTTGGGAATATCTGTTGCACGTTCAGCTGCACTAAATCCACCATGCTCAACGACTAAGCCAAAACAGTAAAAATCATCTAAATCGGAGAGCATTAATATATTCCATAATTGCAACAATAACTTGTTATTAAACTTGATTGTTGCAAAAAGTCAATTTTAAATTGTGTCAATAAAGTAAACTTAATCAAAAGCCTACACATTAAAACTATACTGTTGCTGTAAGCAGAATGTATTGAACTTTTTTATATTCTTCCAAGCGTAGCCAGTCTTTGGCACTTGGCTGAGGAATCCGTGTTAAATCCATATTATCTGTAACATCTGCAAGTTTAACGACTCTTGCAATTGGATTTTTTACAGCACGATAGGCTGCTTCAATACGAGATTCACCTTCTTTTTTAGTCAGTGCCAAAATTGCATCGACAATAACTTGACTAAATCCTAAAGAAATCAGATCGACTACGGTGGTATCTGTATCCTCTAAAATATCATGCAATACAGCAACGATTTGCTGGTCAGTCGTTTTAACTTTAAACATGAGTCTGAGTGGGTGGAAAATATAGGGTTGTTGAGCTTTATCTTTTTGACCTGAATGTTTACGAGCCGCTAAAGCAATTGCTTTTTCAATTGTTGACATAATATCCTTATCTTTCTTTATAAATATCAAAATCATTAGAGTTATTGAAGCATATGTTTAATACGAGTATTTAATTTTTACAAACTCGTTTAAAATATAATTTTATTTTGTTCCAAACGTTATGCCATTTCAACTGATTACATTAGAAAATTATCAAGAAAATGTTACATGCCCACATTGTCAGCATGCTGTTATTGATTGGAATGAAGAACAATATATTCAGCCGTGTGAACACACATTGTTTATTGCGATGGACTTAGGTTTTGAATATATCTCTGATGAATTTGAAAATACGATGCAACGCAGTGTTGATGAGATCCATGCACATGATGATCAAGGTCTAAATATTTTGAGTGAATTAACCCATTCTACTTATCCTAACTATTTAATTTATAAAATGAGTTTAGGTATAGAAGGGTATTCTCGATATATCGGGTTTACTCAATAAAACCCAATAGCTTAAGTTAATTTAAGCGGTGGTTGGAATCACACGTTGTTGCATTAATATTTGTTGAGCAATATAAGCTTCTTCATCTTTTTTAGGGCGAACAACGTGCCATTGTTCATTGCTGTCCAATTCCCAAGCTCGGGTATTGTCTTTTAAATAATTGAGTAAGCCAAACTCAATAATCTGCTTTTTCAGTTTTTTGTCTTCAACAGGGAAACAAGTTTCCACACGTGAGAATAAATTACGCCCCATCCAGTCTGCACTTGAACAATACAGCTTTTCATCTCCACCATTTTGAAAATAATAAACCCGTGTATGTTCTAAAAAGCGTCCTACGATTGAACGAACTTTAATATTTTCAGACAAATCTGGTATTTGTGGTCTTAAACAGCAAATTGAACGGATAATAAGATCTATTTTAACACCAGCCTGAGATGCTCTATATAAAGCAGCAATCAGTTTAGGCTCAGTCAAAGCATTGACTTTGATAATGATACGTGCAGATTGACCTGATTTTGCGAAAACGATTTGATTTTCAATCAATTGTAGTAATTGAGCATGCAAAGTAAATGGTGCATGGAACATTTTTTTAGACTTTGCCATACGTCCCATACCTGTAAGCTCTTGGAAGATTTTATGTACATCTTCACAAAGATCAGGCTCAGTGCTGAGCAATCCATAATCGGTATACATTTTAGCATTGCCTGCATGGTAGTTCCCTGTACCAAGATGTACATAACGTTTTAATTTTTCACCTTCACGTCGCACAATTAAAATCATTTTGGCATGGGTTTTATAGCCTACAATGCCGTAAACCACGACAGCACCGGCTTCTTGTAAAATATTGGCAACGATAATATTAGACTCTTCATCGAAACGAGCGCGCAATTCAATAATCGCGGTAACTTCTTTACCATTACGTGCAGCCTCAGCCAGAACTTGAACAATTTCCGAGTCTGGGCCACTACGATATAAAGTCTGTTTAATTGCAAGTACGTTTGGATCTTTGGCTGCTTCTTTGAGTAAATTAATCACAGGTTGAAAAGAATCAAAGGGATGATGCAACAACACATCTTGCTTGCTTAATACTTCAAAGATTTTGTGTGGATTACGTAATGCTTTTGGAATGACAGCTTGAAAAGGCTTAAAACGTAATTCTGGAATATCAAAATTTGCGATTAAACGAGTTAAATTCACAGGCCCATTGACCTGATATAAATGTTGCGGATCTAAATCGAATTGTTCTAATAAATAGGAGTTGATCGAGTCTGGACAATTATTGGCAATTTCTAAGCGAACGGCACGACCAAAACGACGAGAAGACAACTCATCTTTTAAAGCGACAGCTAAATCATCTACATCCGCAGCCAGTGTTAAATCAGCATTACGTGTAACACGAAATTGATAACAACCTGTTGCAGTCATGCCTGGAAATAAATCATTAATATGCTGTTGAATAATGGCTGATAATAAAATGTAATGCTCTTCGCCATTGCTTAGTTCATCAGGCAAACGAACAATTCGAGGCAACGAACGTGGAGCAGGGACAATCGCCAATTCAATCTGACGTCCAAAAGCATCTTTACCCTCAAGGGTGACGATAAAATTCAGGCTTTTATTTACCAAACGTGGAAAAGGGTGCGCAGGATCAAGACTAATTGGCGTAACAACAGGTTGAACTTGTTTAAAAAAGTAATTTTTAATCCATTCTAAATGCTTTTTTTGGATGTTGTTGTATTGAATAAATTTAACGCCGTATTCTTCCAACTGTGGCAATAAAACCTGATTCAATGTGTCATATTGGTCTTGAATGGCCTGATGCGTATTTTCAGAAATTTGTTGCAAAATGACTTCATTGGGAATGCCGTCAGGCGCCGTCGTTATACTATTCAGGTCAATTTGTTTCATTAAACCCGCAACACGTATTTCAAAGAATTCATCTAAATTCCTTGAAAAAATAATTAAAAAGTTTAAGCGCTCTAATAGCGGGTGGTTGGTATCTTTTGCTTGCGCTAAAACTCGTAGATGAAATGCTAGAAGTGAAATTTCACGATTTATATAGGTTGTTGAACTGTGTTGAAAACTGTTTAAAGCGGGCATGATCTGCGTCATTTGAAACTATCTAAAAGACTTTGTAGGCATAGTAAGATTTCAATATGACAGAATGGTTAAATATTCAGGCATACTGAAAACTAATCGATTTTAAATGGTTAAAAAATATTAATTTTTAAATACAATAATTTAGCAGAATATGCAATTAGTCGAATGTATGAGACAACAAAGCCAATAGGTGATCAATTAAAACTTACATTGGTTATTGTTAATTTTAAGTTCATAACTTTTATGATCTGAAACCAATTTCATTTTCACATAATAAGGATTTTTTCTTTGGAATTCGTTCTCAAATATTAAATCACAGTTTTCAATCATACTTTTGATCAGTAAGCTTTGAATCTGTTCTTTTCCAACACTATTTGCGAATTGATTAAAATCTGCTGATGTAATAATTCCTTGTAGATCAATATGATCATGAAATAAATCGATCTTTTCAATGAGCGTATTTTGGTCAATTTGCACAGGTAATACACGTGAATCTTCTTCACTCAACGCAGTTAATACATCATTTAAGTTCTTTTTATCTTTAATTTTATAATTTTGATCGATCAAATTTTTCTGAACCAAATAATTGTCGAGTTCAGTTGCATGGGTAGACATTGAGAAAAGAACAAATAAAGTGACTGAAATTTGAGAAATTATTTTGAAATTCATTGGAATAATACACTTAATTAATATATGGTTTTAGTATACGGAAAGTTTTTATAAATTGCTAAAATTTCCAACGATAAGATGAATCAAAACCTAAAATCTCTTGAGCTTTTTTACAGCTATAAACACCATCATTTTCAATGATTTGAAAAATACCTTCGCCAGCATTTATGGCAAGAAAGGCAGCATAAGCAGCGGCATCGACATGAATACGACCATGTCCAATTGGTTCACAGCCTGTAGCAGCGCCGTAAAGTTTACCATATCTTAAAATTACACTTTTTAAACCACTATTTTCAATTTGTAATTCCATGTTGGCAATACTTTCAGCATTCTTTCGAAGAATTTCATTATCAGAATTCACTGCTAATGCAGTATCTTCATTGATATGTGTTAAATGTGGCTCATGCGCAAAGGCGATACTTTGTGCAATAAACTTTTCACATGAAACGGTTTGCGCTGCTTTGATTAAATTTTGTGTGCCAATTTCTCGCAGTTTAGCATTGCGAACCCTTGCTTCAGACATGAGCGTTGGATTTAAACCATAGGGCAAATCAGTTAATTGATGAATAATATATTGAGGTGAAATTGTTTTAATTTTATTGATGAGCTGATTTTCATTAAAAACATCAACGATTACAGGTTGAACACCTATAGCATCTAGGAAATTTGCTCTATTTTCAGAACGAGTAGAACCAAAAACATTATAATTATGCTGTTTTAAAATTAAACAAAGCTTATAACCGATGGCACCTGTCGCACCTGCAACAAAAACAATAGGTTGATTTGTAGTATTCAAAATTTTACCTATACATAACTTTTACTGATCATAAATAAAGCATGTATAGGTAAATTGCAATTAATCTTGCTTTAAATGCTCATTCAACAAAAATTCAACCAAGGCTTTTTGTGCATGTAAGCGATTTTCTGCTTCATCCCAAACCACAGCGTTTTTATGATCAAGCATGTTTTCTGAAATTTCTTCACCACGGTGCGCAGGTAAGCAATGCATAAACAAGCAATCAGGATGAGCTAAATCCATCAACTTTTCATTCACTTGGTAGTCAGCAAATGCTTTTTCACGAATCTTTTGTTCTTCTTCCTGTCCCATGCTTGCCCAAACGTCAGTTACGATCAAGTCAGCATTTACTGCTGCATCTTCAGCAGAATCCACCAGTTCAACACAATGTGCAAACTCTGAAAGGAATTCAGGTTTAGGTTCATAACCTTTTGGTGATGCAATTTTAAGCTTAAAGCCCCACATATGCGCTGCTTCAATATATGAGTTACACATATTATTGCCATCGCCAATCCAAGCAATGGTTTTGCCTTTGATTGGGCCACGATGCTCAACAAAAGTTTGTACATCTGCAAGCAATTGGCAAGGATGATGATCATCTGTTAAAGCATTAATCACTGGTACACTTGAGTATTCTGCAAAACGTTCAACAATGTCATGTCCAAAAGTACGGATCATCACAATATCAAGCATGCTTGAAATAACACGTGCAGAATCTTCAATCGGTTCACCACGACCCAATTGGGTATCGCGTGAAGATAGAAAAATAGCACTACCACCAAACTGATTCATACCTGCTTCAAAAGATACACGAGTACGTGTGCTCGACTTTTCAAAAATCATGCCCATCACTTTGCCGACAAAAGGCTGAAAAACCTCATGTTGATGTTGTTTTCGCTTTAATTCTTGAGCACGTTCGATGATGCGATTTAATTCAGCAGTAGATAAGTCACGCAGGGTAAGAAAATGTCGTAGAGCCATGGTTACTCCACAATAATTGATAGGTCAAAGTCAAATAGGTATTGACCAACAATGTATTGTTGGTTGTTGATGAATAAAAAACAGCAAGAAGCTAATATACTATAAGAAAAGAGAAATGCAAAAAAACTAAATCTTTTGATGACCTTCTAAGAAGCGATCTACGCAATAACTGATATAGTTGTACACTTCTTGTTCATCTTCTTGAACGCCAACATTCATAAGTACATACCATTCAATATTGCGAATAATACCAAAGTAAAACTGAGCAGAATAAATAGGTTGTTTACAATGAATAAGACCTAATTCATCTGCTCTAGCAAGTGTATGAGCAATTGCCGATTGAATATGTTTTGGCCCTTGTTCATGAATATATGTCGCTAATTTAGGGCTTCTTTGCGTTTGCTCTAAAATTAGACGGATAAAAGCTGCATTTTCTGGGATGACCAAATGCTTTTTAAAATTCATTAAGGTTTGAATGAGATATAAACGTAAATCATCGGTATTAAAATTAAATGGCACACAAATATCTTTAAAAAACTGCTCACGGCGATAATCACAAATTGCAGTAAATAAGCCTTCTTTATTACCAAAATATTTATAAATTGAAGCTTTAGAACCACCAGCATGCTGGACAATATCATCTAAAGAAACTGCATCATAACCGCGATCGAGAAACAGTTCATTGGCACTGAGCAATAATGCAAGACGGCGTTCATGACCACGTTTAGTTTGTGGTAAATCACAGCATAAGGTTCCGATTTGCGTTAAGTCGTTGTGCATAAAATTTAAAATACTGCTTCAAATAAATGGGTTGCTACGAGTATAGCAAAGATGTCAATAAATATCTTAAGCAATATGAAAATGAAAAATAATAGTCAATAAAATCAAAATATTAAAAAAATGAATCAAAATTCATTTTTCTTTACCTAAAGTTTTATGTACACTCAGGGAATAGCCATTTTGGAAGTAAGCATTATGGCTATGTTCAGAACTCAATAGAAAAGTGACCGCTGTGGAAGGGAATATGACAGAACAGACATCTGCAGGCTTAAGATTTAGACAAGCTCTCGAAGTGGAAAAACCATTACAAATCATCGGTACAGTCAATGCTTATGCAGCAATGATGGCGAAACAAGTCGGTTACAAGGCGATTTATGTTTCGGGTGCGGGTGTTGCGAACTATTCTTACGGTTTACCTGATTTAGGTATGACCAGTCTGGATAATGTTTTAGAAGATGTACGTCGTATTACAGAACGTGTAGATACACCATTACTAGTCGATATCGATACAGGTTGGGGTGGTGCATTTAATATTGCACGTACAGTAAAACAAATGATTAGCGCAGGTGCTGCGGCCGTTCATATTGAAGACCAAGTGGCACAAAAACGCTGTGGTCACCGCCCAAATAAAGAAATTGTTTCTCAACAAGAAATGGTTGATCGTATTAAAGCTGCGGTAGATGCGAAAACTGACTCTAATTTTGTTGTCATGGCGCGTACAGATGCCTTACAAAAAGAAGGTCTACAAGCAGTGATTGACCGTGCATGCGCATGTGTAGAAGCGGGTGCGGATGCAATTTTTGCAGAGGCGATGACTGATATTACTATGTACAGAACCGTATGTGATGCAGTCGGGGTTCCTGTATTGGCAAATATCACAGAGTTTGGTGATACACCTTATTACACCACAGATGAATTGGCGGAACAGGGCATTCGTATGGTGTTGTACCCACTTTCGGCAACCCGTGCAATGCAAAAAGCTGCGCTTGAAGTTTTCCGCTCAATTCGTGAAAACGGTACACAAGTGAATGTATTGGACACAATGCAACAGCGTAAAGAACTTTACGAATTCCTTGATTATCATACTTTTGAAAATACATTAGATAAACTATTCACCCAGGAGAAATAATAAAATGGCTGAAGGAAAAGTACTTACAGGCGCAGGATTGCGTGGTCAAGTTGCAGGTAAAACAGCACTTTCAACCGTTGGTAAAAGCGGTGCAGGCTTAACTTATCGTGGTTATGATGTGCAAGATTTAGCTGAAAACTGCCAATTTGAAGAAGTTGCCTATTTAATCTTCTTTGGTGAATTACCAACAGCAGAGCAGTTAACAGTTTATAAAGCTAAACTAAAATCACTTCGCCAATTACCGCAAGCTTTAAAAGAAGTCTTAGAGCGTATTCCTGCAGATTCACATCCGATGGATGTGATGCGTACAGGCGTATCAATGCTCGGTAATTTAGAAACTGAGCAATCTTTTGATGAACAACAAGATGTTGCCGATCGTATTTTAGCGACACTGCCTGCAATCATTTGTTATTGGTATCGTTTTAGTCATGATGGCGTACGTATTGAAGAAAATACAGATGATGATTCTATCGGTGCTCAATTCTTGCATTTACTTCGTGGTGAAAAACCAAATGAATTGCATGAGCAAGTGATGAATGTTTCGTTAATTCTCTATGCAGAGCATGAGTTTAACGCATCAACATTCACTGCACGTGTATGTGCATCAACATTGTCAGATATGCATTCATGTATTACGGGTGCGATTGGTTCACTACGTGGTCCATTACACGGCGGAGCCAATGAAGCTGCGATGGAAATGATTGAAAACTGGACGTCTCCAGAAGAAGCTGAGCGTGAAATGCTTGGTAAACTTGAGCGTAAAGAAAAAATCATGGGCTTTGGTCATGCGATTTATAAAGACAATGATCCACGTAACGGCATTATCAAAATTTGGTCTGAGCGTTTAGCAAAAGAAGTTGGCGATACAGTGCTTTATCCTGTTTCTGTACGTTGTGAAGAAGTGATGTGGCGCGAGAAGAAACTTTTCTGTAATGCTGACTTCTTCCATGCATCTGCATATCACTTCATGGATATTGCAACCAAATTGTTTACACCAATTTTCGTGATGTCACGTGTTACGGGTTGGGCTGCTCATGTCATGGAACAGCGTGCTGATAACCGTATTATTCGTCCAAGTGCTGAATATACAGGTCCAGAATTGCGTAAAGTTGTACCAATTGAAGAGCGTTCAGCTGCTTAAATAAATTTAAAAAGTTTGATTTTTTAGGATAGCTACAATATAAGTATGTTGTAGCTATTTTTTTGTGCATCATAATAAAATGAAAATAGTTATTAATAAATAAATTTATATAATTCGAGGGAAAAATGACTAAAGATCAAGAATATATTTTAGATATTGCTGCTAAGTTTTTTAAAGAAAAAGAAATTAAGAAAAAATTTCAAATTATTCAAAGTAGCAATATTACCGGTTGGGAAATTTGGTTACAAATTGAATTTGCATATTTTTTAAATGGATTTGATGATCAACCTGAGTGGTATAGGGAGTTTAGTTATGAATATGACCGAAGAAAAGAAAAAATTAAATTGAAATTAAAACCAGATTTTTTAATTAGAAAAAAGGGTTGGAAACTTGATGAATACATGGCGCTAGAGTTTAAACAGGATGTGAAACCAGTCAGTTGTTTAAAAAAAATGTTATTAGATTTAGACAAGTATTCAAAAGTCAGAATGTCAAATGACGATATAAGAAGTGTATGGACCCTAGGAATCTTCTATACGGAAGATATTGGAAGCACAGAAGATAAATTTTCTAAAGTTTTAGAAGAACATGGTTGTTATAAATTAAGTAATTTAACGATTGGACAAATAGATAAAACAAACTATTGGTTTGTTTTATTGTAAAAGCCTCTTGTGAGGCTTTACTCATTTTTATTCTATGAAAAATAAACCCATCCTAGTAAATATTGAGGCATGTGTTTAAGTTCCTTATTTCTTAGGAAGTAATAAAACAGGATCTTCAATGTTATAGCCTGTTTCAAAAGGGATGCCTAAATATTGAATCACGATCAACATTTTATTCTGTTTAGGAATGATAAAATTCTGAGTAATTTTTAATTTGTTATCGTAATTTACCGCTATTTGATTTTTACTCTGATATGAAGGACTCGTGACTTTATATGTGGTTTTATACTCGGTAATTTTTTCAGAAGGATCATACCAAGAGGGAATTTGTGTTTTGCTCTGATTCAAGATTTGTATTTTTGCAGTCTTTGCATTACCTACAATCAAAGGTGTTAAACGTTTCCTAATTTTAGTTAAATCTTTTTCAAACTGAACACCGTCTTGATCATAATCAACTTTTTGAGTCTTTGGATTGATATACAGTGATCGAACTTCAATTGGTTTTTCAGGTGTTTTACTGTTGAATTGGTAATAATACAATTGTGGCAAACGACCACGACCATCTTCATAATGTCTTAAAAGATAAAGTTTCTGCTCTTTTACTTCATAACCTAATATTTCAATATGTTGTCCACCACCTACAGTGGCATGGCAGTGTAATGACGTTGTAAGGATAGTGCTTGCGATAAAGTATTTTAAGATTTGCATAGCAGTGTCATTCATTTATTTTAATGATTTATTTTGCATTTTTTTGCTGTGAAATTAAAATGAGTTTTGTATTTATTCGTTTTGTATTGAAAAAGCAAACTAGATTGTAAATGTTTAAGCATATTATTCAGTATTTTATTTCTTGAAAAATAAAAAAACCTAGTGAATTTCAATCACTAGGTTTAGTCATCTTATATTGATGGTGAATTACCACATTAAGTCATCTGGAATAACATAAGCTGCGTATGGATCTTCTTCATCTGTAGTTTGTTCATTTTTCTCTGAATTATTTACAATAATAAAACCGGTCATTTTGTCATTGATACGATCGGCCAAAGCTTTTGGTAAAATAGCATAACCATCAGCATCGTTAGCAACCACTAAGCTTCCAGAGACCAAGGCATTATAAACTTGCTGATTGATATAGATTTTTTTAACCGAACCATCAATAAATTGATAAACCGATTCACCATCTGTATCTCTGATTTTATGCTGCGAAATCATTTGCATGATTGATGCCTTCAGTGCTTTTTCATCCAATATTTTTTTCTTTTCTAAGTCCAAGGCTTGGTCTTTTGATAGTTTTTCTTGCTTGTCTTGTTCAATCTTAGCTTTGATTTCAGCTTCATTGCTTTGCCCAGTACGTTGTTCGTGCTGTGCTTGCTTAGACAGTTTCTTTGCTTTTTTATTATCAACTAAGCCGGCTTTAAGCAACTGAGCCTGCAATGCATTTTTAACCATATTAATAACCAACCATTAACTGTGTATTGAGCGATATCGAAAATAAATAAGCCAGTACACTAAACTTAAAATTAGGCTTAATCCCGCAGGAATAAGAAATGCATTCAATTGTAAATAAGGATGTAGCACGCTGGCAATGATTCCACCAAGAAAAAATCCAAGAAGAATCAATAAATGTAGGGTAATTCGGCGTTTTTCAGCATTCAATCCACGAAATAAATAGCCCAATGCTAAACCTAAATCGGTCAATACACCTGATAAATGCGTAGTACGAATAATCGTGCCTTTATAATGACTCACCATCGCATTTTGCACACCCATTGCAGCACTTGCCCATAACAATGCATATCTTGGGTATTGTGGAATAAACAACCAGCAAAGTAGTATAAAGAATGCGACAAGGCTGAGCGGAATACCATATCTACGGCCCAGTTGGAAATGACTATTTCCTAGAATGAAACCGCTATAACTTGAGCCAAGCACATAACTACAAATCACCCAAAACAGATAAATAATCGTATCTGTTTGATGCAGAATAATGGCTTGCGCCAATAAACTGGTATTACCTGTCATATGGGAAATCGATTGGTGTAGAACAGTGATTAAACCGAGAACATTAATCATGCCTGCATTGACTGCAAGCATGAAAGCAGCGAATTGAATCCAAATTGGTAAGCGCTGTAACGGCATAAACCCTTCTTTTTATTCTACACCTGTGATGTATTACTTTTTAGAAAGATCTACGGCTGCTGTAAATAAGACATCAGTAGAAGAGTTTAACGCTGTTTCCGTTGAATCTTGTAAAACACTGATCACCATACCAATCGCAACCACTTGCATTGCGATTTCTGAAGGAATGCCAAATAAACCACATGCAACAGGAATCAGTAATAATGATCCACCTGCTACACCTGAAGCGCCGCATGCGGTTACTACAGAAACAACAGAAAGAATAATCATGGTAACCATATCTACCTGAATACCCAGTGTATTTACAGCTGCTAGCGTGAGTACGGTAATCGTTACAGCTGCACCTGCCATATTGATCGTTGCACCTAATGGAATGGCAACATTGGCAGTTGCATCTGAAACACCAAGACGTTTTGCAAGATCAAGGTTTACAGGAATATTTGCGGCAGAACTACGTGTAAAGAATGCCGTAATACCACTTTCTCTTAAGCATTTTAAAACCAAAGGATATGGATTTTTACGCATGACTACAGCAACAATGAGTGGGTTAATAACTAGCGCCACAAAAATCATTGTACCAATAAGGACTGCGATCAATTGTGCATAGTTTTTAAGTGTTTCTAAGCCAGCTTGTGCAAAAGTTGCAACAACTAGACCAAAAATACCTACAGGTGCAAAGGCAATAACAATACGGATAATCGAGTCAATCGCACCTGCAACATCAATAATCATTTGTTTGGTCGTGTCAGATGCATGACGAAGTGCAGCACCTAAACCCACAGCCCAAGCAAGAATACCAATAAAATTGGCTTGATCTAATGCTGAAATTGGATTGGAGATAAAACTCAATAAAAGATTTTTCAGTACTTCCGCGACACTACCCGGTGGTTGCAACGCTGCATCGGATGCATGGGTAAAGATTAAAGTACTTGGAAAAGCCATACTTGCAACCATAGCGCTCAGTGCTGCCAAAAGCATCCCAATTGCATATAACCCAAGAATAGGTTTAAGGTTTCCTGCACCTTGACCTACTTTAAAATTGGCAATCGATGCGGTAACCAATACAAAAACGAGAATAGGCGCTACAGACTTCAAAGCCTTAATAAACAATTCACCCAAAATATTAAAATATTCAGCAGAACTTGGAAAAAGATAGGCAACTAAAAAGCCCAAAATAATAGCAATGAGAATACGACTAACTAAACTTAAACGTGCTAGGGCAGTGAACATATGCGAACCTTAAATGCCTAAACTGGCCTAAAATCAATAAACAAGCTGACTATTCTATACCTAAACAGGTTCACATAAAAAATACAATTTTGAGATAAAAAGTAAGGTATTAAAAAATATACAAGTTTTTTCAAAATTAAATATAAAAAATGCTTTTAAATCAATCCATTTCATTGAATCAAATCTGATGAAAACTCTGAGCATCCAATTTATGCATGGCTTGGTAATGTGTTAAAAAAACCTTGCCACTGAGTTCATTAATCAAATTTGACTGCTTAAGACGATCCATGACAGGGCCTTTTACCTCAGATAAATGTAATTGAATTTTGAGTTTATCCAATTCATGGTTAATTTCTTCTAAGGTTTCCAAAGCGCTTAAATCAATATTGCTAATACTGGAGCAATTGATCACCACATGATGTAAATCAGGATTTTTACTCACTTCAGAAATCACAAATTCTTTAAGGGTATTGACATTTAAAAAGGTTAAATTTTCATCAATACGAATAGACACAATATTGGCGCTGGTTAAAACATCATGACGAGAAATATTTCTAAAATGCTGTGTGCCTTCAACTAAACCAATGACAGCAATATGTGGTCGGCTAATCCGCCATAGCAATAATAAAAAGGTAGAAACAATACCAATGATTAAACCTGTCGAAATATCAATACACAATACACCGAAAAAGGTCACCCACATCGCGATACCATCCGCTTTTGAATAGCGCCACGTTTCAATAAAGGGTTTAAAATCGACCAATTTCCAAATCGAAACCATGATTGTTGCAGCGAGGATCGCCAGAGGCAATTCTTTGAACACCCCTGTAAAATACAAACTGACAATCACAATAAAGATTGAAGATAAAACACCTGCCATGGGCGTCTTCGCACCTGCATCGGCATTGACAACAGTCCGAGATAGACTACCTGTTACTGGGAATGCAGCACTGATTCCTGCGCTGATATTTGCCAAACCAAGTGCAATCAGTTCCTGATTACTATTCAGTTCACTACGTTGTTGAAAAGCAGTTGCTTGGGCAATTGAAATGGATTCAACAAAACTGACCATGGTGATCATCGCTGCACCGGGTAGAAGCTTTAAAACTAAGTCCCAACTCCAAAACGGCATGGTTAATGGGGGAAATCCTGAAGGAATTTCTCCAACCGTTTTAATACCCAATTGATCGATATGAAAGAATTGCACCAAACCAATCGAAATAAAAACCAACAATAAAGGCAGTGCTTTAACCCAAAATTGAATGGCATTTGAAAATGATTTAAAAAACTCTGAATTCAATAATTTAGGAACATAAATTAAAAATAAAATTGAGCCAATTCCAAAGATAACCGTTGCCATATTCATCAATGCTAAGTATTGCCATGCACTTTGGAAAAACTCGATGATATCGCCTGATTTTAATGGTACATCGAGTATAAATTTAACCTGACTCAGTGCAATTAACAGTGCAGAAGCAATAATAAAACTTTTAATGACAGGGTGACTGATGAGGCGAATTAGAAATCCAAATCTGAAAATACCCAATAACGTTGAAAGTATGCCGACCAGTAATGCCAATAAACATGCTGCTTGAATATACACAGGTGAACCGACTTCATATAAAGGTTCAAGCGTTGCAAAGGTCATCATGGAAATCAGTGCGACAGGGCCTATAGACAGCGTTGGGCTTCCTCCGATCAAGGCATAGACGATCATGGGTAAGATACTGGCATATAAACCCATGACAGGTGGCAAACCTGCAACCATTGCATAAGCCATACCTTGCGGTACAAGCATCGCAATCACGATCAGTGCTGCAAGCAAATCCGCTCTAAATTTTGGGGCACTATAGTCCTGAAGCCATAGCCATGCAGGGAGAATTTTACTCAGTTGAAACTTAGGAATGGGCATTACATTTTCATTATCATAATTTCATATATATTATGCATAAAAAATGCTAAGAAAGCAGTTAAAATTAAACTTAACTTATCTATGTGGTTGTTATTAAAAATAATTTAATAAAACTAAGCCTCGGGGCAATACAGGTTGTATAAGGTGTTTAAAACAATATGTAATTTCTCATCCTTAATCGAATAATAAATTTGCTTACCATCACGCCGTGTTGAAACAACATTACTTTTACGTAGCATCGTCAGTTGTTGAGAGAGTGTAGGCTGATTAATTTGAGTCTTTTCTTCAATTTGTGAAACATTCAGTTCTTCCTGAGCGAGATGGCACAAAATGAGTAAACGATCTGTATTGGCTAAAGATTTTAAAATGGTGACCACAGATGATGCAGATTCCCGCATAACATCAATTTCAAGATCATTAGACATATCGACTTTCCATGTTGTTTAAGCAAGTATAACCGCAGCATTATATACTGTATGTTTTTAAATGAGATGAATCCAAGCTCAAATAACCAAGGTTCAAGAAGAGTATTGTTTAAATAAAGGAGAAAACAGTAATAAAGGAAAGATCAGTCTCAAATTTTCATCAGTATCGTCTATCGCGAAAGTCGGCTCTCTGATCGAGTTTAAGCTTTTAGACTTTTAATAGTATGTAAAATAGCCTCTACCGTTTCTGCCACTTTTATAGGTTGTCTTTTAGCGACTTTGTTCGTCTTTAGATGATAAATAGTAACAAGGATTGATAAGTTCAGAATATTTTACTTAATGTGATTGTTAAGAAAAAATTGGCCTACAATTGAGTTGGCTTATAATGTAATCACTTTTTATGTAAATTTTTATCAAAATTAAAATGAGCATCTATAATGAAAATAACTTCTATTATTTTAATACTACTTTTAGTCATTGTTTTATCATCAATTATTTATTTTAAGTATAAAATAGACCATATAGCTGATCGTAAAAATCTTGAAGCCTCGATAGATGTTGAGGTTGAAAAAGCAATGCGTGGTGGGCAATTTCAAAGTATTGTCGTTGGAGTTTATAAAAACAAACGTACTTTTATCAAAGGATATGGAACAGTGGCTAAAGAAAGTCAGCTTTCCCCCGATGCGACAACCATATTTCAAATAGGTTCTATCAGTAAGCTTTTCACGGCATCTTTATTACAGACACTTTGTGATCAAGGTGCTGTATCCATGGATGATACTTTGGAGGAACTCATTGGAGATCAAATACCACTTTCATCAAATGCAAAAAATGTCACGTTAAAGCAGCTCGTTACACATACTTCAGGCTTTCCCAGTATTCCAAAATCGTTAGAAAGAAAAGTGCAACAACAAGTAGATAAAGAAAATCTACTCTTAGATCCTTATAGTCATCTCCATTCAAAAGACATATTTGGCTATCTTGCAACAACAGAAGATAAACGCAAATCAGGTCAATTTGAATATTCAAATTATGGTATGGGCTTATTAGGTCATGTGCTTGAATTAGTCACTGGTAAAGATTATGAGTCTTTAGTCAAAGAGATGGTTTTAACGCCTATTGGAATGGATGCAACGGTCATCCCCCCAACATATCAAACACAGGAAAAATTAGCTCAAGGTTATACTTCTCAAGGAAATATTACACCTGTATGGACATTTCCAGTTCTTGCAGGCGCAGGTGGTTTCTATTCTAATGCAGATGATATGTTGAAATTTATTCAAGCCAATCTAGAAGAAAAAGGGGCTAGTTCTAAAGTATTTGAAGAAATGCGTAAAACTCAAGCCAGTGGCAATACAGGAATAGGTTGGATGCAACCCACATTTTTAGATCGTTTCTTTGGCAATCGTAATATCGTATGGCACAACGGTATGGTTGGAGGGTACGCAACTTATCTATCTATAGATGCTGAAACAAATACAGGTGTTATTGTATTAACAAATCAAGCGAACAGTGTAGATATGTTGGGAATGATGCTCACTCACCAAGTACGTACTCAATCTTGGTCACCTGATACATATCCCAAGTAATCACATAAACTAGTTTTACTTACTCAGTAAAAGTTGGTGAGATTTAGGATAAATTGAAAGCTGCTACAAAATAGACAAAAATATGGATTATGATAAGATGGTCTAAACATCTAACAATTAGATGCTGGAGTAGAATATGAGCACTTCAACAACAATGACAGTGATGAAAACCACATTACGTGAAGAAGCAACCATTCCTAAATTGGCCATTCAATCTTTTTCGAATGCATTTGAATATGCAATTCAATCAGAACATCAAGTTGTTTATGCTCAAGATTTTAAATTGATCGCTGTGCAACATGGGGAAAAAGTTATTGTTAAAGATTTATCCAAAGCTTATGTTGTTCCGCAACTTAAACGTAGCGTGTTAAAACGTAAAAATAAACAAGAGGTGATGGCATAAGCGTCTATGCGTCAACCAAGAATTAGAATGTTTGCGGGGCCAAATGGTTCTGGTAAAAGCACGATTAAAGATTATTTAGCGCCTCATCAAATTGGGGCTTATTTAAATGCAGATGAATTAGAAAAAGATTTAAAGCATTCACAAATTTTAAGATTAGAAAATTATCATCCCGATTTAAATACAAATACACTGATTCAATTTTTAAAACAGAAAAAACGTAAACAAGCAACTGATTTTATTCCATTATTATCAATTAATCCGCAAATTTTAAGCGATGGCTCTATTTATTTTGAGAAGCAAGAAATAGATTCCTATTTGTGTGCTCGAATTATTGATTTTATTAGAATGGAGTTTCTCAGGTTAAAGATCAGTTTTACCTTTGAAACGGTAATGTCACATATCAGTAAAGTCGACTTTTTAAAGGACGCGCAGAAACAAGGATTTAAAACCTATTTGTATTATGTTGCAACGGTAGACCCTGAAATTAATATAGGTCGAGTACATTATCGTGTGCAAGAGGGTGGTCATACAGTTCCAGAACAAAAAATTCGTGAACGTTATTATCGTAGTTTAGATTTGCTCATGTCTGCGATCGAAGCCTCAGATCGTGCCTATATTTTTGATAATTCAAGTCATGGTGAAAAAGCGGCCTTTATTGCCGAAATAGAAAAAGCAGAAATGTTAAAACTCAATCCAGCCATCGAATATTTTCCAAAATGGTTTGTCGATAAAGTATTGGAAGAGTTTAGCTAATTTTTATGACTTAAATTTGCTGTTTGAAAAACAACTTAAATAAAGACATAAATAAAAGAATAATTAAACGCATAAAATTGAACCGTAGATAAAGCTTTTAAAATCATAATTTTATCAAAAAATAATCGATAGTTTAGAGATTTGTGAGGCCAATTAGTGCAAAACAAAGAATGAGATGATTCAATGCATTAGGCATTGGTCAATCTAATAATTGCCACTTTTATCTCTATGAAATATTCAAAGATTGAAAATGAGTTGATTAGTTTATTAATAAATATATTATAAAAACATATATTGTTTGAATTTTAAAGCATGCATGATTATTTATTGGCTTTCTTAGGTGGTCTTTTACTCGGAATATCTGTTGTAGGCTACTTATTTTGCAATGGCCGCATCGCAGGGGTGAGTGGTCTAATCGCTCAGGTATTGAATCCACAGACTATGTTTAAAACACCTGCAATATGGTTTTTATTGGGTTTATTGATCACCCCATTTTTCTATGGATGGATTTTTAAACCACACATTGCCATGGTGGTTACTAGCCCAATACTTTTAATTTTTTCGGGTTTATTGGTTGGATTTGGCACAAGTTTAGGCTCAGGTTGTACCAGTGGGCATGGGATTTGTGGAATCAGTCGTTTATCTAAGCGTTCTATTGTTGCAACGAGTATTTTTATGTCGGCTGGATTTATGACGGTTTATATTATTCGTCACTGGGTAGGCGTTAAATGATGAAAAATATTTTAGCTTTTGTTTTTGGCGGATTATTTTCAATAGGACTCATGCTTTCGGGCATGTCAAATCCAGCCAAAGTTATTGGTTTTTTAGACTTATTTGGAGATTGGGATCCCAGTTTAGCATTTGTAATGCTTGGCGCGATTGCTGTGGCATTTTTTCCTTTTCAAAAAGCCATACGTAAGCCTGTGACGATTTTTAATGAAACGATTCAGCTTCCTGAAAAGACTCAACTAGATCAAAACTTAGTTTCGGGTGCTTTTATTTTTGGTGTAGGTTGGGGAATAGCTGGGATTTGTCCTGCACCTGCCTTGACACTGATTGGTTTGGGCTATACACAAGCGCTGTATTTTATTGTCGCCATGTTAGTTGGTATATTGATCCAGCGTCAGGTCGCAGGAGTATAAGCAATGATTCGTCCATTGGTGCAAGACTTTTTTGATGAATCGAGCCATACCTTTAGTTATGTGGTTAGCGATCCTCAGACGCAGTGTTGTGCAATTATCGACAGTGTTTTGGACTATGATGCAGCGTCAGCAACGACATCGACCGATCATGCAGATCAAATCATTGATTACATTCAAAAACAGCATTTAACAGTACAGTGGATCCTTGAAACGCATGTTCATGCAGACCATTTAACGGCATCACAATATTTAAAAGAGCAGTTAGGCGGACAAATTGCAATGAGTGAAAAAATTGCGATTGTTCAAGATACTTTCTCGCATATTTATAATATTGATATTAAAGCATTAAATTCTCGTCAAGCATTTGATTATCTATTTAAAGATCAAGAAGTTTTTAAAATAGGGGCGTTAGAGGCATATAACATTCCGACACCAGGTCATACACCCGCATGTTTGAGTTATGTGATTGGTGATGCTGTATTTGTTGGAGATACGTTGTTTATGCCAGATTATGGAACAGCTCGATGTGATTTTCCCAAAGGAAGTGCATCTCAACTTTATGATTCTGTGCAACAAATTTTTAAATTACCTGAAAATATACGAATGTATTTGTGCCATGATTATTTACCTCAATTGGCCAACGCTAGGCAAAACTATATGTGTCAAACAGATATAAAAACACAGCGTATGGAAAATATTCATATCCATATAGGTGTTCATAAACAAGCATTTATTGCAATGCGTGAACAACGTGATGCAATGTTATCAATGCCTAAACTGATTTTAGCTGCCATTCAAATTAATATGGCAGGCGGAAAGTTTCCAGTGCCAGAAGCGAATGGGATCTGTTATTTAAAATTACCTTTTAACTATTTTAAATAGCTGTTTTTAAAAGTATTTAATGAAAATAGTTAGGCTTAAATGTTAATAGTTCGTTGAATTGAATATTTTCCAACAAAATTGCTTAAATTTAAACATCAACAATTTTCGTCAATCCATCAAAAACATGAAAAAACGCTTGTAAAGTCTGTGAACAGGGAGTATTGTAAATTTAATACAGATTTTATGAACGACATGAAGATGTTAAAGCAACCAGTAATCGCTACTTCTTATTATTTTTGGCAATTCTTTAAATAGTTGCCTGAAGTCGTTCGGGCAATGAAATAGTTGCCCATCAAAGTTAATACCTGATCGGCAACACCGATCAGGTTTTTTTATGCCTTTTACTTTATAAACGTTTGATTTGAGAAATTTGGAGAACATCATGATGACATTGAATAACGTATATTTTAGCAACTTTTATTGGTTTTATTTTGGTCAGATGAACAATCAGATTCCACGTTCGAATAGATCACATACGCTCAAATAAAAGTGAGGACTGCTGAAGAGTCCAAAGGAATACATCATGAATGCTTTAAATATCGCTTTACAACAAAATCAAAGTCAAGAGATTGAACTCAGTTTACCATATGATTTAAAAAGAAAATTTCCATTAAACCATACACTGGCGATTCAAATCGCAGAACAACGCCAAACCATACAAAATATACTTGATGGCACAGACCCTCGTTTACTGGTCATTGCTGGACCATGTTCAATTCATGATGAAAAAGCAGCACTCGAATATGCAGAAAAATTAAAACACATACAAAGTAAAATCTCAGATCAAATTTTTTTAGTGATGCGTGCATATATTGAAAAGCCACGTACTACAATTGGTTGGAAAGGTTTTTTATATGACCCAAATCTTGATGGTTCATCAAATATGCAACTTGGCTTAGAAAAATCACGCCAACTTTATTTAAATATTATTGAAATGGGTCTGCCTATTGCCAGTGAAATTTTAAGTCCGATGGCTACAGCTTATTTTGATGATTTATTGGCTTGGGGTGCAATTGGTGCACGTACTAGCGAATCTCAGATTCATCGTGAAATTTCAAGTCATATGCCTTTCAGCATCGGCTTCAAAAATGGTACAGATGGCTCAATTCAAATTGCATTGGATGCAATTCAGTCTGCAAGCCATGCGCATCAATTTTTGGCAATGAGTCAAAAAGGTAATCCATGTATTTTGCAAAGTCAGGGGAATCCTTTACCCCATTTAATTTTACGTGGTGCAAACCATGGTCGTAATTATGATGCTCAATCAATTCAGCACATTCGTGATCAATATCAAGGTCATTTACCAGCTTTAGTGATAGATTGTAGTCATGGTAATAGTGCGAAAGACCCACTCAAACAACCTTTGGTTTTACAACAAATTATTGCGGAAAGACACATGACACAGGTACGTGGTGTAATGTTGGAGAGTCATTTACTGGATGGAAATCAAAAGATTTCATGTGATATGACCTATGGTCAGTCTGTAACTGATGGTTGTTTAGGATGGGATAAAACCGAACATTTGTTGTTGAATATTGCTGAACAATTATCCGTTAAACCGTTATTACGCACAGCCTAGTTTGAAAATTTTACATAAAAAAGATCAGATGAGTCTGATCTTTTTTATGTTTTTAAATCACTGTTAATGTTGAATAACAGATTATAAACCTGCTTCGTATTCAGTATTGCTGAGCAATTTTTCAACATCTGCAATATTGTCAGGTTTGATTTTATAAATCCAACCTTTACCGTACGGGTCATCATTTACAAAATCGGGATCATCTTCTAAAGCTGTATTGATTTCAACCACTTCGCCTGAAACAGGTGCATGAATATCCGATGCAGTTTTAACAGATTCAACCACACCAGCTTGAACGCCTGCAGTTACATGGCTGCCAACTTCTGGCATTTCCACATAAACTAAATCACCTAATGCATCTTGGGCATGATCTGAAATACCAGTAATCACAAGATCACCTTCAATTTTTACCCATTCATGTGTATTTGCATACTTCAAATCTGAAGGATGATTCATAATGACTCCTTAATATGACAATTTCTTTTTGCTAAGCGTTATACAGGTTTTTCAGTTAAAACAAAAAGCAGAGATACTGATAACCTTATTCATTCAAGCAAATAATGCTTATAAATATGGATCTTTACGCCAACTGCTTGGACTACGACCACTCCAACGCTTGAAAGCGCGACTGAAGTTCGCAACATCGCTATAACCCAATTCATCTGCGATTTGCTCAAGCGTATAATCTGTTCTTGAAAGTAGCGATGTCGCATGACGATAGCGGACTTCATCGACCAATGTTGAAAAAGATGTTCCCTCAGCAGCTAGCTGTCTTTTGAGGGTTCGATCTGACATATGTAGTCGGTCGGCGACATTCTCAATACTTAAATAATGCTGTTCTGAATGGGTCAAAATATCACGAACACGCATCGCTAAACGACGTCTTTCACCCAACGCAGAAAGCTCTGCTTCACATTGGTTAATTGCAATTTGACTGGCAATAGGATCTGCATTGACCATTTTCAAACCTAAATATGCTTTATCAAAACTTGCAATGAGGTGAGGTTGGTCAAAACTCATGTTGTAACGAGTTGCTAATTTTTCTATATATTTATCAAAACCTTCTGGTTTTGGAAAATCAAAATCGATATCACCATGTAAGCTTTCAATACCTGTTAAAGCCTTTGCCATGGTCATAATACCGAAGGTAAGACCCATCACGATTTCAGTACGTAAAGGTTCAATATCAATATCACATTGCAATTGTAATGTTGCTTTTTCTCCAAAAGTAGAGAAATACAATTGTAAAAAAGGCATGCGTAACTGGATAAAACGGTTCGCGAGTACCAAGGCATCGGTAATATCATGCGCCGTCATAATGGCATAGCCGATAAAACCGTGAATCGAAATACGCATTTGCGTACCCAAGTGGTAACCAAGGGTCGTTTCACCTGTTAATTTTAATGCATGTTTAACTAATTCATTGGCAAGGGGCGTCGGAATTCGACACTCAGGTTCTGCCAATTGCTCACTGGTAAAATTAAAAGGTGCAAAAAGCGTTTCTGCGCTATAACCCCAGCGAGAAACAATATCTAATACTAATAGTCCATATACACCAGGAATTCCCTGATCTTGGCGACCTGAGACTGTCTTCATTTGCTATCCGTTGCTCTCAACATGTGCTTTACTTCATTCCTTGTTTGTTTAATTTTGGCCTACATCGCAGGCTATTGATAAAATGTCTACAAACCCTAAATATATTGTCATGGAATATGTAAAAAATACTCAATATTGTAAGACAAATTGAGAATTAATGAGCATCAAAATCACGTTTAAATACCACTATTTTGGTGGTTGAAATCAATAAAACATCATCGTGCTGATTTTTGGCTTGCGTTACATAAGTCACAATAGCACGATCATTTTTAGTTCTTGATGGCGTAATAGAAACAATTTCAACTTCAACATGTATTTTATCGCCAACACGGGTTGCTTTTGGCCATCTTAAACTTGATTCAGAACCAATTAATCCATAGGCAACAGGGAAGCATTCCGTCCAAAGACGCATTGTTACCGCAGAGGTGTGCCATCCACTGGCTGCCAATCCTTTGAAAATAGGGTGATCTTTGGCTTTTTCTACATCGGTATGGAAAACTTGAGGGTCATATTTGTTAGCAAATTCTAAAATTTCTTCAAGCGTCATTTCATATTCACGACTGGTGAAACGATCGCCGATATTGATATCTTCTAAATACAACATGATCTAAATTTTCCTCTATTTTTGGCACAACGTACAAATATATTACTTTAAATACGATTTCATAACAGAACCTTAGTCTGATAAAAAATTAAAGTTTTTATCTACTAGACTTCTTGTGTAAGTCGAATTGTGATGAACATTTATTTATAATTGAAGTTCCCTCTCCTTTTAAAGGAGAGGGTTAGGGTGAGGATTTATATGATAAATTTCCCTCATCCTAACCATCTCCCTGAACTATATGGCGCAAGAGAAGGGACTTTTCAATATTAATTTCGATCGTTTTTTGCCTTTTGTAAAATATCTATTCAATGAATTAATTCATCAGCGATATCATTGTAAAAAATCATTAAAATTGAGCTTTAAAATCAAGTTATATGACGTGAACTATTCAACATGTTGACATAAACTTGTTGCGAATGAGCAGGTAATGCAGCACGTTGTTCCAATAGATCTATACAGCGTAAAGTTAAATCAAAGGATTGATAACAACAGTGGGCAATCAATGCAAGATGCTTTAATTGTTCATCGCTGATATTTTGTGGTTGCGTAAAATCTCGAACGTAAACAATATCGGCTTCAAGTAATTGATTAACAGCCTGTAAAGGCTCATTTTCATATGTGAAAGGTGCGATTGGCCACTTTTTTATGGCTGCAAAACAATGCGGTATAAATCCCTGATTTCGCAGTTCAATATCAATTTCTCCAAAACTTGGCTGATTTTCATAAATCGTCACAAAGGATATTTCAGTTTGTATAGCAACAGCATTGTTGAGTTTTTCTCTGCCTGATCGGAAAACGGAAAGTTCTGTACCTTGTATATCGATTTTTAGAAAATCAAGCTGTTGTATTTCTTGAATATCATCTAACTGGCTTGTTGGGATAGAAATTCTTTCTAAGACAGTTGCATTTGTTTTTAATGCGACAAAATTGTCTAAGGTGTTCTGATTTGGCTCAAGTAAACTGGTCATACCCGAATATTGGCAAATTTTTAAAGTATGAGTATTTCCATCGCCAATGGCGTAGGGGAGATACTGTTCTAATTCACTTTTTTGTTGATTGAGCGTTGCTAAAGCTTCTACTTGAGGTTCAAAACCTGTGACTCTGCACAATTTTGATTGTAAAAGTGTTTTATAGGGCGGATCTCCATCGATTGGATTTGCACCAATATCCACAATTTCTGTTAAACGCAGTGGTTGTAATAAGTGAATGAGTTGATGCATATCATGTCCATAAGGTTATTTTTATCTCATCATTATTGATGAAGAAAACACATATATTTCTGATCTAAACAAATGCAAAGGGAAATTTATGTAGATAATCAGCTTCAACTTCGAGTTCTAAAACTGTTTCAGAATGCTGAATTGTTTTCTTCATAATTTCTCCCGCTTTTTTATAATCAGGATAAGTGTCCGCGTTCAGTCGATCAAATTGAACATTTTCCCAATGTTCCTGTGTAGGCCATTGTGCATAGCCAATATAATCGCCCGTTTTAGTATCTTTATGAAGTCGTGAACCTAGTGATCCTAGTAAAAGATAAATGCCTTCGGTGCGTACTTTCCATGCCTGTATAAAATCAGCTTCCATTCCTGCATGTATCTGAAAACGATATACGGCAATAAACATATGATTCTCTTTCTGATATTTTCTGAATGAACACAATTAATATAATTGAAATTTAAGAATATCCTAAATTGAAAATAGTGTTTTATTTAATCGTTTTTAACATCCAAATCTCACAAGCATGGCTATGTCCAGTATTCCCTTTGGGCTGCGAAAGATGCTCAAAACCTAATTTTTCATAAAGCTTGACCGCTTGCCAAAGTTCTTTAGTGGTTTCTAAATAACATGACTGAAAACCTTGCTGTTGAGCAAACTCAAAACTTTTTTCAAGAATCTGTTTCGCAAAACCAAGGCCACGTATTGCAGATGTAAAATACATTTTTTGAATTTCGAGAATAGAATCATCATCGTTTAATGGTGAAAGACCGCCGCCACCATGAATTTGGCCAGTTTCATCTTCAATAACCCAGTACCTTGCATGAGTTTGATCATAGACTGTATATAAATTGTCTAAAATCGGGTCGGCAACGGCAAAACCTGACTCAGGTGCTAAACCAAACTCTTGTGAAACATCACGAATAATTTGAGCAATTGCAGCATTATCCTTGGCTTGAATAGGCCTAATTTTAAACATTCAATAATCAATCTTAGAATTAAAAAAGAGATGAATTTTTATAGCAAAAAATTCATCTCTTGTGTTCGATATTAAATTTAACTGATTAAAAAGTTATCAATGATGTGCGGAGATTCATTCTCAAATCATTGATACATTAAAAATCTCTTTTCCCTGTGGAACAAAGAGCATGGTTCCACAAGACAAATGATAATAGAAGCTAAAAAATAGCTACTTCAATTCACTCGATGATTTTCCTAACTCACGACGTGCAATAATCAATTGTTGAATTTGTTGTGTACCTTCAAAAATATCAAGAATTTTAGAATCACGTGCCCATTTCTCTAGTAACTCCGTTTCGTTATAACCTAGACTTGCTGCTAATTCGACACATTTTAAAGTAATTTCATTGCCAATTCGCCCAGCTTTAGCTTTGGCAATAGACGCTTCACGCGAATTAGGCTTTCTGTTATCTGCCATCCATGTTGCCTTTATGGTGAGCAGACGAGCAGCTTCCCATTCAGCCTCCATACGATAAATTTGCGCTGCGATATTTGATGTTTGCAAATAAGGTGTTGCGTAGTTTGGGTCAAGTTCATCTTTAAAAATTTCTTTAATACGTTCTAATGATGCTTTAGCACAACCTACAGCCATTGCAGCAACTAAAGGGCGGGTATTATCAAAAGTTTCCATAACACCCGCAAAGCCTTTGGCTACATCAATTTCAGCATTCCCCAATAAGTTTGCAGCAGGCACACGACAGTCAATAAAACTGATTGCAGCAGTATCAGAAGCTTTGATCCCCAATTTATGTTCAAGCCTTTCAACTTTCATGCCTGGTGTACCTTTGGGTACTACAAAAGATTTAATCGCGGCACGACCGAGTTTTTTATCTAAAGTTGCCCAAACAACAACTGAATCGGCACGTTCACCTGAAGTCACAAAAATCTTTTCACCATTGAGAATATAGTCATCACCATCTTGAGTTGCTGTGGTACGAATTGCAGCAGAATCAGAACCACAACCTGGCTCAGTGATTGCCATCGCAGCCCATGTACTTTTAAAGCGCTCAAGTTGTTCATCATTGGCTACAGCGGCAATTGCGGAGTTCCCTAAACCTTGACGTGGCATGGATAGGAGTAAGCCTGTATCGCCATAGCACATCTCAATGATGCTTAGCGCAGTACTCATATTTACACCATTTTTATTGCCCACTTGAACATCACCACGCACATTTACAGCAGCACCTGCATTTAAACCTTCGCCACCATCATTCATACCATCAAGTAGTGATGCCAACATGTCTAATTCTTTTGGATAGGCATGTTCAGCTTTGTCATATTTACGTGAAATTGGACGAAGTACATTGAGTGCTGTTTCATGTGCTTGATCTAAAAGTACTTTGAATTTTTTTGGATTTTGTAAATTCATGATTGTTATCCTATTATCTGTTCATTTTTTTCAAATTAAGCATGTAAGCCTGAATGTAAAATGGCTGTAGCACGTAAATCACGATACCAACGTTCAGCAGGGTGTTCTTTGGTAAAGCCATGACCCCCTAAAATTTGCACACCGTCAGTACCGATTTTCATGGTTTTTTCAGCACACAATAAACGTGCTAAATAAGCTTCTCGATGGAAAGGTTGCCCAGCCTCGGCAAGGCTTGCTGCATTGAGTGTCAACATGCGCATGGCTTCAATTTCAATCGCCATATCTGCAATCATGAATGCAACACTTTGACGATGTGAAATAGGCTCACCAAATGCAGTGCGTTCATTGGCGTATTGAATGCAATATTCTTTCGCAGCTTCACATGTCCCGACAGCCATTGCACACCACATTAAATTACCTAAATCAAGGAAAGCAGGGTAATTAAAGTCTTCATCACCAAGACGTTGCGCAGGGCTATTGTCAAATTTTAAAGTTACTGTTTCTGTTGCCTTAAGTCCCATTGCAGATGATTTTTGTACAGTAATGCTTTGATCACGATTTACGACAAAAACATCGGCTTTACCATTAAAATCAGCACTGACTAAGAATACATCGGCTGTTTCACCGAGCATGACTAAGGTTTTTTCACCTGTAATGCTTAACTGTCCATGATTTGAAATAGCTTTGGTTTTTAATTTCATAGGGTTAAATGCAGCAGTCGCTTCTTGTACTGCAAAACTGGCTTGAATTTCAGTGTCATTTGCAAAGCTTGGTAAATAAGTTGCCTGAATCTCTTCTGAACCCCATTGAGTGATCGCGTTAATTACGCTAAATGTTGAAAGCAAACCTGCTGCAAGTGAAAAATCACCTTTAGCTAAACGTTCTGCAATGAGAATGTTACTTACAATGTTTTTTTCTGAAGCCACTCCACCTAAAGCTTCAGGAAGTGCATAGTAATTTAGACCCAGATCGGTACTGTATTGCCAAAGCTGAATTGGGAATTTTTCATCATGATCTGCTTGGTGAGCAAGAGGATAGAGAACTTCGGATGCAAATTGATCCATTGCATCTACGGTCATTTGTTGTTCTTCAGTTAAGCTTAAGTCAAATAATGATTTCGACTGATTGGGTAAACGCTGTTTTGATACATTAGAATCTGATTTGAATGCTTTTTGAGTTGCAGTGAGTGTTTTAAAACCAGCTTTAGAGCCTTGATAAAGTGATTTTTCGACAAATTTTCGAAGTTTAAATTGATCAAGTAAGTCGCTACCTGCAATTTTTGTTATTAAGTTTAAGCCCAACCCCTGAGCTTTATTGACCATGTTTGTCATTCCGTCGTACCCTGTTTTTTGTATTGGTATAGCAACATCCTGACATGCAAAAAAATAAAAAACTATGTCAAAGCTGACAAAGTCATTGACCTTAGATAAGTGGTTAAAGGGTGCTTAAACTTGTATTTAATCTATTGTATTTTAAATGTTATTTAGAAATAAAAATACCCAACAAAAGTTGAGTATTGACAAATCTGACATTTAATTTAAATGATTAGATTCTATTTGAAATAGAAAATTTAGCTTTTATTTAAAAAAGGGAGTGACCATTTTACGTACATTGGTTTTAGCATCAATCACGGTCATAAATGTGTAAGCACCAATAAATTTACGGCTAATAAACATAAACTCTTTTGGTGGAATACTAAAGTAACGTGAAGCCATCGATTTAGATGCACGTTGCATAACACGACTATGTAATTGACTCTTTTTCCAGTCATATCGGTTTTGTTCATCCATCACACCAGCAGGTAGGTCAGGATTGTTTAATAGTGTGCTGAATGCTTCTGTGGCAAGAAGAAAGACTTTAGCCATATCAGGTTTAATGCTTAATGGCATTTCGTCGAAAAATTCATAGCCTGACATTGAATGAACCATTTCTTGGCTATCATGGTCATAACCTGATTTGATTAAATTACGTGCAACTTGAAGAAGTTGTGCATCAAATTGGCGAATTGCACCAAAATCTAACAAAATGATTTTATCTTTAATCTCTTCACCATTGCCTAAACGAACCAAGTAGTTACCAAAGTTCGGATCGGTTTGCATTTCACCCCATTCAAACAGCTCACGAACTGCGATTTCGAGTGAAGATTCACCGAGTAAATTACGACGCTCTTGTGGTAAAGACAGCATGACAGGGCTATTGATCGGTACACCACGTTCAAAAGTCATACATAGAACTTGGTCAGTACAATAATGATCAATCACTTGTGGAACGACATAACGTGCATCTGTTTTAAGTCTTTCACCAAAACGACGAGTAGTGTCAGCTTCTAAATGATAGTTAACTTCACGATGCATCATTTCACGAACTTCATCAAACCATTGATCAAATTCACGTGTTTGTGGAACCATACGTGTGAGTTTGAGCATGTTTTTAAACAAGCTCATATCTGAATCAATCGCATTAGCCACGCCAGGGTATTGGACTTTGAGTACCAATTCCAAGCCATCTGATTTTCGAGTGGCGCGATGAACTTGGGCCAGGGAAGCTGTCCCTATAGGCTCATGATCGATGGTTAGGTCGTCAAGCTTAGAACCTAATTGGCTGATTAATTGTTCTTTAATCGCTGGCCAAGCAAGTGCAACGGTTTGATTATTCAGTGTATTCAGTGCTTGAGTGATTTCTTCAGGTAAAAAGTGCTCACCATAAAGCGCCATCATTTGACCAATTTTAACAATTGAACCTTTAAGTTTACCTATTTCTTGAACAAGATAATTGGCTTGTTCTTTCATGGCTTGCTTACGTTTCTTTTCTTTCTCTTCTTCACTTGAAAACATTGAACTAGCACTTGAAGCCGCCCAGCGTGTTCCCGCTAACAATGACGCTTTTGCAATTGATAAGCGACGATCCATTGAAGAGGTTTTTAACTGTTTGAGCTTTTCGTTCTGATCTGACATGAAGATAAAATCCTTATAGAGATTCGAAAAGATGATGAATTGTGAAGAATATTACATGCAATAGCGCTATTTAAATAGTTCAAATCGCTAAACGGAGCGATATATTTTTACTTTCATTGATTTGAATCGCACATTTAGCAGAATTATTTTGAAGTTCACATTCTATATTGAATTTTAATCTCTTTTTTGAGCATTAAAGATTGTTTATTCGTTTCAATATGATGTGTAATCATGTCTTGAACACTTCGATTTGTAAATCCAAGTGCATAACCTTTTACAATGATAATGCTAGGTAGGCTAAAGAAAAAGTATTTCACATCGTCAAGTGAAGGCGTTTCATAGACACCGAGTGCAGTTAAGGTATTTTGGAAAAACTGTTTTTCAGTTTGAACAGATGGGTTTGATTCATCATCCCACCATGATTGACGCATCGCTAAAAGGTTGTTGTGTTTGTAGCTCATAAATTGCCTGAGTTCTGCATAAGTTTAAAACTTATTGCTATATATAAAGGTCAATATTGGTAATTTCAAGTGAAAGGTTGGATTTTAAGAACTGCATCACATATAAAATTATTTTTAGGATTAAAGTTGTTGATTTGTTTTAAAAATAAACAATAATGAATAAGAAAATAAATCTAAAAAACTTAGATGCGTGGTGGGTGCGTAGTGAAACAAATTTTAGGGGTGGTTGCATTGTTGTATGTACAAAGCACATTAGCAGAAGTTTATACCTGTACCAATAAAGGTCATACGGTATATCAGGGTAAACCGTGTACAGGTTCAGCATCAAAAAATAGTTTAAATCATGCGCAAGCTTCGTTGAGCGATGCGCAAAAATATCAACAATGGAAAGCTACACGAGAGCCCAAAGTAGGAATGAAAGGTGATCAAGTCATTAAAACTACAAACTGGGGAGCACCAGAGCGAAAAAGATCCTATACCACGTCAAGAGGTAAAGATGAAACTTGGTATTACCCTGAATTAGGTTATATCACATTAAAAAATGGGGTGGTGATATCCATTAGCCAATAGATCGTGATATGAGTACAGAGGATAAAAGCTAATTTAACGTCAGTTCGGGATAAACTCTAGTGTAAGTTATTGAAAAGATTGATCAGGCGCAGCGGAGTCTTATCGTTTAAAGTCAAATGTAAGGATTAACCTTCGGTTCGACCTACTTTTCTTTCGGGAAAAGTAGGCAAAACCATTTGTCAGTCGCCAACTCGACAGATACCATCAAGTACCTAATATATTGCAAAAACAGTATATTGTAGATGTAGCTCGGCCTCGAACAATGCGACTGACGTTTCCGCGTATCATATAGTTGGGAATATATCTTATCCCGAGCTCAGGTTAATTTAATCATTCACTTTCTTATTGATTGTATTTTTTATTAAATCTTTTAAACTGAATGCGATGAAATACTTAAATTAAAATAATGATTTTTGATAGGGAAAATTTAATGTCGTTAAAATACTTGGGGTTAACAGTAGCTTTACTATTGCCAATGCCTATTTATGCAATGGGGTATAGTTCCGACTATCTAGCTTGTGTCAGTTCTAGAAGTGCAAGTTATGCAAACTGTGCAAAAGATGAGTTCAAGTTTCAAGACGACCGTGTAGAAACATTATTTAAGAAAACTTTAGTTTTATATTCAGGAAAAGAAAAGAAAGCACAAAAAAAATATCAAAAACAATGGGTTAAATCTAGGGATCAGCGTTGTGATGAAACAAATAAGTCCGTATCAGAAGTTTATAAAAGTAAATATTACACTTGTGCTTTGAAAGAAACAGTCAACCGAGCAAATATGCTAGAAAGACTTTCATTCAGATTATAAAAATTTATTGTTTTGGGATCTGTTTTGAAATCAGATCGTGAAAAAGTTTGAAAGCATTATAAAAGTCACTCAAAACAAGGTATCATAAGCTGTTTAAAAATATGACCTTGGAGAAACCTTAAGTGGATCGACCGACTATTAGCCCTGAACATTTACAGGAAGCTGCTGAAAACTTAACAACAATTCGTGATTTTATTCGCTTTGGTGTTACAGCATTACGTCAATACGATGCACATTTAGGTCAGGGTACAGAAGATTATTTTGCTGAAAGTTCAGCTCTGGTTTTGCAAACAATGTCACTAGAATGGAAAGCAGATGCTGAAATTCTGGATGCAAAATTATTACCAAGTGAAAAAGCAGAATTTTTAAGTCTTTTAGAACGCCGTATCAACGAAAAAGTTCCGACATCTTATTTATTGAATTTAGCTTATTTCTGCGATAAACCTTATTATGTCGATGAGCGTGTATTGATTCCACGTTCACCAATCGCAGAATTGATCAATAATCGTTTTGCACCTTATTGTTTAGACGAAAATGGTCAAACGCGTGAAGCGAATAATCAATTACCTGAAAATGCACGAGCTAAAACGCCACAACGTATTTTAGATATGTGTACAGGTTCAGGATGTATCGCGATAGCATTGGCTTATGCATTCCCTGATTCAGAAGTAGATGCAACAGATATTTCTAAAGAAGCCTTAGAAGTTGCCTCAATCAATACGGAACACCACGATAAGCAATATCAAGTGGCATTACTTGAATCGGATTTGTTTGCAAAAATCCCTGCTGAAAATCAATATGATTTAATCGTTTCAAATCCTCCATATGTAGATGCAGAAGACATGGCGGATTTACCTGATGAATTCCACCATGAACCTGAACTTGCACTTGCAGCAGGTCAAGATGGTTTAGATTTAGTGCGTAAAATGTTAGCACAAGCAGCAGATTATCTGACTGAAGATGGCTTAATTGTGATTGAAGTGGGTAATTCGGAATGGGCAATGCGTCAAAACTTTAATACAGTTGATTTCTATTGGTTACAGTTCCAAAACGGTGGTTCAGGTATTTTTGCTTTAACTGCTGCGCAATGTCGTCAATATCGTGATTTATTTATTCAATCTACTCAAGTTTAAGGAGTCGTCAGCATGGCCGGTAATAGTATTGGACAACTCTTCCGTGTAACGACTTGTGGTGAATCTCATGGCGCTGGCTTGATGGCCATTGTGGATGGCGTTCCACCAGGACTTGAATTGTGCGAAGCAGATTTACAAAAAGATTTGGATCGACGTAAACCCGGAACATCTAAGTTTGCGACACAACGCAAAGAACCTGATGAAGTTGAAATTATTTCAGGGGTTTTTGAAGGTAAAACTACAGGTACATCGATTGGTTTATTGATTCGCAATACTGACCAAAAATCAAAAGATTACGGTAATATTGCGCAAACATTTCGCCCTGGTCATGCAGATTATACCTATACGCAAAAGTATGGTTTCCGTGATTATCGTGGTGGTGGGCGTTCTAGCGCACGTGAAACAGCTATGCGCGTTGCCGCAGGTGCAATTGCCAAAAAGTATTTAGCTGAAAAATTCGGTATCGCTGTTCGTGGACATGTCACTCAGATTGGAACAGAAGTTGCAGAAGTTCTGGACTGGAATGAAGTTCCAAACAATCCTTTTTTCTGTGGCGATGTTGAGGCTGTACCACGTTTTGAAGCTTTAGTTACTTCACTTCGTGAACAAGGAACAAGCTGTGGTGCGAAACTCGAAATTTTAGCGGAAAAAGTACCTGTGGGTTGGGGTGAACCTGTTTTTGATCGCTTAGATGCAGATATTGCCCATGCCATGATGTCAATCAATGCCGTTAAAGGTGTTGAAATTGGAGATGGCTTTGCAGTAGCAGGTCAGTTTGGTCATAAAACACGTGATGAATTAACCACAGATGGTTTCTTGGCGAATCACGCAGGCGGTATTTTAGGTGGGATTTCTTCTGGTCAAACCATCCGTGTTGCGATTGCGTTAAAACCAACGGCTTCAATTACCACACCGGGTAAAACGATTAATATCAATCGTGAAGATACCGACGTTTTGACCAAAGGTCGTCATGACCCATGTGTAGGCGTTCGTGCTACACCGATTGCAGAAGCCATGCTTGCGATTGTTTTAATGGATCACTTTATGCGTCACCGTGCGCAAAATGCTGATGTTGTTGCACCATTTGCACCGATTGAACCGAAGTAGTTGTTTAATTTAAGGCCAGATTTCGATCTGGCTTTTTTTGCAAGGAAGTTTATGAATTTATTTGATAAATCAATGGAAATGATTGATGAGCTATATTTAGAACTAGAACAATCATATTTTATAGATGGTGGAATACGTTTAGATTTAGTTTACCAATGTTGTAATTTATCAATCGATCATGGTATTGCTGTAAAAACTCTATTAAAAGATAAACTAATTACATCTGCTTTAGCTTTATTTAGAATTCAGTTTGAATCAGTTGTACGAGCATATTGGTTATTAATGGTTGCATCAAATAACGATGTATTGAAACTACAAGTCTCATCGATAGATGATTTATTCAGAAATTATAAAATACCTATGGTATCGGCAATGATTGATGAATTAAGCCATGTCCAAGAAATTAGTCATATAGTTGAACAGTTCAGACAATTTAAATTTTATTCGATGAATCATTTAAATAACATTGTCCATTCCGGAAGCCATTCTATTATTCGTAGACAAGTTGGATTAGATGATAGGCAAATCGCTATAGTTATTAAACAATCTAATAATTTTACGATAATGGTTGCTCAAATTTTATTGAGACATGGATCTAAAGAAAAGTATATTCATCAATTACATAGTGTGTATCGTGAATGTTTTCATATGGAGGAAGATATTTCAAATGAAGAAAAGGCTAAAATTGATGCAATGTATAAAAAGTAAAAACCAGACATCTAGTCTGGTTTTTTATTTGTTAAATGTTAACGATTCAAATTATTGTGTAATTTGACCTGTATAACCTTTTAAGAATGTTAAGTAAGCAGATGATTGTTGACCATTTGCTTTTAAAAGAGGACGTTCAATATCACCTTGGTCAGTGACTAATTTGAGTGTGATTTCTTTTCCATTACGGAAAGAGTTTAAGAAACTCACTGGAACATTGATCGAGTTAGATGAAGTTTGTCCAATATATTGCGTTGGGTTAATGGTTGAATAAGCATAAGGTTGACCATCAACTAAAAATACAAATTGTTTAATGTCGTATTTATTTGAATTATTGATTTCAGCTGTAATTTTAAATCCATTACGTTTTTCTTCATTCCAACGCATTGCAAGCTCAGGGCAAACTTCGTTTGCTTCACAGATTAAAGGTCCTTTGGTTACCACTTTTTCAGGGTAAGAACCTGCACAACCTACTAAAGTTAAACATGCTATAGAAGAAATTAAAGCAAATTGAAGTTTCATAACGCTTCCTATTCATTTGTGTTATTGCTTGTGCAGAATGTGTAAAATTTACCGTTTTTTAGTAAAAAAGTGAATCAATTTATTTCAATAGCCGTAGTAAAATTGTATTTATTCAATTTAATGAGTTATTTATGAACGATTAATCGAGTGCAGTAGGTCTGGTATTTCTGTTGTCTATACTTTTAGTTTTCTACATTAAAAAGTATTAGCCACTCTCTGCAAAGCGTACTACAGAATATTTTATTGCTGAAAGAAAAAAATGCTCAACTAGTGGATGTAAAGCCCCTTTAAGCGCACTACGTTCAGGTTGGAATGATGTTCCAATATAAAATGGATGGTCTATAAGTTCAAATGCACGAACCTCATCTAATAAATTAAAAGCTGAAAATTTAAATGATAGAGATTTAAATTGATTTAAATAATGATGGTTAAACCCAAAGCTACAATGAAATTGTTCTTCAAACTCAGTATTAGCATAAATTTGGGAAAGTAATGAATCTTTCATAACCATTATTTTTTCAGTTTTTTCAATAAGTGAACAAGACAACGGCAGAATAATTGGATTTATTGCATCAGAATTGATTTCTGCATGATCAGCATCATGAATAAAAAGAACATTCTTGGCATATTCAATAAGTGCATGCTGATAACCACCACAAGTACCTAAGAAAGGAATGTGTTGCGTTCTTATATAGAATAAGACATCTAAAACACCTTGAGTATTCTCATAAGGACTTGCTGGGACAATCCAAACAGCATCAAAATTAGAAAATTGAGAATGAATGTCTTGAGCGATATCAGAAGTTTGAACCCATTGATAAAACAGTTGATCTTTATATTTTTCTTTAGCAATTTGCATCGATGCAAGTATAGCTGTGTGTGCTAAAACTTGATCTGAATAATCCCCTAATAAACAAATATTTATTTTATTCATTGCATTTCCAAGATCTTTTAAATTTTTGAATATCTAAGTTATTAAACAATACTAAATTATGAGTCAAGTTTATATAAGGGTGAGGAAAATACTTCTTCAATCTAAGAAAATACAGACTTTGCAATAACGCTGTCATATTTTACTGAGATAATACATTCAATAAGAAAAAACTAAAGAGAATGACAAGAACTACAGCATTTGAATAATGATAATTTAGCGTAATCAGGCTGTACGTTTACGGTCGACCCACTTTAAATAAAGTGGGTTTTCTTTTTTTAGGGCTAATTGGGGAATAACTAAACAATTTAATGATTTTTTATATTTCAACTGTGCAAAAAAGTGATATAAATAAAAATAAAGTGCATATGAAAAAGGAGTGCGTTATATGAAAACTACAGTTAAGTATGTTGTCCTTAAAAGTAGAGAATACCAACTAGGCACACCTTTATTTGAAGAAAGTATAGAAGCCGATGCGAATTATTTCGACCAAATTCCAAATATAGTTCATTATCAAAATCATGATTTTAAAGTGAAATCTAAAGAATTAACACGTAAACAAATTTTTGATGATTTTGAGGAATCTCAAACCATATTGGTTAAAGTGATTGCTGTCTAAACCAACGCTTAAATCTAAAATGTTTGATTTAAAAATAAAAACCCACTTTACTCAGTGGGTTTGAATGAGCATATATAGAATTACTGTTTCACAATCAAAACAGGCAACTGTGTTTGACCCAAAACATCTTGAGCAAAACTACCTAGAAAGAACTTTTGAAAGCCTTTCCGACCATGAGAACCAATCACAATAAGATCTGCTTTTAATTCCTCAGCGGTTGTTACGACTGTTTCAGCAGAAACAGCATCTTTAACCACTTGAGTGCTGATAGTAATGCCTTGTTGTTGCGCAATTTGTTCTGCTTTGACTAAAGATTCTTCTGCATTTTTAACAGCTTCCTTAACGTAATCCTTCAACATTGCAGAAGTGTAGTAAAAGTCTGCTGCTGCAAACGGGTCTTCAGATACAACACTAATAGCAGTTACTTTACTTCCAAAAGCTTTGGCTATTTCTGCTGCATGTTGAATTGCAGAATAAGAAATATCAGAACCATCAATTGGAACAAGAATATGTTGATATGACATGAGGAAATCTCCTATTTATTTTCAATAAATCAATCTATTAATCACTAAAATCCACGACATATGAGCTATTAATCAATCCCATTAACCGATTTAATAATCAATACAGGCAAGGGACTGATAGACAATACCTCTTGTGCAACGCTACCTAAAAAGAATTTTTTGAAACCAGTGCGACCATGTGAACCCATGACAATTAGATCTGCATTCAATTCATCCGCTGCATTTAAAATACCTGTTGCAGGTGGAACTTCTCTAACAATTTTAGTATCGACGGCACTTACACCATGGTGGATTAAGGTTTCTTGAACGTCTTTTAAGCGATTGACTGCATTCTGTTCTGCTTCCATTAAGTATTGGGTAACAGCAGGAGCAACTTTATAAAAATCGACCCCCTTAAATGGATCAACAGCAACCACGCTCGTCACCGTTATTTTACAATTCAAAGCAATTGCGAGTTTTTCTGCATGTGCGATAGCAGCATAAGAAATAGGAGAATCATCTATTGCGAGAAGAATGTGTTTATAAAGCATAATATTTCTCCTTAATTTTTAATTGTTCACTTATTTATTGATAGCACATTAAACATAGTAGAACAATTCAAAATCTGGGTATTTCTTTGAACAAAATTGTAGTATTAGCAATGTTATGTGATATACACATACTTTTTGTATGGTTTTATTCTTAGATACTTGAAAATCTCTTATTTTTTGAATAAGGAAAATAATGTTATTGATGTCAGTCTTTGGAAATACTTAAGATAGTTTTTACAAAATTTATCGTATAAAGATTTTATATTGATAAAAAGAACGCTTAAAATACAAGTAATTTTATTGAGTTAAATTATGAATATATCGTTTTCTACAATCATTTCAAAATTGATCTCAGCAATTTTTAACTCAAAAAAACATCATTCAAATAATGATTTTGCAATTGCTGTTGATCAAGCATCAAATCAAAATATTGGTTATGCGCAGGATAGGGTAGCTCAGATTAGTGAAAAAGGCGTTCAACTGATTTCTAACTTTGAAGGCTTACGCTTAAATGCTTACCAAGACAGTGTAGGTATTTGGACAATCGGATTTGGTACAACGGTTTTTCCGCATGGACAGAAAGTACAAGATGGCGACTGTTGTACGATTCAACAAGCTCAAAACTATATGTTTCATGATTTAAAACGGTTTGAAACTGCTGTATTTAAAGCTGTACAAGTACCATTAAATTAGCATCAATTTGATGCATTAGTATCGCTAACATATAACATTGGTATTGGTGCTTTTCAGAGTTCAACCTTATTGAAGCTTTTAAATACTGGGAACTATGCTGCTGCAAGTGATCAATTTGATGTTTGGATTAAAGCGGGTGGGAAGACTGTTCAGGGTTTGGTCAATCGTCGAGCGATAGAAAAAGCATGCTTTTTAGGTCGATAATGAGAAAGTCTTAAAAAATTTAATTTCTAAATAAAATAAGTAGAAAACTATAATAATAACTGCAATTAAAATACATGAAAAATCAAACAAATATTATTTTATTACAATGGTTTATGTTGAAAAATAATGATTACAACAATTGCTATAAGCTCATAATAATGTTAAGTTTGGCTAATAAATAATAATCAATCAAGAGTCACCAATGTACAATAATATTTATACCGCCCTAGAACGCATTGGACTCACTGCACAAAAACGCGCCATACACCTAAAATTCAGCAATAACCACTTAAACCAACAAGTCTTTCTACAACATATCGAAGGCACACATGCCCTCAACTCAGGCATCAAACTACAACTCATCTGCCTATCGACCAACGATAAAATCCCATTAAAACAATTCATTGCCAGCCAAGTCGCGATCGACATAGTGACAGATCGATCCGAACTGACACGAACTTCAGGCATCATCACCCAAGCAGAAATAGGCGCAAGTGATGGCGCACTCACGATTTATCGCCTCACCGTTGAAGACCCAACCGCACTGTGGAAACACAGAAGAAATTCACGCGTGTTTATGAATAAAACAGCGATAGACGTCATCCAAATACTATTTAAAGAATGGCAATCCAAAAGCCCCTTATTCGCATCCAGCCTCAGCCTAGACCTAAGTGGACTCTGCAAAGACTACGACGTACGTCCCTTTATAATGCAGTACAATGAACGTGATATATGTTTTATTCAAAGACTGCTTGCTGAAGAAGGAGTAAGTACATTAATAGACGAAGCCCAACTCAGCGTACCGCATACAAAACACCCCATCCAAGCACAAAACCTCAGACTGATTGACAATAACAGCGCATACAAATCCCTAGAACGCCGCAACATCCGCTTCCACCGTAGCAGTGCCGTCGAACAAACAGACAGCATTACCCACTTTATTGGACAACGCTCAATCCAACCCACAGCAGTACACCTGCAACGCTGGCAAGCGGACATTCTCGATATTGAAGAAGGTGTAGGCTCAGTCCTAAGCAAACAACAACACAGCGACAACCAAGACAACAGCCGACTCTCCCTTGAACAAGCATGGTATTACAGTCCGGCATGGATACCCGACCTAAATGGCACAGATGGCGTAAGCCCATCAGGTAATCGCCAAATCGAAAAAATTAACGACAACCTCAACAACTACCACAGCCTACAAGCCAAACAATTCACAGCCACATCCACAGTACGAGATGCCCACGTCGGCTACTGGTTCGAATTCACCGAACATCCAGAAATAGAACAACATACAGACGCAGACAACGAATTCCTGATCACCGCAAAAAGCTTCTACAACCAAAACAACTTACCCAAAGACCTCAACGACCAAATCAACCACTTACTTAAACAAAGCCATTGGCAAAGCAATAAGCAAAACAACACAGAACAACGCCAAGCCAACACCCTGACCCTACAACGTCGCAACATTGCTATAGTTCCAGAATACCACCCACTCAAACAGCGTCCAATCGCACACCCACAACGCGCCAGAGTGGTTGGGCCGAGTGGCGAAGAAATCCATGTCGATGAATGGGGACGCATCAAAGTCCGCTTCCTATTTACCCGCAATGAAGACCACAGCCATGATAGTGGCGCAGGTGCGAACGACAACGATACCGACTCGGCTTGGGTTGATGTACTGACCCCATGGGCAGGCGAAGGCTATGGCGCCAGATTCCTCCCTCGTATAAACGAAATCGTGGTGATCGACTTCTTTGAAGGCGATATCGATCGACCCTTTGTCACAGGACGCATCCACGAAGGACAACGCCAACCGACCCAATTCGATAACACAGGCAAACTACCCGCAACCAAAAAACTGGCAGGGATCAAAAGCAAAGAATACCAAGGCACAGGCTACAACCAACTGCGCTTTGACGACACAAAAGGACAAATCAGCAGCCAACTCCACAGCAGTCATGGTACAAGCCAACTCAACCTTGGTAAACTGAGCCATCCGAAAACCCAAGCAGAAAGCGAAGACCGAGGCGAAGGTTTTGAACTGAGAACCGAACACTGGGGAGCAGTACGAGCAGGACAGGGCTTACTGATCAGCACCGATGCACAACAACAGGCGCAAGGCGACCACCTTGATGCAGCACAGGCCAAACAACAACTCGAACATAGCCAAAGCAACACAAAAGCACTGAGTGAAATTGCCAAAAACCAACACATAGATGAAATAGAATCGATTCAACAACTCAAAGCCTTTGCCAGTGAAATCAAACAAGACATTGCTAAATTTAACAAAGCTTTATTACTACTTAACTCACCCGATGGTATTGCACTCACAACACAAGAAGATATTCATTTCTCGGCAGATGGACAGATTAACCATTATGCAGGGAACAGCATTAATGTCAGTACACAGAATAATTACATCGTACATGCCCTAAACAAAATGAGCTTGTTTTCAATACAGGACGTTAAGTTCGTTGCAGCTCAAGGCAAGTTCAGTATTCATGCCCAATCGAATGGGATGGAGATCTTCGCCAAATTAGACATGAAAATCAGTTCTGTAGATGGTCAGATTGTGATTAGTGCGCCGAAAGGGGTATCGATTACGACTGATCATGGACAAATTAAATTGGATGATGCGGGAATTACATTGATCACGGATCTTGTGTTGGAACATCGAGGTGGGCAGCATGTGTTTACTTCACCTGAGTCTGTGAATTTACCTGCAATAAATTTACCAGATTGTTCAGCAAAACAAGGGCAAGCGGCGCAGAATGGTGCTGCAAAGGTGGCTTTATAATGCAAAAACATTATTTGAAGCGGACAGAAATAACACAAGAATCAAATACAGTTGATGCTGTTTATAATGAAATGGAGCAATTATTTAATCAACATAATCGACTTTTAGTTTTATTGGATGAAACGCTAGTACCGAATATATTTGATGATTTAAAGCAGAATTTGAATAGTGATAACATTATTTACTTACCTTTAGCTTTAGGAAATAGTTATAAAGATACCCAACTATTTTTTATTGAAATCATTGATGTAGAAGTACTTAAAAATGTTGGGCAAGAGCTTGCTGAACATATAGTAAATAATCGTAAAGTAGAGAATGATCGGTATCTTGTACATGGTTTTGGAACGACTCATTTTAAGAATAATGAATTAAATGATAGGTTTAAGAAAAGCTTAGTTGTAGATGATATTGAATCTAAAATTTTATTCAGATGGTATGACCCAAGAGTAATGATTTATTTAGATGCTATTTTTAATGAAAGTTATATGAATAGCTTATTTGGCATGTTTAGTTCATGGCGTTTTATTCATCCTACAGGTAATTTTCATTGGGAAAAAACAAATGAGAAAAAATGGGTAAGTTACTCGATAAGGAAAATAAACCAACAGCAATCTTTGGCTTTAGATCTGATTGAAATTTGCAATTTGGTTTTTAGAAAGTCTAGTGAATTTGATCAGATTGACATTAATAAAATTGAACCTAAACAAATACTTAAAAATTTGTATCTAGCACATGAGCAGTATCAGATTACAGGGTATGCCGATTTAGTTACGTATGGTTTATATAGCGAAGTCTTAGGTCGCCACTTTATGAAGCATCCATATGTAGAAAGTGTTTTAAAACAATGTTGGAAAACTGAGCCTGAAAATTACAATTTTACGGAAGCTATGGATTTCATCGCTGAAGAATATTGGGGTTCGATAAAAAATGATTTAAATCTTTTAATGGATGGTCATCATGGCTAATAATAAAAATAAAACTCCAGTCTATAAACCTTTTGGACATTTGGAAGAAATCCAAGCAACAACAACGTCTAAAAATGACGCAACCTTTGCTGGCACATTGAATAAATATGGGGCTGTTGATAAATCTAGCCGTAAAATTGAAATAGATACAGGCGGCAAGATCAAAGAAATGACCCAACAAGCTGTGGGTGCAAATCAGCAAACATCTACAGCAAAAGGTGGTGCAAATAAATGTAATTTTTGCCGAAAACCTGGCTTACAAATTTTACCTTTGCGTTATAGCGTCACGCAGACAAAAGCACCAGAACTTTCTGGTTTATTGGGTAAAAATGTAAAAAATATCGCTTTATCTTATTCAAAATATACAACGGAAATGATTGATTCTGGCTATGTTTATGCGATGGTGAAGCGTAAAAAAGGCTTTGAGTGGATTGGTTATATTGTTACGCCATTAGGTCATTTATCCTCTTTTCCCCTAGATAAAACTGCACCAGCGAAAGTACAAGAATTTTCTTGTAATGGAAATGAACATGCTTTGTTTTCCTCATTTGTCACAGTTGAATATATTGCATCGAACTTGGCTGAGAAAGTTTATTTAATTTATACGCATGTCCCAATGACCAAGGCGAAAAGAGATGAGTATCAAAAAAAAGCAGATGAATATGTACGTTTAGGTCGCTGGCAACAGGTGGATGTAGCGGCTTGGGCAGGAGGTTCATCACAACAAGCGCATTGTTTAAATGCTCAAACCTTAAAAGGTGCAATTGATCAACCGTTAACGTTTGGTGCAAGCCGATGGGGTAAAATTTTAACGAAATTTAATGAAAAACCGAAAGCCTTTGCTTCTATTGCGTTGTATGACCCTATTGGGATCACGGTTAAGTTAAATGATTACAGAAATGAAGCCTATGCACCTGTAGATGATTACTTAGAAGCAAAAGATAAAAATGGGATGAGCAATCAAAGAAAATTAGATGCTGTGCAACGTTTAGATACGTTGAAAGGAAGTTTAGAGCAAAAAGCACATCAATCTATTTTAACAAATGCTCAAAATACGGCATCTCGAATTGATTATTTAGAAACAAAAGATCGGTTTTATTTAAATGTTATAGATACACAAATTGCGGATGCAAAAAAAGCCAGAGATTTTGCCGAGGTCGCAAGGCTTGAAAAAAGTCGAGATATTATGATTCAAGATCATAAACGAAAAGTGAATGCGCAAAATCAACAATATGGAATAGAAAAGCAATCTCGACTGGAAAAGTTAAAAGCAGACTTTCAAGTCTGTGAAGACAATATCGATTTTAAAGAAGCAGAAGCGTTTAAACAGGAAGCAGCAGGGAAATATAGTACTGCGCTTCATGTTGCTAACCAGCGTGCGCAAGAGCATTTAAATTGGATTAATTCAGAAAGCTTACTTGATGCTTTGGATGTATATGATGATCATGATTTGCAAAATGGTTGTGCGTTTAAAGCGCATGTCGCGAGTATGCTTTTTGGGATGGAAGGTGCTACAGCAAGTGCTGAAAAAATAGATAGTTGGATCAAAAAACCTGAATTTGAGCGTAAAAATCTTTTTATACGTGGTTTATATAGCAACCAACTCGAAGCGAAAGCTAAGCATGATGATGCTAAAAAATACGCCACTGATTTTACTGCTGTTGGCATCAAAGCTACAAAATTATTGGTAGATTTTTTAAAGAAAACTGATTCTGCTTGGGATGAATGGGCGAGAAATCAGGATAAAAATAATACTTGGAATGTAAAGTTCTTCAAACCTGAAAAGAAAGTGATGCTCTATGTCTCCAACTTTGCTCGTGTTGTTTTTAGGGCAGGTATGGGAAGTAATGCAGAAAGCCAATTTATAAGAGCAATTTCACAAAAGTTGCTTTTCGCTCAAATGGGTGAATTGGCATCTAAATTAGAATTTAATCATGTGGTCTATGGTATTAATCCCGAACAATTACCGCAACATACGGTAAGAGCAAACGTAGATGTAAATCAAAAAAACTTAGGCTTACTTTCTGCTCAAGCAGCAAAACAGGCGACCATTCAATCTTTAGATAGATTAATGGACGATGCAATGGCGAAAAAACAACAAGTAGCTCTAACCCTAGAAGAAATTGAAAAGACCGGTAGTAAAGGCATGGCAAACCATACCAATAACTACCATCAAGTCAGAGCATCTGGAATTTTGGTGTTAATCGAGTCGATTAATTTAGCCCATATGCTTAGTTCAGGAAAATATCAAAATGCAGCACAAATCGCAGCTTTAGTCGCATCTGTATCAGGATTATTGGCTTTTGGCTTGGATATTTTTTATGGATTGGCAAAAGGTGCTCGTGAGGTTGCCAGTCAGAGTGTTTATAGTGGAGCAGGTGCTGCTGCAACCAAAGGTGCAGCCAATATACAACGCGCAGGGATCAAATGGGCGGCAGGAAGTTTGAGTGCTTTTTCTGGAAGTATTACTTGTGGATTAGATTTTATAAAAGGTCAAAAATATGGTACTCAAGTTGGAGATATTAATCGTTCACTTAAATATCTTTATTATGTCAGAGGTCTAACTGGTGTTGTTAGTACTGTATTAGGAATATGTGCCGCTTTAACTTATATTGGCCCACTGATGAATTATTTAAAAGAAGTGGGAGGAAGCCCTGCGATTCAAAGGCTAGGAGCCCGACTTTTTGGTTCAACAGCAATGGTGGTATTGAATAAGGCTACACGGGAGATTGTTCGAAATGGACTCTTACGTGGTATTGCATGGGCATCAGGTATAGGTCTTGTTTTAACACTTGGGGAGGTTGCTATATTGATTTATATGGACTTTACCAAATTAGAGCGCTGGTGTAAGCATTCGACATTTAGAACATTGAAAACAAATAAATTAATGCCTGAACAGCAAGAAATAGAAGATTATCAGGCGCTTTTTGTATAAAAGGTAAAAATATAATGGGCTTTAAAAAAACTGATCAAATCATTGAAGAATTAGAAGCACGACTTTTTATCATCGAAGGTGAAGTCACAGATTTATTGACTCGTGAAACAATGCAGAATTTAAATGCCAGTACTCAATCTGTAACAGGTGCAATTGCAGTGGGATCTGTACTGGCTGGACAAATAGGCAATGCCGCCTTAGCCAGCTTTGCAGCCAGTGATGAAGGAATCGAAGTTAGTACATTTGTTGTAGAAATAACAGATAACAATAATGAAAAACATATTTTTAAAGGTTGTTTCCCTGTAGTGATCTTTAAAAAAGGCGATGTGGTTAAATTGATAGTAGAAGCGAATCCTTATGATCGAAAATACGACCGAGTGGCTGCTGTGATTGATCAAAAGAATCATTATATGTGGACAGGGCAAGAAGTCGTTAAGGGGAGGATGAAATATCGAATATTTGGAATGAAATTAATGGGAGGAATTAGTTTTTTTGCTTTTATTGTCTCCTTAGTTTTTGATTTTTTTATATCAGATTCAATAGCCCAAATGTTAATTAGTGATATTGGAATCCAAATAATTACTGTTATATTTATATTTATATTTATATTAATTGGTTGGAGAATAGGTGCAAGTTTTGATGAACAAAGTATCGAGTTAGAAGCCATTTTAAAAAAATTGGGTTTTTATAAACCGAGCCGAATGAATTTACAGGAATATGCTTTAAACGATTTAAGTTGGAAAAATAAAGAGGATAATAAAGGATATGGACATGAACGTTGGAAAGACTACACCTACCGTATAGATTTAGCTCAACAAGCTGATAAAGAAAAATATGGTAAGTCGGCAAAATAATGAGCTTTAAAAAAACTGATCAAATCATTGAAGAATTAGAAGCACGACTTTTTATCGTTGAAGGTGAAGTGACTGATTTGCTGACTCGTGAAACGATGCAGAACTTAAATGCGAGTACTCAACCTGCAACTGGTGCAATTGCTGTGGGTTCTGCACTGGCTGGGCAAATAGGCAATGCAGCTTTAGCCAGTTTTGCAGCAAGTGATGAAGGGATAGAAGTTAGTGCTTTTGCTGTAGAGATAACAGATAAAAATAATGAGAAACATATTTTTAAAGGTTGTTTTCCCGTAGTGATGTTTAAAAAAGGCGATGCGGTTAAATTGATAGTAGAAGCTAATCCTTATGATAGAAAATACGATCGAGTGGCTGCCGTGATTGATCAAAAGAACAATTATATTTGGACTAGTCAACAAATCATAAAAGGTAGAATGAGGTATCGAATATATGGGTTAAAGTTAATAATAACATTAGGAATTATTTCGATATTATTTGGAATCATTTCTATTACTTTAATGGGGGCTTTTGAAGCTTTGTTAGAGGACTATATATTAATAACCATTTTTGTAATTTGTATAACTTTTATTTTTATTGGTTGGAAAGTTGGTGCAAGTTTTGATGAACAAAGTATCGAATTAGAAGCTATATTAAGAAAATTAGGTTTTTATAAACCAAGTATGGCAAGTTTAAATAATTATTCAGTTTTTGCAATTAATCGGAAAAATAAAATAAAAATGGATGAATACCCTGATCGTTGGGAACAATATACATATCATTTAGATTTAGCCCAACAAGCCGATAAAGAAAAATATGGTAAGTCGGAAAAATAATGAGCTTTAAAAAAACAGATAAAATCATAGAAGAATTAGAAGCACGACTTTTTATCGTTGAGGGTGAAGTCACAGATTTATTGACGCGTGAAACGATGCAGAACTTAAATACCAGTACTCAATCTGCAACAGGGGCAATTGCAGTGGGTTCTGCACTAGCGGGACAAATAGGCAATGCCGCTTTAGCCAGTTTTGCAGCGAGTGATGAAGGAATCGAAGTTAGCGCTTTTGCTGTAGAAATAACAGATGAAAATAACGTAAAGGACGTTTTCAAAGGTTGCTTCCCCATAGTGATGTTTAAAAAAGGCGATGTCGTTAAATTGATAGTAGAAGCGAATC
>NZ_KZ268705.1 GCF_002233755.1 Acinetobacter piscicola | reverse complement strand
TCTGCAATAGCAGAGGGTGTTTTTTATGCTCGTTTGTTTATTTCATTCTCTAGTTTATCTTTACTTGTTAAATACAATTTTATATATTGCCTTGATTGTCTAGTTATTTAATCTAATTAAATAGTTTTATTGAAAAGTTTAATAATTTTGCATATCTAAATTTTGATTAACCTAGCTAGCTATATATCAAAAGTCCAAAGGGATAAACATGAGTGATCGAAAGCAGGATGCTTTAAAAAGTACATTAAAAATTAATGATACATTTTATAAAACACTTTTAGAATCAACAAAAGCAATTCCTTGGCGAATTGATTGGGCGACAATGCAATTTACCTATATTGGCCCACAAATCCAAGCGTTATTGGGTTGGTCTACTGATAGTTGGACGAGTGCAAATGATTGGGCTGAGCGTATCCATCCAGATGATAGGGAAAAGGTTGTAGGTTTCTGTATTTCACAATCAAAGGATGGTGTTGATCATGAAATGGATTATCGAGCTTTAACGATGGATGGTCATTATGTTTGGATACGTGATGTCGTACATGTCATTCGTGATGATAATGGTGTGACAGAAACGTTAGTTGGTTTTATGTTTGATATCAACGAACGTAAGAAAAATGAAGAAGAATTATTGAGGTTACAAAAAGAATTAGAAGCCTTATCTTATCAAGATACATTGACAGAAATTGCAAACAGACGCTCATACAATGTTTTTCTAGAATCTGAGTGGGATATTGCCATTCGCAATCAAACTCAAATTTCTGCAATTTTGGTTGATATTGATTTTTTTAAAAAATATAACGATAGCTATGGTCATAATGCAGGCGATGTTGCATTAAGGAAAATTGCACAAATATTAAAATCTGAAGTACGTTCTAGAGATTTAGTGGCACGATTAGGCGGTGAAGAATTTATTATTATATTACCTGCAACTTCTCAGATAGATGCAAAGGTGATTGCTGAACGTATACGTTTGCGTATTGCTACAACCTCAATTAAGCATGATGCTTCATCTACTTTTTTAACGGCTAGTTTGGGTGTCGGATCTGTTCTCCCCAAACTAGGTGATAATTCTGAGTATTTTATTGAAATCATTGATAAGCAACTTTATAGAGCTAAAGAAGAAGGGCGAAATAAAGTCATCGAACTCGGATGTTAAATTAATTTATTGTAATTAATTGATAAAAAAGGAGTTAAACTAAAATCACATGGTTGTCTTTGCCCATTTGAGTTTAATCCAATAAACTCATTACATCATCTTCAGAAAGTTTTACTTCATTTTCATGGTCAATACTGAGTATCGATTTTGCTAGATTAGCCTTATTTTTTTGCAGAACTAAGATTTTTTCTTCAATACTTTGATTAGTAATTAATTTATACACAAATACTGGTTTGTCTTGACCAATTCGCCAAGCTCGATCAGAGGCTTGATCCTCAGCGGCAGGATTCCACCATGGATCGTAATGAATCACTGTATCAGCAGCAGTAAGGTTTAGACCTACACCACCTGCTTTTAGGCTGATTAAGAAAACAGGAATATCACCAGTTTGAAAAGCAGTAATGACCTCATCACGTTTTCTAGTTTGTCCAGTCAACTTAACATGTTTAATTTTTAGTGTTTTTAAATGATCTTCAATCAGTTGTAACATGGTCGTAAATTGTGAAAAAATCAAAATCTTACGACCTTCTTCAACCATATCTTGTATCATTTCCAATAAATAATCTAATTTTGCTGATTCAATATTTTGGTTTTTGGTATGTTCAAGTTGTAAAAGGCTTGGATGACAACATACCTGACGCAGTTTAAGTAAAGCACTCAAAATTTGAATTTGACTGCGGTGAAAACCTTTAGCTGCAATAATTTCACGAATATTCTTTTGCATCGTTGCTCGTACAGCTTCATAGAGTTTAGACTGTTGAGCGTTCATATCGATATTGACTTCAATCGTTGTTTTCTCAGGAAGTTCTTTGGCAACTTCTGTTTTTAAACGACGTAACATAAAGGGTTTAATTCGAGAAATGAGTTTGTTTTTTAAAGTAATATTGGCATGTTTTTCAATCGGATTACGATATTTCTTATTAAAAGTTTCCTGACTATACAGAAATCCGGGCATTAAGAAATGAAATAGAGACCACAGTTCACCTAGATGGTTTTCCATTGGTGTACCTGTTAAACATAATCGATGTTTTGCCTTTATTTGACGTGCTACTTGTGATGCTTTGGCATTTGGATTTTTAATATTCTGCGCTTCATCCAAAATAAGTAAATGATATTCATAAGCAAGTAAGTACTTTTCGTCACGACCTAACAGTGGGTAAGTGCTGAGAATAACATCGGCATTTTTAATCTCTTGAAAATGTTCTAATCGATCATGGCCTTGTAAAACCAAAACGTTTAATTCTGGAGTAAATTTCTCTGCTTCTTTACGCCAATTTTGCATAAGTGATGTTGGCGCAATAATCAAGGCAGGACATTGTTCTAAACGTCCTGCTTGTTTTTCAATAAGTAGATGTGCCAATGTTTGAGCTGTTTTACCTAGTCCCATATCATCGGCGAGAATCCCACCATGCTCAGTTTCACGTAAAAATTGTAACCATGCTAAGCCTTGTTGTTGATATGGGCGCAGCTCACCTTGGAAGCCCTGTGGTGTTGGAATTTGATTTTGATAACCTTGTTGTAATTTTTCAGCAAATTGTTTGAGGCGATCATTGCTTTGCCATGGCATACCTAAATGATGTTGTAAGTCGAAAAACTGCACAGCATCATAACGATCAAATCCAGCAGTTTCAGGATGTTGTAAGATTTCTTTTAAGTAGATAAAAATAGGTTTGATATCTTGAACTTTTAACGCAAGTTGTGGATGGTTGAGACCTAAATCTACTGTGAAATAACCATTTTCATCTAATTGTTCAAGGAATTCAGGTTCTAAAATGATCGGCATACGGGCAACAAGATTGCCTAAGAGTTCAATTAAATTATAGGTCTGACCCTGCATATCTTGAATGGTTGCACCGACATTAAACCAGTCTGGTTTTTCATCTGATTCAAACAATGAAAATTCAAGATTTTGAGCAACTGTTAAATTAAACAAACTGTTGGAAGTATGTTCAACTTTCCACCCTATTTTTTCTATTTGATTGTCTGGGAGGAGTTGGTTAATCCAATCTGTTGGATTTGCACAAACGACTGAATTTTCAGTGATATCATCAAATGCAGGACGTTTGTTTTTGTTAATTTGTTTGATCCATTGTAATGATGGAACTGCATTCTTTAAGTGCTCAATTTGAGCTTTTTCTGCATTTAAATCGCGTTGCTGTCTGACAGTTTGCTTATTAAAAAAGGTGATAAAATTTTCATCTGGAAATCCAGCTTTTATACGTCCTGTTGGGTATTCAAACTCTATTTCAGCCATCGCATAGTGATGCATTTGACCTAGACGATCATATTGTGGAAATGTACCAAAATGCAAAATGGCTAAAGGTTGCCCCTTGATTATTTCTATATTTTGGGCAGATTGAGCTTGAGGTAAATCTTCAAAAATTGAATAAGGTTGAATGACTTGCTCAAATTCAGCCAGAAGCTCAACAGGCATTTGTGGCATATTCAACAATTCTTCAATCATTTCACTAGAATAGGAAGATTCCAGTACGCCAATCTGATTTCTTAAGGTATCTAAATAGCTCAGTGGATGAGAATGAATAATATAAATTTGCTTAGAATGTTCAGCATCAAGCTTTTGATTATATTGATCAAAAAATTGAGCTTTTAATTTTTCAGTTTGTTGTTCCGGGCGCATTTGCCAATTAAATTCAATTCGATAGTTTTCATCTGACCATGACAAAGCAGATTGTGAAACATTTAAACTATAACAATCCCCACTGGCAATCGCTGTTTTTAATTGCTCTTGATAAATTCCTGAAATGTCCCATGCAGAAGGATAATAATGAGGATTGTTAAAATTTAATTTGGCAAAAAAGTACAAATGATTAAAGATTTTCTTTTCTTCATTACTTACTTTTAAACGACCATTCAACACATTGTCATAACTGGTATATGGTGTGGTATCACGAATTTGTCCATCTTTATTACGACGAACCTTATATACACTGAGTTGTAATTTAGCTGAATTTTTTTTAGGCTGAAAAAGATAGATCAATTGATGATTGGATATCGTATTTGATGATTTAATTTGCGCAAGCTGTTGTCGAAATTGATTGAGCCAAGTTTTAGCCGTGTGATGCGTTGGACTGCTTGACGTTGTAGAAAATTGAGGTGTTGAAGATATTGTGGTGATGGAATCTAATTGTTGAGTACTGTTTGTTGTCGTTTGATTAAGATTTAAGTACTGTCTAAATGGCTTTTCATGTTGATGATCATAAAAATATCGAGCCAGTGCGGCAGCATGTTTGCAGTTATAGCCCACAGGGCAACTACATTCAGTATCTGTAATTTTATTTTTTGAAAGGTGAAATTGAATGACTGTTTCGTAAAAATCAGTGCCTTCAATTTCTGCACTGATAAAAAGATAGTCACTTTTGAGGTGAATTTCTAAAGTTGTTAAATCAATTTTTTTGACATAACTCATACTACGTTGAATCGTTGCTGCGTTAAAACGTGATAAAAATTGAGTTAGGTTGGCCATCATTTAGAAAATAAAATTTAGATCAAATAAGCGCTGATTGTAACTGATTTTAAGTAAACTATTAAAATTTTATCAAGCTGTATTTGGCGGAAAGTGTCATGATTTTCAATGTAAATTGATCATTTTTGCAACTTGAAAATACTTAAAATCTGTCAGTATAAGCTTTGAAAAATAAAGCAGGAATACAAATATAAATGATACCTAACCCAATTTATTATACAGATCAACATATTGCATTTGCTGATTCAATACGAAAATTTGTTCAAAAAGAATTAATGCCATATGTGAATGAATGGGAAGAAGCAGAAACTTTTCCAAAAGAATTATATAAAAAGGCAGCTGAAATTGGGTTATTAGGTATTGGTTTTGATGAAAATTATGGTGGTATTGCTGACACGGACGCATTCCATATACTTTTATCTTCAATCGAATTGGCGAAAACTGGATCAGGTGGTTTATGCGCTTCATTACTTTCGCATTCTATTGGCGCACCCCCCATTAATCACTTCGCATCACCTGAAATTAAAGAAATGGTATTGAGCCAAATTTTAGCAGGTGACAAAATTTCTGCCTTGGCAATCACTGAACCGAGTGGTGGTTCAGATGTTGCAGCATTAAAAACTAAAGCGATACGTGATGGCGATGACTACATTATCAGTGGAGAAAAGACCTTTATCACATCTGGTATGCGTGCAGATTATTACACCGTTGCTGTCCGTACAGATCCTGATGCGAAAGGCCCGAATGGTATTTCCATGCTATTGGTCGATGCACATAGTCAAGGGATCACAAAAAGTAAATTGGACAAGATGGGCTGGTGGGCTTCGGATACGGCACATTTACATTTTGATGAAGTACGTGTTCCTGCAAAAAATCTGTTGGGTGCAGAGAATATGGGCTTTCTTGTGATTATGAATAATTTCAATATGGAGCGCTTTTTCTTAGCTGCGAGTAGTTATGGCTTTGCATTAACGTGTTATGAAGAAGCTTTGGAATGGGCAAAAGAGCGAAAAACTTTTGGGAAACGTTTAGTCGATCATCAAGTCGTGCGACATAAATTAGTAGAGATGGCAACACGCTTAACTACGACAAGGGCATTACTGGAAGACACTGCTTATCGTCTAGGCAAACCTGAAATGCAAGGCAATGAAATGATTGCACAAATCTGTATGTTGAAAAATGTCGCAACACAAACCATGCAATTTTGTGCAGATGCTGCAGTGCAGACTTTAGGTGGTATGGGCTTTATGCGTGGAACCAAGTCTGAACGGATTTATCGAGATGTTAAAGTCAATATGATCGGTGGTGGTGCAGAAGAAATTATGAAAGATCTTGCAAGTCGTCAATTGGGCTATTAATGTTTTAATTCAGCGTCACTGTGAATAAAAGCTAGATTTTTAAAGAACAAACGATAGGAAAAATAGGGAATAACAAAATATGGATCATTTAAATAACCCGATTTACTACACTGCGGAGCATCGTGCATTTGCGGATAGTGTGAAGAAGTTTGTTGAAAAAGAAATTTCTCCCTTTGTGAATGAATGGGATGAGGCTGGAACATTTCCACGAGAACTGTATCGAAAAGCGGCGGATATTGGGTTACTGGGTTTAGGTTTTGATGATGAACATGGTGGCATTTCAGATGCCGATGCTTTTCATGTGTTTTTAGCTGCTGTAGAGACTGCAAAAGCAGGCTCAGGCGGTGTACATATTTCATTGATGATTCATACGATTGGGACGCCACCCATTCATCATTTTGCTCAACCACACATTCGAGACCAAGTGATGCCGCAAATTATTTCAGGAGAAAAAATTTCAGCGTTAGCCATTACTGAACCGAGTGGTGGTTCTGACGTTGCTGCCTTGCAGACGAAAGCCATCCGAGATGGTGATTACTATTTAGTAAGTGGTGAAAAAACTTTTATTACTTCAGGAATGCGGGCGGATTATTACACGGTTGCAGTGCGTACTAATCCCGAAATTAGAGGTGCAAATGGTATTTCGATGTTATTGGTCGATGCACATAGCGAGGGGATTACTAAATCTTCTTTGAAAAAGATGGGATGGTGGGCATCGGACACAGCGCATCTGCATTTTGACCACGTAAAAGTCCCTGTAGAAAATCTGCTAGGTGAAGAAAACTCTGGTTTTAAAGTCATCATGAAAAATTTTAATATGGAGCGCTTTTGGTTAGCGTCCATGGCTTATGGTTATGCATTGGTCTGTTATCAAGAGGCTTTAGAATGGTCGAAAGAGCGTAAAACATTTGGAAAACGCTTAGTTGATCATCAGGTAGTACGGCATAAATTAGTAGATATGGCGACTCGTCTGACTTCAACACGTGCATTGTTGGAAGATACAGCTTATCGAATGGGGCAAGCTGAATTACAAGGTAGTGATTTAATTGCGCAAATTTGTATGGCTAAGAATGTTGCTACACAGACCATGCAGTTCTGTGCCGATGCGGCTGTACAGACTTTAGGTGGTATGGGTTTTATGCGCGGCACCAAGTCTGAGCGTATTTATCGTGAAGTCAAAGTCAATATGATTGGTGGTGGTGCTGAAGAAATCATGAAGGATTTAATTAGTAAGCAGTTGGGGTATTAACTGTCTGATGAATAATAAAAAGTGCAGTTCGCCCCCGCACTTTTTATTATTTTGTGGTTTATTCTAGTTCAGCCAATTCTTCCAAAGAGATTTGACGAACTTCAAAAATAGGTTGTTTCAAAAAGGCATTTAATGCTTTTAATTGAATAAATTCTATACTATCTAAAGCGATTCCTACAATACTATCTTGTTCAACATCGTAACGAATATCAGGTGTTTGTTCGATAAACTCTTTAAGTAAACGAGGGCTATCACTTAACTCGGAAAGTGATTTATTCATCAGTGCTTCGAACTCATCATCCATAGCATAGATATTGGATTCCCATGAAACATCGTTAAAGTTCTCATCTTGACTAGAAATGATGCTGCCAGTTTCGTATCCAGTGAAATAGCTTTCTTCTGAGTGAACCCAAAGAACATAACAGGGTTGACTTGCATCAACTTCGAGTAACTGATACCACACGATCCCTGAAAGTTTGGCAAATTTGAAGGCATCATCTTCGTTAAGTTTGGGAATTTCTCCATCGTCTATGTTAAAAGTTTCTCCAGTTTTTTCTAAAATAAAAGCCTCAAGCTTTTCATAGACTTCGTCATCTGCTTCACCATTACCAATATCATAATTGCAGAGTTCATCATAATATAGGCCTTTAACGACCAATGCTTTGTATGCCTTTTCAGCTTCGGTCTTGTCTGTGTATATTTCCTTGATTGCGCCAGTTGAAACATGGTTGGTAAGATGCCATTCATCATTGTAAGCAAAGTCATTTTGACGAAGAACGTATTGGATATTGCTCATAATATTCCCCTTGAATTAAGCAATTTTAATTTTTAAGTCTTGTAATTTAGCTGCACTCGGTGGCACAGCCATACCATTGTCCATCCAAAGTTCGAAACGCATTGGATTAAAGAAAAAATCGGGGCTAATATCAAAGTCGATAAATTTAGCTTCACTTTTGCCCATCATGGGCAAAATGGTATTGATAAACCAACTGTTATGAGTAATCAATAATGATTTTAATTGTCCTGTCACGGCTAATGGTGAAAGCAGGGTTGCAGATATTTTAGGGTCATCAATAACATCGCAGTGGAATTTTTCTAATCTTTTTGCTAACCCATCTGTAGGAATATCTTGCATCGCTGCTACAAAATCGCCTAAGGTCGGAATAAAGCGATGGTGAAAATCGACCAGTAAATGATCTTTTTCACACAGGTCTTTGACCTCGATACTTTGACCAGCGCTATTTTCAAAATAATGTCCAAAAATAGGAATAATAACTTCCTGAACACCCCAAAAAGTATGCAGAATACGGTGACGATTATCAGTACAAAGCATCTTGGTACTGTCGATTAAAGCATGGATGTCAATATAGTCTTCAAGTTCGCCACCTCGGCGTTTGACTGAAATATGGGCATGTTGTACTGGGTTCATATTTATTTAGAATTATTTGCGTTACAAGAGATTAGCAGTTTTTGATTTAAAGGAAAATATAAATAGGAGGGTGAGCGTTAAGCTGTGTCGCAAGTTGAACGCTATTTTGAAGATTTTTATGTGCATGTATTTAAAAGAATATAAATTTTTTATTGTGAATTATTCTATCAGCTTTAATTTTTTTATTTCATGAAATAAAATGATCGAAATATACCTGCTTATGAATATATACAGAGATTTGAAATATAAAAATTGCTATCAAAGTACACGCCAATCCTCATTAATAATCGCCCAACGTTCATGATCTTTCCATTCACCACCTATATTTAAGTATTGTTTAGAAAAACCTTCCTTCACGAAATCGGCTCCCGCAATCAAGCGAATAGATGCAAGATTTTCAGGCTGAATATTCGCTTCAAGACGATGTAAATTTAGAACATGAAATGCTTCATGTAATAGTAGATTTAGACCCAAACGCATATAACCATGTGCTTGATAAGGAGAGAAAACCTCATAGCCTAAATATGCGGAATGAAAATGTCCTCTGACAATATTGGAAATATTAAACGTGCCAATGATTTGATGTGTTGCTGTAAAGCAAAGAAAATAGCGTCCTTCTTGCTGTAAATAATTTTGAAAATTATACGGTGGATAAGTCCAAGGTTGATGTAAAGATTCACTATTTTTATAAGCGCTTTCAACTTCGATAAGGTCAGAATCTTGAGGTTTTCGTAAGTAGACAATGCTCATTTCAAAGCCATTTCCCATATCATATCGGTAAGTTCATCAACACTGACTTTGCCATTGGGTTTATACCATGTGACTGTCCATGAAATTGAACCACCCAATAAACGTCGCCAGATAAAAGCATCATGCTGAATCTTTTTAACATCACACAACTTTTGAATCACAGCCAACCAAATGTTTTCATAATCATTGCGCAGCTTTAACAGCTCTTCTTGTTTTTCTGTGGAAAGTGCAAACCATTCATGGACTAAAACAGCCATGGCAGAACCTGTATCACCACTAATTGAAATCAATTCAGCTTTGATTAAATGTTTTAACTGTTGTTCAGGATCATCTGACTTTTGAATCGCATCGAGTAGGCGAGCATGGTTATAAATAATAGTTTGTTCCATGACATTGGCGAGAATGTCATCTTTACTTTTAAAATGATGAAATAGGCTACCTGATTGAATTCCAATAAAATTTGCTAATTCACGGACGGTGGTTTTGGCATAACCTTGCTTATGAAACAGATAAGCCGCACCCAATAACAAACGTCCTTTCGGGCTGTCATCGAAACAGGCAATGGCTTGGATATCATCAATTGAACGAGCAATCATAGCGTAGGGTTTTCCATAAAACTCATCATTTATTTTTTGTTTGAAATTAGATTTAACACATTTGCCAATTCAGCATAACATTTTGCACTTTACAAACCAAGCGCTTGCTTGGTAGATTAAAGTATAAATTTTATTCAGAACAATGAAAAGAAGATAGGTGCGAAAATGGAAGATCAGCGAATAGTTAAAATTGGATGTGCCTCGGGTTTTTGGGGGGACACCAATACGGCCGCATTTCAGTTGGTACATTTATCTGATATTGACTATTTAGTTTTTGATTATCTTTCAGAAATCACCATGTCGATTATGGCCAAAGCCATGATGACTGATCCAAATCATGGTTATGCCTTGGATTTTGTCAGTCGTGTGATGACGCCATTACTCAAAAAGATCAGTGATAAAAAAATTAAAGTGATTAGTAATGCAGGTGGGGTAAATCCATTGGCATGCCGTGATGCATTACAAAAAGTCATTGAGGCACAAGGTTTAGATTTAAAAATCGCGGTGGTCTTGGGCGACGATTTATTAACCCAACAAGCTGAATTACAAAAGCAAAACATCAAAGAAATGTTTAGTGGTGAAGATTTTCCAACACATCTAGCCAGTTGCAATGCCTATCTTGGTGCGATTCCGATTCGTGATGCCTTAGACCAAGGGGCAGATATTGTGATTACAGGTCGTGTGGTTGATTCAGCTGTAGTACTTGCACCATTACTGCATGAATATCAATGGGCTATTGATGACTACGATAAATTGGCTCAAGGTTCTTTAGCAGGACATATCATTGAATGTGGTGCGCAATGTACGGGTGGAAATTTTACCGATTGGAGATTGGTTCAAGGCTTTGACAATATGGGCTTCCCGATTGTAGAAGTGAAAGCAGATGCTTCATTTATTGTCACAAAACCACAAGCTACGGGAGGTCTGGTATCTACAGCTACGATTGCAGAGCAGATCGTATATGAAATTGGTGATCCTCAAACGTATCTATTGCCCGATGTGACCGCTGATTTTAGTCAAGTCAAACTACAACAGATTACAGAAGATCGAGTTCTCGTGACAGGTGCAAAAGGGCGTGCACCGACACAGCAATACAAAGTCAGCGCCACTTATCCAGATGGTTATCGTGTTCTAGTCAGTTTTTTAATTGCTGGACGTGAAGCACCTGAAAAAGGACAAGTGATTGCCGATGCGATTTTAACCAAATGTGAACGTGTTTTAGCATTACGATCAGTTCCAGCATTTTCAGAAAAATCTGTAGAAATTCTCGGTATTGAAAGTACTTATGGTGCAAATGCAATTCATACACAAAGTCGTGAAGTTGTAGTCAAAATTGCCGTAAAGCATGTGCTTAAAGAAGCATGTATGTTTTTTGCTTCTGAAATTGCACAAGCTTCAACAGGCATGGCACCTGCGTTGGCAGGTATAGTTGGAGGCCGTCCTAAAGCTTCGCCAGTCGTTAAATTGTTCTCTTTCTTGGTTGATAAATCAAAACTTGATGTGGAAATAGACATTAACGGTCAACGTCGAAAAGTTGCAATTCCGCAAGGTTCTTCAGATCAATCCTTGCATCAACATACGACAGGTGAGGTTGCTCAATTTACAGGTCAAGAAATCGAAGTTCCATTGATTGAAATAGCCCATGCTCGAAGCGGTGATAAAGGCAACCATAGCAATATCGGTGTGATTGCACGTAAAGCTGAATATTTACCGTGGATTCGTGCCAATTTGACAGAGCAAAATGTCGCAAAATATATGCAACATCTCTTGAACCCTGAAACCAGCCAAGTAATTCGATATGAAATAGAAGGTTTTAATGCGTTGAATTTCTTGTTGGAAAATGCGTTAGGGGGAGGTGGTATTGCCAGTTTACGAATTGATCCACAGGGTAAAGCTTTTGCACAGCAACTGTTGGATATGCCTGTGAAAGTACCAACGGGTTTGGTGAAATAAAGGCATTTTCTTCCTTTGGGAAAGGGTGGGGGATGAGGGAATTTATTAAAAGTATTTATGAAATGAACCTCCCTTAACCCTCTCCTTGAAGGAGAGGGAACTATGGAAATTAAAGAAAACAATTTGGAAATAAAAATGCAATATCACTCAATATTTAGACCAGATGCTTTTAAAGATAAAGTCATCATCGTGACAGGTGGAGGCTCAGGGATCGGACGTTGTACCGCTCATGAGCTGGCAGCGTTGGGCGCACAAGTGGTGATTACAGGACGTAAAATTGAAAAATTAGAAAATGTCAGCAGAGAAATTACAGAAGATCATGGCAAAGTTCATTTCATTGTCTGTGATAACCGTGAAGAACAACAAGTTCAAGACATGATTGCTGAAGTCATTACAAAGTTTGGTCGTTTGGATGGTTTGGTTAACAATGCTGGCGGGCAATTTCCATCTAATTTAGAAGGAATTTCTGCCAACGGCTTTGATGCAGTGGTGCGAAATAACTTGCATTCTACTTTCTATTTGATGAAAGAGGCTTATAACCAATGGATGGCAAAACATGGTGGCAGTATTGTCAATATGGCTGCTGACATGTGGGGAGGAATGCCGGGTATGGGACATTCAGGTGCGGCACGTTCAGGTGTGGATAATTTAACCAAAACAGCTGCGGTGGAATGGGGGCGTTCAGGTGTTCGAGTAAATTGTGTTGCGCCGGGATGGGTAATTTCATCGGGTATGGATAATTACACAGGTGATTTTGCAAAATTCATCATTCCGAGCTTGGCAGGGAATGTGCCACTAAAGCGTATGGGAACGGAGTCTGAAATTTCATCAGCGATTTGTTATTTACTGTCCGAAGCAGCAGGATTTATTTCAGGAATGACCATTCGTATTGATGGCGCAGCCTCTCTAGGGACACGTATGTATCCATTGGCTGATGCAAATAATAGCGAGTCATTTAATGGATTCCACCGAGCTTTTATTCCAGATGTACTCAAACAACAATTGAACAATCAAATGAATAACCAAAATGCAGGAGAAAACGCATGACTATTCTCCAGTCCGAAATTGCAGTAGGAAGTGAGCAATATCAACAGAATCGCGATGCTTTACTGGCACAAATTGCAGAAGTGAGAGCAGTTCAAAATAAAAATATTGAAAAGTCTTATGCAGCGAAACCTAAATTTGACAAGAAAGGCAAAATTTTACCGCATGAACGCGTACGTTTGGCTTTAGATGCCGATTCACCTTTTGTCGAGCTTTGCGGTTTAGTCGGTTATGCGATGCATGACGATAAAGATGGCTCAGATGCAGGCGGTGGAATCATCGCTGGAATGGGTTTTGTCAGTGGTGTGCGCTGCATAGTTTCGGCAAGTAATAGTGCTATCAAAGGTGGAACGATGTCACCGATGGGCGTACAGAAAACTTTACGCTTACAAAAAATTGCTTTTGAACAAAAATTACCTATGCTGACGCTCACTGAAAGTGGTGGGGCAAATTTAAATTATGCTGCTGAAGTGTTTACTTATGGCGGTATGACCTTCGCCAATCAGGCACGAATGTCAGCAACAGGATTACCTCAAGTGTCTGTGGTCCATGGTAATGCAACAGCGGGTGGGGCATATCAACCGGGTTTATCGGATTATGTGATTGCTGTGCGTAAGCAAACAGAAATGTTGCTGGCAGGGCCACCTTTACTTTTAGCGGCAACAGGTGAAGTGGCGACTGCAGAAGAGTTAGGTGGTGCAGAAATGCATGCTCAAGTTGCGGGCACAGCAGAATTTTTAGCGGAAAATGATGCAGATGGTATTCGTATCGCACGTGACGTTTTTGAGCATCTGAATTGGAAAGAACAGACTCAGCAATCAAATTTAACCTATAAAGAACCACGTTATTCTGCCGAAGAGTTATTAGGTGTTATTCCTGAAAGCCCTAAGCAACCTTTTGATATGAAAGAAGTCATTGCACGTATAGTGGATGATTCTGATTTTTTTGAAGTCAAGCAAGAATATGATGCATTAACCGTGTGTGGTTGGGCAAAGATTGGTGGCTTACATATTGGAATTATTACCAACAATGGGCCGATCACACCGCAAGGTGCGACCAAAGCTGCACAGTTTATTCATCTGTGTGAGCAGACTCAGCGTCCTTTATTATTCCTACATAACACCACAGGTTTTATGGTTGGAACAGATGCTGAACAAAACGGCATTATCAAACATGGTTCAAAACTCATTCAAGCCGTTGCCAATACCACCGTTCCTAAAATATCGATTGTAGTCGCAGGTTCTTATGGTGCAGGCAACTACGCCATGTGTGGGCGTCCATTATCACCACAGTTTATTTTTGCATGGCCAAATTCGCATGTGGCAGTAATGGGCTCAGCTCAGGCAGGTAAAGTTTTACGTATCGTTGCTGAAGGAAAACAAAAAGCTTCGGGTATGGAACCGAATGAGCAGATGCTTGATTTCTTAGAACAAAGCACCACTGCAAAATTAGAGCAACATTCTACAGCTTTATTTAATACGGCGATGTTACATGATGATGGAATTATAGATCCACGTGATACACGTAAAGTTCTGATTTTCTTGCTAGAAACAATTTATGAAGCAGAACATCGTGAGCTTAATCCAATTCGATTTGGGGTGTCGAGGCTTTAAGAAAACTCCCTTGCACTGTTAGCCACAGTTCACCCAGTCTTTGAAAAGGTAGAAGAAATACCCTCTCCTTGGGGAGAGGGATGGGTGAGGGGGGATCAATTAAAATTTTAAGGAAAAAACAATGAAATTTACATCAGAACATGAAGCATTACGCCGCACCACTCGCCAGTTTGTTACAACAGAATTAGATCCTTTTATTCCTGAATGGGAAGCAGCAGGACGATTTCCGATCCATGAAGTATTTAAAAAGATGGCAGATTTAGGATTGCTCGGCATTTGTAAACCTGAAGAAAATGGCGGTTTGGCTTTAGATTATTCCTACAATCTTGTGGTTGCAGAAGAGTTAGGACGTGCTGCATGTGGTGGTGTGCCTTTGGCAATTGGTGTGCAAACGGATATGGCAACCCCTGCATTGGCTCGTTTTGGTAGTAAAGAATTACGTGATGAGTTTTTAACACCTGCAATTGCAGGGGAATATGTAGCGTCAATTGCTGTTTCAGAAGTTCATGCAGGTTCAGATGTTGCTGCAATCAAAACCACAGCTAAAAAAGATGGCGATGATTATGTGATTAACGGTAGTAAGATGTGGATCACCAATTCATTACAAGCTGACTTTTTTTGCTTATTGGCAAATACTTCTGATGATAAGCCACATGTCAATAAATCCATGATTATTGTTCCTGCAAAAACCAAAGGTATTTCATTTTCAGAACCTTTAAATAAGTTAGGTATGCGTTCGACGATCACGGCTGAGGTTTATTTTGATAATGTTCGTGTGCCACAGCGTAATTTGGTTGGTGCAGAAGGCATGGGTTTTATGATGCAAATGATGCAATTCCAAGAAGAACGTATGTGGGCTGCAGCCAATGCTATTGGTGGTTTGGAAAATGTGATTCAAAAAACTATTCAATACACTAAAGAGCGGACAACTTTTGGGCAACCGCTCATCAATAATCAATATGTACATTTCCGCTTTGCTGAGTTGATGACAGAAGTAGAAGCTTTACGTGCTTTGACTTATAGCGCATGTGAAATTCATCTTGAAGGTGGTAATGCGACTGAACTCGCTTCAATGGCAAAACTCAAAGCAGGGCGTTTAACCCGTGAAGTTGCAGACAGTTGTCTTCAGTATTGGGGCGGTAATGGTTTTATGTGGGATAACCCTGCTTCTCAGCTTTATCGTGATGGTCGTTTAGGCTCAATTGGTGGTGGTGCTGACGAAATCATGTTGGGCATTATTTGCAAGTTGATGGATATCCTTCCATCAAAGCGCAATTAAGTGGAGTTTGAATATGACACTTTCACAATCACTGACGACTCAACAATTTGACGACAGTATTGAGCTTGAACAGCAAGGTAGCATTTTAACGCTTTGGTTGAATCGACCTGAAAGCCGAAATGCGATGAGTTTGAATATGGTCAAAGCGATTCGGCAGGTATTCAAAAGTATTGAAAATGACATGTCGATTCGTGGGGTGATCCTACGTGGCAAAGGTGGGCATTTCTGTGCAGGTGGGGATATCAAAGACATGGCGCAGTTGCGTGGTGAGGCATTGAGTGTTGGCACAAATCAACCCTATGTTGATTTTAATCGTCAGTTTGGCTACATGATTGAACAAGTCGATCAAGCACCTCAAACTGTGGTTGCCATTCTTGAAGGTGCTGTATTGGGTGGTGGTTTTGGCTTGGCTTGTGTATCGGATATTGCAATAAGTCGTGCAGATGCAAAATTTGGTTTACCTGAAACGGGCTTAGGTGTGATTCCTGCGCAAATTGCCCCCTTTGTCGTGAAACGTATTGGTTTGACTCAAGCTCGTCGTTTGGCACTATTGGGAAGTCGTTTTGAAGGAGAGACCGCACTTAAAATGGGTGTAGTACATGAAGTTGTTGATGATCAAGACGCGCTGAATACGTTATTGGAAGATACCATTCAACAGATCAAACGAGCTGCACCGCATGCTTCGCGTGTCACAAAAGCCTTATTACACAGAACTTTAAATGAACCTTTAAATAGCCTTTTGGATGATGCAGCACAGCAGTTTGCCAATGCAGTCGGTAGTGAGGAAGGCGTAGAAGGGACAACAGCCTTTATTCAGAAACGTTTACCAAGTTGGAATAATTAATCCCCTAAATCCTTCACTGAAAGAAGAAATGCCCCCATAACAAAGGGGATTTAAGGGAATTTTAAAATAGGGAAAAACATGAAATTCTCAAAAGTTTTAGTTGCAAACCGTGGTGAAATTGCTGTTCGTGTGATGAAAACAGCAAAAGCAATGGGCTACCAAACAGTTGCTGTTTATTCAGATGCAGACCGTCATGCACGTCATGTGCAAGTTGCAGATGAAGCAGTATATATCGGAGCTTCAAAAGTATCGGAGTCTTATTTATCGATTCAGAATATTATTGAAGCATGTAAAAAAACAGGGGCGGATGCTGTCCATCCCGGTTATGGCTTCCTTTCTGAAAATACCGATTTTGCAGCAGCTTGTGCTGAAAATGCCATAACCTTTATTGGCCCACCTGCATTAGCCATCGAGTTAATGGGCAGTAAGCGCTTATCTAAAATTGCCATGATTCAGGCAGGTGTGCCTTGCATACCCGGTTATGAAGGTGAGCAACAAGACATAGATTACTTGGCACAGCAAGCGGATAAAATTGGTTATCCCTTAATGGTGAAAGCTTCCGCAGGTGGCGGTGGACGCGGTATGCGTCTAGTTCATCAAGCTACTGAAATTGTTGAGTCATTAAAAACAGCACGTTCTGAAGCTGAAAATGCATTTGGTTCAGGTGAACTGATTTTAGAAAAAGCGGTGATTGCACCACGTCATGTCGAAATCCAAGTTTTTGGCGATACGCATGGCAATTACGTTTATCTATTTGAGCGTGATTGTTCGATTCAACGCCGTCATCAAAAAGTCGTTGAAGAAGCACCGTGTCCTGTGATGACGGAAAGTCTACGTCAACAGATGGGTGAAGCTGCAGTTGCTGCAGCAAAATCTTGTGCCTATGTCGGGGCAGGAACAGTTGAATTCTTATTAGACCAATCAGGTGAGTTTTATTTCTTGGAAATGAATACTCGTTTGCAAGTTGAACACCCTGTAACCGAGTTAATTACTGGATTAGATCTGGTTGAATGGCAGTTAAGAGTTGCCAATGGTGAAGTATTACCCTTAAAACAATCGGAACTCACTTTGAATGGTCATGCAATAGAAGTGCGTTTGTATGCAGAAGATCCTCGTCAAGACTTTTTGCCACAAACAGGTAAGGTTTTACAATGGCAAGCTGTTGAGCTAGAGCATGTTCGTATAGATCATGGTTTATTAGCACAGGATGAAATTAGTCCTTTTTACGACCCTATGGTGGCTAAAGTGATTGCCTACGGCAAGACTCGTCAGGATGCAATTCGTCTATTGGCTCGTGCTGTAGATGATTGTGTTTTATTGGGACTAAATAGTAATAAGCAATTCTTGGTGAATTTACTCAAGCATCCAATTATCGTTGCAGGGGATACCAATACTGCATTTATTCAAGAGCATTTTCAAACAGATCCGAGTCTGCATAAACAAGCCGCCAGTTTAGAATATCTTGCGGTTGCAGCAGCTTTATTCACCAATGCATCGAGTAATAGTAGTTGGAATACAGGTATCGCATTATCATTACCTTTAAAACTAAAAATAGATGATCAACACATTCAAATTGCGGCTAAACGAGCTGAGCAAATTGTTACTGTTGAAGTTTGTGGGCAGGCTCAACAGCTCACTATTTTGCAAAATACGGCAGACCAATTGGTTTATGAAATGAATGGAATACGCCGTTCTATTCATTATGCGTTGGATGGTAATCGTCTATATTTGGATGCGATGAATGGTAATCTAAGCATTGAAAATACAACCTATGCAGCACCTGAAACTGCTGATGTTGCAGGTGATGGGAAGATTCGCGCACCGATGGATGGTGCGATTATCAATATTCTTGTCAATGCAGGTGATACAGTGACTAAGGGGCAAACTTTACTGATTCTAGAAGCAATGAAGATTCAACAACAAATTAAGTCGGATGTGGATGGTGTAGTTGATGAGATCATTGGGCAAGTGGGACAGCAGGTGAAAAAGCGTCAATTGGTACTGAATATTCAGGCTTAGCTATTTGATTAAAAATCAAATTAATCAAGTATAAAAACTTCAATGCTTTAGGGGATTGGAGTTTTTAATTTCTTAGTATTTTTAAATAACAATAAATATTTGTATTGATAATTATCAACTTATAGTGCATGAAATGAATTTAAAGAAGTATTTACATGGCATTTATATTTATCAATAGGAGCTTTGCTCTATGAATGGAAATAGTAAGATAAAAGGCATCATTTTTGATATTGATGGAACATTGATTCTCAATGATCAAGCAATTTCAGGAGCAGTTAACACAATTTCTATTTTACGTAATGCAGGTGTTGTATTGCGTTTTGTGACCAATACGACGGGAAGAACTTCCGAGCAACTTAGCTCTAAACTCAATGAATTAGGTTTTGATATAAAAAGCCATGAGATTATTACCTCGGTAACAGCATGTTTGCGTTTTATTCAACAAACTTACCATGATCATGCTGGCTTTTTAGCGATTCCTTATAATCTACAGTCTCAGTTTTTAGAGGTAAAACAGACGCGAGTTAATCCAGCTTTTGTTGTCTTAGGTGATTTAGATGAAGAATTTGATTATGAGGTATTGAATCGAGTTTTTAATTATATAAAGGGTGGTGCTCAGTTAATTACTTTTCATCGTAATCCATATTTCTTTAGAGATAGACAAACTTGGCTAGACAGTGGTGCATTTACGATCGCTTTAGAATATGCGAGTGGGCAGAAAGCTATAGTAACTGGAAAGCCAGCGCCTGAAATGTTTGAGAGTGCTGTTGCTTCAATGGGTTTGAATAGGAATGAAGTGATTGTCGTCGGTGATGATGTAACAAGTGATATTCAAGGTGCAAAGAATGCAAGTTTAGACTGGTACTTGGTAGAAACAGGGAAATTTAAACCTGAACACTTGGATGCATATCAAATTAAGAAGGGGCAGCATATTAAAAGCATAGAAAATATTGTGAATATTTGTGGTCTCTGAACCTGAATAAAAGATTAGATCACTACTTTTAGTAGAGGTGTGTCTTATTAAGTAACTGATTTTAAAATTAATATTATCTATCAGCTTGACAGCATTTCAGTCAGTTGTTATTTTTCGGCAATTCTTCTCATAGCACGACTCATATGCCGATAGATGATGGTTTTGTATATCAGCCACCTTTAGAACCCTTAGATATTATTTTTGAAGATGATGATTTTATTGCTATCAATAAACCTGCGGGTTTGCTTTCAGTTCCGGGGCGTTTAGCTGAACACCATGACAGTGCTTATTTTCGTGTATTGGCACTTTATCCAAATGCCAAGATTACCCATCGTTTGGATATGGCGACGTCAGGTATTTTATTATTCGCAAAACATCGTGAAGCTGAAGTCGCTGCGAGTAAAATGTTTCAGGCACGTACGATTAAGAAAAATTATATTGCTTTGGTACAAGGTCAGATTGCAGTCAATGGTCAGGTCGATGTTCCATTAATTACTGATTGGGAAAATCGCCCACGACAGATTGTACATTTTGATTTGGGTAAGCCAGCTCAGACTTTATTTGAATGCTTAAGTTATGATGCAACAAAGGATATGAGCCGAGTTTTACTCACGCCAATAACAGGGCGGTCACATCAACTACGTGTACACATGCAATATATTGGGCATCCCATTCTCCGAGATAAGCTTTACCACCCTGAACCGTTTAAAACTGATTTAACGCGGATGGCATTGCATGCGAGTTATTTATCTTTTACACAGCCTTTTAGCAATCAACTGATTGAAATTGTCAGTGAGCCTACATTTTAAATTTTTAGTTTTGAAATAGATTGAAGCATATAAAAAGCCTGCAATCTTGCAGGCTTTCGATCATCTACTTTAGGGTGAGGTAGAGGATTAAACTTGGTTATTTACATCATCATTTTTTGTTTCACGAATGGCTAAAAAAGCAAGCAGTGAAAGAATAGATGCCGCTGTTAGATAATAACCGACAGCTTGTAGGCCATAAGCTGTTGCAAGTTTAGTTGCAATCAATGGTGCAAATGATGCGCCTAAAATACCAGCCAAGTTAAAGGTCAATGCTGAGCCTGTATAACGCACAGATGTTGGGAATATTTCAGACAATACCGTGCCAATTGGCCCATAAGTCATTCCCATTAGGCCCAAACCTAAACACAAAAATAAGAAGACAATGATTGTGCTACCTGATTCAAGCATACTTGCAAAGACTAGACCGAAAAGTGCAGATGCAATACATACACCAATTGATGTTGTTCTGCGTCCAAATTTCTCTGCTAATACAGCAGAAAGCGGAATAAAAGCAGCAAAACAAAGTGTAGCGACAAGCTGCATTTCAAGGAATTCTGCACGACTATAACCGAGTTTAGTCGTACCCCAATTGAGTGCAAATACGGTGGTCAGATAGAACACTACGAATGTACATACCGCTGCAATTGTGCCTAAAAACAACATTTTATAGTGTTTAGTTACCACTTCTTTAAAAGGAAAATTCACTTCTTTTTGTTTATCTAAAACTTTTTGGAATGCTGGTGTTTCATGGAGTTTTAAACGAATCCATAGACCCACAATCACTAATGCCGCACTTGCTAGGAATGGAATACGCCAACCCCATTGCATAAAGTCTTGTTCAGACATAAATGCGCCAAGTGTTAAAAATGAACCTGTTGCTAAAATAAAGCCAATCGGCGCACCCAGTTGAGGGAACATACCATACCAAGCACGCTTACCTTCAGGTGCGTTTTCTGTAGCAAGTAATACTGCACCAGACCATTCACCGCCAAGTCCTAAACCTTGCCCTAAACGACAAAGTGCTAGAAGCAATGGTGCTACGATACCAATTTGTGCATATGTTGGAAGAAAACCAATACAGACTGTTGAAACACCCATGGTTAACAATGCAGCAACGAGGGTTGCTTTCCGTCCGATACGATCACCTAAGTGACCAAAGATTGCTGCACCAATTGGACGTGCAATAAAGGCAATCGCAAATGTTGCTAAAGACTGGATAATTGCTGTAGTTGGATCTGTACTTGCAGGAAAGAACAAATGTGGAAAAATAAGAACAGCAGCTGTCGCGTAGATATAAAAATCAAAAAATTCGATTGTTGTTCCGACAAGGCTCGCAAAAAGTACACGAGTCTTAGAGTTTGTCTGAACTTCGGATGTAGCTGTAGTAGATGATGACGCCATAATGAACCTTACACTTTTAAAAGTAAAACGAATCTCTAAAGCGTAATCTTTTTAAAAAAGGCGTAATTTCTTAAAAAAACAACGAGATCAATCCAAATTCACTCATTCAGGGTCACCGAAATTCGAGTATCAATGGATTAAATGACGTAAAGATAAATTGCAAGGAAATGTGATCCTGCCCCTATCAAAACAAAAATATGCCAAATTGCATGCGTGTATCTTACTCTTTTTAATGCATAAAACAATGCGCCAATCGTATAAGCCAAACCACCAATGATCAATAATTTTAAAGCGTCTGGCTGTAAAAAGCGTTGCATATCATCCATCACAAGGACAGCAAGCCATCCCATAACCAAATATGCAATGAGCGATATTTTTTCAAAACGATGAATGAATATTAACTTGAATAGCGTTCCAATTGCTGCAATGATCCAAAGGGCAATAAGCAAGTAGTGTGCTTTTGTCGTTGGAATCGCAATCGCTAAAAAAGGGGTATATGTGCCAGCGATTAGATAGTAAATAGCAGTATGATCGAGTTTTTTATACCATTGACGTTTTTTTTCATCGACTGAAAAGTGATAAACCGCTGAACTTGCAAATAATAAAATCATGCTTAGGCCGTAAATGGCGAGTCCAAAAAATTGCCAGTCATTGAGATAACTGCCTTTGATCAGCATGAAAATAGTTGCAATTGCAGCCAAAATAGCACCAAATGCATGACTTAATGCATTAATTCGTTCTTCCAGTGGCGGGTAAACATGAATCAATTGATTGGTTGACATTGGCTTCAACTTCTTAAAAATACATTTGTATAGTAATGCAGTTTTACCTTTAAAGTAAGACGTTTTAAACTAGGCAACTTAATGAATATGAGTTTTGATTATGTTAGCAGTAGTTTCCTTAACTGAGCAGGAACAACAATTTTTCGATAGTGTACAGCAAGCTATTGATAATCAAAACTTAGATCGTCTGATTTTAAGTCAATATAAAGGTGAATTAGCAGATTTAGAGAAGATGACCTTTAGAGTCATTCAACTACAAAACGAAACTGTTTTGAGCTGTTTATATCATTATAAAACCAAGGATGTAACGAAAAATTATCCCTTAAATGAAGCATTATCAACAATTCAGGAACAAGCTGAACACTGTAAACAAGCTAATTTATTTACAGATGAAGCTGAAACTCAGCTCAAGAAAAATAAAAAGAAAGCCATATTGACGATGAGTAAAAATAAGATGAATGTCAAAACTCAGAAAAATGAGCAAAACGGACATGATCGAACTAAGCATCGTTTTGTAGATCAAGAAAGTTATTTTTTACAAGCGCTTGGCATTACCGATGCAAATGCAAAAATAATTCCAAGCATGGCACGCAAGTGGAAGCAGATTAATAAATTTATTGAAATATTTTCAGGTGCTTTAACGCATATTCAACAACAAGACAAAAATCATGCTTTAAAAGTGGTTGATTTTGGCTCGGGCAAAGGCTATCTCACTTTTGCATTGTATGATTATGTAGCAAAGCATTTGCAAACGCCTGATGTTACTGGGGTAGAGCTCAATGAAAATATGGTGAAGTTTTGCCAAGATGTTGCTGCACGTTCTGAGTTTAGTCAATTGGATTTTTTTCAAGGTGACGTCAGAACTTACCATCCTGATCATTTAGATGTCATGATTGCATTGCATGCTTGTGATGTTGCGACTGATTTTGCGATTCATACGGGGATTCGTCTAAATGCGCAAATGATCATGTGCGCGCCGTGTTGTCATAAAGAATTACGTCCACAAATGCAAAGCCCTCAAGTATTACAACCAATGTTGCAATTCGGTATTCATGCAGGGCAACAAGCAGAAATGCTGACAGACACACTTCGTGCTTTATTGCTCAAAGCCTATGGTTATGAAACCAAGGTATTCGAGTTTGTAGCTTTAGAACATACCAGCAAAAATAAAATGATTTTGGCAACAAAACGCAAAGATTTTGATCAGCCTGATCAAGTTGTTTTGGATCAAATTAAAGCTTTAAAAGAAATGTATGGTATTCAAAAGCAATCTTTAGAATTATTATTAAATAATCAATGGGATCAACAAGATATTGGTTCTAAATGTTAATGGAAAAGCAAATGTTAGATTTTCAAATTCAATCAGGGAATTGGCACGAATTACAACATGATGCTCAACTCATTCGCCGTAGTGTTTTTGTTCAAGAACAAAATATCTCTGAAAATGATGAATGGGATGATCAGGATGCGATTTCTCTGCATTTCGTGGTTTATGATCAGAATCAAGCGATTGCGACAGCCCGATTATTGGAAAACCATAGTATTGGTCGGGTCGCTGTACTTAAACAATATCGTGGTAAAAGTATCGGTCAATTATTGATGCAACACATTATTCAAGTTGCTTCTGAACAAAAACGTGAATATTTAAAACTTTCTGCACAATCTTATGTGATTGGTTTTTATGAAAATTTAGGATTTGAGGTTAAAGGAGAGGAATATCTAGATTGTGGCATTCCACATATAGATATGTGGTTGAGTTTATAAAATTATTGAAATACATCAAGAGAATAGATTTGCCAATGCTCAGTATAAAAACGCCGTTAATTCAATCTTTAGTTTTAAGTCAACTGAACCAGTGTCAGGTGTGGTTGAAAATGGAAGCCTTACAACCCTCTGCATCATTTAAACAAAGAAGCATTAGTCATGCTTGTCAAAAACATTTTGAGCAAGGTGCACAACGTTTTATCAGTTCATCTGGTGGAAATGCTGGTTTAGCTGTCGCTTACACAGGACGACAACTTAATGTTCCTGTGACAGTCGTTGTTCCTGAAACAACAGCACAACGTGCGAGAGAATTGATCGCTCAGCAAGGTGCAGAAGTTATTGTTCATGGTGCTTCTTGGACTGAAGCCAATGCTTTAGCGCAGTCATTATTAACACATCATGATGTATTTATTCATCCTTTTGATCATGCATTGTTGTGGGAAGGCATTATCCCGATGATTGATGAAGTTATTGCAGAAGGTGTTATCCCAAATGCTGTGGTTTTATCTGTTGGAGGAGGGAGCTTACTTTCAGGCATCGCAGCAGGATTAAAGAAGTACGATTTAGCTCACATTCCAATTTATGCCGTTGAAACTCAAGGGACAGCTTCTTTACATGCCTCGATTATTGCCAAACAGCATGTTGAACTAGATCAAGTGAGTGGGATAGCGACAACACTCGCTGCAAAAAAAGTCTGCCAAAATGCGTTTGAAATTAGTCAACAATTTCAGCTGAATAGCATCGTCGTTTCAGATCAAGATACTGTAAATGCATGTTTGAAGTTTGTAGATGATCATCGTGTTTTAGTTGAGCCAGCATGTGGTGCAACTTTGTCCGTACTTTATGACCAACAAGTCCAATTTAAACCCTCTGATCAGGTCTTGGTGATTGTTTGTGGTGGTGCTGGGATTACTTTAGAAGCGTTACAAGCATTCAATCAATAAAATAGACTGGGTGTTTAATAAAGTTTCATGATGCATTGAACGATGAGAACGCATTTTTCAATTGAGAGGATAGTGGCATGATTCAAGCTGTGTTATTCGATCTTGATCAAACACTTTTGGATCGAACAGCGTCCTTAAAACGTTTTCTAAGTTGGCAGGTGAATGCTCTGCCATTGGTTGAGAATTCAGAAAAACAGTCGTTTATTGAAAGTTTTATTGAACTCGATGCCAATGGTACAGTGTGGAAAGATGTGGTTTATCGCCAACTTATTCAAAAATTTAAAATTTCAGAATTTACTGAGCAGCAATTATTAACCAGTTATATTCAAGATTTTCATCAATTTTGTGTCGCTTTTAGGGGGGTAGATACTGTCATTCAAAAGTTATTTAAAGCAGGCTATTCACTTGGGCTGATTTCGAATGGTAAAACACCTTTTTAGGAACATAATTTCCAAGCTTTAGGATTAAACCAATATTTTTCGAGTGTGATTATTTCAGAAGCTGTTGGGCTACGGAAACCTCAAGCTGAAATTTTTCAATTGGCATGTCAGCAAATGAATGTACGACCTGAGCAATGTGTGATGGTTGGGGATAATGAAATTGCGGATATTCAAGGTGCAAAGAATATTGGTATGCAAACGATACTTTTTGATCCTGATCAAAAAATGCGTTCTACTCAAGCTGATCATCGAGTGCAGAATTTTGAGGATATTTTGGCTATAATTGAAAGGTAATGTTTTGAATAATAATATTTTAAAATTTTAATTAGAAATTTCATTTTTGTTAAACACGGTGTTTAATTGCGATCATTGATATGCATGGTTAATAACAATCATTATTTAAATTAAAGTATCTATTTAAGTAACACATATCTAAAGATATAATCTCGCTGTACAAATTTAACAATCAATAGAAGATAATAATATGACTAATTTGCAACAACTATTTACTCAAACCCAAGAAAATTATGAATTTATACCAAAATTTATAGAGCAGCTTTTAATATCAGATGTTTATTGTTTAGGTACGCAAAGTGCTGATCATAAATTTCAATTTAGAGTTTTAGAAACACCTGAGGGTGATCAAGCAATTCCTTTCTTTTTATCACGAGAATCCATTCGAAATGATATTGGTGAAGATGCAGAATATTTGATTGTAAACACTAGACAATTCTTTGAAATGACCCAAGGAGCAACGCTCGTGTTGAATCCAACTTCTGAATTGTCTAAAGAGTTTCAATCTGAAGAAATTAAAGCAATTCTTGAAATCGCTTCAGAGGAATCGAATTAAAGATGATTTTATGCTTTTAATTTTTCAAGCACTTCATCAATTTTTTTAAGACGTTTGACTTCATCCCATAAAGCTTTAGCTTCAGGATAATGTTTTGACATCATTCCAAGCCATTGCTTATAACGCCCGACCATATTCATTTCTTTTTTATAAGTCCCGTTGAGGAAACGGATTTGTAAGCCTAATAACTCACTCCAAGTGATGAGTGCTTGGTCGGTATTTTGTCGAATGCATTGGGTTAAATCGGGTGTAGTGACTGCACCACGACCAATCATCAAATCTTCGCAACCCGATTCCAATTGGCATTGTTTTGCATCAGCATTGGTCCAGATTTCACCATTGGCGATCACATTGATTTTCAACCTTTCTCGAATCGGTTGTAAGGTATCCCAAAAAGCAGGAGGCGTATAACCATCTGCTTTGGTACGTGCATGTACAGTGACCCAAGCTGCGCCTGCATCTTCAATCGCAAGTGCATTTTCCATGGTGAAGTTTCGATCCATATAGCCTAAGCGCATTTTGGCTGAAACAGGAATATGCGTAGGCACAGCATCACGGACAGCCTTCACCAATTCATAAACAACTTCGGGTTCATCTAAAAGCACTGAACCGCCACGATGACGATTGACCGTTTTTGCAGGACAACCAAAGTTCATATCAATTGCAGGGGCACCAAGTTCGACAGCTCGAACAGCATTGGCAGCAAGCATGTCAGGATTATTTCCCAAAAACTGCACATGCACTGGCGTTCCCGCAGCAGTTTTGCCATCGGTATTTAATTCGGGGCAATAGTTGTGATAGACATGATCGGGCAAGACTGAATCGGTCACACGAATAAACTCAGTCACACACCAGTCAAAGCTTCCTACAGACGTGAGTACATCACGCATGATGGGATCGGTTAAGCCTTCCATGGGTGCAAGGATGAGTTTCAATGTGTGTTACCAGTCAAATTGAAAAACGGTGTTATACGTTTTTTTTAGTTATATGTCTAGTAAATCCATAAAAGCACTTAATTTTAAGTTGTTGTAAAATTTTCTAATAATTATTTTTTTAAAATTTAAATGAATAAGAAAATATTATAATAGTGAAATTATTTAGAAACATTTTGTAAATAAAACCTAAGAATTGAAATATTTTTTAATTAAAATTTAGGATTAAAATAAAAATTAGATAACTTATAAGGAGAATAATTTATTTTAATAATATTTTAAAAAGGAGTTTTAAATGAGAAAGATAATAAAAAATTTTATTTGTACTTGTTGTATTTTGTTTTTAAGTGCTTGTACAACTAATTTGGTTACTCAAAAAAGAGCTTTAGTAGTTAATGATCCAAATAGTTTGAATGATAAAAAAACAAGCATTCCGATAGATTTACGGTTGTCACATAATATTAAAGGAGGAAATGGAAAAATATATATTTGTGATCAACCTATGCCTGATGTTGCAAGAGCGGATATTTTCGGGTCAAGTGGTAAAGCAGGGTTTACGTTAGATCAAAATGGCGTATTAAAAGAAGAATCTAAGTTGGAAGGTGGCGTAAATTCAGCTACCAGTGTTTTACAACTTAATGGTCGTTCTTCAGCTGTATTATTGGCTCGTGATTTGATGTACCAAATGTGTTTGAGTACAGCAAATGGAACATATGAAACCCAAGCTCCTCTATTTGAAAAAATCTTTGGGATTGTTACGGTGGTTGCAGAAAAAGAGCAAAAGGTAGCAGAAACGAATCAGCTTGCTGCACAGGCTCTAATTTTAAGACCTGAAATTATTCAGAATAACCAAACAGCACTATCAGGTATGTATATATATGGGTTAGCCACGACATATCATGAGTGTTTAACAAATGCTGGTAGTAATAAGGAGAAGGCAGTCGCGTGTAGAGTCAATTTGAAACAAAAAATTAATCAAAAAACTGAGGGTGAATAAAATGAAAGCAAAAGAATTATTTGACGACGATCTAGTATATTTAAATACACCACCTAAAACATTTTTATATTGGCGTATTAAGGATACCTATTTAGTTGTTGCAGTTTTAGAGGAGTGGGATACTGCTGAGGTTACTTTGAAAACAGAAGAAGGAATAATTTTTACTGAAAATCGTGATGATGTTAAAATAATGGTTCCATAACTATAAAACCTTACTTTTTTAATTTAAGAAAGTAAGGTTTATTTTATATGTTGGTATTTAATAGATTGAAGTATTATTAATATTTATTACATGTAGTTTTTAATCTAAATAGTAAGTCAAAGGAATCTGTAGAGGCTTCTTTGATGCTATCTGCCTTATTGCTAATTTTCATACAAAATGAAAAAGGATAAATATATGAGTTAAAACTATATTTATCCTATATAAAATATTTAATTTCAGTGTATTAGCTTGTTTTTGCTAAGCTAGTGGATAATAGCTGTGCTGCTTTAAGTTTTACGAAGTTATAAGGCGGGACAACAAAAGGACGTTTCAACTGAATCTGCCCTGTAAGCACAGCACGTTCATGTGAAAAAGCCTTAAAACCGAAAAAGCCATGCGAATTACCAAGACCAGAGTTATTGACTCCTCCAAAAGGTAAATTGTTTTGCGCATATTGCGTCATACAATCATTCACACAAACACTGCCCGAGCTTGTATTCAACAAAATATGTTCAATCTGCGACTGTTGGCGACTCCATACATACATTGCTAAAGGTTTGTCACGTTGATTGATGTAGTGAATGACTTCATCAATATGTTCATAAACCAATACAGGTAAAACAGGTCCAAAAATTTCCTCTTTGAGAATGGTGGCGTCTATAGGGAGGTCGCTTAGAATTGTCGGATCAATAAAATGCTCTGCACGATCACCTGTTCCCCCGATCACTGTTTTAGCACCTTTATCTACAGCATCATTAATCAGGTCTTCAATACGATTAAAGTGTCGCTCTGAAATAATACGTGCCAAGTCTTGGCTGGTTCTACGACTTTCAGGTTGCTCTCCAAAACGTTTGGTAATGATCTCTTTACTTTTTTCGATAAAAGATGAATAGACATTTTTATGCACAAAACAATAGTCTGGAGCAATACAGGATTGTCCCGCATTGATCAACTTACCCCACCAAATCGTAGAAGCCGCATCTGAAATATTGGCACTTTCATCAATGATTACTGGAGACTTTCCTCCAAGCTCAAGTGTTATAGAACTTAGGTTCTCAGCCGCAGCACGCATGACAACTTTGCCAATCGTCGGTGAACCTGTAAAAAAGATATGATTAAAAGGTAAAGCAAGTAAAGTTGTTGCAACGTGTTGATCGCCGGTTACAACAGCAACTTCATTTGGATTGAAGACAGCTTCAATCAGATCAATCATGACTTTATTGACTGCTGGTACAAATTCCGACGGTTTAATGATGACGGTATTTCCTGCTGCTACAGCAGAAACAAGCGGACACAATACGGTATTTAATGGATAGTTCCAAGGTCCTAAAATGAGACAACGGCCTTTGGGTTGATACTGCACATGACTGGATGAACCTAAAGTGGAAATCGTAGTCGCAACTTTGACTGGTGCCACCCATTCATTTAAATGTTGGATCGCATGACGAATTTCATCAATCACAGTTAAAAGTTCAGTTAGCTCTACCTCGATATTGGGTTTATGAAAGTCAGATTGAAATGCGTTATAAAATTGTGATCTACGTTTTAATAATTCTTTTTGAAATTTCTTTAATTTTTCAATACGTTGTTGAACATTACTCTGCCTTAAAGCCAAAGAAACAGGTAATTGTTGCGCAAATAACTCAGCAAAATATTGATTATCAAAGGACTTTGTTTGAAGTGATTGTTGTTCGTTCATAGAATTTTCAGTTTTAGAGTAATTGCTCTAAAATATACTCTAAATGAATTTTTTCAAGCGAAAATTTGCAAAACTATAAAATGGTGTGATTTTATTCAAATTTAAAATCATTAGAAAAATAGAAGCAATTTCTTATAGGATGAAATCGATTTTAAATATTGATAAGTGAATTTTATTTTGTTTATGAATAGGATAGAGATTATTCTCTGTGTTGAGTTCAAGAAAAATCAGAATATAGATTATTTGTTTGGGAGAGTATTTGATGCCTTAAAGAATTCTCTTCTAAGGCAGTATTAAAATTAATTCAGGCTATTGAATGATTCACATCTTTTGTGATGCATTTACCTGCAATGTTTTTCCGATACATTAATTCATTGAATAGATTGCTTTAATTGGCTTAAAAGCTAAGCACTGTTTGAGTATTAGCGATGCAGTATCATTTCCAATACAAATTTAGAACCAATAAATCCAATTGCTAATAAGAAGAATCCAATAATGGTAAAGCGAATGGCTTTTTGACCACGCCAACCAAATTTATAATGACCAATCAGCAGAGCACCATACACAAACCAAGATACGATACTGAATGCTGTTTTATGTGCTAAGTGTTGTGCAAAGAAGTTATCAATCGTGAAGAAACCAAAACTTAAAGCGACAGTAAGTAGTAAAAAACCAGTAATTAACATATCAAACAATAATGATTCCATGGCTTGATAAGCAGGTAAGAAATTGACCCAAATACGTTTTTTTTGTTTCTTTTTCAGTTCACGGTTTTGAAACCATATCAATACTGCTTGTATGGTTGCCATGAGTAAAACGGCATAGGCTGACAGTGATAAAATGATATGAATATCTAAACCAAAAGAATGCTGCTCCATAAATTGATTTGGTTTACTAAAACAAAAACCTAAAATCAGACCAAATGCAGCGACAGGAATTCCAATTAAATTTAGAGACAATACAGGGCGATAAGTGCTGTACAGCATACTGAGGAGTAACATTAAACCAGCAGTAAATGACATCAAATTAAAAACGTCATAATTAATCCCTTGTGGTGTAACCACATCGTTATACAGTACACTTGCATGTAAGATCAGTCCTAAACCTGACATGACACCAATAAACCATGGATTTGCAGGACGTTTTGACATTAAGTGCATAAACAGATACCAAAATGAAGAGGTATAGGCAATTAATGCTAAAATCGTATAAACCAAGGGTAGGCTAATCATGTCAAACCTTTTTCAGGATGATGAATATTCATGTTATAAGATATAAATTCCATGTGAACTACAGTATCCTATAGCATCTTGGGCATAAATTTTCTATTTTAAGAAAGATTTTTTTGCTACTAGCTATTTTAAGCGGATTTTGCAATGTTTGATACCTTAACAGAACGACTCACGCAGAGTTTAAGAAACGTTACTGGCTCAGGACAGCTAACAGAAGACAATATTAAAGATACGTTACGTGAAGTACGTATGGCACTTCTTGAAGCAGATGTTGCCTTACCTGTAACTCGTGAGTTTATTGCGAAAGTTAAGGAAGAGGCATTAGGTCAAGAAGTGATGACACAGCTATCACCTGGTCAGGCTTTCGTGAAAATCGTCTATGACGAACTCACAAAGATGATGGGTGCGGCGAATGAAAGTCTTGATTTGGCTGCAAAACCTCCAGTTGTTATCCTTTTAGCAGGTTTGCAAGGTGCGGGTAAAACCACAACTGCTGCAAAACTTGCTCGCTTTTTAAAAGAGCGTCAAAAGAAAAAAGTCGCTATGGTTTCTGCCGACGTTTATCGTCCAGCAGCGATCAAACAGCTACAAACAGTTGCAGCAGAAGTTGGTGTTGATTTTATTGAATCTGATGCGTCAGAAGACCCGATCAAAATTGCACAACGTGCGATTGGTCAAGCGAAAATCAACTTCAATGATGTCTTGATTGTCGATACAGCAGGTCGTTTGCATGTCGATGATGACATGATGGACGAAATCAAAGCATTACATGCTGCGATTAATCCGACAGAAACTTTATTTGTTGTCGATGCGATGACAGGTCAGGATGCTGCAAATACTGCAAAAGCATTCAATGATGCATTGCCGCTGACAGGTGTGATTCTCACCAAAACTGATGGTGATGCACGTGGTGGTGCGGCACTTTCTGTACGTGCAATCACAGGTAAACCAATCAAATTCTTAGGTATGGGCGAAAAGCTCGATGCCTTAGAGCCATTCCATCCTGAGCGTGTTGCACAACGTATTTTGGGTATGGGTGACGTACTTTCTTTAGTCGAAGAAGTTGAACGTAAGATCGACAAAGAAAAAGCCGAAAAAATGGCGAAAAAATTGCAAAAAGGCGGAAGCTTCAACTTTGAAGACATGCTGATGCAATTTGAACAAATGAATAAGATGGGCGGTATGATGGGCTTCTTGGATAAGTTGCCTGGCATGAGTAATTCAGGTATTCAAGATGCAATTGCACAAGCGAATCCTGAAAAGCAAGTGAAAAAAATGGAAGCGATTATCCAATCGATGACCATTAAAGAACGCCGTAACCCAGACTTGATGAATCCAAGCCGTAAAAAACGTATTGCAGCGGGTTGTGGTATGGATGTTGTAGAAGTGAATAAGCTCATCAAACAACATGCGCAAATGGCGAAAATGATGAAGAAGTTTGCGAATCCATCAGGTATGGCGAAAATGATGCGTTCATTGGGCGGCATGCAAAAACAATTCGGTGGTGGTGGCGGTATGGGACCATTATTTGGAAACAATGATAAAAAATAATAGATCAGTATGATTTATAAATAAAAAAGATGCTTCGGCATCTTTTTTTTGTGTAGTTTTAATTGGTAAATAGAATAAAAAATTGTGATTTTTAGGATATATTGTTCAATAAATGTTAATTTATTTGCAAATATTGGTTATATGTATTTAATCTAACTTAATAAACATCATTAACTGATGAATCTAATTTTTTATATTTATATTGATAAGAAGAAAATAATGAAAGTTTACATCATTTATGGAAAATCATCGTCATCCCAAAGTCATTGGTATACGTGGTTAGCAGATCAAATCATGAGCAATGGATTTGAATGTATTCACGTTCCTTTACCCAATCCTGAAAATCCTGATTATCTGCAATGCAAACAAACTTTGATGGATCATCAAATCCAATATAATCAAGACAGTATTTTCATTGCACATGAGTTCGGTGTTTTATCAACACTTGATCTACTTTCAACACATTTACAACAAGGGCAGCAAGTTAAAGCTCTTTTTGTTATTTCTGCTTTTAATAAAATGTTAAATGCTAAACCTGAGTACCATCAATTTATTCAACAAATTGATATTGTTGATGAAATTATAAGGAGTAATATTGAGCAACGATTTTTGTTTTTATCCAGTAATGATTCGGATATTCCAGCACCAGTCAGTATTCAATTGGGGCATTTATTGAATGCGCAAATGTTTGAGGTCAAACAAGCGGGGCAATTTCGAGGACAAGATGGATTTAACGAGTTTCCACAATTATGGGAAAAAGTAAAAGTTTTGTTAAAGCCTACACGGGCGAAATTTGTGCAGGCTTCTTCTTTATTTTAATGATTCCTAGATGAGGCTATTGGTAATGCATTCATTATTGATCAATTCATGATGATGCTTTTTCTTGATCTAAATAAATTTGTAACCCTTGTAAAAGTAAATCAGGACAAATAATAGGATCAAATTCCTCAAGAAATTGCGCGAATAATGGTGCATCACCACCTGTTAGCATTAATTTCCGAGGGGATTGTTGCATCACTTGACGGATGGTACTGAGTAATCCAAGTAGAATGCCATGATGTACAGCGTCAATGGTATTTCGTCCGGGTGTTAATTCTGAAAATGCGGCATCAGGAATTTTAATGCCTTTGGTTTTTTGAATGAGTGAGTCACGTTGTAGGTACAAATTTGGTAGAATATAACCACCAAGATGTTGTAAACCCTGAGTTAAATCAATCGTGAGTGCTGTACCGCAACTCACTACACACAAGTCTTGTTCTGCGTTTGCAACAGCTAAAACTTGTAACCAACGGTCTATTCCCAATTGTTCAATGTGGTCATAACCACAGCGTAAACCTGCATATTCAGCATGAACTTTGGCAAAACTCACTGGAACATCAAGCATTTTAAGTATTTTAACAATGCGTTCATTATTGGTTTTATCTTGAACAGATGAAATCCCAACTTTATTCAATCCTAAACCACGAAAGTGTTGGATTAAGCCGAGTAAAAGATCGGAAGGGGATTGCAGATGTAACTCTGCCGCTTGTTCGATGATTTGATCATCTTGAGTGATCCAATATTTAAGACGAGTATTTCCAATATCTAACCAAAGTGCTTTCATTGTCTTGCCTAATTTTATTTGTGCTGTCTCATTTATTTACTAATGTTACGTATTTAAAATGTTGTGCATGGCCTAAATGTTTACAACAATAAAGTACTCAGCAGAGTCTTACATGTAAAGTTTAGATTTAGGGTTTNAAGTACTCAGCAGAGTCTTACATGTAAAGTTTAGATTTAGGGTTTGGCCTTCGGCTCGACCTACTTTTCTTTCGGGAAAATGAAAAGCGAAGCTTTGCAAGAAAACCACCTTACGGAGCATTACTCCTCATCGCTGAACTCGTTTAATACTTTCTATTTATCGTATTCATCGCAGAAATGTTCTCATTCAAATATTGTTCTGCCTCAAACAATAGCGAATGACTTTTCCGCGTATCGATGAATTGTTGTAAAGCAAACTGAAAAATATTTCTTGAACTATCATTGTGCAATATTAGTTACTCAACTACTAAACGTAAACGCCCTTGATAGACATTTATAAAGCCTTGGGGTGTAAATAATTTCACAGAACCATCATCATGTATGCCTTTGAAAATACCTTCAACCGAATCATTGATTTGCTCAAAATGAACGTTTTGATCCATAAAGGCTGCATAATGATTAAAGCGTGCTGCAAGATTATAACAACCATGATTGAACCATTGACCCGCTTGTTGAATGGCCAAATATAATTCGCTGATCATTTGAATCCGATTGGGATATTCAACACCAAGCTGAACTACGGAAGTTGCTTGTTGGCTAATTTGTTCTTTTGGAATAGGTAGAAGATTAATTCCAACACCAATAATGGCTTGATTTGAGGAAATAGGCTCAACTAAGATTCCTCCCCACTTGCCTTGATTGCTGTATAAATCATTCGGCCATTTAATTTGCAAATTGGCTAAGTTTTTAAAAGTTGGCATTTGTAAGATATTTAGAGCAATTTCAAGCGCTAAACGACCATCTAAGGGTGTTCGTGTCTCAAGCAATGTGCTTAAATAAATGTTACCGCTAGGGGATACCCATTCCCTTTGATGCTGACCTCGTCCTTGAGTCTGTGTTTCACTACAGACCAAAACTGTCTTTATTCCGCTGAGCGCAATTTCTCGCACATCATCATTGGTCGATGCTGTAGTCTGTTTCAAAAGCAGCACTTCAGGGAGCTGATTTGCTTGTGTAAGAAGCTGTCTAATATGACGAGTCTCTAAATCCATGTTGAATCTGAGAAAAATGGAGGAACATTTATGGAGTTAATCATATATTTAGGTATTGGTGCAATCGCAGGATTTACCGCAGGCCTATTTGGTGTGGGTGGTGGGTTAATAATTGTACCAATTTTATATGTTGTATTTACAAAAATGGGTTATGACCCATCTGTCATTATGCATATGGCATTGGGAACCTCATTGGCGACCATTATCGTGACTTCCATTAGTTCAGTGTCAGCGCATCATAAAAAAGGTGCAGTGCTTTGGAATGTATTTAAAAATTTAGCACCAGGTTTAGTGATTGGTTCATTTTTAGGTGCGGGTATTGCAGATATTTTATCAGGACAGCACTTACAGTTGATCATTGGTGCTTTTGCAATTTGGGTCGCATTTAAGATGTTTAAAGGCGCCAATGTACAAGTTGATCAGTCTAAACAATTACCATCGGCATCTAAGCAAATGCTTGCAGGCGGCGGAATCGGGGTTGCTTCAGCAATCTTTGGCATCGGCGGCGGAAGTTTGACCGTGCCTTATTTAAATAAAAATGGGGTGGTGATGCAGAAAGCAGTTGCGACATCGGCTGCTTGCGGTTTACCCATCGCCATTGCGGGCGCTTTAGGTTTTATGTTTTTTGGTTTACAAGAACAGACTGAAATTAAAAATGCGGTGGGTTATGTTCATATTTATGCATTTATTGGCATCAGTATTATGAGTTTTATCACTGCCAAAGTGGGTGCAAAGGTTGCACATGCATTATCACCAGCGATGTTGAAAAAATGCTTTGCATGTTTACTTACAGTTGTAGGCCTTTATTTTATTTATCAGGGAATTACAAAATAGTATCCGATCAACGGTACTATTTCTTAAACTTGAGTTGACTTAAAATACGTTAAAATTGTCGGACAATGTCATAGAGTTTAACTTTGAAAATCAGTTAAAAATGAAAACAATGACAAATGACATTGTCCAAAAAATAATAAAGCCAATACAGGAATCCTATGCCTTTGGAAGAAGTAGAAAGCCTTTCAGAACAAATCGCGAAGCATATTAGTGAACAAATCATTAGCGGTGAGTTGGTTGAAGGAGAAAGAATACAAGAGCTACGTATCGCCAAAGAACTGGATGTCAGTCGAGGCTCGGTACGCGAAGCACTATTGCTTTTAGAAAGAACCCATTTAATCGAAATTTTCCCTCGCCGTGGTGCAATTGTTTCTGAAATGTCGGCACAACAAGTTCGTGCTTTGTTTGATACCAGTGCATTGTTATTGGGACAAATCGTACAGCGTATGAGTGAAACTTGGCGTAACCATGAGGCTGAAGCGATTCAACAGTTACTCAATCATTTGGTTGAACAGGTGAAGCAAGGTAACACTGAAAAATTTTATGATGGTGTCTTTCAATTTTTGTCTGAACAACAAGCGATGGTGGGCAATCCATACTTGATGAAATTTTATAAAGAGCTGCTTCCATCATTACGCAGAAGTTATTTTTTAACCTTAAATACTTCAAGACGTGAGCTTCAAGAAGCTTTAGAATTGTTAAAGTTAGTGATTGATGCAATTTTAATCCGAAAATCACAACAAGCTACTTTATTTATGGAAGATTTTTGTCGACACTTACGTAACTTAGTGTTGGAATCTCTGACACGGATGAAACAAATCGAACTTGCTTGGGCGCGGAGATCGCGTCGCTAAGTGGCGTTGATAAGTAACTAGGACATTATGCGTTTAAGCAGCTTAAAACTTTCTGGCTTTAAATCTTTTGCCGATAGTACGACATTACAATTCAAAGATAACCGCACTGCTGTCGTTGGCCCGAATGGTTGTGGTAAATCCAATGTGATTGATGCCATTCGTTGGGTAATGGGAGAGTCGAGTGCTCGCCAGTTACGCGGTGGCAGTATGCAGGATGTTATTTTTACAGGAACGGCAAAGCGTAAACCTGTGGGAATGGCAAGTGTAGAACTACGTTTTGAAAATACCTATGGCAAATTGGGAGGAGCATACAACGCCTATGCTGAACTCGCAGTACGTCGTCAGGTCAACCGTGATGGAAAGTCTGAATACTTTCTGAATGGAACCAAGTGTCGCCGTCGAGATATTACCGACATTTTTCTTGGGACAGGTTTAGGGCCACGTTCATACGCGATTATTGAACAGGGGATGATTAACCGTTTGGTTGACGCAAAGCCTGAAGAAATGCGTGTATTTATTGAAGAAGCCGCGGGTGTATCACGCTACCAAGCGCGTCGTCGTGAAACCTTACAATATCTCGAACATACGACTCAAAATTTAGATCGTCTTGAAGATATTGCTTCTGAATTAAAATCACAGCTTAAAACTTTAAAACGTCAGTCTGAAACAGCAGTTCAATATAAAACCTTAGAAACTGAAATTCGTACTTTAAAAATTGAAATTCTCTCTTTCCAATGTGAACGTAGTAGCCGTTTACAAGAAGAATATACGGTTGAAATGGATCAACTTGGAGAACATTTCAAGTTAGTGCGTTCAGACATGAGTACATTGGAACATGACTTAACATCGACCAATGAATTGTTTCAGCGTTTGATTCAGCAATCGACGCCTTTACAAAATGAATGGCAACAAGCTGAAAAAAAGCTTTCTGAATTAAAAATGACTTTGGAACAAAAGCAGACTTTATTCCAACAAAATTCAGAAGCTTTAGGACAATTAGAACAGCAAAAAATTCAGAATAAAGAGAAAATTCAATTGATGGAATTGCAATTGGAAACATTGCAAACACAATTGGAACAGCAGTCTGAAAATCTACAACGTTCAGAAGCAGATACTCAACAACGTGGTCATGCTTTTAGCGATTTAAAAGCACAACAACTCCAAGCACAACAACAGTATGAACAAGTTAAAGTGCAAGTTGAAAAGCAGCAGCAACAAAAAGCACAGATGCAAGCGCAGATTGAACAACTAGCAAAAAATGTTGCACGAATCGAACAGCAAAAAGATACCTTAAAGACCCAGACAACACAGATTCAAAATCAGTTCCAAACTGAAGATTTAACGCAATTGGAGCAAAATAAAGCTTCAGCTCAAGAAGTGATCGCTCAGTTAGAACAAAAACTGATTGAATCAAAATCCGAACTGGAACAAGTTCAAGAACAGATGAATCTACAAAAAACTCAGATTTCAAATTTAAAATCTGAGTTACAAGTATTGCAGTCTGAGCAGAAAAACTTAAATCAATTGGTCGCGAAAAGTGCTGTAAAAACAGATCATAATGCGACTCAATTGATGCAAGTACTCAAACTGAATGAGTTTGGCAAAACACATGCACATTTAGTTGAAAAGTTTTTAGCCAAATGGCTCTCTGCTCAACTTATCGATGAGCATGCAGACTTTACGGAAAGTATTGCACGTCAGCTTAAAGTATCTTCTTCTTTGGATAAAATTCAATTCAATCAATTGCCATGTTTGGCAGACTGGATTGATTCACCACAATATTCATTGTGGAATCAAGTTGCGATCGCCGAAACGCTGAGTCATGCATTAACTTTACAAAATCAGTTAAACAATGGGCAAAGTATTCTGACACTTGATGGCTATCATCTTGGTCAAGATTGGGTGATTGGTCTGTTCTTTGATGAATCTAGCCAAGCTGCACAAGGCGCACTCAGTCATCGGATTCGTTTAGAAGAAATTCAACAACAACTTGCTGTTTTACAACCCAAAGTGATTGAAGCAGATGCTTTATTACCAAGTTTCAATCAGCAAATCAGTGATTTACAAAAACAGATTCAAATAGATCAAGAGGCTTTAAAAAATCAGCAAAAATTGTTACAGCAGTTTGATGTGCAAATTGCCAAACAACAAAGTGCTGCTCAGGCATTTGAAGTCCAAAAAGTTCAATTAAATAGTCAGTTACAACAGTTAGACGAGCAGCTTGAAGAAGATGCGATGCAAAAAGATGATCTCGAAATCGACATGCATTCTGTCATTCTCAAGCTTGAACAAAATCTGCCAGAATTTAAAACATTGCAATATAAATTGGATGAGTTGAATGAGCAGGTTGAAGAGCAACAACAACAGTTGCAACTTAAACAGCAAGATTTTGAAACAACACGTCGTTTAGCTGAACAAAATAAACAACAAATTGAATTGCTTGAAAAAGATGTCACATTTACAAAAGCGCAATATCAACAAATATTAGCGCAAATGGAACAAGCTAAAAGATTTGTAGATCCAATCCAATTGGAATTGCCAAGCTTAGAGTCACAATATTCTGAGCAAGCGCTGCAAACTGAAAAGTTGCAAAAAACTTGGCAAGAATGGCAAGTTGAATTGAATAATATTCAATCTAAGCAGCAAAAACTGACCGAAATGCGTCATTTGCATCAGCAAAATGATGAGCAATTACGGACTAAGTTAGAAGAAAAACGTCTTTCATGGCAATCAGCAAAATCTGATTTGCAACATTATTCAGATCAACTCAAAGAGATGAATGCGACGATTAAGCAAGGTGTACTTATTGATTTACCTGTACATCAAGAAAAGTTTGAAAAAGCACAACGCCAATTTGAAAAACTAGGTGCTGTGAATTTGGCGGCTTCGGAAGAATATGAAGAAGTGTCTAAACGTTTTGATGAATTAACCCATCAGATGCAGGATTTGGAAAATACGGTTGAGCAGCTCAAAGATGCCATGAAGAGTATTGACCAAGAAACTAAAAAGCTCTTTATGGGAACTTTTGATCGGGTTAATAATGAGCTTAAAGTCTTATTTCCTAAAGTTTTTGATGGTGGTGAAGCAAGTTTAAGCCTCGAAGATGATTGGCAGTCTGGTGTTAAACTGATGGCTCGCCCACCAGGAAAGAAAAATAGCTCATTGGCGTTATTGTCAGGTGGTGAAAAAGCACTGACCGCTTTGGCATTGGTTTTTGCAATCTTCCGTTTAAATCCTGCACCATTCTGCGTTTTGGATGAAGTTGACGCACCTTTAGACGATGCAAACGTCGGTCGGTTTTGTAATTTGGTAAAAGAGCTTTCTGATCAGGTTCAATTCATTTACATTACACATAATAAAGTTGCAATGACGATGGCAACCGATTTGCTGGGCGTGACGATGCCAGAACCTGGAACATCAAAACTCGTCACTGTGAATTTGGAAGAGGCAAGAGAATACGGTTTAGCCGCGGAGTCGTAGAATGGAAGTCACCACAATTATTGGAATTGTTGTTGCAGTAATCATCATCTTAGTGGGTTTAAGAATGGTGCTACGAAAACCAAATGATGCTGCACCATCGTTAGAATCTGAATTACATATCAATGAAGAATGTAATCAACCTGTAATTCCACGTCATGTACGTGATCAATTGCAGGCTGATCGATTGACCGAAGACAAAGCACGTGTTGAACCGAGTTTAGATGCGCTTGATTCTGTTGAAGTGGTGGAAGAAAAATCACAACAGCTTTCTGCTCAAGCTGTAGATAAAGAAGAAGTGAAACTTGAGGTTGAGCATTCACCTTCAACCAATCCAGTCAAAGCAGAAGTACAAACTGACTCAGCAGAGACTTCGACTGAGAATATTCAGGATGCAACTATTTTATCAACGGATTTATTAACGGACTCTGACACTCAATCTTCTGAAAATGAGCAATCATCGGTTGTTGCTGAGGAAAGTAAACCAGTTGAGAAAGTTGAAGCATTTCAATTAAATGAACATGTAGAAACTGCTGAAATCAAAGAATTTGATGAAGAAAGTAGTATTTTAGATGTACATTTAAATCAACAACAACGGCATGATGATGAATGTGTTTTATCAAATGCAGAAAGTATCATTGCACTGAATGTTTATCCAAATCCACGTAAAGCTTTATCTGGTGATAAAACTTTAAAAGTGCTTTTAAAATACGGATTACGTTTTGGTGAGCTGATGTGTTTTCATCGTTATGAAAATCCTGAAGAAGAAAGTCCACTTTTATTTTCAGTCTTACGTGTCACAGATAATGGCCCAGAAGGTTTTGATTTAGAATTATTATCGACAGAACAAGTACAAGGTTTAGCGTTCTTCTTGGCTTTACCACATCCAAATGTGCAAAAAGGTTTCGATACGATGGTGAGTATCGCAGGTCTTATTGCACGTGAAATTGATGGTACGGTTTATGATGAAAATAATCTTGAATTTACACCACAGTTAAAAGAACATTGGCGTCATACAGCGATTGATTATCGCTCAGGGCAAGAAGCTTAGCATTAAGCTCAAAGCGTATTTGCCTTATAATTTCAATTATTAAAAGCGTATTCGTTTTGATTTGTAAATGGATACGCGGAAACGTCATCCGCAACGTGTTTGAGACAGACTACATTATGAGAATTAATGTTTCTGCGATTAAATGGTTTAAGATTTGGTAGTTGTCGAGTTTTGCGGATGACAATGGTTTTGCCTACTTTTTCCGAAAAAAAGTAGGTCGAGCCGAAGGCTAAACCCTAAATTTTAGATGTAAGACTTCAATGAAAGCTATCTATTTTTTTATTTTTAGTGATGATACAAATTTTCTGAAAGCACTATAATTGTGATGATGAATTTTGGGCGGATTTCCGCCCTTTTATATGGTGAAATGATTTATGGAAAATAATGCTGTCGTGGCACAAATGCGTCAATTGATTCAACTCATTGCAAAGCACAATCATGCCTATTATGTGATGGATCAGCCTACGATTGAAGACAGTGAATATGATCAGTTATTTCATCAACTCAAAGCTTTAGAGCAACAATATCCGGATTCAGTACAAGCCGATAGCCCAACCAATAAAGTCGGTGGAAAAGCATTATCAAAATTTGAAACCATTACTCATACTGTGCCGATGTTGTCTTTAGGTAATGTATTCAATCAAGAGGAATTGTTTGCTTTTGCACGACGTATTGAAGAACGTTTACCCAATCAAAAAATTGAATATGATGTTGAGCTCAAATTTGATGGCTTAGCAATTTCACTGTGGTATGAAAATGGTGAATTGATTCGTGGAGTAACCCGTGGTGATGGTGAAACAGGTGAGGTGATTACTCAAAATGTGAAGACAATTCGTAACCTACCCAAGGTTTTATCTTCAGACAAAATTCAAGTACCACGTTTATTGGAAGTTCGTGGTGAAGTGTTGATGCCGAAAGCAGGCTTTGAAAAATTAAACATTGAAAATGAAGCCAAAGGCGAAAAAACCTTTGCAAATCCACGTAATGCCGCAGCAGGTAGCTTACGACAACTAGACCCAAGTATTGCAGCTTCACGCCCTTTAGCGTTCTATGCTTACGGCATAGCGCAGTGTGAGCCAAATCATGGCATTACTTCGATGTCAGCAAGTTTAGAGTGGCTAACCAATTTTGGTTTTGCTGTAGGTGAGCGTCATTTTATTTGCGACAGTATTCAAGATGTTCAAGAAAAATATGAGCAAATCAATCAAGAACGTCCTGACTTAGCTGTTGAAATTGATGGCATGGTGGTTAAAGTTGATGATCTACAACAACAACAAAAGTTAGGCTTTCTAAGTCGTGAACCACGTTGGGCAACCGCTTATAAATTTCCAGCAGTTGCAGCATTAACGACTGTAGAAAATATCGATTGGCAAGTTGGACGCACAGGAACCTTAACCCCAGTAGCACGTTTAAATCCAGTGGCTGTTGGTGGCGTAACTGTTTCGAATGTGACTTTACACAATATTGGGGAAATTCACCGTTTAGACGTCCGTATTGGCGATACAGTGAGTGTCTATCGTAGTGGCGACGTGATTCCAAAGGTCGAAAAGGTTTGGCTAGAATTCCGTCCAACAGATGTTGTTGAAGTTCATCTACCTGAAAACTGCCCAGTATGTTCTTCACCTGTGGTCATGCCTGAAGGTGAGGCATTGGCACGTTGCTCAGGCGGTTTATATTGTTCAGCGCAACGTATTGAAGCGATTCGCCACTTTGTTTCTCGTAAAGCTTTGGATATTGAAGGCTTGGGCGATCGTTGGGTTGAGTCACTCTTACATTTAGATTTACTCAAGGATGTGGCTGATATTTATCATCTACATGAGCATCGTGAGCAGTTATTAACGATTGAGAAAATGGGGGAGAAATCAGTTCAAAACCTGTTTGATGCAATTGAAAATAGTAAAAAAACCACTTTGGCTGCATTTATTTATGCTTTAGGTATTCGAGGCGTTGGTGAAACAACAGCACGTATGCTTGCCAACACCTTCCAAACACTCGATGCGATTCGTCATGCGGACTTAGATGCATTGAAAAAAACTCCAGATGTTGGTGATATTACTGCCGAGTGGATTGTCGACTTTTTCCAAGCACCACATAATCTTGAGGTGATTGATCGCTTACTTGCTGCGGGAATTCATTGGGATGCACCTATTGCACCGACTCGTCAGCCATTAAATGGTGAAAGTTGGGTCATTACGGGAACATTAGCGACAATGGGGCGTGACGATGCGACACAGATGCTACAAGCACTTGGTGCACGTGTGAGTGGTAGTGTTTCAAGTAAAACCAAATGTGTCGTTGCTGGTGAAAAAGCAGGGTCTAAGCTTGAAAAAGCTGAAAAGTTGGGGGTAGCTGTGCTAGATGAGCAGGGGTTTTTAGAATTGATGAAGGAATATGGGCAGATGTAGCTTATCGCTTAGATTCGAAATATTTAAAAGCAAAGGCTTGGTGCCTTTGCTTTTTTTATTGTATTCGTAGCGTTTAATTTATTCTTGAGACAAATCTACTATCATTTATATCAACATGAAAAAGATTTGAAATAATAAATCATTAAATATACTTCTTCACCACACCATCATCTAACAGCTGTTGGAAGTGTTCAACCAAACTGGTTTCAATATTGCGATAAGTAACGCCGAGTTCTTGCTTACTTTTATCTGCATTGAAAATAATCGGATAACCCATGTTCTTTTCAATAAAATCACGTGAATAACCGAAAGCAGGGCCTAGCAACTTAAACATTCTTTTCGGCACTTGGTTACGTGGGAATGGGAATTTTTGACCAAAATGCTGACGCAAAATTTTGCCCATTTCCAGTAGGCTGAGTGAACCACCACTAATAATATAACGCCCTGATGCATTTTCATTAAAAGCAGCAAGGATATGTGCATCTGCAACATCACGTACATCGACGATGCCATTCCACATTGGTGGGACACCAAATAAAGTCATACCATTGGCAAATTGTTCAAGAACTTCAACACTGCCTGATTGTGTACTTGCAGTGAGTGAAGGGCCGAGGACTAAAGCAGGATTGACGCAGACCAAAGTCCAGCGGTTTTGTGCATCTGCCATTTCCCAAGCTTTGCGTTCTGCCATCACTTTAGAATATGGATAAGGTTGATGTGTTGTAGAACTTGTGGTGTTCCAATGTGATTCATCAAATTGATTTTCTTCAGTTTCTAAGATATCAATTGCATCACCATAAGTAGACGCAATACTTGAAGTCACAATCACACGTTTCACAGATTCAGTTTTATTGACACTGTTGAGCACATTTTCTGTTCCTAAAACTGCGGGTTCGATAATGTCTTTCACTGCATCTTTATAATTGGTGACAACAAATGGAGATGCCATATGCAGCACAATTTCACAACCTTGCATGGCTTCATCAAATGAACCATTTTCTAGCAGATTGGCTTTAAATAACTTTAAAGTTCCTGAATTTTCTTGTGCAATTTTTTCTAAATGTGCAAAGCTCTGTTTTTTATTTAGATCACGAACAGTCGCATGAACGGTATAACCTTGTTCGAGTAGTTTTCGAATGACCCAACTTGCAATATAGCCAGTTGCACCAGTAACAAGAATCGGGGCTGATGTATTTCCTTGAGACATCATTTTTTCCTTCTAATTTTTAATATTCAATATCATAAATATTAAATTTGATAATGTCTTTACATCTTATCACCAATATAAAAGTAATAAGGCAGTATGAATGTACAGTCATTGAAAAAGAAGAAAATATTAAATAGAAGTATCGAAATAAGAAGCATTTTTAATGGTTACAAAATGAATCAGATCATATTTTTAATAAAAAAAGGCCTTGTAAAGTGAATGAGTTTCCGCAAGAGTTTATTTTTTATATGGAAAATTGCGAATAAGAATTGCAAATGCGTATGTTTCTCATTTTAATTTTATAAAAATCATAAACTTACGAATATTATTTTTTGCAATATCTATAAAATTTGTCCATAATAGGTGAAAAGGGTATGGAGTTTTTGAAATGCGTGGCAATCCAGAAGTAGTAGACTATCTAAATATGTTGATCGGTGGTGAACTGGCTGCTCGTGATCAATATTTAATCCATTCTCGTATGTACGAAGATTGGGGTTTAACTAAAATTTTCGAACGTATTGATCATGAAATGCAAGAAGAAGCATCGCATGCAGATGCTTTAATTCGCCGTGTGTTGTTCCTTGAAGGCACACCAAATATGAATCGTGATGATATTGTGACTGGCGAAGATGTGGTGACATGTTTAAAAGCAGATTTGGCGCTTGAGTATCATGTACGTGAAAAGTTGGCGCAAGGTGTGAAACTTTGTGAAGAAAAAGGCGACTATGTAACACGTGATATGTTACGTCAGCAAATGAATGATACTGAAGAAGATCATACTTATTGGCTCGAAAAGCAACTCCGTTTGATCGAGTTGATTGGTTTACAGAATTATATCCAATCTCAGATGTAAGATGTGTCTAGATTGTTCTTTGAAGATGGGATATTTGCCTAGTGATGTATTAGGTGAATGCTTATTTCAAATCAACGCCCAATGAGTTTCATTGGGCGTTTTATTTTGTTGGTAATCAATCGTCGTTCAATTATTTTAAAATAAAAAGTTCTTAATCTATTGATTGTTCAATTAAAATTTAACAATTCCGACAATTTTAGTTGATTTTTATTCATTCAGCCCCATCTTCAGTTAAAATACCGACTTCAGCTTGAGGATAGAGTTATGTCGACTGAGAACACCAATACTGCAGTTGCAGAAGAAATTCCAAATTTATTGATTACTCCCAATGCACAAGAGTACTTAAAGGACCTTTTGGATAAGCAGAATACTCCAGGAATTGGCGTTCGTGTATTCGTAGAAAATGCGGGTACTCCACGTGCCGAATGTTGCATGGCATATAGTGCACCTGAAGAAGTTGTACCTACAGATTACAGACAAGACTATGCTGATTTCCCAGCATTTGTTGATGCGCCGTCTATTCCATATTTGAAAGATGCAGTCATTGATTACAATAAAGATCGTTTTGGTGGGCAATTAACCTTCCGTGCACCAAATTCAAAAGTACCACGTGTTGGCCCTGATGCATCGATTGAAGAACGCATTACTTATATACTTCAAGCCGAAATCAACCCTGGTCTTGCAGGTCATGGTGGTAATTGTGCATTAGTAGAAGTGGTTGAAGATGAAGAACATGGTTTAACCGCTGTACTAAAATTTGGTGGTGGTTGCCAAGGGTGTTCAGCAATTGATGTTACTTTAAAACAAGGCGTTGAAACGACGTTAAAAGGGCACATACCTGAATTAGGGCGTGTTGTTGACCAAACTGACCATAGCCAAGCAGAAGGCGCTTATTTTAAATAATCAGCCTGTATATCGAATATGGAAATAAAGGCGCATTATGCGCCTTTTTCTATATTCAAGATTTTCAAAGTCTCATCTGAGTAATAAAACTTTTCTAAATAATGACGAGCACGCGATTTTAAATGTTCTGAAGAAATCATGTTTTGAATAACAGGTTCAAGCAGCGTCTGTAATTCATTTTGAATCAAAGATTCATCGATATTGATATCTCTTAAAATAAGATCAAAAGGGCGTTCTTCATTACGTACATACCAAGCAAAGATACCATCGTGAACTTGTTTTTTTAGATAATCGGTTTGGCGAATATGTTCCCAAATTTCATGTCCCATTTCGACAGTATTGGGTAAATCATCGACTTCAATATATCGGCGTAATGTACCTACAGGGACTTTCTTGATTTTGTGCCAAAGATTGGCTTGAAAATGATAGAGCTTATGATCATCAAATTGTTGATTAATGACTTGTTCACTGAGTTGGCTAATTTTGATGATATTTTTCTGTAAGTAATGTTTAACCGTATCATCTAAATTGGTATCAGTAACCGACTCTAAAACGGATTTCCCCATTTTCATAAAACGGCCTACGCCTGGCACTTTTTTATTCATCATTGAATTATCAATATAATCCTGAATTGAATGATGAATAAGTTGCGTCAGCATGGTTGAAAATGAAGGATTATTCACAATACGCTTAATCAAAGCTTGGCGATGACTAGATTTGCTTGCAATGTATTGTGCAATTTTATCAATGGTGAGGACGGGAATAATATCTTCTATGAAAGTATCATCATTACTTGGGTGAATTAATGCAAAATGGATATGCTCAGCAATTTGATCAATTAAAAAATGACTAGTAGGTGTTGCTAATATTTGTTTTTGAATGAGTTGGTTAATGAATTCAAAAGACCAAGTATTTTTTAAAGTTTGTTTTCTAAACCAATGATAAAATTCGGTAAATTCAATTTTAATCGTTTCTGGCTGTGAAAACTCTTGGTCAAAAAAGGCCAATTGAGCTTCTATAAGTTGTTCAACAAGATTATTTTTCAAGATATAAACCTTATTTATACATTTTCTGATCGGCTAGAGGGTTTTTTAAAGGTTGAACTTTATTTAAAAATTTCAAATAGTAATCTGCCACGCGCTCTGGTGCTTCTAAAAGTGGCATATGACCTACTCGATTTAAAAGAACAGGTTCTTCAGGCCGTTTTAGAATTGATTTCAATTCAGTTGCAACATCAACATTAACGATTTGGTCTTGATTTCCCCATAAGATCAGCGTTGGAGCTTCAATACTCTTTACCATCGTTGTAAAGGTAGCAGGGGTGTAAAGGCGGTTTAATGCATCAATTTGATTAATAATTTTTGCAGTGTCTGGCGCTTTAGCAATAAATAGCTTTTCTTGTTCATTTCGGATGATACTGGCCGTAAAAGGTTGGTCAAACATCACCTTTTTCATAACAAAGTCTAAATCACCTTTTTGGGTAATTAACAATTGTTTTAAATAGATCGGATTCTTTAAGTAGTTAGTATTGTTATTTTTAAAAATTCCACCCGTGCTCATGAGAAAAAGGCTTTTGGTATCAAAAGGGTATTGTGATGCATAGAACATCGCAACTGTACCGCCCAATGAGTGCCCTGCAATATTTAAATTGTCTTGAATATGTGCCGCTTCAATAAAACGTCGCAGTTGTTCAGTAACGTTTGGAACGGATAAATCGAAATTTTCAGGAACTTGTGTACTACCAGCAGAAGGCAGATCAGGAATGATCACGTGATAATAAGGCGTGAGCGATTTTGCAATAGTGTTCCATGTGTCGCGACTACTGGCTAAGCCATGAATCAGTAGAACCGTAGGTTTGTTCTTATTGCCACCTTCGCTATATGACCAAACGACATCACCTACACGCAAAGTTTTTGATGTTAAACCAGCCCAAGCGCGTTCTTCTTGCACAATTTTTAAATAATCAACATATTCAGGTGTACTACTTGCAGCAAAGGTATGACTAGCAAAAGTAAGCGATCCAATTGTAGATAGGCTGAGTAATATGCTTCTTAAAAATTGAAGAATTTTTTTATTGGACAGTTCAGACATTCATTTAGTTCCTTGCTAATGGTTTACCATTATATAAAGCAAATACATTATTGATGATCTTAATTTTTTCAGCATTTGCTGAGTTGATTATATTTGTATATTTTTTGCCAAAGAAGGAAGTGCATGATGAGAGAATTCATCATATTTTTTGTGATAATTTCTGCAATTATTAAGCAATAAGTGATAATAATAAGCAAAAATATGCATTTTAATGATGATCATGTCATTTAACAAAAATTGTAACAGAGTTTATTTTTAGTCAGTGACTTTCATATTCTACAGCATTAAACTTAAATTCTACCTCCACTCAATGGAACGAGATACACATGCTAACTGCTCAAGAAGCTTTAGAACGATTGAAACAAGGTAATGAACGTTTTGCACATGGTGAAACAAATCTGACTAAATTTTTGACGCATCAACAGCGATCAGAAATGGTGGATAGTCAGGAACCATTTGCGATCATTTTAGGTTGTTCTGATTCTCGTGTTCCTGCGGAAATGGTTTTTGATCAGGGTTTTGGTGACTTATTCGTGATTCGCGTGGCAGGGAATATCGTTGCTCCTTCACAAGTAGGAAGTGTTGAGTTTGCTGCGGATAGTTTTGGTTGTCCATTGGTTGTTGTTCTTGGGCATAGCCATTGTGGAGCGATTCACTCTACGATTGAGGCACTTCAAAACCCAAATGCACCCTCATCGGCAAACTTAATGTCGATTGTAAATCGTGTACGTCCATCAGTTGAAATCTTGATGCAAACTGAGTTAAAGGATGATTTAGAGAAGCTATGTATGCATGCAGTAAAATCAAATGTGTTTGCTTCTGTAAATCAATTACGTCATGGCTCAGCAGTATTAGAAAATCTCATCGCACAAGGTAAGTTAAAAGTGGTCGGTGCTGAGTATTCACTTGAAACAGGTGAAGTTTCTTTTTACGATTTTTAAGTTTGAAAATTAGATTCTTGATTTATTTTAAAATGCTAAAAACATAAAAAATCCCACAAAATTGTGGGATTTTTTATCATTATAAATTCTTAGAATTTATAACCAAGTTTTAAACCATAAGCGATTGCATTGTTGTCAGTAAAGTCTGCAACGTATTGACTTGTACCAGCTTGAGCACCAGTCTGAGCTTTAGCATCACCTAGCCAGAAGTATTTAACACCACCAGCAATAAAGGTTGATGGTGTAGGGCTATATTGAACACCTAAACCAAGGTTCCAATAACCTTCTGTTGGACCAAGTGTTGTAACAGGGTTACCTGCACCAGAGTCCCAACCTACAGAAACGTTACCCGCCCATTGCTCATTCACTTTACGGCCAACACCAACAGTTGCAGAGTATTGATCATCTGAATATTCAACTAAGTTAAAGCCATTTGGTTGACCAACTAATGGACCAACAGCTTGTGAAACTTTACCAAATTTCAATGGTTGAATAGAGAAGTCTTTCCAGTTCACCCAACGTACGTTAGCAAAAGCAACTGTATTCGCCATGATCCCTGTTTGAAAATCAAGGTTAACAGACTGAGGTGTAGTAATCGTTGTTTTACCTGTTGCATTTGCAATATCAGCAACAGCAGCAGCGCCATTTGGTAATAATGCTAAAGCACCAAGTGCTGAAAGTGATTCATTGATATCTACATCATGATCGATTTCAGAACGGTAAGTTACAGACGCTTTTAAAGCAATTTCAGGAATTTGGAATGCTGCACCAGCTAACCAACCCGCACCACCAGTTTCTTTAATGCTTGCATCATAGCCATTGTATAGGCTGTATGCTTGACCACGTAGGCTTACATTACCTTTAATCGTTTGGTAAACACCACCTGCGTAAACATTCACGTTTTTAGTTGGTTGGAAACCAAAAATCATAGAGATGTTTTGAGTATCTACTTCAACTTTAGTGTTGCCTTTACCGAGTGTTGAGTTTACTTGAGCAAGCCCAGCATCAACTCTTGACGTTACAGCTTGTTTAACGCCTGCATCAATCGCAGCTTTAGTTGCTGCATTTGTGTTGTATGCTGTAAGTGTTGCTGCATATCGTGCTTGACCAGCAGCTGTAGTTAAATCAACACCTTGAGCTTGTAGAGTTGCACCAACACGTTGTTGAGCAGTTAAAGCATTAAATGTGCTGTCAATTGTACTTGTACGAATTGCAGCCATTGAAGCAGCAGGTAAAACAGTATTTGTTGAATTTGATACGAATACGTTATCGCCATGATAAGCAGCATCTGCACCAAAAGGTTGGTCATATAAAAGACCGAATGAAACTTTGTCTGTTAATTGAAGTTTAACAGCAGCAGATGGGAAATAGTAATCATCACCCATATCGCCAATGTCATTACGAGTTTGGCTTGTTCCTGCTTCTTTACCTTCAACAGTTGGATCTAAAACAGAAATTCCAGCTTCAAAATAGTTGTTTGGTTGTAGAAATGCTGAAATAGATTGACCTGAACGGTCTAATGCAGCAGCAAAAACACCTGTCGTTGGTACGGTTGCCGCAATCAATGCGATTGTTAAATTTTTTAATTTCATTTTAATTTTTCCCTAATATAATAAAATGAATATTTTGAAGCGCTTAATGAGCAAACTAGAAGCGATTTAAATGTCTAAAAATAACTCAAAGTTACTTCTTTTTACAAAATAACATATAAAAAATAAGAGTAAATACTCTAGCAAGTGAATTAACAAAAAAAAAGTGAACTAGCTAGTTTAACACTTCGAGTCAAAGTGTTTAAAAATATCAAAATATGATAAGTGGTTATCATTATGTTGGTTATGTATATTAAAAATTGCGAAAAATGATATTTTAAGTGATTCGATATTTCTTAAAAATACTGGAGATTTCATCTGAAGAAATTTGATGTCCAGAGTTTTTGAAGCTTATTAGGCATCTGATTGAGTATTTTAAAAGATAGGTTCTTTTGAATTTTACTATTCATTGTAAACAGGATAGATATTAATTTTTATAAAAAGATATTGATATTTATTGGAATTTTTAATGGTGAAATAACCATAATAAAAATCTTTGGAGAAAATGATTGTGATAGAGATGTTGCTAATAATATGTATATCAAACTCAATTTTCTGGAATCGTTTTCTACATTTGGCACGATACTAAAATAAGAAAATATCAAAAAAATTGGGGTTCTAGGCTGTGCTTAATCAACATAAAAAGTAAAATTTGTGGTTGAATTTTATTCATATTTTATTTCTACTTGGAAAAAATCAACAAATGCTATAAAAAAGAAATATAAATGTTAATATTATTTCTTATCAAATAAAGACCTTAAAAATTAGTCATTAAAATTATGAAGCTGACATTTTTTCAATCCATCAAGGCGAAATTGCTGAATATTGTTCCACAAGGAATGATGATGAATTGGAGTGCGTTTGATAAAAGTTTACTAATATTATTATTGAGTGGGCTAGATCAAATCGTATGGCTCGTGTGGTGTGTTTATAGCTATATCACACCAGAAGTTCGTGAATGGATTCGTCCTGATTATATGTTGCAGCGAATTACTGAAATTAGTATCACGATTGGTCTTACTTTTATTGGTTTGCTTGGTCTTTATAAATTTCGTCATATCAAACTTTTAAAGCAGATTACACCACTGACAGTTATTTCTATATTTACAGTGGTGTATATACATGCAGCATTTTCTATAGGAATAACCAGCCCAACGACTATTGGGGGTTATATTAGTATTGTCTCTTTAGGATTCTTATTTATAGAACGCAAATACATCTATATTGTCATTTTTCCATCAACAATCGCATTGTTGTATTTGATCTATTTAAGTGCGATTAACCAAATTGAATATGCGCCAGTATTTAGTGAGAAATTAAACACCAGTAATATTTATAAAAATACATACTGGGTTGGAAGTATGGCATTCCTATATTTCCCAATATTTTTTATGTGCACAAGCTTATTTGAAATACTGTTAAATCAATGGAGAAATAGGGAAAAGGAAATTAAAATTATTAGTGAAAAAGATGGATTGACTAACGTTTATAACAGAAGAAGCATTTCTGAAAAGCTTTCGATGCTAGATAAACATGAGCTGTCTTATTCAATTGTCTTATTAGATTTAGATCATTTTAAAACGATTAATGATAGTTATGGTCATGATATCGGAGACCGTGTACTGCGTCGTGTCGCTTCAATTTTGGCACAAAATATTCGTCATAAAGATATGGTTGGACGTTTTGGCGGTGAAGAATTCATTTTAATTTTAAATGAAGATAATTTGAGTGTGGTGAAAGAAGTTGCTGAGCGGTGCCGTCATCAAATAGAAAAGACTGAAGTTCAAGTTCATAATGATTTATGTATCAGTATTACTGCAAGCTTAGGTATAGCTATTGGAAATCAAGAAGATAGTCATGAAAATATTGTCCGCTTAGCTGATCAAGCTTTATATCTGGCGAAAAGTTGTGGACGAAATCAAGTAAGGCATCATTTAGAAATCGTATAAAATGAATCGTTTCATTATAAGCGAATAAAATACGGTAATATTGTTAAAATGCTACCTATTCCCACTAAAAGCATAGTATTTTCAACAAAATAAGTATAAGTCATGAGTAAAATGCCAACGACAAATGGAACAATAATTTTTTGTTTCTTTCCATATATAAAATAACCTAAACCAATAGATCCAAATAGGACGCCGAATAATAGTTGAGTACTGTTCATGATTTGACTCTCAAAGTGTTAAATGCTTATAAATTTTAAAGATTAAAATTTTCTTAATTTTTACAATACTATCGTTTTTTGATGCTTAATATCTTTTTGATAAAATACATGATTTGCATTGAGTCAAAAGTGTCTTTAATTAGATACTATAAATTATATTTACAAGATTTTGGAATATATAAAAATGACGACGATTTTACCTGTAGCCCAACGTGGTGAAGCGATTTTAAATTTAGTTGCTGCACCAGTAATCGAAACAGAGTTTTCAAGTTGTTGGCTAAAAGAGTTGTCTAGAGCGATGCATTCAACCATGTTAGAGCGGAATGGTGTTGGGATCGCAGCGCCGCAGGTTTATATCTCGAAAAGAATGATTATTGTTGCTTCTCGTGCAAATCCAAGATACCCAGATGCACCTGAAATGGATGCAATTGTGATGGTTAATCCTGAAATTATTCAAAAATCAGCACACGTCATTTTAGGTGAAGAAGGCTGTCTAAGCGTTCCAAATGAAAGAGGGCAAGTTGAGAGAGCAGAGCAAATTACCGTGCAATATTTCACCTTAGATGGCGAAAAAATAACACAGGATTTCACGGGCTTTCCAGCTCGAATCATACAACATGAAGTGGATCATTTAGATGGGATATTATTTATAGAGCGCATTTAGCGGACGGTATTTATTACACTTGTGCTTCACATCATTTTATCAACACACAGTTAAAAATTGCTGTAACTGTGTGTCTGATGCCGTAGAAAATTTCTGGATATTACACACTTAATTAAAAGATTAGCTTTGATTAAGCATGAGATTTTGTACGTTGTAATGCCTCATTCCATAAAGTTAAATGATACTGCCGTTGATCATCACTCATATTGGGTTCAAAGGCTTTATCCAATTTCCATGATGCTGATATTTCACTTAAATCATTAAAAATTCCCACTTTTAATCCTGCCATGGCAGCGGCACCCCAAGCGGTTGATTCCAAGAGTTTTGGACGTAAAACAGGCACATTTAAAATATCAGCTTGAAATTGCATCAACATATCATTTTGGCTTGCACCTCCATCAACACGTAACTCTTTTAACGGTTGTGAAATATCAGACTGCATTGCTGTTAAGACATCGGAAACTTGAAATGCAATAGATTCTAATGCAGCACGGGCAATGTGAGACTTGTTTGTGCCACGAGACATTCCGCAAAGTAGGGCACGTGCATCACTATCCCAATGTGGTGCACCCAGCCCAGTGAATGCAGGAACGAGTACCACGCCATCTGTATCAGTCACTTGGCGAGCTAGACTTTCAACTTCAGCACTATTTTCAATAATTCCTAAGCCATCCCGCAACCATTGCACAATAGCACCAGCCATAAAAACGCTACCTTCAAGTGCATAGTGTGCTTGGTTTTGACAACTCCATGCTAAGGTTGTCAGTAATTGATTTTTACTAAACTGGATCTGAGTACCTGTATTAAAAAGCATGAAACAACCTGTACCATAGGTATTCTTTGCTGTTCCTGCTTCAAAACAAGATTGACCAAATAAAGCGGATTGTTGATCACCTAAAACACCACAAATTGGAATTTCTGCACCCAATAAACCAGAAGCAGTATCTGCTATATAGCTATCAGAATGAATAATTTTAGGAAGAACGGATGTAGGTATATTAAATAATTCAATTAATTCAGAATCCCACTGTTGAGATTCTAGATTCATCAACATGGTTCTAGAAGCATTACTGGCTTCTATTACATGCTTAGAACCTTGTGTTAAATTCCAAATAAGCCAACTATCTACAGTCCCAAAAGCAACATGACCTTGTTCAGCAAGTGCACGTAAACCATCGACATTTTCCAATAACCAAACTAACTTTCCTGCACTAAAATAAGGGTCAATTCTTAGCCCTGTTTTTTTATGAATTTTAGCAGCATAGTCATTTTGAATAAGTTGGTTACACCAATCTGTTGCACGCCGGTCTTGCCATATAATTGCCGGTGCAAGTGGGCGTCCACTGCGCTTATCCCAAACGATGGTTGTTTCTCGCTGATTTGTTAAACCCAGTGCTTTGATGTCTTTGGCAAGTAATCTCGCTGATGCAATGGCTTGTTGAACGACCCCAATTTGTGTTGTCCAAATTTCCATAGCATCTTGTTCAACCCAACCTGAGTGCGGTGTCTTAATTTGTGTTTCTCGCTGGGCAGATGCATAGACTTTTCCATGTTCATCAAAAATAATTGCTCTGCTAGAGGTCGTTCCTTGATCAAGTGCGAGTAAATAGCTCATCTTTTCTTGTTTTAACTCTTGTAAAATGTTGATAGTAACGTAATTATATAATTAAACGCGTGATTTACTATAACTGTAATGAATTATCTGCATAATTTATAACAGTTATGTTATGATAGCGTTGTTATCTGGGGATGTTATTGGCTTCGACGCTGATGATGAAGCTCATAGATGCATGCCGAGAGCGCATTTTCTCTCGTAAATCAAATTTGCATATTTTAGTCGCAAACGACGAATCTTACGCTCTAGCTGCCTAAGGGCAGCTTGTCCGCTTCACTGAATACTTGTGGTTAGTGAACCCGACTGTAGCGCACGCACACAAGTCCGTATAAAGTCAAGCCTCGGGGCTTTGTACTAAACTTAGAGGATCGCGTTTTGTACCCTGTTCGTCGGGTCACTTAATGTTAAAATAATTGACGATATCTAAGCATGTAGTATTCTCGAGTGTAGTGTTGGCGGACGCGGGTTCAACTCCCGCCATCTCCACCAAATACTTTCCAAAACATGGCAAAATATGCCAAGTTTTAAAGGCAAAAGGCTTGAATCCTAAGGGTTTAAGCCTTTTTTCTTGCCTAAACATAACCGAACATAACTAGCTATAGTGTACAATACCGTGTACACTGTCTTGTACATTGCACATTTTATTGAACTGACTGGTCTACAAGCCGTGAAAAGATCAGAAATAAAACGCCGTCCTTTGTCTGATACTACAATTGCCAATCTCGAAGCAGAAGAAAAAGAATATCGGGAGTTGGATAGAGATTTAGCAAATAAGAAAGAAAATGCCATGAGTTAGAGTAAATAAAGTCGCGTTTGATGTACTGATTAGAGAATGGTTAGATGTAAATAGATACTTGTTACAAGATACAATGCCCACTAAATGATGGAGCAGGGAAATACATTTTAAATCACTTCCTTTGTTAGTTGTTTGTAGTTGTGATGAATAGATATGATTTATAAAGAATCTTGCTAATTGGTTGATGTTTATTACTAAAAATATAGTTTTTTACTCTTTGACATTTTCTTTGACATTTTCTGATTTAAAAATTGACTAAATATATGAAATACAATATTAATATTTTGACATTTTCTTTGACATTTTTTCTGACACAATATGCCTGAACAAAGTAAAACATGGATAAATGATACTACATTAAAAGTCATGACTTACAAATCAGGCTTTTTTACTTTCCAATTAGGCTTTGAACCTAGCCAAGTTCAAGCAATGCTTGATCGTGTCAATGATTCACAAAATCGCTTTAATAAAACTCCAAGTCTTCCTTTAATTATTGATCAAGTACAAGATAAGGTATTAGCAAGCAGTATCTACAGTACCAATACTATTGAAGGTGGGCAATTCACAGAACAAGAAACAGCGAATATATTAAAACAAGACCCTAAGACGATTCAAAAGTCAGAAGAAAGACGGTTAACCAATTTAAAAGAATCTATTGAGTGGATAAAAAAATCCAGTTCAAAAAAATTAAATCCTACAAATGGAAAGTCTTTTGAGCTTTCTACGATGTTTCAACTACATATACTTGTATCTCAAAATTTAGAAGATCAGCATAATCCAGCAGGTCAGTTGCGAAATAATCAACCAACTCAAAAAACAATCGTTGGTAATGATGCTCATGGTGGTACATATAGGCCGCCAAAATGTATAGAAGATATTGAATATCTTATTCAAGCATGGGTAGAGTGGTTAAACAGTCCAAATATAATCAACCAACCTGTGATCATTAGAGCGGGGCTAGCACACTATTATTTTGAGTTAATTCATCCATTTTGGGATGGAAATGGACGTACTGGGCGTTTAATTGAGATGTTTATACTTGAACAATCAGGATATAGATTTAGTTCATCCGCTATTTGGAAATACTATCAAACCAATATTCATGAGTATTTTGCTTTATTTAACCTTTGTAGAAAACAGGCTGATAAAAAAGAAGGCAATGCTAATCAACCACTTATTGAATTTATACTAAATGGCATGTTTGAAACCATTGAGTATTTACATGATGAAAGCAACAAATTAATAAGCTTTTTGCTTTATCAAACCGCGTTAAATAATGCCAAATTTAGTAAAGAAATTTCAGATCGGCAATTTAACCTTATTCATAATGTAATGAGAGTCATTGGGGAAAGTCATAAATTTTTGTCAAAAGCAGAACTTTATCGTATTTCACAAATTCAAAGTTTATATGATGGAAAGACCGAAAGAACATTTTATAGGGACATCGATAAACTTGTTGAGCTAAGCTTTTTATTTGAACAGGATGGTTTGATTATTATGGGGAATGAATACAATAAATGATCGCTTTAATAGAGCATTTACCATAGTTTAACTCAAGGAAAGGTATTTGAAATACTATTCTTATTTATACATTTAAAGACAGAATTTCTATTCTACAATCGGAGTTAAGTTCTCATTTCACCCATTTACTGGGCTGAATTATCCTGAATGGCAAACCGTTTGTATCCTCATCTCCATCTCCGTTTTATCTAGCCAATTCAAAAGTGCATTCATCTTCTTATGTGAGAATGAATCTTGAACTGTATCGACTTTTTATACCTAAGCCATATCCTGTGATTCATATCTTAAACGTTGAATCGTTTGAGCTAGCTTAATTTCTAAATCATTGTGCAATAAGGTTATACGAAAGATTAAATTTTTAGTTATGTTTTACTTTTTGAAATATCAAAAAAATAGATAGTTTTTATTAAAAAATATAAATTGGATAAATCTTAAAAAATAACCAATGATGGAGACATAAGCAATTTAGTAAGGAGTACTAAAAAATGGACAAGAAGATTAAAGTTGTTGTGATTGGTGGCGGTATAGCAGGATTGGCACTGACGACACAATTGGTGAAAAACCAAAATTTAGATGTACATCTGTATGAGGCGGCAACACAATTTTCTGAAATTGGTGCAGGAATCTCTTTTGGCGCAAATGCTGTGAAAGCGATTCATTTATTGGGATTAGGGAACGAATACGAAAGTATCGCAGATAAGGTAAAAGCACCCTTTACAGATATTTGGTTTCAATGGCGTAACGGTTATACAGATGAGTATTTATCAGCTTCTATAGCGCAAAATGTAGGCCAGTCATCTGTACATCGTGCAGATTTTCTAGATACATTGATTCCATTAGTTCCACAGAAAAATGTGCATTTTAATAAGCGTGTACAAGAAATAGATGCTACCGATTCTCAGGTTTCAGTTCAATTTACAGATGGACAGCAGATCGAGTGTGATTACTTGATTGGATGCGATGGTATTCATTCTATTGTCAGAAATCATGTACTTGATTCGCATCAGCTCGAACGTATTCGTCCTGAATTTTCTGGAACGTGGGCGTACCGCGGCATTATTAAATTTGAAGATTTTCAAAAAACAATAAAAGAGCTTGGTAATGACTTAGCGTTAGCTGAAGTACCACAAATGTTGTTAGGAAAAGATAAACATATTCTTACTTTTCCGATTCGTCAGGGAGAAGAAATTAATATTGTTGCCTTTAAATCAGATCGTAGCCAAACCACATTACCAGAAAATACGCCTTGGACTAAACCAGTTTCTAAGCAGGACATGTTAGATGATTTTGCAGATTGGAGCGACAGTTGTAATGCATTATTGAATCTGATTGAACATCCAACGATTTGGGCACTGCATCAGACAGCGCCTCTAAGTACTTATAAAAATTTAAATCAAAATGTGATAGTAATTGGTGATGCTGCACATGCCATGTTACCGCATCAAGGAGCGGGTGCAGGGCAGGGTTTGGAAGATGCATTGATTTTGGCCAATTTACTCGCTCATCCACAGCTTAGTGTAAAAAATATTAAATTGGTGTCAAGAATCTACGAAGAAGTGCGCTTGGAGCGTGCGGTTAAAGTTCAAAATACTTCACACGAATCAGGTGAAATTTATGAGCTTTATTCAGCGGATTATCCAAATTTTGAAACAGTGGGTGAACACTTAACTCATCGTTTTGATTGGTTATGGCAACACTCACTTGAACAAGATATTGAAAATGCTACAGCGGCTTTGCAACTCGATATAGAGCAGCAGCTCAAAATGGCAAGTTAGGTCTCTAAAATAAAAAATTGCAATCTATATGACCAGGGAGGTCTGTAATGCAAAATATTAATGCAAATGAAGTCATTGATCATGCTCAATTAAAAGCGATTCATTGGCGTGTAATTTTATTGAGTGCGCTGATCATTATTTTTGATGGTTATGATTTAGTTATTTATGGCGTGGCACTTCCAAAGCTGATGGTGGAATGGAAAATTGATAGCATCACTGCTGGATTTCTTGGCAGTATCGCTTTATTTGGGATGATGTTTGGTGCAATCATTTTTGGTAGTCTTAGCGATAAACTCGAAGGTTATGGATTTAGTCGGAAAAAATTAATTATTTTATGTATATGTTTATTTAGTAGTTTTACTTTGCTATGTGGTTATGCTGCTAATCCTCAAAGTTTTGGTATTTTCCGTTTTATTGCAGGGCTTGGTTTAGGCGGTGTTATGCCCAATGTGATTGCATTGATGACTGAATATGCACCTAAGAAATTACGTGCAACTTTAGTTTCATTGATGTTTAGTGGTTATGCCGTGGGAGGAATGTGTTCAGCTTTATTGGGTATGTGGTTAGTTCCACAATTTGGTTGGCAGATTATGTTTCTTTTAGGTGGAGTTCCACTATTATTAGTTCCTCTGATTTGGTTGTTACTGCCAGAATCAATTGATTATTTGGTGCGTAATAATAAAACTGAAAAAGCTTTTCAAATTCTTAAAAAAATTGATGGTCGTCTTATATACAATGCCCAGACGAAAATTAGTTTACATCATGAAAATCAGACTGCATCTAAGACCCCAGTAAAAGATTTATTTGCTGAAAACCGTGGTCCAATCACACTCTTATTTTGGGGAAGTGTATTTATGGCACTGGTTCTCGTCTATGCTTTAGGAAATTGGTTGCCTAAACTAATGGTTGAAGCTGGCTATGATTTATCTACGAGTTTGGTTTTCCTTTTAGCTTTAAATATTGGAGGAATGTTGGGTGCGATTGGTGGTGGCTACTTAGCTGATCGTTTTAATTTAGCTAAGGTGTTATGTACGCTGTTTTTGAGTGGTGCGGTTGCATTATTTTTACTCAGTTATAGTTTACCTACTTTTATTCTGTATATTTGTATTGCAGTTGCAGGAGCAGCTTCTATTGGTGGGCAAATTCTATTATTGGCGTATATGTCTCAATTTTATTCATCCAATATTCGTGCAACGGGCTTAGGGATGGCTTTAGGTGTTGGACGGCTAGGTGCTATTTTGGGGCCGATCTTGTGTGGTTGGTTGCTCAGTTTAAGTTTACCTATTCAATATAATTTTATTGCACTTGCAATTCCTTGTATGATTGCAGTAATGAGTGTTTCGATGATGTATTTACGTCTGAAAAGAACAAGATTAAAAACCTCAATTGTACAAGTCTAAAGACGAATCGGGGAAGGAAACTTCCCTGATTTTATCGAGATATTTAAGTTGATTGATTTAAGCCTGATAAAAGTTTTTATTATTGTTTATGAAACTAGAAATATTAGTCACGCGGCTGAACGGTTGAATTTAAGCCAACCTTCCGTGACTTATAATTTGAATCGTTTACGTAAATTTTTAAATGATCCTTTATTTGAACGAGATAAGTTTGGGGTTAAGCCGACTAAATTGGCACAAAGTTTATATCCAAGTTTTAGCCAATCCGTTGCTGAAATCGAAATGGCGATTAGTGCTTCACAACGTTTTAATCCACACACTTCGAGTCGAATATTTCGTTTGGGATTATCTGATTTGGGGGAAATATGCCTACTTCCTTCACTCATACAATATCTTTCTAAAGAAGCCCCATTTATAAAGATTGAAATAGAAGAAATACAATCGAATCAAGTAGAACAATGGTTGATTGATGGTTTCTTAGATGTTGCGGTATTTAATAGTAGTTATACCGTCATGCCAAAAATAGAATCACGGAATTTGTTTGAAGAGCGTTATATGTGTATTGCACATAAAAAGCATCCACGTATACAACATCAACTAAGTTTAGAACAATATTTAGAAGAGAGACATGCTGCAATTAAATCATCTACAGGGCATATTGAGATTGATCAAAGGCTTAAAGAGTTAGGTTTAAAAAGAAATATTATGCTTGAGCTTCCACATTTTAGTGTCTTACAAGATGTTGTTACTCATTCTGAATTATTGGTTACGCTCCCTTCGCGTGCAGCGAAAGTATATGAACGTAATAGTGATGTGAATGTTTTTGAATTACCTTTTACAGTTAAGCCATTTAACATCAGTGCAAATTGGTACAATCATCGTGATGATTTGGAAGCCCGTACTTGGTTTATTCAAACATTACAAAATATTTTTCAGCGTTTATAAGCATTGTTGTGTATTTGAATGTTGAAGACGACCAATTGATTCAACGTTATATTTCTTGCTTGATTAAAGTTCGCACAGTCTAAAAATTCTTAAGCGTTCTTTTTCTTCGATCTAAAAACTATACACAGCACACGCTAATGTTTTTAGATTATTTTAAAAAACAATTGATTATATAAATTTAAATTTTATAAATACTTTTTATAAAAATTACAGCATAGAGAGCTGAATCATTGAGCCATCGATACTAATCATACAAATGGCTCAATGAATATTAAGGGAACATTTTTGAACGTAAATTTTCTAAACGTGTTTGATATTGTTTTTGCCATTCAGCATCAGGGAGTTGGGCTTTTAATGGCTCCATTTCATGTTGTAACTGATTTAAGGCTTGCTGATACTGGTTGGCTTGTTGCTGCTGCTGTACTTCACGTTGGTCTCGTTGTTGAATATCTTGTCGTTCCTGTTGCGTGAGATAACGCTGTTGTAATTCCTGCTTTAAACGCTCTGTTTCAGCAGACTTATTTTGACCTTGATTGAGGAGGGTCACAGCCTGCTCATAAAGCCCGATTTTACTTTCCTGTTGATTGGTATTTGGGTGTTGGCGTTGTAATTCTTCAAAAGCTTTTAAACGTTGCTCAGCACTAAGGTTCTGATTTTGTGCTAAGTCTTGGTATGCAAAACGATAATCTGCATAATCACGCTCTTGTCCAAAGCCAAGCATAGCTTCTGCTTGCCCCAAAGTTTGTTCTCTTATTTTCCATAAGGTATTAAAACGTTCTTTGGGTGATAAAGACGTTGATAATATTGTACTTTGCATACGTTGTTCATATTGCGGCATACGTTTTATTAGATTCTCAACCAATTGTGCAAATGTCTGATCAGGATAGTTTGCTAATGCTTTGGCTAGTGCAGCATTACAGTCTTCTACATGGCAGTTTGCATTGAAGTCATTGAGAAACTGGGTGATATTTCCCGGTTGTTTTTGGAGCGTTTGTAATTGTTTCAATAGGGTTGTTTGGAGGAGTTCATCCTTACTTTTATTTGTCATCGTTTCATCGGTCGTATGCGTTGATGATGAGTCAGGTGATGATGGCTTTGCTTGCTGGACTGTAGCGGAAGAGGCTGTGCTCTTCCAAACTACAATGGCAACCAAGACCGCTAAAACAATAATAATTGTTAGCAATAGTCTTTTATTCATACAGCTTTCCGTTTCATGGACTGTAATTAAAATGTCCCATTACAGGGAAATGATCCGAAAGATCCCATGTCATATACAATGGGTCAGCTGTAGTACGCAAAATGCGAACATCATTACGAGATTGTGTCGGTTGACGATGCGTATTTGAAGCTACGACATAGTCGAGATATTCAACAGCTGTACCACCTGAGCCTGCTGCACCTGCCAATTTATTAACACGTGGGTCAAAAGTAGAGGCAGTATAGCCTGTGCTGATCGGTGCTGTTGCATTCAGATTGGTCAACATATTTTGATAGTCTTGCGGCCATAACAATTTATTGACATTAAAATCTCCGCCCATCAATACAGCATCAAAACTCGGGATGTTTTGTTGATTGACCAATTGGCGAATTTGTTGGAACTGAACTTGACGAAGAGCACGTGCTTCATCTGTATCAAATGATGCAGTATGTGTTGAAGTCACATGGTAAGCCTTACCATTTTTAATGATCTCAGCATACAATACGCCTTTATCCGCAAAACAATCTGTTCCTGAACAATCTGGGTAGATCAGCTGTGCTGTTTTGACAATTGGATAACGGCTGACGATGACCAAACCACTGTCAAATAGGTTATATCCTGAACCCACTGGGACATGAGTTTGATATGGATATTGTTGAGCCAATTGATTCAACATACCTGTACGAGAAGAAGCAAAAGCCTCTTGCATCATAATGACATCGTAACCATTCAAGTGATTTGGTAATTCAGCCAAACGCTCACTAATCTTGCTCGCGACCATTGGTAGCGCATAAATATTATACGTCAGGACTTTTAATTCATCAGCACTGTTAGAAACAGGTTCTTGTACTGTGTTTTGATGAATTGTGTAATGAAAATCATCATAGCCACCCGTATATTCAGCTTTAACAGCAGCTTGAGCAGATAAACCACCATAAGTTGTGTTGAGACGATAGACACTACGGTCTGAATACCACGGTGAAGTGGTTGATGCTGTTTGAATACCGTGTTTAATGTTACTGCCAGACCATGTTCCAGTCATGCTTTGTTTTAAAGTAATTTTAGAACTACCACTACTGATAACAGTATCAAAGTTATACGTTTTTCCAGATTTTAAACCTGTATAACGGTTTATACGAAGTACACGTTTCGTTTCGTACGGAGCAATTTGTGTTGCTTCCTGAGCCCACTCATTTCCTTGTTGTAAAATATGTGTACCTGTTTGAGTGGCTTGTATCGTTACTGTTTGTGGCGTGGTATTGGTCACAAATACATAAGAGTCAGCCAGTGCGTTTTGCGTTGCAAAACCTCCCACGAGTAGCGCTACTCCTGCGCTTAATTTTAAGCTCTTCAGCCCCATAATACATCTCTCCATAACGTTTAATTATTTGCGAACAAAACATAATCAATAATTTTTTAAATTATTCATTAATGAAAATTTTATGATTTTTATTTGTTCGAAAATTATAATAATGAAAAAATGTTGCTAAATCATTTAAATTTTCGGTTATTCATCTGATTTTATATAAAACAATATGTTATTGATAGTTTTCAATATGATAGGAGAAAAGTAACGAAATATTTTTTGAAAAATAAATTAACAATGATTCATAAATGAAAATGGAAAAGTAACGCTTCATTGAACTAAGGAATAAATGAATAGAATTTAGAAGTTAACTTGTACAGTAATCATTGTTGGATTTTATCTGAATATCCAAGAGCTTATATTGCCATCAGTAATATAGGTGAATAGATATTATTTGAAATGAAGCTTAAGTTTGTTTGGTTTTCAATTGTTCAAATTAAAAATTGTGGATTAAAAATAATTTAATAGGGAGTCATAAGACCCCTAAATTATAGATCACTTATTTTGCAGATAACGCATAACAGTATAGAAGCGTACAAAGATTGGAAGGTTTCTGAATTCAGAAACCTTCCAACATAGGTATTAAAGATGTTTTTGGAAGAATGGGATAATTTTTTCTAAAGCTTGAACGACAGGCTCTGGCTGATCGTATAAGTCGTAATGACTTGCACCTTTAACAACAAGTAAATTTTTATCTTTAGATGCTGCTTTGCTAAATAATTCATAACCATCACGATATGAACCAAACCCTCCAGGAACATCGCCAATCACGATCTGTAAAGGTTGTGTGAGCAGATGATCTGCAAGGTGAAATGCATCAAAACCAAAAGCAGCAGCTAAACCCGAAAAAAGTAGTTTATTCGGTGCACCATCCGCCTGACCACGAGGGGTTCTGTAATAATCCACAGCTTCTTTGATATCAATATCGTTTAATCCAGCTTGTTCACGTTCTTGTTGTGAATTTGGAGCGTATTGGGTAATAAATGCATCCGCACCACGTGCTTCGGCAGTTCGTTGTGCGGTAATTGCTTCTAAAGTTTTAATTGCTGAATCTGGTGATAGATCACCTTCACGCATAATACGACCATAATTTGCAGCAACAACAGTCACAACTGCTTTGAAGCGTCGTTCAGTCATGGCAGCATTGGCACCACCGCCACAAATACCTAATACACCAATACGATTTTCATCTACATAATCGAGAGTTGTTAGATAATCGGCCGCACAACGAAAATCTTCTACACGAGTCGCAGGGTCTTCTAAAAATCGAGGTTCACCACCACTTGCACCTTGATAAGATGCATCAAAAGCCAAAGTAATAAAACCAGCCTCTGTAAGTTTTTCACCATAAATTGCACCTGACGTTTGTTCCTTACAACCGCTAATCGGATGAGCACATACGATAGTTGCATATTTTTTGTTTTCATCAAAATCTTTTGGAAAACGCATGGTTGCAGAAATATCGATATTTTTATTTTTGAAAATTACAGTTTTCATCATTTTATATCCGAGAGGAGGACTATGTTGTGGAAATAAATATAACACTGGAAAGTTATCTTGATTAGTTGTTATTTTGTGATTGTTTTTAGAAGTATTACTTATGAATAAAAATAAAGTAATAGCTTTTTATTTAATGTAAATTATATCTAGACTCAAGCTATTTTTAGTTTGAACGATGTGTAAATAGCAGCTCTCGGTTGCTCAAGCAATATAGGAATTTTCCCCGTGCATTTACCCAGACTTTTGGCTGTGCTCCAAAAATATTTAGAGAAGTTTCAATCAAAACGGATCGCACGTTTGAAGAGAATTTATGAAAAAATATTTTAACTCTTATTGTTGTAAATGATTTCTAAATCTCTAAAAGGACATTGAATGGTTATTTTAAGTATGCAAATAAATTTAAAGAATTTGAATAACTCCGTTCATATGAAATTTTGGTCATAGTGTCTTTGGCATGTTGCTCATTTGGACTGTGATACCCAGTTATTAAAATTATTTGAACCCATCCAAGAGCGTTTTCTCTCTGAATTTTTTTAATTGTTGAGTTTTCTAAAATTTTCTGCGAGAGAATGCATAAATATTGATAAAATGAATATTATCTAAACAAGTTCTTGTCTACGATGTAGATATAAATTAAGCAATTTTTATTGGCAGTCAAAATGAGTAAAAAAGGGTCATCAATTACTAGAGTTTTAGACATTATCGAAGCGATTTCTACAGCTAAACATCCGCCTACACCCTTAGACCTTGCCATTCAGTTAGATATTCCAAAACCGAGTATTCACCGGTTATTACAAACCTTAGAACAAGAAGGGTTTATTAAAAATGATATATATGGAGGGTATATTGTCGGTGACCGAACTTATAAATTACTGATGAGTTCTTGGGAACAAGAACCAAGAAAGATGGAACGACTGGCTATACTTCAGAAACTTTCAGATCAAATCAATGAAACTTGTGGGATTGCGATACTAAGTAATAATCAAATGCTGTATACAGATCGGGTACAAGCAAATTGGCCATTACAAGTGTATTTGCCTGTTGGTTCAACGGTTCCTTTATGGTGTACCTCTAGTGGAAAACTATTTTTAAGCTTTCAGCCAGAAAATAAACGTAAGAAAATCTTAGAATATTTACCCATTACACAGCTAACCAAAAATACAATTACCGATTCCGTTTTACTCGAACAAAACCTAAATGATATTTTTCAAAATCAATTGGGAACAGATAATGAAGAATTCATTTCAGGGATGGTGGCTTGTTCTGTGCCGATTCAAAGGAAAGATACCATCGTTGCTTGTTTATATACTCATGCACCGACGATACGAAAGTCTTTAAATGATTTACTCGCTTTTGAACCCTTGTTACGTCAGGCTGCAAATGATCTCAATCAGCTTATTGATTTTGAATAAAAAAGATTGAATAAAAATTGAATAAAAAAAGAGCAAATAGCTTGGCAATTTGCTCTTTTAAGTGAAATAGTTTAGTTCAATGTTGGCATTGAAAATTGTGCGCCCTCACGAACATTGGCTGTAGGCCAGCGTTGGGTAATGGTTTTACGACGCGTATAAAAACGAGCGCCATCAGGCCCATAGGCATATAAATCACCAAACAATGAACGTTTCCAACCACCAAAGCTATGATATGCCACGGGTACAGGTAGCGGTACGTTTATTCCAACCATTCCAACTTTAATGTGATCACTAAAATAACGTGCAGCTTCTCCATCACGAGTATAAATACAAGTTCCATTGCCATATTCATGATTATCAATCAGATCCATAGCTTCTTGCATGGTTTTTACTCGCATGACTTGTAAGACAGGGCCAAAGATTTCTTCTTTATAGCTGATCATGTCCGATGTCACTTGATCGATTAGCGTTGCGCCGACATAGAAGCCATTTTCATAACCTTGTGGTGCTGTATTTCGACCATCAACTACAATTGTGGCACCTTGTTGTTCTGCACTGTCGATATAGCCTACAACTTTTGCTTTATGTTGTGCTGTAATCACTGGGCCGAAATCATTGGTTTTGTCAGAGAATGGTCCGTATTGAAGTTTACGAATAGCGTCAGATAACTTAGAAATCATTAAATCTGCAATATCATCACCGACAGCAATCGCTACTGAAAGTGCCATGCAGCGTTCACCAGATGAACCAAAAGCGGCACCTAATAACGAGCTAACAACATTATCGATATCGGCATCAGGCATTACAATCGCATGATTTTTTGCACCACCTAGAGCCTGGCAGCGTTTACCTGTAGAAGTCGCTGTTTGATAGATATATTCAGCGATTGCTGTAGAACCAACGAAGCTCACCGCTTGAATTCTCTTGTCATACAGTAAAGTATCTACCGCTTCTTTATCGCCATTAACAAGATTCATCACCCCATCAGGTAAACCCGCTTCTTTGAGTAATTGAGCAATAAATAGGGTAGCAGAAGGATCTTTTTCTGACGGTTTAAGTACAAAGGTATTTCCACATACGATTGCCATTGGAAACATCCACAAAGGCACCATAGCAGGGAAGTTGAAAGGTGTAATACCTGCGACGACACCTAAAGGTTGAAACTCACTCCAAGAATCAATTGATGGCCCTACATTTTTACTAAATTCACCTTTTAAAAATTCAGGGGCGCTGCATGCGTATTCTACATTTTCAATTCCACGTTGCAACTCACCAGCAGCATCATGCACAATTTTTCCATGTTCTTGGCCAATTAAGGCACAAATTTGATCTACATTTTGTTCGAGCAATTCTTTAAATTTAAACATGACACGTGCACGTTTAATCACGGGGGTATCACGCCATTCTGGAAATGCAGCTTCTGCGGCAGCAATTGCGTGTTCAACTGTGGTTTTACTGGCAATAGCAACTTCTTTGCTGTGCTCACCAGTTGAAGGGTTATATACAGGTTGAGTTCTTGTATGATCGTAGTTGAGCTGACCATTAATTAAATGTCCAATGATATCCATGTGTGACTTCCTCTTTGAATTGTTCTAAAAAATAATGATGTAGCGTTTACCAAAGTTGCTGATACAGCGAAACCATTTCAGCAACACTCGGTACACGTGGGTTATTGAGTGGTGATCCAGATGCCAAGGCTTGTTCTGCCATGGTTTGAACAAGACCATCAAAGGTCTGTTTGCTCACGCCAAATTCGGCTAGGGTTGGCACTTGTAAATCCGTATTAATATCGATAAGTGCCTGAACCAGTTTTTGGTTTGCTACTTGATGATCATCATCTTCATTTGCAACACCAATCGCTTTTGCACAATCTGCATAACGCTCAGGTGCTGCTTGTATGGAATAAGAGGTAATCATCGGCAACAACATGGCATTGGAAAGACCATGTGGCACATGGAAAAAAGCACCAATTGGACGGCTCATCCCATGTACTAAAGCAACCGATGCATTGGAAAAAGCTATCCCTGCTAATGTAGAGCCGAGCATCATTTTTTCTCGTGCGATTTCATTATCAGGTTGGTGATAAACCGTTTGTAAATTTGGCCCAATCAGTTTCATTGCTGCAATTGCTTGAGCATCGCTATAGGCATTTGCTTTTTTACTGACATAGGCTTCAATGGCATGGGTTAATGCATCAATACCTGTATCCGCTGTTGTACGTGCTGGTAATGACATGGTTAATTCATAATCAATAATTGCTGCTACAGGTAAAAAGCCCAGTCCTGCACAGAGCATTTTTTCACTGGTCTGATCATCAGTAATAATGGTAAATCGGGTACATTCTGACCCTGTCCCCGCAGTTGTAGGAATCGCAATAATCGGAAGACCTGTTTCATTGACTTGTCGGGGAAATTTATAGTCACGTATTTCGCCACCGAATTTACCTAAAATGCTAATCGCTTTAGCACTATCAATTGGACTACCACCGCCTACAGCAATAATTGCATCATACTGATGGTCTTTTACATGCTGTACACCCGCAGCGATAGAACCAGAAGTCGGTTCTGGAATAGTTTCATCAAAATAATCGGCATGTATATTGGCTTCTTTTAAAAGTTGTTGAATTTTTTCGATATATCCTAATGAAACCATCATTTTATCGGTAATGATTAACGGATTTTTAGCCCCCAAAGATTTGAGAATGTCTGGAAGTTTACTTCGGGAATTTTTCCCAATTTCCATAATTCGGGGTAGGTTTATGCTATGCGACATTTTTATATCCTTATAAAAGTTTGAAAATAATTCATATTTTTTAAAATGAACCAAATAGTGTACCTAGTGTGATTACACCAATCAGAGCAAATAGAGGAATAATCACCGCGACAATGAACATGTCGTAATAGGACTGTTTATGGGTTAAACCACACAGTGTGATGATGGTAATGACAGCGCCATTATGAGGAAGTGAATCAAGCGCACCTGAAGCCATAGACGCGACTCGATGCATGAGCTCAGGAGATATTCCAAACTGCGTTGCCAAATTCATATAAGTTTCGCCCATCGTTTTTAAGGCAATACTTAATCCACCCGAGGCTGAACCTGTGATTCCTGCTAAGACATTAATCACAATTGCTTCAGAGATCAGTGGGTTATTGGGTGCAATACCAATGAGAAAATCACGAAGAATAATAAAACCTGCCAAAGATGCAATGACAGAACCATAACCAACTTCTGATGCTGTATTGAAAATAGGCAAAAATGAAGAAGAAACACCTTGTTGGATGGAGTCTTTGATATCGGTAATATGTTTCCAATTTAAAATAATAATCGTCACGCAAGCCAATACCAAAGAACAAATAATGGCCCAAAGTCCGATGACAGAACTCAGTGAAGTATTGCCAAACTTATCTGTTGCGAGGTAAGCCGTATCAAGGGTCGGTAGAATGAATTTAGCTAAAATCAAATTCATTATGATCACAACTAAAATCGGTATCATTGCGACAATCAAGCTCGGACTAGAGCTTTTATTTGAATATGAATGGTCATGTGATTCAATGTGATGACCATAACCTTCTTGTTGAGAGGATGCTGTTTTAATACGTCTATTGAGCCACCACATACCCGAAATTAAGATAAAGATTGATGCCAAAATACCCAAGCCCGGTGCTGCGTAAAGATCTGTATTGAAAAAAGGCATAGGGATAGCGTTTTGAATCGCTGGTGTGCCGGGCAATGCTGTCATGGTAAAAGTTAAACCACCTAACATGATTGCAGCAGGAATTAACCGTTTGGGAATACCGACCTCTTTAAATAATGCTGCTGCAATCGGGAATACTGCAAATCCAACAACAAATAACGAAACACCACCATACGTTAAAATCGCACAAGACAATACGATGGAGAGCATGGCTCTTTTATGACCAAGCTTTTCTACAAAAAAGTTCGCAATGGTTCTAGCAGAACCAGAATCATCCATTAATTTTCCAAAGACGGCACCAAGTAAAAAAAGCGGAAAATATTTAATGATGTAACCGCCGAGACCAGTCATGAATACTTGAGAATACATACCCAGTAATTCATTGCTTAGACCACTCCACATGACTGCAAAAAGTGCAAGTAATGGTGCGAGAATAATGACGCTAAATCCTTTATATGCCAGATACATGAGCAAGATTAAGGACAACACAATTCCGATAAGACCTATCATTTTTATACATCCTGTTTTTATATTTTTATATAATGATACGTAATTTATCATTATTGATGTATATAATTTAATCAAAAATAAGTCAATAGAAAATTGTTCGGCACATAAAAAGGAGCAGTGTTGATTTATGAAATAAAACTTATTTTTATAGGCTATGTGACATTTGGCTTTGTTATAAAGAAATGTGTATTGTTATAAATAACAGGGTGGATTCAGCAAAAAAAAATATGCTATTGCATTTAAATTGTTGTTATTAAAAATTTTAATTTTATTGGCATATGTATTGCTTGAACGAATATGAAATAACAATGTGAGTTATTTCGCTGTAAGAACCAGACAAAGGCGTCTATGACCGAACATTTTAATCAATGCAGAGGCATAGACGTTTTTAATTTTCATTCGATATGTTTATTAAAATATAACGATAAATATTAATTTTAAGATTTATTAAGAGGAATGAGAAGTGAGGAATTCTATATTTAGATTGAGTGATTTACATTGCTGTAAAACCATTTTTCTAATGAGCCTTATTGCACCAAAATGGGTATTTGCTAATGATATTGCACTCAATCAACAACAGGATATCTTTCAACTCGGTGCAATTCGTATCACGGCTGAACAGAATCAGTTTGATCAAGTTGCCTCGAAAATAGACGATCAAAAGATGCAACAGTTTAACCGCAACAACATTGGTGATGCGTTAAATCTATTGTCAGGTGTTACAAGTTCAAATAATTCTAGAAATGAACAAATGATATATGTGCGTGGTTTTGATGCACGTCAAGTTCCTTTATTTATTGATGGAATACCCGTTTACATTCCTTATGATGGTTATGTCGATTTCAATCGTTTTACCACAGCAGATTTAGCTGAAATTCAAGTCGCTAAAGGTTTCAGTTCAATCCAATATGGTGCAAATACTTTAGGTGGTGCGATTAACTTAGTCAGTCCTAAACCTCAACGAGCATTTGAGGGTGATATCCGTTTGGGAGTTGGAGAAGGGCAACAACGCAGCGCTGCTATAAATTTAGGAAGTAAGCAAGAGAATTGGTATATTCAAACAGCCGCATCTTATCTCGAGCGAGATGGCTTTAAATTATCTTCAGATTTTCAAGCGACTGCGACTGAAGATGGTGGATTGCGCAATAATTCTCAAAGCAAAGACAGTAAATACTCGCTTAAACTTGGTTTTACACCAAACCCAACAGACGAATATGCTTTAAGTTATATCAAACAAGATGGTGAAAAGGGTAATCCACCGACAACTGGAACAACGGCGATTCGTTATTGGAAATGGCCATATTGGGATAAAGAAAGTCTCTATTTTAATTCAACAACTGCTTTAACTTCAAAAGAGTCTTTAAAAGTTCGGGCTTATCATGATCGTTATGAAAATGAATTGAATTCTTATACCAATGATCGTTATGAACAATTGAAAACCTCTGGACAGGGTAGCGTGAGTACAGGTCGTAGCATTTATAATGATCGTGTGAATGGTGCTTCAATTATTTTAGAATCTGATCGTTTGAAAGGGCATCAACTGAGTGTTATTGGTCACTACAAAACAGATGAGCATCAAGAGTTAGATGCAAGTAAAAATAAAAATACTCATTTTGAAGATAAAATTTGGTCTATTGGCTTAGAAGACAATATTCAACTGCTGGATCAGACATTTCTTTCACTCGGAATCAGCCAACATACTTTAGAACCTCAGAAGGTATTTAGTGTTGGAAATCCGTATGCTTTGCCCGATAAGCAAACCGCGCTAGATGCACAAATGGGCGTATTTTATAATGAGTTTGATCATGCTCAGCTATATGCAACGATTGCGAAAAAAACACGATTACCGACTTTAAAAGATCGTTATTCTCAACGTTTGGGGACTTTTATAGAAAACCCGAGTTTACATGCAGAAAAAGCCTTGAATTATGAGTTGGGCTATAAAGGAAAACCTCACGACCAACTCAATTTACAAACTGCTATTTTTTATAGCGATATTCAGGACAAAATTCAATCTGTTGCAAATGTCGAAGGCAACAAGTCTCAAATGCAAAATATTGGTCAGATCTATGTTGCAGGTACTGAGCTAGGTCTTGAATATCAACTTACAAGCTGGTTGAGTTATGGAGGGAATTACACCTATTTAAAATTAAAGAATGAAACAGACTCAGCAAAGAAAATAACTGATATTCCACAATATAAACTCAGTAGTTACCTTATGTTAATGCCAATAGAACATTTGAAAATACAAACTGAAATTGAACGAAATAGCAGTCGTTGGGTATCAAATACATTGAAACTTTCAGGCTATCAAATCGCCAATATTCAACTGTCGTATGCGCTAAAACATGCAACTGGACAATGGAATTTCAGCGCAGGCATAAATAACATTACAGATAAAAATTATGCTTTGGCTGATGGCTATCCGAGTGCAGGGCGAATGTGGTTTACAAATGTAAATTTTTCATTTTAAAGGAAATAAAATATGCGTAATCTATTTTTATCATGTGTTGTATTACTCAGTTTAGATCATACTGTCTATGCACAAACAGAAGTTGAAAAACATACCAATCAAGCCCTGAGCCAACAACTCACTATAGATGGTCTTGTAAAAAATAAGTTAACACTAAGTGTTAAAGAACTGACTTTATTTCCCAAACAGCATAGTCAGGATGTTGCGATTGTAACGATGAAAGGTGAAGTTCGTCGTCCAACTTTAAAATTTAAAGGTGTTTTATTAAAAGACTTACTTAAGAAAGCTGAACTGATAACATCTGATCATAATGATTTCAAAAAAACAGTCGTCATTGCAGAAGCGACAGATGGCTATAAGGTTATTTTTTCTTGGAGTGAACTGTTTAATACGGCTATAGGACAGGGCGTAATGGTTGTATACCAAGAAAATGATCAGTTTTTAAATGCAAAATCAGGGAAAATCGCATTAATTTCTACACAAGATACTGCAACTGGACCACGTTACGTGAAGTGGTTGAAAAGAATTACTGTTCTGAAAATTACTAATTAATAGTGGCTTTTTGATTGTTGTTAATTTAGTTTATTTACCAATATGTTTTTATAAATATATCGATTATTTTTGGGAGAAAATAATGCAATTAAATTTTAAAAAGAAAGTAATTCAAGCAACATTATTATGCTGTAGCATTTTATTGGGGACACATATACATGCGGCAGAAGCAATAACCGTATATGCCGCAGCAAGTCTAACCAATGCAATGACTGATTTAGATCATCTATTTGAAAAACAAAAAAAAGTAGAAGTAAAAACGTCCTATGCAGGCTCATCCACTTTGGCTAAGCAAATTGAAGCTGGAGCACCTGCTGATGTGTTTATTTCTGCTGATGAACAGTGGATGAATTATTTACAAAATAAAAAATTAATTGAATCTAATAAACGCGTTAATTTACTGGGAAATCGCTTGGTTCTAATTTCACCCAAATCTAAACCTGTAAAAATTAAAATGGATAAAAACTTTGATCCATCTACAGCGTTTCAAGGCAAGCTTTGCACTGGGGATACCAAAAGTGTGCCTGTCGGAAAATATGGCAAACAAGCTTTAACCTCACTTGGATGGTGGCAGAAATTAGCGCCACGGTTGGTTGAAACTGAAGATGTGAGAGCTGCCTTAAATTTCGTTGCACGTGGTGAATGTCAGCTTGGAATCGTGTATGCAACTGATGCTGCAATCAGTAAAGATGTTACAGTGGTTGGGGTATTTCCAATCAGTACGCATACACCCATCGTATATCCACTCGGATTAGTCAAAAATAATTCAACTTCTACGGCGTTTTACCAATTTCTACAGGGCAAACAAGCCAATGCAGTCTTTAAGAAATATGGCTTTACCGTTCTATTACCCGCTAAATAATGATGTTTTCTTTATCATCTGAAGAGCTTGAAGTTCTAAAACTATCTTACCAAGTTGCAGCAGCTTGTTTGGCGTTTAGCCTAATCCCTGCACTCGCAGTGGGTTGGGTTTTGGCTCGAAAAGAATTTTTTGGAAAATCCTTATTTGAAACCTTTATTTTTCTCCCTTTAGTGCTTCCTCCTGTTGTTCCTGGATATTTGTTATTGCAAGTTTTCGGCAGTCGTGGCGTATTGGGACAATATTTAGAACAGTTTGGATTACATTTTGCATTTAATTGGAAAGGAGCAGTATTGGCCTCTGCTGTGATGGGGTTTCCGTTATTGGTGCAGTCTATTCGCCTTGCAATTGAGTTAGTTGACCAGCGCTTAGAAATGGCTGCAAAAACATTAGGTGCATCTTCTTTTGGATCGTTCTTTTATGTCACTTTGCCTTTAGCGAGTAGCGGCATATTGGTAGGTGCAATCTTATGTTTTTGTAGAAGTCTTGGAGAGTTTGGTGCAACAATTACTTTTGTGGGGAATATTGCGGGTGAAACCAGAACATTGCCATTGGCGATGTATAGTTTGATGCAACAACCTGATACGGAAAATGCAGTATGGCGTTTAATCATTCTCTCATTAACGGTCGCGTTCTTTGCCTTGTGGTTTGCACAATGGTTTCATCGCTATCAGAAAAAAAAGAGAGGGCATTAATTGGATGATTGATTGTCATATTCAGTTAAATTTAGGAAAATTTAAACTCGATAAAACATTTGTATCTGAACACAATGTGGTGGGTTTATTTGGTGCTTCTGGTTCAGGAAAAACCAGTATTTTACATGCCATTGCAGGATTAAATACTCCTGAAAATGGATGGATTAAAATTAAAGATCAAACGTGGTTTGACTCAGAAAAAGGGATTAATTTAAGCCCGCAGCAACGTAGCGTGGGTTTAGTCTTTCAAGATGCTCAGTTATTTCCACATATGACGGTTATGCGTAATTTATTGTTTGGATATAAACGGGTTGCAAGTGAAAAACAACGTTTTGATCCAGACTATATTATTGAATTACTGAAATTAAATCATTTGCTGAGTCGTATGCCAATGAAACTTTCTGGTGGAGAAAAGCAAAGGGTTGCATTAGGACGAGCATTATTATATTCGCCAAAATTACTATTATTAGATGAGCCTTTATCTGCACTTGATGCGGCACATAAACAAGAAATTATTCCTTTCTTTCAAAAGGTTTTACAAGAAACTGATATTCCGATGTTGTATGTCAGCCATGATATGAGTGAAATTAGGCAATTAACGGAACATATTTGGTTGCTTTAGGTTGTTTTGAGCAAAATGCTGAATTGATTTAGTACGGATGATTGAACTAAAGTCAAAATATGGAATAAATTTAAAAAGCACTTAATATGGGTTAGTGCTGATCAGTTAAGAGTAATTTAGTGATTACTCATTTAAGAATCTCCCCTAACCCCTCTTTGATAAAGAGGGGAACTATTGAGAATCTAAAATAATTTTAGATCCCCTTGCGGAGCATGCTCCGCAAGGGGAGGATTTAAAAATGCACAATTGACTGGCATTACCTAACATGGGTAGAGGTGCTTTTTAATATTTGTATCCATTCGACTTTATTTAACATTAGGATCTGCTTTCTTTAAGAAAAAGCGTATCGCAAGTTTTTGTAACCAAGTGCCATAAGGCGGATAGAACAATTGGGTTGGAAAGAAACGGTGGCGCATAAACACTGTTTTTGCATGTGAAAGCTCTCTAAAACCTTCTTCGCCATGATAGGTTCCCATTCCAGAGTTTCCGATTCCGCCAAAAGGTGCATCGTGATTGACCACATGCCAGCCCCAGTCATTGACGGTAACGCCACCTGAATGTGTTTGTTTTAAAATATGATCACGTTCTTGTGAATCATGCGTGAAGCAATATAAGGCCAATGGTCGTTCACCTGCATTAATGTACTGAATCGCATCTTGCAGGGTGTCGTATGCTACAACAGGAAGTACAGGGCCAAACAGTTCTTCTTGCATAATACGCATGTCAGCTGTGCAATTCAGCACAATATGAACAGGCATACGTCGTGCATCTTGCTCAGGATTGTATTCACCACAAGCAATGATTTGCGCACCTTTTTGTTGTGCATCCGCTAGAATTTCTTGAATACGTTTTAAATGACGTTCATTGATTATTGAAGTGTAATTATCGTTATTGTGAATATTATTGCCATACATGGCTGTAAAGTTGGATTTACACTCCGCTGCAAATTGTTCAACGTTTTCTTTAGGCACTAATGCATAGTCTGGTGCAACACAGATTTGACCGCTATTTGTTGCTTTACCATGCAATATGCGTTTCGCAGCATCTGCCAGTGGATAGTGACGACTGACAAGGGCAGGAGATTTACCACCAAGTTCAAGTGTTACAGGGGTTAGGCTTTCTGAAGCAGCACGCATCACCACACGACCGATTGCAGGAGAACCTGTAAAAACAATATGGTTAAAAGGCAAAGAGGTAAATGCCGCTGGATTGGTAATTTCCTCTCCAAAAACAGCAACTTGATCTTCTGTGAAAATTTCGGCAAGCATTCTTCGCATCACGGCATTGGTTGCAGGTGTTAGCTCAGAAAGTTTGATCATGACTCTGTTTCCTGCTGCAAGCGCTGCAACGAGAGGACCAAGTGCTAAATAAACAGGAAAATTCCACGGTACAATCACGCCAACCACACCTTTGGGTTGATATTGGACGCGTAAGCGATTGGATAAAAATAATAACTCTGTGCTGCGCTTATTTGGGCGCATCCAACGGCGTAAATGGCTTATCGCATGTTCAGCTTCCAGAACAGAGCCGAGTAAATCCAGTAATTTTGACTCATCTACAGATCTTGAACTGAAATCTGTATTGATTGCTGTTGCAATTGCATCTTGATAACGAATAATTTGTTTTTTTAATTTGATGATGTGTGTTCGGCGTGATTCTGAATCTGGATAAGGCGCAGCTTTAAACGCAGCACTTTGTCTGTCAAAGACCGATTGCATATGTGCATGCTCTATATGGCCTACTTCCTGTAAGATTGTCATTTCTGCTATTACTCCATTTATACTGATTCTTGATTAAACTTTATGCTTGATAGGGTAAAGAGTCGATGTTAAATTGAGACAATTAGAGGTAGTTTAGTGCCATTATGTACCTCATTCGATGAGTAGTGTAAATAAAATGACGAAACAGCATACATTTATTGAAGCTCGTTATGACACTTCAGTATTCGGTCAAGGTACTGCAATACAAGGTTTAACCAGTCTAATTGATGAAATGTTACGTCAAGGACATTCTTTGCAGGTACTGCTTCAAGGAACAGGGATCACCTATACGGTTTTGAACAATGCAACATCTCAGATTACACAATACCAAAAATTACAGTTATTTCAGAATATTTTACGATTATCGAAAGATCCATTGACAGGAATCAAAGCTGGACAAAAACAACGACTCTCAGACTTTGGCGTTTATGGCTATGCGCTCTATTCTTCCAAAAATTTTCAGCAAGCTGTGGAATTAGGCATTCGCCATATCAAATTGGCAGGCCCAGTATTGCAGAAGTCTTTCCGTATAGATGATGACGCTGCAATCTTTGAAGGAAAAGAAGTCATTGCTTTAGGAAAGTTATTACCCTTGATTTGTGAATTTTGGTTCAGTTCAATGCAGACTTTGATTGAGAGTGTATTGGAAGGCCCATTTCAGGCAAAAAAGCTGTTACTTCCTTATCCTGCTCCTGAGCATGCAGATGAATACCAAAAGATTTTCCATTGTCCAATTGAGTTTGATACAGGTGTGCTGCAATGGCACTTTGATTTGAAATGGCTTGATGTTGCTTGTCCAAATGCCAATCCAATGACTGCTGACATGTGTAAATCTTTTTGCGAGCGAATGCTCGGAATTGAAGATGATGCAACACCTGAGTTAATTAAAACAATACGGCTTATTCTCATGGATCAAGTCGATTGTTTTCCAACAGCTCAAGAAATGGCTGAACGTTTACATCTTTCTAAAAGAACATTGTATCGCCGTTTAGCCGATCTTAATGTCAGTTATCAAAACATTATAGACAGCACCAGACGACGGCTTGCAGATGAATATTTGCAAGGTACGACATTGACCGTAGATGAGATTGCACAAAGACTTGGCTTTTCAGATACTTCAAATTTTAGAAAAGCTTATCGTCATTGGACAGGAATGTCTCCCAATGAATATCGATTACAGCTAGATCATACTTTTAATCCTAGTCTTATGTAAAAGCGTCTTCTCAATACCGCTCAGATCAACCCTGTATTCCAACACAGATATATTTATGTATGTGTATGCCCATGCGTATGTGGTTCGTGTGAATGTTGATGATGGTGTTTTTCATCGCCATGGGGGTGATCATGGTCTTGGCGAATACAACAACCTGCAACGTACTGGCTGCTTCCATCTGTATAAAATTCTTCTTTCCATACAGGTACTTCATGTTTCACACGTTCAACTGCTTCTTCACAAGCTTGAAATGCTTCTCTACGATGAGGAGCGTAGGCAATCGCAATAATCGCTTTATCGCCAATATCTAATGTTCCAATACGATGAATAACACGGACGTAACCAATACCGTATTTTTCTTGTATTTCTTGTTCAATCGCTCGAATCATCTTTTCTGCAACAGGTGCATAGGCTGTATATTTTAGTGCTTGAACTGCACGTCCTTCATGGTGATTTCGTACAGTACCAATAAAAATACCTGTTCCACCACACTCTGGGAAAGCTTGAATGGTATCGAAACGATCTAAATTGAGTGGAGTATCTTGGATACGAGCAAACTGTAACATATCAACCTCCTGCAACAGGTGAGAGTAAAACTAAGGTGCTGTCTTTCTCTAAGACACTTTGGCGGGAAATAATATCTTCACCGATTGCACATGCACAGCGTTCTATCATCTCGGAAACTGAAGGATATTGCCCTTTAATTTGTTCTAATACATCAGCAACCAAACTATTTGATGCACAACTTAGGCTGAGGTCAGCAGGTAGGTGTTTTTCAATCGCACCATAAGATTCAACTTTTATATTAATTTCCTGCATATCTGCCTCTATATTGGAATTGCTTTAAAAATGATAAGTCATTTATAGATATTAAATAGATGTTCATAAACTTTAGCATTATCCAATTTAATCATCAAAAAACGAAAAGTAAATGTGTGAAAGTGACCTTGTTCACTTGTCTTGTAAAAGCACTTGGTTGTCCATTTTTTAATACAGCCTTCTTACTTAACTGAGTCTTTATCCATTGATCATCTATCTATTAAATCTTCAATTGATTATTTGCGATAGTTTTGCAACTCTTCAAATGAGTTTAGGCTGTGGTAATTCAGATTTTGATTCTGAATATTGACAATTTGTGGTGCAAGTTCTGCAAAACAGCGTCTTAAACTCAGTTGTTGAAGTTCAAGATGCTTAGACAGAGTCTCAACACTACTACGCTTTAGTAAGCAGAAAGGGTAGAGTGCTTGCCCATTGATAGAAACATAAGCCACAGAAGACAATGGATTTTTTTCTAAAGCTTGATGTAGATACAACAATATATCTTGTGGAATCTCTGTAATATCGCATGGGATAAATAAAACATAATCAGATTGGACATAAGACCAAGCACTTTTCATGCCGATTAATGGCCCTAAAAAACCATCCGTCTCATCTTTGAAATAGCCAATATCAGAGATCAATTCTAAATAACGGTCATAGTCTCTATGGCTATTGATCCATATTTCATCAACTTGCCCTAGAAAAGCCTTATATATTTTTAACAGCTGAATTTCATGGTCAAAGCTTTGTAAGAGCTTATTTTCACCATTCATTCGTGTAGCCTGTCCACCTGCTAAAATGACCAGTGCTGTTGTGGGATAGTTCTGCATCATATTGACCTTATATTGGTATGATGACCATCTAGACCTAGATTAAATTTTGAAACTTCTGCATTTGCTTTTAAATAGCGCAAAATATTTACGATGACCATAAATAATGCAATGCAGAAGATTTCATTTGAAGCAATTGATATGCTCTTATTGTTCCAAGTTGTTACAAGCTTATAGTGCAATAAAATCGACATAGTCCAATGATATTGGCGTATCGGATCGAACTGGGATGCGAACAATGGCATTGGCTTGATTTAAATTGCTGAGCATATGTGATTGTTGTTTCCCCAGTTTTGAAACAGTCAATTGACCAAGATCATTCACATTCACAACCATACGTAATAATTGTTCACGACTGTCTTGTTTTACGTTGTCTGTGAGATGCGCTTTTTTCCATGCAGGCATTGGTGAGGTGACACCTTGCAATGCCGCCAACAATGTCGAAACATGCACCGCAAGACAGGTGAGAACTGCGGCAGGATTACCCGGCAAACCCAGTAGATAAGTATGCTTGTTATCAAAGTCAGAAGTATTGTTAACAGGACTGTGTTGATATTCAGCAAAATACAGTGGTTTACCCGGTTTTTGTGCAACTTGCCAAAAGATTTCTTTTGCGCCCAAAGCCATAGAGACTGGTCGAATCAGATCATAATCACCGACAGAAACCCCACCTGTTGTAATTACAAGATCGTAGTGATTCATTGCATTCGATAATGCTTGAGTGAGAATATTTTCATCATCAATCACATGCTCTAGGTGGATATCATTCAAGCCTTGTTCTTTCAGCCACGTTAAAATCATCGGTGCATTTGCATCGAAGACTTTAGATTCATTATCCAATTGTGTGCTGACTTCATCCCCTGTAATGAGGACCGCAATTTTAGGCTGACGATAAACTTGTACTTCCTGAACACCTGCCATACTCAATGCAGCAATTAAACCACTCGCTAACCGCTGACCTTGATTCGCAAGGATTGTACCGACTGTGAGTTCTTCGCCTTGGTAACGAATATCAGTCCCTTTTTCTAAAGGTTGATTTAAAATGGCTAAATTTTCAGTTCGTGTGATGATCTCTTGTCGTGCAACCGTATCTGCCGAATCTGGAAGTTTTCCACCTGTAAAAATACGAACCGTTTGACCTGTTTGAATCTCTACTTGCTCAGCTATACCTGCACGAATCTCACCAACTAGTTCAAACTCAGTAATACCTGCTTGTATATCTTCACTTCTGAGTGCATAACCATCGACAGCGCTCTGTGTAAACAATGGTAGTGAAACGGTTGATTGCACATCTGCTGCTAGAACATGCTGATGTGCTTGAATTAACGGCAAAGTAATAGGCGTCAGTGTTTCGACTGAACTGTAGTGTGCTAAAGCTTGATCAAGCGTAATTAATCCAATACCTGAACAGCTCATTCATAACCTCCGGGATGCGGTAGATCTCGGCATACATCAAAAATATGGACTAATGCAGGCAAAATTGCTGCCATAGACTCACTTGCGCCACCACGACTTCCCGGGAGGGTAATCACCAGTGAACGATCGATAAAGCCTGCAACGCCACGAGACATCGCTGCATAAGGTGTGCGCTTTTGCCCAAATGCACGTGCAGCTTCCATCAAGCCGTTTAACTCACGTTCAAGTAAAGGCTGTAAAGTATCGACGGTAATATCTCGTTTACCAATACCTGTTCCACCTACAGTAATCACGCAAGCATAGGATTGTGTTAATTTTAAGACCAATTCTTTTAACTGATCTGCTTCATCAGGTAAAATTTGATAATGAATTGGATCAAAACCTGCTTCGGTTAAGGTGTCTACCACTGAGCGTCCAGCAGTATCAGGTTTTCGGCCTGCGGCAACTGTATCAGACAGTACCAATACTGCTGCTGAAACAGCTTGGCGTAAATGACGTTTATAATGTGATTTTCCGCCTTTTTTCAGGTCTAATTTACATTGTTGAATAATCAGTTCATGCGGTTCGCAATGTGGTTTGAGCATGTCATAAATGGTTAATGCTGCAAGACTCGCCGCAGTTAAAGCTTCCATTTCAACACCTGTTGGTGCAATAGTTTCAACAGTCGCTTGAATAATGACTCGATCAGCGAGTAATTCAAAATCCACATCGGCACGGTAAATCGGCAAAGGATGGCACAGAGGGATCAGTTCATCGGTACGTTTTGCAGCCAAAATTCCAGCAATTCGTGCTGTTTTCAGTGCATCACCTTTTTCGGTATTGCCATCTGCAAGAAGTTGTAAACAATGTGCTGGTGCAAGCAGTTCAGAAGTTGCAGTAGCAATTCGATAGCTTTCAGGCTTCATGCCGACATTTTTCATAAAATATTCCGAAATTAAGGTGCTGATCTACAGTCATCTGCTTGATCAGAGCAAAGAATTTATTGTTTAGATAACATAAAAATAAAGGATGATACAGTCCGTGGACTGATGAACACAAAATTAATCCGTGAATTATCCCCCTATAGCATGCATGCTGATCTTACGTGATGGAGCTTGCTGGTGTGCAATAAATCCAGCTTTTTTATGCCATACAGCATTCAAAATGGTGGCTGTTAAAGATGAATCGTTTTGCTGAAGTAAAGCACGCAAAGGCGTACCTGAGTTGGCAAACAAGCAAGTGAATAATTCACCTGTTGCAGTTAAGCGCAAACGATCACAACTTTGACAAAAAGGTTTACTGATGGTCGAAATAATGCCTAATTTGTAATCATTATTGAGGCGGTAAATTGTTGCAGGATCATTCTGTCTTTGTTGTTTTTCTATCTGGAAATGTGCTGTAAGTTTTTGAATAATTTCATCTTCAGTAATGACTTTTTCGGGTTGCCAGTGTTCAGGTTGATCCAACGGCATATATTCAATAAACCGTAATGCGATATTTTGTTGATATGCCCATTGTGTGAGTTCAATAATTTCATGATCATTTTTGCCTGCCACTAAAACACAATTTAACTTGATTGGTATATTGAGTTGTTGAGCTGCTGCAATCCCTTGTAGTACAGGTTCGAGTGGGCATTTGGTCATGTTCTGAAAGGTATTTGGGTCAATGCTGTCTAGACTAATATTCAGATCATCTAAACCTGCTTGTTGCAAAGCATATGCATACTTTTTTAAATAGAAGGCATTAGTTGTCATGGAAATACGTTGTAAACCATGTGCTTTTAATCGATTCAAATCATGAATAAAGTTGACAACGCCTTGGCGCATCAGCGGTTCACCGCCTGTCAAACGGATATGTTGGATACCTAAATGCACCATAACTTCACAAAATTTTAATAATTCTTCAAAGCTTAAAATATCTTTTTTAGCGAGCCACTCTGGTTTATCTGGCATGCAGTAACTGCAACGAAAATTACAACGATCTGTCAGGGATATTCTGAGTTTATGTTTATGGCGACCAAATTGATCGACCAACTGCATTGATGCATTGGTCACTAGCGGCATTTTTACGGGTGTTGCTAAAGTTTTAGTCGAGCCGTCCATAGTCGCAATTAACCTTGTTTAATCACAGGATAAGATCATTTATAAAGCAGTATGAGTCGTTTTATTTTAAATATCAACTTCAACAATTCAGTTTTTGTGTACCTTGCATGCTTGTTTTTTAACGTGGTATACAAATTGAAAAGCCAGTCTAAAAGAGTATTTTGAGACACTATTCTCATTATAAATTTACGATTGAAATCTGCTAAAAAAAAGAGGATATTGAATATAAATGAAACTTATACTCTGAAACGGTTGCAACAAAAACAGCAATAGATTGTTTAAACGATGGTTCAAATTGTGTGAATTATCTATATGTTTTTAAATGGTTAAGACAGCCTATTTTAAGCAATTAAATACGTTATATTGGATTAGGGTCTGTTGACAATTCGTCTATGTTTGCGACTATGAGTGTTTTTTAGGCGATACTAGGCGTGAAATACAAAATTTAGTCATTCTAAATGAGTAGTTCACAACAACGTAGCGTCAAAAAACACTCTAGTCCCGAAGGGTTGTCGCTAAAATTATCTCAGCCTTCGTTATGAAACTTGAAAATAGTCTCGCTATTCTCTTCGTTTCATTCCTCGTCTGCTCAATTTTAGCCTACAACGCAAGCCATTTATGAAATGTCAACAGACCCTAAGTAATACGCATCTTTTTATGGAAAAACTGACGTAGAGGGCTGGAATATGGAAAATGTTGAGGATCAAAAGCATAACGACGATCAGCCAAGTTATGCACGAATAGAACCTTATACTCATCCTGCTGGTGGTTGGGGCGCTTTATTAAGTGTTGCAAGAAATTTAAAACGACAAGAAGTCTTTAAAAAAGGGGCGATTACGCTTCTCAATATTAACCAACCGACTGGGTTTGATTGTCCCGGATGTGCATGGCCTGAAAAGAAAGATGCACATGCTTTTAACTTTTGTGAAAACGGTGCCAAAGCCGTTGCATTTGAAGCTACCTCAAAACGAGTAACCCCAGAATTTTTTGCAACGCATACGGTTAGTTGGTTGTCTGAACAAAGTGATTTCTTCCTTGAAGATTCAGGTCGTTTGACCGATCCAATGCGTTATGACCCAGTGTCAGATAAATATACGCCGATTTCATGGGATGAGGCTTTTGTGTTGATTGCCAAGCATTTACAAGCTTTGGATGACCCAAATCAAGCGGCATTTTATACGTCTGGGCGTACCAGTAATGAGGCTGCTTTCCTTTACCAACTCTTTGTCCGCACATATGGAACCAATAATTTTCCTGATTGTTCAAATATGTGCCATGAAACCACCAGTGTCGGCTTGCTTGATTCGATTGGACTAGGTAAGGGAACAGTAACCTTAGAAGATTTTGATATAGCTGATGCAATTTTCAGTTTTGGACATAATCCGGGAACGAACCATCCACGCATGTTAGGTACTTTACGTGAAGTCTCTCGCCGTGGTGGCAATATTGTTGCGATTAACCCATTGAAAGAACGTGGATTAGAACGCTTCCAAGACCCTCAAGCAGCTATTGAAATGATGACCAATGGCAGTACGCCAATCAGTCGTTATTATTTCCAACCTAAAGTTGGTGGCGATTATGCATTACTCTTTGGTGTGCTCAAACACTTGCACGAATGGGATATAGAAGCACTTGCTGAGGGTAAGAAAAGTGTTTTTGATCGTTCTTTTATTGAGATGAACACCGTTGGCTTTGATGCCATGATGGAAGAAGTTGATCGGACTGCATGGCCAGATATTCATGCACATACAGGACTGACACCTGAACATTTAGAATCGCTTGCTAAAATGTATCTTGATGCCAAAACTGCAATTTTCTGTTGGGGAATGGGAATTACGCAGCATCGACATGGTACTGCCAATGTACATATGCTCGCGAATTTGATGTTGGCAAGAGGGCATATTGGTCGTCCGGGCGCAGGTTTAGCACCGATTCGTGGGCACAGTAATGTGCAGGGCGATCGAACCATGGGGATCAATGAATTACCAAGCCCAAAATTACTCGATAATCTTGACCGTGTTTTTGGAATTAAATCACCTCGTCATCACGGTTTTGGCGTGGTCGATACCATCAAAGCAATGTATGAAGGAGATGTAAAAGTCTTTATTGGTTTAGGTGGTAATTTTGCCGTTGCAACTCCTGATACACCGTATACACAAGAAGGATTACGTCGTTGTAATTTGACTGTGCATATTGCAACTAAGCTTAATCGTAGTCACTTGGTCTGTGGTAAAGAGGCGCTTATTCTTCCATGCTTGGGTCGTACCGAAATTGATAAGCAATTACATGGCGTACAAGCAGTGAGTGTTGAAGATTCAATGAGTAATGTACATCTTTCTGCAGGGCGTAATGAACCGATTTCCAATGACTTATTATCAGAGCCTGATATTGTGGCACGTATGGCAGCGGCAGTTTTGCCAGACAGTGATATTCAATGGAAATGGTATGTGGAAAGTTATGACCGCATTCGAGATTCTATTGAAGAAGTTTTTGATGAGTTTCATGATTTTAATGCACGGGTATATCAACCGGGTGGTTTCCATTTAGAGCATCCTGCCAATCAACATGTTTGGAATACGCCAGTCGGTAAGGCACAGTTTTTAATTACCCCATTGGCTGAAGTCTATGCGGATAAAGAAAATAAATATGCTGAACAATATACTGGTGCAAAAGTTTATACATTGATGACCACACGCTCACATGACCAATACAACACGACATTGTATGGACTGGATGATCGTTATCGCGGTGTATATGGACAACGCCGTGTGTTGTTTATGAATGCTGATGATATTGCAGATGCAGGCTTTGTTGCAGACCAGTGGGTGGATATCGAAAGTATCTATTCCGATGGTATTAAGCGAGTCGTTCAAAGCTTCCGTATCGTGCCGTACAATATTCCACGAGGAAGTTTAGCTGCGTATTATCCTGAAACCAATCCATTGGTGGCGTTAAGTAGCCATGATAAATATGCAAAAATTCCTGCATCGAAAAGCGTACCTGTGATTTTACATGCGGGACACGCTCCTGAGCATTTCAATTTAGCAGAAGCAGTAGATCCTGAAGACGCCAATGAAATTGTGAGTCGAGTGGGTTAAATCATTGTTGAATATCTATAAATAATATTGATTTGTGAAATGGCACTTCATTGCAGAGTGCCATTTCAACGATAGAATGAATGGTTTTGGCATTTTTATAAGGAATAGAAATAAAGCCAATACGGATATTAAGGAGTAAATGTTGAATTCTCAGGGATATGAAAGTGTTGATATTCAGCGTTTAAATCAGAATACAAAGGTTGAACAGTCAGATTTTGTTGTACAGGAATATCCTATTGCATTGGTTTATAACGGAATTTCGCATACGGTAATGATGGCAACTCCAGCAGATATTGATGTATTTGCGAAAGGGTTTAGCTTATCCGAAGGTATTTTGAGCAGTTTGAAAGAACTTTATTCTCTTGAAATACAAGAAACTGAGTTTGGCATTCAAGTTGAAATGACGATTTCTGCTCGAGCATTTATGGCACTTAAACAACATCGCCGTATGATGGTCGGACGTACAGGCTGTGGCTTATGTGGTATTGAAAGTCTGCAACAGCTTCATTTTGATTTACCTCAAATTAGCACACAAATTTCTGATGCATGGTTGGCTCAAATTCCTCAAGCAATTGCTCAATTGAATACTCGTCAAAAAATCACTCAAATCACAGGTGGAGCGCATGCTGCTGCATGGGTTGAAGCTGGGGAAATTGTTGCTTTGTTTGAGGATGTCGGACGACACAATGCCTTAGATAAACTATTAGGTTATATTTCACAAAATCAATATGATGTAAATCAAGGGTTTGTTGTAATGACAAGCCGAGCGAGTTATGAGCTTATTCGTAAATGTGCGCAACTTAATATTGCTTTACTGGCGTGTATTTCTGCACCGACCAGTATGGCGATTGATATGGCAAAAAAATCAGGTTTAACACTGGCAAGTTTTTGTCGTGGAGATGGTTTTGTTTTATATACTTGATCGTTGAAATTAAGTTGATATAAAAACGAGGCTGATATAAAAAACTAAATTTAACTGATATCTTTTCAATTATCATTGTGAAGCGAATGTACTTGTTTGAGTGAATTTATGCATGACGTCAAATTAAAATTACAGCTAAGAGTACTGCTCAATGAAGATATTGCCTTTGGACCGGGTAAGGCTGAATTATTGGAAGAAATTCGACGTTCAGGTTCAATTTCTCAAGCAGCGAAAAGCATGAATATGAGTTATCGACGTGCATGGCAATTGGTTGAAACGATGAATAATAGTTTTCAGCATGCGTTGGTGGAAACTCAAAAAGGTGGAATGCACGGTGGTGGTGCAAAGGTCACTGATTTTGGAGAGAAAATTTTAAATCAGTTTAGGCAAATGGAACAAAATACACGTCATATTGTCGAACGTGATTTTCAAGAAATTTCGAGCTTTCTTAGAAAGTAAGGGATACAAATTTAATAATAAAAAATGATCCTATGATTTAAGTCGGAGTGATCTGTGTTGCACAGCATCGCTCTTTTTATAAAAGCACTTTAAAACTCCGCATATACATAAATTTGACCTTTATTGACAATAGTTCGTATTCTTACGCTATTAAAAGTTCCAAAAAGGAACTTATTATAAGAAGAACGATTTACTGTATAACAGAGCGAAAAATAATATGCAGACAGCATCATTTTCAAAAACGTATTGGCCATTATTTCCACGTAAAGTGAGTTTTGATTGGACTGAAACACCTTTACACTGGATTCCACAATCTCCCTTATCTAGTCATGCCATTAATCATTTTAGTTTTTCTTTAGTTCGCGGCGAATACTTTTTCTGCCGTATGTTTAATAAAGCATTGCCTTTTATTCATGACGAAAAATTGAAAGCAGATGTACAAGTTTTTATCCGTCAAGAAGCGATTCATGCTCAGGCGCATAAAGAGTCGATCGAACTCTATTTAAAACGTTATGGTGTAGATATTGAAAAACAATATGAAACAGTTATTCAACTCTTTGATCATGCTTTGGCAGATAAACCTTTTGGTGTGAAATTACCTCAATTTTTGCAAAAACAATGGTTAGTTGCACGTGTTGGCATTGTTGCTGCGGCAGAGCATTACACCTGTGCATTGGGTAAATTTGTATTGGAAAATGCGCATTGGGAAGAAAAAGGATGTAACCCAGAAGTCAGTGATTTATTTACATGGCATTGTGCGGAAGAAGTAGAACATCGTGCAGTCGCTTATGATTTATATCAATATTTGGCGAATGATAACTATGCAATGCGTTGTTTTATTATGTTGATGGTAATCCCTGCTATAACTGCGTTGATGGTGAAAGGGACTGTGAATTTAGCCGCAACTGACCCGTTAATGCCAAAATCACAAAAACGTTTAATCGGTATCGGGTTTTGGAAAGAATGGGCGGCTGCAAGTAAGCAAAATCTAATTCCTAGTTTATCTTGGTTTATTACAACCTCAGGTAGTTTTTTTAAACCTGACTACCATCCAATTTATGAAGCGTCTACCCAAATGGCCTTGGATTACATTAACAACTCAGCTGCTGTAAAAGCATTTGAACAGAAATTGGTTTCTTAATATGAATAAATTTCCAGTAAAAATACAAAGAATAATTGATGCTGATGATGTTCAACTCTCTATTTATGAATGGGGGAAAAGTTCCCCGCAGTTACAAACGATCATTTTAATTCATGGCTATCCTGATGATGCAAGTGTATGGAACACGTTGGCAGATCAACTAGCATTGACCCATCATGTGGTGGCGTATGATGTGCGAGGAGCAGGTTTGTCTAGCGCGCCTCTTTCAAGTAAAGGTTATCGTTTTGAATATTTAATTGCCGATCTTGATCATGTGATTCGTGCTGTAAGTCCGAATCAAAAAGTACATTTAGTTGGACATGATTGGGGCGCATTGCAAGGATGGGAAGCTGTTTTTGATCAAAGCACTCAAGAGAAAATTCAAAGTTATACAACACTTGCACCAAGCCTTGATCATGTTGGAATGTGGTTTCATCAACAAATACGCAGTCTGCAACCTCGACAACAATTTCTTGCAGTAAAACAGTTATTTTCATCGAGCTATATGGCATTTTTTAATTTACCGATGATTCCTGAATTAAGTTGGAAAACTGCATTAGCTAAAAGATGGTCTTCAATACTGTCAATTTTAGAAAAAGTAGAGGTCGATTCTCCTCCGCATCAACTGAGAAACGGGGTGAATGGCTTAGCCTTATATCGTAAAAATTTAATCAAAAGCTTAATTTCCCCTAAAGTTAGAACAACAAATGTCCCAGTACATCTCATCTCTATGACCAATGATCCTTTTGTGCCACAGCATTTTTTAGTTGGTTTGGAAAAAAATGTGGATGCTCATTTTCATCGAACAGATATTGCTGCAGGGCATTGGGGAATATTGAGTCAGCCATATGCAATTGCAGATTCAATTGTCCAGTTTGTTCAACAATTTAAACGCGCTCGTGTTGTTTAAAATGATGAAAATGGATGATAAAAATGTCAGAAGTTAAAATTCAACTTAAAATTAAGCTTCCTCCTGAGCAAGTGTTCGATGTTTTTACTAACCATGAAAGCTATCAAAAAATTCCGCTAGTTTTAAATACTAAATTGCTGAAGCAAGGAGACTTGTTTCCTTCAAATGGTAAGAATGCAGTTCGTGAAATTCGCTTTGTTGGAGGTTCACTCAAAGAGGTTGTGACCGATCTGCAATATCCACTTTATTGGGATTATCTCTTTTTAAAGTGGCCATTGCCAATTCAACATTTAGGCGGTCGCATGCAATTTGAGCCTATTGAAAATGGAACATTGCTGACATGGTCTACACGTTATAATTCTGCTCGTTTGCCAAAAGTGGTATGTAAATCGATTGATTATTCAACGAAAGTATTTTTACTTTTTGCAGCAAGAGCATTGGCTAAAATTGCATTAGAAAGAGTCTGATCACTTTAAAATCAATTGTATTTGATCAAGTTTGTTTAGATTGAATATTTAGAGTATCACAACATGACAAATGAAAAGCGCAGACTGAGTGCTGCGCTTTTTATGATTTCTGCGACTAAGCTTTGACTAATCGTTTGAGCATATGTGAAAAGGGTACACTTTCAACATTTTGCATACCATTTGCTTGGAATTGTTGAATATGTAGACCGTGATGATGATGCTGTTCTCTGGCTTCAACAGATGCCCAATGTTCATAAAATACAAATAAACCTGGATCATCTAAATCTTCAAACAGTTCATAAGTTACACTTCCATCTTCGCGACGGGAGGGCTCTACAACTGCTATGAGATCTTGTTTTAATTCTGCTTCCTTTCCTGTTTTTGCTTTAAGTCCAACCACAATAAATAGTTCACTCATTTAAGCACTCCTGTGAAAGGTAGAATAAAATTGACTAGAATATATTTTATTCAGGTCTTTCAGAGGCGAATTGAAGACCTGCTGTACCGCCAGTTTCAATAAACAGATTCATGAACTGAGGCACAGTATCAGCGCGTTTCCAGTCACGTTGAAGCTCACAGAATAACTGAGCAACACTGATCATTTTACCACCAGCTTGTTCAATACGACGTAGCGCAGCTTCATGTGCAGTGACTGATGTTCCACCAACAGCATCGACAACAACATAGACTTCATAACCTTCATTTAATGCGTCAATCGCAGGGAACGTTAGACAAGCTTCTGTCCAAAGTGCAGTCATAATTAATTTTTTACGACCTGTTGCTTTAACCGCTTCTTTGAACTCTACATCCTCCCAAGAGTTGATGGTGGTACGGTCATAAGTTGGATAGTCTTTTAAAACTTTTCGGAGTTGAGGAATAGGTGGTTTATTTAAACCTGTTTTGACATTTACAGTAGAGTGAATGATTGGAAGACCATATACAATCGCGGCTTTGGCTGTGCCAACAATATTGTTCACCATGAGTTGACGATCCATAGAGGCAATGGAGTTAACTTGAACAGGTTGGTAATCAATACAGATAAATGCGGAATTTTGCGGGGTTAATAAAATATCATTTTTTGGATCACGAATAGCTTCACTTGTCATTTTTCTACTCCGAATAATGGTGAGGTAATTGTCCTCTTTTTCAGAATATCGGGCGATTAAAATATAGACAAGATATAAATATGAGACAGTTTGTTTTATAAAAAACCATTTGAACAAACGTGTGTTGATTTTGTAAATAACGATATGAATAGGACTTAAATCAGTTGTTTTTATACTGCATTATCGTTAAGAAAACTTTATTTTCAACTAAGTGTTTAAGCCCATAAATATCCTAAAAATGGTTAATTTTTTATCTGTGATTAAAATCACATAAATCAGTTGTTTTTGTTTTTTTTATGTTAAAAATTTGTCTTTTTTATTTGGTAAATCCTTTTTTTTTCTATATATTTTGTTTATTCGCTATAAATAGAGTATTTATTAAATTTAAAAATAGAATAGAGCGCAAATGGTGTGAGAGTAATAAAAAAATTAGGGATAAAGATCTACAAAAGGAGTACCTGAATGCAGGATTTGAATGATTTGTATTACTTTGTAAAAGTTGTTGAGTATGGTGGGTTTTCAGCAGCAAGTCATGAGTTAATGACTACAAAATCATTGTTGAGTCGTCGCATAGCAGTACTTGAAAAACGTTTAGAAGTACAATTGTTAAATCGAAATACACGACAAGTCACTGTGACAGATGCGGGTCAAGTGTATTACCGACATTGCCTTGCCATGTTGGCAGAAGCGCAAGCAGCTGATGAGGCAATACATGTTTTGAGTGCCGAACCATGTGGTACGGTTAAAATTTCTTGTCCAACTAATTTATTGCAGGTGACACTAGGGGAAATGTTGTCGGAGTTCTTAATTTTATATCCTAAAGTTAAATTACATATTGAAGCAACCAATAAAAAAGTCGATTTAGTTCATCAAAGTTATGATATTGCGGTACGTGTGCGCACGATACCTCTTGATGATTGTGATTTAATTGTTAGAAGTTTAGCAACATCTCGGCAGTTTCTCGTTGCAAGTCCCCAGCTTATACAAGAAAGTCATGGTTTATCTCTACGTAGTTTGAAAGATTTACAAGATTGGCCTATTTTAATGATGGAATCCATTGCTCCAGAATATAGCTGGGATCTGTTTGATACATTGGGACAAAGTTATCAGTTTAAATGTACACCGCGTTTAACGACCACAGATTTGGAAGCATTACGTATTGCAACGATAAAAGGTTTAGGTATTTCAAAGTTACCAGAACTTATGGTCGCAGATGATTTATCTACTGGAAAATTGGTGAAAGTTATTCCCGATTGGGAGCCAAAGCCTGAGCTCATTCACTTGGTTTATACTTCAAGACGAGGACTTTTACCTGCAGTAAAATTGTTAATTGAATTTTTAGTTTTAAAATTTCAAGAACTGAAATTATTAAAAAATTATTTATATTAATTTGGATTTTATTGATTAATTAAAGTATTAAGAACAGATTTTAAAAGTGAGGGGAGTTTGGTTCTAGTCTTACATTTTAAATATTAGTTCTATTTATGAGACAGTAATTCCCATCTTAACTTTGAAGTACACTGGCTATATTATTTTATATGTACACTTATTACTCATTTGTGAATAAAATGAATAACTGATGGTGAAGTGTCGGTCACAATGGATTTTAAATGGATAAAGGATTTAGTGTTCATAAACATATTGTTATGAATAATCGTAAAGGATTTCAATTTTGGGCTATACATCATCAAAGGGCAGCATTATATGAAGAACTTTCAAAAGAATGGGTGGCTTTAGAGCGTTTTAAAGGAGATAGACTTCCTTTAGAAATTGTCAGTCAAGAAATTAAGAAAATGGTCATGCTTGCCAATGAACCAAATCTTGGTATTAAAGTTATTGAAACGGGTGTCATAAAACAATCACCTTTTTATAAGGTCTTGAATATCGCATTGAGTCCAAGTTTAGATCATAGAATTGATTTACCATTGGTTTTTATGTTGCGCTTAATTGGACATTATTTTCAAATCTTAACTGAAGTTGTTTCGATTGAGCTGCAAGAGTGTAGAGATCGTATAAAAATAAACTTTACACCAAATTTACCTGATTTTTTTAGTTATCATCAAATAGAAGGCGCAATGTTTGGATTTACTCGCTTGATGGGGCATTTTAAAAATGTATGGCCAACGCATGTAGAGTTTAAACATGTACCTCAATGGATAGATTCTTGTTTATATTTAAAGTCATTTAAATGTATTCCTGATTTTTTAAAATATCATAATCAACTGGTTTATTCTTTGGATTCTTTAAGCGTTGAACATTCAGATTTAGTTCAAATTAATCCAATTATTCATGCAATAGAAAAACAATTTCAGAATATTCATTACCAAGAAAAAATAGAAATTTTATTATTGACGACATTGGGATTTATACAGCCTTCACGACAGAATATAGCGGGTTTTCTCAACATTAGTGTAAAAACGATGCAAAGGAGATTGAATGAAGAGGAGGTGAGTTTTAATGAAATATTATTAAATGTACGCAAAAAAAGAGTAATGGATTATTTAAGCCTACAACAGTTTACGATTAAACAAATCGCTTTATTATTGGGTTATAAAGCAAAAAGTCAGTTTTTAAAAGCATTTCAGCAATGGTATGGCATGACACCACAACAATATAAAGAGAGCGGGTTACTTCCCGCTCGTATGGATTAAAATTTTAGTTTTTGATAGGCATTACAACCCAATGCTTCAAATTCTTCTTTTGTAAAATATTCAGCATGAGGTAAATATTCACCCAATACAGATGTTTCATCTCCCGGTACTTGGGTATTTTGAACAGCATTTAAAAAATTATTCACAGGTAACATATTACGAATAATGATTCTTGCATCGGTTTTATGATCTTCTCGTCCAGAAACGATAGAGAATCCATCACCATTTTCAGACCAATTCAAGAACTCAACACCGCACTCTTTGGTCGCATTTTTAGGGCGATCCGTGGCTAAACTTGTAACAATTGTATATTTCCCATCAGGATTAATATCAACATTTTCATCAAATAAGCAGTCAGTCACTTTTTGTGAATAAAATTCATTTTGACACATAGACCAATAGCGCAACTGTGCATTTTTACTATCAAAATATGCTTCACCTTTGAGTGTTTTAGGCACGTGAGGAATTTTTCCGCGAATGACGACAATTGGTTTAATGCTACGGTCAAGAGAAGTTGAAATATATTGGTTATCTAAGTTTGCATAATAAGCAACACTGCGTTTAGGGTTTGAATTACACATACCATAAAATTCACATTGCAACGTAAATGCTGTGTTGTATGAAGCACGCCATACGGGTGTCTCTTTGGCAGGATTATTTTTACGTGCCTCTGCATAAGTATTGGCAGGAATCAAAGGAATACTTAGTATTTTATTGGACGCATTTAACGCATTACAAGCGGCTTGTCCTGTTAAAACTTCTCCTTGTCTTGTGGTCAATTCGACTTGAGGTAAAGCGACGCCACCTGTGATATTTTTTCCTGTATCCGGTATATAAACTCGATATAACAACACAGCTTCTCCACCTTTTGCATAATCATAGATGGTATTTGCTGCACGGTTTTCAGGTGTTTCTCCAGCAGCAATATTTAAAGTATATGAACGTTTAGAATGGTTACGAGAATGACCCTTTACAAAAGGGTTGATGGCATTTTTGTTAGGAATAATTTTATCATCGCTGATTGCATCTGCTGGGCTAGTATCTGCTTTATAACTGTTAATTGACATATATCTGGCATATGGAAATTCAGCTTTAAGTCTAAGTACAGCACCTTCAGGTAAAGTGTATTTAGCACCCCAATAGGTACTTCCTGTATCTGGATAAGCAAAGTTTGTTGCAGAGTTTTCTTTTAAATAAGGCCCTTGCCAAAAGCAATCGCTGGTTGCGATAGGTGTCGAAATAACCGTAGTTTGATTGTCATTATCGTTTCCACAGGCACTCAGTCCCATCGCGATTAAACATATACTGGCAAAATAATTCACTGTTTTATACATAAGTCCTCCTGACCTTTTGTTATGACTAAACAGCTTAAATCATAGGCAAGATATTTAAGTTGGGTAAGCCTTATTTGGATAAAAAAGCACAATTATGGGTCGCATTTCGGGTCAATTTTTTGATTCACAGATTCGATGATTTTTTAAATTAGATTTAATATGGAAGATACCGAAATAAAGCTAAACGCTTAGGATGACGATTTAATTTTATTGCAGAAATTTATAACTTTCAGTTGGCTAAATAATGATTTATGAAAGAGACCTATTTTATTTCCTCTAATAAATTAAAAAATTGAACTTTATTACAAAATATACAGATGTTAAAAAATATGTCAGAACATGATTAAAATAAAAATGCTAGATAATATGATCTGAAATCACATGAAAATATTAGAGCGAATATTTTTTATTTAAAATAGGGCAGTTAGTCTTATTTTAAAGACTCGTTAATAAACTGATCTATGCTGAAATTACAAAAGGTTTTTGCTTATGGAAAATATAAAAATGGCTAAACCCAAAGGATTTTGGAGTATTTGCCGAGATCCAATTTTATTGATTATCGTAGGCGGTGCAATTGATACGATTGGTTTTATTGCTTTATTTGGTTTTTTTACTGCCCATGTCACAGGAAACTTAGTTATAGCTGGTGCTGCATGGGTTAACGATGGCTCAGGTATTTGGATTAAACTTGGTGCAATTCCATTATTTATTTTAACTGTTGCTATTACCAAATATTGGATTGACCGTAGTACCCAAAGACACACTGCTTTAAGTTACTTATTCTTAGGAGAAGCACTTTTTTTAACAGGGTTTATGGTTGCAGGGCTGTATTTTGAACCTTTTAAAGATGCCAATAGTGTGACTGTTGCAATTACAGCTGGCTTAGGTTTAATCGCTTTAGCGATTCGGAATACATCAAGCAAAACTTTAATTAAACACATTAGCCCAAGTACGATGATGACAGGCAATACTACACAGTTTGGTATTGATATCTCAAATTATCTCAGAAATAAAAATGATGATAACAAAGAGAAATTACTACATAGCTTTAGTATTGTAAGCGGCTTTGTGATCGGTGCATTTTTAGGTGCATTTTTATATGTGTATTTAGATTTTTGGAGTGTTGCATTTTTTATTATTCCAGTGCTGTATTTATCTTATCTTGCCGCAAATAAGAGATTTGTTGAACCAGATTAGGATAATAAGATGAATAAAAGCCACTTAGAAGCAACGAGTGATAGAATTTTAACAATTATGACTGTGATACTGTTAGAGCTAGAAATTCCTAAGGGCAGTAATTGGTCTGCCCTTAAAAGAGAATTACATCTAAATTTATTGAACAAGGTTTTTTAGGGGCGTAAAACATCACGAATAGATGCATCTTTGTCAAAGACTGATTTAGAAAAAGGACACAATGGAATAACTTTTACATTTTTAGCGCGAACAAAAGCGACCAATTCATCAAGGAGCTTTCTTCCAAGGCCCTGACCTTTATATTTTTCATCTACATCTGTATGGTCGATAATTAATAATTGCTCACCAGCCCAAGTATAAGCCATTTCTGCAATTTGAACGTCATTGTCGAACATGATAAAAGATCCGTGTTTATTATCATCAGTTTGTTGAATATGCATTGTAATACCTCTTACTATTTGTTTTGTGCTATGGCGTATAATAACTTAATGTCACTTGATTTTGAGTATCATTTTTAAAGATAAGTTTATGTCTGCAAATTCCGATGCGATATTCTAATACTCGCTATTTGATTAAAAACAAACACCTCAAATTGATGTTTGAGGTGTTTTTGATAAATGACTTCTAATACGAGCTTAGCTTAAGCTTATATTATTTGTACTTATCTAAATTTGTTTCTGGACCATCTCTGTAGACAGCTTGAGCTTTTGCATAACTTTCCATCAAGCATTTATATTCTGGGCAAATATGTTCTGAAATAATTTCTGCAAAACGAGAACCTTCTGGACGATTCCAAGTTCGCATTAACTCAGCCACAATTGCAAAAGTATCCGTTGGAATAGCACCAGCTTGGGTTACACGTGCAATCGATGTATCTGTCGCCATTTTGTTCCAGTTTCCTGAAGCATCTACAACACAATACACATTATAGCCTTCCTTACGTGCACTTACAGCAGGGAATGCCATACATACACTGGTTAATGTTCCAGCAATAATCAGTGTTTTTCTGCCAGTTTTTTTAATTTCTTCCACAAATAATGGGTTATCCCACGTATTAATTTGTCCAGTACGTGGTACATAGACTGCATGTGGAGCATGTTGATGGATTTCAGGGATTAAGGGGCCATTCGGGCCATCTGGTACAGAGGCAGTTGTAATTACAGGTATATTTAAAAGTGTCGCTGCTTTTGCAATTGCAGTAACATAGTTTCGTAAGTCAGGTACAGGTAAATCACGTACAGTATTAAAGAGTCCGCTTTGATGATCGATCAGTAAAATAACCGCATCATCCGCATCTAACATTCCATTAGTAGCTGCCATATATAACACCTCTAAAATTTTCTTTTCATTGTGCACTTCCATTATCGCAACGGAAGTTCTTAAAACAGATGGTTATATCCTTGATATATACAACCAATACGATTAACTTTTAAATCGATATCTGTCTTTATATAAAATAATGAATAAATTTTAGCTCAGAAAGCAGATTTATGTTACATCTTGTTTTAGAAATAATAAGCTAAATACTTATTTATGAGTTGAAAGAAAATCGATTAAAAAATCTTATTATTGAATAAATTAATTCTAAATTTAATATTAAGTTAATCTTTAAATTTAATTTTCTAGAGTAAGCGCTTTCATTTCTAACAGTGTTTTGTTATTTAAAAGGCTTCATGAATTTCTAAAATTTGAGTCATATTTTTTGGTACAACATATAAAAACCTAATCATCTACACGGAGGTGTTTCATGTTTAGAGTGAAGTACTATCTGAAAACAATTTTACTGATATTTAAGCCCTGATTTGAATTTTAATGGCGGCTTTGTTTATGTGGATGTGTCTGATTCATTAAAAAAAGCAGGTGGTCAAGATGCTACTTTTAGTTATTTGACTTTGATCTATAGCTTTTAGTTATTTAACGTATTTTAGTTTTTACACCATTTTATCCGCATTGAAAAATATCGTTTACCCACCATATCATTCAAAATGATTTCGATATTCCTGCTCAGATGATTTGCTATGCAAGGATATTCAAAATAAGGAGTGTGTTATGACCTATCAACGTAAGATTGAACGTGTTAATGCATTACAACCGGTACATGAATCCGATATTCGTGTTGCAGGCGCTGCGATCTATCCTGGCAATTGGGAGCTACATGATCCATTTTTATCCATGATGAATGATCGTTTCAAACCCGGTGCATTTGGGCTACATCCGCATCGTGGCTTTGAAACCGTCACTTATGTTTTAGATGGTGGATTAGCACATGAAGACTCTAAAGGTGGTGCGGGTACATTGGGAGTCGGAGATGCACAGTGGATGACAGCGGGGCGTGGTATAGAACACAATGAGCACCCTATAGATGAAAATTTTGTTCATGCGCTGCAACTTTGGATAAACTTGCCAGCCAAAGACAAATTAGTCACATCACGTTATCAAGATTTGCGTGGTTCAGATATGCCTGTACGCAAAATGCAGGGCGTTGACGTTAAAGTCTTCGCTGGACAATCGGGTGAGGTAGAAGGACCTGCTTTGACGCATTCTCCACTGACTATGTTGGATATTTCTATGCAGGCAGGTGCAAAATTTGAACAGCAATTGCCAAGTGATTTCAATGGTTTTATCTATATCATTTCTGGTTCAGGGCGTTTTGGTGACAACGCAGTAGAAGCAGATGCGACCCAGACCTTGTGGATGGATCGTGATGAATCACAGCAAGAAAGTCAGATTAGCCTACAAGCCATCACAGATCTGCATGTGATTTTACTTGCGGGTCAACCACTCAAAGAACCCGTTACCGCATATGGGCCATTTGTGATGAATACTCAACAAGAGATAGAAGAGGCTATTGTGGATTATCAACGTGGGAATTTTGGAAGTTGATAGAAGAATATTATGAACTTCTATAAGTTCAACAAGTAAGTGTAAATTTAAAATATCTAGATTCTAGATAATGATGAATGTAAGTACACAAATATCAATCTGAATTTTGACGTCAGTGTTTTAGTTTCAGATTGGTTGATGATGGGGAGCTTCTGCTCCCTTATTTTTTGTAAAAATTCAGTCGTTATCATTCATCAGTATAAAACGATAGACTTTAATCTCTATGAGGGTTAAAAGTTTGAATTGTTTTGATATTGTGATTTACAATAACTATAAATGAGGGATTAATTATCTGGGATGATGAGTATGATCACTGATTTACAAAAAAATATTGATGATACTCTTGGAAGTCAAGTACTTGTAGGACTTGTTAATCATTTTCTTGAGCATGCAACCTTTTTTGGAATCAATAGAAAGGAGCTTCTTTTACAAGGCGGTTTGACTGAGGAACAATTAGGTGATTCAAATCAATGTATTCCACTCAATTATTTTGAAAAGGCAGTTTCATATACTTATAATATTCTAAACAATCCATTGGTTTCTTTAGTTTTTTCTAAGAAGATGGACTCAACTGCTTATGGTGTTTTGGGACATCTTGTGCCTTTATCATCAACTTTAAGTAAAGCAATATATACCTTAAAAGAATTCCAACCCTTAATTGGTTGTATCGGTGATATTTCTATTCAAACAGAACCAGATATCGTGTATTGGAAATGGAAATGTAGGTCTAAAGACCCAATTTTTATTCGTTGTGCGACAGAATATAATTTGGCTTGGTGGGTTAGTTTAGTGAGATTAGTCCGTGATGAGGGTTATTCTATACTAAGAGCTGTTCATTTTAGCCATACTTTGGCCGCACCTGAATTACAAAAAATGTATGATGAATTTTTTGGATGTCCAGTCTATTTTGACCAAAAAGAAGCTGCTTTGTTATTACTACCTAAATCACTTAACATGCCATTAAAAACAGCAAACTCTGGATTGTATGACAGTGTTAAAATATTCGCTCAAAAATTGCTTGAACAACAAAAAGTTGAAAAAACGTTTACTGAACAGGTGAGAGCACAAATTTATTTATTGTTACATCAAGAACGATTGTCTCGTGAAAATGTTGCAGAGCAGTTGGCCGTTAATGTCAGAACGCTAAGTAGAAAATTACATCAAGAAGAAAATGCCTATAGTAAAATTTTAGATCAAGTTCGACTCGAATTAGCTGAAAACTATTTAGTGAACTATCAACATTCAGTTGCATTTATTTCTAAAGCACTTGGTTTTTATACCAGTCATTCATTTATTACATGGTTTAGACTACAAACAAACTTAACACCAACTCAATACCGTAAAAAATTAAATAATTTAAATATATAGTCATTTTTTTGGTCATTTTGGCCCTTTTTTAAATGAGCTGTCCTAAATTCGAAATCTTCTGACTCAGAAGCGTTATTTTTTTACTCTTGGTTCATCATATTATCGGAAGAATGATCATATAGATTCTCTCAAAAGTTCATTATTTGTGAAAATTCAGATGATCTATTTGGTTCGGTTCTTGGATAAGCCTGTTTTTTTTATAGTATTTGGTAAGCAGGTAAAGGAATACATACATAAAAATTGCTCATATAGCTGCAAGTCAAAAGCCTATTTGTTTCATGTACAAGAGGTTGCGATGAGTAAACATCAAGGAAAAGATATGAAAAAGCATCAAGTTTATAAACATCCTCTAGGTCTCATTTTACTTAGTTTCGCAGTTACAGGTTGTGGTAGTGATAAAGACAGTGTCTCAATTACGCAGCCTGAAGTGGAAGAAACATGTCCAACGATCATGGATGAAAAGCTATTTGCAGATGCAGCAGCTTTAGAAAAATTGGTACAGGTAGGGCCAGAACTCGGTCAGTTACGTTCTACAGGGAGTCAAGCTCATAATCAATTGATTGACTGGATTGAAGTAGAAGCAAAAAAAATACCAGGTATGCAAATACAGTCGGATAGTTATGAAATTGAGCGCTGGCAACCTGCTATACAAGCTGAAAATGGTAAAGGGCGTAGCTTATCACGCTCAGGAAGCCTATCTGTCAATGGTCAGGATATTCCGATTGCTGGAGCAGTGCCGTATTCATTGGGTACATCTGGTACGGGGAATACAGGTCAGTTGATTTATTTAGCTGCCAATCAGCCGATTACTGCTGAGCATAAGGGAAAAATTATTGTTCGTGAAATTCCAACAGCTGATGATCCTAATTACGCTAATGTTGTGGCCCCGCCTTACGCATTTTTATTTCAATTTGTAAAATATGTTAGTTCGGCTTTGAATGATCTGAGAACTGAAAGATATGATAAGCCATTTTTAGCAGCGCGATTTATGCACAGTGATTTGGTTGCTGCTGGTAAGGCAGGAGCTGCGGGGCTGATTCTTGGTTTTGATGTACCACGAGAGCAAGTGAAAGATTATTTTGACCCGCATAATGGTTTGCATTATCGACTTCCAGCTGTTTTCTTAGGATCGGATGAGTTTGCCAAGATAAAAGCATTAGCAACAAGTACAACGGATGCACGTATCGTTGTTCAAGCAGAACGAGATAAAGCCATGACTCGTAACTTAACTGCAACGCTACCTGGAATGAGTGAAGAAAAAGTTGTTTTTGTTGCCAATACAGACGGTAATACGTGGGTTCAGGAGAATGGTGCTGCTGGTATGGTGGCTTTGGCACAATATTTTGCTAAATTACCGCTGAAATGCCGACCAAAAACTTATGAATTTGCATTTAATACAGGCCATCTTCATATGTCTAAAGAAGGCACTTTTAGATATATGGAAAAACTAAATGAAGAATATAAAGCGAAAAAAGTCAGTTTTGTATTTGCTGTAGAACATTTAGGAACTCGTGAAATATTAGCAAAACCTCGTCAGGATGGTGGGGTAGGGCGAACTTTAGCGTTTTCTGGCAGAGCAGAACCACAAGCTTGGTTTGTTCCTGAAGAACATCTTTTAATGCAGGAAATTGCCACAGAAGCGGCACAAAGACGTAAATTGCCGAGTGTTTTTATTGGCACAGGGCAGGATGTACCTGTTCCAGATCGTTTACCGAAACAGTGTGATTTTGGTGGAATTGGTAATGCTTCACATAAAAATTTGATTCCAACAATGGCAACCATCTCTGGTCCGTGGTCACTGTGGGCACCATCATTTGGTAAGGATGCTATTGATTTTAATCTAATGCATCAACAGTTGTTGGCAATTGGTGATTCAGTTTTAGCCTTACAAAAACATTCTCAAGCTGAAATTGATGGACCTTATACTGCTTGGAAAGCTGCTCGTGATCAGGGTAAATTAACCTGTTCTCATTCTACAAATAGTGGTGTGGAAGATGCACCTGCGGCTATTCAATAACAGATTATATGACTAGCAAATAAGAAACTCTGTTAAATCGGTATATAACGTTACGAATATAACCTGAGTTCGATCTAAAAAAGCGTAGAAAAAGCCTTAGCATTTGTAATATATTGGTTTTCAAGATAAAAAATTACAAAACAAGGCTTTTCTATGACTCATATTACCGAATTGTTTTTGGATGATTTTTGCAAAATATTTAATGAATTATTAGAAAAGGCCTAATTTTCAAGCAAAATAAACGAATACAAAAATCGGCTTTAAGCCTGTATCAAGTCATGATGATTGTCATCTTATTTTATGAGAGTTATTACTCGCAAAGGGTTATAGATTCTTTAAATATTTTTATTGCCATATGGGCGTTCCTTTTTGGAAATCAACTTTCCCAAAGCTTCTTAGTTATAACTATTTTATTAAAATTATGCCTCGTTGTTTTACAAGCATTAAATAGCTTCTTTCATCAGGTGAAAGGAATGGGCACGGGGATCAGTATTATTGATTCTACTAAATTGGTTGTTTGTCATAATCTTAGAATTAAAAGGCGTGTGTATTTAAAGGTTGGAAAATCGTGTAAAAAGTAGTATGGGATAGTTTTGTATGTTTAAATTTCATATTATTATCAATATATTAGGTGAAAAAATTAATCTAAAAATTACTTCAGGTAATGTGCATGTTTTTCTCTAATTCATCTAAGGCAGCTGCATTATTTGCAGCCCAGTCATATAACGCTTGTAATGGTTCAATAAAGGTTTTGCCCAAAGGAGTGAGTGAATATTCTACTTTTGGAGGCACAACGTTGAACACTTCACGGTGAACTAAACCCGCACTTTCAACTTCTCGTAAAGTTTGAGTCAGCATCTTTTTAGAAATGCCTGGTAAAGCCCTTTCTAATTGCCCAGTTCGCATCACACCAAAACTTAGAGAATAGAGCACCATCGAGGTCCATTTCCCATTCAATACATAATGAATACGTCGCTGCGGACAATTTTCTCTTAACACGAAATTCTCAGAAGCTTTATTTTCCACATTAGTCACCAAAAGGGTTCTATATCACAAAAAAGTGCCTACTTTACATAAAGGCGCTATAGCGAATAGGATTATAGCATTGTTTTAATCACCATATATTGAGTATCAATGTAATACGAGGATATGAATATTCCCATAAAGCATTGATCGAGGATTCATCATGAAAGCAGCTGTTATACATGCCTTTGGCGGACCTGAACAAATTCGCATTGAAGATATTCCAACCCCGACTCCTGGACCAGGACAAGTTTTGGTTAAGGTGCTTGCTGTTGGTATTAATCGTCTTGATCACTATGTACGTTTGGGACAAATCAATCCTCATTTACTCTTTCCGCATATTCTTGGTTCAGATGCGGTAGGTGAGGTTGCTGAATTAGGCACTGGAGTAAATGGTTTTGCTGTAGGTGATCGTGTCATTACGATGCCAGGTTATCCAACTGATCCTGCTGAGGCGCATATTCGTCCTGTGACCACGGCAAAGAGCTATGCAATTCCTGGTGCACATATTCAAGGTACCTATGCGCAATATGTAGTCGTACCTGAAGCTTGGTTGCTGCGTGATACTTCAGGCTTACCTGTAGAGCAAATTGCTGCTATGCCAGTTGCTTTACTGATAGCCATTCGCGCGGTGCAAATTGTCGGTGAGGTTAAAGCGGGTGATCGCGTTTTAATTCATGCAGGAGCATCAAGTACCGGAATCATGAGTATTCAAGTTGCTCATGCCTTAGGTGCTCGTGTGGCTGTCACTGTACAGAATGAAACTTCTGCGGAATTGGTTAAAAGCTTAGGTGTTGAATTGGTAATCAATTCCCGTGAAGAAGAGTTTGTTCAAGCGATAAGCACATGGACTGATGGTCGTGGTGCTGATGTTGTGATCGATAATTTAGGTGGTGATATTTTTGCACAAACTATAAATGCTGTTAAACCTCAAGGCATTATTGTGGCAATGGGTTTTATGGCAGGTCCTGAAGCCACTTTTGATATTCGTAACTTCTTTTTCACACAAAAACAATTGCGTGGAACTTTAGTTGGAGACATTGAAGACTTTGCTGCATGGTTAGATCCAATCCGTGAAGGAAAGATTAAACCAATCATTGATAGTGTACTTCCACTTTCTAACGCAGCTCAGGCCCATGAGCGGATAGGAGCTAATCTTGCTAAAGGCAGTATTATTTTATTGCCTTGGGTTGAGTAAACAGATTTTAAGGAGATAGACATGCATGATCAAACGCTTGAGCGGATACATCAGTTGGGTTTAAAGCTTCCTGTAGCGCCTATGCCATTAGGCGCCTATCAGGCTGTGGTTGAAGCTGGATCAATGTTATATATCTCGATGCAAGGTCCAATTCAAGCTGGAAAACCAACGTTGACTGGCTTGCTTGGCCTAGAAGTTTCTATTGAGGCAGGGCGTGAAGCCACCCAACTCAGTTTACTTAATTCGCTTGTACAAGCATGGCACTATCTGGGGAATTTAGATCGTGTAAAAAAAGTGGTTCGTTTAGATGCTTATGTTGCTTGTGAAGAAACTTTTATAAGCCATCCACAAGTGATTGATAGCGCTTCTGAGCTACTGGTTAAAATCTTTGCAGAACGAGCAGGGCATGTACGCACAGTTTGTGGTGTACGTAACTTACCAGGAAATCTTCCTGTGGGGCTTGCATTGATTTTAGAGCTACACAACATTTGAATGTCGTGGAAATATTTATTCACAATGCATAGTTTTTATATTGAAAATGCTACAGATCTAATTGTGGTTTAATTGATTAAGCCACAATTCATAGTGGTATAAAATACAAAATGAATTACATCAAAATAATGGTATTGAGTTGTTATTGTTACTGATTATTTTGAAATAAAAAGGAGAAGTGTTTTGGCCCAACTTCAAGCAGATATCGATGTGGTCATTATTGGTGGAGGGCAGGCAGCACTTTCTACCGCTTACTTTTTAAAACGGAAAAAAATACCCTTTATTATTTTAGATGATCAACATCAGGCAGGTGGTTCGTGGCAACATGCATGGGAATCATTATTCCTTTTTTCTCAAAATACGTGGAGTTCTTTATCGGGTTGGTTGATGCCAACAACGGAGCAAAGCACACCTACGCGAAATGAGGTCATAGAATATTTATCGGCTTATGAACAAAGATATCAGTTTCCAATCATTCGTCCTGTATATGTTGAACGCGTGGAATCAGAAGGGAAGTATTTAGAGGTCTATGCAGGAGATAGATATTGGCAAGCCAAAGCTGTCGTGAGTGCAACAGGTAATTGGAGTCAACCCTATATTCCAACTTGTGATGGTCGTGAAATATTTCAAGGTATGCAACTTCATTCGGCACAGTATAGAAATACTGAATTATTTAAGAATAAGAAAGTGATCGTTGTAGGGGGCGGTAATTCGGGTGCTCAAATCTTTGCTGAAGTTTCTAAAGTTGCCCAAGCCACTTGGGTGACAGCTACACCACCCAAATTCTTACCTGACGATGTGGATGGTCGTACATTATTCTTAAAAGCGACTGAACGATTAAAAGCACAGCAGGAAAGTGGCATTATTGAGCCTGATCAATCTGTAGCTGGTTTAGGTTATATTGTAATGATTGATAGTGTGAAAGAGGCAAGAGATCGAGGTGTTCTTTTTAGTCGCAGACCTTTCAGATCATTTACAAACCATTCTGTCATTTGGTCTGATGGTTCAGAAGAGCAAATCGATGCAGTAATATGGTGTACAGGATTTAGAGCAGCATTAAGTCATTTACGCAGTCTAGATATTGTTGAACCTAACAATACCGTTGCAGTAGTAGGTGGACGATCTTTAAAAGCAAATAATGTATGGTTGGTCGGTTACGGTGAATGGACAGGAATGGCTTCAGCTACAATAATAGGTGTTTCTAGAACATCACGAGCCGCGGTAGATGAAATTGAAGCTTATTTAGCAGATATTGAAAATTTATAGATCGAACACATTTTTGGTCAATGTATGTACTTAATGAGACTGACCATCTCGCTGCATTATTTTTTAATTTGGGTATTTGAGATAAAGCATATTTTTTTGCTTTTGATACAACATAGATTGTTTTGTTATTAAATTTCTAAAGTAAATTGGATAATGAATTTATTGTTATCCAACAAGAAAAGACGACTCTAACAAGAAAGAATCAGATAAAAGCGGAAACCAAAGTAGAAATTATAAAATATATAGAACTATTTTATAATTGATTGAAATTAAAACATAAAATAAAACGATAGAAGTTTTTCAGGTTAGTGACTTAGAATCTTCCTAGTTAAATTTTTGGTGATGTTCTAAATTGTATACTGGCTTAAATTGTTAATAGAGTAACTGAAACTAAATAAGAGAAATTCACTGTATTTTCAATACTTTGTAATATCTAGGCTGTAAACAAAATATGAATAACATGGTTTTTTGAAACACAACTAAATTCTCTAAATGGTGCGCTCTGCGGGACTCGAACTTTTATCTTATCTAATTGAATTTTAAGTTGTTAATTTATGCGGTAAATTGATTTTACCGCAAAATATACCGTAAAAAATAAAAGTACTCTATTTTATAATTGAGTATTGATCTGATAGCGAGTATTGCGGCCACCACCTTCCAATTTGATTATACACGCTTTTTCGAGCAAGTCAGATAAGTGACGAGTAGCCGTTGCTTTACTAACTTTAGCAACCTTTTGATATTGTGAGGCACTAATACCATGTTCAAAGCCATTTTCACCACCATCTAATAAACGATTCAATACTTTGCGTTGTCCTTCATGGATATCTAAGTTTGAATACTTATGCCAAAACTGACTTTTAAACAATGTTCGATTAATTTGCTTTAACGTCGTTTCAAGGCTGTCATTTAAGGTATCTAAAAACCAAACAAGCCAATTGGTGATATTGGAATCATTTTTTTGGGTTTGTTCTAATATTTCATAGTAACTTTTGCGTTTATTTAATATAACGGGGGACATTGCATACAAGCGAATACTCTGTTCATCCATTTGTGCTAAAGCAAGGTCTGTGAGTGTACGTGTAATACGACCGTTACCATCATCAAAAGGGTGGAGTGTGATAAACCATAAGTGAGTAATACCTGCACGAAGTAGAGGGTCAAGCAAAGCATTGTTTAGACTATGATTAAACCAATTGATAAAAGCTTCTAAACGTTCTTCTAGTCCTTCTCTAGGAGGTGCTTCAAAGTGAACTGTTGGATAATCCAATCGACCAGAGACAACTTGCATTGGTTCTGAACCTCTGAGTTGACCAATACGTAAACGCTGCATTGTCCAATCAGGGTCATTAAAAAGCCATTGATGCCATTGCATAAGACGTTTAACAGTAAGCGGTTGCTTTACGTCGTTAAGTGCGTCTAGCATGGTATTGGCTAAGCCCTCAGATCGGTCTGAACTTGGGTAAGGTTGTTCAAGGGTAACACCCAAACGACGAGCAAGTGAGGAGCGTAATGAATATACATTTAAGGTCTCATTTTCAATCGCTGATGATGCTACAAGATTGGCAAGTAGAGTATCTAAAGTGAATTGTTCTTTGGTTAAATCATGTTGACTTTGCCCAAGTAGAATTCCAATTTTTTGATGAATCTGTCTGGTTTTGGGTAAGATGATTTCATCGTCCCATGTGAAGTTTACCCAGTTTTCACTTTGCCAAATCCAATCTTGCATCTTAGTCTCCACTTAGAATCTTTCCAAGATGAGCTAAATATAACACATATTCGGCTCAATAAATGAGTTGAATCTAATACTTAATTAGCTCATTTACCTCTATTGAATGTGAGGTACATTATTGTTGAATCACTTTTTTTAATTAGAAATATTAAACAATAATTGTTCAAGCCAATTCACATCTATTGCAAAGCCTATCCTTTAGCAAATTCCTTGATTGCTCTCCATCTTACTTTAAAAGCATAACTCACTTACTTTTTGAAAGCTTGGTTTGGATTTTAAACTTTTAATACTCCTTATCCCAAACAATAACGAATATAGCAAATTTTTATACGTAGAGCTGTTGTTTCTAATATTAATTAATATTCAATTTTTGTATTGAATAATGATCTATTAAAGTAATGATTTTAATGTAGAATAAATACTGATTAATAAAAGTAAAACTTTATTATGGTCTTCTAAATATAAAGGATTAGCATGGAAAAGTACCATTTTCTCAAAAGAATAACAAAGAATGATTTATACAAGGTGCTTCACTATAAATATCCTTTGTCGTTTCAACGAGTGTCAAAAAGAAATCAGCAACATGAAGTTGTTATTTTTCAAGAGACAATTGATCTATTGGAAAACTATGATCAGTTGTTGCTGATGCTTAAAAATGATCAGGAACCAATACTTGAGGAACTACCTCATTTGACTGTTGGGCAGCGTGTAGGGCTGAATAAATGGATTAATAGTCTCAGATATCCTCGTAATGTTTTAACTGAAAAGGATCATTTAGACTTTTTTATTTTTAGAAAAATTTCACAATATCTAGAATTGAGTAAAGGGGTTGATCAATCCAGTAACGGCGTAATAAGAGATCTGAATACATACTTAGAACAAGGTGCAATGAAGCTGTGTGTTGATTCTTACTCGTCTATAGCAAGTGAATTTAAAGATTATGAGCTTAACGTTTTTTTGGGTTTTTTGGAAAAGTTGAAACCGAAAGTAGTGGCTGATTCTAGTATCAATGAGCAATTTGACCTAACTGATGATGAGGAAGCTTATGAGCAAAGATTTAAAAAGGTATTAAGCGAATATAAGCAAGTATATGTCTTATGTTTGGATATCAATATTGGGAAAATTGAATCGAAAGGCGATGGCAATTATGATCAATTGTTTTTGGATTATCAGGGAAAAATAAACCGAATACTTCAGAAAGTTGATGGTTTGAATACACTGATACATTACCTTTATAAGTTGGAGCCGAGTCAGGAATTTGGATTTAACCTGCACTTGGTATTGGTGCTTAATGAGGATAAGTTTTTTTCAGAACCTACTTTTGTTGCAAAATTTAAAAAAGAGTTGAGTAGTGAAATTAACTTATTTTCAGACAGGCTGATCATCCGAAATTGGAACGAGATCATTCGTAAAAATTTTAGCAAGAAAGCAGTAGGCCTAATTAAAAATAGCGATTTACCAGCACTAAATGAAAATTGGTATTGGGTATTCAGCTATTTTTTTGTAGTCAATCAGGTCTTCAGGTTTAATGCTGGTTTTGATATTGATCAACTGCGAATACCTGATAAAGTCCCTAGTGGTAATTTAATAACATCACCATCGCATAACGCCTATGAAACTAAAAGTGATGATACTGAACTATTTGCCAACCGCAAACTTTTCGCAAAACCTATACAGCAATATTTGAGCTATGCTGATCTCACTTATTCTGTATATTCATACTTGTCAAACAATGAAGGTGGACATTTAACCATAGGTCATTTGTTGGCACGAATAGAAGTGTTCTGTGAAATCCTAAAAACAGTGAAACCTGAATTATTCATTATTCCAAACAAAGTGTTGTTTGGTTTTTTCTCACCCGAAGAGTATTCAAAAATGCACACTCGATTGGGTCGGATGTGGTTGAGTATTTTTACAACTTTACTTGATGAACCAGACCTCTTTCAGTACGTGTTAAAAGCACAATTCCGATCTCAAAATGTATTGTTCTTTTTAAGTTTTTTGCAGGCAAATTGGAGGGAGTTGCAAGAGCTTCAATCTCCGCCATTGAATGCCGTAATCATGGTTCAACTCAATGAAAAAATGAGCATTTTAAAGAATGAACTATCACATCACGATTTTATAAAATCTAAGACAAGTCTAGATGGCAATTTTAAAAAACTTACCAAGTACGTTCGTTATTTGCTAGCCAAAGATGTTTATGCCTTGCGTATACGGATTGAATTGAGTATCCAGAACAAAAGTTTGAATCAAACAGAGCAATCATCGATTCTGACTGAATTCTTACGAGTGGGCCAGTCAGCACAACCGCTATATTGGCTAAGAGGTTATTTGTTACGTTGGGATCAATATGACTGTGTACAGCGGCAGAGCAGACAAACTTATGCGGATTTAACCTTGTTTTTTGAATATCGACCCAAACTGCAAGATGTCAATTTGCCAGAGAAACTAAGGCAGTATTTGGCTAAATTTATCGCACGCTATAACGAAAAGAAGAAACTGAGTAACTCAGCGAATGAAATACATTACAGTATGCGTAGTTGCAATATTTTTGCTCCAAAGGCGGAGTTAAGGCATGAGGTCTTAAAAATTGAAACCATTAATAAAGACCTTCAAAAAAGCTTTAAGAAATACTATTTACCTTATTTTTACTTTTTGGACTTGTTCATACTATGGGTGGACATGGAAAATGGTAAGAAAATCAAACGTTATACGAAAGGGCAGGAACCCAAAGCTAAGAAAATTTCAACCACAGAGGACAGCCAATCGTCATGATTGATTGCGTATGTTCAGCGTGATTTCTCCTTGAGATTTGACCATAAGCGTTGAATAACTTTAGCTTTGCTGAAAATGATCAATTTTCTAACATTCCCTAGGATAAATTCATTGAAATGTTTCTATACTTCAATGAATCTTAGGGCATTTTTTTCTCTGAAAAGCTGTAGTAGATATTATATGTATGAATTATATAACTAAAGATTAAGAATTAAAAAATACTCAAACACCTGATCTGATGAGCATATTACGGAATTACTCATCATGAACATTCACCAACACACTCCCCATGAACCAAGACTGCTGATTGAAATTGAATCTTTTACCAAGAGAATTATCAACAATGGTTTGAAGAGAAAAGACTTAGCTGAACTTGTTAGGTTGCTAGATGCCTTTGAACAGATCTATTCCTGTAATCATGTGTATGCAGACTACGTTGGTTTATTTGAATTCTTAGCTAGCTATGAGTTTTATGACTTTAAGCAAATGCAAGATGGTCAATACACCTATGCATCTCTTCTAGAAATAAGTGATTGGTTATTAGAGCATTACAGTTGGTCATTCCAAGTTAATAAGAAAAAAGTTCTGAGTGACCTTCGTCAGTATAAGTTTGGTGTTAAGGAGAGATTAGGAAGACTTCGAACAGCGGTAGAGAGATTGTTCCACTGTTATAGCCGTAATCTCATTGTCAGGGTGGATTTGAAGTATCACGTGGATAAACAGCATATGGTTGATATTGAAATGTTTAATCTACATGTTCAAATGCTTCGTAACCGTATGGCAAATAAGCATACGTGTTTTAAAAACCTGAAACTGAATGCTTGGTGTTTAGAGCAGGCTCCTCTAGGGAGTTATCATGTTCATTTGTTTTTGATCTACGATGGTTCTGCATCTACGTATGACTGTAAGCTCGCTAGATGGGTGGGTAGGGTATGGATGGATGAAATCACGGAAGGGCTTGGCTATTATTGGAATTGCCATACACGTAAAAATGCAGATGAAGATTTGGAAGACAGTGAAATTATGGTGGCGAATACAGAAAACAGTCAGCAACAGGAAGGTTATAAATATCTTAATGGTTTGGGTATGATTAAGCGTGAAGACTCAAGAGGATTAGAGAGACTTAAGTCTGTGTATGGCTATTTAGCTCGTATGACTGTTGAAAAGATTGAGCAACGACTTAGAGTCCGTGTGAAAGGTATGAGGGCTTTTGGCTGTTCTTCGTGTTGATTGAGCAAAAGGTTATATCTCTCAATACACTAGGATAGGGTTATATATTATTAGCTAAAAAAGCTATTTGGGACTTTTAAGGAATTGAGTCATACTCGGCTTAATTCCTATAGGTAAAATTTGGGTATTATACTTAAGCATATATTTACATTTCGTATAAAAGTTTTATGTTAAATAAAAAGACATCTTAGAATGCATCTGTTCAATAAACAGCTAAGGTCTTCGATAAATAAAGCGAAGACCTTAATGATGAATTGAGTATATTTTCTAATAGAATCAATGTTTATAAAGAGGAAAATAAAGATCCAGGTTGTACTACATTCAAAGATTGATCGAGAAGAGCTTCTAAGAATTGCTGAGGAGCAAGCCTTTCATAAATAGATAGAAATTCTTCTGTTAATGTTAAATAATTTTCATGCTTTCCAGATACTACTTCTAACCAAATACTAGGTCGGTATCTTACTAAGATTGATAAAGCATATAAAATTACTACGGTTATACATCGATATTCATTAACAGATCCAAAAATTGGAAGTATATAACTAGTCGCAGTAAAAGGACTTCTATGTTGCTTAATTACGCTATGCCAATTTTGATTTTCTGAATGTCTTATAAGTGCTTTGAAATGTAGACCGGGACTGTCTGATTCAATATATTCTATTTGTTCTAAGGGTAAATCTAATCTTTCTAAATCCTCAATAGTTTTACTACCTGACCTATCTCGTATATGTATATATGTTGAATCTTTGGTTTTACCAAAGCTATTATTTATAGCAATATCATAGTTAAAATTAAGCCAATTTGTGGGAGTGCTAGAAACCATTCCTAATAAGTCTTCTAATTCAGGGATATGTGAAAACAACTCTATGAGAGTTATTAGATATGGACTAGATAAGTCTATGTCTGATGGTTTCTTGGGCTTTGCTTGCGGAAATTTAGAGATATCATGCCCCAAAATAGCTAACCAGTTTTTAAAAAACCCACTATATAAAATTCCTACAATGAATCCTTCAAAAGCATTATCTTCTATACTATCCTGTGTATGTAATCCATGACCAAATTTAGTCATATTTTCTACTTCTTGTAGCGATTTTGAGCCATTAGGAGATGCTAACATTTCTGCTGATGCAAAGGCTATGGCGCCATAATAAAGGCTGATAATCCTTTGATTTGATTTCTGATTTTTTGCATTCTCAAAATAATCACAACCATTCTTAACACAAAAGGCAAGGCCTATTGCTTTAGCTTTAATACATTCCATTTCCAAAGGAAGATTTTCTTTTTCATAGCGTTGAATAATCAGTTTCTCAGCTAGTCCTTTAGTTTTAAATTGGCGTATGCGGCTCCAAATTTGGTTTATTGGTTCCTCTGATTGAATAGTATTATTAAACTCTTTAGTAGTAATGATAGGCTTTTGTTGTCCACCTAATGATTTTTTACCATCAGATGCTTTTGTATTCCATGCGACTATGTGTGTTTGAATATTTTTTACTTCAATAACTTCTTTCGAGATCCCAAAAGCATAAGATTCTAGGTGGTAGAAACTACCATTTAAAACGATAAGATCAACTTCTTTATCCAACTTTTTATAGATTAAATTATCAGTAGCACAAGTATATAAAAAGCCTAATTTAAATTGAATATCTCCTTTGGTCATTTGAAGAACCAAATATTCACCGACAGGTTCTATTTGAAGAATTTCACAATTCCAAAGGTGCAGTTCAAATGGAGTAATAATTTTTGAGTGAGCATCTTTACCCAAAAGATCTAATCTTAGTTTTTTACCGTTATCCACAATGTTCCTTCACTCATAACTATTTGATTAATTATAACTCTTATCTAACCATCTTTTATTTAAATTTAGATTAATGCTTATCTTGTAAAAATTATAATTTTAAGTTTCGCTAAAATTAACATAATTGCAACTTTTGCTAAACATTATAAATTTTATAATAAATATCAATATTTTATATTAATTTTCTCTAGAGTTTAGTGAACTAGAACGACTTTTTCATGATTATTCACGTTTCACGTCTGATATTTAATTAATGTTCCACCATTTTTGTAAGCAGAACAAAATTTAGGAATTGAGTCATGCTACCTTGTAAGTGATCAATAAATATATAGAAATATAAAACAAGCTCTATTCCTAACCATCTGAATTGACTTAATTTGCCCTCACCATTATTCTTAGCATGCTGACCTACATTGTCAGTCGGTTTTGACAGACCGAAGATCCATGGCGGCTTATATATTTCTATAAGTCGTTAGAACCCTCGTGTCCCCCTTCTTTGCGGTAGGACGGGAGGGGGACGCTTTACGCGTGCTGGTTCCTTGGATCCCAGTCTGTCAACCCCTTCTCGTTCTGCCACCATAATCAATTGACAGTGATTCGGTAGAACTTCTTAATTCCAAGGAGTCCATCATGGTCATTCAAAACATTCCCTTACTGTACTGAATTCAATTTCAAACAACTGACTTTTCACCAAGCAGTTGATGGGATTTATTCGTCTCATTTTATTCATATTCGCACAACTTCCTGACTCGGGAGTATGCGTTGTCGTGTCTTAAATTTTGATTTCAATACAGAACAATACCAGAGGGGCGCTTTATGAAAATTCAAACATTCAGCATGCTTGCTGTATTCCTTTTACCTATTTTATCTGCCTGTTCATCTACGGATAGTAAAGAGCGTAAAGCCTATATCGAACAATGCATGTATCCAAACGCTGCCATTAAAACCGCAGTGGAAAGTGAGGACACCTGTAGCTGTCGCTATGACAGCATTCGTGAACAATACGGCAAGCCATTCTTTACTGTACCGATCACCAATGATGAAGACAGACGTCGTTTGGACTTTGCCAGAGGTTATACCGTAGGCAAATGCAGAGGATAGGAACATGCTAAATAAAAAATTAATTCTCATCATTGCCGTTACTTTGCTTACAGGCTGTGCCTCCAAACAAGAGAAAGCCTGTCAGGAAGAAGCCAATGTGGCTGAAACTGTGATGCAGGCTCGCTTGACCTATGGCGGCTTTGCCGAAGCAACTTATATGCTTGCAGGCGATAACGATGAGCTGAGAGAACAACTTAGACCGATGATTCATGATGCCTTTGAATATGGTCGAGGCGGTACAGCGACTTTTGAAAAAACCAAACAAGTCTTCAAAGATAAATATTACCAACAATGCATGGATAGACCAGCGCCTTGATGTGAATACCTAAGCATAGAGGGGAGAGGGGGGAAAGATGAAAAAGATCATGATGTTGGCAACCATAGCCATGTTGACAGTCGGTTGTGAAAAGCAACCAGAAGCAGCACAAGCACAGAATACCGTAGCCAAAATCGAAGCAGTCAAAACAAAGGCTCAAACAGACAAGCTGACTGAAAAAGAACTACAGGATTTGGAGTCTTTAGAAAAATCACCCAGTGAAGAAACGGCTGCTACCGCAGGCTATTATCTGAGTAATTTGGAAGTGACATCTGTTGCGGAAATTCGAGAATTCATTGCCAAAGGCTGGGATGAATGGGAAACACTGAATAGACAAGAAGCGGAGAAGGACGCACAGCAAGCACCATCCGACCAAGGCGATGCTTCAATGCAATATCGTATTGAAATCAAGAATCAGGTCTTCGGTGGAAAGCATGAGGTTGAAACAGCCTATCTGCATTTAATCTCATTGTCAGATAGTATTACTCTTGATCGAGTGGTGGTGAATCGCGGTAACTGTAAAGCAGATTACCGTGATGGTGCCAATCCAATTCTGTACGGAAAATCCATGCGCTTCTTCTTGAATTGTGATCCACGTAATGTCAGAGAGGTGGTTGCAGTACTCAAGGATGGACGTGAAATTGTAATGTCCCCACAATAAGTTGAATGCGATATTTATTCTACATACGCACCATGCACTATACAGTTGAGCAGTTGAGCAGTTGAGCAGTTGAGCAGATTGAAAGAAATTTCACTTATATAACATAAAGATGAATCAATACACAGAATGCGTTTATTGAGTCCAATTACACGCAGGGCTCAATAAGTATATTCACAAGACCAATCTGAATCAGGCTGCTGGACTTCATTCCAATCAAGGGATGAAGTCCAGCAGCCTTTTTGTTTATAAGGAAACAATACATGGCACATCAACTTGAACAAATGGCTTATGTTGGCGAAACCCCTTGGCATGGCTTAGGGAATCAACTCACGCAAAACCAACCCATTGAAGTCTGGGCACAGCAGGCAGGCATGGACTGGCGGATTGAATCTTCCAATGTTAGCTATATGGCACAAAATGAACGAGGGCAAAGCATCATCATGCCCTATGAAGAACAACGGGTGCTTTATCGTTCCGATACCCATGCACCACTCTCTGTGGTCAGTCAGCGTTATCAGGAAGTGCAGCCCATGGAAATCCTAAATTTCTACAAAGACCTGACCGAACAATCAGGCTTTGAGTTGGAAACCGCAGGGGTACTGAAAGGTGGGAAGAAGTTCTGGGCTTTGGCACGAACAGGGCAAACATCTGCCTTAAAGGGTAAAGATGTCAGCAATGGCTATATTCTCTTAGCCACCGCTTGTGATGGCACATTAGCAACCACTGCACAATTCACCAGTATTCGCGTGGTGTGTAATAACACCTTAGCCATTGCTTTAAAAGGACAAAACTCAAGTGCAGGCGTGGTCAAAGTCCCACACAGTACCAAGTTCGATGCCGAGAAGATTAAACAGCAACTCGGTATTTCCGTCCGTGCATGGGAAGAGCACATGTATGAAATGAAACAACTCAGTCAACGTAAAGTCACACAGCAAGAAGCCGCAGCCTACTTTGATGCTGTATTTAATAACACCAGTCTGAGCATTGCCGAACAGGATGACAGCATTATTCAGTTTTACCGCAATGTCGCGAATCAAGCTGAGTCCACGAAAACTGACCAAACAAAAACCGAACCCAATGGACGAGCGATGTCTAAAGTCATGACCATGTTTAATGGGCATGGACGTGGGGCTGAACTCAGTTCAGCCAAAGACACAGCCTATGGCTTACTGTGCTCAATCACGGAATTTGCAGACCATGAACGTCGAGCCATGAGTCAGGATCATCGTCTGGATTCTGCTTGGTTTGGCGCAGGGGCAGGCTTAAAACAACGTGGATTGGAACAGGCTCTAAGGATGATTGCCTAATTTTCATCAACGAACAAACTCACTCATCTAACGTTACCTAAAAAAAAGCATACCCCACAGCCACATCTTCGAATGTGGCTTTTTTATGCCCAAAATTTAATCAATACAGGAATTAAACAATGAATAGTCACTTAAATATCTCCAGCCCATCTAATGCAGTCATGACCAACCCAGCAATCAAAAGCCAACCCTTTATTGCTCCACGTTTCTTTAGTGCTAAACGCCTTGTGAATACCAAAAGCATGAGTCAAGCCGAATGGTTAGAAGTGCGTCGGCAAGGCATCGGTAGTAGTGATTGCGCTGCCGCTTGTGGACTCAATCCCTATATGTCGATGTTGGAATTGTGGATGATCAAGACAGGTCGTATTCAACAATCCATCGAAGATGAAAGTGAAGGACATGCACCGTTGTACTGGGGCAAACGCCTTGAACCCCTAGTGGCTGAATACTACAGCATGCACACCAATTACAAAGTCCGTAGAGTCAATGCAGTGTTACAACATCCTGATGAAGATAAACATTTCATGCTCGCCAACTTAGATTATTCCGTGGTGGGTGATGCAGATGTACAAATTCTAGAATGCAAAACCGCAGGGGAATATGGCGCCAAACTGTGGCGAGACGGTGTGCCTTTATACGTGTTGTGTCAGGTACAACATCAATTGGCAGTGACAGGCAAAAAAGCTGCGCATATCTGCGTACTGATTTGTGGGCATGAAACTCGCATCTTTAAAGTGACGCGTTCTGAATCGGTGATTCAACACATCATCAATGCTGAGCGTTATTTCTGGGAATGCGTAGAAAAAGACACTCCACCTGAAGCCGATGCCAGTGAATCGGCAGCCAAAGCTTTACAGCTACTCTATCCCGAACATGTGCCACTCAGTACCACAGACCTCACTGAAGATACGCAAGCCAATCAACAGTTTGAACAACTGATTCAAGCACGCAACCAAATTGAAAAGCATCAGGAGCAATTCGATCTACTCAAACATCAACTGCAAGCCAAGATGCAACAGGCAGAACGCGCAACATTCTTAACAGGCTCAGTGACGTGGAAAAAGTCCAAGGACTCAATCAGCTTAGACAGCAAGGCTTTACTGAAACAACATCCTGAATATCTGAATCAATTTCCACAAAACAAACTAGGTTCACGGCGTTTCAACATCTATACCAATGATGATTGAAAGCGATTTAGCCTAAGCAAAATATCCAACCACTCAACATTAAAACAGACCGCCTAAACATCCCATGCCTGAGCGCATGGGATTTTTTATGTCTATTTCATTTTTAACCAAGCAATACAACACATTTAAATGACAGAGGAAAGCATCATGATTAAAGGTTTAGCCATTACACCGCCGATACTTGGACGAATCAGTATCGGTAAAGTGGTAGAAAAGAATGGTAAACGTTTACCTGAAAAGGACGATCAATTTACCATTACCAGTCAAATCCAAGGCAAAGAAGGATGGGTCAAGCACCCCTTAGATGAACAGCTTCGTGCCAAAGCGCAAAACCAAAAACTCAGAACCATACCAGTCCGCATGATTTTCAATGATCCTGAATTGAATCTACGTGCAGAGTACAGCTTGTTTGACCGTCAAACAGGTAGACCTGTTTGTGTGGGTAATGGAGAAACTTGCCAACGACTGACCAATCAAGGAGTTGAGCAACATCCATGTCCTTCACCTGATCTCTGTCCTTTGGCACAAGGTGGCAACTGCAAACCTTTTGGCAGACTACATGTGAATTTAGATGAATCGGATGAACTGGGTACATTTATCTTTAGAACCACGGGATTTAACAGTATTCGGACTTTGGCAGCGAGGCTGAGTTACTACCATGCAGCATCCAATGGCTTGCTTTCATGCCTGCCCTTACAACTCACGCTTCGGGGAAAGTCCACGACGCAAAGCTATCGTACCCCTGTGTATTACGTGGATTTAACGCTCAGAGATGGCGTCAATCTTCAACAGGCGATTCAAATGGCAAAGGATATAGATCAGCAAAGCAAAGCTTCAGGGTTTAATCAACATGCTTTAGATCAGATAGCACGTCAGGGGTATGGCAATGCACGGTTTGAGGTGAACTCGGAAGAGGGATTGGATTTGGTGGAGGAGTTTTATACGGATGAGCTTGTTGAGTCTGAACAGGTACAGCCTGAGTCGAAAGCCAAGACAAAGCCTAAGTTTCAGCAGGGGCAAGACTTTGTGCAGGATATTCAGAAAGGCTTACAGCAGCATGTACGGGCTGTGAATTAGATGGGGGTGGACGATATTGGACTCAGTAAAATTTTATTGGACTGCCCTATTATCTGAGCGAATCACCGCTCGCATCAGTGATTAGGAGTAAACATCATGAATGCGTTCACAGGTCAAACTTTTCAGATGAATCAGATTATCAACTTGAAAGAAGTTATGCGAATTACAGGGTTAAGTCGCGCAACGATTTATAACATTATGGATGAGCGTCATAAGCAATACGATCCAACATTTCCCAAACAGACGAATTTAACTGTTGGTCGTGTTGGATGGTCAGCTTGGGAAATCAATCAATGGATTGAATCTAAGTTAGCGAGTCGTTAATGATTGGGAGCTTCGGCTCCCTTATTTTTTGTTAAGTTGTTGGTATGAATGTAATTGGCTTCATTATTGGCTGAACTGTACTGGTTTTATCGGAGACAGTTTGTTTAATTTAGGTAGCCTGATCTATCATTCAAGAGTTCTTCACACTAAAAACTATTTCAAAGTCCAAAAACCTCATATTTTTAAATGCTTTTTTTTAAAATATGTTAAATTCCACATTAATACATTTTTAAAATTTAAGTGATAAAAGCACTTTATAATTTGGAGCTTGGTCTGAATGTCAGCTTTAACAAATTTACTTCAATCGATTGAAACAATTAGCCTTACAAATAGAGATAAAGGTACTTCATTTGAGAATTTGATGATTCAATATTTCTTAAATGAACCTAAATATGCCGAAATTTATACAGAAGTTTTGTCATATTCTGGTTGGGTTGAAAAGTACGGTGAAAAGTTAAAAGTTACTGATAAACGTGACTATGGTATTGATCTTGTTGCGGTAACTATTGATGGTGAGTTCCATCCAATCCAATGTAAAAATTACAACACTACAAAAATTCAGAAGAAAGATATTGATAGCTTTTTAGGCGGCTCTGGTAAATCTTATTTTGCATATCGCTACATTGTAGCTTCAACGGATGATTGGACTGATAATGCTAAATCAACTTTAGTGGATGCAAATCCACCTGTTGCAACTATTTCATTATTAGATTTAGAAGGCAGTTTAATTGACTGGTCACAGTTTAATTTTGATTCAAATGTGAAGCCTATATTTCGTAAAAAAAATAGTTTAAGAGATCATCAACGCCCCGCATTGTCGGCAGTCAAATATGGATTAGCTGAGGCAGATCGTGGCAAGCTTATTATGGCATGTGGTACGGGTAAGACCTTTACCTCTTTGCGTATTGCTGAGGAACTGGCAGGTCGTGGCAAAAATGTATTGTTTCTAGTCCCTAGTCTTGCATTACTTAGTCAAACGCTTGACGAGTGGACTCAACAAACATCATTAGGTATCCGGAGTTTTGCAGTCTGTTCCGATAGTGATGTTGGTAAGAAAAAAGATGATGACAACATTGTAGTCGGGATTAGTGACTTAAAATTCCCTGCTACAACCAATCCCCAAAGTTTAGTTAAAGCATTTAAGGCAAGAGATTTATTTAAACCGAATGAAGCGAATGAGGATATGAATGTCGTGTTCTCAACTTATCATTCTATTGATGTAATTGCAGAAGCACAAAAAGTAGGATTCCCTGAATTTGATTTAATCATTTGTGATGAAGCACACCGTACCACAGGAGCAACTTTTGAGGGGGATGATGAATCCAAGTTTGTGCGTATTCATAATAATGATTATGTACAAGGCAAGAAACGTCTATATATGACTGCTACACCACGTATTTATGGTGATACGGCTAAAGAAACAGAGGGTGTGACACTTTGCTCAATGGATGATAAATCACTGTATGGTGAAGATTTATATGTCATTACATTCTCACAAGCTGTAAAAATGGACATTTTATGTGACTATAAGGTAATTGTACTTGCTGTTGAAGAAAGCCATATTAATCGTCAATTACAAGGCTTATTAAAAGACGAAAATAACTCTCTAAAAGTTGATGATGCTGCAAAAATTGTTGGTTGTTGGAAAGCTCTCGCTAAACAAGGTTTATATAATCCTGACGGTACAATTGCTAAGCCAATGGAACGTGCAGTTGCTTTCTGTCAGGTAATTGAAAAAGAATATAAAGGCAAAAAACATAAAGTTAGTTCTAAGCAAATTACTGAAATGTTTAGTGCTGTTGTTGAAGCATATCAACAAGCAGAAATGGATCATTTATATAGAACAGAAGAAGACCCTTATATTGATCCTTCACTAAAACTAAATTGCCATGTGAAACATGTTGATGGTGGTATGAATGCAACAGAAAAGAAAGAAAAAATCACTTGGTTAAAAGAACAAGCTCCTCAAAATACATGTCGTATCTTATCTAATGTGCGCTGTTTATCAGAAGGTGTGGATGTTCCATCACTTGATGCGGTTCTTTTCCTGACACCTCGTAACTCTCAAGTCGATGTAGTGCAATCTGTTGGACGTGTAATGCGTAAAGCGGAAGGTAAGCAACTTGGTTATGTCATTTTACCAGTAGTGATTCCTGCGGGTGTAGAGCCTGAACAGGCGTTAAATTCTAATGAAGCCTATCGTGTGGTATGGCAAGTATTAAACGCTCTACGTGCGCATGATGACCGCTTTGATGCGATGATCAACAAGTTAGAGTTTAATGGCAAAGACGTATCCCGCATGGAGGTTATTGCGGTTGCTGATAAGGTTGTTAAAAAGACTAAAAAAGCCAAACCAAAACAAGGTGACGATGAAACAACGACTACAGGTTTAAGTGAAGGAAAAAAACAAAGGGCCAAAGCACAAGCCAAAGGCGGTTCATCTATTGGTACAGCAGAAACCCCGCTACCAGTTCAAGAGGAAATGGTATTTGAAGTTGGTGAGATTGAACGTGCTTTATATGCCAAGATCGTAAAAAAATGTGGTAATCGTCATCATTGGGAAGACTGGGCAAGTGATGTCGCCAAAATCGCTAAAACTCATATCGACCGTATTCAAGCTATTCTTGAAAACCCTGCAAATACTAAAGAAATTACGGCATTCAATGAATTTGCTTATGAATTACGTGATGATTTGAATAACAGTGTATCTGATGCTGAAATCATTGAAATGTTGGCACAGCACTTAATCACCAAACCAGTATTTGATGCCCTATTTAAAGATCATAGCTTTGCTGAACACAACCCAATGAGTTTAGCAATGCAAAAGGTGCTAGATGCGCTGAATGAGCATCATTTGGATAAAGAAGCTGATACGCTTAACTCATTCTATGAATCAGTTCGTATGCGAGCAGAAGGCATTAATACTGCCGAAGGCAAGCAAAGCATTATCTTAACGCTATACGATTCATTCTTTAAAAATGCTTTTCCTCGTATGACTGAAAAGCTAGGTATTGTTTATACGCCTGTTGAAGTTGTTGACTTCATTATTCACAGTGTAAATGATGTGCTTAAAAGTGAATTTGGTAAAACCTTTGCTGATGATAATGTTCATGTTCTGGATCCATTTACAGGTACAGGTACATTTATTAACCGCTTGCTTCAGTCTGGATTAATTCCTGCGGATCGTTTGACTTATAAATATAAGAATGAAATTCACGCCAATGAAATTGTTCTACTCGCCTATTATATTGCTTCAATTAATATTGAAACCGTATATCACGATCAGATGAAAACGATTAATCCCGAACTAGAGTATGCACCATTTGAAGGGATTTGCTTAACCGATACTTTTGAAATGTACGAAAAAGAGGATTTAGTCAGTAAAGTTTTAGTCGATAACAGTGAAAGACGTAAACGCCAAAAAGAACTTGATATTCGGGTCATAATGGGCAATCCCCCTTATTCAGCAGGGCAAGGTTCACAAAACGATGATAATCAAAATGTAAGATATGAACATTTGGATGAAAGAATTTATGAAACATACACACTAAACTCATCAACTTCATTTGGAAAGCGTAGTTCATTAGATTCGTATATTCGTGCTATTCGATGGGCAAGTGATCGGATCAAAGACTATGGAGTAATTGGTTTTGTGACCAATGCTGGTTATATAGATTCAAAATCAGCCGATGGTTTACGCAAATGTTTGGCTGATGAGTTTAGTTCATTATATTTTTTCCATTTACGTGGTAACGGAAGAACATCTGGAGAGCGATGTAGAAAAGAAGGACACCCTTTGTTTGCAGCCATTGGTGGTAAAGGCGGAAGTCTTGCACCGATAGTTATTTCAGTCCTAGTAAAAAATCCAAACGCACAGCAACATGGTCAAATTTATTTTCATGACATTGGTGATTATCTTAGTCGTAAGGAAAAACTAGAAAAAATTTCTGATTTTATCAGTATTGATGGTATTACAGCGATTGATGGCTGGACAACAATCATCCCTGATGTACATAACGATTGGCTTAATCAACGTGATGATTCTTTTCAAGAGTTTATAAAAATTCACGACAAGAAATGTATTTCAATTTTTGAAAAAACATCACTAGGAGTTATCACAAATAGAGATGCTTGGAATTATGATTTCTCCTTGTCAAAGTTAAAGAATAGAACTAAAAATGCTTTAGCATTTTTCAATGAGGAAGTTATTCGATATAAGAAAGCTTGTGTTGGACTAACTCCTGATCAATATCCAAATATGATGGATTTTGTACACAAAGATTTATCAATTACAAGCTGGGGGGGGCGTTCTTGGAAATCACCCTTTAAAAGACATTTAGAACAAAGTTACGATGATAATGATTTTAAAATAAATTCATATCGACCATTTATGAAACAATTTCACTATGCTTCTACGGTATTTAATCATAGTTTTTATTCAATTAAGGATTTTTTTGAGAGTGATAATATTGTAATCTGTATATCAGGAAATCAAGGATTATTTATTACAAATACCATTCCTGACCTACATTTTATTGGTGATACACAAGCCCTACCTTTGTATTTGTATGAAAAAAAATCATCAGATGGTGATCTATTTGACCAAACAGTTGATCCACTCATAAATGAGCAGGCTCAAGCCAAAATAAAAGATGGTAAATATATTCGTAAAGATGCTATTAGCGACGAGGGCTTAAAGCATTTCCAAGATGCTTATCCGACTGAAACATTTAGCAAGGAAGATATTTTTTACTATGTGTATGGCTTATTGCACAGTGAAGATTATCGTACTCGTTATGCCGATAACCTTAGCAAAGAGTTACCACGTATCCCATGTGTGAAAAAAGCCGAAGATTTTTGGGCGTTCTCTAAAGCGGGTCGTGACTTGGCATATTTGCATTTAAACTACGAAACTGTAGAGCCTTACAAAGCAAAATTGGATTTAGGCGGTAAATCATTAAAACAATTAGAAGATAAAGACTTTTATGTGACTAAGATGAAATTCCCTAAAAAAGACCAAAAAGATACAGTGGTCTATAACAATGCCATTACTATTCGTGAAATACCGCTAGAGGCTTATGATTACGAGGTGAATGGTAAGTCTGCACTTGAATTGGTGATGGAGCGTCAAAGCGTTTCTACGCACAAAGACAGTGGTATTGTAAACGATGCAAATGATTGGGCAATTGAAACAATGGGTAATGCAAAATATCCATTCGAGTTGTTCTTACGTGTGATTACGGTGAGTTTGGAAACAATAAAGATTGTGAGAGCTTTGCCGAAGTTGGATATTTAAATTCAGGGGATAACTAATGATTAAACTTACAAATATTGAAATTCTAAAATATAAATCATTCACGACACCTCAATCCGTATATATTGAAGATGATATAACTGTACTGGTTGGAATGAATGAATCAGGAAAAACCTCTATTTTAGAATGTTTAGCAAAAACTAATTATTTTGAAACTGATGAGAAATTCAAGTTTAATCAAACACTAGATTATCCACGTAAAGAATTAAAAAGCATTAATAAGTCAGATGAAAATCCTAATGCTATTATTTGTAGGTATAAACTTTCAAAAAAACTTATTGATTTTATAGAACACTTATTAGGAAAAGGTACTTGGCAGGGAAAAGATGAGATTACGGTGACAAGCTCTTACAAAGATGGTGCTACTCTAATCAGTGGTGTTTCGATAAATTTTGAAGCTTTTTTAAAACACTATAATCTCTCTAGTATTAATGACAGTCTAAAAAAAGAGCTTAAATCAACCTTAACTATATCAGAATTTGATGAATTACTTACAAGATTTCCCGAAGATTCAGACAAGTTAGAACCCTTGAAAAAATATTTTTTTAAAAGTTCTACATGGAACAGCTTTATTGAAAGATATGTTTATACTAGTTTAATAAAAAAGCATCTACCAAAGTTCATTTATTATGATGAATATTACCAACTTCCATCCAGAATTGTACTAGAAAATTTTTTAGATGAGGGTGTGGAACTATCGGATGATCTAAAAACAGCAAAAGCACTTTTAGATTTAGCAGATATAAATATCAATGATATTATTAATACAGATGATTTTGAGGATTTTATTGCAGAATTAGAAGCAACTGAAGCTTTGATTTCTGACACATTATTCCAATATTGGTCTGCAAATCAGGACTTAAATATCGAGTTTAAAATTGATAAAAAAACAGCTACTGCTCAAAGACACGTAAATACAAATTATGGTAATGCAACAACAGTCGATACAAATATTGTTGAACATGTTTTAGACATTCGTGTAAAAAACTCAAAAACTAGAGTTTCTTTACCTCTCCAGAATAGAAGCAAAGGGTTTAATTGGTTTTTTTCATTCTTAGTCTGGTTTAATAAAATTCAGGCTGATTCAAATTCAAAATATATCCTACTCTTAGATGAGCCGGGTCTTAACTTACATGCAACTGCCCAAGCAGATTTACTACGTTTTTTAGAGAGCTTAGTTGATAAATATCAAGTTATTTATACAACTCACTCACCTTTTATGGTAGAAACAACGAAATTAAATCGTGTCAGAACGGTGTTTAGTGACTCCGATAGCTCTATCGTTAGTGATAGTATTCAACAAAAAGATCCTAATACTCTTTTCCCTTTACAAGCTGCTTTAGGATATGATGTTGCACAAAATTTATTCATTTCTAAAAAGAATCTATTGGTTGAAGGGGTCTCGGATTTACTATACTTAACCACAATTTCAGAATATTTGAATGCGAATAACAGAACTGGCTTAAATGAGGATATTACAATTGTACCTACAGGTGGCTTAGATAAAGTTGCTAGTTTTATCTCATTACTTCGAGGTTCAAAACTATCAATTTTCTGTCTTTTAGATTCATTTACTGATCAAAAGTCGCAGGCAAGATTTGATAGTCTAACTATACAAAAAATTATATCTGATAAAAATATAAAATTCTTTCATGATTATCTTGATAATAGAAAAAAAGCTGATATTGAGGATATTTTTACCGTTGATGAATATCTTCAACTATTTAATATTTCTCTGTCATCTACCTATACTGAAATTAAGGTGGAAGAATTAAGTACAGAAATCGAAGATATATTGTCAAAAATCAATAAAGTTATTAAAAAAAGTAGGTTCAATCACTACTTACCTGCAAAAGAGTTTGCTAGTAATAAGGATTTTGTTAATAGTCTTTCAGAAGCCACTTTATCAAGATTTGAAGCTATTTTTAAAGAGGTCAATAAAAATCTTAAATAGTTTTAGCTTAATAGATTCATCATCAATAATAATGATGAATCTATTAATTTATTTGTAAGCATCCGCTGCCCCACCACTTGAATTCAAGTGGGGTTCCATTTATGTGGTAGTAATTTTTCGATATCTTTCATTTTATTAGTCAGTAATCTTGTAAGTACGTCAGTTAAATAGGCATACAAATCTAGACCTGAACATTACTGGTTCTATAGGAGACAGAAGAGTTGAGTCATTTCGGCTCAACTCCTTTAAAATAATTTTTGCTAGATTAATTGAGCTTTTAGCCCATCACAATAATCAGCCCATCGCTGCATCATCTCTTTTCTCTTCTCTAAATGCTTAGTACGGTTATAAGCACGACCATGCATATCTTTTACCTGATGGGCAAGCTGTTGCTCAATCAATTCAATCGGAAATTCTAAAACTTCTTCTAATATTGTACGTGCAGAAGCGCGGAAGCCATGTCCACAGGCTTGCTCACTGGTATAGCCTAAGCGACGCAAAGCTTGATTGATAGTATTTTCTGACATCGGTTTTAAGTTGGACGTCGTTGCTGGGAATACATATTCACTTTTAGCTTTTGTTATTTGAGCAAGTTCAGAAAGTAAATGGATCACTTGTGTAGATAACGGGACAATATGCTGAACTCCTGTCTTTGATTTAGTTTTTGGGGGCGTATAACTCCACAAACCTTTTTGAAGGTCGACATCTTGCCACTTAGCTTGTCTTAATTCGCCTGGGCGAACAAAAACTAATGGTGCAATGCGTAGAGCATATCGTGTGATGACAGAACCCTCATAATGATCAATGTCTTGCAAGAGCAAGGCAAAATCTTTTGGTTCTACCAAAGCTGCCATATGTGTAACTTTGGGAGGTGAGATCGCTCCTTTTAAATCTTGAGTAACATCACGCTCGCAAAGGCCAATAGAAACCGAATATCTAAGGATTTGACCGCATTTCACTTTGACTTTTTTAGCTGTTTCTAATTTTTCTTCTTTTTCATAAATTCGACAAACTTTCAGTATGTCCATGGCTTTAATTTCATGTACTGGAATTTTACCAATATGCTGATTGATTACTTCTAATAAGCGTTGTTGCCCTTTAACTGTTGATTCCGCGAAGTCTTGCTTTGCCATCCATTCATGTGCAATATTTTGAAAAGTATTATTATTCGTATTTAATATCTCATTCTCAATTCTAAGCTTTTCAACATGTGGGTCGATATTTTGAGAGAGAAGGGTACGGGCTTCATCTCTTTTAAGTCGTGCTTCAGCGAGGCTAGTTGTTGGGTATATACCAAAACTAATGGTATTGCGCTTTTTAGTGTATGGACGACTATAGTCAAATTTCCAATATTTATAGCCATTTTTGTGAATGAACAAATAAAGACCTAAACCATCTGAAATTCGTTGGTGCTTGTTTGGATCAGCTTTAAGGCTTTTGATCTTACTATCAGTAAGGCTTTTGACTATTTTTGGCATTTTTACAGTACACAGTTTTGCGTATAAAAGTTTGTACTGTAATTTATACTGTAAAAAATATTAGCTCACAAGAGAATTTATAAGATTAATTTAGACTTTATCTTTCTTATTTTGTTGAATTATATGTATTTTTATTGTAGGTTTGGAGTGCTGTAGATCAAAATAAACCATAAAATGGTGCGCTCTGCGGGACTCGAACCCACGTCGGTCGCTTAGGAGGCAACTGCTCTATCCAGTTAAGCTAAGGGCGCAATAGGCAAGTAATTTACCGTATATACCTATGAAAAAAAAGCTATTATCGAAATAATAGCTTTTTAAAATTAAGATCAAATTATATTCTGAATGAACTAATTTGATTTTTTGGAATTGAGCATTTTAAATAAAAGTGCCATGACAACGATCCATACAGGAATCATGATGACAGACTCTTTAAAGCCTTGCATCCACATAATATAAAGTACAGTTAAAATGAATAACAATACTAAATAGTTGCTAATTGGAGACCAAAGCGCAGGGAATTTAGTCAGCTTACCCGCTTTTTGCATTGCTTGCTTAAATTTAAGGTGAGTCAAACTGATCATTGCCCAGTTTAAAACTAAAGCACCGACCACGACATACATGAGGTGACTTAAAGCATCTTCAGGAACAAAATAGTTTAACAATACACAGCCAAAAATAAGCAATGCAGAGAACAATACCGCTGGGATCGGAACACCTTGCTTATTCACTTGAGCGAAAACTTTAGGTGCATTACCTTGTTGAGCTAGACCAAATAACATACGGCTATTGGCATACATCCCACTGTTATATACAGAAAGCGCTGCTGTTAAGATAATGAAGTTTAGTAAATGTGCTGCCCAACCAATTCCCAATTGACTAAAAATCATAACAAAAGGGCTTTTATCTAAACCGCCTAGATCTAATTGATTCCAAGGCACAAGTGATAAAAGGATGATTAATGAACCCACATAAAAAATAAGAATACGGAAAACAACTTGGTTGATCGCTTTAGGGATAGTTTTTTCTGGATTCTCAGCTTCAGCTGCCGCCATACCAATCAATTCAATGCCGCCAAAAGCGAACATTAAAAATGCAAGCATGTAAAACAACCCATCAAAGCCATGAGGGAAGAATCCACCATGCGCCCAAAGGTTGCTAAACGACGCTGTTGAACCAGCATCGGCTGTTAATAATAGATATAAGCCAAAAACAATCATTGAAACAACGGCTGCAACTTTGATTATAGATAACCAAAATTCTGATTCACCATAAAATTTAACATTGGCTAAATTAACAATCGTGATGACTACAAAGAAAAATAGTACCGAAATCCAAGCAGGGATATGAGGCCACCAATAATTAATATATTTAGCTACGGCTGTTAGCTCGGTCATTGCCACCAAAATATACAAAATCCAATAATTCCAACCCGCTAAGAATCCTGGAAATTTCCCCCAATATTTATTGGCAAAATGGCTAAATGAACCTGCCACAGGCTCTTCAACAATCATTTCACCCAATTGACGCATAATTAAGAATGCAATTAAACCACCAATTGCATAACCTAAAATAATGGATGGGCCTGCAGATTGTATGACCTGTGCTGAACCTAAAAATAATCCTGTACCAATCGCGCCACCCATGGCTATCAATTGAATGTGTCTATTTTTAAGTCCACGATGTAATTGTGTAGACTCGTTGCTCAATTTTTTCGGCTCTATTTATTCGAATTTAATTATTGTAATTGATTGGTAACTGTAAACCTAGTAGACGAGAGATTTATGTAAGCGAACTGCAAAGTCAAAAAAAAAATTATTGAATAATCTATTTTATTTTCAACAAAATAAATTATTTATTATTGTTTAAATTTTAAATCAAACTGAACAATATTTCACCTCGATATAAAAATATTTAAGACTTAAGTGCATCAATAGATATTTTTGTCAAAAAAAAGGGTAATATAAAACTGAATGATGGTTCATTATTTTGTTGCAACAATGATAAACGAAAGGAATGTATAAGATGAGTTTTGCACCACAGATCAAAATCCCTGCAACTTATATGCGTGGTGGTACGAGTAAAGGTGTCTTCTTTAAAGTAGATGATTTACCTGAACGTGCACAAATTGCAGGTGTTGCGAGAGATCAATTATTGCTTCGTGTGATTGGTAGTCCAGATCCTTACGGAAAGCAAATTGATGGTATGGGGGGGGCAACATCAAGTACCAGTAAAACGGTCATTCTAGCTAAAAGTACACAACCCAATCATGATGTAGATTATCTTTTTGGACAAGTTTCTATTGATAAAGCATTTGTAGATTGGAGCGGGAATTGCGGTAATTTAACAGCAGCCGTAGGATCATTTGCAATTAGTAATGGATTGGTTGCTCAAGACCGTATCCCTGAGAATGGCATCTGTACGGTTCGTATTTGGCAAGTCAACATAAAAAAAACCATTATTGCTCATGTTCCTATCAACAATGGTCAAGTGCAAGAAACAGGTGATTTTGAACTTGATGGTGTCACTTTTCCTGCGGCAGAAGTTCAAATTGAGTTTTTAGATCCAGCCGATGATGGAGAGGATGGGGGCGCGATGTTCCCAACAGGAAATGTTGTTGACACACTTGATGTGCCTGATATTGGAAGTTTTCAAGTCACATTGATCAATGCAGGTATTCCAACCATTTTCTTAAATGCAGAAGATATGGGTTATCAAGGTACAGAATTACAAGATGATATTAATAGTGACGTAACAGCATTAGCCCGTTTTGAAAAAATTCGTGCTTATGGGGCTGTGAAAATGGGGTTGATCCAAGATGTAAGCGAAGCAGCTGGACGTCAACATACGCCTAAAGTTGCATTTGTATCTAAGTCAAAAGCCTACACATCTTCAAGTGGTAAGCAGGTTGGTGAAGAAGATACAGACCTATTGGTACGTGCATTATCTATGGGGAAATTGCATCACGCCATGATGGGTACAGCAGCCGTTGCTATTGGAACTGCAGCAGCGATTCCAAACACTTTAGTAAACCTTGCCGCAGGTGGTGGCGTGCGTGAAGCTGTACGGTTTGGTCATCCATCGGGTACCTTAAGGGTAGGTGCTGAAGCTTTGAATGAAAATGGTCAATGGGTAGTCAAAAAAGCCATTATGAGTCGTAGTGCTCGTGTTCTGATGGAAGGTTGGGTTAGAGTTCCTGCAGACAGTTTTTAAGTGCAATAGACTTATATTCCAACTGAATAAATATTTGAGATATGCATGAATATAAGTCTAAATTTTCAGAACATAAAAACCTTGTGATTCAGTTCAGATTACAAGGTTTTTTTGTTATTAATGTGAATTTCATCATGTTATGTATTTTTTTTGATTTATATGTGGCAAAATAGCTCGGAAATTTACTACTGCATTAGATCATGACTAAAATCATTTTAAAGCTAAAGAAGTACGCATAAAAAATGATTGTAGGCTTAATTGGGGTATCCTACCGCGTCTAATAAAAAGGGTGTAATTTTAAGGTTATTTTTTAAGATAAATTGTTTTATATCAATTATTTAGGTTGTTGTAAGATGTATTTTGAAAATGATATCCGATTATACCGATTTAAATTTAACTTTATAAAAAAAATAGGCATGAGTTAATTTTTAATCTAATTATTGAGTTCATTGATCATTTCATTTGAAAAGTGAATGAGATTAGAAATGTTATAAATCTGAGGTCGTCTATGGAAGAGGAATATACAAAAATCAAACAAGCTATTGATAATATAAATGTTATCGATTTTTTGAAGCAATCAGACAAATTGCATTTGGTTTCTTTCATTTCTCAATTCCCATTACCTATCGCTATATTTGATAGAAACTCTCGTTTTTTAGGCGTGAATCAAAAATTTTCAGATATTTATGAAAGTGATGCTTTATATCTTTTTGATAAATTATTAAATACATTTTCCTCTGTTGTTCATGCTCAATTTCAAGAAGCACTGCATGCTTTTGAACATAATCTACATTATTCTGAGCAAGTATTTTATGTAAAAGGAAAGTTTTATCTGTCTTATTTCAAACCGATGCATGATCAAAACAATCATGTAGAAATGATTATGTTGGTGTGCTCAGATGTGACACGATTAAAACGTCGTGAAAATGTTTTGTTATTCAATAATCAAAAATTACATGATCATCTGTACTTAGATTTTGTGACTGGGCTACAGAATAAAATGGCATTTGATTACTATGTAAATGAGTTGTTCCAGAAAAAAAGTAGAGAAGATTGCTCTTTTTTAAAAATTGATTTAGATGATTTTAAACGCTTTAATCAGTTGCATAGTTATACCAATGGTGATGAAGTTCTTTCTCAATTGGGGGCATTGTTAAATGAAACGATCGCTTATACAGAAGCGAAGATTTTCAGATTAAATTCAGCAAGCTTTGTTGTTGTCATTACCAATTTAACAGAATGGGCAGTCATTACCCTTGCTGAAAGATTAAAATTTACGATAGCAGATCAACAAATTATTTTTGAAAAAGCAGATGAATATTTAACGGCATCAATAGGTGTTTATCATTTAAACCAATTGGATAGTGTGGTTGATCTTGATGTTGTACAGAAACTTAATGAAGCGGTACGACGTGCGAAAATACAAGGTAAAAATGAATTGCATGTTTTAAAAGATAAAATGTGATCAATTTCAATTGTTTAGTGGTTTTATTCGCTAGATTTCGGCTCTATTTATCAAGATTGATCGTTTAAAAATAGGGTTTATCCTGTAAAGAAAAACCCACATAAAGTGAGTTTTTAGTTTAAAAATTAGTTATTGAGTTGTAGATTATTTTGGGTCTGATTTTTTCTCATCAGATTTCTTTTCATCATCTACACTAGGTGTACTTTCAGGAGCAGGTTGAGGTTTTTGGTCGTTGCCACGTGGATGTGGAATAGTTTCATTGGCTTTAATAGAAAATTTATTGAATGAACTTTTTCGTGGACTGTTTGTATTAACTAACATAATTGTTCTCAAATTTAACTGTCGAAGATTCGACTACACAACAATGACATGTCATGTGACTTACAATGAGGCTGATTGGAGATGTTTTTGTAGATATATGTAGGAATTAAATCTTTATATCTTATTTATATTTCAAAGGTTTTTTCTATTTATATTCATGCTTTTGATTTGTTTGATGATGTGGGAAGTCAATACAATTAAATTATAATTAATGGATACCGAATAGATACATTACTTTTTTTTATAAATTTTAAAATTTCTTTTGACTGATGTGACATAGGGATGTGTGTTGAATGTTTTTGGTTCAAATAAATAAGTTTTGAAGTGTTTAACAATAATTAAATCAATATTTGGAATTGATGTACTTAGTCGCTAATACGGTGTTTAAACGACTATTACGATGTTTTAGCTTTGGAATTAATGGGTGTGAATTTTGATGACTCATAGTAGAATGTTGGCACTCATCAAATATACCAATTTATCTAGAATTTATTTTCCATTGAATGCTAGAAATTCGTACAAATCGAGGCGGATGTGACTTCTATTCCAAATGTAAACGCAGAAATTTTAAAACGTGCTCAGCAACAAATTCAGCAAGATTTACAAACTGCTTTGGATGCATTTTCATTACCAGAACCTTTGAAATCGGCTGTGCATCATACAGTGATGCTAGGTGGCAAACGTGTTCGACCTGCTTTATGTTATGCAACTTCACATTTAAAACACGATAATGCAAATTCTGCTGCGGTTCGCCGTGCTGCTGTCGCAATTGAGTTTATTCATTGTTATTCATTGGCACATGATGATCTGCCTTGTATGGACAATGATTTATTACGTCGTGGGCAACCAACGTGCCATGTTGCATATGGTGAAGATACAGCATTGCTTGCGGGTGATATTCTCCAGTCTATGGCTTTTGAAGTTTTGGGTAGTCGTTTATTTGATCAAGGACAATCTGTTGATCAAGGAATTGTACTCAAGCAAATGCAGATTTTGGCAACAGCAAGTTCAAAAATGGTTTGTGGCCAAGTTTTAGATTTACAAGCTGAAGGAAAGCATGTTGACCAAGTGCATTTGGAAGAAATTCACCGTAATAAAACGGGTGCATTGATTCAGGCTGCAATTATGATGTCTGCCGTTACAATTTTTGCAGGAACTGATCAAGCGATTCCTCAATTGAGACAATATGGGCAAGCCATTGGCTTAGCTTTCCAAGTTCAAGATGATATTTTGGATGTGGTTTCAGATACCGAATCTTTAGGAAAAACGGCAGGTAAAGATGAACAAGTCGACAAATCTACTTATCCTGCATTGATGGGTTTAGAGAATGCCAGAAGCTATGCTCAAGAATTACATGATCAAGCTTTTAAAGCTTTAGAATACTTTGGTGATCGTGCGCAAGAATTAGACCAGATTTCAAGATTTTTATTGGCACGACAAAGTTAATTGGGGGCTGTTGACCTTTATTCGTATTTTATGACAGATGTGCTGCATGCTCAAATTTAGTCTACTAATCATGTATAAAATGTTGGTAGTACTCAGCATCTACGAAAGGATTCAAGTCAAAAAATAGGCAACTCAAAGATTGCCTATTTGGTAAATATGAATAATTGTTTAGTTATTTCTACCCATAACACCACGAATAGTATTCATGATATCTGCTGGAAGAACCACGGTTTTTGCATTAGTCGATTTTGACATGTCTTGCATGGCTTTCACATATTGTTCACCGAGCAAATAAGCAACAGGGACTTCTTTATCTCCAACGGCAGCCGTGACCATTTCAATGGCTTTTTGTGATGCTTCTGCAAGGACCACTTGAGCTTCTGCATCACGACGTGACGCTTCTAAACGACCATCCGCCTCTAAAATCGCAGCCTGTTTTTCACCATCTGCTCGAGTCACAGTCGCTCGACGTTGACGTTCAGCCGCTGCCTGAGCTTCCATTGCAGATTGCATGGTACTAGAGGGTTGAATATCTTGAATTTCAACAGTTTTAAGCGTAATTCCCCAATCAGAAATATCATCAGAAATTGCTGCTTTTAACTTTGCCTTAATATGATCACGAGAAGATAAAGCATCGTCTAAATCCATTTCACCGACAATTGAACGCAGTGAAGTTTGTACTAGATTTTGAATAGCCCAAGTATAGTTTTCAATCCCATAAACTGCCTTTTCAGGGGCGGTTAAATTAATGTATGCGACAGCATTCATCACTAAAACAGCATTATCACGGGTAATGACTTCTTGTGAGGGAATATCCAAAACGATGTCTTTGGTTGTGACTTTATATGCAACCTCGTCTACATAAGGAATAATAAAGCTGAGTCCAGGGTTGAGTGTCGTATGGTATTTACCCAAACGCTGTACAATCCATTTATAACCTTGCGGAACAATTCGAACACCTTTGAAAATAGTGATCGCAACAAATGCAAAAATTGCTAAAACAACGATAGAACCAAAACCCATTTATTTTTCCTCTTTGTTTTTTATGATGACAACGATGAATAAGGTTGTACGACGAGATCATTACCTAAAATATCGGTGACTTTTACTCGATCACCCACTTGAACAGGTGATAATATGCGACAGTTCCATTCATCGGAACCCAAAATAGGCATAGGAAAACGAACACGAATTTGATCGTGTGCAAGTCCAACTTGAATAACCATCCCCGTTTGTCCAACGGTTGCCTCACGCGGCATGCCTGCTTTGGTTTTATCAATAGACAATGGTTTGATGAATTTAAACCAAGCCACAGTACAAATGATCGAAAGAATAATCCAACTGACGATTTGCAAAGTAAAACTCATGCTTGGAAAAAGCCACAATAAAATACTGACGACCACAGCGGCTATACCAAACCACAACGCAGCAAATGCCGGTAAAATTAATTCAGATAAGATCAGCAAAATGCCTAAGACAAACCAATGCCACGGTTCAAAAATAAAGTTCATACATCTACTCTAGTGATTATCATTGATATAGATGACGCATCATCTATATCAATGTAGCAGATCATTTTAAAACTGCCTATAAAAACTTGATTATTCTTATTAAAGCTCTACTTAGAATTTAGCTCGAGGTGCTGGTTTTAAAGCAGCAGGGGATTTTTTAAAGTTTGTGATCGCTGCTTGGATTGCTGTAATTTTCAGCTGTGCTGCTTTTTCACCTTCTAAAATTGCTTGATTACTCGCTTTTAAATCCAAAGTACCCAAATGTCCGACTTTAGGTTGAATCACAACATTGGCTTGGCTCAATTCCTGATTGATACTTTGCTGACCCATGATGTTAATGGTTTGATCTAGTAATCCCAACATATTCATTGGTTGGCTACCCGTGGGACGTGCAGAAATATCTACAGCAATGACAATATCTGCGCCCATATCACGAGCGGTTTGAACAGGAATAGGACTGACTAAACCACCATCCACATATTTGGTTTTCCCAATTGTTGCGGGTACAAATACATTAGGAATACTACAAGATGCTCGAACAGCTTGACCTGCATTACCTTTAATAAATTCAGCTTTTTGACCATTATCTAAGCGAGTTGCAACAGCAGCAAAGCGAACAGGGAACTGCTCGATTGGTTTATTGGCAACATTGCGGTTGATGTAGTCTTGTAATTTCTGCCCCAATACAATGCCTTGACTATTCAAAGTAAGATCACGCAGATCTGACTCTTTCAGTTGTTGCGCAATTTGTTGCATTTGATAAGGTGACTTTCCACTTGCGTAAATGCTACCAACGAAACTGCCCGCACTTGTTCCTGTGACAATTTTAGGTTTAATTCCATGAGACTCTAAAACTTTCAGCACGCCAATATGTGCAAAGCCTTTAGCACCGCCGCCCCCTAATGCAATTGCAACGACAGGTTCACGCGCTTTAATTGATGTAGTTTGAGTTGGAGTTTTCGTGGTCTTATCACAACCAACTAGGGTTAGACCCAATAAGCCTATAAAACCAAGTTGTTTAAAACGCATACTGTATTACTTTTGATCAAAAAAATATGCGCACATCTGAACAGATTGTATGATTTTTTTCTAGCCATTTTTCAATAGTTTTTGTAAAGGGACAGATAACCAACTTGGTTTTTTCGGTGAAAATTTGCCTTTAAAGCGATTTAAAATATCGTCTAAGTCTTTTTCATAATTTCCAGTAGGCTCTAAAATACCTAAACAATGTATGGTTTTGTGATCATAATCGAAAGAGAAAATTGCAATTGGAATATTGGCTCCCATGGCAATGTGGTAAAAACCACTTTTAATTTTTTCTGCTTTTTTCCGCGTACCTTCAGGTGCAATTGCAATCCAAATTTTTTCTTGTTGATTGATAATGTCCACAATTTCTTGCGTTAAGCCATGCGGAGCGTCACGATTGACAGGGATCACGCCCATCCATTCGAAAAGCCCTTTTAACGGTGTTTTGAATAAACTATCTTTTCCAAAAATGGTAATTTTTAAGCCGATACCTAACATGGCCAGAAAAGCATATAAACCATCAAAATTTGACGTATGTGGCGCAATAAACACAACGGCTTTAGGTAGATTCGGAAATTCACCTACAAAGCTCCATCCTTGCGCTAAATAAATGTTTTTAAAAAGATTTCGACTGGCTTGACTTCCACGCTGTGGAACTTGCTCAGGGAGCACTGGAAATTTTTGTGACATATTTTTAGAATGACTACTTTTAGTGGTATTTAATGATCAGTTTTTATTTTTTGCCAATATTAAGATGATTCGCAAAATATGAATATTACAAAGAATAGCAACTAAAGCAAACAATTAAAGCAATATAATTGCCTAGCCCTCACATGGATTTTGGACAAAACCGAATGCCTAAAATGTATCTGTTATTATTTTCATTGTATTGGGCGCAAGGTTTACCTGTCGGCTTTATGACACATGCCTTACCTGTGATTTTACGTTCACAAGGGGTTTCTTTGGCGCATATTGGTGGTTTTGGTTTATTGATGGCACCTTGGGCGATGAAAGTACTTTGGGCGCCATTTGTTGATAAATTTGGACATTCACATTGGGGGCATTATCGGAGTTGGATTTTACCGACCCAATTTTTGACGATTTTCATCCTGATTATTTTGTCTTTTTTACCAATTCATTCGTTGAATCAGCCTATTTATTTGTTGTGTTTTTTCATCGCTTTATTGTGCATGAATAGTGTTGGTGCGACCCAAGATATTGCAACAGACGGTTTAGCGGTAACCATTCTCAAAGCAGATCAACAACATCTTGGAAATATGTTTCAAGTGATTGGTTCACGTTTGGGTTTTATTGTCGGTGGTGGTGCAATTTTATGGGCAATGGACTGGTTGGATTGGCAAAATACCTTTTTGATTTTGGCTGCAATCGTGGCTTTAAATACCATTTCTATTTGGCGTTATAAAGAATCGACATATCAAAATAGAGCAATAGATCAAGATAAAGAAATAGGTCACAAGGATGCAGCAATTGATCATACACAAGGTATTATTCAGGCTGAAATAAGCATTGTCGAAAAATTTAAGTCTTACTTAAATTATTTTTTTGAAAATAAACAAATGCGTACATGGTTTTGGGTTTTGTGTAGCATCAAAATTACTGATGGTTTAACTGGCCCAATCACTAAACCATTATTGGTTGATTTAGGTTTAACGCTTTCTCAGATTGGTGTTTATATCACTATGTTAGGTGCGGTTGCTGCTTTGTGTGGCGCAGGTCTAGCAGGATTTTTACTTAAAAAAATTAAGCGTAATCGGGCATTATTGCTATTTGCTATTTTGAAATTGATCAGCTTGACAGGTTTTGCTTGGTTAGCGGCGATGCATGAGCAAAGCTTGCAAGTTTTCGCTATGTTGATCTATTTAATCAATGCCTTAGAAGACATGACCTCAGCAATGTTGTTGGTGATTATTTTAACTTTAGTGATGCAATACAGTCGTAGCAAACATGCTGGAACAGATTTCACTTTTCAAGTATCCATCATGGCATGTGTGAGTGGTGTTTTGTATACCGTCAGTGGTGTTATTGGTGATTATTTAGGGTATTTAAACTTTCTCAGTTACATTGTAATCATAGGTGTGATTTGTTTGATTCCTATTTACCGTTGGATGATTAATTTTAAATGATAATTATAATCAATATATTATGTGATTAAACTCACTCAATATGTTTTGTAATGGATTGATTATATCTATGAGTTTTAATTTAATCTGAGTAAATTTTTGATGCATAGTTTAAAATTTGTTTGATTTATATCGGTTTTTTAAGGTATAAAGCACTTTTTCTTATTGATTGTTATGATTTTTTACTAACTGTAGATCGTTAAATCACTGGAAATAATAAAAGGATTTTTAAGAACTTGATATATTTAAAAGATTAATTTCCTATATGCGAATATGAGTGCTTTATATATTCGTATGATGAGAATTCTAACCCTGTTTTGGGTGTTGGAATAATAAAATCAGGATAATGTTTTAAGTTTGAAAATTATATTTTAAGTTGAATTTAAGTTTCATTTTTTAAATTGAAACTGTCTTAGAGAGTTCCTGCCAAAGTGATGTCTAATTTAATACAACGAATAAAACGCCGTGAAATTTCGATTTCTCTTACTACTTTTAATTTAATTTTAGCAGTATGGTTAGGTGTGTGTCTAAATTTTGGATTTTTAAATAAAATTCAATCATTCACACCATATCAAGGGATCAAAGCGCAGTTGTTTATTGTTGCAACAGGTTTTGTTCTTATTGCTTTGTATAATCTACTGTTAAGCATTTTAGACTGGAAATGGACTGCAAAGTTTTTTGCAATCGTTTTAGTTTTCATTGGTGGTTTTAGTTCGTATTTTGTGAACTCATTGGGTGCAGTGATCTCACCTGATCAAATTCAAAATATTGCTCAAACAGATCCTGCCGAAGCTTTTGATCTACTCTCTGTACAATATTTTGTATGGGCGGCATTGTTTGTTATTCTTCCTATTTTTCTCATACTTTGGGTGAGAATAAAGCCTGAAAAAATCAGCAGAATGTTGATGTTTAAGGGTTTAAATATTGCAGGTTCTTTTGTCATAATTGCAGGTTTGTTATTTGTATTTTACGTTGATTATGCGGCCATTTTCCGTGAACATCGTGATTTGAAAGGCATGATTTCTCCACAGAATACCATTGCTTCAACCATTTCTTATTTTCATAAAAAAGCACCAAAAGAAAATCTACCTTTAATTCGCTATGGTGAAGATGCACATTTGGTTGATGATGTAGCGTTGAAGCATTCACCGAAACTTATGGTTCTGGTCGTTGGTGAAACAGCACGTGCTGAAAGTTTCTCTTTAAATGGCTATGCGAAAAATACCAATCCAGAATTGTCTAAACAAGCCAATCTTATTAATTTCTCTCAAGTAAGTTCATGTGGTACAGCAACAGCAGTATCTGTTCCATGTATGTTCTCAGGTATGCCACGTACAGCTTATGATGAGCGTTTGGCGAGCCATCGTGAAGGTTTACTCGATATTGCACAACGTGCAGGTTATAAAGTGACATGGATTGATAATAATTCAGGTTGTAAAGGCACATGTGACCGTGTTGAAAAGTTCGTTATTCCTGAAGAGTTAAAGCAAAAATGGTGTAAGGATGGTGAATGTGAAGACGGCATTCTTATCGATAGTTTACAGCAGTATATTGCTCAAATTCCTAAAGATGATAAAACACCACGTTTAATCGTTTTACATCAAATGGGTAGCCATGGTCCTGCATATTACAAACGTGCTCCAGCAGAATTCCAAAAGTTCAAACCGATTTGTGCAAGCAATGCGATTCAAGGTTGTTCACGTGAAGAATTAATCAATACTTATGATAATACGATTGTGTATACCGATCATATTTTGAATCAAGTGATTGAAACGCTTAAACAGCAACAAAATTACCGTACAGCGTTTTGGTATTTATCAGATCATGGTGAATCTACAGGTGAGCATGGTATGTATTTACATGGTGCGCCATATGCGATTGCGCCGAGTCAGCAAACACATGTTCCGATGGTGATGTGGTTCTCTGATGCGTGGAAATCTATTGCAAACAAACAAGTAAATTGCTTAGCACAACAAAAAGGCGCAACATTAAGCCAAGATAATTTGTTCCCAAGTCTGTTGAGTTTGTTAAATGTAAAAACTCAAGTAATTGATCCAAAAACTGATATGTTGCATCAATGCGTTACTCGTAGTTGATTGAAAGGATATTTGCCCGTGATTAAAATCTTGATGATTGAAGATGATTTTATGATTGCTGAATCATCTAAAACGCTACTGAAATTTCATGGTTATGAAGTTGAATGGGTTAACAATGGCTTAGATGGATTAAAGCTTCTCAGCCAACAATCATTTGATTTGGTTTTATTGGATCTCGGTCTACCGATGATGGATGGGATGCAAGTTTTAAAGCAAATTCGTCAACGTTCGAGTTTGCCAGTTTTGATTGTTTCAGCACGTGATCAGTTGCAAAATCGTGTTGAGGGCTTAAACCAAGGCGCAGATGATTATTTAATTAAGCCCTATGAGTTTGAGGAATTGGTTGCACGTATTCAGGCTTTGCTCAGACGTAGTGGCAGTTTAAATTCACAAGTCATTACTCAAGAATCTACGATTTTAAAAAATGGTGAAGTGACTTTAGATGTAGAGCAACATATCGCGACCTTAAAAGGCACGACTGTAGATTTATCCAATCGTGAATGGGCAATTCTGATTCCACTAATGACACATCCCAACAAAATCTTTTCTAAATCAAATTTAGAAGACAAGTTGTATGCTTTTGATAGTGAAATTAATAGCAATACCATTGAAGTCTATGTTCATCATATTCGTTCAAAACTGGGTAAAGATATTATCCGTACAATTCGTGGATTAGGTTATCGCTTAGGGCAAGCACAGAAAGCAGAATGATATGGCAACGCAATATTCATTAAAAAAGCGTTTAATCCGTTATACCTCGATTTTCAGCATTTTATTAGGCTGTGTATTGGTATTTTCTGCATATAAAATTTCATTGGAAGAAATTGATGAAATTTTAGATGCGCAAATGGTGTATTTGGCTGAGCGTGTTGCCTTAAATCCAAGACCTATTCAAAGCGAATTTGATATACATAAGCGTTATCATGAAGAAGATTTATTCATTGATATTTGGTCTTATGCAAATCCTAATATAAATGCACAACCGCATCATTTTTTAGTTGAACCTAAACAAAAAGCAGGTTTTTACCGACAAGAATCTCCAGCGGGGACATGGATTACTTATGTCGTTCCAACGGAGAATTTTCAAATCCAAATTAGCCAACAGGAAAAGGTTAGACAACATTTGGCCCTTGAGCTTGCTGCAAGCATGTTTGTCCCTTATTTGCTCATCATTCCTTTTGCTTTGTTTGGACTGATTTATATTATTGGAAGAAGTTTAAAACCACTGGATGATTTTAAATCTGAGTTAGCGAAACGTGATCCAGATTCATTGAAAGCAATTCAGAATGGACATTATCCAGAAGAGCTTATTCCTACGATTCATGAAATGAATCATTTATTTGAACGAATTTCTGTCGCACAGCAAGAACAACGTCAGTTTGTAGCTGACGCTGCACATGAGTTACGAACACCTATTACTGCTTTGAATTTACAGACTAAAATTCTTCTGAGCCAATTTCCAGAAGAAGAGAATTTACAGAATTTGAGTAAAGGTTTGGCTCGAATGCAGCATTTAGTCACGCAACTTTTAGCATTGGCAAAACAAGATTCAACCTTAAAACATGAGATTCAAGTGACTCAATTCAAACTGAATGATGTTGCTTTAAATTGTGTTGAACAGCTTGTGAATTTGGCGATGGAAAAGGAGATTGATTTAGGCTTTATTCGTAATGATGATGTTATTTTAAAAAGTGTAGAGCACAGTATTCATTCAATTATTTTTAATTTAATTGATAATGCAATTAAATACACTCCTGTTTCAGGCATCATCAATATTTCAGTTTTCTCTGATATTCATGATTTTGCTTATGTTTTAATTGAAGATAGTGGATTGGGAATTGACCCTGAAATGTACGATAAAGTGTTAAAACGTTTTTATCGCGTACATCATCATTTAGAAGTTGGAAGTGGTTTGGGACTTTCTATTGTTGATAAAGCTATTCAACATTTGGGTGGTACACTAACGCTATCTCGTAGTGAAGAATTAGGTGGTTTAAGTGTATTGGTTAAAATACCAATGCAATTGACGACGAAATCTGAGTAAGGCTCAGATTTCGTGCGATGCTTAAAAAGATTCATATATCATATCTTTTATATCAAATTAAAACCTAAACATGAATAGCCCTAGTTTAAGTTTTTAATCATTGTATTCTTCTTAAAATAAAAATATATAAATCTAAAATCAACAGCTAAATAAGCTATAGGTTATGCCATCAACTTTTTATAGAAAATTCGATAAAGAACGAGGTTAAAAGCAAAAATAACCCAGCCTGTCCATAAGTTATGACTTAAAAAATGCGCACCACGCATCATTTGCCCCCAACCCATGATAAAACCAAGAACAAGCCCAAGGAATAAAAATAGATAAGCAATTTTAGGATGTGATTTTCTAAAAACAAATAATCCTGAAATGAGTGAAAAGCCTGTACTGGCATGACCACCAGGAAAGCAGTGTCCTTTGGTTGCTGAAAAATCCCAAACGTAGCCTAAAGCAGTTTGCTCGGTCATTGACCAAGGGCATGCATGTGCAGAGTGTGCTTTAAGTAAACCAACGACAGCTGTAGACAAAATACTAGCCCAAAACAAATAACCAAGTTGCCAACGGTAGGCTTTTAATTTCGCAGATTTAAAAGAAGCAATCCAAGCGATAAGTACACAAACATAAAAACCAATGATGATATGTTTTAAAACTTTATGGTTAATTTCTACCAGATACCAATTATTTTTAAGTGGAAAATGTCCAGTAGAATCCATCCAAGGTTGGATGAAATGCATATCGATTGCACCACCAACAGGGAAAACAAACCACAAGACTAAAAACAAAACGCCTAACAATAAACTATTTCCTAAGAAGAATTTGTTTGATTCGGAATTTTGCATTTATTTAGCACACAATTGGTTGATTTAAATAGCTTGTTATTAAAAGTAAGTAAACTTAAAAATGACTTAATTTTGAATAATCTTAAGCTAGGTGGTGGCTAAATTATCAAATATTTATACTATTGTACAAAATAAAAAAGCGACTTTACAGTCGCTATCATATTGTAAAAATTAAGATAATGAAAATTAAAACATTGCATCTTCTGAGTTGGCAGAGATTTTATGGATAGATAAGTCTGCACCACGGAATTCTTCTTCTTGAGTTAAGCGGATTCCCATGGTCATTTTGAGCACGCCATAAACAACAAAGCCACCAATCAATGCGATTACAATCGCCAGCAATGTACCGATCAATTGCGACATGATTGATACACCACCTAAACCACCTAGCCATTGCTGACCAAAGAGCCCAACGGCAATTCCACCAAATGCACCACAAACACCGTGTAATGGCCAAACACCTAAAACATCATCCACTTTTAATTTATTTTGGGTATAGGTAAATAGTTTTACAAAGAAAAAGCCTGCACAGATGCCAATGAATAAAGCACCAATCGGGTGAACAATGTCTGAGCCTGCACAGATGGCAACTAAACCAGCAAGTGGTCCATTGTGTAAGAAACCAGGATCTTCTTTACCAAAAAAGTTTGCAGAGAGTGTCCCGCCAACCATCGCCATCAATGAGTTTATTGCCACAAGTCCTGAAATCGCATCTAAGCGTTGTGCACTCATCACGTTAAAGCCGAACCAACCGACAATTAAAATCCATGAGCCAAGGGCTAAAAATGGAATGGAAGAAGGTGGATGCGCACTAACACGTCCATCTTTTTTATAGCGACCATGTCGAGCACCCAGTAATAACACAGCAACTAAAGCGATCCACCCACCCATTGCATGCACCACAACTGAGCCTGCAAAGTCATGGAAACTTGCACCAAAAGTTGCTTCTAACCATTTTTGTAAGCCAAAATTGCCATTCCATGCGATTCCTTCAAAAAAAGGATAAACCAAAGCAACGAGGAATAATGTTGCAATCGCTTGAGAGCGCATTTTGGCTCTTTCAGCGATACCACCTGAAATGATGGCAGGTATTGCAGCTGCAAAAGTCAGCAAGAAGAAACAGCGCATCAAGTTATAACCGTGCTCTGCGGACAAGTCAGTACCTGAATGGAAAAAATGCTGTCCATAAGCGATGTAGTAACCTACAAAAAAATAAGCAATTGCAGAAATTGAAAAATCAGTGATGATTTTACTCAAAGCATTGACTTGGTTTTTATGACGAACTGTGCCTAATTCTAAAAAGGCAAAACCTGCATGCATTGCTAATACAAGCACTGCGCCCAGTAGTAGAAAGAGAAGATCTGTATTTTGCATAATCTGGTTCTATTTTGGTGCTATTAATCTTAATTTAGCCAGTATAGCGATACAATTGCGCAGTAAAAGAGTTTAAGCGTTTGGAAAAATTGATTAAACAATTCAAAACATTAGCAAGACTCGATATAAAGCAATTCAGTGCACTAATATGGATTTTTTGCACCTTGATGATGCATATTGAATTCATTGTAATTTCGTAAGATATTGATATTAAATGTAAAAATAATTATGTAAAATTACACATTTCACAGATTCAAATATTTATTTAATATCAACTACAGAATAAGATTGGAAATATTTTTGTAATTTCGCCACGGATTTGCTTATTTTGTTAGATTAACTACCAATTAAAAGGCATTTTTAACTATAAATGATCAATAAAGTAGCATTTTGGGTGGTTTTTAATATGTATTACTTCAAAATAATGCATGATTAAGTTACTTTTTATAAAATGAATGTGATGTAGAAAAATAACGCACTCAAATTTATCTTTTTCTATTAAATATCACCACGACTCAAATAGTTACTTACTTCCACATGGTTTCACCATATCAGTCATAGTAGTATTGTTATGGTACTTCTTTAAAGTTTTGATTGGCTATGTCTTTTGATTTAAAAATCAGTGTTCAGCAAACAACATTACTCACGCCACAACAGAGAAAGTTAAAGCGTCTGATCGATAAAATTGAACAGCAAAAGCATGATCTTGCCAGTTGGGAAAATGCCCAAATAGACATTCAAAATTATACTCGAAGTAAACTTTTACCGATTTATAGCGAGTTGCATGCGGTTTTATTTGAGCAGTTGAATACATTGTGGAATCATTTGGCCAGTGATGCATTTTCCAAAGTAGATTTAGCACAAATCGACAGTAAAATAGCAGCTTTGGCCGCAATGCTGAAAAAATCACAAATGCTGAATACACAGCAAAAAGAGCAAGTTGAGAAAATTAATACTTTTTATTTGCAACATGCAGCGCATTTAAAAGCTAAAAAAACCAAAGCAATGTTAAGACAACGAGATGATTTTCTCGAAACCATAGAACAAGAAATAGAGCAGGAAATAGAGGTAGATTGGGGAAATTATGAATATGATTCAGTCCAATATGAGGCGGAACGTGAACGTGCAAAGCACTTGAAACAACAAGAAAAACGTGAGCAAGCAGCCAAAATGGCAGAGCAGTCGCTTAAAACCATATATTTAAAAATCACGGCGATGATTCACCCAGACCGCGAACCTGATGAAGTGAAAAAGTTAGAAAAAACAGAGTTATTGCAAACGGTGAATGCGGCTTATACAGGACAGGATTTATTTTATTTGTTGAAATTACAATTAGATTTAGAACAAGGTAAAGGTCAGACCGCTAAAGACTTAACTGCGGAGCAAGTGAAGTTTTATCAAATAGCTTTGGAGGCACAAAGTCAGAAGCTTGAAAGTCAAATGATTGAAATTTTTGATTCTTTTCATTTAGACAATAAAGTGAAATTGGAAAATGTGCATATTGGTGATGTATATAAAGCAATTGATGCAGATTGCGTTGCGTTAAAACAGCAGTTGAAAACTGAGAAAGAACGATTGAAGTATATGGAGCGGGTGAAAGGGTTGGAGATGTTGTTGGGGCATGGGGTACTTTGATTTTCCCTCACCCCAACCCTCTCCCTGAGGGAGAGGGTGTAGCAATTGATTTTATGGTGGTGTGTAATTAGATGATATTCCCTCTCCTTTAAGGAGAGGGCTAGGGAGAGGTAATAATAAAAATGATAGACCCACAATTATTAATATTCGCCAAGACTATGCGAAGCAATGCCACAGATGCTGAAAGTTTGATATGGCATTTGCTACGTGCAAAGCGTTTTATGAATCTTAAATTTCGTCGTCAGCATGTCATTGAGCCGTATATTGTGGATTTTTACTGCCATGAACTTGGTTTGGTGATTGAGTTAGATGGTGGTCAGCATGGTGCTGATGATGCAATTGAATATGATGAAGTAAGGACAGCATTTTTAGAGGCTTTGGGGTTAAAGGTGGTGCGGTATTGGAATTATGATGTTTTGAAGAATACGGATGTGGTTTTGGAGGCTTTGTGGAATGTTTGTTTTGAACTGAAAGGTGATTTGTAATGGAAGCTCCTTCTCTTACGCCATATATGGCTTAGGGAGAGAGCGGGGGTGAGGGGATCTATAATGAAAAATCTTTAAAGCACCTCTCCCTAACCCTCTCCTGAGAGGAGAGGGAATTTAATTACGTATCGAACAGCAAGTTAATTCACTACTCCCTCTCCCTTTGGGAGAAGGTGAGGAATGAGGGGGTATTTTTAATTAATTTTGTTCTGCATTGAGATGATTACCACTCGCTTTGGTTGTTGAAGGAGTTGTAGTCGATTCTAATTTTTTATTAGCTATCCCAAAAGGAATATGGACAGAAGCAATACTATTTGCAGTTTTTTCTAAATGTCCAACTTGATCATCGAAGAAAATATGAGGTTGCAGGATTTCTAATACCTTACGCTTTTCAATTCCACCCAAGAAGAAAGCTTCGTTTACTGTATCAATTCCCCATGAACGTAAAGAGTTTATTACTCGTTTATGTGCAGGTGCATTTCTTGCTGTAACAATAGAAAGTCTTAATCTACCTTTATAATCAGAATGCTGAGCTTGATATTTCAATTCCTCTTTTTGTAAGGTTGATAACTCTTTCAAAAGCTTGTGTAAAGGGCCCTCATTAACGGGTTGATTTGCGAGATTACTTTCATTTTCTATAAAAGCACCAAGCCCACTTTCTTTAAAAACTTGTTCTGAAGCATCATCAGCAATAACTCCATCAAAGTCAAAAGCAATACGCAATTCTTCATCATGAGCGACATCAAATATATGACCTTTTAGAATTAACCCTGCTGGATAACCTGCATTAATTGCTTGGTTCACATCAGTTTCATTTGCTGAAAGAAATAGACTAATATTTAAAGCATCAATATATTTGTGAGGAGTTCTTCCTTGTAGAAAAATAGCTCTTTTGATTCCTAGTCCATACTTTTCGATAGAATTCATTACACGTAAACCAGTATTAGGATCGTTACGTGAGAGTAGAATAACTTCAACAAACGGCTTATCTGTTGGAAAGATATTATTCAAATTAAGCAGACGTTGAATAAAAGGAAATGCTACTCCTTGATCTAAAAGAGTATCTTCATGTTGTTTTTGGTATTCACGATATGCTAGTTCTCCTTGAGTTCGGAATACCTCATCTGATTCCTCTAAATTAAATAGGGCACTTGAAGCTAGCCCAATCACTAATTTTTTTTCTAAGTTATATCCTGACATTAAACTTACTCACAGATTCTTTTAAAAGGAATGTTTGTTGTACATTTTATAGAAGTATCATCATATCCATCTTCACGATTGGGTAATGACTGGTTTCTAATATCTACATGTGTAATCGCTTTCCCCGGAAATCCAGTGATTAATTGATAACCTTTAATCTGATTGAAAAAACTATTACCAAGACCCGTTGAAAAAAATAAAAGCATTATCCAAATAATTAATAACATTCTTGCTGTTGCAATAGGTACTTTACTGACTGAAGGCTTTAATAGTATACGTTCTTCTTTTGAAGTGAATGGAGAGTATTGCTTGATAAAACGTAATGAAAAAACGTTTAGGTTATTATATTTACTAGCATCGAAAATTTTATCTTTCTTGTTTTCATAATATTTTGAAAAAATATCATATTGCACATTCTTAACATTTTTATTGAACAATTTATGGAAAGATTTTCCTTGAGTTAAGAAAAAAGATTCAAGATTGTTTTCAGCTTCATTTACTTGATTTTCCCAATATTCTTGCCAAAACTTAGCTCCAGCAGCAATTTGCATTTGATAGAATGAAATAACAATTCCAAAGAGGCATATAAAAAAATGTATTAAAGCGACAGTATTATTTGAGTAAATAATAGATGCAACCAATACACCTTGAAAAATCATAAAAAAATTATTGCGATGAACTAGTTGTTGAATTTCACAATTTCTCGTCTCAATAGCTATCTCATAGATACTTTTTAGTCTAGCTAAATCATCAGAAAGTTTTAAATTATTATTTTTTTCGTATAACAGTGATCTAAAAAAAGACATAAAAATCCCCTCAAATTTGAAGGGATTTTATCTTAAAAATTAATTATAACAAGTTTTAAAGCGCCGCAATCTGATCCATATTCGCCTTAATCTTTTCTAACTGAGCAGCAAACTCAGCCAGTTTAACTTTCTCACCTTTAACCACAGCAGCAGGTGCTTTTGCTACAAAACCTTCATTACCAAGCTTCGTTGCAATTTGATCATGTTGCTTTTGGACTTTATCAAAGTCTTTTTGCAAACGACCTAATTCCGCTTTCGGGTCAATCAAACCTTTCATTGGAACAAATACAGATGCATGATCGACTACAGATGACGAAGACAATGGCGGTTGCTCGCCATTCGCCAAGAAAGTAATACTTTCAACTTTAGCCAATGCTTTAAACAACGGTTCAATACGTGAAATCTGTGCTTTTTCAGCATCCGTCGTATTTTGAAGCAATACTGGAAGCAAACGAGCATTACCTAAGCCCATTTCACCACGGATGTTACGAACAGCACCAATCAAACCTTGTAACCACTGCATGTCTGCTTCAGCTTGTTCATTAACACGCTCAGGGTTTGAAATAGGGTATTGCGCAAGCATGATGCTTTCACCACCAATACCCACCATTGGTGCAAGTTTTTGCCAAATTTCTTCAGTCAAATACGGCATAAGTGGGTGCGCAAGGCGTAACGAAGCTTCCATAACTGAAAGAAGTACACGGCGAACTTCAGCTTTACGCTCAGTCGATACATTTAAATCATTCAAAACTGGCTTGGTTAATTCTACATACCAATCACAGTATTCATTCCAAATGAACTCGTAAATGGCTTGCGCAGCCAAGTCTAAACGGTAAGTCGCGAAAGCTTGTTGAACAGCAGCTTCAGCTTTTTGTAAACGGCTGACGATCCACTGTTCAGGAAGTTCCCAAAGATCTTGGCGAATTTCAGTACCAATCGGCTGTTCTTCGCAGTTCATCATTACAAAACGCGTTGCATTCCAAATCTTATTGGCAAAGTTACGGTAACCTTCAACACGCTTCATATCGAATTTAATATCACGACCTGTGTTTGCAAGCGCACAGAACGTAAAACGAACCGCATCTGTACCATAAGCTTGAATGCCTTCTGGGAATTCTTTACGTGTTGATTTTTCAATCTTCGCCGCTTGCTTAGGATTCATCAAACCAGTCGTACGTTTCTGAACTAAAGTTTCAAGATCTACGCCATCAATCAAATCTAATGGGTCAAGTACATTGCCCTTAGACTTAGACATTTTCTGACCTTCACCATCACGTACCAAACCATGTACATACACAGTTTTAAACGGAACTTGCGGTGTGCCATCTTCATTTTTCATGAAGTGCATCGTAAGCATAATCATACGCGCAACCCAGAAGAAGATGATGTCAAAACCTGTCACCAAGACATCTGTTGGGTGGAACGTATTTAAGAAATAGTTTTCTTTATCTTTCGCCTCATCACCTGTCCAATCTAGTGTAGAGAATGTCCAAAGACCTGAAGAGAACCATGTATCAAGAACATCTTCATCTTGGTTAAGTTCTACATCGGCAGTGATGTTATTTTTCTCACGTACTTCTTGTTCAGAACGTCCCACATAAATGTTGCCTTCAACATCATACCAAGCAGGGATACGATGACCCCACCACAATTGACGTGAAATACACCAGTCTTGAATGTTGTTCATCCAAGCCATATACATATTGCTGTATTGCTCAGGAACGAATTTAATTTCACCATCTTTAACCGCTTTGATTGCAGGCTCAGCAAGTGGTGCAATTTTTACATACCATTGATCTGTCAATAATGGCTCAACGATTACACCTGAACGGTCACCACGAGGTGCTTTCAGGTCATATGGTTGGATTTGGTCGAGCCAGCCTTCAACTTCAGCTTGTTCAACCAATTTTTTACGCGCAGCAAAACGCTCTAAACCAATATAGTCTGCTGGAGCAGCAATGGTTTTAGAAATCTGTTCGCCTGCTTTAGCAATAAATTCAAAATCAGCCAAAATTTCAGCGTTCTTGTTGAAAATATTGATAATTGGTAAATCATGGCGTTTACCGACATCGTAGTCATTGAAGTCATGTGCAGGAGTGATTTTTACACAGCCTGTACCGAATTCTTTTTCAACGTAATCATCTGCAACAACAGGAACTAAACGACCTGAAATAGGCAATACAATATTTTTACCGACCAAGTGTGCATAACGTTCATCTTCAGGATGTACAGCAACAGCAGAGTCACCCAGTAAAGTTTCAGGGCGAGTTGTGGCTACAACTAAATAGTCGTGACCATCTTGAGTACGCAGTGATTTATCTTCAAAGAAATATTTGAAGTGCCACAAAGAACCTTTTTCTTCAACAGATTCAACTTCTAAGTCAGAAAGGGCTGTTTGAAGTTTAGGATCCCAGTTAACAAGGCGTTTACCACGGTAAATCAAACCTTGCTCATGCAGTCTTACAAATACTTCTTTAACTGCATTGGATAAACCATCATCCATGGTGAAGCGTTCGCGTGACCAATCTACAGATGAACCTAAACGACGAATTTGACGTGTAATTGTTCCGCCAGATTGCTCTTTCCATTCCCAAATTTTATCAATAAATGCTTCACGACCCAAATCATGACGGCTAATGTTTTGAGCAGCCAATTGGCGTTCAACCACCATTTGCGTTGCAATACCTGCATGGTCAGTTCCGGGTTGCCATAAAGTATTTTTACCTGACATACGGTTATAACGTGTCAAGGCATCCATAATGGTATTGTTAAAACCATGACCCATGTGCAAGCTACCAGTGACGTTTGGCGGCGGAATCATGATACAGAATGAGTCACCTTTACGAGAAGGCTTGAAGTAACCATTCTCTTCCCAAGTCTTGTACCATTTTTTTTCGATCTCAGTTGGATCGTAGGTCGTAGCAATATTTTGCGCTGAATCAGTCATAGTAAAAACAGATCAAAAGTAAGTAAAAAATTAGATCCATTGTAGCAAATAATTTAGTTATGTGGTTGATTCCGTTTTGAAGCGGATCAAGTCGGTTTTACAAACTTAAAAGCAGCAAAAGCAGATTTGAAAATAGTTTTATATATCATTGTATGTAATTGTTTAAAAAGTAATCATTGATTCGGGTATTCTCTTTATATAACAAGTCAAAATTACAATGCTATAGTATATATTAATGATTTATAATGGGTTTAATTAGAGTAAATATTCTATTCATCTTGCATGTAAAGACAATGTGACTGTCACATTGCTTTGATAAGATAACCATCCGTAAGTTTGTAGAAAACAAAAACAGGACAAATAATGATGCAATACCAGATCGATTTATTGATTCAACAAAAAACCTATCAAGAATTAAAACAAATCACGAAAAGTTTAAATAATGGTGAGAGACAAGATCTTGCTAAACAGTTGGGAACGACATTTACAGAGATATCATGTCAGGTTTTAGATCAAGTCTTTGGCGCTCTACTTGAAGAGCAACGTTCGAATAAAAGTTTAGATGCCAGTGGTCAAAAAAAACTGAAAGAAGCTGAACAAGTTTTTGATCAGATTGAGGGGGCGCTAAAAAAATATATGCCTTGGTCGATCTCTTTTTTTAGTAATGATCGCTTAAAGCCAGTAGCCAATTATATGCTTGAAAAGTTTGAAAGCTCAGATGAAAATCAAGTGATTATGTATTATAAATTAGATCGTCATTTGGGTGAGGAAGCGACTAAAAATTTACAAAAATTACTAGATGGCGATACCAGTATTTTATCGGTAACGGTTAAAAATTTAATTACAATTATCGATTTAGGGGTTTCGGAGTTTATTCGTGATCCAAAAACTTTATTAAAGTTTAATTTTGTTGTGAATAAAACTTTAGATGGTGTCATCAATATGGTGACCAGTTCGGGCTATAAACGTTTAGATAAAGCGGGCGAAGAATATAATCCAAATAATGTTGAAAAAGCGCAACACTATGCGCAGCATTTTAAAAAGTTCTTGGTCGAAGCTTAAATCGATACCATCGCAATCTTGATTTATTTGACAAATCACGTACTGTTATCTTTATTGATTATATTCAAGAGCATAGTGACATGGATCGTTTAGATGGCAAAGTGATTTGGATTACAGGTGCTTCCTCAGGTATTGGTAAAGCATTGGCGACAGAATGTGCTTTGAAAGGTGCTCAAGTTGTTTTAAGTGCCAGACGTTTAGATGAGTTGGAAAAAGTACGGAGTGGCTTACAAGATTCTGAGCAGCATATTTCTGTTGCGATGGATATTACAGATGAAGGTCAAGTTCGTCATGCCTATGAACAGGTATTAAAAGAAAAAGGACGAATCGATTGGCTCGTTAATAATGCAGGTTTAAGTCAACGTGCTTTGATTGCCGATACCACTATGCAAACTGAACGTGCAATTATGGAAATTGATTATTTCTCGCAAGTTTTTTTAACTAAACTTGTTCTTCCAACTTTCTTGGCACAAAAATCTGGACGCATTGCTTTTGTTTCTAGTGTTGCAGGATTATTGGGGACTCAGTATCGTGCGACGTATTCTGCTGCTAAAGCTGCAATTCACATGTGGGCAAATAGTTTACGTGCAGAGGTTGCGCAAGAGGGCGTCAAAGTTTCTGTAATTTTCCCCGGATTTGTAAAAACCAATGTGTCGTTTAATGCTTTGAATGGTGCAGGTAAACCACAGGCTCATCAAGATGATGCGATCGAAAATGGTTTGGAGGCAGATGAATTTGCACAACAAACTGTTTCAGCCTTAATAAAAGGTGAAGAGTATATTGTCGTGGGTGGTCGAAAAGAAAAGCTAGGTGTATGGGTTTCACGGCTTTCGCCAACGACACTTTATAAAATGATTCGTAAGATGAAAGTGAAATAATTGAAAGTTTATCAATCTTAAGATCATGGTGAGGTGCTTATCATTTATAAAAGTTATAGGTACTTTTCATCTATTCAGTACATATAAATACAAGAAATGAAGGTGCAATAATGAAAATTATTTTTAGAATCATTTGCCTACAGTTTATTTTGATTGGTGTGGCGTATGCAAATATCTGTGAAAATGATCAAGTTGTTGCCAAAATATTGAAGCAAACCCAAATTGTTAATCTTGAACAGTCATTCATGGATTGTAAATCTGATCCTTTAGATGATTCGAATGTGATTATGGCTTATGCACAATGGATTCCTGTCAAAGATGAACCAGAACAAGGATCTTATTACTTAAATCTATTGAAATTTAATCAATCAAATTTAAATGTTGTTTACAATTATGTGGTTGCAGAAGAAATTGTTTCGGATGCGATTGGTTTAGAATCAATTCAACTTGATACGGCAAATTATAAAATTAACAGTTCAAATCGTGCTATAGGTGTGCGCTTAAATTATTCAGGTCATTCACAGCCCAATCCTTTTTCAATGCAAGTTTTAAATTTGTATGATCTTAAAAATAAAAAGAAAATTTTAGACAGTTTGATTGTTAAACGTTATCGGGCAGAAACAGATACACGTTGTAATGCGGCAGTAGAAGAACGTTCTTCTACTTTGGTGGTACAAGCTAATAAAACAAAAAATTATTCAGATATTCAGGTGAACAGTAAAATCAAAAGTTATGAAATGGTTGGGATGAGAGAGGATTGTAAACAGATCAATCAAAGATCATTTCAGCAAGGTTTTGTTTTGAAATTTGATGGTCAACGTTATCAATTTCCGAAAAAACTTAAAGATGACTATCAATATTGAAATGATATAGGTTGTTGAATATTAAATACTATTTTTATTGTTTAGAATCACTTATTTCATAAAGTCAAAATCCAAGATTTTGACTTTATCTGTATTAAAATTTACTCACTGATTTCATCTAAATAATTTAAAAATAATTCAGCATTTTCTCCACGTACTTGCCATGACATGCAACGAACACCACCGCCCATATGACAGACACTTGCAGACTGTACAGGAACCACTGTGCGTTTGGTCGCGCTACGAATTTGCTGTAAGGCAACAGCATCTTCTTTTATGCCAAATTGTGGGAAATAAATACGCTCAGGTGTGACGAGCATATTGGTATATAAACCACAGGCAGAGCCGAATTTTGCGTCATAAATTTGACTGCCATCATAAGGTGTTATGATTTCACGAATTTTGACATTGGGAAGTCCACGCTTTAAATCAGCTTTTAATTGCTTAGCATAATCAGGATCTTCAGGATAAGAGTTAATCACTAAAGTATTTTGATCTACAAAGCTAACAACACCATCAGCATGTTCTAATCCACCTTGCTCATCTGCTTCGATAAAAGCAATGTTTTTAGCACCCGTTAAAGCAATTAACTTTTGTCGAGCTTCATTTTCTGTTAGTCGATTATCGGCTAAAAATTTTGTACTCACGACAACATTGCCATAGCCATCTTCTACCCAGTTACCACCATCATTTAACAGCTGAGTATTGGTATATTGTAAACCTGCTTTTTTACCGTAGTATTTAAATTCTGCTTGTACGTCATCTGAAATAGACTGACCTTTTTTAGAACCACCTTGTCCAGCGGCAGTATAACGGAATAATACAGGTTGAGCAGGGTTTGCACTGGTAAAGTCACGCATCCAAATATCTTGCATAGGTGCAATTGCGACATGATCTTCACCCAGTTCTTTTACATAATCAGGGTAAAGTTCTTTATCCGTCAAAATAACGACATTGTCGCCATTTTTAATAATTTTTTTTGCATAATCGACATGAAATTCAAAAATGTCATCAATCATTTCTGCATAGTAGGCATCATCACTTTGAGGAGAAGCCAATACAATTAATTCTGCTTTTGCTACAAATGGAAGCATAGAGATTAAAGCCATACTTGTTTTTAGTGCTAAGGATTTCATCATATATATAACCTATTTATGAATATACGATATTAACTTTTCTGCTAATTACAGTTTAGTGAATTATTGTTAACGAGTTATGCAACATATGTTTGGTATTTGGACGATAAGAATAAAAGGCACATGAGCAATGATCTAAAAGCCCATGTTGTCAGAATATAGAAAATCGAGATTATCCATGATCAGGCAATAAAACTAACAAGTGTAAATAGCTGTACCATAAGCAAAGACCTCAACCATGCCACCTTGCATACCTAACTCAGTCGTACTTAAACGCAAACCCATAATTTGCTTTGCACCCACTTTTTCAGCTTCTTGTTTGAGTCTGACAATGGCTTCACGACGTGCACGTTCAACCACACTTTCATAGGTGGTTAAGCGACCCCCAAAGAAATTCTGAATTTGTGCAATGATGTATTTAAAATAATCATGGGAAATCACTACATTACTACTAATCAGTTGCCCTTGGTCTTCAGACGTTTGGAACTTATTGGTATCGATACGTATATGCAATAAATGTCGTTCCTTTTCCTCTAACTCTTTTAAGTGCTTTTGTTCAATAAAACGTCCAAACCCCCAACCGATAAAAAATAGAACCAGTGTAATCACAATTTTTAAAATTAAAGCATCCATTTTGTTCGCCTAATTCGAAAAAGGATCGGGTAGTTTCACCGACTTTGTTGCAACTGAGTTTGCTTCAATGATAACAGCTGTTCCATAAACAAAAATTTCAGAAGCACCTTGCGCAATATTTGAAGTAGAAAAGCGAATACCGACAATCGCATTGGCACCTAAACTTTGTGCTTTTTCAATCATACGATTCATGGCTTCTTGGCGAGATTCTTCTAGTAATTCTGTATAAGCGGTAAGTTCACCACCGACAATATTTTTCAATCCAGCCAAAAGGTCTCGTCCTGCATGTTTACTGCGGACGGTGCTTCCATAAACCACATCCAGTTGTTTGATAATCTGATGTGCAGGCACGCTTTCTAAATTACTTAATTTCATTGTATTTCTTTCAATAGGTTTTAGGTTTTGATGATAATTCATAAATCATTTAGGTGCTAAGTTTAAATTGAACAGTACTTATATGGACATTGGAAATTATGTTTGAAAAAGCAATAAAAAAGCTCACCGAAGTGAGCTTTTCATGATGTGTCATCAATCGATTTTATTTCTGATCATTTGCATGATATTTCAATTCAGATGATGATGGTGGTTGTACAATTTGATCAGATGAATTGGCTTTAATACCACCACCTAATGTTTTATACACTTCCACTTGGTTGTTCAAGTTTGCTTGCTCTAAAAGCAATAAACCTTGTTCAGCCGTATAAGAAGAACGTTGCGCATCTAATACAGATAAGAAGTTATCAATACCAGCACGGAAGCGGGCATTTGAAAGCTTATAGGTTGTATTGGTTGCATCCACCAAACGTCTTTGAGCAGAAAGGCGATCGCCAATATTCTCACGAGTCGCCAATGCATCATTCACTTCACGGAAAGCAGATTGAACAGATTTTTCATAATCAGACAACGCAATTTGTTGATCTGTTTCTGAAATCTTAATATTTGCTTTACGTGTACCCCAATCCCATAAAGGAATGTCGAGGCTTGGGCCAAGAGACCAAACAAAAGCACCTGATTTAAATAGGTCACTTAGATCCGTTGAAGCATAACCTGCAGAACCCGTCAAACTGATTGATGGGAATAAACGAGCCTTCGCTGCGCCAATATTGGCACCAGCTGCTGAAAGTTGATATTCAGCCGCCTTAACATCTGGACGGTTATTCAACAAATCACTTGGTAAGCCTGAAGCAAATGCAGAACTATTGCTAATACGTGTAACACGTTGTTTAGGCAATAAGTTATCTGGCACCTGTTGGCCAACAAGGAGGTTGAGCAAGTTTTGGGCTTGAGCAATTTGAGTCTTATAATTGGCAACATCGTTTCGTGCAGTTTCTACAGAAATTTGAGCCTGACGTACAGGAACTTCACTGTCAATACCCACATCAAAACGTTTCTTGTTCAGATTATAAGAGTCAAGTTGAGCTTTTAACGTTTGGTCAGCAAGCTTCAATTGTGCAGTGGCAAATGAATAATTTAACCATGCTTGAGCAACTTGACCAATCAAGCTAATTTGTGTTGCATCACGAGCACTTGCAGTTGCTAAATAGCTATCAAGTGCATTGTCCTTTAAGCTTTTTACACGACCCCAAAAATCAAGTTCGTAAGCAGTAACACCTAAGCCAACATTGTATGAAGTGATTGGTTTATTCGTACTTAACGTATCTTGACGAAGAATACCGCCACTTGCACCAATGGTTGGAAGTTGGTTGTTCTCTGCGATTTGGTACTGCTGCTGAGCACGTTGAATGTTCAATGTTGCAGTACGTAAATCACGGTTATTGGTTAATGCAAGATCAATAACTTGAAGTAAGCGTTGATCAGCAAAAAAGTCTTTATAGCCTTGTTCAGCAATAGAAGTACCAGACGCATTTGAAAGATAACTTGTTGGTAAATTTGCCTGTGCTACCGGTTCTGGGCCACGCATGCTTTGACAAGCTGTCAAAGCAAGCGCAAGTGCAGATACCGCAATGCTACGACCTGAAATAGACCATACTTTTTGCATCACGATTTATGCTCCTGAATATTTTGGTTTTTAGGTTTGTACTTAAAGATACTACGAATCCATACAAAAAATACAGGAATAAAGAAAATACCTAAAAGTGTTGAGCTGATTACGCCACCAAGTACACCATAACCTACCGAGTGTTGGCTACCTGCACCTGCACCACTAGAAAGCGCAAGAGGAAGTACACCAAAGCCGAAAGCAAGGGTGGTCATGATGATAGGACGCAAACGCATTCTAGCTGCATGTAGCGTAGCTTCGAACAGTTCTTGACCTTGCTCTTGGAGTTCTTTCGCAAACTCTACAATTAAAATTGCGTTTTTCGCAGAAAGACCAATTACAGCAACAATAGCGACTTGGAAATAGATGTTAAATGATAAGTTTGGATCACCTTTGATGACCATACCTAACCACGTTAACGCGAATGCTCCAAGGATACCTAATGGCACAACCAGCAATACAGAAGCAGGAATTGACCAGCTTTCATATAAAGCAGAAAGACAAAGGAATACAATGAGTAGAGAAAGAATCAATAAAGGCACCGTTTGGCTACCAGATTCACGCTCTTCTAAAGATAAACCTGTCCATTCATAGTCGAAACCTGTTAAGCCCATTGATGGTAACTTAGCAATAATTTCTTCCATAGCGAGCATTGCATCACCCGAGCTAACGCCTGGTGCTGGTGTACCTTGAATGTTAGCCGAAGCAACACCGTTATAACGCTCTAGACGAGGTGAACCATATTTCCATTCACCTGTTGCAAATGCAGAGAAAGGAACCATGGTGCCACTACTATTACGTACGTACCATTTGTTCAAATCTTCAGGCATCATGCGAGTATTTGAGTCACCTTGAACATAAACTTTTTTCACACGACCACGGTCAACGAAGTCATTGATATAAGAACCACCCCACGCCATGCTCATCGTCGAGTTAATATCAGCAATACTTACACCCATTGCACCCGCTTGCGCTTGATCAATGTTGATTTGGTATTGTGGCGTATCTTCCTGACCATTTGGACGAACACCCGCAAGACGTTTATCTTGAGCAGCCATTCCTAAAATAGCATTACGTGCAGCAATTAACTTGTCATGTCCTTGACCACTCGCATCTTTTAACTGAATGTCAAAACCTGAAGAAACACCCAATTCTGGCATTGCAGGTAACTGCAATGGCATGATGTAAGATGCATCTTTGATCATGTTTAGTGACATACCACGTTGAATGATGGCACCAATTTGTGACTCAGGCGAAGTACGTTCACCCCAATCTTTCAGTTTAATAAAGGCAAGACCCGCATTTTGACCCACACCTGTAAATGAGAAACCAGAAACAGTAAAGATAGACTCTACATTGGCTTTCTCTTTATTTAGGAAGTAATCAGTCATGGTGGTGATGACTTTATCTGTTCGCTCAAGGCTGGCGCTCGGTGGTAACTGAACAAGAGTCATAACCACACCTTGGTCTTCTTCTGGTAAGAAAGAAGAGGGTAGCATTTTGTACAGACCAACTAAGGCAGCAATAACAGCAATATAAACTACGCCAGAGAATAGCCTATTGTGGGTCATACGATTGACACCACCTTGGTATTTTTCAGCGAGCTTATCAAAACTACGGTTAAACCAACGGAAGAAGCGCGCAAAAATATTATTACTTTCAGGCTTATTGGCATCGTGTTGTTTTAACAATGTTGCACAGAGAGCAGGGGTAAAAGTTAAGGCAATAATGAGCGATAAAATCATTGCTGTAACTAAGGTAATGGAGAACTGACGGTAAATTACACCTGTTGTACCACCAAAGAATGCCATCGGTACAAATACCGCTGTTAATACACTGGTAATACCCACCAACGCACCAGAAATCTGTTGCATCGATTTTTCTGTGGCTTCAACAGGACCTGCATGTTCTTCTTGCATAACCCGTTCGACGTTTTCGACTACAACAATTGCATCATCGACCAATAGACCAATCGCCAAGACCATGGCAAACATGGTTAGCGTGTTAATCGTGAAGCCAAAAATATTAATAACAGCAAATGTTCCAAGCACAACAACAGGAACTGCGAGTGTCGGAATAATTGTTGCACGCCAGTTTTGTAGGAACAAGAACATGACGATAAATACTAAAACTACAGCTTCAACGAGTGTATGTACTACACTTTCAATTGAAAGGCGAATAAATGGGGTTGTGTCGTAAGCAAGTTGATCTTTCAAACCATCGGGATAGTTTTTACGAAGTTCGCTAAGACGTTTTTCTACAGCAGCTGCGGTATCTAGTGCGTTTGCACCTGTTGCAAGTTTAATCGCAACACCACCAGCAGGTTTACCCATGAATTTAGAGTCGAATTGATAGTTATCTGAACCTAATTCAACACGAGCAACATCACTCAAGCGAACCTGAGCACCTGAAGCTGTATTTTTGAGGAAGATATTCTTAAATTGTTCAGGTGTTTGCAACATGCTTTGAGCATTGACAGTCGCATTGAGTACCTGACCTTGTACAGCTGGTGCGCCACCCAATTGACCTACAGCCACTTGCGAGTTTTGAGCACGAATTGCAGCAGCAATATCACTCGGAGTGACTTGTAAACTGGTCATTTTTGCTGGATCTAACCAGATACGCATTGCATAAGAACCACCAAAGACTTGGAGTTCACCTACCCCTGCAACACGACTAAGCGGTTCAGAAATATTTGAGTTTACATAGTCTTTAATGTCTGCCCCTGAAAGGCTTTCATCTGGAGAGTAGAATGCAAGAACTTGCATAAAGCTCGCACCAGATTTGGTCACTTTTACCCCTTGACGTTGAACATCTTCAGGTAAAAGTGCTGTTGCAGATTGTAATTTGTTCTGTACTTGTACTTGAGCAATATCAGGATCAACCCCTTGCTCGAAATTCAAGTTGATTGATGCCTGACCATTACCTGCACTGTTTGACGAAATGTAACGCAAACCATCTAGACCATTCATTTGTTGTTCAATGATCTGGGTTACCGTATTTTCAACAGTTTGTGCAGAAGCACCAGGATAAGTTGCAGAAATTGTCACCACAGGTGGTGCAATGGTCGGATATTGAGCAACGGGCATTTGTGTTAGCGTAAGAATACCCGCCAACATAATGACCAGTGCAATCACCCAAGCAAAAATAGGGCGATGAATAAAAAATTGAGCCATATTCGTCTACCCCTTATGTATTTGAAGTAGCTTTTTGTTCACTAGACTTATTTTGTTGAGCCGGTTGTGTTGAACCTTGCTTAGCACCAGCTTGTGGTGTAGCCGCTTGAGGCTGGTAAGGTTTAGCAACCACAGCTTGTTCAGGTTTTACTTTGGCAATACCGTCTACAATGACTTTATCACCTGTTTGTAGACCTTGAGTCACAATCCAGTCTGCACCTTGAACGCCAGAAGTTGTTACAGGACGAGGTTCCACTTGACCTTTTGCATTGACCAACATTGCCATCGCTTGACCCGTAGGGGTACGTGTAATTGCAGCTTGTGGAACGAGGTAAGCATTTGGAATCACGCCTTGAACAATTTGCGCATTGGCAAACATACCTGGCAATAACAAATGATTTGGGTTAGAGAACACAGCACGTAAAGTCACAGAGCCTGTATCTGGGTTTACACTTGCATCAGAGAAAGCAAGATTCCCTTCAATCGGGTAAGTGCTACCATCTTCAAGTTTTAAGCGAACTTTTGTATTGTTACTACGATCAATACTGCCTTGGCTCAATTGCTGACGCAGACGTAATAATTCAGCACTTGATTGATTAATATCGACATAAATTGGATCAAGTTGTTGAATTGTGACCAAGGCATTGGCTTGGTTTGCTGTAACCAAAGCACCAGCAGTTACAGATGAACGTCCAGATTGACCTGAAATAGGCGAACGAACGGTAGAGTAACCTAAGTCAATTTGCGCATTTTTAACTACAGCATTTGAAGCTGCAATATCTGCTTCAGCAAGTTTAATTTGCGCAACTAAATCATCATACTCTTGTTTAGAAACAGCATTAATTCCAACAAGTTGGCGATAACGATTTGCTTTTACTTGCAATGCATTTAAATTTGCTTGTTGGCGAACCAAAGCTGCCTTCGCATTGTCCAAGTTTGCACGGTTTGTACTTGAATCAATCTCATAAAGAGGTTGACCTTCACGAACAAAACTACCTTCAGTAAACAAACGTTTTAAAATCACACCATTTGTTTGTGGACGAACATCAGAGATTTCATACGCTGCTGTACGACCTGAAAGTTCAACATTTTGTTCAACGCTTTGTGGTTGAGCAACAATAACACCAACTTCAGTCGGTGGCATTTTTTGGGTAGCAGCAGCTTGCTCAGCTTGTTTAGAGTCTTTGCTACAACCCACAAGTGCAATACTTGTTGCGAGAGCACAAGCAGTAAGGGCAGGAGCCCAAAGCTTTGCCGACATCATTATTCCACCTCGTTTAGTTTTTTATTTAAAAATAATTTGTTTCTACTCAACGTCTTTGATGACAATATGAACCATAGAACCGCAGTCCATATAAAGCCTATACTCCAGCCAGCAAGTACGTCTGTTGGGAAGTGTGCGCCTAGATAAACTCGAGAAATTCCCATGCTTAAAAACCAAAAGCAGCACACTAAGCAAATCAGCTTAGCTCGCCTATGTTTACGAAATATAAAAACAATTGAGCAACTTAAAAGAGCAGCATAAATACTGTGAGCACTTGGAAATGAGGCACCGTAGGTTTGCACCATTTGATACACTTCATCTGGTCGTGGACGGTTGACTGCATATTTAATTATCCAACCAATCGTTGTTGCACCGAGCAATCCAATTGTGAGCATAAAGACATTTGCATATTGTTTTAGCCGCAAAAAATACAAACTACTTATTGCTACAACCACAATCATTGGTGGTAAACCACCTAAATAAGAAAGCGTGATCGCAAGACCATTCGTAATGCTAGAACGATGCGAGCTCATCCATTTAACACTTGATAAATCAAGCTGTTGTATCTCATTAATATTTAAACTAATACTACTAAAAAGTAAACCTATACAGCCAATCAAGATAAGTACATAAGGCATAAGATGACCTAGAGTATTATTATTAATCTCACTCGTTGAGTTTAACTAATGCGCCAAAGTGTACTAGTCAGTACACTTTTTTTCAAGTGAGTAGGATTAGTTAATTTATACTAATTTCTTTTTGCAAAAAAAAATAACAATTTGAACAAAAAAATAACAAAATCTTTAGTGATTTGTTTTGTTTTGAGTGTTGTTTTGTTCTTCAACTTGTAAAGGTTGTTTAGGGGGCCAGAAGAAGTCTAAAGGACGAGTAAAAAAGTGAGTAAAAACAAGCTTTGCAAGCGGTTTCCACTGTTCAAAACGAACCTGTCTTGCTCGTAATGCCACAATAATTGTTAATGTAAAACTAACAAAGAGGTTGGTAAGCCCAATACATAATACGCCGAAAAAAGAGACAATAATTACGCCAATATCCGCAGAACCATTGACGGTCATTAAACCTTGAATAAAGTTTGCAGACGCGAAAGCGATATGGCGAATATCGAGAGGTAAACCTAAGATAAACCCAATTGTTCCCATACTTCCGAGCATTACTCCGAATAAAAAATTACCAGCTAAAGCACCTAAATTTCTTTCGATATAAGCGGCAAATTTATCCAGTCTTTCTTGGCCCATCAGATTTTTTAATTTGAGATGTGCTTTCAATCGAGGGCCAACTTTGCGATAAATGGCCATATTGTCAAAATATCCCGCGATTAATCCCGATAAAAATAAACAAACACCTGCGATTGCTGCATGCGGAATAGCGAGTGAGGTGAATGGATTTAAACTATGTAGCAAAGCTGTTGCCTTAGCATGATTGAGTAAAGGCTCATGCATTGCAAATTGCCAAAGGAAGGTGACTAAGGCTGCTATGGGGATGGCGATCGAGATATTACCCAGAATCGCAATAAACTGCGTTCTGATAATATTAATAATTAAACCAGCAAGTTCAGCAATTTGTGCAGTTTTTGAACCTTTTTGATGTTGTACGGTAGAGGCTAGTGCCGCCGCGGTCATCGCGGGTTGTTTGGTTGCAACAGTAAAATGCAAAACATGGATGAGTATAAAGCCAAGTGAATAATTCATGCTGAATAAGAAAGCTTGTACAAAAGGCGCAAGGATGAGTCGTGCAGTCAAGATTTTAATCGTTGCCATGATGGCGATGATTACACCTGCACCAGCCGCCGCATAGTACATGCCCCAAAAACCCTTTTTATCGGTACTTACATAATGTTCACCAGTTTTGCTCGCATTTTCAGTGACTTGTAAGGCAATCAGTTCACTATTGGTTTTAAGCAAATCACGCACACTGGTTTCACTATAATGTGCATGAACCAAATCGATAAGTAATTCACCATAGATTTGATAATGAATTTGGTCATCGTCAACAATCAAATTTAAAAGCAATTCAATACGGTCTAAACATTGTTCTAATAAAGACACAAGATAGGTCAAACTGAGGCTCACGCCAGTACGTTTAGTCGCACGACGGATTTTCTGTACCACATCACGACATTGTTCAATCATTACCAGCGCTTGATCTGCATCTGGTGGAATACTCATCACAGGTTCATCTTGGCTGCGATGTATTTTTTTATAAGATTCTATGAATTCAATAATTTCACGGTTTTGAACTAAAAAAGGTGATTCATATTCCTGTAATTCAGGATGAGCATTGATAAATTCTGGATATAACCCGATCCCACTAATTCGATAAGAAAGAACGGTAATGGCTTTTACAATTTCTCTTTTGATTCCAAGCTTCGCGTCTTTATAGCGATGACCTTGATTTAACAGTTGGAATAATAGGTGCCATTGTCCATCTTCAATATTTTCAAGCCAATATTTATCACTACGTTGATGAAAAACTTTACCCACCAAATCTTTCAGCTCAGCGCCATCGACTAATAATGGAAGAAAATGAGCACCTAAGCGCTGTCCAAGCTGATTCCAAAAGCCATCTAAAGATAAAATACCGCTGTCTGCATACAAACTGGCTTGTTTATAGTGATTAATCAGTTTGAGTAAATAGCCTTGTAATGCCGATGCAGCATTTGGGGTGAGGAGTAGAGCCTGCGTTAAAGCATCGAATTTATAATGGGTTTCTTCTAAATTATGACTGTCATTGGGTCTGATACGATTAATCAGTGTAATTAAAATATCTGGGTTTGGAACAGCTTTTATATTATCAAGCTGTTCCTGCATGAGGACAAAAAGATCATTAAATTGTATCTGCATAAGCCTTGGGAGATTCTATTGAATTCGATGTAAGGCAAGTTGCGCTAAATTATAGAGTGCTTGGCGGTATTCAGACTCAGGTAAAGCTGTTAAAGCTTGAATCGCGGCTTCAGTTTCTTCGGTCGCACGGCGACTACAATAATCTAAAGCACCAGATGTTTGCACGATTTGAATGACACGTGCTAAATCTGCTGTTCCGCCTGTAGCAATACTCTTTCTAATAATTTCGTGCTCTTCGCCTTGTGTATTTGCTAGGGCAGAGATTAAAGGTAAAGTTGGTTTACCTTCCATCAAATCATCACCAATATTTTTACCTAATGTTTCAGCATCAGACGTGTAATCTAAAATATCATCAATAATTTGGAAGGCATTGCCAAAATGGCCAGCAAATAAACGGAGTGGTTCACGGTACTCAGGTTTATCTGCAAGAATTGCAGCGCCTTCTGTCGCAAGCTCAAATAAACGTGATGTTTTTCCGTGAATAATATCTAAGTAAGTTTGTTCACTTGTCTCAGGTTGATGCTGTGCTTGTAGTTGTAACACTTCACCTTCTGCAATTTCGCAGGTTCCTGTTGAGAAGTCTTTGAGCAAAACCATATTGTCGAGATCGACCAACAAATCAAAAGCACGAGAAATGAGGAAATCACCGACTAAAACCGCAGTTTGATTGTTCCATGTCGCATTGGCCGTTGGACGACCACGACGTAATCCTGATTCATCAACCACATCGTCATGAACAAGTGTTGCTGTATGTAGCATTTCAATAATTGCAGCAAGTTTGCGGTAAGCTTCCATTTGCGTATCTGTTGCACCACAAGCTTTTGCAGCAAGTAAACACATAATTGGACGCATGCGTTTTCCACCTGCTTCAACGACATGTTTACTGACGGCCATAACCAATGCAACTTTTGAAGTGATCCCTTCATTAATAAACTTGTCCATTGCTGCGAAGTCGGTTGCAACAGGAGCGAGAATATCTTGCTTAAAGTCAATGGTCATAGAGAGGAGGCCTCATGCAAATGCGTTTAAGTGTGAGTGTAACAATTAACGTCAATAAATGTTGCTATAGAAAACAGTCATTGTGCTGAATACTAATGATTTGTTCTTTAAATGTCCAAGTATAGGTAAAACAACACGCATTTAGTCAGTCATTCTTTTGTGCTACATAGTAGCGGATTTGTTTTAAAAATCTATTTCAATTTTTGTAATACTTCAAAAAAAATTCTATATATTCAATGGGTGAGTCTTAAAATGAATATTCAGGCTTGATTATTTAGCACACAATACTATTATTTGATGAAAATGACTTGTTGTTTAATTCATTATCACTTAAAATCTTTGCCCTTGTATAACCCCCAGTGGCGTTCGTATTAAGATCGGTATATTCCTTTATCGGCACGACGACACGGGTAAGTTGGAGTACGATATGTACGCAGTAATCCAAAGCGGTGGTAAACAGCACCGTGTTGTTGAGGGTGAAACCCTTAAAGTTGAATTGTTGAAAGCTGAAACTGGCGCAACGATTACATTTAACGATGTATTAATGGTTGTGAATGGCGAAAGCATTCAAATCGGTGCTCCAGTTGTTGCTGGCGCAAAAGTAACTGCAGAAGTGGTTGGTCATGGTCGTCACGACAAAATCCGTATTGTTAAAATGCGTCGTCGTAAACATTACCGTAAACAACAAGGTCACCGTCAATGGTATACCGAGTTGAAAATTACTGCGATCGCAGGCTAATCACTAGGAGTAAATAGACATGGCAACTAAAAAAGCCGGTGGTTCGACTAAGAACGGTCGTGACTCGAACCCTAAAATGTTAGGTGTTAAAATGTACGGTGGTCAAGCTGTGACTGCTGGTAACATTATCGTTCGTCAACGTGGTACAGAATTCCACGCTGGTGCAAACGTAGGTATGGGCCGTGACCATACTTTGTTCGCTACTGCTGACGGCGTAATCAAATTCGAAGTGAAGGGTCAGTTTGGCCGTCGCTACGTAACTGTTGAAACTGCATAAGTTTTAAGAGTTCTAAAAGACCCGCTTAATTGCGGGTTTTTTTATGTCTGAAAATTAAAAACATATCTCCATCATGATGAATATTTTCTACATTTTGCACCAATAACAATACAAAACCTCTTATTTTCTCTAATATTAGCGCTAAAATTTAGTTTATGATGAACCATCTTACAAATTGCGATGACGCAAATATATAAAAGGTGAATTTATGAATATGCTTCGTAAAACGATGGGTGCAGTAGCAATCAGTGCGACTATGCTTGCACCTGTAATGAGCACAACAGTTTTTGCAGCATCTGCTGCGTCGGAGCAACAAGCGACTGCAAATTTAGTACGCCAATTAAGTGGTGTAAAAAGCTTTACAGCAGATTTTGAGCAAAGTACGAAAGTTACTCAATCAAGTAAAGTTGCTCAGAAGAAAGGTTTGACTGCACAACATATGAATCAGACCTTTAAAGGTTTGATGAAAGTGGAGCGCCCTGGTAAATTCTATTGGCAAACAACGACACCTGCAAAACAAACCATTGTGACTTCAGGTAAAACAGTTTGGATTTATGATCCTGATTTAGAGCAAGCAGTTCGTCAAAGCTTAGATGAGCAAGTTGCCAATACACCTGCATTGTTATTGAGTGGTAACACACAACAGATTCAAAAAGCATATCGAATTACTCAACCCAATGCTGCTAAGACTTACTACACCTTGTATCCAAAACAAAAAGATGGTGCTTTCCAAAGTTTGACGATTAGCTTTGGAGCGAAAAATGCACCATCCTTAATGATCTTACAAGATTCATTGGGGCAAACAACCACAGTGCGTTTTAACAATGTCCAAGTGAATGCATCGATTCCTGCCTCAACCTTTAATTTTGTACCACCTAAAGGTACAGATATTATTGATCAATAAGTTTTTGATCTGTTTAATGAGCAATCTTCGGATTGCTTTTTTTATACCTCATTGGGAGAACAGCAGAGCTTACGAAGTGATGATTTTTTGAGATGATGAATATTTATTCGTAAATAAAATACCTTACATTGAAGGAGATTTTATGCTCAAACAAAGGCTTGAAAATCAAAAATGAAATGTTGTATATGTCGGAAAAATCAACAGAATTTCAATAATTAACAATTATGAATATTAATTTGTGGTTTCTAGTTTTATGATAGGCTCATTAATTAATATGCTTTAAAGATATAGAAATGAAAGTAAATTTTAAAAGTGGTTTGATTTTTTCATCTCTTTTATCGACGATGTTTATGCTTACAGCATGTCAAGAAAAGCCTGCACCTCAAGCAGAGCAAGCAGCGACTCAGCATCAAGTAGAAGCGATTCCACTGATTCAAGCTAAAGTTGAACGTGTTGAAATTCCCAAAAAACAGTTTTGCGATGAAGACGGTTGTATTCAATACGATTTACAAACAGTGAAGTCGAATGTGGCTTGGATTGATGATTATTTCCTAACTCGGATTAAAAAAGATATACCGAATGCTTTTGAGCAAGGTCATGCGAGTGCTCAGGTCAATAGTGAAGCAGAGTCTTCATCTAAAGGTTTAAGTCAAAATTCAATTTATGTACGTTTTATTTCTCAGCAAAATAATTTAGCGACTTTTGTAATTCAAACTTATAGTTATTCAGCAGGTGCTGCACATGGCATGTATCACAATGAATATGTAACTTTTGATTTGAATACCAAGAAGCGTTTAGCGCTTACAGACATTTTAAAACCAAATGTCGAAGCAAAAGTGGCAGAGCAACTCTATGATGCCAATGCAAATTGGTTGATTCAAAAAGACATTACTCGTGAAAAGTTACAATTGAGTGATAATTATTATTACGGTGTAAACGGTATTGTTTTTGTGTATCCATTATATGAATTAACGTCTTATGCAGATGGGATGCCAGAACTCAAATTGCCGTATCAAGTGGCGAAAGATTTGATTAAACCTGAATATTTACCAAGCTTACCGCAAGTAGAACCTGTAGTTGAAAAGCCTATAACACCATAATTTGTTGTCAAATCACACAATTCATGTCTGTGTAATGCTCTGTCACTGTATTTTTTCCAGTGAAGAGCTTACACTATAGTCAGTTTTTTTCTTACTTTAGATTGGCTATGATTGACCCGAAATTACTCAGAAATAATATTGAGGCTGTAAATTTAGCCTTAGCAAAACGTGGTGTACAACTCAACGTTGAAGAATGGGCATCACTAGAAGCTCGCCGTAAAGAAATTCAGTCTAGAACTGAAAATTTGCAGGCTGAGCGTAATTCGGGTGCAAAACAAGTAGGTCAAATCAAAAAATCAGGTGGCGATGCTTCTGAAATCATGGCACGCATGGGTGCTATTGGTGATGAAATCAAAGCTGCGGAAGTTGAATTGAATGAACTTCAAACTGAACTTGAAGCGAAACTCTTATCTATTCCAAACTTACCACATGAGTCTGTACCTGAAGGTAAAGATGAAAATGATAATGTTGAAGTTTTAAAATGGGGCACACCGCGTCAATTTGATTTCGAGATTAAGGATCATACAGATCTTGGCGAAATGATGGGTGGCTTAGAGTTTGAAACTGCGACTAAGTTGACGGGGACTCGTTTTAGTGTTTTAAAAGGCCCTTTGGCTCGTTTACAACGTGCTTTGACGCAGTTCATGTTGGATACGCATACGCTTAAAAATGGTTATACCGAAGCTTATGTGCCTTATTTGGTGAATGCAGATTCACTACGTGGTACAGGGCAATTACCTAAATTTGAAGAAGATTTATTCAAATTACAAGGTGAAAAAGAATATTACCTTATCCCAACAGCAGAAGTACCTGTAACGAATTTTGTCCGTGATGAAATCATTGATGCAGATCGTTTACCGCTTAAGTACGCAGCGCATACGCCATGTTTCCGTAGCGAAGCAGGTTCTTATGGGCGTGATACACGCGGTTTGATTCGACAACATCAATTCGACAAAGTTGAAATGGTGCAAATCGTTAAACCAGAAGATTCAATGGATGCGTTAGAAGCATTAACGGGTCATGCAGAAGGCATCTTACAAGTTTTAGGCTTACCTTATCGTAAAGTACTCTTGTGTGCTGGGGATATGGGCTTTGGTGCATGCAAAACTTATGATTTAGAAGTTTGGGTACCAAGCCAAAATACTTATCGTGAAATTTCTTCATGCTCAAATATGTGGGATTTCCAAGCACGCCGTATGATGGCGCGTTATCGTGCAGATCAAAAGAAAACTGAACTGGTACACACCTTAAATGGTTCAGGTTTGGCTGTAGGTCGCACCTTATTGGCAGTGATGGAAAACTACCAACGTGCAGATGGCTCTATAGAAGTGCCTGAAGTACTTCGTCCGTACATGGCTGGTGCAACCTTTATCGACTAAATATAAATAAGTTGATAAATGACTTAGTTTTGTGCACAAAAATTGCTTAGTACAATCAGATTTGAACTTTTGAGGAACACTGTGGAAATTTTCCCAATCTCGTTAAAGCTACAAGGGCAACCTTGTCTGATTGTCGGTGGTGGGCATATTGCCTATCGTAAAGCAGTTTTGCTTGCAAAAGCAGGTGCAATCATTCATGTGGTTGCACCTGAAATTGAACCAAGCTTGTTGGAAATTGTTCATGCAACTCAGGGACAATTCCATCAGGCCGAATTTGATGATCAAATTAGCCTCAGTAGCTATCGTTTAGTGATTGCTGCGACCAATAATAGTGCAGTGAATCAAGCTGTTTTTGAAGCGTGCGAAGATTTAAATGTCTTAGTCAATAGTGTTGATGACCCTCCGCATTGCCGCTTTATGGTGCCAGCGATTATTGATCGTTCGCCATTGGTTGTTTCAATTGCTACCAATGGTGCATCTCCTGTTTTATCTCGTCAAATCCGTACTCAATTAGAAGCTGTTATTCCACATGGTATGGGGAAACTTGCTGATTTTTCAGGGAAGTGGCGTAAGGTTGTTAAAGAAAAGATTATCAATCCTGATGAGCGTCGTATCTTTTGGGAAGACTTGTATGCAAGTCCACTAAAAGAACAAGTGTTTAATGACAATATCGTTGAAGCTGATCATCTAATTGAACAAGCTTTGACGAAGTGGAAAAAACCAAAAGGCGAAGTGTATCTAATTGGTGCAGGGCCGGGCGATCCAGAGTTATTAACCCTAAAAGCGCTCAGATTGATGCAACAAGCCGATGTGGTTATTTACGATCGTCTTGTTTCAGCGCCTATTTTAGAATTGTGTCGTCGTGATGCGACTAAAATCTATGTAGGTAAAGCACGTTCAAATCATTCTGTTCCTCAAGATGGTATTAATGCACTATTGGTTCAATATGCTTCAGAAGGTAAACGTGTTTGTCGTTTGAAAGGTGGTGATCCATTTATCTTTGGGCGTGGTGGTGAAGAAATTCAAGAGCTTTATGAAGCGGGAGTGACTTTCCAGGTTGTGCCAGGAATTACGGCTGCTTCAGGTTGTTCTGCTTATGCCGGGATTCCACTCACTCATCGTGATTATGCACAAAGCGTTCGTTTTTTGACTGGACATTTGAAAGAGGGTTCACCTGAGCTACCTTGGAATGAGTTGGTTTATGAAAACCAAACCCTTGTCCTTTATATGGGCTTGGTAGGCTTGGAAAAAATTTGTGAACAGCTTATTGCACATGGTCAGCGCCCAACTATGCCTGTTGCACTTATTTCAAAAGGTACAACGCCAGACCAAAAAGTGGTGGTAGGAACTTTGGCAGATATTGCTTCAAAAGTTGAAGAAAATCATATTCAAGCACCTACTTTGACCATTATTGGTGAAGTGGTGAATTTACGCGAACAGTTGCAATGGCAATTCCTCCCAAGCTCCCATTAAAAATGGGGAAGTTCCTCGCTTTAAGAAAGCGGGGTTCGGGGAGATTTTAAAGTAGAGATATCTTGTGATTCATGTTGTTTTATTTGAACCTGAAATTCCTGCAAATACTGGGAATATCATCCGTTTATGTGCCAATACTGGTGCGCAATTACATTTGGTCAAACCACTGGGGTTTGAGTTGGATGATAAAAAACTGCGCCGTGCAGGTTTGGATTATCATGAATGGGCGCATATGAAAGTTTGGGAAAATTTTGCAGAATGTTTGGCTCATTTAGAAGCGCAAGGTATCGACCAGAACGCAATTTATCCGCTCACGACCAAAGGCACTGAAACACCACATACCTCAGATTTAAATCGTCCGATTGCTTTGTTAATGGGGCCAGAAACGCGTGGTTTACCTGAAGATGTTCGTATGATGTTTCCGCAACAACATTGGATTCGTCTGCCGATGGCGCCAAACTCTCGTAGTTTAAATTTATCCAATGCAACAGCTGTGATCTTATATGAAGCATGGCGTCAGCAAGGGTTTAAAGAATTGGTTTAATTCCTTGAATTTATATTGCGATAAAACCAAAGCAAGTTCAAACATAAACTTGCTTTGGTATCTTAAATCTATAACAGTAAAACTTTTCTAATTTTTCTTAATTCTTAATTTTTCAATAAAAATAGTTTTGATACTCTTGAATCAGTAGATACTAAACACTCAATTAATATTTATCATCTTGCTTATTCAGTTATGGTCATTATTTCAGTTTTTTGCTCAAGTTCAATTTGAGCTGCATCAAATTTTCTTTGCGCACGAATCACGTGTTGCATATTTCCTTCTGCCCATATCTTGAACGACAATGCTGTTTGAGCAAATTCCAAACCTAAAGGGGTGAGGGCGTATTCAACGCGAATGACATTATTCTCGTGAATGGTACGTGAAATAAAACCGTCTCTTTCTAAGACTTTTAATTTTTGTGAAAGTACTTTTGGCGAAATTCCTACAAGGTTTTTTTTCAACTCATTAAAATGCTGAGACTGTTGATCTAAGCAATAAATAATTAATAGAATCCATTTATCTGCAAATTTTTCAAAAAAAGATCGAGCAGGGCAATTCGGATGAAAAATATTAAAATTGAAAGCGTTAGTCATTTTAAATTTACCTCGATCATAAAATTTTAATGTAATTCATACAAAAAAGAGACCAGTTACCAACTAGTAACTAATTGATACTAGGTTTCAAAAGTATATCATAATTAAATCAAATCGAGTGAAGTTCAGCGAATGATCTTCAATATGAAATAAAGACTCTTCAATTTTGAGCATAGTCCAATGAAAATAACAGATGCAGTGGTTTTTGTTACAGGTGCTAATCGTGGATTAGGATTGGTATTAGCCCAAGAAGCATTACAGCGTGGTGCTAAAAAAGTATATGCAGGTATGCGTAGTACAGTAGGTTTTGACCAAGACGGTATTATTCCAGTTCAGATTGATGTTACAGATACGGAATCTATTCAAAAAGCAGTTGCAGAATGCGGTGATGTTAATGTACTCATTAACAATGCAGGAATTGCACGATTAAATCAAAGCCCAGTAGATGCAGAAATAATCACAACAACACGCAAAGTCTTAGAAACCAATTTGTATGGTGTTATCGGTAGTACTCAACATTTCTCTCCAATTTTGCAGAAAAATAGTGAAAGTTATATCGTCAATATTTTGTCTGATGTGTCTTGGGAACCGAGTACATTTCTTGCAAGTTATGCTATTTCTAAAGCTGCGGCGTGGTCTTATACCAATTCGACACGACAAGCTTTGAGTCCGTCGAATGTACATGTGATGGGCGTGCATGTTGGTTTTATCGATACGGATTTAACGCAGACTTTGGACATTCCAAAAATTTCACCAAAGACCGTTGCAGAACAAGTTTTTGATGGAATTGAACAAAATGCATTTGAGGTTTTGGTTGGAGAGTCTACTCAGAAATTAAAACAGGATTTAACCGCAGTTATCCCAAGTTATGTAAAGATTTAATTTTAATAAATTTATTTAAAACCAAACGTTTATCCATGAGGAATTCATAATGTCAAATATCGCTGTTGTTTATTATTCAGGTTATGGTCATACCAAAGTCATTGCAGAAACATTTGCACATGAAATTGATGCGCAATTGATTGAGGTTGATCAGGAGGGCAATATTGCTGAAGATGCTTGGGACAAGCTGAATGCTGCTCAAGGTATTGTTTTTGGTGCACCAACGTATATGGCAGGCGTGCCTTGGCAGTTTAAAAAGTTTGCTGATGCAACGTCTAAAATTTGGTTTACCCAAGGTTGGAAAGATAAAGTATTTGCTGGCTTTACTAATAGTGCAAGTATGAACGGTGATAAACAAGTGACTTTAATCAGCTTACAAACACTGGCTTCACAACACGGTGGTATTTGGGTGAGTTTAGGTCTTGCGCCATCAAATACCAAAGCCGCGACGCGTGCTGATGTGAATAATCTGGGTGGTTCTGTAGGCTTACTGGTTCAATCTCCAGCAGATGCAAGTGTAAGCGAAATTCCTTCAGGTGATTTAGAAACAGCGAAACTTTATGCAAAACGTGTTCAAGCAATTGTGAATAAATTTTCAGCTTAAAGCTAAGCACTAAATCGAATGAAAAACAAAAGGCGCATAATGCGCCTTTTGTCGATTTTGAATCATGCAAGCGAAAGCTTATTCATGTTCATTATGTTGTGGAGCAGGGTAACGGAAACCTTTGGTTTTATAACCCAAGTAAAGGATACCGAACATCGCCCACCACAAACCGAATTTTAAAGCGGTTTCTTCAATTTCAAGCCACATTGCAAAGATACTAATAAAACCAAGCAAAGGAATAATCACAAAGCTTAAAATATCTTTAAATGTTTTGGTACGGCCATCACGCAGCGCATAGCGTGAAATCACCGATAAATTTACAAATGTAAATGCAGTTAAAGCACCAAAACTGATCATTGAAATAACAATATCAAGATCCATAAAGCCAGCAGTTAAAGCTACAGCACCCACGATCAAAATGTTGTAAGAAGGGGTAAAGCTTTTTGGACTAATATGACCAAAGATTTTCTTATTAATCACCCCATCACGACCCATCACATACATCAAACGTGATACACCGGCGTGTGCTGAAATCCCCGAAGCCATGACAGTCACAATTGCAAAATACAGCACAACTGTTTTGAAGGCAGCACCACCCACTGCTAGAAGAATATCTGGTTGCGTCGCAGCAACATCTTCAAAGTAGGTTTTAGGATCATTCGGAAAGTAAATTTGCATGAAGTAAGTACTGATGATAAAGATCACACCAGCAAATAATGCAGTCATGAAAATTGCACGTGGTAATGTCTTTTCAGTATCTTTGGTTTCTTCAGCAAGAGAACTCAATGAATCGAAGCCTGTGAACGAGAAGCACAGTAATGTTGCACCAGTGATTAGTGGGCCTAATGCAGTCATCTCATTCCAAAATGGCTCTAAACTCCATAACTGATATTTGGCGTTGACCAAAGTACCATCAGCATTGACACCACTTGCAAGAAGTTGATAAACCATCCATGTGAAGTAAGCAATCACACCCAGCTGTACAAAGACAATCAGACTGTTAAAGTTTGCAACGAATTTAGCACCACGTAAATTCACTACAGTCATTACAACAGTTAAACCAATCACCCAAACCCAATGGTTGATTTCAGGGAAGAGTGCTTCCAAATAAATCACAGCAAGAATGATATTGACCATTGGTGAGAGTAAATAATCTAACCAAGATGACCAACCGACCATAAAGCCGACATTCGGGTGAATAGATTTTTGCGCATAGGTATATGCAGAACCCGACGAAGGATAACGGCGGATCATATGACCATAGCTAATGGATGTAAATAAAATTGCAATCAGTGCAATAATATAAGACGTTGGAACGTGATAATGACTTTCTTCAGATACTAAACCAAAAGTATCAAATAGGGTCATGGGTTGGATATATGCCAAACCAATAATAATGATGTGCCAAAAGCCAAGCGTTTTTTGCAGTTTAGCTGCCGATTGAGTCCCAGGGATATTTGTCAACGGCGTTGTCCTCTTAATCGTTGATCAAGGATCAGTCATATTATAAGGATCGTTTGAGACGAACGATCCCCCCTACAAATAAAACAAAAGTTCGCCAATCTACTCTAAAAAGGTAGCTTTTGTCAGTAACTTTGTTAGTTTTTTTAGCAGAAAATATACCAAATTGTCCAAAAAATAGATGACTTTGGGTTCAATATAAAAAAAGCCCAATGTTGATCAAACATTGGGCTTTTTCAGACACTATTCTTCGGGCATTGTTAGGGAATTACCATGCTTTTTCTAAAATAGCTCTTAAGTCTTTCAGTGTTGCTTCTTTTGGATTAAAAATGATTGAACCATCATTCAAGGCTTTTTCTGCAACATCATCGAGTTGTTCTTTCGTGATTTTACCTGTTTCGCTCAAAGTACGAGGAAGTTTGGTTAAAGCATGCAGACGATCACGAATTTCATTTAACGTTGCAATAGTTTTATTAGCACGTTCATTTGCAGGCGTCTGCGCATAAATGTCAGGTCCAGCAAGTGGTAAAAGTAAATCTGCGATTTTGTCGCCATTCACATCTTTGTTGTATTCCAAAACATAAGGTAAGAATAAGTTCATGCATAAACCATGCGGTAAATGTGCAACAGCACCTAAAGCGTGACCTAGAGAATGAACAATACCGACCATAGAATTGGAGAAAGCAATCCCTGCCATAGTTGATGCTTGTGCTAATTCAAGACGACCATTTGCATCTGTTGGATTTTCTAAAACATTGAACAGATTATTGCTGATTTTTTTGATTGCAGCCGTTGCATAAGCATCGGAGATCGGGTTTGCTGCAATACACGTATAGGCTTCAACCGCATGTGTCATGGCATCCATACCTGTCATCGCGGTTAAATGCGGTGGCAATGTTTGAGTCATGCGAGGGTCTAAAATTGCAGCATGTGGCATTAAATAGTTTGATGCAAATGCTAATTTCACATTTTTCTGATTGTCAGATACCACAGCAGCCAGTGTGACTTCAGATCCCGTACCCGATGTTGTTGGAATCACAAAAAACGGTTTAAGTGGTCTAGGTAAATTATGCGCACCTGAATATTTTAAAAGATCATCACCGCCTTCAGAAACGAGAATATTTGCAGTTTTAGAAGTATCAATGACTGAACCACCACCAACGGCAATAATGGCATCACAATTATTCGTACGATAAGCTTGAGCTGCTGCACGTACTGCTTCTAAGCTTGAATCTGGTGGTACATCATCAAAAATAAAACCGATTTCAATATCAGTTGATTCAAAAGATGCCTCAATCGGTGCCAAAAGATTATTGGCACGCACACCTTTGTCTGTAATGATCATTGGACGTTTTGAGCCTAAAACAGCCAATTCAAAAGGAATATGTTCGAGTGCAGCATGGCCAGCAATCACTTTTACAGGACAGAAAAATTCGTAATATGGTTTAGCCATGGGTTATGCACTCCCTTTTAAATATGATTGGGCAACTTTTAGATAAATATTTGCAGCATTGGTTAGTTTTTCTTTTAACGACAAATCGGCAGGGTATTCTTTCACTGCGAGTTCAGCGACCAGTTTTGGTAAAATTAAAGCTTCCATTTTATTTAAACAACGCACTAAACGAATTGCATAAGCCACATCACCATCTGCGATCATACGGTCATTGGCAAAAGCTTGTGCTGTACTTTCTTGGAATGAAAAAACTAAAAAAGCATGATGAACATGTTTAAAAATGATTGAAAGATCAGGTTTAGTGTCTAAAGATTTGACCAGTTCTAACTGATGGTTTTGTTTAACTCGAGCAATGAAAGCAGCACCGTTTGGAAATACCTTCATTGATAGGGTAAAACCAACAGGAAGTACTGATACTTCATGTTTTATTTCGTCATCAACTTGACTCGCCATCACTAAGCCTCTGCCAATCACATCCATCATGACTTTGACATAAGCTTGTTCTAAAGCGGGTTTGACAGATTTACTTGAAATCACACGCTTGTCCCTTTTATGAGTTGTATTTCTATTTTAGAGTAATTACTCTAATTTATTTTAATGCAAAAAGAAAGTCATTTATTCGGAAATGACTTTAACGTCATTAAAGTAACCGCTCTGTTGCAAATATTCAATCACATCATGACATAATTGCTTGTAATTGGGATAATTTTTAACGAGATCACAAATACGAACCATCTCCAAACCTGCATAACCACATGGGTTAATGGTATGAAAACCATCTAAATTACAATCGATATTAAAAGCTAAACCGTGGTAGCTGCGGCCTTTACGAATCTTAAATCCAAGTGATCCAATTTTTTGATCATTGACATAGACGCCAGGCGCATCTGGTTTTGCATAGGCTTCGATATCGTATTTTTTTAGCAGATTAATCATGAGATTCTCTGCATAAGTTACGAGTGTACGTACATTCCATTTCAAACGATTGAGATCAAACATGAAATAAATGACCATTTGACCTGGACCATGCCACGTGACTTGACCACCTCGATCCGACTGAACGACAGGAATATTTGTCGGAATTAAAATGTGTTCAGGTTTTCCTGCTTGCCCTTGGGTGAGTACATCGGGATGTTGCAAAATCCACAGTTGGTCAGGGGAGTGTTCATCACGCTGCTCAGTATAGTTTTTCATTTCTTGAAAACGGTCTGAATAAGGGGTGAGTTCGAGATATTGACGAATAATAAGAGAGGGTTTTAGAACAGCATCATTCACAGACATGCGTCCTTTAAAAATTCAAATAAAATAGATTATAAAGAAGTTTAGCAAAGATGGCTAAGTCTAAGGAGGTGATATCAAGATATTCCTGAAAATGATCATCAAAAGAGAAATGAGAATATTTTTTATCCATTCTATAAAAGATAACAATGACATGGATGATATTAAGAATGACCACACAACCGCGTTATATTATTCAAACAGGTTCAACAGCTGCACCAGAAACAATCTATATTCAAGTGACCAAAGATGGTCCGTATTTAGTTCATGGAAGCCCGAAACTCTTACAAGTTTTTATTGAAAAAAATGAGACGGGGAATTCAGGACGCTATCGTGAAGGTAAAGCGTTTGAAACCCAAGATAAAATGTATTTGTGTCGCTGTGGACACAGTAAAAAAGCACCATTCTGCGATGGATCACATTTAAAAGCAGGGGAAGATTTAACTGAAGCAAAAAACTTTGCACCATTGCTCGAAGGTTCTTCAGAAATTGATGGGCCTACTCAAATTTTAACGGATAATGAAAATTATTGTGCATTCTCAAGATTTTGCGACAACGGTAATCGTGTTTGGAATGAAGTTCAAATGCAAGGTAAAGAACACGAGCAACTGACTGAATTTATGGTACATAATTGCGCCGCAGGACGTTTATTGGTTTGGGATAAGAAAACTTTGCAGCCTATAGAAACTGCTGAAGATGCGGGCATTTACCCCATTGAAGATCCTGGAATTGGTTGTAGTGGGCCATTAATGGTACGTGGCGGAGTGCGTGTAGAAAGTGCAGATAGGCAGTCTTATGAAATTCGTAACCGTCAGGCATTGTGCCGTTGTGGAAAATCATCGAACAAACCATTTTGTAATGGTGCACATGCTTCGGTGAAATATCAGGATGGGATTAAGTAAAACTTTATCTTTAATTAATTTTAGAGGTGTAAAAAATGCACACTTGTAGCGTGTTTTTTTCTTAGTCTGAAACTATTGTATGGTTTTGAAATTTAATGGATTTAACGATTTTTGGAATTTCTTTTAGATCGTCTTTATTTTGTGTCGCTATGATCACAGATGTCCAATCATTATGTTTTTCTAAAAAAGCTAAACTTGTAATCATTGGACTTTCTGCAATAAAAATATCATCATGATTTAATTGATAATCAGACAATTGCGTGTGTTTTATTGAGTGATAAATTATTGGAAAAGGAAATTTTTTAGCAATGGTGTTGAGATAGCTAAGAAATGTAGGTTGAAATTGATCATAAGTTATTAATTTAGATGCCATGATCATAACTTGTTTATTGGCATTTGGATTGGCAATAAATAATCTATAATGCGTATTATTTCTTTCAGCAGATGTCTGATATGACCAATCTTTCGGTATTGTAAATTCAAAATCATCTTTTTGAATTGTTTGCCAATTTTTAAACAAGTCACACGTGTCTGCTATAGAGGATATTTTTTTATAAATATTGGCTTTTGCGAGATTTTCTCCAAGTGATAACGTGTCATCTTGGTTAATTTTCCACGATAAAGGAATACTAACGTCTTGAGATAATTTGTTGGTTATAAAAAATAATTGATTTTGATCTACTTTATATTTTGCACAAATACCATTAGAAAATGAAACGATTCCTTTCTTAGAGAAAGAAATGACTTCATGCAGAGGTCTTTCTTTTCCGTATTCAAAAATCATTTCCCAGTTACCGACCAAGCGATTATCTGCATAACTATGAGTTATACATAAACTCGCTAGGACATAACTGAGAAAAAGATTTTTAATCATAGCAGATTAAAGAGCAGTACGAATATGTTCACAAGCAGCTAGATCAGCATAAAGGGCATGAACTTGTTCAAGCTCATCAAAACGTAATTGCGCAGTAATCGAATGATACTTGCCTGTACGTGATGGTTGTACAACAAGTGTCGCTTCGTCAAATTCTGGGAAATGTTTTACCAAAATTCCTACAACTGCACCTTTGAGTTCTTCACCCGCATTGCCAATCAGTTTAATTGGGTAATCCATTGGAAAAACCCAAAGATCTTCTTGTAATTCGCGAGATGGAGTGCGGTCTAACATGATTCACCTCTAATTTATAAACAAAGCCTGCGAGAATGCAGGCTTTGTATTTCTCTTAATTACTAAATGGGGATACTCGATTGTTTTTCAAGTCCCTAAAGTAATCTTAGATTAGTCATTTTCTAAGAAAGAACGTAAATGTTCTGAGCGAGAAGGGTGGCGAAGTTTACGTAAAGCTTTCGCTTCAATCTGACGAATACGTTCACGTGTTACGTCAAACTGTTTACCCACTTCTTCCAAAGTATGATCTGTTGGCATATCGATACCAAAACGCATTTTCAATACTTTAGCTTCACGTTCGGTGAGGTTTTCCAAAACTTCACGAGTTGCTTCTTTCAAGCCTTCTGAAGTTGCAGCATCCACTGGAGAGGTGATGTTGCCATCTTCAATGAAATCACCAAGATGCGAATCTTCATCATCACCAATTGGTGTTTCCATAGAAATCGGTTCTTTCGCGATTTTAAGCACTTTACGAACTTTAACTTCATCCATTTCCAAACGTTCACCTAACTCTTCAGGTGTCGGTTCACGCCCCATTTCTTGAAGCAATTGGCGAGACACACGGTTGATCTTGTTAATGGTTTCGATCATGTGTACTGGAATACGAATGGTACGCGCTTGGTCTGCAATCGAACGAGTAATCGCCTGACGAATCCACCATGTTGCATAAGTCGAGAACTTATAACCACGACGGTATTCAAACTTATCCACGGCTTTCATCAAGCCAATGTTACCTTCTTGAATCAAGTCAAGGAATTGCAAACCACGGTTGGTGTATTTTTTCGCAATCGAAATTACCAAACGTAAGTTGGCTTCAACCATTTCTTTTTTCGCACGACGCGCTTTTGCTTCACCAATCGCCATACGTTTAGAAATGTCTTTAATTTCTTTCACATTCAGATTCAGTTCTTTTTCAATATCCGCAATCTTTTGTTGGAAAGCTAATACATCTGGACGAACTTTTTCTAAATATGCTTTTGCTTCAGTCGGTGCTTTTGCAATTTGCTCATCTAACCAAGCTGGATTTGACTCTTGACCTGGGAACGATGTACGGAATTGAGTACGATCCATACGACCACGACGTACTGCATAACGCATTACTTCACGCTCAGAGGTACGAATTTGTTCATGCGTACCACGAATCATTTCAGAAATAATATCAAATAAACGTGGTGTAAATTTAAACATCATAAAGACAGCAGCAAGCGCTTCAATCGCTTCTTTGCCTTCGGCACTGTTACGACCGTGTTTAGCGAGGGTTTCTTTTGCTGTATTCCAAACTGAAGTTAATTCATCAAAACGTGCTTTCGCAATTTCTGGATCTGGACCTGATTCACCTTCTGAATCATCATCGCCTTCAGAAGATTCTTCTTCTTCGTCATCATCATCTAGTTTGACGTCTTTAGTCGGTTTAGCCGATGCGCTTTCATCATCTTCTAACGCTTCTTCAGATTCTTCTTCAATCACTTCTGGAATGACTTCGTCTGACTCAGGGTCTAAGTAACCTGACAAAATATCGGCAAGACGACGTTCGCCTGTTTCATAATCTTTATATTCTTGTAAAACAACTTCTACAGCATTTGGCCAGTATGCGATTGAATGCAATACGTCACGAATACCTTCTTCGATACGTTTGGCAATGCTAATTTCGCCTTCACGTGTCAACAGTTCAACAGTACCCATTTCACGCATATACATACGTACAGGGTCAGTGGTACGACCAGGTTCGTTTTCTACAGAAGCAAGTACGGCAGCAGCTTCTTCTTCTGCAACTTCATCAGCAGCTTCGCTATTTCCTTCGAACATTGTATCGTCAGATTCTGGTGCACGTTCGTGTACAGGAATACCAACGTCTTGAAGCATTTGGATAATGTCTTCAATTTGTTCGCTTTCGGTGATCGAGTCTGGGAGATGATCGTTAACCTCAGCGTAGGTTAAGTAACCTTGTTCTTTGCCTCGGCTAATAAGAGCCGCTACTTGTGAGGTAGGGGAATGCATTTCGCTCATCTTTACTCTCTTCTCGTTGAATCAGTGGCAGTAAAAAACCGTGCATGACAGCACAATTCATATTAATAAATCTGTGAATAGTTTGCGTATTCCATCAGCAAAATACAGCGAAAAGAGCTGCCTGATGAAATATTAAAAATTTAAATTCAGTACAAATAGGTGGGGGTGAAATTGTTATTTTCAAGTTCATCCCATGCGTGTCTCGACCTTGAACTAGCAGTAAAACAGAAAGACGCAGGGTGGATTATATCATGCCACAAAAACTGGTCAGAAAAAAAGCCCCCAAACCGATTTAATTGCAAAAAAAGTAAATAAAACTTGACAAGTTTTTAGAAGCGGGATAAATAGCGGCTAGACCCATTCACTTTTTTTCATTATGAGGTAGTTTTAGTGTCTTCTACAGATTTTGAACTAGATGATAACTACGGTGATGATGATGTTAGTTTTGATGAGTCATCAAGCAAAATTAGCGCTAAAGAATCCTTAGAAAAGCGTCGTTTAATAGATGACTTACTTGCTCAACGCCGTTTAGAACGCGAATTAAAAGATTTTGATTATGATCTTGATGATGACGATCTAGACGACGATGAAGAAGATTAAAAATACATTGGGCATAGTGTCGGAAAATGCTATGCTTCACCCTGATACACATTGAACTGGAAATAAAATGAGTGCTTTAGATTTAGATCTGTTAAGTGACTATTTAGATGGTGACCAAAATGAATATGGTCTAGATTTTGCTGCGACTCATGGATTTTTATGTGCGACTGCGGTAGGCCCAACTTTTGATCAATGGCTTGATGAGTTATTTGATAAAAATCAAAAGAAAGTACCTGCTGAAATCATTGCACAAATTAAAGCATGGCTAGATTCGATTCGCCAAAATTTAGCCAATGAAGAAGGGATTGAATTTCCTTTTGAAATTGAAGAAGCCGATGTTGAATCAAGTCTGGGCGATTGGAGCGTTGGTTTTGTTGACGCGATGTTCCTGAATGAAGATGCTTGGTTTGCACCAGAATACGAAGAGCAAGTCGTTGATTTAACGCTACCAATGATGGTGTTTAGCGGTGTCGATGATGAAGATCCTCAAATGGAGTCTTTCCGTCGCAATGGGCAATTGATGGATGAAATTGCGGAAGAAATTCCAGACAATTTAAATGAAATCTATCTGATGTACCATACACCAGCGAAATGATATTTCTGGTGTTGCTACAATTGCGGCTCATATATCACACAGCAAGTTAATCATTTGATTGTATTGAAAAGCACCTTTCGTAGGTGCTTTTTTATGTTTTGCGTTTTAGTATTGAGACTGAAAATTGAAGAAATTAATTCTCAATTTGTTAGAAAGAGACAGAATCCCAAAGTACTGAGAATAATTCCGATCATACGATTGATGATGATTTGTTTGGTTAGAATTTTATTTCTGATTGTGGGAGTAGAGCAAAATACAGATATTGCTAAAAACCAAATCAAATGACTTAATGATATAAAAAAGCCATAAGCAATCAGTTTTGGCAGATGATTTTCAGAGCTAAGAAGTTGTGCAAAGATACTCATTACAAATAAAGTCGTTTTAGGATTAAAACTATTGGTGAGAAAACCTTGTCTAAATGCCTGCCACGGACGAATGAAACTGCTGTTTTCTTTGTCATTCATTTGTTGTTGCGTAAAAGTTTGGTATCCGATATACATCAAATAGCCCGCACCAATATATTGAATAATATGCAATAAGCTAGGCAATACGTGTTGTAAAAAACTAAGCCCCATCAAACTATAACCAATATGAATCCACACTGCACAAGCAATACCATAGGCGGTATAAATGCCTTGTTTACGCCCATATAAATAGCTATTTCGACTCACCAATGCGAAGTCTGCTCCTGGGCTGATGACAGCAAGTAAGGTGACTGTTGCAATCATTATTATTTCATTCACTCATTTTACCTTGATTGGGTTGAATTAAAGGATTTATATATTTTTCATATATTTGCTATAGTTAAAATCGAATTTAATTCTTATTCATTGATGAGTTTTTGGAATGATTGAGCGATTATCATTGAATTCCCTGAAGTTTTTTTATTATGTGGCACGTTATGGCAGCGTAACAATCGCTGCAAAAAAACTGTTTGTGACGCAGGGCGCAGTTAGTAAGCAATTAAAGAACCTCGAAGAGGTGCTTGGTTTTACACTATTTATTCGTGAGGGGAAGAAATTACAACTGACGAGTGATGGTGAAGTATTGTTTGACTGTTGTCAGCAGGTCTTTCCACAAATTGATCAGTGTTTGGCGCAGTTAAAAGCACAATCTCAGTCTCAGAAAACACTGACACTTTCATGTGAACCAACTATTGCGATGAAGTGGCTTATTCCTCGATTAATTCAATTTAAGCAACGTCATCCACAGATCGAGATCAGTTTATTAACCGATGGTGGTGACGTTGATTTTGAAACCCAAGCGATTGATTTGGCTTTAAGACGCAATGATTTTGATTGGGGGAAGGCTGTTTATAGTGAAAAAATAGCAGACGAATATGTGCTTTGTATTGCACGAAAAAATGATTCATATTTAACCCAACAGCTTTTTGTTTCTAGCTCACGACCCAAATTATGGACGCAACTGAATGATCGATATAAAGGTCAGTTTAAAGGGTTTCAAAAATTGACTTTAGAGCATTTTTATTTATGTATAGAGGCTTGTTTAGCAGGTTTAGGAGCAACTGTCGTGTCAGGCTATATGGTTGAAAAAGAGTTAGATTTTCAATTATTTGAAATGCTTACACCAATTGACCCAGATGGTTCTGCTTACTATTTGCTTTCAACCGCTCCTTTTGAAGACGATGTAGATAAAATGCTTTTTAAAAATTGGTTAATTGAAGAAATGAGAGTGAGCCAGTCCAAGTTTATGGCACTTTCTAATCAACAAGAGATTTAACAATAACTGCCCTCAGAGCAAATAGATAAGGTTTTATTCGATCTGTTTATCTCGGTGCTCCGCCCTAGAGAGTAGATTGATGATATTTTTGTTAAAAGAACTTTATGTATGATTAATATGTATTTTGATTACTCAATTTTAGGTTTTAAACACCAAGCTTTTTCCATCGCATTTTGCCCTTTGAAACTGTCCGATAAATCCACTTGTTCAAGTAATAGAATCTGATAAGCCTTTTGATAATGTTGACGAATTTCAGCTTCAGTGACGGAAAAAGGCGGGCCTTCATAACTATTTTGATCATATTCATAGCTGATGATTAACTGAGGAACATGCGCCAATTCAGTCAGATGAGCTGCATATTGAATACGTGTCTTTTCAGGCAAAGCAACCAATGCTGCCCGATCATAGATTGCATCGATATGACCCAGTAGATTTTTGTTGAGATGAAAAACATCACCCACAAATAAGTCGAGTCGTTCATGTTGATAATGAATCAAATCACCAACTTGATGCTGCGTGAATTCAAGCTGCAATTCATCAATGAGCGCATCGACTGCTTTTTGACTTAATTCAATTGCAACGATACGGAATCCTTGAACAAGTAAGTAGCCAATGTCTAAGGACTTTCCACTCAGTGGAATAAAAATACGCGCATCTTTCGCCAACTCAAGGAACTGCAAATTGTTGACTAATAATGGATTGGGTTGAGGTAGGTGAAAACCGATTCTATTTTCCTGCCAACGTTGATGCCAAAATTCGTAATCCATATCAATCCTATAATTTATATATTATCCAGTAGGTATATGTCGCGACAACAGTATATTTTTTCATATACTATTTTGTTTTATAAAGTTTTTTATACAGCCAAATACTACAAACGATTACGCATATTGCAATAATGACATAACCCACACGGCTGAAAATCTGCTGCATCAGTTCGGTATTATTTCCAAAATAAAAACCAACGTATGCCAAGAATGTCGTCCAAATAATCGTTCCTAATGCGCTATAAGTCATAAATTTCCAAAAAGGCATACGACTCATACCCGCAGGAATACTAATCAATGAACGAACAGCAGGAACCATACGCCCAAAGAAGACCACACGATGTCCATAATGCTCAAACCAATCTAGCGCTTTTTTGACATCATCAGATTTGATAAAAAGATATTTACCATATCGATCAATCCATTTGAAAAGGGCTTCGTGCGATATTTTACGGCCAATCCAATAAAGCGCTGCAGCGGCAATTAAAGAACCGATACTTCCTGCAACAATAACGCCCAATAAGGTTAATTGACCCTGTGATGCAGCAAAACCCGCAGAAGGCATAATAATTTCGGATGGAATGGGCGGGAAGACATTGTCCAAAAACATGAGTAGAGCAATACCGAAGTACCCCAATTGCTCCATAATAGAAATAATCCAATCGGTCATTTTATAAATAAAAATAGGATGTTAGAAACATCCTATGATTTTATTTCATAAATGAACAGTATGAAATTGTAGCAAATAGCGAAAATCAATCTTGATAATGCAACAGGGTATAAATATACACTTTACGTAGTAGATAACATAAAGCGATGGGAATAAGAATGAGTAATAACGACAGGGCAAAATTGGCTTTGAGGCCGAATCCGATTGCCATAGCGATGGTAGAACCTGTGACTAAACCTAAAATCAGGATTAAAAAATGCGGCTGTTGATTTAAGCTTTTTTCAAGTTTTAATGGATCAACGCGTTTGCGCAACATATTCAAATTATGCAGTACAGCGTGATGAGGTGTCATAGTCAAATGAGGTGAATATTTTGAAGTCACTTTTTGCATAGCGGTACTCCTAAAATTATTACAACTGATAGGTGAGTCACGGTTTTTTTGGTGCGTTAAAAAGCTGATTTTATTTAAGTTTATACAAGTAAGTTAGCAATGTTGTGGTGAAAAGCAATCACTAAGATTGGTGAACTTTGTTTATTTTTTGTGATTTAAATTTGGCAATAAAAAACCGTAGTTTTAAGGCTACGGTTTGAAATATTGCAGTATCAACAACGAAAAGATTTTTATTGATTAGATATTTAACATCAGTTCGGGATAAACGCTGATTTAAATTGTTGAAAAGATAGATCAGGCACAACGGAGTCTTATCATTTAAAGTCAGATGAATGGATTAACCTTCGGTTCGACCTACTTTTCTTTCGGGAAAAGTAGGCAAAACCATTTGTCAGTCGCCAACTCGACAGATACTATCATGTACCAAATATATTGCAAAAACAGTATATTGCAGATGTAGTCCTGCCTCGAACAATGCGACTGACGTTTCCGCGTATCATATAGTTGGGAACATATCTTATTCCGAACTCAGGTTTTTTAAATTAAAGACGTTTACGTTTTGCCGCGACAATTTGAGATTGACGCATACGGAAGCCAGCTTTTTGTTTTTCTGAAGTCTTATCGATACAGTATTTACATGAAACGCCATGCTCATAACTGGTTAATTCAACTTCTTCTGGAAGCAAAGGCCATCCGCAAGCGTGGCATTTGGTATTTAGACCTTCTTCTACGCCATGTGTAACGGCTGTACGACCATCAAAAACAAAACATTCGCCTTCCCACATGCTTTCTTCAGCAGGGGTTTCTTCTAGGTATTTTAAAATACCGCCTTTCAAGTGATAAACCTCGTTGAAGCCTTCTTGAAGCAATAATGATGTTGATTTTTCACAACGAATACCACCTGTACAGAACATCGCAATTTTTTTGTCTTTGTGCTGTTCTAGGTTTTGTTTTACATATTCTGGAAACTCACGGAACGTTTCTGTCTTAGGATCAATTGCCCCTTTAAACGTACCTGCTTTGTATTCGTAGTCATTACGTGTATCAATCAAAATCACGTCATCACGTGCAATCAGTTCGTTCCACTCTTTAGGGTCAAGATAATGCCCCACAAGATCGCGCGGTTTTACTTCAACACCGAGCGTTACAATTTCAGTTTTAAGCTTAATTTTCATTTTACGGAAAGGTTTTTCATCACTATGCGATTCTTTATATTCCATCGCATTGAAACCTTCACCTAAAAGGAATTGATTCATGCTGTCAATTGCTTGTCGATCACCTGCAACTGTACCGTTAATTCCTTCACCTGCAACAATTAGAGTCCCACAAAGGTTGATCGTTTTTACCAAGTCTAAAAGACGTTGTTGAAGATCGCTAGGATCTTGAACTTCTTTGAATTGATAAAGCGCTGCAACAACCCAACCAGAGGTCGCTTGCTGTTCTACAGGTGCAAGCTGTTCTACAGTAGCGTTCATGGAAAACTCCAAATGTATAATAATAGGATAAAATTTAAGGCGCATATTTTAGCGCGATTTATTGGAATATGCGAGAAATCCATACACATTGTAGTGAATTTTTAAGGCAGACAATTTTTATGGGTTTAAATACTAAATCTAGTGCTTTAACATTTTTTATATACCATATATAGTATGGCTTAATTGAAAATCAGCATTGAAAATGTGTGCTACATTGTTTGTTTGAGGATATTATTTTGAATAGCCAACGTCGTATACCTTCATTAACGCCTTGTGCAGGCCGTTGTTCAACGGTATTTGGTGATTCAGTTTGTCGAGGTTGTCGTCGTTTTAATCATGAAGTGATTCAGTGGAATACATACTCATCTGAACAGCGGCTGGCTGTGTGGAAGCGTTTAGATGCACAACTTGATCAAATCCTTGTGCCTTTATTGCCTTTAGCTGATTTACAGCACGTAGAAGGGTTTATTCATAGTAAACGAGTACGTGTTTTGGACTCCGCTTCAAAAGGTAGAAAGTATTATCATGCCCTTAAAATCTGTGAAAAAAATCGAAATTTGGCCCATGATAGCGGACTCGGAATAGAATCTAAGCAAGTTAAACCTTTATGGGATGAATTTGAACGCAGAGTATTGGCATTGGCAAATGCAAGCTATGATTTTGCATGGTTAAGAGCAGACGGAATTCGACAAAGTATTTTACATTTAGAAGCGCTTTAATTTTATTGAAAATAAGTGCTGTAAAAGTGTTTTTAAGGACTACGAAAATACTTTCATTGAGCAACAATGGCATGATTTAAGCCAACAAACGTTGATAAGAAAATATCAATTCAATATTAAAATTTAAAAATTCATTTGAAATGGTTGTTTAAATCTACATATAATGTGAACTATATCAAAATAAATATGTGTCAAAGAGAATGAAAATGATTGATCCGGAACAATTAGAAGCAAGCAAACAATTAACACCTGAACAGAAATATGCATCTTTTATTGAACAAGTGCTTGAGAATGGTGAGATTTGGGGATTATGTGGTGAAGGATGGGCTTCATTTTTAGATGATGCACAAGGTATTCAAGCGTTTCCAGTTTGGTCGGATAAATCTTTTGCAGAGTTCAATGCTGTTGGGGATTGGGAAAATTTCAAAGCAACTCCCTTTACGATTCAACAGCTTATCAGTGAACTTGCACCTGAATTATCTCAGGCAAATATTCAGCTTTCGGTATTCAAATTTCCGCAAGATTCGGGGCATTTAATTGCAGCAGAATTGGTTTCAAATACATTACAAAATAAATTAGCCTCTTGATTTTTAACATCTTAAGAAAAGCCTTTTTTCTTAAGATGTATTCATTTATGGGAAGATACATGTAATCCAGCATAGCTTTCGATTAATTGAAAGATCATTGCTCTTTGCTGTTGAGCAATTTCTGAATGAAACCCTTCAACGAGAAATCTGCTAATTAAGCCTTCAATCAGGTTGTAAAAAATATCAGCAATGAATTGATCTGGGTTCACTTGTAGTGAGTAATGATGAATCAATTGTCGTAACCAAGTTTTATGTGCAATTGAAATTTCTTTAATTTCAGTATCTTGAACAGAAGATTCAGCAACAGCTCGGACGAATAAACAACCTTTAAAATGATCTTGCTGAAACCAAAGCATATGCCAGTCATAAATTTTTTCGAGTGCATCAAGTCCTTCAGAATCTGCAACAAATTCCATCAGGCTTTGTCTAAATCGTAAATCACGTTGTTTGAGAACTTCTGCAACAAGCTGTTGTTTATTCTTGAAATAAGTATACATGGTTGTTTTAGAGCAACCTGATTCATCACGGATTAAATCTACACCGACACTGGTAAAACTATTTTTATTAAAAAGTTCTTCCGCAGTAGTCAAAATTTTTATTGCTGATTTAGACATTATATTATTCTCAAAATTGGTGATTGAAAATAGTACAGATCTGTACTATTTTAATTTTAGCGCGCTAAACATAAAAAATCAATCAAGAGGGTATTCCATGTCATTATTTAATGGAAAAGAAAAACTCGCACCGAGAGCGAGAAATCAAGACATCATGAGAAGTTTTATTGGAGGTACGCTTAGTATTCTTATTTTATTGATATTAAGTAAATTTTCGCATAATCCATTTATTATGGCGCCATTTGGCGCAAGTTGTGTGCTTCTTTATGCAGTTTCACAATCTCCGTTGGCACAGCCTAGAAATGTAATTTTAGGACACTTTATTTCGGCTTTGGTCGGAATATGTGTTTTAAAATGGTTTGGCAGCCATATTCTGAGTGTCGCAGTTTCAGTGGGTTTAGCCATTGCTTTGATGATGTATTTCCGTTGTGTACATCCGCCAGCAGGTGCGAATCCTTTAGTGATTTTATTGACGGCAAATACAATTCATTATGATTGGATATTTTTACTATTTCCTGTGCTCACAGGATCAATTGCTTTAGTGATTGTGGCGTATTGGGTGAATAATGTGAAGGCTTCTCAAAAATGGCCCAATTACGGTTTGGCGTTGTGGCGCAGTAAAAATTAAAAAACTCCAGTTCAGTGGTCTGAACTGGAGCTAAACAATTTTTTAAATAAAATGAATTAGATATTGTGTTTTATACGATATTGCACAATTTCTTCAATGGTGATTAAGGTTAAATGATGGGTTTGGGCATAAGCTAAAACTTGTATGCCCGAAGCCATTGTTCCATCTGGATTTGTGACTTCACATAAAACACCAGCGGGTTTTAAACCTGCCATACGTGCCAAATCTATAGAACCTTCGGTATGACCTCGGCGAGTGAGTACACCACCATCTCGCCCACGGAGTGGAAAGACATGACCTGGGCGATTGAGGTCGCTCGCTACAGCACCATCTTTAATTGCTGTGTGAATGGTTGTGGTGCGATCTTTTGCAGATACACCTGTGGTTACACCTTCCGCAGCCTCGATAGTCACGGTAAATGCAGTTTTAAATTGGCTGGAGTTGTCATTCACCATAGGCGGTAATTCTAAATGATCTGCAAGTTCAGCGCTGAGGGTTAAACAAACAATACCTGAACCATCACGAATCATTCGTGCCATCGTTTCGACATTTAAAGTTTCTGCTGCAACAATCAAATCTGCTTCATTTTCACGATCAAAATCGTCCATGACCAAAACAGGTTTGCCTTGGCGCATATCTTCTAAAGCTTGTTCGATGCGTTGATCCGCAGGGGAAAGGGTAGAAAAGAAAATTTCGGGTTGAATTAAACTAGACATTGAAACGCTCTCGTAAAAAAATTATACGGTTGAACATTTCAGGACATGAGAAATAGTGGCGTTACAAAACCATTTCCAAAATGATCATTTTGGAAATCTTTAGCTGTGACGTCGTCTTCTTTCATCCGGACTATACCGTCGGCTTTGGCATTTCACCAAATCTGCGAATCACTGTTTCTAGTGATCCGCTCGTGGGCTGTTGGCGCATGATTTAAGGAATTATAAATCAGACCAATTTACCACCGGTGGGGAATTACGCCCCGCCCTGAAGCGATGTCATATGATTATAGTCCTAAATAATCAGAAAAGTAGAGCGTTTTATAGAATGATCAGTTTTATGTATAGAACAATTTTTGCTAAAGCTTTGCCAAACAGAAACAATCTCTTGTGTGTATTTGACTTAGAATAGAATTCATGTGTAAAAATTAATGTTTGCTGTATCAAATATAAATAACGTCAGTTCGGGATAAACTTTGATGTAAGTTATTGAAAAGATAGATCATACACAGCGGAGTCTTATCGTTTAAAGTCAAATGTAAGGATTAACCTTCGGTTCGACCTACTTTTCTTTCGGGAAAAGTAGGCAAAACCATTTGTCAGTCGCCAACTCGACAGATACTATCAAGTACCAAATATATTGCAAAAACAGTATATTACAGGTGCAGCCCTGCCTCAAACAATGCGACTGACGTTTCCGCGTATCATATAGTTGGGAACATATCTTATCCCGAACTCAGGTTAAATAGGAAATGAGTTTTTAATATCGACTTTTGAAATAAAAACGACAGCGAGGAATGAAGATTGATAAAAATACCAACACAGTACTATCCTTGGAATACAGAATTATTCATCAAACATTTACAGGTTTTTGGTTTTACATTGCTTGCTGTAAGTATGTTGTATTTGGTTGCTGCCAACTGGTTGCTGTTGCCACAAATAATTCAGCTTGCTATCCCCCAAGTTTTATTATTACTGAGCGCAATTTGTAGTTTGCTGGTCGTAAAGTATGATTTCTTAGTGCAATGTTTTCATACCATATGTGGTTTGATGATTGGTTTGAGTTTGGCCGTGATTGGGCAGACTTACCAAACAGGTGCTGACAGTTATCTCTTATTTCTGATTTGGTCCGTTTTACTTTTACCGTGGCTATATCGTCATAATATTGGTGTTTTCCTTTTATTATGTATAGTCAGTCAGATTGCACTTTTCATGTTTTTTATCCAAACTTTTTTTGGGGATCAATATCCTGAATTGTTTCTAGTTTGCATTAACCTATTTGCGCTCATTCAATTTTATTTTTGTAATAAGTACTATTCAAAATTACGTTATATATTCCTATTGTGGTTTGCCATGCTCTCTGTTTGGCACATGATGATGTATTTATATGATCACAAAGGCTTTCTTTATTTTATTCTGGCTTTCATACCATTAGGTATTTCATTGACATATTATTATAAAAATAAAGATTCATTGTGTAGTGTGCTTTCATCAGTTGGACTGGGGGTCACATTCACCTTAATTATTGTTAAAGTGGTGGCTAATTTTGGGGGTCATAATGAAATTTTTGAATTATTTTTTATAGCCCTGATTGTTTTTGCGTGGTTTGCTTTAATTACTTATCTGTTGATTAAATTCATTCCTCAAAGTCGATTTAATGCTATTCCACTTGCTGTTGGTGCTTGGATTTCAGGCGCTTTTTTTGCATCGCTCATGCTGACATTTTGGGGAAATTTTTCTTTGATTATGGGCGTAGTTTTTGTTGCTGTCGCAGCTTATCTTTTGAAAGTTTCACAACGTCTGTTTTTAAGGCAGTTTGCTTATTGTATATGGGTTGCTGGGCAAATCGCAGTTATCTTTCATACCGCTGATTTAATAGATCAAATACTTCCTATTGTATTGTTACAATTGGGAATGCTGATCTTAAGCTGTTTTATGCGAACACATTGGTTTTTTGTCTTTCTCCAAATCTTGAGTTTGTATGCAGCTGGTGTTGCTTATATTTGGGAATATAATGCATATCTAAGCTGGATCAATCTTTTTACAAATTTTGCCTATTTGGTGCTTTGGAACTATATATTCTATTTTGTAATCCTTGCGATTAAATGGATTAAACCAGATGAATATCAACGTAGTTTATTACTGGCCGTTCTTGTTATAATTTTATTTTCAATGGGTTTGCATACCTTATTTGGGAAATATGAATTGGCAAGAATTGAATATATTCCAATATTAGTATTTGGCTTACCGATCTTATGGCTCATTCTTTTTATATTTTTACATATTCAGAAACAGGTTAATTTATTTGGGCAATTGATCTTAATTGTTTTTGCCGCCTTGTTAATTTTTTATGGTTATTTCGATATTTTTATTTGCTTAGCTGTACTTTCATGGACATTAAGGAAACAAGACAAAGTTGTATATAGTTTTGCATTGGTCACTTTCGCCTTAATTTTAGGTTTTTTATATTATTCATTAGATGTCCCATTCCTGATTAAGAGTTTAAGTATTTTTATGTCTGGTTTGGTATTGTTATTACTGACTGTGGTCTTGAATAAATTTAAAAATAAAGAGGAGTTAAGCGTATGAAGAAAATGATTCCTCTTTGTTTAGCATTATTCAGTATTGTTGTTTTTTTAGGTATGATTTTTAAAAATGAACTGCACTTGAAAAATAGCGAAAGCATCTATGTACGTTTACAACCTGTAGATCCGCGTTCGATTCTTCAGGGAGATTATATGGCTTTGAATTATCAACTGTATTTTGCACCTCAAAATTCAGCTCTTGAAAATACAGATCAACCCAATATCAATTCAGAAGATCATATTTTTTCGGGTTATTATTTTGATCAAATCATTAAGAATAAGTCTTCAATCGTGACTTATGTTGAATTAGATCAACAAAGGCGAGTGATACATACCCGTTTTGAGCTACCCCAAAAAGTTCGCACTTACCGACTGATTCTCCAAAACCCAAATAATCGGCACAGTATGCTATATCCTGCATCGAACAGTTTTCTTTTTGCAGAAGGTTTAGCAGATTGCTATCAACAAGCCAAATATGCTGAATTTAAGGTCGATGAACAGGGGAATGCTATACTCACCGCATTGAAAGGTGATCAGCTACAAGATTTAGGCTGTGAAGCGAAACGTGATTGGTTTCAAAGCTTTCATACGATAAAGGTCAATGCTTAATCAAGGCATTAAAAAATTTATCACAATAAAAAATCCGCATTAAGCGGATTTTTTGCGACTGTACAATATAAGCAACTTAAATTAAGCAACTTGAACAGGAATACAGTTTGCAGTGTGGTTGACTGTATTGTTTGGGTTTGCATAAACCAAACGCGGTTTATGTGCATCAGCTTCAGCATTGCTGAAATCGCCAAATGTTGCAATAATTAATAAATCGCCAACATCAGCTTGATGTGCAGCACCACCATTTACAGAAATGATGCCAGAACCTTCTTCGCCACGAATCGCGTAAGTTGTAAAGCGCTTACCATTAGTCACGTTCCAAATGTGAATTTCTTCATATTCGCGGATACCAGCTAAATCCAAAAGAGTACCGTCAATTGCGCAAGAACCTTCATAATGAAGTTCAGCTTGTGTAACAACACAACGGTGGATTTTTGCTTTTAATAAACGAGATAGCATGATTCGCGTCTCCAGAGTAGCCCTTACGATTGTTATTTGGTGTTTATTTAACAATTTTCAATAGGGAGGATGCATTAGAAAGCGCATTTTGCTCTTAAAAATGTATCATGGCAAGGAAAATTGTTTAACAAAGAATATTTTTTTACGGATCCAAAATTAAGGTTTGTAAGCATTTATTTGATTCATTGCTTGTTGAATCTCGCCATTAACCAATAATTTTGTTCTGCCCAAAGCATGATGAATTGCATCATCCATCAAAATTTGTTCACTGCTTGGTGCTTTACCTAAAACATGCCCAGAAACTTTTTCTTTCGCGCCTGGATGTCCTATGCCTATACGTAAGCGATGAAAATTAGAACCAATGTGTGGGACAATGTCTCGTAGACCATTATGACCACCATGTCCACCACCTGTTTTCAGACGAATGATACCCGGATCCATATCCAGTTCGTCATGGGCAATGAGAATTTCTTCAGGTTTAATTTGATAGAATTTGGCAAAGGGTACAACACTTTGACCAGAAAGATTCATGAAGGTTGTCGGCAACAACAGACGAATGTCTTGACCTTCAATATTACCACGACCACTGATCCCTTTATACTTTGAATCAGTTTTTAAGTGGATGCCATATCGTTCTGCAAGGCGTTCTACAAACCAGAAGCCCGCATTATGGCGGGTTTGGGCATATTCCGAACCGGGATTACCCAAACCGATAATCAGTGAAAGTTTACTCACTCATTTACACCATTAAATACTTATGCGCGTTTGAAATCTGCGTGCATAGGAGTATTTTTAGCTGGGTGACGTTGTAAAGCTTGGATTTTAACGCTTTCAGCTTTACCGTCGATGTTTACTTCAATTACTTCTTCAAAGAAAGCATTGTTTTCTAAAGCTTTAACAAGTTCACGAAGCTCTAAAGTTACAGCTACAGGTTCAGCAGAACCACCGTAGATGATCGCTGGAACTTTATTTTGCAGGCGAAGGCGGCGGCTCGAACCTTTCCCTTGAACTGCTTCTTCACGTGCTACTGCATTTAATACGAAGTTTGCCATGATGACATTTCCTCATTGAGTTTAATTAGACTGAACTTTCGACCAGTTCAGTGATAGAAAGCCCCACCAAAGGGCAGGGCTTCGAAAATTTGCGCTATTATAGATAAGAATCGAACATCGCGCTAATAGATTCTTCGTTATTAATACGACGAATTGTTTCTGCAACCATACTTGCTACAGAAACTTGGCGAATCTTACCAAGCTTTAAAGCTTCATCTGATAATGGAATTGTGTCAGTAACAACCAATTCATCAATTACAGATTTGCTTAAATTTTCAAGTGCTTTACCTGAAAGTACTGGATGTGTTGCATAAGCAACAACTTTGCGAGCACCAAAAGTTTTTAATGCGTCAGCAGCTTTACACAAAGTACCTGCGGTATCAACCATGTCATCAACAATAACACAGTCACGATCACGTACGTCACCAATCAAATGCATCACTTGTGATTCATTCGCTTTTTGACGGCGTTTATCAATAATCGCAAGATCGATATCGCCCATTTGTTTTGCAACAGCACGTGCACGTACAACACCACCAACGTCAGGTGAAACCACCATCAAGTTATGATGTTGTTGTTGACGCAAGTCAGCAAGCAAAGCAGGCGTACCGTAGATGTTATCTACTGGAATATCGAAGAAACCTTGGATTTGGTCTGCATGCAAGTCGATCATGACAACACGGTCAATCCCAACAGTTGTTAGCATATCTGCAACAACTTTAGCTGTGATTGGTACACGAGTTGAACGAGGACGACGGTCTTGGCGTGCATAACCGAAGTAAGGAATCACAGCCGTAATACGACCAGCACTTGCACGACGCAAAGCATCAGCCATAACTAAGATTTCCATTAGGTTATCATTCGTCGGGGCACAAGTAGGCTGTACGATAAATACGTCTTTACCACGCACATTTTCAGTAATTTCGACGGTGATTTCACCATCAGAAAATTTACCTACAGCAGCAGCTCCCAAAGGGATGTGCAAGTGGCTAACGACTTTTTGGGCGAATTGTGGATGTGCAGTTCCACTAAAAACGACAAGATTGGGCATGAAGCACCCTTGGCGGTTGGAAATTTAAAATTAAATGGCAGGGGCGGCTGGATTCGAACCAACGGATGCCGAGATCAAAACCCGGTGCCTTACCACTTGGCGACGCCCCTAATTTGATGTTGTATTAAATGGCAGGGGCGGCTGGATTCGAACCAACGGATGCCGAGATCAAAACCCGGTGCCTTACCACTTGGCGACGCCCCTAAAATACAACGATCTACAGATGTAAATAATGGCAGGGGCGGCTGGATTCGAACCAACGGATGCCGAGATCAAAACCCGGTGCCTTACCACTTGGCGACGCCCCTAAAATACAACGATCTACAGATGTAAATAATGGCAGGGGCGGCTGGATTCGAACCAACGGATGCCGAGATCAAAACCCGGTGCCTTACCACTTGGCGACGCCCCTAATGCGGCAGAACTTTAATATTTTTACTGTTATCTGTCAAGGTTTTTTCACAAAAAACCAATGCAGAAAAGTCAGTAATTTATTCTGTCTTTTGAACTTAAAAATGGCAGGGGCGGCTGGATTCGAACCAACGGATGCCGAGATCAAAACCCGGTGCCTTACCACTTGGCGACGCCCCTAATTTGATGTTGTAAATAATGGCAGGGGCGGCTGGATTCGAACCAACGGATGCCGAGATCAAAACCCGGTGCCTTACCACTTGGCGACGCCCCTAAAATACAACGATCTACAGATGAAAATAATGGCAGGGGCGGCTGGATTCGAACCAACGGATGCCGAGATCAAAACCCGGTGCCTTACCACTTGGCGACGCCCCTATCATTACACTTTAAAATGAATAAGTGGTGATTCATTCAAACTACTAACCAAATAGGCTTTGCAAGGTGAATGATTTAAAATATCATCAATCTTCATTTTTTCAGTGACTTCAACAAAAACACAAGCACCTGTACCTGTAAGCTTTGCTTTACCGAACTGATCTAAGTATTGCATTGCTTCATCGACTTCAGGATATAAACTTCTTGCCAGTGGCTCAAAGTTATTTCTAAAATCAGATGGCTTTAGCTGATAGGCGCAAAATTTAGTAGGCTTCGTATCTCTTGTCAATGTTTTTTGCGAAAAAAGTAGTTGAGTGCTGATAAAACAATCAGGTTTTAACACAATGTATTGTTTTTGATCTAAGTCTATGAATGTTAAGTGTTCGCCGATCCCTTCTGCCCATGCATTACGACCATGTACAAAGATTGGAACATCTGCGCCCAGTTTAACACCAAGTTCAGCCAATTGTTCAGTATTTAAACCACATTGCCACAGCTGGTTGACCACAATTAAAGCCGTTGCTGCATTGGATGAACCGCCACCTAAGCCTGCACCCATTGGGATATTTTTTTCAATACGAACTTTTAAACCTGATATGTTTTGTGCATAAGGCTTTAAAATTTGTATCGCTTTGTAGATTAAATTTTGTTCTAGATCAACATCATTTAAGCCATCAATGTGAATTGCAGAATCTACCGTTTGAGTAAATTCAAGCCAATCGAACAAATCTATCAGTTGAAAAATACTTTGCAATTCATGGTAGCCATTTTCACGACGCCCTGTGATGTGCAAAAAAAGATTTAATTTAGCAGGTGAGGGGACTCGAATCATAGGATTGAAAACTTAAATGAATTAACGATTTTGAATGACCATTGTAATACGGTTTTCCTGATCTGCTTCAAGTTGTTGTTTTAAAATCAACTTATTTGGCAATTTAGCCTGATCTTTATAATTAAAATCGACAGTCCAGCCATCTTCAATAATTTGTGAAACTCGTTGTGTATTGTCTCGGGAAATTTTTGCATTTTCAGTCGCAGGAACAGCTTGAACCCAAGCGACAATATGGGTAATAGGTGCAATCCACCCCGTTGCTTTTTCCAACAATTCTTCAGGGTTTTCAGCAGAAATTAAACCTGTTTTGGAACTATTGAGCGTCACTTCACCTGATTTTCCTTCAATAATGGTTTTGCCAATGCCTAAAATTCCATTGAGTTGAATATTAAAATCTTGTTGGTCTTGTACCCATGTATAAAATGCGCTACCCGATTGCTTCGGTGTTTTTACACCAATTTTGCCTTCTAAACTGAATTGGTTCGTTGGTTTTTCAATCACGATGTCGGTTGCTGTGGAGGCTGGTGCGCCTACAGTGGTTGTGGTCTGTGTCGGTTTAACCACTTGTTGACAACCTGTAAATACCAGACTCGTCATGATGATAAAAGGGAAAGCAATTTGTTTGAAGTTACGCATAAAGGGCCATTAACTCTTTTTAATATGTTGCGGTAATATTAATGAATCTAATTGATTTAATTGAGGATCATTTGGATGATTTTGTTTGAGTTGTTGTAACACTTCATTAAATTGCGCTAAAGAACCTTGCATATACAAAGATTTTGCATAACGTACGCCAATATTAATGCTATGACTCAAATGATAAGCTTTGGCTAAGATTTGCGAAGATGCTTCAAAGTCATTTTGTAGAAATGTGATATAGCCTAGCGTATCTAGAATTGAAGCCTGTTCAGGAGCAAATTCTAAAGCATGTTCAGCATAAGATCTGGCTTCACTTAAGCGTCTGTTTTGTAAAGCTAATGTATAAGCGTATGCATTCAAATACGTTGGGCTATTAGGCTCTAAAATTAACAATTGTTTTAAGGCTTTATCCAAACGATCACGGTCTTCAAAGGGATCAAGCAGTAATACTTCTGAATATAAAATTTCAGGATCATCAGGCAGGTTTTTAACGGCTTCATTCAATAATCGCAAAGCTGCTTTTTTATTGTCCATACGTTTTAAAATTTCAGCTTGAGCTTGGTATAAAAAGCTTGCATGTTGCGGGTAATTTACACGTTCTTGTGTTAAGAAGCGCAAAGCATCATTTACTTTACCTTGTCGCTCATAAATCGAAATCAGGTTACGGCGTGAGACGGTATATAAATTGCCATCGACTAAACGATAGTAGGCTTTAGCAGTTTCATCATTTTGTTTTTTTTCAGCATTTACAGCAAGGTAAAAATAAGCTTCATTTTGATAACGAGATGAATAACGTAACTCAACCAAATATTGTTCAGCTTGATCAAGTTTCTTTAAATCAATTGCAGTCAATCCTGCAATAAATAGGGCTTCTTCTGCATCTGGCCAATTTTCAATGATTTTTTCTAGCTTTTCTAAGGCCAATTCATCCTGTTGTATTTTGATTAAATACTTCACTTCAGCCAAACGAATATCTAAATTATATTTATTCTTTTTACTACTGCGTGCATACCAATCCAAGGTTGCTTCTTGGTCGCCTAAAGCTTCAAGTAAATTGGCTTTCATCAGGATGAAACCAGTAACTTTAGGACGTTTGCGCAAAGCTTTATTGACGGTTTTTAAAGCTTGTTCAACTTCGTCATTTTGGGCTTCTAAACCAGCGATTAGGATCAAAACAGAAGGGTTATTCTTTTCTTTACTGGCTGTTAATGTGTTGAGTAGGTTTTGACGATCTTCTTCAGATTCAGGAGAAATACCTTCTAAAATCTTTTCAAGATCAGCATTTTGATCGATATTTAAAATACTATCGAGTGTTTCGGCAGCCAGTTCATATTCATGCGATTTAAGCGCAATGTGCGCTAAATAGAATTTTGCAGGGACATCTTCAGGTTCTTGAACAACCCAATGTGTCGCAATATCTAAAGCTGCTTGTAAATCATTTTGTTCAATTGCAATATTCAACGCACGTTGTTTAATGGTGGTTGAATTACTGCGAATCGCAAGGACGGTATAATTATGTAGGGCTGTTGCGCTATCGTGATACGCCAGTGAAAATTCAGCGATCATGCTTTGTTTTAATGCATTAGTATTATATTTTGTATGATAAAATTCTCCAGATGCTCTAATATGAGCACTAGAAGCCATGCTACCTACAAGTAAGAATGTGGTAGAATATTGCTTAATTGTCGAGCCGCTTAAGCGGTTGTTTATTTGACGCAATTTTTTTCCGAATCCAAGTAATGCTTTCTATGACACCGTTATTGCACAATAGCATAAATTTAGCGAAATGATGATCTGATATGTCTTTCTTTGCATTGGGTGTCAACCATCAAACAGCTTCAGTTGAGCTGCGCGAACAAGTGGCTTTTAATCCAGAACGATTAAAAGATTTATTTGCTCAGCAAAATGACCAACAAAATTTAAACGATATGGTGGTGGTTTCAACCTGTAATCGTACTGAAGTTTATGCCATGGCTGAAAATGCTGATATGGTATTGCATTGGCTCGCCCAAACCAACGGTATTGATGTAAAGCAATTGTCAAATCATGTATATCGTTATGAAAATACCGATGCGGTTTCGCATCTCATGCGAGTAGCAAGTGGTTTAGATTCATTGATGTTGGGTGAACCTCAAATTCTTGGTCAAGTTAAAACAGCTTTAGCTTTAGCAAAAGATGCTGACATTGTTTCTCAAGATTTAAGCCAAATTTTTGAATATGTTTTTTACGCAGCGAAGCGTGTGCGCTCAGAAACAGCGGTAGGCAGTCATGCTGTTTCAATGGGTTATGCTGTTGCTCAGCTCGCGTTGCAAGTCTTTAGTAAACCCAATCAACTGACCGTCATGGTGGTTGCTGCGGGTGAAATGAACAGTTTGGTTGCTAAACATTTGGCGGAAATGGGTGTTGCTAAAATTTTGATTTGCAACAGAAGCGTTGAACGTGCAGAACATTTAGCACAAGAAATTGCACATCGTGTTGAAGTTGAAATTATCCCATTCGCGGAGCTTACTGAAAATTTATATCGTGCTGATGTAATTTCAAGCTGCACGGGTAGCTTGCATCAAGTGATTGCATATAAAGATGTTAAAACTGCTTTGAAAAAACGTCGTTATCAACAGATGCTTATGGTTGATTTAGCTGTACCGCGTGATATTGACCCAAAAGTAGAAAGTTTGGATGGGGTATATCTGTATGGCGTCGATGATTTACAAGGTGTTATCGATGAGAATTTAGCACATCGTCGTCAAGCGGCTGTCGAAGCTGAAGTCATGGTCAATCAATTGGTTACTCAATTGATTACCCATCAACGAATTCACCAAGCAGGCAGCACAATTCAGCAGTTTCGTGAACATGGTGAAATACAAAGTCAGATTGAATTGGCCGATGCCTTAGAGCGAATTCAGGCAGGTGAAGATCCACAGCATGTTTTGGAAGATTTTTCACATCGTTTAACGCAAAAATTACTCCATCCGACTTCAATTATATTCCGCCAAGCTGCTCAGGAAGATGATCCTTCACATTTTGAATGGCTTAAAGAAAGGATTCACGATATTTTTGAACAAGAAAGAAAACCAAAAAGTATTAAATAACTTTGTTTATAAGAACTTTATTTCAAATAATTCCGCTTAAAAGAACTCTACTGAGTTTAAAGACAACACTAGTTATGCACTAACTTTAAACTGATTTGTCGAGTGAGCTCATTGAGTTGCTTACGTAAATTACGCGATTCACTCAAAGAAATCGGTGATTTAAGTTTTTGTTTTAGATATTTCTCTTGTAAAGCTAAAGAATAATCAGATGCTAACTTGTCTGCCATTTCAGGTGCTTCGGTAAATGCTTGAATATTGGTACGTTGCATAATGTCTGATAATTCTAAATGGTATGCACTACAAGCCCCTAAAATATAATAGGTTGCAAGTTCTTGATCATCAGGTAATTCATCAAAGATACGATCAAATACAGCTAAAATTTGTGCCAATAGCTCATTAGAATCGATAAAAGCTCGTAAAACTTCAAAATGGATATAAAGGAAAGGGTGTTGCATTAAAATTGCGATTGCAAACTCTTCATTGCCCATATTTTGTTTAAATGATAGGGTCGCATCCAAACTGACTTGAGGTTGCCATTTTTTATTGAATCCAAGTTTTTCTTTAAAAAATTGACGTAATAAATAGCGATATGAACCATGTTTGGGTAGCAATTCAGTTAATTGATTCAACTCTGCCATGACCTGACTTTTACCTTCAGGTGTACCAATTTCATAATTTTGACTGAGTAAAGCAAACACAAAATCAGACAATAATGGCGACTGTTGCCACAAACGATTGAATATTTCTAAGCCTTCTTTACGAATGAGTGAGTCTGGATCGTGTTCTTTAGGTAAGACAAAGAACTTCAGCTCACGACCATCATTGAGTAAAGGCAAGGCGATTTCTAAAGTGCGACGAGCCGCTTTTTGACCTGCGGCATCGCCATCAAAGGCAATCGTGATTTGGCTGTTTTGTTTAAATAAAATATTTAAATGATCTGCATTACTGGCTGTTCCCAATGTTGCCACAGCACCTGAAATACCGTTTTGTTGTAGGGCGATGACATCCATATATCCTTCAACCATGAGCCAATTCTGTGCTCGATCTTTACGACCTTCATATAGACCATAAAGCAGTTGGTTTTTATGAAAGACTTCAGAGTCAGGTGAGTTGATATATTTAGGCTTAATTTCATCATTAAGTGCACGACCACCAAAACCGACAACACGTCCTTTGCTGTCTCGAATTGGGAAGATGACTCGATCTCGTAAAAGGTCAAAATCACGACCACTATCACTGGTACGAATCAAACCAAGTAGTTTTAAACCTTCAATATCTTGTGGAAAGGCTTTTTCTAAGTGTTGCCAGTCTTCAGGCGCATAACCTAAACGCCAATATTGAATAGTTTCTTTACCCAATCCACGATGTTTAAAATAGTGCTGTGCAGTTTTACTGTTGGGTAACTGTCGCTCGTAAAATTGGGCAATATTTTCGAGCAAATCATAGAGATTGCCATCAATGGGAGGTTGATCAAAGCCTGCATCACCGAATTGTGTCGGGTCAAAGTTTTCAAATTCTGAATAATTTTGAAATGCTTCAAAAGGATCAATATCGACAGGTACTACAGATTCATTGGTTATTTTAGATGGCTGAGAATCCTGTGTTTTTATTTCAGGTTTGGGTTGAGGTTTTACTACTTCGCGTTTATAAGACAATTTTTTATTGTCGTGATTATCTTTTGGAAGTTCGACACCTGAATGACTTGATAATTCCTTCATCACGTCGATAAAGTTACGATTATCAATATCCATAAGAAAACGGATCGCATTACCATTGGCTTGGCAACCAAAGCAGTGGTAATACTGTTTGTCACGATACACATGAAAAGAAGGCGATTTTTCCTGATGAAAAGGGCAGCAGCCTGAATAGGTGCGTCCTGTCTTTTTCAATTTCACACGTTGACCAATCAGCTCGACAATGTCTGTGCGATCGAGAATTTGATCAATAGTGTGTTGAGGAATTGCCATAGAAAAGCCAAAATGAATACATAATTACAAAGGCAAAGTGTACCTTAGTTTGAAATTGAAAAATATCTATGCATAAAAAAGACGGGTAAAAACCCGTCTTAATCTGTCGTTCGTTTATATCGTTCGCTTAATATATGGTTATTTGCGTTGACCATCATATAAGCTTTCATCTGCACGTGCAGGCTCGCTTGAAACTTGACGATTTGGACGATCCAATAAGCCAAAACTAACCTTATTTAATAAACTTGCTTCTTGCTCAGTGGTTACCTGTGTTGGCGCTTCTTTGGCAATTTCTGCATTGTCACTACGTCCAAAAATACCTAAAGTGGCACGGTTCACCCAGCTTGCTTCTCTACGTGCAGCGCGTAAATTTACTTCACCATTTGATTTAACTAGATTTGGATAATTTTTCTTTAAAACATCAACATATTGTTGTGATGTTGCTTTATCCCCTAGTTTTTCATAACCATAAGCCATGGTTGCTAAAGCTTCAGGAACTTGAGGTGTTTGTGGATAATGTTCTATTACCCATTGAGAGCGTTCAACAGCAGCCAAATACGCTTTACGTTCAATATTAAAGCGAGCTGCATTCATTTCACTCTCAGCCAATTCTTGACCAATGAACTTCATTCGTTGCGCTGCATCTACAGAATATTGGCTCGATGGGTAACGACGAATTAAATCCACAAAGTTTTGATAAGCAACTTTCAGATAACCTACATCACGGTGCGCTTGTTTTAATGACGTATAACGCAACATGCTGTCATAGTTTTGCTCCATATTCGCAACACCACGAACATAGTAGGCATAGTCTAAATTTGGATGTTGCGGATTTAAACGAATAAAACGATCTGCAAGAGTGATTGTACCTTCAAAATCTTTTTGCTTAAATTTTGTATAAATCAATTCGAGTTGAGCTTGTTGCGCATATTGCCCAGTTGGATAATAAGTATCAATTGCCTCTAAAGATTTTGCAGCGTCGCCATATTGTCCATTATCTAGGGATTTCATCGCTTTTTTGAAATAAATTTGCTCGCTAGATTGAGGGCCTGTATCCACAACATCTTTCTTAGGATTGCTGCTACAACCTACAAAAGCTGTTGCTAAGCCTACAGTTAAAGCAAGCATTGTGACTTTATAACGTGGTAGCGACATAAAAATTCCTCTGTTTATACGGGCAATAGGCTACAATTGCGCTATTAAACCACTTTTGTCCGAATGAGCAAATGACTTCAGCACACTCTTCTAATTCTAATCTCTCAGAAAATGATTTCAATTTACTTGAAGATTCTGAGGATGCAGATAATCATAATTCTGCGCCGACTGCAACACGTTTATCGTTGCAATTTCAACTGGATGACAGCTATTTAGGGCAACGTATAGATCAAGTTGCAGCAACTGTTTGGAATGAGTTTTCTCGCGAAAAACTTAAACAGTGGATGAAGGATGGCCATTTGTTGGTAAATGGTAACATTGTCAAACCAAAGTATAAGTGCGAAGGCAATGAAATGCTGGCGCTTGAGGTTGAGCTTGAAGCTCAAACTTCGGCACAGCCTGAAAATATTCCTTTAGATATCATCTATGAAGATGATGACATCATGGTCATCAATAAACCTGTCGGTATGGTTGTTCATCCGGGTGCAGGTAATCCGAATGGAACATTGGTCAATGCGTTGCTTTATCATTATCCAAAATCAGCAGAATTGACTCGTGCAGGTTTAGTGCATCGTATTGATAAAGATACCAGTGGCTTATTAGTCGTCGCTAAAAATTTAGAAGCACAATTTTCACTCAGTAAGCAATTGGCTAAAAAAACGGTTTATCGTGTATATGACTTAATTTGTTATGGGACGATGATTGCAGGTGGTAAAATTGATGAACCGATTAAACGTCATCCTGTAGATCGTGTGAAAATGGCGATTTTGCCGGGCGGTCGTGATGCTGTAACGCATTACAATGTAAAAGAACGTTTTCAACATTTCACTCGCGTACAAGCACAACTTGAGACAGGGCGTACCCATCAAATCCGTATTCATTTCACTTATATTGGTTTCCCTTTAGTAGGTGATCCTATTTATGTGAGTCGTGTCAAAGTACCCGCTGGAGCTTCTGACAAATTAGCGAGCACTTTACGTGGTTTTAAACGTCAAGCTTTACACGCTTCAAAACTAGGTTTGATCCATCCGCAAACTAAGCAAGAAATGATGTTTGAAGCGCCGTGGCCACAAGACTTTATTGATCTATTGGATGTTTTACGTTCAGAAAATAAAGCTTATTAATTGAAAAAGTGAATTGAATAAAAGGATCAGAAAGCACATGCAATTTGTTCAAGGATTACCACAAGGTGTATTTGTCGGACAGACACATATCCAGCATCCTAAAGCTTTGGCTTCGGAGCAATCTGAGCTTGATGGTTTTAATTTGGCGTTGCATGTGAATGATGATCCGCAGCGTGTCCAAAGCCATCGCATGACCTTATTAGATGAGTTTGCAGAGTTTGGTGTCAATAAAATCACTTGGATGACGCAAACGCATAGCACAATCTGCCATACCATCAATGAAGAAATACCCTTAGTAGCACTTATTGGTGATGGTTTGGTGACGCAAAAAAAGGGTCATGCGTTAATGATGATGACTGCGGATTGCTTGCCTGTGGTTTTAGGCAATGCAGATGGTAGCGAAGTTGCTAATTTACATGCAGGGTGGCGTGGTTTAGCTGGTGGTATTGTTGAAAATACTATTGCAGAAATGCGTTCAAAACCAACATGGGCATGGTTAGGCGCTGCAATTAGTCAGCCTTGCTTTGAAGTTGAAACAGAAGTAAAAGATGCTTTTTGTTCGAAATATGCTGTATTGGCAACAGCTTTTCAAGAGGGTGAGCAAGCAGGCAAATATTATGCAGATCTCTATGCGATTGCGCGTTTTATTTTAAATCAACAGGGTGTTGCAACAGTTTTAGGTGGTGATCAATGTTCTTACCGTCAAGAACAAGATTACTATTCTTATCGTCGTCATGCCAAAACAGGCCGTATGGCAACATTCGTGTTTATGGCTTGAAGCTGTTAAACTTGACTAAAATTGTTTGTTATTCATCGCTATGTCCCTATCTTCTAAATCGATTGCAATTGTTTATCACAGTCCCTATGGGCATACCGCAAAAGTTGCTCAATCTATTGCACAAGGTATAGAGCAAGTTGGTGTTGTTGTACATATGATGAATGTTGAACATGTAGATTGGGATATATTAGACCAAGCTGATGCAATTATTTTTGGCTGTCCTACTTATATGGGAAGCCTAACTTCAGCATTAAAATTATTTATGGAACAGTCATCTAAGCGCTGGTTAGCACGTACTTGGCAAGGGAAATTGGCTGCGGGTTTCACCAATGGCGGTGGCTTAAGTGGCGATAAATTGGCTGTGCTTCAACAAATCAATCTGTTTGCTATGCAACATGGCATGCTATGGAGCGGTTTACCGCTGATGCCTACTGGGCGTGGATTGAATGACTTAAATCGCATGTCGAGCTTTTTAGGATTAATGACTCAATCTGATAATGCACCTGTAGAGGTCACGCCCCCTAAAGGTGACTTAGAAACAGCAATATGGTTTGGTGAATATACGGCATTGCAAGTGAATCGAATGAAGTAACTTATTGAGTTGAGATTAATTGTAAAAAACCTCCAAGCGGAGGTTTTTTTACGTATCGATTATTTTGTTGATTACTTATGCATGATGCGTGCTTTATCACGCTGCCAATCACGATCTTTTTCTGTTGCACGTTTATCATGTAACTGTTTACCTTTTACCAAGGCAATTTCAAGCTTAGCAAGAGGACCTTTCCAATAACAGGCTAAAGGCACACAGGTATAACCTTTTTGATTAATAGCGCCCATCAACTTTTCAAGTTCACGACGGGAAAGTAATAATTTACGTGTACGTGTTGCTTCTGGCACGACATGTGATGATGCAGAAAGTAAAGGTTGAATCTGAGCGCCAAACAGGAAAGCTTCATTATTTTTAAAGGTAATATAGCTTTCAGTGATCGTCATACGTCCAGCACGTAACGATTTCACTTCCCAGCCTTGCAAAGAGAGACCAGCTTCAAATTTTTCTTCAATGAAATAATCGTGGCGTGCACGTTTATTTAGCGCAATCGTCCCACTATTATTTTTTTTAACAACAATGTTTTTCGACATAATACAAATATTCCAAGAATAGTCTTATTTTGCCTCAAACTTGAGTCAAGGTGAAGTCATTTCAGAATTAAAAACCTGATTGTAAATGAGTTGAGGTTATTCGCTAATATTTCAGTTTTTGTTAAACTAGGTGCTTACTTCATAAACTAGAGTATAAATGGATGTCTAAAACTCGTGTCATCTATCCGGGGACTTTTGATCCAATTACCAATGGTCATGTCGATTTAGTGGCTCGTGCCGCCAGAATGTTTGATGAGGTTGTGGTCGCAATTGCGATTGGACATCATAAAAACCCAGTCTTTAGTTTGGAAGAGCGTGTAGATTTAGCTAAAATTTCGCTCAAACATTTACCCAATGTCGAGTTTGTTGGTTTTGATGGGCTACTGGTTAATTTTGCCCGTGAGCAAAATGCAACGGCAGTATTACGTGGTTTAAGAGCGGTTTCTGATTTTGAATACGAATTTCAACTTGCCAATATGAATCGTCAATTAGATCAGCATTTTGAAACAGTATTCTTAACACCTTCAGAGCAATTTTCATTTATTTCCTCAACGATGGTTCGGGAAATTGCACGATTAAATGGTGAAGTGACTAAATTTGTTCCGCAATGTGTTGTGGAAGCCTTTGATCGTAAACATCAACAAGGTTGGTAGCGTGTCTTTAATCATTACCGATGAATGCATCAATTGTGATGTGTGTGAACCTGTATGTCCAAACGATGCTATTTATATGGGTGAGGAGATTTATGAAATTAATCCAAACCTATGTACGGAATGTGTTGGACATCATGATCAACCACAATGCTCACTTTTCTGTCCAGTCGACTGTATTCCGCTTGATCCCAATCATGTGGAAAGCCAAGATGAGTTGATGGAAAAGTATAAAAAACTGATTGCTCAAAAAAGCACAAGCAATTAGCTGTAAAATTTGTTAGGATACGCCCCGAAGTGAGCTAGACGATCGCTGCTGTGGAAATCTCCGTGATTGAAGCAGGGGAGGAAAGTCCGGGCTTCAACGGGCAAGGTGCCAGGTAACGCCTGGGCGGTGTGAACCGACGGAAAGTGCAGCAGAGAGTAGACCGCCTTCAATATCGTTTCTTTTCGGAGAAATAGAAGGTAAGGGTGAAAGGGTGCGGTAAGAGCGCACCGCATGGCTGGTAACAGTTCATGGCATGGTAAACCCCACCGGAAGCAAGACCAAATAGGGATCCTTTAGGCATGGCCCATGCTGGATCCGGGTAGGTTGCTGGAGCGTATGAGTGATTGTACGCCTAGAGGAATGATCGTTCTCGACAGAACCCGGCTTATCGGCTCACTTCAACAAATTTTGATCAATTAAGCGCATTAAGTACTTGACGTACTAAACATAACATCACATAATGCGCCCACAGTTTTTCGGCTATGTAGCTCAGTTGGTTAGAGCACCGCACTCATAATGCGGGGGTCACAAGTTCAAGTCTCGTCATAGCCACCATTTTTATAGACCACGTTCCAAAACGTGGTCTTTTTTTATCTAAAAAATATGCGAAGTCGCAATTATTATAGAAAGCAAAGATAAAATAGATAAATGATAAAAAGACTTCTTTTACCTTTCGTAATTAAAAAATAAAAATGTGTTTGAGTGGTTCAAATAAAAAAATCTATTGTTCCAAGCAAAAGATACTTCATTCAATTGAATTCATTATGTGATGTTTTACTTGAAAGTTTCGAGTCTAATTTCTATGGATATTTACTTTATTTTTTGAATCTGTGATCAAAATTTATCGCACATTAAAATTTCAGGTGAGTGCTTATATTATTGGCATAATACATTGAATTATTGCTGAAAGATTTGGAAGGGGAATACGCAGATATTCGATCGATAGTCAATCTAATTGGTTGAAAATTCAGTAAAATAATGGTTGCTAAAAAGTCCATTCAATATTATTTTAGCTGAATAGGAGCTATAAATTTTAGGCATAAAAAAACCAGCTTATTGCTGGAATTTTTATTGCACCATTTT
>NZ_NIFO01000006.1 GCF_002233755.1 Acinetobacter piscicola | reverse complement strand
AGCATACTTTTTGATACACCACCCAGGTTTATTCTTCATTGCGACAGCAATTTTATTGCGTAAGTTAAACAGCACAGCGTTATTGGTCTATGCGGCATTGGTACTCGGAACAGTTGTTTGGGGACTCTGGGAAGTTGGTTCAGACTTCTTTGCACTCGCACCTCGTTTAGATATTTTAGGTGTGTTTGGCTTATGGTTACTCATTCCAGCAGTGACTCGTGGCTTCGATGCTAAAAATGCCAAAATTGCGTTATCTGGTACTTTGGCAATTACCATTGCTGTGATGGTGTATTCTATTTTCAATGATCCACAAGAAATTCGTGGGACATTATCAAGTAACCAACCTACACCTGCCGCAATTGAAGGTATCGCAGATGGTGACTGGCCTGCTTATGGTCGTACTCAATCAGGTTTACGTTATTCTCCATTGACTCAAATTAATGAAAAGAACGTAAAAGATTTGAAAGTGGCTTGGGAATATCACACCAAAGATTTTAAAACAGATAAAGACTCTGGTGAAACCACCAATCAGGTTACGCCGATTAAAATCGGTAATAATATGTACATTTGTACAACACACCAAAAACTGGTTTCACTTGATCCAGTAACAGGTAAAGAAAAATGGGTTTTTGATCCAAAATTAAAAGCAGATCATACTTTCCAGCATTTAACTTGTCGTGGTGTTTCATACTATGATGCAGCCAACACTGTTGGATTTGCAGCAAGCTTACAAGCTAAAAAATCAGCATCAGCAGAATGTCCACGTAAAGTTATTTTACCTGTGAATGATGGTCGTATCGTTGCAGTCAATGCCGATACAGGTAAAGCATGTAGTGACTTTGGTCGTAATGGGGAAGTAGATTTACAAAAAGATATGCCTTTCCCTTATCCGGGCGGTTATATCCCAACCTCTCCTCCTGTGGTTACAGGTACAACGATTATTATCGCGGGTTCAACCACTGACAACTATTCAACAGAAGAACCTTCAGGTGTTATCCGTGGTTATGATGTGAATACTGGTGCATTATTATGGGTATTTGATACAGGTGCGGAAGATCCAAATAAGATTCCTGCTCCGGGTCAAACTTATGTACAAAACTCACCCAATGCATGGGCTCCACTGGCTTATGATGCAAAACTTGATATCGTCTATGTTCCTACAGGTGTAGGTACACCCGATATTTGGGGTGGTAACCGTACAGAATTGCATGAACGTTATGCCAACTCTATGCTTGCGCTAAATGCAACAACAGGTAAATTGATTTGGAACTTCCAAACAACCCATCATGATTTATGGGATATGGATGTACCGTCACAACCGACCCTTGCAGATATTCAAGATAAGACTGGACAAACTGTTCCCGCAATTTATGTCTTAACTAAAACGGGTAATGCATTTGTTTTAGACCGTCGTAATGGTAAAGCCATTGTTCCAATCAATGAAAAACCAGTACCACAAACTGTAAAACTTGGCCCACAAACCAAAGGTGAACGTTATTCACCAACTCAACCTTTCTCAGATTTTGATTTAGCACCAAAAGAGAAATTGACAGATAAACAAATGTGGGGTGCAACCATGTTTGACCAATTGATCTGTCGTGTGTCATTCCATAAATTAAATTATGACGGTATTTATACGCCACCTTCTGAAAACGGTACGTTGGTTTTCCCAGGTAACTTAGGTGTGTTTGAATGGGGTGGTATGTCGGTCAATCCTGATCGTCAAATTGCCGTAATGAATCCAATTGGCTTGCCATTTGTATCTAAGTTGATTCCTGCCGATCCAAATCGTGCAAAAACAGCGAAAGGCGCAGGTACCGAAGCGGGCGTACAACCGATGTACGGCGTACCTTATGGTGTAGAAATCAGTGCTTTCTTGTCTCCATTTGGCTTGCCATGCAAACAACCTGCATGGGGTTATGTTGCTGGTGTAGATTTGAAAACACACAATGTGGCTTGGAAACGTCGTATCGGGACGATTCGTGACAGCTTACCGGGTATTCCATTACCTCCATTTAAAATGGGCGTTCCAATGTTAGGTGGTTCGATATCAACTGCAGGGAATGTGATGTTCGTTGGTGGTACACAAGATAATTATATCCGTGCTATCAATGTCAGCAATGGTGATGAACTTTGGAAAGGCAGATTACCTGCGGGCGGTCAAGCAACACCTATGACTTATGAAAGTAATGGCAAACAATATGTTGTCATTATGGCGGGTGGTCATGGTTCATTTGGGACGAAAATGGGTGACTCATTAGTTGCTTATGCATTGCCAGATTAATCATCAAACTGATCATTACAAAATAAAAAACAGGTCTTTATGACCTGTTTTTTATTGCTTCTATTTCAACAATGCATTCTAACTAAAATGCTCTACTCTGCACCTGTCCCTCAAAAGCCAAACAATCTTCAACTCGAATTCTTTGTACAGATGATAACTCTGCCAAATCAAACCAACAGTATTCAGAATGCTCATCACTCAATTGAATGATTTGCCCTTCTGTAATCTGACAGCGGAAAATAAAAGCATGTGAGTTCACAGTTGAATGAAAATAGACCCCTGATAAATATTCAATAGAAATATCACAACCCAACTCTTCAAAACATTCACGAACTAAAGCTTGGTGAATGGTTTCCCCTTGATCCAAACCACCACCGGGCAAGCCCCATGCACAATCTGCATAGGTTGCCTTCAAGTGTAGAACCTGGTTATTTGTATTGAAAATAACAGCATGCGAACTTAAACGATAAAAGTCGTGGAACCCCATCAGCTTACTTCGCTAAAAGACATTTTGAAAGAATTAGACGCAGTGCATAAACAACGGCAATTGCAAAAACACTATAACCTAAGCTATGAATAAACAGAGGAATACAGAGTACAATGGCCGCTGACACTGGATAAATCCATTTCCTAAATCCTGAAAGATGATAAATATCCTGCAATAACCACAAACATCCGCTATAAACAACGAGAGAAATCGCAATGAAATAAGCAACCAGTTCTGATGAAACTTCCGCTTTATGTGAAACAACATCGACTGCTGCTGCCAAACCTGCACCTAAAGCAGCAATACTCACAAAAATAAAAAAGTGACCGTAGCCCCAAATAAATGTACGTTTTTTACTATTTAAATGTTCGACAACACTATGGTCAAAATAAGCCCACCACATCGTAAACATTATTAGCAAGCCTCCTGCTGTCAGAAACCAGAGCTCTTTACCAAAGAGTGCATTATTCATGGCATCTGAAATTGCAGCAAAGCAACCAATGATGGATTCACCTAATACAATAATGGTTAATAAACCATAACGTTCTGCAATATGATGACGATGCCACGGCGTCATATCATTCGTTTCAGCAAAAACGGGAATACTTAGCTCTAGCAATGCTAGTAATGCAAATAAATAGATTGTGAAATTAATTGGACTAAATTGGAAAAATAACCACAAAATTTGAACAGCGATAATACCAAAGGCATATTTTAATGCGATCTGCTTGCGCTCAGGGTCATGCTTAGCGGCACGAAACCATTGTGTGACCAAAGCCAATCGCATAATCACATAACCAATGAAAATCATGTCAAAATTTTGTTGTTCGAAAACTCGTGGAATACCAGCAGCGACCACCAATGAACCCGAAATTTGGACAAAGGTCATGACACGATAAAGCGCATCATCATTATCATAAGCTGAGGCAAACCAAGTAAAATTCATCCAAGCCCACCACAGTGCAAAAAACACAGCAAAATACAGTGTTAAACCTTGTGATAGATGATTTTCAATAATGCTGTGATGTAATTGTTGTCCTGCTGTAGCAATCGCAACGACAAAAATTAAATCGAATAATAATTCTAGCGGTGTTGCAGCACGATGAGACTCTTGCGGATTTCTCGCATTTAATGGTCTAAGCCATCCGAGCTTTGAGAACTGTGAGTTTGGCATTTTGTTTTCTTTATGAGATTATTTTCATGATTTTTTCAAATCTTGGCGCTTCATACAAGCCCCTAACAGTGTTTAAATGACCTCATCTCTAAATTTTATTGTATTTATTTCAAATTCCCGTGATTTATACCCAATCCTCCACCTCAAAGACGTTTAGATTTTATCCTTGAGAGGAGAGTTAGTATTTGAATAAAATTTAAATCACCAGTCTCAATTTTGGACTATCTTTTAAAATAATGGCTTTTCCCGTCATCATATCAACGGGCATTGAAATATGTTGATGCACGACCAACCATTGACCTTGTTGCTTTTTCAAACATAGTGTCGTGCGACACCAAGGCATTTTTACTTTATCTTTCAATAGATTATTTTCAATTTTAGAGTGACAGTGTAGAACTGCTAATTCATCTGATGCATAAATTTTAATATCACGACGAACAATCTGCACATTTGCATTAAAATATGGGCTGAATTTTTCCCATTCTTGTTTATATGCACTTATACCATCTAATTGAGTACTCACATCAAACATGCTGATATCAGCAGCACAATGATCAAGCAAATGATCAACCTGCTGACCAATGATAGCATCATCCCATTGCTTAATTTGTGATAATACTTCGTCAACAATCTTTCGATTACCGTCAATTTTAATTTCCATTCAAAAGCCCATTCTTTTTATTTGTGATGCAATTAACATTATATTATCATTATGATAATTAATTTGTGCATTTTTTTAACGATATCCAACAAATGTTTTATTTGTTTAACCGATACATCTTCTCAAAACTTTTAAGTCGTGGCTTCATTTAAAGATGAAAAAACAACCACAATAATTTTATGATTGATTCAATTCTTTATAATTATTATCAAAGATTGTTGTCAAAAAATGGACAGAAATATTAGGCTTAGAAGCCTAAATCATTTTATAAGATGAAAGTAAAATGAACCTTTTCAAAACCTTTGCTTCAAAACCTTTGTGCTTCAAAACTAAAAAAGCATGTCAAATGACATGCTTTCGTTCTATAGATCTTAATTATACATCTAATGTTAGATCTTTAATTTTCTCTGATGGACCATTCTTCTTTACAGATTCAATGCCGTTATCTCGTGCAGCATCCCCTGAATAGAATTGGCTTGTCCCAATAATTTGATGGTTTGCAGCTTTTAAATTGAAATAAGGCTTTCCATTCTTCGCTTCTAGACGATCATATCTTGCATCATCTACGCTATTTTTTTGTACTGAAGCAATCCCATTCGTCGCTGAAGCTTTTGCTTTATATAGCTCGCTGGTCAGAATCACCTCTCCATTTCCAGCTTTTAACACAAAACGATATTGTTCGTCTTTTGCCTGACTAATTTCATACCATCCCGACATGTTCATTACCTCTTCATTATTTTCAGTTTTTGTATTTCACAGCGTTGTATTGGATATAAATTACGCCACTTGGTTAAAATATAAATGATTTGCTCAGCTTCTAAAGCATATTTTATTGTTTATAAATGTAATTTTAATAATGTGGATATTTTGGTCATTACTTCAATGGATTTTAGATTTACAGCGAAGAAAAAACAAATCTTTAAATATAGAGCTCAATAATTTGATTGTAAATCAAAGCTCAACATGATGAATCATTGAGCTAGAGATGATCAGCTACAAAAATTACGCTTTTTTAACAAACTCAGATTTCAATTTCATTGGGCCAATGCCTTCAATTTTACAATCGATATCATGTCCATCGCTTGAATCTACAAGTAATCGAATATTTTTTACTTTAGTACCCACTTTCACAACGGATGATGAGCCTTTTATTCTTAAATCTTTAATGACCGTAACAGTGTCGCCATCCAGTAAAATATTACCAACTGCATCTTTAATGATACTGGTTTCCTCAGCTAGTGCAGGCTCCCCCACTTTCCATTCATGTGCACATTCAGGACAAATCAAAACACCATGGTCTTCATAAGTATATTCAGAACTACATTTAGGGCAATTTGGGAAAGACATAAAAACCTCAAAAATAATCAAAACACCATCATAGCATTTTTATATTTTTCATAAAGTTAAATCACATATTTTTGTTAAGGGATTTTACTATTTATGCTGCTGTAAGACTTTGATCAGTACCGTTACATGGCTATGATCTATATTTTTCACTGCCGAAATTAAGGTCACCGTTTCTTTTTCTGAGATTGCTTTTAATTCTCCTAATGCAGTGGAATCATTGGAAAGTTCTGCTTGGTATTTTTGCTGGAATTCATCCCAACGCCCCTCCATGTCTTCGTGATACCATTTTCGAAGCTCATTTGACGGAGTAATGTCCTTCGCCCACCAATCAATTTGAGCTGTTTCTTTTTTAATTCCTCTTGGCCAAAGGCGATCTACAAGAACGCGCTTTCCATCCGACTCAGATATTGCCTCATAAATTCTCTTGGTTTGGATCGTCATGTTGACCTCACAATTACTTTTATTATCATTGAGCATCTAAACTGACTTTCCCCAAACAATTTACCCTTGTTGAGAAAAGTCTTATATCACTCTGTTTTAACTTTAATTAAATAGATCTCTATATCTATCCACTTTTATTCTGCTTACTGATCAGGAATCGTTGGATTGACCAATAAGCCCAATAACTGTAATGACTCTTGCCAACCTAAATAGCAAGCTTCGACAGGAATGACATCGGGAATACCAGACTGGGTAATATTCACTTCTGTTCCGACTAATACTGCTTTTAATTCAATAATAACTTCAATTTTCCCAGCTAATTCAGGGTTATCAAATTCATCAAAATAACGAATGCGCTGGTTAGGAACCAACTCTTCATAAGTCCCCCCAAATGAATGGGTTGTTCCTGTAGAAAAATTGGTGAACGACATTTTATAAGAACCGCCCACCGTAACATCACTATGATGTACTTTAGCCGTAAACCCATGTGGAGGCATCCATTTGACCAATGCATCAGGATCTAGAAATGCCCGATAAACACGTTCAGCAGGTGCACTAAAAACTCGATGTAATTTTACAGTACTCGTCATGTTCAAATCCTTGAATTTTATTTTTTTAACGAAGTTTCAGTGTACTGCTCGCTTAAATTTTATCTGTATATTTTTTATTTCATATTGCATTATTAGCTCTTAAATTTGAGTATAAAAACCATTAGATATTTTTATGATTTAAGTATTGCTATTTATCATTTTCTTTTAGCATCAGTAATAAGAAATTTACCATAATTTTAAATTTTTCAATGGTCTAAAACTTAGATGATAATGATTAAATCATTTATTTTTAGGATGGTATTGACCAATTTACAGTCAATACCATCCCTGTTATACCATCCAAAATCCGATTTAAAATTTTAAGGCAAATATACAAATGACCTATTCATCTTCGTCGTCAATATCAAATACATAAGCGGTACAACCCCAACCATCGTATTCACCTTCAAATTGTTCAGCGATTTTAGTAAACCATTGTTCTAAATCGGTAATATCTTCATGTTCTGGCATTAAATTGACATATGCTGTAATCACCCATTCATTCGGCTGAATTTCCTCATCTAAATATAAGGAAATTTTTTGCTCTTCGAGTAAGAGATGAATGGCACACTTTTCCGCAAGTTGTTGTGTTTTGAAATACATAGAAAATTCAATTTCATGAATTTCTTCTAAATCATCACCATCTTCTTGCATTTGCCAAAGTAAATTACCGTTATCGTCTTCAGGAAATTTTTCATAATCACGGGTCATAGCCTCGCCCTCTCTAGGTTTTGGTCGTTTGTTTTAGGTGTACTGAATTTAGACTAACAATGTTTCATGACAGTTTATGAATATTCATTATTCATAGACAAATTACTACTTTTATTTAGCCTAATTTTGTAATTATTATTGATTGAAACTCTACTCTACCTCTGATATATAACAAATTTGTTGTGAATCAGCCAAGACTAACCCAATTAAGAGTATTTGTGATGACATTATTTTCTGAAAGGCAAAAACAGGACATTCTTTTACTTATTCAGCAAAATCGTAAAATTGAAGCGATTAAATGGGTTGTAGATCATTCAGATCTTGGATTGAAAGAAGCAAAAGATTATGTAGAGAATTTAGCAGAGAATCCAAATCATACAACGACTCAAAGTTTAACAAACTCATCAATATCACCCATTCATGCTCAAGAGATTCATACACTCATTCAACAAAATCAAAAAATTGAAGCGATTAAGTTGGTAAAAAAATACTCAACTCTAGACTTAAAGGATGCTAAAGAATTTGTAGAAAATTTAATGACACAGCCAAATTTAGCAAATTTAAACAGCTTAGAGAATATCAATACACTTCATCCGCGTGCCACTGAATCTACAACTATACGGCATACAGCAACGACTCAACCCATGGGTATTGAAGATCAAAGTCGGAAAAAAAGATCACCTTTAATTATATTGCTCATCATCGCTGCTGTTGCAGTCATTATTTATCAAATGATTGGTCGTTAAAATAGTAAAATTAACTTAATTCAATAATATCAATGGTTGGTGGCACTCTAAAACGAAAAGGTACGCCTACCATACCTGTACCGACGCTAACAAATACATCTGCATTTTCATGCTGATACAGTCCTCGTTTATGTCCCAAAATAGACACTTTCTTCATCACATAATTGGTAAGCCAAGGCAGTTCAACTTGCCCACCATGAGTATGCCCTGACAGCATCAATGGACGGGTAGACAATTGTGGCACCATATCTACTGTATCGGGATTATGTGACAAAATTAACCATGGTTTATCTTGAGGAAGTTCAGGCATATAGCGCATATCAGCTTTACCTGCCCATAAATCGCCAATACCAATCAAACGAAATTCATCAAACTCTACAATTTTGCCTTCAATATCCATGACATCATTGATTTCTAATGCATGCGCTAATAATGTCTGAATAGGAGGTCCTGGATACTGTTCGTCATGATTACCATTCACTGAATAGACTGGTGCTTGGATTTCTTTTAGTACAGCTAATTCTTCTGCTAATTTATTTTCAGGTTCATAGGTCCAATCCCCTGCAACCACGACAAAATCTGGTTGTTCCAAATTTACTTTTTTGACAATTGTTTTCAGTTGGCGTTCATGTCCAGAAAAAAGCCCAATATGTAAGTCGGCAAGTAATACAACTTTGATTGGTTTCTGAAAGGGTTTGCTTCGATCAAATTGATATTCTAGGCGTTTTACATGTACTGTATGTGGCTCAATAAATCGAGCATAGATGAGTAAACCACTGAGTAAAAAAGTAAATATACTTTCGTGCAGAGAAAAGATTTCAATCCATCCTGCATAAATGCTAAAAAAGAACAACGGAATTAATAAATAAGATAGGTAAAATGCTAATAAATGGACAAAAGACTTGAAAGGATGAATGGTTTCGGTTCTTGACTGGCTTAACCATGCTTGAGAAATTCCCCAAATTGCAAGCAAGATAAAGCTCAAATAAAACATTGAGGTAGCATTAAAAGTCATGAACATATTCAATCTCTCAGGTATTTAACACCTGTCATCTCTTATTTATCTTTTCGGTCTTGCCAATTATACTCTTAGTCAGAGAATCGCAGAAAACATTATGGAACAAATGCTCAATCACAATACGCAAATACAGCAAAAGTATTACATAGGAAAGTTTCATTCCAAAGTTTTATTTACGCTGAGTACTTGTTTCATCTTAAGTTTATCTGCATGTACAACACTACCCAAACAACAAAATGTACAGCCTGAATATGCCTATGATATCGACACACACGATACCTCTCTTGCTCAAATCATTGCGCCATTAAAAGAACAGAACCCTGATTTGACAGGCTATCATGTACTTTATGATCCACTTGAAGCAATTGCAGCTCGAATTCACTTAATTGAAAAAGCCCAGAAAACTTTAGATTTACAATATTATATTTGGGACAATGACAAAATTGGTTCATTAGCGCTTTATAAAATGATTGAAGCGGCTGATCGAGGCGTAAAAATTCGATTGCTGATTGATGATAATAATGCAGGAAAAATGGAAGGTGTTTATTTAGCACTGGATCAGCATCCGAATATCGAAGTTAAACTCTTCAACCCGTATCGTTTTAGAAGTATGCGTCCCATAGACATGGTACTTGATTTAAAACGCATCAACCGACGTATGCATAACAAAACATTTACTGCCGACAATCAAATTTCCTTGATTGGTGGGCGTAATATGAGTAATCAATATTACAATGTAAGTGACAGTTACCAGTTTTCTGATGTAGACGTAATGTTAGTGGGACAAGCCGTAGATGACATTACGCATTCATTTGACGAGTATTGGAATCATAGCTACGCATATCCTGTTCGAAATATCGTCAATCATAATGCCTACACACTGCGTTATGACAATTTAAAAGAGCAATTAGCCAATCATTATCAAGAAATTACGACACAGAATTATTTAAATTTAAGCAATCGCACCCACGATTTTGACCAATGGTTGAATCATAATATTCAATTAGATTGGGTTAAAGCCGAAGTCGTTAAAGACTCTCCAGATAAAATTCAAGCAAAGGCAAAAAAGGAACAGCACCTTAACTTTCAAATGGTGAAACGGTTGGAAAATCCAACTGAAAATGTTGACCTTATTTCCGCTTATTTTGTGCCACAAAAAGAAGGTGAAAATAAACTGATTGAACTGGCAAAAGAAAAGGTAAAAGTTCGTGTATTAACCAATTCTTTTAAAGCCAATGACGTCGCTTTAGTTCATGCTTTTTATGCGAAATACCGAGATAATTTACTTAAAAATGGCGTCGAACTTTATGAGTTTTTACCTGCCGTTTCAGAGGAAAATTTATATGCCAATTCTAAAGAAATTTCTAAAAAAACCAAAGTCAGTTTAAAAGGGTTGAGTCGTTCAAGTTTGCATGCCAAACTCATGGCGATTGATAATAAACAAGTCTTTATTGGTTCTTTTAATTTTGACCCTCGCTCTGCCAATTTGAATACCGAGATCGGCGTCATTATTAACAGTCCGCCTTTAGCCAATGCTGTCCATAAGACGATGGATGAGAATCTGAAAAAGTATGCTTATAAGCTCGTTTTAGACTCACAAGATAATATCAATTGGCTTCGAACAACGCCGCAAGGCATCATTACATTAAAAAAAGAACCAAAAATGAAATGGTGGCAAAAAGCAGGGATCAAAGTTATTTCATGGCTACCGATAGAAGGCTTTATGTAAGCCTTCTTGATGGGAATTGGAGCATTAGTCCACTAAAACTTCTTTTTGTAAATCTTCCAAACCTGTTTGCATGGTTTCTTGTACCAGTTTAGTTAAGCTTTCTACACTATGTCCCTCAGTAGAAATCTCAGGAAAGGCTTTTAAATGTGCTGTTACTTTTGGCATTTCCAAAACTGCTTGGATATGTCCAACGAAAGTTGTATCTCCAATAAAAGGTACAACAGTGTCTAATTGGCCATTTTTATTGACATAACAAATCACACAGACCTGCACTGGTCGATTTGCTTCAATTGCAGCACCTAAAATCCGACCATGTACTTTTTTAATCTTTGTACCATCCGTTGTTGTCGCTTCGGGAAAGAATAAAACAGGAATATCTTTACTCAAAAATTCAGTAATTTGCTCACGAATACGAACAGAATCGCCTGAACCACGTTTAATGAATAAAGTCCCCCCACCTTTTGCAAGTTTTCCAAATATTGGCCATTTTTCAATTTCAGCTTTCGCCAAAAAGAATACACGTGCACCAGAACCTAGAACTGCAATATCTAACCAAGAAATATGATTACTCACCCACAATGCTGGTTCACGAGGAATGTCACCATGTAGACGTATTTCGACATTGAAAACATCACATAAACGTCGGCAAAAATATTGAACATAACGCGTATTATTCGGATTATTGGGGTCTTTATAAAGTTGATGGCGATAAACCAAATAAAAACCTTCAGAGATAGCCGTTGTACCTGTGATAATTTTCTTACTGTATAAAAAAAGTTTAGATAACACACTTAAGTTCGATGAATTTGACTTTTTGCTTGTTTGTTGTTGAGTCATAGACGCTCACTAAACTGACTATATTTCATATTAAACCGACACTATTGTATACGCATATACATAAAGTTGCATTGATCATAAAAACATAAGCAATAACTTACTCAACACCTATTTTATACGTTTGACGCAACCGATAAAATTGAATATAGAGCAACCTAATGGTCTCAATGATCAATGCAATTTTATGCATTTATTCATATTCTATCAAAAGTAATCTTCTCTGTAGATCAACTGTTATTTATCTTTGCTCAACAATAGGAGAAATATCATCATGTATTTAAAAAAGTATTAAGAACTTGGAATCGATTAAATTTTCAACCGCCTCGTTTCCAAGTCAGCACACTTCTTGGTTATGTGATTTTATATTGTGGCTTTTTGGTTTTAGTCTCCAAATTGTTTATTGCAATTCTTTAACAGTGAATGAGGATTTAAAGACGAATATACCTTAGAATGACACTTCGCTTACGCTTCTGAGTTTTAATATCTGTGGAATCTTTTGATCAGCGTCAAGGTGGTGAAAAAACCATTTTAATCAGTGTAAATGTACAAATGTTAGACGATTTGGACGCTGAAGAGTTTCGACTGTTGGCCAAATCTGCTGGCGCAGAAATTTTTGAACATTTAACAGTTCAACGTGTCAAACCCGATGCTAAGTTTTTTATTGGCACAGGTAAAGCAGAAGAAATCGCAGAGCGTGTAGAAAACGAAGAAATTGAACTGGTCATTTTTGACCAAGCACTCTCCCCTGCACAAGAGCGTAATTTAGAACGGATTTTAAAATGTCGTGTAATTGACCGTACAGGCTTAATTCTCGATATCTTTGCGCAACGCGCGCGCACCCACGAGGGCAAACTTCAAGTTGAACTTGCCCAATTAGATCATCTGTCTTCACGCCTAGTTCGTAGCCGTAGCAATTTAGATAGTCAAAAAGGTGGTATTGGATTACGTGGTCCAGGTGAGACACTGCTAGAAACGGATCGACGTTTATTACGTATCCGTATGGAACAACTTAAAGACCGTCTTGAAAAAGTCCGTAAAACACGTACCCAAGGACGTGCTGCTCGTCAAAAAGCCAATATTCCGACCGTATCCTTAGTTGGCTATACCAATGCTGGGAAATCAACTCTATTTAATATTTTAGCAAATAGTGATGTTTATGCTGCGGATCAGCTTTTTGCCACACTTGATCCCACACTTAGACGTTTAGATTGGGATGGTATTGGAACACTGGTTCTGGCTGACACTGTTGGTTTTGTGCGCAATCTCGCTCATTCTTTAGTCGAATCTTTTAAGGCAACTTTAGAGGAAACCCTAGAGGCAACATTACTCCTACATATCATTGATTCAAGTAGTCCTGAGATGATGGAGCAGATTGAAGCCGTAGAAACAGTATTAAATGAAATTGGTGCAGATATTCCAACCTTAAGGGTTTATAACAAAATTGATCAGTCTGGTGAAGAAGCTAAAATTATTTATGCAAAGCCACATCAACCTGAACGTGTTTATGTATCAGCCCATACAGGACAAGGCTTAGACTTACTTCGTAAAGCAGTACATGAATGCTTAATGGGGCGAATTCAAAATTTTGAACTGCTTTTAAAACCTGCTTATGGAAAATTGCGTACCCAACTTTATGCCTTAAATGTGATTCAATCTGAACATTATGATGATGAAGGAAACTTACATTTACAGGTTGCAATGGCACCACAAAAACTGGAACAACTGATTAAACAAGCACATTTACCTATTGATGAAATCCTTGGAACTCAATCACAGCAGTTTAAAAGACCTTTAGAAGAATTTGAAATCAAACGCTAAATCGGTTAAAACGTGAAAGGTCAAATTTTAAATATCAATACGCATGGATCAGTTAAAACGCATAGATTGGCAAGCATGGATCTTCACCATAGGAATCATTATCTTTTTTCGTGAAGCTTCAGTTTGGGTCATGTCACAATTTAATCATCCAGAATTGGGAAATTTAACAGGTTTATTAAGCCTTCTATTCTTTCTGATCGTATGGCGTAGATTCAAAAAAATCCCGCCTCGATTGGTCGATACCAATAATAAATTGATGAAAGAAAGCGGATTTGCTTTTTTACCCATCTGTGCGGGTTCACTGATTATGCTTGTCAGTATGGGAAAAGAAATTCCCTTATTTCTTACAGTGATGTTTATCAGTACGCTGATTCCTTTGTGGATTTACGCCAAAATGGCAAAAAAGTGGTTATAGGTGATTGATATGTTCAGTATTCTTGCCGGTTTTATCATTACCCTAATTGCTTATCTTGCAGCAAAACCAGTCAATAAAAGATTTCCACAAGTGCCATTATTGGTGATTGCGATGTTCTTCGTAATTGGGCTTTTGATGATTTTTAAAATCCCTTATGAAAAATATAATACTGCGATGAATGGTTTATTTAGCCACCTTTTAGGCTATGTTACAGTTGCATTAGCCATCCCTCTAGCTGCGATGCGCTATGATGATTTACCGCTTAAAGCTATGGTGGGAATCCTTGTATTTGCCAGCATAAGCGCAGTCGCTTTACCTATGAGCCTAGCCTACCTACTGCATATGTCTGAACCCACAATCATGGCATTTGCAACACGTGCTGTAACAACACCGATTGCGATTAATATTGCAAATTTATTGCACTCACCAGTCACTTTGGTGATTTTGATTGTCATCTTATCTGGTGTAATCGGCGCTGCATTTTCATCACTTATTTTACGGAATATTAATGATGAACGTGCATCAGGCTTAGCTTTGGGACTCGCTGCTCACGCAATTGGAACAGCACAGGCATGGCAACGTGGAGCCGTTGCAGGTCGTTATGCAGCCTTTGGTATGGCAGTCAATGCTGTATTCACTGCGATCTGGTTGCCAACCTTTATTCTTTTTATAAAATAAGTGTGATTTACTATACATTTCAAAGGATTGCATTGAATTGTTATTCAAATTAAGATAAATCTTTCCCCCATTTTGATAAGGAATGAATAAATGTGGTCGAATAGATTTATTTTAGGTGTTTTCTTTTCAGTGCTAAGCTGTGGCAGCATGGCTAAGGATATTACAGGCATTTGGAAAAATATCGATGATAAAACCGGTTCATCTAAAGCGGTTCTAGAAGTTCGTAAAGAATCCAATGGAACTTATACTGGGAAAATCATCAAAGTTACACCTTTACCAGGTTATACACCAAAAGAAACCTGTGTAAATTGCCCAGCACCTTATACAAATAAACCGATTTTAGGCATGGATGTCCTAAAAAATCTAAAACAAACGGGTGAAGAAAATTATTCTGGTGGCAAAATTATTGATCCGCTGTCAGGTAAAATTTACTCGATGAAAGCAAAATTAAGTGCCAATGGAAACCGCTTATCTTTACGTGGATATATCGGTGTTTCAGCACTTGGACGTAGCCAAATCTGGATTCGAGAAAACTGATTGAATTAAAGATTTTGACTAAATAGAAATTATTTAGTTTCCCCCTGAAAGCCCATAATTTATTTATGGGCTTTATCATTAGCCAGTTATCATTTTAATGGAGTAGAAAAAACTTCCTTTTATTATTTGAATAATTGCAGATAATCTGATTAGAACTTACACATTTTTAAATTGATATTTTATAAAGACTAGACAATTTTTAACCTTTCCTTTCAAACCAAAATCCTGTAAATATATTAGGCATGCATAAGAAGAAACTTGCTTATGTTTAATATTTCAGCTTACTCATATATAAGTGCTGAAATAACAATAGAAATAATAAGTTATATGTGATCACTTAAAAAAATTAGGGGAAAAAATGCGATCTAAATTTAAATTCTTAACATCAATAGCAATGCTGTGTTTGTGTCAATTGTCCTTTGCAGAAGATATATCTGGCTTATGGCAAAGTATCGATGACAAAACTGGCGCGCCTAAAGGTATTGTAAAAATTAGCAAAGATCCAAATGGCACCTATGTCGGCACCATTACAAAAGTGACACCACGTATTGGCTATAAACCAAAAGAATTTTGTGTGAATTGTCCTGCACCATACACCAATAAACCCATTATTGGCTTAAACGTTATTAATGGACTGAAACATAAAAATGGGGACAATTATGAAGGTGGTAAAATTCTAGATCCCAACTCAGGAAAAATTTATAGTTTAAAAGCCAAACTCTCTTCAAATGGCAAAAAGTTGGTACTCCGAGGTTATATTGGCATTACTGTATTAGGCCGCAGCCAAACGTGGATTAGAACATCTTAATTCACAGTAAGTTTCGGTAATATTCATAAAAAAGCTGTTCCCTAGAAGGTACAGCTTTTTTATTCTTTGAATCAATGAAAGTTTTATTCTAGCTGTCTTGAACTAGGTGATTTAAACCATTCAGTGTCATCGCTAGACCTTCTTTTGCAGGAATGGCTCGACTTAAATTGGTTTGCAAACTTTCAGCAAAATTTCCCTGATATATTTTCATGCCTTGATGAGTTAGGTTTGAAGTTGCGTCGATAAAAATCTTACCCCCAAGTTTTTCCCACAAGCGGCAGAAACCATAATCCTCAGATAAATAACGTCCTGTTTCAGGGTCAACCATCACATCAAATAAACGATAATGCAAACCTTTATTTTCAACGCCAACCGAGTCAGGGGTATATTTTAATTCAGGATAAGCCTGCATCATTTTTTCAAAGACAGCTCTTTTGATCACCATAAAACCTGTCGGCGCTTCACTCATCTCAATAAAGCCATTTTCCAAAACAGTGAGATTTAAATGATCTGCATCACCTTGCACTCGCGCATTAACAGTATATCTTTGATAATTCGCTAGAAACTCACTAAAAGTCATCCCTTGTGGTAAACCTTCCACTGGCCACTCTTCTCTTTTGAGTGGATATACACCCGCAGCAATATCGTAATCGGATTGTAATAGACGGAAAGCCGCATCTGGTGTAAAGCCAATATCCGAATCAATCCAAAATAAATGCGTCCATTCAGGGTTTTCTAGAAAAGTGGCTACACAATTATTTCTTGCACGGGTAATTAAACTTTCACCTTGCATCAATAAGTATTGTGTCGACATTCCGATTCGATTCGCTTCATGTAAAAAATTTAATAATGAAATGACATAATTATGAAAAAATTTACCATCATGGCTGGGCGTTACAATCAGTGGATAAATCATTTTTAATTGTTCGGTAGATAACATCTTTTCTCATTTTCCATGATTTTATATCCCACTGAATTTAATCTAAATCATTCAACGATTCAATATCATCTCAAACTAGTCTTTCAATAAGAGTTTGCAATTTTCCTCAAAACAACCATTTGTAAATCAAATTTAATAAAACATGCATTTTATCGTGATTTATTTTGCATTTTTAATAAAATGTGCTAATTTTTATACAAAAATCATAAGAGATACTTAAATGAATAATTATGCAAAAGTTATTTTTATTAATACGATATTTGGCTTATCTATACAAAATAGTTTTGCCCAAGATATTGTCGGCATTTGGCAAAGTATCGATGATAAAACCAACGCACCTAAAGCTTTAATTGAAATAAAAAAGGATTCATTGGGTGAATACTTTGGCACCATTATCAAAGTCACACCAAGTGCGGGTTACAAGCCACAAGAGTTTTGTACTAAATGCTCAGGTACACTGAAAAACAAACCTATTTTAGGCATGACCATTTTTTCTAAAGTAAAAGAAGTCAAACCAAATCAATTTGGGAATGGGCAAATTTTAGATCCACTTTCGGGTAAATTTTATAAAGTGAATATCAAATTGAGTTCAAATGGCAATAATATTCGAGTGCACGGGTATATTGGAATTCAAGCAATCGGTAGAACACAAACATGGGTTAGAGAAAAGTAACCAAAAAACGCTAAATGGGCATTAAAAATAGGTAAATACGGATGTTACGGCTTTAAACATTAGTTCAACTCACACTTAAAAAGTGTCATAAAAAACAATACAAATGGCTTAAAATAAGAGCACTATTCCGAGGGTGATCAATCGCATTTCGATCATCAAAATGCAAAATACCCAATGAATTCATTGGGTATTAATTTGCACGAGATATCGAATAATTTTAAAACGAGCTAAACATTGGATTATCGACACTGAAAATTTCTTTATTTTCAAGTCTGTAAGCAATCAATTGATGCCCCCAAACACAGCCACCATCTACATTTTGGATTTGAGCATTAATCGTTTTACCTTCTAAGGCAGCCCAATGTCCAAAAATAATTTGATGCGTTTTAGCTGTTTCAGATTCAAATTCAAACCAAGGTTTAAAACCTTCAGACATCGGCTCATCCAAAGCATCTTTAAAACTAAACTCCAAACGACCATACGCATCACTTAAACGCATCCGCGTCAGATAATTGGTAATACAACGCAATCGATCATTCCCAGTTAAATCTTCTGCCCATAACGCAGGCTCAGTGCCATACATCGCTTTTAAGAATTCATCTAAAATATCAAAATCATCACTTCTCAAAACAGCTTCAACTTCTTGAGCCAGTTCAGCAGTTTGCTTTGCATTCCAAATACATGGAACACCAGCATGAGTCAAAATAGTTTGATCATTTGGAAATAAACATAAAGGTTGCTTGCGTAACCAATCAATCAAATCATCACTTTCAAGTGCATGAATGACATCATCAATTTTGTCTTTATCTTTGGCTTTTTTGATACCACGTGCCACAGCCAATAGATTCAGATCATGATTGCCCAAAACCGTTGCTGCCACACCATGATCTACTAACTTTTTGATAAAGCGTAATGCCCCTACAGAATTTTCACCACGTGCCACTAAATCCCCTGCAAACCAAATAAAATCTTGATCTGCATCAAACTGGATTTTTTTGAGTAAGGCTTTAAGGGCTTCAAAACAACCTTGCACATCCCCAATGACATAATTATAGCGAATATTCTTATGGGTCATTTAAGCCACCATTTGATCAGACAATGCAACAAACTGAGCCAAACTTAAGGTTTCAGGGCGTGCCATTGGATCTACACCTGCTTTTTCAAAACCATCTTCTACCAACATTCCTTTTAAGCTATTACGCAAGGTTTTACGACGTTGAGTAAAGACATGTGAAACCAAACGCGCCAAAGCTTTTTCATTTTTAGCCACAATCGGTTTATCTGCATACGGTTCTAAGCGGAACACCGCAGAGGTGACTTTTGGAGGTGGGTTAAATGAACCCGGTGGTACTTCAAATAAGAAAGTAGGTTTACAGAAATATTGAATCATGACCGATAAACGACCATATTCTTTGCTATTTGGAGACGCCGTAATTCGATCTACAACTTCTTTTTGCAACATGAAGTGCATGTCTTTTACTTTTCCGCCAAATTCCAATAGATGGAATAACAATGGTGTAGAAATATTATAAGGTAAGTTACCTACAACACGTAAAGGACGGCCTTCTTGAAATAGTTCAGTAAAATCATATTTCAAAGCATCTGTTTCAATAATGGTTAAACGCTCAGGATGTGGTACACGACCTGGTAAGCCTGCCGCTAAGTCACGATCCAACTCAACCACGGTTAAAGCATCACATTCACCAATCAAAGGTGATGTTAATGCTGCCAAACCCGGGCCAATTTCAACAATATTATCGCCTGAACGTGGCGCAACAGAACGTACAATTTTGGCAATTACACGTTGGTCATGTAAAAAGTTTTGACCAAAACGCTTACGCGTATGATGCCCTTCATCTTTTGGGTTTAAGGCATTAATTTGATACATAAAAAAGTTCCAACGTGAATTAATTGCGAGCAAGATCAAGTGCTAAATCGACAGCAACATGCAAACTTGAACCTTTTGCAAGGCCAGTACCTGCGAGGGAGAGCGCTGTTCCATGATCGACTGATGTCCGAATAAATGGCAAACCTAAAGTAATGTTAATGGCTTCACCGAATCCTTGAGATTTTAACACAGGTAAACCTTGATCGTGATACATCGCTAAAACGGCATCTGCATTTTTCAAATTTTCAGGGGTAAATAAGGTATCTGCTGGCATACTCAAACTCATATCAATGCCTTGCGCACGATAATCTTCCAATACAGGATTGATGGTATCAATTTCCTCATATCCCAAATAACCACCCTCTCCCGCATGTGGATTTAAACCACAAACCAAAATGCGTGGATGGTTGATTTTAAATTTAGTTTTTAAATCATGAATTAGAATATCAATGACTTGATGCAATCGCTCTTTAGTGATCGCGTTTGCAACATCACGTAAAGGTAAATGTGTGGTCGCTAATGCAACTCTTAATGTTTTAGTTGCCAGCATCATCACAACACGATCTACACCAGCATACTCTTGATAATATTCAGTATGACCACTGAAATGAATTCCTGCATCATTAATCACTGACTTTTGTACAGGTGCCGTTGCAACACCGACACTTTTACCTGACATGGCATAATCAGCAGAACGGCGCAATTGCTCCAAAACATAAGCTGAATTTTGAGGATTTAATTCACCAAGAATGACATTTTGATTGACTGGCACATGCTCCACATAAAGTTCACCGTGGGCAGAAGATTCGTTTTGCCCGCTGTATTCAACAAACTCTATCTTCAGTTTTAAAATTTCTGCACGTTGTTTCAGCATCTCGAGATCGGCCAAAACCACGATTGGGCGCTCATCGATACGGTCAGCCAAACCTAAACAAATATCTGGGCCGATTCCTGCGGGTTCACCACTGGTGATATATAAAGGAAGCATGACTAACCTTTTAAATATGTTTCAAGATAACTAGTGTACCTAATCTAAGAAATTATTTTTGTACATTATCATTTTTAGCATCGAAATCGTTGTGAGAATAAGCCATTTAAATAAGCTATAAAAATCACAACATAAATTATAATCCAATTATAAAAAGCACAAAAACAGTGATTAGAAAACGTCGTGATAACCAAAGGAATAGCACAATAAAAGAAAGAGCCTTATCACTACTCTTATCTGTATTTATTCTAATCCCCCCACGCAAGGGCTATTGACCCGTGGTCTTTTACTCAACGTTAACCGAGAATATAAGCCATCGATGAAATATCAACAACGCCCAATCATTTGAAATTTCACGAATATCTTTTAATCAAAAAAATGATCATAACGCATAAATAAAGTACTAGTTAAATATTAAGCAGTCGTCTATAATTTAGCACCTGAAATTCTATATTTCGATTGTGATTCTATTCATTTTCAGATAGAATTTGCTCTCCTTTTTGTTTGGACAGCTTCCATAGTCCAAACCAACTATAATAGGTAGTGGTTTAATGAAAACTCTCAGCGCTAAGCCTGCTGAAGTTCAACACGACTGGTACGTTGTTGATGCTTCTGGCAAAACTTTAGGTCGCCTTGCGACTGAAATCGCTCGTCGTTTACGCGGTAAGCACAAAACTTCTTATACTCCGCACGTTGACACTGGTGACTACATCGTTGTTATCAATGCAGAGCAAGTTCAAGTGACTGGTAAAAAATCACTTGATAAGAAATACTATCGCCATACTGGTTTCCCTGGTGGTATCCGTGAGACTAACTTCGAGAAGTTAATTGCTCATAAACCTGAAGCTGTTCTTGAAAAAGCAGTTAAAGGTATGTTGCCAAAAGGTCCTCTTGGTTATGCAATGATCAAAAAAATGAAAGTGTATGCTGGTACTGAGCATCCGCATGCTGCGCAACAGCCACAAGTTTTGGACATCTAAGGGATACTGCACATGGCTACTAATTATGGTACAGGTCGCCGTAAGACCGCAACTGCACGTGTTTTCCTATCAGCTGGTACTGGTAAACTCGTAATCAACAATCGTACTCTTGAACAGTACTTCGGTCGTGAAACTGCTCGTATGGTTGTTCGTCAACCACTTGAGCTTTTAGACGTAACTGAAAAGTACGACCTTTACATCACTGTTGCTGGTGGTGGTATTGGTGGTCAAGCAGGCGCAATCCGTCACGGTATTACTCGTGCATTGATCGCTTCTGATGAGACTTTAAAACCTGCTCTTCGTCAAGCTGGTTTCGTTACTCGTGATGCTCGTGAAGTTGAACGTAAGAAACTTGGTTTACGTAAAGCTCGTAAACGTCCTCAATTCTCTAAACGTTAATTCGTTTACCGAATCGGACAAAAACCTCGGAATTTTCCGAGGTTTTTTTATATCTTATTTTTCTTCAGAATTATTTATCAATATTTTAGTCGCATCGATTACTTTTTAGTTTTAAACGTTATTTCTATTGATCTCTGTTTGAACAATCCATTGTCGCATCAGCAGCACTATCCATACCGATCTGTTCGGTGATGATGCAATCATTTTCTTGATATGTACCTACCTCTTTCGATTTAGAGAATTGATGATCTTTCGGAAGTGGTGCATCGCACGGCTCATCTGTCTTTTCATCAACCATTTTCACGGGCCCATCATTATAAATTGTGACCTTACATCCCTTCACTATGTATTCTTGTTTTATTCCCCCATACATTTCATCCTCTGGCACTGCTGCTGCAACATCACAAGCTTGATCAGCTATACATGCAGCATCTACAGTAGAAACAGCAGCTTGAGCTTCTTCTACATGATCAGCTGATTGCTGCTTTTTCGCATAGGCATTTGAAATATTCATCATTAAAAATACAATAACGATTGATTTCATTAAATTTTTCACTGAACTCATGATTACACCCCAATTTTGAATTCTATTTTTAGATTGATACTTATCATAAACATATTAAAGTTAAGATGATTTTATTGTCTATTTTTAGTATTCTACTCTATTCACTTAACCAAGTTTTTGGAATATGTCAGTCGAAAATGCACCTCAGCAAGGGATTACGTTGTATAGCCACGAGGATGACTTTCGTTCACACTGGATTAGATTTCTACTCACCGAAAAACAGATTAAACATCATTTAATTATTGTTGAAGAAGATGATGAGGATTTAGCAAGTTTAAATCCATACAATCAACTCCCAATGCTCATTGAAAATGACTTAAAGCTTTTTAATACTGCAATTATTTCTGAATATATCGATGATCGTTATCGACAAAATAAGTTATATGCGGATGCTCCTGCTCCACGAGCAGAACAAAGGCAATATATTTGGCGTTTAGAACAAGACTGGTTAAGACTTGCAGATATTATGCTACGCCATCCCGATACTTTAGATGTCGCTGCAAGTAAAAAGGCACAAAAGCAATTAAGAGATACCTTAATCTCGCTCACACCACTTTTTCAGCACTATCCTTATTTTATGTCTGAAAACTTTACAATTTTAGATTGCATGTTAGCGCCAATTTTCATACGGTTAAAGCATATGGGTATTGAGTTGCCTAAACAGCAATGCCGTCCAATTTTTTTGTATTGTCAGCGGATTTTTGCCCGACCGGCTTTTTCAAAGTCAATGACTTTGCGAGAGAAGAACCGATATAGTGAATTTTTGACAACGCCTTAGATTGCAAATCAATAGAGTATTTTCGAATGTCTGAACAAGAGTTAAATGTAACCCCCACTCGACCATATCTTGTACGTGCAATTTATGAATGGATTTGTGATAACAATTTAACACCTTACCTGTTGGTCGATGCGACCAAACCCTATACCGATGTGCCACAACAGTTCGTACAAGATGGACAAATCGTTTTAAATATTGTCCCTCATGCTGTACACATGTTAAATATGAGCAATGAGGCGGTAACTTTCTCTGCTCGTTTTGGTGGAGCATCTAAAGATATTTATGTACCTCTGAATGCTGTATTAGGATTATATGCACGTGAAAATGGACAAGGTTTATTCTTTGATCCTGACGAATATGCCAATGTGCAAATGGATGAAGATGCTTTAAAATCAAATAGTAGTGAACCATCAGAAACCACTACAGATACACCCAAGAAAAAACCAAGTTTAAGAATTTTAGAATAGAAAAAGGAAAATCAGATGGCTTTTGATCTCGTACAATACTTTGCTGAGCAGATTAAGATTCAAAAGCCTCAGCTCTTATCTCAATTGGAGCCTGAGCAACGTAAGATTCATATTGAAGAAATCAATGCGTTGACTCTAGGAAAACTGATCAGTTTGTGGCGTCAAAATGATGATGCGTTGTATCAAGAAATCCTATCGCAAGATCATCTTCATACCCAAGAAATTGCTCGGCATCTTACAACATCCAAACAAAATCTATCCAGTTTAGATAAGTCTCTACTTGAATCAGCTACGACTGAAATTCTCGAATTACAAATCGCTGAATTGAAACAATTAGATACAGCAGGAAGTTTAGGTAAAAGAGGCTTACGAGAACTGGTCATTGGTCAAATCGAACACTTGTCAGGGCAAGCTAAAGATTGGGTTTGGTCAACAAATGAACTTGTAGAACTGATTGGCTCTCAACCTGTCCTCGAAGAAGAGGTATCATTAGAGGAAACGATGAAAGAGTTTAATCAAATGGTCAATGTTCAAAAAACTGATGCTCACACAGATCACCATGATGCTGTTAATGTACAAACAGTTCATCCAACTTGGGCAAAAATTGCAGAACCAATCGTTGCATTGGTCGTTTTATATATTCTTTATGAAGCAGCAACCAAGATTTTTGCTTAAAACTAAAGTTTTAATCGATAAACTATTAAAAGCGGTCTCTATGATCGCTTTTTTTCATTAAGAAACTACTTAAGTAAATATAACTATTACACGTGATTAAAATCACCAATATAATCAGAATATAGAGTTTTAATACAAAATTTTCATCAAAAATTAAAGCATACTTAATTTGTATTTTATTATATCAAATAACTAATCAATTTAATGTCAACAGCTTGTAGATTTCTGATAATAAGCAATGTTAATTTAAGACAAGAAAAAAGATAAACTATTAATATTGCATTAATAATTTATTTAAAAAAATAATGGTGGAGGTAATAAAATAGTCATATTTACCAATATTTGAACAAAAACCGTATAAGTTAATTTTATTAAAAAGAGCAAATTTGCAATTAATTTTACTAAACAATTTTAGTTAACATACACCTTGGAATTTTTAATCAAAGATAAGTGGTATTATGAACAATCAATGTATCAATATCGCAATCTCGGGCTTAGGTTTAACCACCTCAGATGAACTCAAAATAAGGTTGAGAAAACTCTTGCCCAATAATATTGGTATAAATTGGACAAATATTTCCGATCAAAACATAAACTGCATTTTAATTAATGAGCATTTCTTTGAACATGATAATATTCAAAATATTATTCAGAGTAAAAAAATACCTTATTTAAAAATTTCAAAACATAGTGATCAAGATGGAAGCACTGACGAAAATTTGCTGTGCTTTCCCATCAATGATGAACTTACACTCAAAGATTGGGTCAATATTAAATTACTCAATCACTCCTCCAACCAACCTGAACAAAAACCAGCGCTTATACTTGATCATATTGATACTGATTTGAAAGTTGCTGTGGATGCTAAAGAAATAGATTTTTTTACTAATATTTACCAACAAGACATTCGTAAAATCCTGATTAATGATCAATTTGGTACTTTGGCCATTATTGATCATCATGCACATTTAGCATGGTTGGAGCCAACACGTGAGGCTTATAGAACTGATCTTTCCATACAATATACAGCAGCGAATACTACAGACTTTATTAAAGTATCTCGTAAACAACATCACAATTTAGAAAACTGGTTATTTAATTTAATTTGGCAAAACCCAAATATAATCACGATTCCGTCACAAGATAAATCTTATCGTTTAAAGTTTTGGCCTCAACCGAATATGGCTGATAAAAAAATATTATTGCAACTTTCTGGATGTTTTATTTTAGGTGCAGAAATACAACACGTTGCGAATAAGTTAAATATTTCGGTTCAAACTGTACAACATTTTATTGCTGCAAATTTCGCCATCAATAATGTTGAAATAATTCCAACTAAAGATTGTCAGTTTAATAAACCCTCTGAAACAGAAAATCAAACTGAGAACCAAGGTTTTTTAAAAAGTTTTTTTGGAAAATTAAAAAGTAGATTTAAATTCTAATATTGAGGCTCATCATGATTATTCAAAAATATAAAATTGTTTTTGCTGGCTCAATGGGAGCTGGTAAAACGGAAGCCATAAAATCATTATCCGAAGTTCCAGTCCTTGCAACAGAGGCATTTAATACGGATGACCATAGCCACAAAAAACTCAACACGACGGTTGGAATCGATTATGGTGAAATTACTTTAGACGATGGCAATAAAGTTGGACTCTATGGCACGCCAGGTCAAGGTCGTTTTGATTTTATGTGGGGTGTGATTTGCAAAGGTGCAATTGGAACCATCGTACTGATTGATCACAGTTTGGAAACACCATTAGAGGAATTAAATTATTATCTAGATACCTTTAGGCAATACAGTGAAAATATTGTGATTGGGATTACCCATATTGATGAAGCTATAAGCATATCAACACATCAATATAGACAATCACTCATGGATAGAAATTTAAATTTTCCTATTTTCTTTATCGATGCACGTAAAAAAGCTGACGTTTTATTACTACTAGAAACACTCATTATCTCTTTAGAAACAAAGTATTTATAGGAATCTTTATGATCAATGCACTTGAAACACGTACAGCCCCAGCTACTTTGGTTGCATTTGCCAAAACACAGATTCAACACATCCTAAGCAATGTGAATAATATTGAATTCATCATGATCTGTTCAACGGATGGTTTTGAATTAGCGTCAATCAGTAAACGTCACCAGTTCCACTCCAGCAAACTTGCTGCTGTGAGTAGTTCAATTTTGGCAATGGTCAGCGCTTTTTTAGGGGAAATTAATTTAACAGGTTGTCAAAGTGTGACTTTAGATGCTGAAAATGGTAAAGCCATTTTGACCTCAGTCCCTTGTGTAAAACACCCGATGATCATCGTTACACTCAGCTCAAGAGATGTATTGCTCGGGCAACTTTTGTATCATTTAAAAGAAGCAAGCCAAGCAATTGTGCAGCAAGATATTTAGTATTCAGGCACTATAAATTTTAGGATATTTTAAATATGATCATTTATGATCGTATTTAAATCTGTGCGAAAATAGTTGTTTGTGACTTACCCCGAGCTTTTGACTGATACATCAATTGGTCTGCTTGATGCGTTGCTTCATCTAAGTTATCTGGCAACTCCGCATAAACCTGAATTCCCATACTAAAATCAACGCCATACTGTTGTTTTAAACCACTGAGCAAGAATTTATTTCTTAATCTTTTTGCATAGTCTTCAATGCCTTGTGAGTTTGTATCTTGTAAAATCACCACAAATTCATCTCCACCCATGCGCGCCACGACATCATTCATACGTGTAGTTTCTTTTAATACATGTGCAAACTCTACTAATACATCGTCACCCTTACTGTGCCCATAGGTATCATTAACCGATTTAAAACCATCAAGGTCAATGATCCCTACTGCAAGAGTTTGATCTTTTTTAGAATGTCTTCTCTTAAGCATCTGATATTCAATATTAAAAGCACGAGTATTATTCAATAAAGTTAAAGAGTCTTTCATTGCCATTAACGTCATTTCTGACAAACTTCTTTTTATTTTAAACAATAAGAAAGCAACAACACTGAAAAAGCCCAACCGAGCACAGGCATTCCAATAAGGAATAATTGAATTTGAATAATGATGTCCAGCACTATAGTCTGCATAAAGCCAAGTCAATGCAGATAAAATAATCGTGAGCATCGTGATGTATTTATTATCATACCAAGCAGCAATTGAAACAGGGATAAGATAGAACACTGAGAATGAATATTCATAGCCTGTTGCAAGATCGATCATTCCCCACACGGCGATAATAAGCAATAAAATTATACGACGTAGAAATACATTATTTGAGAGTATGTTTTCAAATTGAGTGATCAAATTCATTATTTCCCCCGCTCGTAAATCCATTTACTTAACATCACTGTAATATTTTAAGCTGGACTTGTCTTGTCCAAACTGTATCAATATTTATATGTTTTTTGTTTTGCTATGTTTTTGTTTTCTTATACTTTAAAAATTTTTGGGGGTGTCAGGGAAAACATGTGTTGGTTTACTTCAACTATTAAAACTTTGTAAGTTCTAACCCTATTGCCTATAAACTTTTGATCTATAGCGTCCTAAGCCGAATCGAGACCTTTTGGGTAAGTACTACACTCACGTTATACGCAACTGGTAGCAATCTGCTCTTTTCGATCCCTATCACACCCTTGAAACATACTTTAACCAAAGTGCCTCGGGATTATTTCCCTAAGATTTACCAATTACAGCCATTTTCAGAAAAATTTTTCTCAAAAACAGCAAAACTTAGGATTTTTTATCTTTGAGGCTAAAATAGTGATTTTTTATTTCATAAAAGCCACCAAAAATGGAAAATTTATTGAGACTTCTTAAATTTTATTTCCAGATCAGCATTCAAAAATAAAAATGACAATGCGAACATGACTGAGATAGATTGAAACCAATTACAAGCAAACCGATTACATGCAAATTGATTACAAGTAACCACTTAAATCCTTCACCTAATTTTTAAAAACTACATGTACAAATGCAAAAACATAACATCAAGTTTAAGATGCTTCTAAAACAGATTTCTCTTTACTCTTCAAATAGATATTTTCTAATTGCTGCTTATCTTGATTTACAAAAGCTTGCAAACTTTGTTGAGCTTGCTCAAGGCTGCCTTGTTTAATTAAAAACGATTCTTTATGTTTCCGAGTCATAAGCCCAAATAATTCACGTTGCGGAAAGATCAGTTGAATATTACTTTCGATCTTGAATTCGAATTGTTCTGACTTAGAAAAAGCATTTAAAGTGATTTTTAAATATTGATCAGATGCTTGATGCACAACATTAAAAACCGAGTTTTTACCATTCATTTGAAGTTGTAAAACACGTTGTTGACGCCAATTTATCTTTTCAAATTTTTCAAGAATAGATGCAATATCAAGATCATGACTTTCTTGCATTTCATCATTTAGACTTGCATTGGGTGATTGGATTTGAAGATTAAATGTACTCATTTTTTTTATGACTCATGTCCTTATGGCCTCGTCCTAGTTTAACAAGACTCATCATAATTCATAGTAATTTTAAGAAAAAATTTAAAATTACTCATTGATTTTAAATACATATTTGTGATTCATTTATCCAAATGTTATATTTTAACGACTTGCTTTATATTTTCAGTTTTTGTTGTTTATTCCACTTCATTGCTTGATCCAACAATATCCGCTTTGCTTGAAATAAGGAGGCTTTTAACCCCCTTATCGATCAGAAATCTCAACTTATTCAATGAAAAAATAGTTAAGTCATACGGTGCTCTTGCAACATTTTCTTATGCAGCAATTGCTTATATTGTTCAGTCATTCGTTCAATATTTCCTTTTAGAAATAAGTCTAATTGTTCGGAAACTTGACTTTGAGTCAAATTTTTATAAATCAATTCATATTGTTTTTTACGAGTAAACATTCCAAAAAATTCTTTGTTTTCCACAACCATTTGAATATTACTGTCGATTTCAAAGACAGGTTCCGCCTTGGTGGATTGTGTGTTCAATTGAATCGCTAAATACTGTTGAGTATCGACATCCACTACGGCAAATGAAACTTCTGCACTTTCTAATTGAAGTTGCGTGAGGAAAATGCGTCGCCATTGGATGCTATAAAATTTAGCCTGAATCTGAGTAACATCACTTGTTTCAAAGGATTCTGTTCTTGGAAAATGACCTTGCGCAGGTAAGCTGATTTCGACTTCAAATGTTTTCATTATTTCACCTACTCCGTGTGTTTTTAATATTATGAGTAATTATTAACACTGATTTTATTATAATTAAATATTCACATATACGACTTTGGTCGTATTTTAATCAAAAATTAAATCACAAAAGTCTCAACATTTGAATAATTTGTGATCAAATCTAACTATTTCAAAATTGAGCTATGGCATATTCAATTCATCAAAATCTTTTATCTCTGAAAGAAAAATCGGTTTAAGCTTAATTTTCGTCCAAGTCTCTTTAAATCGTGGCTCACCTTCAGGGTCTTGATTGAGATTTTCCCGAACTAATTTTTTAGCGGTTGAAAAATTGATACTGGTTTGACTCTCGACATAAGGGCCATGATTATCACTGTCCTCATAACCAATTAAACGCATATCATTATTTTCTAATCTAAAGCTATACCCCCAAGCACCGTATCGACCATGTGCATAGTTAATATTTAAGACGTTATTTTTAATCTCAAACCATAAGTCAGGTGCGAAATACACGCCACCTTCTTCGTTCTCAGAACTAAAGCATGATAAATTTTGAACGACTTTTTTATATGATCCTTTTTGATTGAATAAGACAATAATACCTCGTCGATTTCGATCCAGCTTTCCTCGATACTCATGATTTACCCATTGGCTCGGATCAGTCGCTTTTACAATAAGTACTAAATCGTTGAGTCCATCTTGATTTAAATCGCCTTCGATCGCTTCAAATAAATGATATGTTTTAGGAACATAAGCTTTATATTTGATTTTATCTTTTTGCAGTTTGATTTGTTCAGCTGTCAACGGCTCAGCGCAAACCGTTTCTGAAACAAAAAATAGAGAAGACCATACAAGGCATAAGCTGAGAAGTTCTGATTTCATCATTTTCTTATTCTCAAAATATTTAACTTAGATTAGCTAAAAACAATCGCTGAAACCACAGCAAATGTTCACTGTTGAAAATATACACGTATAGAAATAGCGATCAGAAACCACACGATCATTGCTGTGATTCCTGTCAGAATGTTTAAAATAACTTTATAAGCATTTGATAAATTAGATTTATAAATTTTCAGATTGATATAGTACGCTAAAGCAGCTAAACCACCACCGATTGCTCCACCCACAAATACTAAAATGAATGGCCAGCCACACATCAAATATGCCGATGTAGATAAACCCTGATTAAAGAAACCTTTTTTAGTTGCTTGATTTTCCATTCTCTATCCTTTTTAAATTTTTCTTTTGTTAAACGATGACCTTTATTCAAACTTTTCATTTGTTGCTTTTACATTCTTATTCCACTTAAAACCGCATCTCGTATTGTATTCAAGCTCAATTCGAAGCTGCTCAAGTTTTTCAACAATAAAAGCACCAACTTCCTCTGCGTAAGGGCTTATTTCTTTCTGCTTTAGCATTCCACTAAATCGCAATACTTCTGCAAAGGACGCTAATATTGATTGATAATTCAAATGAAATGGCTCATCAAAACTCTGAGATTGCTGTACTGCAAGTAAGGAGAACATAAATCTTTTATTGGGTGCATGGATCATCAATGTACCAAAACCATCTGTCTCAATTCGTTGAATTTCTTGCTATTTGATTACTCTATGGGTAGAACCATTTTTGTATTGCAAGCCCTCGCTATCGATACGATATTTTCCTGCACCCGTTAAAAAGCAATAAATAGCACAGAATAAGAAAAAACCAATTACTATTCCTGAAAATACTAGAAGTACTAAATTTTTCTGAATATATTCAGCTACTCCCATTCCATTATGCTCGTGAAGAAATGTCAGAATGGTAAGAAGAACAAGACCTATTGCCATCAAAGTAAACAAAAAGCCTCCCCCCATAGTAAATCGAATAGATTCACTGACATAGTATATTTTTCGCATCAAAATCCATTTAAAATGAGTTGAGTTTTATCACGACTATTTTATAAAATTAGAATAATTTATAGATAACATCAATCTTTTTTAGCACACTTTTCATTCATTTTTTACTTAACGATATATTAAAAAGTCCATAAACCTTATCCAATCAAAACGATTCAAATCATCTTATGATTTTATTTGTTCTTTGAAGAATTTACCGAATATGACCTTTAGATTGATTATTTTGCGCTCATGCTATGAAGTCTTACTGGTTTTAGTCGTTTTACTGTAAAGTATTCTAAATGTTTAAATAAAATAGCTTGGCAATGAAAACAAAAACTGTTCTGTTGATTTTATTCACCACCTTATGTCTTAGTTCATGCAAACTCTTAAAAACGCATATTGTAAAATTAACCAGTTCAAGTGAGTTGCAAGCCAATGATGTTTTATTGAGAACCACCAAAGGCTATGTATATCTTTCGACTCAACAAATAACTGATAAGCAAAAAGAAATTTTGAAAAATTTGCGTCCTTTTCAATGTTTAGAAATCAAAACCCCTGAACAATTTGCGATGCAAAATCGAGAAGTTCGTTTTTATGATTTTAAAATCAGAAGTTTAGTGGAAGGCGATAGAGAGTGTAGAAAAATCAAAGTCACTACACGAATTGAGATTCATTAATTTTTGAATTTATTATGAGCATTGAACTATTTTTCATCTAAATAAATCTGAAAAATAGTTCAATTTTATGTGATTAAGACAGAGGGCTGACTGCATTTTCCTGTCGTTTTATACGAATCCAGCGTATTGCAAGTACAATCATAATCAGTACCGCTATAGCAACAAATACAGGTACAACCATTGCCATAATTGAGAGTAATACCGCGCTAATCAACTCACCTGTAGCGACGACAAAATTACCTAATCCACCTGTTGTTGCAGTCGATACGCCACGTGCAGCCACTGTACTCATTTGGACGGCTGTTGCAGTTCCACCACCGACAATAATGGCAGCCGCCCAACCTGCAAATTGTGACATTTCTCCAGTACTCACTGCCATGGTTGTCAATGTTCCTGCAACCATCGCAGCAGGTGTCGCAATGGTGTCTAAGGCATTATCCACCCATGGTATGTAATATGCGCCGACTTCACAGAGTGTCGCGACTGCTAGACCAATACATACAGATGGCATAGCCAACCATTCAAAGCCTTGCATCGGTTCAAACCATCCCGTAAGTGATGCAATACTCATGACAAATAGCGGGACAAATACACGAAAGCCACATGCTGCACTTAAACCGATACCAATACATAAGCTCAGGATTATTTCCATAATCATTTCCCTGCCTTCATTTTCTTTTATATTTTGAAACTATTTCTAAATTAACAAAAAGCCCTATCAAGTGATAGGGCTTTTATTTAAAACAGAGGATAACTGTTTTATCTGTGCTGCTTAGGCAATTTTGCTGTTAAATTGGTTGCCAAGGCATTTGGTACACGGGGGTAAACGATCTGTACCAATTTCTAAGTAAACGCGATGTCCGCATTGGACACAAAAATAGAAGCCTGTTCCGGGTTTTTCGCCAGCAGTAACCATTTTTGTTCTCCATAGGTTTTAGAAATGGTGAACAAAGTATAGCCTAATTTTGATGTATGTCTACTGTCTATTTTGAAAAATGATGGTGTCATTTTTGTAAGAAATGGTGTTAAAGTTCTTCTCGCTCTTGCGGTGATTGATCTACTCTTTCTTCGGAATAGAAATCAGAAGGCCTTTCAGAAAGTGATTTAAATAACTTTTCTACTTTTTTGATTGTTATTTCTTGAATATTATTTTTTTCAATTGCTGGAAGTATTCTTTTTTCTATAGGCATTTGTGACTCCTAATTTTGTATGATTTTTGTTCCATCATTATAGAATGGAGCTAGGTAATTGACATACCATCTTCACCAAATACTACACCTCGCTCGACCAATTTTTCATGCGCGGCATGATGTACTACGCCCCGTTACTGAGTTTAAGTTCTAGTAATCTGCGTAATGTCGCTTCACTGACATTGGGATGACCCACCACTTCTATACGTACGCCCCAGAATTTATCGTTTGCAAAACGGTCTAGATTCTGCACCCGCATCAGGATTCATGGCTGCAATGACACGAATTGCTTGGTTTGGGTCAGTTAAAATGGTTCAAGTTCTTCTGTATTTGAAGCTCCACATGCTAAAACATATCGGCGTTCTTCTTCGACTTTTTGTTCGGGAGATTTTTTTGGCATGGGTTGTTCGTTTTATATAAACTTTTTAGATAGCCTGCAATTCTCTAAATAACTCAACTAATCCTATTAAAAACTTATCAAAACTATCTCTATAGTTTTCTTCATTAATTTCATATTTATTCATCTGCTTAGCATATTCCGAACCTTTACGATGAGCAACACCAGTTGATCTGATAGATTGAAGCCCTCTAAGCAAGTCTGTAAATTCTCTATATCTTTCTGAATTTTCAACTAACATTAAAATTAAAGTAATTGATTTACTTTCTTCACTATTTAAAAATGTGCTAATTGCTTTTACATTTACAGAATCTATTGTGGTTTTTGCTAAAGCTAAAATTTGAGCATCAAATTCTGCTTGTTCATTTGAAAGTAACGTTCTAATGGAATTAAAAAAATGTTGATCTTTCTCAGCTAATGGTAAGAAAAAATACCAACTATTTTTATTGAACCAGTATTCTTGAAAATTTTTAAACTCTGCTTTAAAAATATGTTCAGCTTTTTCTGAATCAAAAAAATTCCCTAAAAAACTCCTTTCATAATTTGCCTTGCTGATTTGTCTACCATCTGGAATTAAATTAAAACTTTTCCAATACAATTGTTCTTTTTCAGGTAAATCACGCCCTAAATCACCTAAGAAAACAGAGACATGCTCATTTGAATTATTATCAAACCTTAAGCGCCATAATCCATTTCTAATTAAATACCCATCTTCGATTGTATAGTCTGAATTCCCATAATACTTATTCATTACTTCATTTTTAAAAAAGACAGGTGTTAAATAATGTGGGGATTGAGAATTTTTACCGAAATAATTTGCTAACTCGTCTGGGTTAGAAGTAAATGCAATTAATTTATCTTCATCACCGCCAATGATATATGACTGATACTGTTTTTCTTTCTCAAATGGCCAAATATTACAACTATCTATATTTTCACATGTTATTAATTTTTTCCCACAAATTCTTATGAACCTTGAATAGCCTTCTACATAACTATCCCCAGAATAGACTGTATACGTTAAGTTTTCTTCTTTAACATCATATTCCAACGAAATAGACTCTGTAGTATGCCATGTAGACTCAAAGTACAATAATAAATCCATTTGTTTGACAGCTATAAAAGATTTTAAATACCTTCTCCGTATTTTTATTTCTTTTGTTTCCAATTTTATAACTTCTATGGGTTCTCCCGATTCATCAAAATCTAAATAGCGATTATTTTTTGCATCATAATATAAATTATATAACAGTCTAAATTCTTCTAAAACTTCTATCGAATTATCAACTACACCATTAAAATCCATGACTAAAATGAGTCTCAAAAACGGCGCATCAATATTCAAAAGATATTTGACTAATTCCTCACCATTTTCGTAAGTACAACTAAAGCCAGAGCCCCCCTTACCTATTGATACATCCCAACCATAACTTTGCATTGCATTATTCGTTTCATCTTTTGAAACTAAGGCGCAATACATTCCTGCATCATTATCATTCTCACTAATAGGTAATGATTTATAAACAATCACCCAATTATCATTTCCATGATTATTTTTAATAAAGTCTTTATATTCTTCTAATTTTTTTAAAACTGGCACAAAATTTCCTAAATTAAAAACCCACACATAAATGTAGGGTCTTTTTACTACAATTTCAATAATTTTAATCTCCCCTTGCCCCTCTTTGAAAAAGGTGAGGAATATATTCCGTAAGGGGAGGATTTAAAGAATTACATCAAGCTACATTCCCTTCCAAGAAATCCTGTGCAAAGCGTTGCAATACACCACCCGCTTCATACACAGACACTTCTTCCTCGGTATCCAAACGACAGGTTACAGGCACTTTAATGATCTGCTCTTTACCATCATCGGTAGAACGCTCAATCACTAAAGTTAAAGTCGAACGAGGCGCAATATTACCAATCACGCTATACAGCTCCGTACCATCCAGTTTCAAAGTTTTACGGTCAGTCCCTGCTTTAAACTCAAGCGGTAACACGCCCATACCCACCAAGTTAGTACGGTGAATACGCTCAAAACCTTCTGCCACAATCGCTTCAACACCTGCAAGACGAACACCTTTAGCAGCCCAGTCACGGCTAGAACCCTGACCATAGTCCTTACCTGCAATGATAATCAGCGGTTGCTTACGATTCATATAGGTTTCAATCGCTTCCCACATACGCATCACTTCGCCTTCAGGCTCAACACGTGCTTTCGAACCTTGTTTAATCGTGCCATCAGAACGAACCACCATTTCATTAAACAATTTCGGATTGGCAAATGTCGCACGTTGTGCAGTCAAATGGTCACCTCGATGGGTTGCATAGGAGTTAAAGTCTTCCTCAGGTACACCCATTTTATGTAGGTATTCACCTGCTGCCGAATCCATCATAATTGCATTCGATGGTGATAAATGATCCGTGGTGATGTTGTCAGGCAAGATTGCAAGAGGACGCATGTTTGACAATGTACGTGGTGCAGCCAAAGCCCCTTCCCAATACGGTGGACGGCGGATATAAGTACTTTGCGGACGCCAATCATATAATGGACTTGCCGCTTTTTCTGTTACACCCAAATCAAACATTGGAATATACACTTTACGGAACTGTTCAGGTTTTACCGCTTCTTTGACCAAAGCATCAATTTCTTCATCCGATGGCCAAATGTCTTTCAGGTAAATTGGATTACCCTCTTTGTCGTTTCCTAATGCATCTTTTTCAATGTCAAAACGAATGGTTCCTGCAATCGCATACGCAACAACCAGCGGAGGAGAAGCCAAGAACGCTTGTTTTGCATAAGGATGAATACGACCATCGAAGTTACGGTTACCTGAAAGTACTGCAGTTGCATACAAGTCACGGTCAATAATTTCTTGTTGTAGTTTAGGATCTAAAGCACCTGACATACCGTTACACGTGGTACATGCATAAGCCACGATGCCAAAACCTAATTTTTCTAAATCATCCAATACACCTGCTTCTTCGAGATAAAGCGCAGCTGCTTTCGAACCTGGTGCAAAAGATGATTTCACCCAAGGCTTACGGGTTAAACCCAATTCATTGGCTTTACGTGCCAATAGACCTGCGGCAACGGTATTACGTGGGTTTGATGTATTGGTACATGACGTAATTGCAGCGATAATCACAGCACCATCTGGCATTAAGCCATCGCTACGATTTTCAACCACACCTGCAATGCCTTTTTCTTTTAAATCGGCAGTTGATACACGTGCATGTGGGTTTGATGGGCCTGCAATATTACGCGTAACTGTTGAAAGATCGAAACGCAATACACGTGGGTATTCCGCTTGTTTCATATCCGATGCCCAAAGACCAATTTCTTTGGCATAGTTTTCAACCAGTGCAACTTGCTCAGCTTCACGACCTGTCAGGGTTAAATAATCAATCGTGTTTTGGTCAATATAGAACATTGCCGCAGTTGCACCATATTCAGGTGTCATATTGGAAATCGTGGCACGATCACCCACAGACATGCTGTCTGCACCTTCACCAAAGAACTCTAAATATGCACCAACGACACGTTCTTTACGCAAGAATTCAGTCAAAGCTAAAACGATATCCGTTGCAGTAATCCCCGCTTGACGTTGTCCAACAAACTCCACACCGATAATGTCTGGAAGACGCATCCAAGATGCACGACCGAGCATCACATTTTCAGCTTCTAAACCGCCTACACCGATAGAAATCACACCCAATGCATCGGTATGAGGTGTATGAGAATCTGTACCGACACAAGTATCTGGGAATGCTAAGCCATCACGGTTTTGCACCACTGGAGACATTTTCTCCAAGTTGATTTGATGCATGATGCCGTTACCCGCAGGAATCACATCAACATTTTCAAAGGCTGTTTTTGTCCATTCGATGAAGTGAAAACGGTCTTCGTTACGACGGTCTTCAATAGCACGGTTTTTCTCAAATGCATCTGGGTCAAAACCACCGTATTCCACAGCAAGTGAATGGTCTACGATCAACTGAGTCGGTACAACAGGATTGACTTTAGATGGGTCACCACCTTGGTCTGCAATCGCATCACGTAAACCTGCAAGGTCTACAAGTGCTGTTTGTCCAAGAATGTCATGGCAGACAACACGTGCAGGATACCAAGGAAAATCATGGTCTTGCTTACGATAGATCAATTCTTTTAAAGATTGTTCGAGAATGGCCGGGTCACAACGGCGGACTAACTGTTCAGCCAATACTTTTGAGGTATATGGAAGTTTCGTATAAGCGCCTGGCTGGATGTCTTCTACGGCTTGACGCACATCGAAGTATTCGAGCTGGGTATTTTGCAGTGGTTTGCGATAGTTGTTATTCATGGGGGTGTGCCTCTTGCATCATTTTGTACTGCGTGTCTATTGGGTTGAATAGTACACTGTCGAAAACCCATTTCCCAAATCGTTTATATTTCATGTATTTACATATAAAAACAGGGGTTTTGGAAACATTTAGTAACAATTACATGAAAATATTTTCACTAAACCTTCTCTTTTTTGAAAAATAGCGGAGAATAAGGGTCATTCTTTAGTATTAGATTTAAGACAAGCGAGCATTTCATGAGCGATTTAGCTTTCTCTTCTTTCACATTAATTGGTGTAGATGCACTCAAATTTCTTCAAGGGCAAGTGACTGTAAATGTTGAAGCTTTGGCTGAAAATGTTTCCCAATACACAGCGATTTGTGATTTAAAAGGTCGTATTCATTTTGGGCTTTGGTTAAAAAAACTGAATCCTGAACATTTCGAAATCGTGACCACACAAGACCAAGCGGAAGAGTTTGCCAAACACATCAAAAAATTTGGTGCCTTTTCAAAAATGAAGCTTGAACAAACAGCTCAAGTTTTTCCTATTTTGAATGGTGCAACCACTGACTTTTCAACGACTGAAACGGATGTGAATGCATGGCAGTTAAAAGCTATTGATGCAGGTCAGGCATGGATTTCAGCCGCAACTGAGCACCTGTTTCAACCTCAGGAATTACGTTTACATCAACGTGAAGGCGTGCATTACGACAAAGGCTGTTATTTAGGTCAGGAAATCATCGCACGCTTGTGGTTTAAGGCAAAACCTAAAAGTTGGTTACATTTGGTTTTAGGTGGTGGACATGCCCCTGCGCCTGCGACCTTGTTGAACAGTAGTACACAGATCGTCAACAGCATTGAATTAGATGACACTTACAAAGCTTTAGTGGTTGCAAAACCTGCTGCTTTGGCAGAATTAAGTTTAGATATTTTAGACTTGCCTGAAAGCTTAAATGGTGATGTGGCTAGACCGCAATAACTTTATATTTTTTAGAATGTTGTGATAAATTAGCCTCTAAAACTTATTCTTAGTTTTGGGGGCTTTTTAATGACTGAAAAATTATACTATTGGGCGGAAAACTTAGAAGGCTATAGCTCTGATAATGAAAAAGATTATGATCAAATTATAGAAATAAAACGACTGAACTTTTTTATTGGTAAAAATAATGCGGGGAAAAGTCGTTTTTTGAGAAATCTTTTTATTACAAAATATAATCCAGAAAATTTTTATATATTTAATTTGAAAAATAGAGTATTTACCAGTTTCTTTGAATTATTAAATAAAGCCCAATTTATTAAGAAAACAAAAGATACATATTCTTCAATAAGCCACAGCCTTCAACCAATAGATTCAAGATCAAACTTAAGTAAAATAGAATGGATTAAAAACAATCAAAATAAATCAATAATAGACTCTCCTTTTTTTAAATCCAATGAAATAGAAATTCTGTCTAATATTTTAAGTTACTCCCATCATAGTCAACTTAGTCAAGACTACGAACAAAATACTGATATTAAAAGTGAGTATTATCAAGCAAAAAAATCTTTTATCTCAGATCTAAAATTTGTTTCGAAATCTTATATTCCTATTCTACGAGGTATGCGCCCCGTTACAGAAACAGAAAATAAGCAACCTTACATTGAACGTGCTCAAAAAGACTATTTCAGTGATAAAGAAAAATATAATTCATCAAATATTATTACAGGTGAGTGTCTTTATCACGAACTGAAAATTCACTTGCTTGGAGAACCGGAACAACGTGAAATTATCAAACAATATGAAGAAAAATTAAGCCAATATTTTTTTGACAATGAACCTATTACACTTATCCCAAAACATGACCAAGATGTTGTAAATATTAAAATCGGAAGTGATAAACAATTCTCTATTTCTGAACTCGGTGATGGATTACAACAAGTCATTATTCTAACTTATGAAGCTTTTATCAAAAAAGATAAAATTCATGCATTCTTTATCGAAGAACCTGAACTGCATATGCATGCTGGTATGGTTCGTCAACTCATGAATTTCTATCTAAATGAAACTAAACACTATTATTTCTTTACCACACACTCCAACCATCTACTAGATATGGCAGATGAATCGGATCAAGTGATTATTCAAAAGTTTGTGAAAGATCCTAAAGATGGCTTCGATTTTAGAATTCATCGTTGTGATAGAGATCGTGACCTACTCGCTTCCTTGGGTGTAAAGCCTTCTTCTGTTTATTTAGCCAATTGCACCATTTGGGTAGAAGGTGTTACAGACAGAATGTATATAGCCCAATATATGAAAAAATACTTACTAGAGCTTTTACAAACAAATAATAAAACACAAGAAGAAATTGATGAGGACTTAAAAAAGCATAAAAAATATCTAGGATTTATGCCTAACTTTCATTATGCCTTTGTTGAATATGCAGGTGGAAATATCACACATTGGAGTTTTATGGATGACTTCGCAACAAAAGAAGAAGCACTTGATTTTTTAGAAAATAATCAAGGATTAACAGCTAAGGCAATTACCCAAAATATTCTACTTTTAGCAGATGGAGATAATGAACCAAAAGCTGATAGATTAAATGAGTGGAAAACTGAACTTAAAGAAGAAAATGTCTATATCTTACCTTGTAAAGAAATAGAAAATACACTTGATCCATCTATCATTTACAAAACAAGTTTAATTAAGTTTCAAGGCATAAGTAGAACACATCAACAAATTACACTACATGCAGATACGAATTCGAATTTAAGTACAAAAGGGTTTAATGCAAGAACTGATACTTCAGAATTTGATATTAATCAGTTAACTGACTCTATAAATTACATCAGCGATTTTGGTATTGGAAAAATTATCGATGACGTTATCCGTATAGATAATACACCTAAATTAAATGCCCAAAATGAGCAAATTGCCTTACCTCGTTTACTTTCTGATAAATCTGGAACTATTGATGACAAAGTTAGCTTTTGTGAAATTTCAAAAGTATTAATGAGATATGAAAACTGGCAACTAACACCAACAGCAAAAGAACTTTGTGAACGTATTTTTCAACATATAGAAAAATGTAATAGATAAAACAATCATCACTTCAAGCCAAAGTTTTAAAAACTTTGGCTTTTCTATTCTCTCCGCCTCACATAATAAACCACACCACCCTTATCATCTGAAAAATAAAAGGAATTTGCATCTATACGGTAAATATCCGCAGGGCGACCATTCACCTTATTCCTCACTAAAAAACCATCCATAAAGGTTTCAAGTTTTTGCCCTTTACGCATAATCACAATTTTATAGCCATGACCAATTGTGGCATCCCTAGAACCATGCAAAGCAACTAAAAAAGAATTTTTAATAGTCTCATCCATATTCGGATCATCAAAATAGTCAAAGCCAAGTGCAGATGAATGCGATGGGAAATAGGCATAAGGAGTTGGTACATTTTTACATCCTGTTGGACGTTTAAATTTTGGGTCTGCATAAATTTTTCCATTCGACGAATAACAAGATGGCCAGCCATAATCTGCATCACGTTTGAGTGCATAAAAAGTTTCATCAGGCTTATTTTTACCCAAATGGTCTGCGCCTTGATTGGTGGCAAATAAAAATTTACCCACCCATTTCAAACCGACTGCATTGCGTAAACCTGTGGCATAAACTTTTTGTTCTGAACCGTCGGGGTTCATTTCTAAAACTGTTGCTCGAACTTTTTCTTTCTCAACACAAGCGTTGCAACTTGAGCCAACGGAAACATAAATTTTCCCGTTTCCACCCACTGCAATAGTTCGTGTTAAATGCCAACCACCATATTTATAACTTAAACCATAATCAGGAAAAGTCGCTAAAACTTCAGCTTTTGCCGTGGGTTTAATTTCACCTTGGGTAAATTTTCGTCGGGTGAGCTGATGAGTTTCAGCCAAATACAACCAGTCTTGTCCAGAAGAATCGGTATAAAATTGAACTGAATTTGGATTCTTCAACCCCGTCATATAAGGAATGATTTTGCCGAATTTCCCAGTTTCAGCATTCCATTCATCCAAAATATAAACGACGCCTTTTTCATTGTCGGACAAATCGTGCATATCCGTTACAAACATTCTCCCATCGGGCGCTTTGCTAAAAAAACGAACTCGTTTTAAACCTTCAGCCGCTGGAATGATTTCGTAATTTGCTGGAAGATTTAAAGAAAAACGCTTCCCATTTTTTAAGTTGATTTGATGAGGAACAAGGTTTGGCTGTTGGGCTAAAACAACCATTGGGCAAATTAAGTATATGAATAAGATTGAGAATACTTTCATCATTTTAGATCGGTCTCGATTCATCTTATGAAAAACAGCTTATTTTTATATTATATAACTTGAATGACCAGTACATAGTCAAATGCTTTTGCTCGCAAAGCAGGTAGGCTCCCTAGATACAAACTTTTATTTTATATTCATTTTGAGCCCAACCACTCCAAGCGTCTTTACAGTGGGTGATGACATTTACACTTATGCTGTGAATACAAATAGAATATCAAAAACAGAGTTTAAACAAAATTAAATACTTACAATAAAAAAAGGGATTACCTTAGAAATCCCTTACAATAATCAATACTTAGACAAAAGGCTCATCTAATTAATTAAACCGTTTTCCAGTTCGTTAACTGCTCTCTCATTTTCAATGAATATTAAAGATCAAAACCCATGAAATAATTTATTCATGTCTTTACAAACATAGTCTTTAAAATGAAATGCACGTGCATGTTTTGCATCAAATTTTGCAGTCTGCCCGTCTTTTTCAAAAATATAAACACGGTCATCTTTACTGACTAAAAATTCAGCACCAAGTTTCATCAATAACGCATCAATTTTATCTTCATCGGCAATACTGTCATCTTGACTAATTTTGTCATAATTACGTTTAATGCCTTTAATAAACATCGGTCTTCTCACAATTTCATTTAAGGGCAGATTTAACCAAAAGCTGAGCGAAAAGCAAATCTCTTTTCATCTTTTTTTGAATAAACTTCGTGCTTAGATTATTTTATTGATTAGCACTAAAATTCTCTAAATATAAATAGGAAAATCACTGATTGAACATTCTTTTTATTTGTAGTCGTAATCAATGGAGAAGTCCTGAGCAGCACTGCTGCACAAGGGAGCGATTGTTTTGCGGTAGGTTATGGTGTCTCTACCCGTTCTGCTGGAACCAGTAAACATGCTAAACATACCGTTTCTAGCAAAGATATCGCTTGGGCAGACTTCATTTTTGTGATGGAACAAAAACATAAACAAAATATCAAAGAGAAATTTCCAAACCAGTTACTACACAAGCAGGTCATTGTTTTGGATATTCCAGATGATTACCAATATATGGATGAAGAATTAATTGAAATATTAAAAGAAACTGTACAGCCTTATTTGGATTAACATGTGCTCATCAAGTATTAAACTATTTCATATGGATGATAATTACATGATCTCAATATATTTTCGATTAAGCTTTGAAGCAAAATAAGCTAGATTATTTTATTGAGTTCAACCATGAAAGCTTGGCTATCAACACTCACATTAAGCCTAATAACATTAAGCTCAGCTCATGCTGATATCAAAACACTTGAACAAAATTTAAAAACTAAATATCCTGAAATTTCAGTAAAATCAGTGCATAACACCCCTGTTAAAGATATGTATGAAGTCTATATGGGAGGACGTATTGTCTATACCAATGAAGATGCGCAATATTTCTTTGTCGGTAATTTGATTGATTTAAAACAACAACAAAATTTAACGGAAGCACGTGAACAAGTTTTAAATAGCATTGATGTTAAAGCTTTGCCTTTAAAACAAGCCATTAAACATGTGAAAGGCAATGGTGAACGTGTCATTTACTTATTTAGTGACCCTGATTGTCCATATTGCCAACATCTTGAAAAAGAATTTAAAAATATAGATAACGTCACTATTTATTTATTTTTATATCCAATTACTCGATTACACCCAAATGCCGCAACTGTTGCCGATCAAATCTGGTGCGCTAAAGACCAATACCAAACTTGGCAAGACTATATGATTGATAAAAAACAACCTGCCAAAGTTAAAGCATGTAAAACGCCGATTGAAAAAAATATTCAACTTGCTAAAAAACTCGAAATTGATGGTACACCAACATTTTTCTTAAAAGATGGTCGCCGTATTTCAGGATCGCTTGAATCAGGTGAAATTGAGTTATTATTAAAAGCGGTGAAATAAAAAGTTTTTAGTTCTGATTGGCAGATTTAAAATTTGGATCTGCCTTTTCTAACTTAATATTTGATTAATTATTTCTATTTTATAAACAATTTAGACAGAAATACATCAACTTATACAATTGATATGTTTACATTTACAATTTTCAATTTATGATAAAACACATATTCAACAGTGTCCTAAACACCACAATGGGATGATGTTGAGACTAAAAAAGGTATCCTCTCACAATGAAAAAAATTCTCTTAGCAACACTACTCAGCTTATCGACCTGTGCAACTGTATTTGCCGCAGATGCTCCAAAAAGTAATATAGATCCAGCATTTGCGAAAGCTCAGGAATTAATCCAAGCTAAAAACTACACTGCTGCTTATCAAGAGTTGGACAAACTTGCTAAAACTGGAAATGCGCAAGCACTATACAATATCGGATACTTGACTCAAACAGGCCAAGGCACAGCAAAAGACGATAAAAAAGCATTAAAATATTATCAAGACTCATCTGCCAAAGGTTATCCAGTGGCGAGTTATGTATTGGCTCAAAGTTATGCAACTGGACAATTAGGCTTAGCGAAAGACCCTAAAAAAGTTCGCGAATACTTAGAAAAAGCATCTTCACAAGGTTTTGATGATGCGACTGTGGAATTGGCAGTTCTGTTATTTTCAGAAGGAAAACCCGCTTCTGACAAATTAGCAGTACAAAAACTTGACCCATTACTAAAGAAAGGCTTTCCACCAGCCATTCATGCCAAAGCACTGTATGACATTACCGATGGTCTAAAAACTAAAAATGCAGTCACAGTCAATCAAGGTTTAAAAGCGATCCAAGAGTTGGCACAAAAAGGTTATATCCCTGCGCTCATGGCTGTTGCAAACATGATGACCAATGGCAATTTGATTAACCAAAACTTACCTGAAGCTCAGAAGATTTTTGGCGAGTTAGCGAAGCAAAACGTCCCTAGAGCGAAAGAATCTTTAGAAGTTGTGAATAAACTTATTGCTGAAAAAGCGAAGACCCCTGCGCCAGCAGCAGCGACACCTAAAAAGTAAGTATTTTCTTTCAAACTGCACACTACGAAAAATACTCTCTACGGAGAGTATTTTTACCACCACAACCCAATCAATACACTCACCACAATAAAACTAAAAACTGTACTGATCATTAATGGTGTTAATGCTTTCTCGTTTAAACCATAAATTTGCCCAAAGATACCAAATATAGACGGCATCGGTAATGCAGCAATTAAAGTTCCCGCATAAATCATTTTTTGATCTAAATCAGTTAAATAATTCAATCCAAAATACACCAATATCGGCATGCATATATTTTTAGAAAAGACTAAATACAATGTCTGCTTATTTACAGATTGAATTGTCAGTCCAACCATTCCACCACCAATAATAAACAGCGCCAATGGTGCGGCTGTTTGTCCCAACATTTCAAAGACCTGATCTAAGCTATGTGGAATCTGAACCTGAAAAATGGCACAGCTCATCCCGATCACAACCGATAAAAATAATGGATTTTTAAATAAGGTCAATAAAGTGCTTTTTAAGATTTCAGTGAAATTTGGCTGATTCTGCCGTCCTATTTCCGCTAAAACCAATACAGCAGGAACGAGAAAAACACTCTCAATAATCACCACCAAAGAAATATAGATCATTGCTTCATTGCCCATAAGCAAGGTCAATATTGCTGCACCCAACAAACCGGTATTCGACATGGATGCACCATGTGAAAAGATAGAAGCATGAGTAAAAGTGTTCGAAAATACTTTTACTCCAATGATAAAAGACAGTGTAAATAAAAGTGCTGTAACGCCTGCATAAACGAAAAAATATGAGGGATACCAAATTTCTTGTAAGTTTTTAGATGCGAGCGCATGTAATAGCAGTGCAGGCAAAGCAACCTTAATCACAAATGCACTGAGTGCAGTCATTTGTTCTTTGCTTAAGAGCTGAATACGAACTGAGAAAAAACCTAAAAATAACAGGAAAAATACAGGAAAAATTACCGAAAAAATCATCCAATTGCGCCCTTTCCTGAAGATGTAAAGAAAGATACACCCTAAAATATATCTTTCAAATACTTAAATGTTTTTAATAAATCATTATTGTTGAATAGCAAAATATTAAAACGCTGAAAATAAATCTTTAACACCATGTGGCTGACAACGCAAGTATTGTGGTGCTATTTGAACTTTTTCACCCAGTTTTGCAGCAGCATGCCACGGCCAACGTGGATCATAAAGTATTGCTCGAGCCAAACCAATTGCATCAGCTTCTTCATTTTGCAAAATCTGTTCGGCTTGTTCAGCCTCTGTAATCATACCTACTGTTATTACTGGAATATTCACTTGTTTTTTAATTACATTTGCAAATGGAACTTGGTAGTTTGCAGCAATTTTAATGTTTTGTTTTTCATGTAATCCGCCTGAAGATACATGAATATAGGCAACGCCAAGTTGCTCTAAAGCTTTAGATAATTCAACGCTCGATGCTATATCCCAAGCATTTTCTGCTTCCATCCAATCCGTTGCTGAAACACGAATCCCTACTGGAAAATCGTGTGGTACGACCTGTTGTATTGCTTGTACCACGTCTAAAGTAAAGCGAATACGATTTTCAAAACTGCCACCATACTCATCCTGACGGTGATTCGACAGTGGAGACATAAACTGATGTAGCAAATAACCATGCGCTGCATGCACTTCAATTAAAGAAAAACCCGCCTCTACAGCACGAACCGCTGCCGCAGCAAAGTCTTGCTGTATTTGCTTAATTTCAGCAATACTTAACGCATGCGGTAAAACATCAGCCTGATTAAATGCAATATGACTGGCTGAAACCGTTTGCCATCCATGTTCAAGCTCAGGTGCAATCTGACCTTTACCATGTTTAACCAACCACGGTTTTTCCGTAGATGCTTTGCGTCCTGCATGTGCAAGTTGTATTGCAAAAGGCATTGGAGAAATACTTTTCACTTTATGCAAAAGTGCTTTGATTTGATCACGTTGCGTATCATTCCAAAGCCCAAGATCAGCATAACTAATCCGACCATTGGCCTGTACGGCTGTTGCTTCCACAATACATAAACCTGCACCTGATAAAGCATAATTCGCCCACTGCTGTTCATGCCAGTAGGTAACTTCACCTTGATCTGTTGCAGAGTATTGGCACATTGGTGCAATGACGATTTTATTCACAAGGGAAAGTGAACCGAACTGAATTTGCTCAAATAACTTTGACTTTACCGACGATTGAACCGACATAGACATGAACACCTTCCCTCTAATGCTTAAATAGGATGATTTGATTAAAGATGATTTAATTCAAAGTGACGATTAAAATTGCTTGGTGACACTCAGTCCCGCACTCCAATTTAGACCATCTGCGGGTTCAAAGAAACGGCTATTTCCGTCATTTACAATCACTGAACCCACATAATTTTTATCAAATAAATTATCGATACGAGCAAAGCTACGGACTTTCCAGTCATTATTTTTCCAAATATAACCGACATTGGCACTGCTTAAGGTATAACTTGGTGCGGCATCGCTATTCAAATCATCGACATAGATTTTGCCCATATAACGAACATCGATACCTGCATTAAAGCCCGTTTCAGGCTGCCATCCTAAAGCAATATAAGCTTGATTTTTTGCAATTCCAGGAATGTAATTTCCACTTTTAATCACTTTCTGAGGGTCTGAATTAGCAATATCTGCGTCAAAAGTTGCATCTAAGAAACTATAACTGGCTTGCGCAGTTAAATCCTGCCATAGATTTTTATTCCAAGAAAGCTCCACACCCTGACGTAAAGTTTTATCTGCATTTTTAAAAGTAGCACGACCATCAACAGATCCCGCAGAAACAATGTCATCTCGTGTATTGCTTTGGAAAACAGCAGCTGTGAAATCACCTAAACGGTTCTGCGTTTTTAATCCTAACTCATAGTTATCACTGGTCGATGCTTTTAAAGCAAAGTTGATTCCAGCAGTGCCTTCCGCTGGATAGGCCATTTCTGTAAAAGTCGGTGTTTCAAAACCTTTGGCATAACTAATATAAGTACTTAGCTCAGGCGTGATTTCCCAAGTAAAAGCAGCAGATGGCAAAACTTTTTGATAATCGGTACTGCCACTATCATCACCCTTTGTACCTTTTATATAGTGGTCTTCAGATTGATAATGCACATTGCTATAACGCAGACCTGTATCCAATCGCACAGTCGGTAAAAATTGCCAAGAAGCTTGCAAATAAGGATCTAAATTCCATAAGGTATTATTTTCATCACGGCGTAACTCACCTTTAACGCCATAATTAGGTTTATTATTTTCTAAAATAAAGTTTTCATAACCCTGACGATTTTCATTCATCGCATCATAAGCCAAGCCAACACTCAAACGCGTATTGGGTAATAAGTCTTTACCCGTCCAACGTAGATCCGCACCATAATAATCACGTTCAAAATCAATCACGCCTCCCGCCTGACGTGGATTATTTTGCGTTGACATTGGAATAGACTGATATTGTGTGACTTCACGATGACCTAAATACATCATGCTATAAATTTCATTTTGATCGTTTAACGGTTTTGTCCAATTCCACCCAGTTTGTGTCTGATTGATATCTTTACGGACATTAAACTGCTTTAAAAATGGCACTTGTTGTTGAGGATCAGCTTTCCATTGGGCACGTGTCAAACCTTGCGGGTCATTGGCAGAAATATCAACATAATTCATTAACCAATTGATTTTAGAACCATCAGCTAAATTCCAAGTGAGTTTTGCATTACTTAAAACTTTTTGGGCATCGCTATGCTCACGATAGCCATCGGTATCAAAATACGATGAACTCACCACATAACTCGGTTCATTGACTTTGTCTGCACCACCTTGCAAAATAATATTTGCCCGATTTTTATGATGACTACCGCCTGAATAACCAAGTTCGATAGAATCACGACCTTGCCCTTCTTTGGTTGTGGTTAAAATCGTTCCACCAGAAGAGTTTCCATAAAGTGAGGAAAATGGCCCACCAAGCACTTCTATATGATCTAAACTGCTTAAATCAATATTAGAAGTCTGACCTTGCCCATCAGGCATGGTTGCAGGAATACCATCGACATATAAACGAATCCCACGCACCCCAAATGTTGAACGTGCGCCAAAACCACGCATAGACAGTTGTAAGTCTTGCGCATAATTTTCACGATTATTGAGTTGTAAACCAGGAATCCCTTTCAGCGTTTCTGTGAGATTGATCCCTATATTATTTTGATTTTGAGCTTGATCTATACGATACACTGACGCAGGTGTGTCAATAATATGAGTATCTGAGCGAGTCGCTTCAACCTTGATCGTTGGAAGCAGTTGAATAGGATTCTCAGATTCTGATTCAGCATATAAGTTTTGCGCAACGCATGCCGTTAAACAAAGTAGAGTCGTCCTAATTTTTAAATGAGTCACTCTTTGCATTTACGGCTTCCTTTGGAATATTTAGAAAAATAACGTCCCTCCTAAATGACCAAAGCAATATCGACTTAACTTGTCTATCAAGTTAAAAGATACGCTAAACTAAAGATCAAAGCATGAATCATTTAGTAGGGTAATATGAATTGTTTAGCTGAACATTATACCCTGCATCGCTTCTTTCAACTGTCTCAAATTTGTGCCATCAAATTAAGCTTTCTTTTGCATTAGTTCTTTAGAAATAACCACCTTTACCCACCACTGTGCTTTTTATCTTATTCAAAAGACACACAACTTCTGTTCTTAACCGAAATAACGAACCATCAACCTTCTCGGCTTTATACACCTCTCATTCTCCAATACAATAGCCTCCAATGTTTTGTATTCTGATAATGACATGCCTGAACTTCCAGAAGTTGAAACCACAAAAACCAGTTTATTCCCTTTACTGAATCAAAAAGTTATACACGTTCAAGTTCGAGAATCGCGCTTAAGATGGCCTATTCCTGAAGATATTCAAAATTTACAGGGACAAAAACTCTTAAAGCTTAGCCGTCGCTCAAAATATATTTTGGCTGAGTTTGAAACACATAGCATGTTGTGGCACCTTGGTATGTCTGGTAGTTTCAGAATTTGTGAGACTCAAGACGAATTGCGAAAACATGATCATTTGATTATTCAATTTGAAGATCAGCAATTGCGCTATCATGATCCACGTCGTTTTGGCTGTATCATTTGGCTCAATGAAGAAAGCCAAACCAAATTGATAGATACATTGGGCCCTGAACCTTTAAGCAACTCATTTAATAAAGAATATTTAACCAATAAATTAAAAAATAAAAATGTCGGCATAAAAGTTGCAATCATGGATAACCATATCGTGGTTGGTGTGGGCAATATTTACGCTACAGAAAGTTTATTTAATTTAGGGATTCATCCAGCGCAGCCTGCCTCAACTTTGTCCGCAGAGCAAATTGAAAAACTGGTTGTGGAAATTAAACGTATTTTAAAGCAAGCCATTGATTTAGGTGGCTCAACCTTAAAAGACTATAGCAATGCAATGGGTGAAAATGGTTATTTTCAACAAACCTTATTGGCCTATGGTCGTGCGGGTGAAATGTGCGTGAATTGCGAAACCACATTGGAAAACTTGAAATTAGGACAGCGTGCAAGTGTATTTTGCCCACAATGCCAACCTTTGAAAAAAGTGAACACCCCAAAAACTCAGCGAGGTAAATCTAAATGAAAACTGCAATTGTTCGTCATATTTTAGTCAAAGATAAAGATTTGGCAGAACAACTAAAAAAGAAAATTTTAGATGGCGCTGATTTTACAAAAATTGCGAAACAGTATTCCACATGCAATTCCGCCAAACGTGGTGGAGAACTCGGCGAAGTTAAAAAGGGGCAATTGGTACCTGTGATTGATAAACTGGTTTTTACTGCCGCAGAACGTGTACTTCATGGTCCAGTAAAAAGTCAGTTTGGTTTTCACTTACTTGAAATTAAGTTTCGTATGGATTTTTAAGCCAGCAAAGCAAATATTTATATGTTCAAATATGTTGAAGATACTGTTTATTTTAAGGTTGCTTTTCGGCTTTATAGTCTTCAACGTATTGAGAATACTGATCAAGATAAGATCTAAACATTTCTGCACGAGAGGTGAAATAAAACACCTCATTACCATTACGTACGATAACTTCTGGTGATTTTCCATTACAAAAACCGTTATCTGATTCAACTGCTGTTTTTAAACTGATAAAGTTTTTCTCTGCAAGTTGCGCATCTTCAAAAGCAAAAACCAATAAACTGAAATCAGGACGGATGTTATTTTTTTGACCCACTTTGACCTGACTCTCGGCCCGATATGAACGTATCCCATCTCCTTTGACTTGGATCACTTTATTATTGGTACAATCATTTTCAGACCAAGATGTTCCACTTTCTTTTTCAACAAATTCAAATTGATCTTTAAGCAACTGAGTTTGTAGCGCTACCAATAAAGCATCATTTTCATCAATCGACTTTGCTTCGATCACTTCAAAAACAGTCTTTTCATTGGGCATCTCATCAAAGCTTAAATTCTTGGTTTTATTTTGAATATCATCTGGATTCTTTTGTGGTTCGGAACAACCTATGAGTCCTATAAACATCATTGCAATGATTAAACTTTTTGTCATGATGATGTTCCTATGCTCTTTTAAGAATAATCATAAACGATTCATAAAAAAAACGGCACTTAAAAGTACCGTTTATTGATTAGGAATTACCAATCGTTAAGCTTTACGTTTCAATTCATCGCGAATTTCACGTAATAATTCAATATCTTCTGGCGTTGCTGCTGGTGCTTCTTCCGCAGGTTTACGGATTTTATTTAAGAATTTAACCAACAAGAATACAACCCACATTAAAATGAGGAAGTTCAATACGATCGTTATGAAATTACCATAGGTTAAAACGTTAACCCCTGCTTTTGTAAGTTCATCCAGTGAAGTTAGGTTATTTGGATTGTTCCCAAGCACAACAAACTTTTGAGTAAAATCTACACCACCACCAGTAATCACAGAGATTAACGGCATGATGATGTCTTTTACTAAAGAATCAATAATTTTATTAAAAGCCCCACCGATGATTACACCAATAGCCAAGTCCATCATATTGCCTTTGACAGCAAACTCTTTAAATTCTGAAATAATGCTCATTTGTATCTCCACGCTCTATTTTTGCGTAATTTTTATGTGACGAAGTATACATTAAAATTTAATATATATTTCCACCTAATTTACTCGGTTTTTGTAGATTTCTTATATTTCTTTACAATTTATATAAAAAAACCGCAATCTTGATCAAGATTGCGGTTTTTAACATACCTTGGTAATTTAAAAATTACTTACCACGGTTACGTTTACGTTCATTTTCAGTTAAGAATTTTTTACGAATACGAACTGATTTAGGTGTAACTTCAACCAATTCATCATCTTCAATAAATTCTAAAGCTTGTTCAAGTGTGAAACGAATAGCAGGAGTTAAGGTTAATGCTTCATCTGTACCCGATGCACGCATGTTCGTTAACTGTTTTGCTTTAGTCGGGTTAACCGTCATGTCGTCTGAACGTGAGTTCATACCAACAATCATACCTTCATACACTTCTAACTGTGGTTCAGCAAATAGACGACCACGATCTTGTAGAGTGAATAAAGCAAACGCTAAACATGTACCATTAACCATTGATACAAGTACACCGTTTTGACGCTTCGCAACAGTACCTGCTTTCGCAGTACCATAATGTGAGAAGCTTGAAGTCATAATACCAGTACCAGAAGTAATGGTTAAGAATTCAGAACGGAAGCCAATTAAGCCACGTGAAGGAACAGTTGCTTCAATACGGATACGGCCTTTGCCATCAAGCTCCATATTGGTCATTTCGCCTTTACGGAAGCCCATTTGCTCCATAATTGAACCTTGATGTTGTTCTTCAACGTCAAAAGTTACATTTTCAAACGGCTCTTGAATTTCACCATCTACTTCTTTCATGATCACTTCAGGACGAGATACACCCATCTCGAAACCTTCACGACGCATATTCTCAATAAGAACAGATAAATGAAGCTCACCACGGCCAGAAACTTTGAAACGATCTGGACTGTCAGTATCCTCAACACGTAAAGCAACGTTATGGATCAACTCACGATCTAAACGCTCACGAATGTTACGTGATGTTACAAATTTACCTTCACGACCAGCAAATGGAGAATTGTTTACTTGGAAAGTCATCGAAACTGTAGGTTCATCTACAGACAATGGCGGTAAAGCTTCAACATTTTTCGGATCACAAATCGTGTCAGAAATGTTAAGAGAATCCAAACCTGTGATACATACGATATCGCCAGCGCCTGCATTATCAACATCTACACGGTCAAGACCATGATAACCCATGATTTTTAAAATACGGCCATTACGTGTTTTGCCATCTTTATCAATCACAGTAACTTGTGTATTTGTTTTCACAGAACCACGTTGAATACGACCAATACCAATTACACCTACGAAACTATTATAGTCAAGAGATGAAATTTGCATTTGGAACGGACCATCAACATCAACTGCTGGTGGTTCAACGATGTCAACAATCGTTTCAAACAACGGTGTCATATCTGCTGCAAGATTATCAACTTCACGACCAGCAATACCGTTTAAGCCAGAAGCATAAACAACTGGGAAGTCTAACTGTTCATCAGAAGCGCCAAGATTATCAAATAAATCAAAAACTTGATCCATTACCCAATCAGGACGTGCACCTGGACGGTCAACTTTGTTTAATACAACGATTGGCTTCAAACCACGAGCAAATGCTTTCGATGTTACAAAGCGAGTTTGCGGCATTGGACCATCTTGTGAGTCTACAAGAAGAAGTACGCAGTCAACCATAGACATAACACGTTCAACTTCACCACCAAAGTCAGCATGTCCTGGGGTGTCAACAATGTTGATGCGGTATTCAGTGTCAGTACGTTTGTCTAACCATTTAATTGCAGTGTTTTTTGCAAGAATGGTAATACCACGTTCTGATTCTAACGCATTCGAATCCATGACACGCTCGACCTCACCCGCGCGATCGCCGAGAGCACCAGATTGTTGCAGAAGTTTGTCTACCAGAGTGGTTTTACCATGATCGACGTGCGCAATGATGGCAATGTTACGGAGAGTTTTAATATCAGACATGTAAATTCGATACGCTTTAAATTTGAGGGCAAATTATACAGAAAAATCTTAACTTTTAGTAGTGACAGTTTATTGACAGTTACAAGTTTTTTTCACAAGGGTCTGTTTTTTGTTTTGTAATGGCATGTAAACCGATTAGAATAGCGCCATCTTGCTGCTTCTCCCACTGTAGTCATGTCTGATTTTAATACACCTCCCAAACAAACTCAGGGTCAAATTGACCTTGTTTATGGTCTAAATGATCGTCCAAAACCACTTATCGCTTTTTTCGCAGCTTTACAACATTTGTTAGCGATTATTGTGCCAATTGTAACACCAGGTTTACTGATCTGTTTAGCTTTAGGCGTTTCTCCTCAAGACACCAACATGATTCTTTCCATGTCATTGGTAATTTCTGGCGTTGCAACTTATTTACAATGTAAAAAAATTGGGCCGTTTGGCGCTGGTTTACTGATTGTTCAAGGGACAAGTTTTAACTTTATTGGACCAATGATCGGTATCGGTTCAGCTATGGTTGCAGCAGGCACACCAGTTGAAGCTGTTATGGCTTCTATTTTTGGTGTGGTAATTGCTGGCTCATTTATTGAAATGGGTGTATCACGTATTTTACCTTGGGTTAAAAAGCTGATCACACCATTAGTTACAGGTATTGTTGTTCTGTTGATTGGTTTGACTTTAATTAAAGAAGGTCTCATCAGCATGGGCGGTGGTTATCAGGCCATGTCTGATAAAACCTTTGCTAGTGCAGACAATCTCATCATGTCATGCACTGTACTTGCCATTATTATTTTACTGAATCGTGTAAAAATTGTTTGGGTAAAAAGCTCAGCGATATTAATTGCCTTAGTCGTCGGTTATATTCTTGCAGGCTTTATGGGCTATTTAAACTTTTCAGGTTTAAAAGATGCACCATTCATTCAAATTCCTACACCGATGCATTTTGGAATTAGCTTCTCTTGGAGCTTATTTATCCCAATGGCATTTATTTACCTAGTAACCTCTTTAGAGGCGATTGGTGATGTAACTGCAACATCAAAGATTTCCAATCAACCTGTTGATGGTCCAGTTTGGATGGAACGTATCAAAGGTGGTGTTTTGGTCAACGGTGCTAATTCTTTCTTAGCAGGTATTTTTAATACTTTCCCTAGTTCAGTATTTGCACAAAATAATGGTGTTATTCAACTCACGGGTATTGCTAGCCGTTATGTGGGAATTTGGATTGCCGTATTATTGGTCATTCTCGGTTTATTCCCTGCTGTTGCAGGTGTCATTCAAGCTGTTCCTCAAGCCGTGCTTGGCGGCGCGGTGATGGTCATGTTTGGTGCTGTTGCTGCTTCGGGAATTAACATTTTATCGGGAATTCAGTTAGATCGCCGTGCCCTTTTGATTATTGCAATTTCTTTAGGTCTAGGTCTGGGTGTTGCACAAGTCCCTCAAATTTTGGAACATTTACCAGAATTAACACGTAATATTTTTAGCTCTGGTGTCGCAACAGGCGGTATTGCCGCTTTAATTTTAAATTTAGTTTTACCTGAAACTAAAAAATAGTAAATCTATTCTTTATAATGCCCAGCTTAGACTGGGCATTATTGTTCTAACTTTTTATGATGGATGGTGAATATGGAGCCAAGAAGTGAAGTTGTCATTCGACAGCATGACTATCTTTCTGGACGAGTTTTATTGGTCAATGCGCCAACGGATGATTTACTTTCAAATTTAGCTCATGACATCGAAGCAAGCGTTTGGACATGGAACTACAACGAATTACAGTATTTCCAAAATCTAAAAGCAGATGTACATTTTGGTACGGACCTTCCTGAATCTAGCTTTGATCAAGCGGTGATTTTTGTTCCAAAATCAAAAGAATTGCTCAACTATATTTTGCATAATTTGGTCAGTCGCTTGCCTGTTGGTGCTTCTATTTTCCTCGTTGGAGAAAAGAAAGGCGGTGTTGAGCGTGCTGCAAAACAGTTACAGCCTTATGGGCAAACCACGAAATTAGACAGCGCTCGTCATTGCCAAATGTGGCAACTCACGACCAATACCACGGTTGTAGCAAAACCATTAGCACAATGGGCTCAACATTATAATGTGACAACTCCTGCTGGTGAGCTCACGATTTGTTCTCTCCCAGGTGTGTTTAGCCAAAATCATTTGGATATAGGTACAGCTGTTTTATTGCCGTATTTAAAACAAGTAACTTCTGGAAAAATTGCAGATTTTGGTTGTGGTGCTGGTGTGATTAGTGCTTATTTATCAAAATTAAATCCTAAAAATCGTATTTTTGCGTTAGATGTCGATGCTTTTGCATTAGCGTCGACTCAAATGACTTTTGAAAAAAATAATTTACCATTAGAACAACTTGAAGTTAAAGCAGTTACAGGCATCGAAGATGCGCCTTTATTTTTACATGCGATTGTCAGCAATCCTCCATTTCACCAAGGCATTCAGACCGATTATAATGCCAGTGAAACTTTGTGTAAGACTGCACGACGCCATTTAAAATCTGGTGGTGAATTATGGATTGTGGCAAACCGCTTCCTCAATTATCCATTACTTATTGAACAAAGCTTTAGTCAGTGTACGACTAAGGCCGATCAACAAGGCTTTAAAGTGCTGTTCGCCAACACTCAAAAAAATCTTAAGGAAGAACGATGAGCGAAACAGGTCATCCAGAACTCAAGCGAAAACTTGGGGCTCGACATTTAAATATGATCGCCATCGGCGGTTCTATTGGTACAGGATTATTCCTTGCCTCAGGTCAAACTATTGCAACTGCTGGCCCAGGTGGTGCACTGCTTGCTTATGCATTGATTGGACTCATGATTTATTTCTTGATGACCAGTTTAGGTGAGTTAGCAACACACAATCCGACATCAGGTGCATTCTTCACATATGGTAATAAGTATGTTGAAGAAGGCTTTGGTTTCGCACTCGGTTGGAACTATTGGTATAACTGGGCAATTACAGTTGCATTTGAACTGGTTGCCGTCCAATTCATCATGAAATTTTGGTTTCCCGATATTCCAGGTTTTTGGTGGAGTGCTCTTTTTCTTGCCATTATTTTCTTTATCAATGCTTTAACAGTCAAAGGCTTTGGCGAAAGTGAGTTTTTATTCTCATTGGTCAAAGTTGTAGCAATCATCTTCTTTATTGTGATTGGTTTATTCATGATTGGAAAAATCATGCTTGATCCAACTCAATCTGTAACGACAAACTGGACGCTTGGTGAAGCACCTTTTGTGGGTGGTTTCCAAGCATTGGTTGGTGTAGCCATGATTGCAGGGTTCTCATTCCAAGGTACTGAAATGGTTGGGGTTGCTGCGGGCGAATCTAAAGATCCCAAAAAGACCATTCCAATTGCAATTAAACAAATCTTTTGGCGTATTCTTTTATTCTATATCTTGTGTATTTTCATCATTGGAACATTGATTGCTTATACAGATCCAAATCTTGCTTTAGCAGCTGAAGGTGATGGTAATATTACCCTTTCACCATTTACATTGTTGTATGAAAAAGCAGGTTTAGCATTCGCTGCGGGTTTGATGAATGCTGTGATTTTAACTGCAATTCTTTCAGCCGGTAACTCAGGCATGTACTCATCTACACGTATGCTATTTGGTATGGCGCGTGAAGGCCGTGCACCAAAATGCTTTGGTAAATTAGACCTACGTGGCGTTCCAATGAATGCTTTGTACGCAACCACTGCTGTTGCTGCGCTTTGCTTTTTAACCACATTTATTGGTGAGAACCAAGTCTTTACATGGTTACTCAACATGTCTGGTATGTGTGGCTTTATTGTTTGGCTAGGTATTGCGATTTCACATTACCGCTTCCGTAAAGGTTATTTAGCTCAAGGTTACAAGCTTGAAGATTTAGCTTACCGTGCCAAATTCTTCCCATTTGCACCTTGGTTTGCGTTTATCTTATGTACGATCGTTGTGCTTGGTCAAAATTATCAAGCCGTTCTCGATGGTAATTGGATGAGTGTCATCTCTACTTATATCAGTATTCCTTTATTCTTGGTCATTTGGTTAGGCTACAAATGGAAACATCGTAGCAAACTCATTTCGTATAAAGAAATGGATGTACAACCTTTTGATATTGATAAAGAATAACCCAAAAATTCAATCAAACAAGAGCAGCTTCCGAGCTGCTTTTTTATTGCATATAGATCTTTTAAAATTTAAGAATAAATAGCTTGGTTTTAAAATATTTTTTTAAATCAATTGACAAACTTATTTTTATTTATAGAATAGCCGCCATTGGTTCATTTCCAACCAAAAGATTTTCGTTAACTGTGGTTTAAACAAACCCCAAAATATAAGGAGTATGACATGCTGAAACAAGAGAGAAATTTTAAATAAGATTAAGCAGTCGTCTACTCACGGGCACTGAATTAATCCCAAGTGTCCGAATGTCAGTTTCAACCTAGCATTCGCTAGGTTTTTTATGGTCTAAAATTTGAATTTGGTATTCAAATGAAGTCCTTTTAAAACAATATCGGACAATAAAAATAATTTGCTTAGAGAAATAAAATGAGCATACAAATGATTTTAAACGCCAAAGCAGAATATGGCGTTCCAGTAAAAATTTACACCCAAGATGTGGATGAAGAAAGCTTAACTCAATTGCGTAAAATGGCACAATTGCAATTTATTCACTCGCATATTGCCGTCATGCCTGATGTACATTTGGGCAAAGGTGCAACTGTCGGTAGCGTCATTCCAACTAAAAACGCCATTATTCCTGCTGCTGTAGGAGTGGATATAGGCTGTGGAATGAATGCTTTACGACTGAGTTTAAAAGCGGGGCAATTACCTGATAATTTAAGCGCTTTACGTAATGCGATTGAAAGAAAAGTACCTGTTGGTTTTGAAATGCACAAACAAGTCAAAGCCAAAGCATCTACGCTTTCACCCTTAGATAAAAAGCTAAAATTAATTACAGATAAGCATCCCGCTTTAAAACGTATGCTTCGTAGCTTTGATTCAACATGGCAAAAGCAACTGGGTACATTAGGTGGTGGTAACCATTTTATCGAACTCTGTATCGATGAAAATGATGATATTTGGGTAATGTTACATTCTGGTAGTCGTGGTTTAGGTAATGTCATTGGTACATATTTTATAGAACGTGCTAAAAAAGAAGCACAGCATCGTTTTGGACATGTACCAGATAAAGACTTAAGTTATTTTGCTGAAGGCTCAACCAATTTCGATGATTATGTTGAAGCCGTAGAATGGGCACAAGAATATGCTTTTGAAAATAGACGTGAAATGATGCGTTTGATTTTAGAAGCAATTCGCCCTCTACTACCAAACTTTCAAATGACCAAAGAAGCAATCAATTGTCATCACAACTATGTACGAAAGGAGCTTCATTTTGGTGAAGAAGTTTTTGTAACACGTAAAGGTGCAATTCGTGCAGGTCTTGATGAATATGGCATTATCCCTGGCTCAATGGGTGCACAATCCTTTATCGTCAAAGGCAAAGGAAATCCTGAATCTTTTTGCTCATGTTCACATGGTGCAGGCAGAAAAATGAGTCGTACCAAAGCCAAGAACCTATTTAATCAACAAGACTTAATTGCACAAACTCAGGGTATTGAATGTCGTAAAGACAAAGGGGTTGTTGATGAAATACCGAGTGCGTATAAAGATATTCGTCAAGTTATGGCGAATCAAAGCGATCTGATTGAAGTCGTACATACCCTGAAACAAGTACTTTGTATCAAAGGTTAATTTTTAAGCTCTTTTCAAAGTCTTAAACGTATAACTTTGATAATATCCATTCAACACTACCTCAGTAAATTTCGATTTACTGAGGTAGTTCATCAAAATCAGCTATATCGAATAGGTGCTTGATAATCACCAATGATAATGACCTGCTGACAAATTCCCTCGGCGCGACGCTGTTGCTCAAAAATTGCTGCTGGCATTGCATCAAAACTATCAAAAAAACAAATTTCCTTTTCATCCATTGAATAGACCAATGAATGATTGCCAACCCCATCTAAAGTATCGTAATAAACAATTGCAAAATGTCCTTGTGATACTACTGCCTTTTGGATATCCTGATAAGCCAAGGCTTGATGTATTGGAATGTTTAAAGCCTTTGCTTCAGCATAACAACTGGTCTCTTTTTCATGGATATCTGGATCATCATCCGTATAAAACATGATATCAAAGCCCAACTTTTTTAATCCAAGTGCTAAACCTATGCTGAAAGTTCCATCCTCTTGATCATAGTTGCAAAGCTTAGTAAGCTGATCGATCTCAATATGGATTGAATAATGTTGTAACACGACCCACACTGCAAATATTCCACAGTTCGCTTCAAGATCAATCAGTTGTTTAGGAAGTTGCAAACTCATGAATTTTCAGACTAAAACTAAGTAAGAGAATCATCAATTATAATACCTTTAATTTGATATCGAAGTGATTCAAATCATTTTATCGATCTAATTACTGAATCTTTAATGTTACAGTCACTCTTCTATTTTTTGCTCGGCCATCTGCTGTACTATTATTTGCGATTGGTTTTACTGGTCCTAATCCTGTTGCAATCAATTGATTTGGGTTCACGTTATATTCATTGAGAATAAAATCTTTCACAATATTCGCACGAATTGTAGATACTTTATTATTTGCTGCTAAAGATCCTGAACTATCAGTATGACCATCAATTTGTAAAATAAAGTTTTTATTATTTTTCAGTAATTGAGAAGCGATTGATAACGTTGATTTATATTGTTCATCAATAACCGTAGATTTATTTTTAAAGTAAATTTCCAAACCTTTTTTTAAGTTCATTACCTCTTTTGGCTGTTCTATTTGAATCGAGTTTGTCTTTGGATTTGAATCAACATAGCTACAGGCAGTTAGGCCAATGAAAATCAAGCCTATCAATAGCCTATTCGCAATGATGATGATTAACTTCTTATTCATTAATTTTAATTCATTTAATATTTAGATATTTTAACCATTATAATTATTTTATAAAAAAAAGCGACTCTGACGAGTCGCTTTTTTATTCTCAATAAATTATTGAGTTACAGTACGGCTACCAGTGATCGTCGCGAATACACGACGGTTCATAGCACGACCTTCTTTAGTTTTGTTGTCAGCAATCGGTTGATCCCAAGCGAAACCTTGAGTAGACAAACGAGATGCATCAATGTTGTACTCGCTTACTAGCGCTGATTTAACAGAGTTAGCACGAGCTAAAGATAAACGTTCGTTTAACTTACGTGGACCAGTGTTATCTGTGTGACCTTCAATACGAGCAGTCGCATTCGGGAATTCAGATAATTTTTCAGCTACTTTCGCAACTTCTGGCTTGTATTGATCTTTGATGTTTGATTTGTTTGTATCAAAGAACACACGAAGTTCCATGTTCAAGTCTTCAGTCAACTGTTGTGGCTCAGGAGCTACTGGAACTGGAGCTGGAACAACTGGAGCAACTTCTACTACAGGAGCAGCAGGCTTCAAGTGACCACCTAGAACTACGTTAAGACCAGCAAGAGCCGTATAGTTCCAGAATTTTTCGTCGAAGTTATAAGTGCTACGAGCTTCTGTACGAAGAGATAAAGCATCGTTTAAGCGCCAGAAAGCACCAAAACCAGCATTACCTAAAGTACCTTCTTCATCGTTATGATAAGACATATCGTCTAATTCATATTTGTAATGACCAGCACCTAAAAGAACGTAAGGTTTGATTTTGCTGTCATAGTCTTTAGTGATCAAATCTGAAGTAACATAGAAGTTACCATTGATTTGTTTTTGTTTGTATTCAGAACCAGAAACACCTGTACCGTCCAAATCACCCTTAACTTGGTTATATTCAGCTTCGAAACCTAACCATGGAGTAAGTTCTACACCAACAGCAGCACCAACGAATAAATCGTTTTGTAGCTCAGGACCGTTAGTTAACTCGCCCTTGTCACCACCGTTATTGTGTTGAGAGTCTTGGAAAGTGTAACCAAGCATTAAAGGTGTAATAGTTACACCAGCATTAGCAGCAGCGAAAGGTGCAGCAACAAGCATTGCAAGTGCGATACGACTCAATTTCATGGATATCCTCCAGAGATAACAATTGTTGTTCAAGCTTAGCCTAAAATTTATTGGCTATCCTGAGATAGAATTTAATACCCCAGTATTATTTTTAAGCTACTCACGTTGAATCATACAAACACCTGATTATTTTTCCAAGTGCTTGATAACTTTAATCAAGTAAATTATTGACAAAATTACTTACAATTTCCGTTGTAATTCGGTAAATTTTTACTCAATTTTTCTTCATGAATCGCTTATCTTTTTGCTACTTTTATTTTAACAGCAAAAGAATACGATAGTAATAAATATTTTACTACAATTACCTTTGAATCAAATTTAAAAGAAAAAACATTATTTATCAAATAAAAACACACAACAACAGAAGATTTTATTATGTACTTTTATTGTAAAGACTGCGGTTTCACGCTGTTTGAACTTATTGTAACTATTTCAATAATCTCAATTTTAAGTCTAATTTGCATTCCCTACTATCACAATCTAATGCAAAAGCAAGAACTTAACTCAATTAAACCACTCACTCAACAATACTTATCATTTGCAAAAAGTCAAGCGTTGCTACTGCACACTCCTGTCGTAATCTGTTCATCGGAAAACTTAATCCAGTGCGAAAATAACCAATGGAATAAGGGCGTTGTTATCTTTACAGATAGAAATCGGAACAAAGTAGTCGATGCGGATGAGCATATACTCTTCAAAACTGAACATAATATTAAATATGGTCAGTTAACCTGGAAAGGTAGTTCGAGCAGTACCTATGTACTCACATTACAAGGAGATACGGGACTACCTAGAGGTGCACCTGGAAGTTTTTATTATTGTAGTACAGCTCAAATTAAAAATGATCTAAGGCTATATATCGGAAAAATGGGAAATATTCGACCTGATACAAACTATGTCTGCTAAAAGTATGAATGCTAAAAACTGGTCACTACAGTCTAGATATATTCAATATTGCTACTTTCTTCTGAATCAGTTTTTTATATACTGCTTAGGTTTTTGAAAAAATCATAGAATACTGATTGGAGAATAGAACAATGACTGACATCGTAATTGTGAATGGTGCGCGCACCGCAATGGGCGGATTTCAAGGAAGCCTTGCGGACGTTACAGCTCCTGATTTAGGTGCTGTGACGATTAAAGAAGCCATTGCTCGTGCTGGTTTACAGCCGAGTGATGTACAAGAAGTCATTATGGGCTGTGTACTTCCAGCAGGTTTAAAACAAGGTCCAGCTCGCCAAGCAATGCGTAAGGCAGGACTTCCAGATTCTACTGGTGCTGTGACCATCAATAAATTGTGTGGTTCTGGCATGAAAGCTGTTATGCAAGCTGCAGATGCAATCAAAGCAGGTTCTACGGAAGTCGTTGTTGCAGGTGGTATGGAATCGATGACCAATGCACCTTATTTACTGCCTAAAGCGCGTGGTGGTTATCGCATGGGTCATGGCGAAATCAAAGACCATATGTTCTTTGATGGTTTAGAAGATGCTGAAACTGGTCGTTTGATGGGTTCATTTGCTCAAGATATGGCAAATACTCGCGGTTATACGCGTGAACAAATGGATGATTTTGCAATTCGTTCACTACAACGTGCTCAAAAAGCTATTACTGAAGGTTATTTCGCAGACGAAATTACTCCAGTCACAGTATCTACACGTAAAGGCGATGTTGTTGTTGACAAAGATGAACAACCTTTCAATGCCAATATTGCAAAAATTCCAACTTTGCGTCCAGCTTTTGCTAAAGACGGTACGATTACTGCTGCAAATGCAAGTTCGATTTCAGATGGTGCATCAGCACTTGTTCTAACATCTGCTGATCATGCAGCTGCAAAAGGCTTAAACCCTCTTGCTAAAATCGTTGCTTATGCATCAAATTCACAGCACCCTTCTGAGTTTACCATTGCTCCTGTTGGCGCAATCCAAAAAGTTTTAAACAAAACTGGTTGGGATGCACAAGATGTAGACCTTTGGGAAATCAATGAAGCTTTTGCTATGGTGGCGATGTGCCCAATTGATGACTTCAAATTAGATGTAGAGAAAGTCAATATCAATGGTGGTGCATGCGCACTAGGCCATCCTGTTGGTTCAACGGGTTCACGTATCATTTTAACGTTGATACATGCCCTAAAACGTACTGGTGGTAAAAAAGGGATTGCAGCACTTTGTATCGGTGGTGGTGAAGCAACTGCAATCGCGATTGAAATTTTATAATCCTTTTTGAAATTACTTTTAGGAAAATAAAGTAATTTTCAAGTTCAAAATTTAATCCTCCATTCACTGGGGGATTTTTATTTTCGATTACAAAATATCCATCAACTTGAAGCAGCTAACTGCTAGATTATTCTCTTCAAAACAACAAAATGGATTTATAGCATGCATCTAAATCACTATTTAAATTTTCAGGGTGAAACTGAAGCGGCTTTTAATTTTTATCAGTCGGTGTTTGGTGGAGAATTTCTTATTTTCAAACGTTATTCAGAGCTTCCTGATGCTCAGGTTTCTGAAAAAGAAAAAGATTATATTCTTCATGTCTCTTTACCCATAAATGATTTTACAGTCTTAATGGGTTCAGATATTTCAGAACAATTTTGCGCTTCAAATAACACTCCTTTCAGTAAGGGAAACAACCATTATATTTCCATCAATTTAGATCCACATGAGGAAAATGAAGCTCGCCGCCTTTTCAATGCATTGTCCGTCAATGGTGAAATTGAAATGGCCCTGGACAATACCTTTTGGGGCGCTTTATATGGTGCTTTTACCGATCAGTTTGGTGTGAAATGGATGGTTAATTGCCAGTTATTGGCTGAGTAATTTCGTTTAATTATTTTCCCAAAATGCAATATAGCCTATTGATAGGTAATCATTTAGGTTATATTACATTGCATATTTCAACATAATTTATAACAAGATGATGACTGGCCTTACACATACTATTCTGATTATTCTCATCACGATTTTGACTTCTATTGCTGCTTGGCAGCATCGTAATATTATGAATCGTTTGATTTTTAATATTTCAGCCATTAAACATGGTCAATATGATCGATTCCTGACCCATGGTTTTATTCATAATGATGGTGTGCATTTGTTCTTTAATATGTTCACACTTTATTTCTTTGGGCGAAGTATTGAATGGTTCTTTCGTGATTACTTAAGTGGTATGGGCTTTGTACTATTTTATTGTAGTGCAATTATTGTGGCTGCTATTCCAAGTTACCTACACAATCGGAATTTAAATTCTTATCGTAGTTTAGGTGCATCAGGTGCAGTCAATGCTGTACTTTTTAGTGCTATTTTATTTGATCCATGGGGAATGATTTATATTTATTTTATCCCTGTTCCTGCCATTATTTTTGGAACAATTTATCTGTGTTATAGCATGTATGCGATTCGTTCGGGGCATTCTCCGTTGATTGATCACCGAGCTCATGTTGCAGGTGCCGTTTATGGTTTCTTATTTCCAATCCTGCTTGCACCATCACTCGGCGCAGCTTTCTTTTATAAGTTTATTGACACACCTTTCTTTTAAATATCGCTTTTGTATGATGTCTAAGTATTCAATATTTAGACATCAATATTCACACACCCTAAATTAACAATAATCATTTGGAATCAATATCAGTTTAAGAAATTAGTTTTTCATCTTTTTTAATACTTCCAATTGAAATTTAGCCCCTTCATTTCCATTTTCAATGGCTTTTTCTAACCATTTTTCTGCTTCAGCTTTATCTCTTTTAAAACCATAAGCACCAAAGCTTAAACGATTACCTAACATCGTTTGAGCTGAAGCATGATTCATATTTGCTGCTTTATATAGTAATTCTTTCGATTTTTCATTATTTTGAGGAACTCCTGAAAGTGACGGCGTTATATATAGCTCACTCAATTGGTAAATCGCTTCAACTTCACCTGTTCCCGCAGCTTTTTCTAACCACATCATTCCAACTTTAGGATTTTTCTCAGCCACACCTCTCAAACCCATTAATGTACGTAAAGCAAGTTCAGTTTGTGCTAATGCATCATTTTGATTTGCAAGAGATTCTAATTTTTCTAAGTCGACCTGACTATAATCTTCAAGTTTACTTCCATAACTACTAATCTGTTCTTCTTTTGGATTCTCGGTTGTTCCACATGAAGCAATACCACCTAAAGTGAGCAATACCCCAAGTAAAAATGCTTTATTCATAACGCTTCACTTAAATATTTATTAATATTGAATTTTCTAATTATAAATACAAAAAAGCTGGACCAAAGTCCAGCTTTTTATGCTTTAAAGAATTAAGCACCTGTTTGATAACGTGCCTGAGTAACACCAGTCGAAGCTTGATATGGATTTTTAAAATCGTTTAAACCCGCAGCCGCTTCAATAATATCTTTACCTTCTTTCACCACAAAAGTGTCAAAACCTGAACGTTTTAAATAATTTAAAACATCTTTAAAGATATCACCTGTCGCACGAAGTTCACCTTGATAACCCTGACGGCGTAACAATGCTGCAAATGAATAACCACGACCATCATTAAAGCCTGCAAACTCAATAAAGATTGCATCAAGTTGGTCAAGTGGAAATTGATTGACTTCAGGTGAAGCATCAACAGTGATATACAGTGCTTTTTTACCTGAAATATTGGCAATTTGATCTAATTGATCAACCAATAAAACCACATCACCTTGCGGCAAAACACCCTCTTCACTCATCATTTGGTAGGTATTATCTGCAATTTCGCCATCTTTAGAGAGGACTTGAAGTGCTGTATTAAGCATATGCACGCTCCTTAAATGGTTGAATACCCACACGGCGATAAGTTTCGATAAATTCTTCGCCTTCAGTACGTAAATCAAGGTAAGTATTTAAAATTTCATCAATCACATCAGGAACAACTTCTGCTGCAAATGAAGGCCCCAAGATGTCACCAATTGAAGCATCATGGTCTGCATTTCCACCTAAAGTAATTTGGTAGAATTCAGCGCCTTTTTTATCTACACCCAAAATACCGATATTACCAACATGGTGATGACCACAAGCATTCATACAACCTGAAATATTCAAATCGATATGACCTAGATTATAAACCGTGTCTAAATCATCAAAACGACGTGTGATCGCTTCTGAAATTGGAATTGATTTTGCATTTGCTAAAGAACAGAAATCACCGCCTGGGCAGCAAATAATATCGGTAATAAAACCAATATGTGCACGTGCCATGTTGTTATTTTCAAGCACTTGCCACAACGCAAATAAATCTTTTTGCGGAACATCAACTAATGAAATATTTTGTTCATGCGTGGTACGCAATTCACCAAATGTATATTGATCAGCAAGATCTGCAATCAAATTCATTTCTTCAACAGACATATCACCTGGTGCAATACCTGCACGTTTGAGTGAAATCGTCACAATACGATAGCCTTTCACTTTATGCGCATTGGTGTTGATGTTAAACCACTGTTTAAACTTTGGATGCGTTGCAAATAAAGCATCAAAGTTTTCATCTGGTAAATCTTGATAATCAAATGGTGTGAATTCTTCATCCAATTTTTTCAAAATTTCAGGCTGAATTTTTAAAGTCTGAATGGTATGTGCAAACTCAGCTTCAACTTTTTCAGCGAAAACCGCAGGGGTTAATGCTTTTACTAAAATTTTAATACGTGCTTTGTATTTATTATCACGGCGACCATGCAAGTTATATACACGAAGAACTGCTTCAAGATAAGCAATCAGATCTTCACGTGGTAAGAAATCACGAATGAAACTACCAATTACAGGTGTACGACCTAAACCGCCACCCACTTTAATTTTATAACCCATTTCACCCGCTTCATTTTTAACGATATAAACGCCAATATCGTGGAATGAAGTCGCAGCGCGATCCGTTTCTTCAAGTGCAGAAACTGCAATTTTGAATTTACGTGGTAAAAATGCAAATTCAGGATGGAAGGTTGACCATTGACGAATCAATTCACATGTAGGACGTGGGTCTGCTATCTCACCTGCAACAACACCTGCATATTGGTCAGTTGTGGTATTACGAATACAGTTACCTGACGTTTGAATGGCGTGCATTTGCACTGTCGCCAACTCGGCAAGCATCTCTGGTACATTTTCCAATGCTGGCCAGTTAAACTGAATATTTTGACGTGTTGATACATGTGCATAACCACGGTCAAATTCTTTTGCCAATTCTGCAATTTTGCGTAATTGGTTTGAATTCATTAAACCGTAAGGCACTGCAATACGTAACATCGGTGCATAACGTTGTACGTATAAACCGTTTTGTAGACGTAAAGGACGATACTCATCTTCGGTAAGTTTACCTGCTAAATAACGTTCCGTTTGATCACGGAATTGTGCAACACGTTCATTGATCAGTTGCTGATCGAAATCAGTATATAAATACATGGCGTACAGCTAGTAGTTTAATTATAACGATGCACAATATAACGAGATTTGATCTATCAACGAAATGCGTTTTTTACATATTTAATAGCGGTTTTATTGATAAGCGTCATATAACGATTGAATTTACAATACTTTGAGCAGAATTGCTGCTTTTATTCGTGTATTGATGTATTTATTCATTGCTTATATCTTTATGTGATAAGCATTTAATACCAATACCCCATGAAATCCAGCTTTCCATTTTCAATCCATGGTTTTGAGCCAACTTGCTTATACATCAAGCAATCATCAAAAAAACCTTCTTTCATGCCATAGTTAATATGTTCTTCTGTGACTAACCATCGTGCATGTTGCGCGGTTAATTCAAAACCAAATTTTCGATAAAAATCATGTTGATCAGCGACGAGGAATAGAAAATCGATATTTGTTTGAAATTTCTGTGCTAAATAATCAAGTTCATTGAATAACAGCCTTGCCATACCTTGTTTTTGATACTGTGGAAAGATTGCAAAATCGATAACGCCGAGTACATTGATCGGCTCATCATTTAAAGTCATCACACGATAATCCAAACCTAGCTGCCCAATCAGTTGGTTTTTATTTTTAAGTAATAATCGATAATGCGGCAATTGCTTAAAATAATGCCGATCATGAAAATCTTCTTCTGGAAAACACGCTTTCATTAAGTCTGCAATTTGTAATTTTGTTGCTGTATCTAATGCAATTTCATCAACAAACTCAACATTCATTCGTCATCGTCCATAATTTAGTTTTTTTTGATCTACTTTCAGCACATTGACGAACCAATGTGTTGTTATTGCTTTTTAAATTTGCAAATAGGTATTTTCCCAAATGCCTTCAGCAAAAGTTCCTTCAACCAATTGCACATAACGCCCATAAACATGGTCAATGGCAATACAGTCATCCACGTCTAAAACTTGATCGGTATGTTGTTTTTGCCAGTGTGCTGCAAAATACTGTTTACCCTTTTCCTTTGCAACAATTGAATTCTGTGCAACAACAAGAACATAACGATGTAATTCGCCAAATTCACGTGCATCATAACCGCCTAAATTGATTAGCCAAAGCTTTTGATCTGCTTGATTGGGTTGTGCATTTGTAAAATGAATTTGATAGTTTTTATTTTCAAAAGTTAAACCTTGCAACTTTGCCCATGCATCGATATGCAGACCTTTTTGCTCACCAAACCATGCACTTTTGAGTTGAGGAGAAATGTCTTCAAGCGAATCCCCTACCGCAAGGACAACATCGTGAACTTCAGTATTGGCACGTGCATGACGACCACCTAACATAACGATAAACAAACTAGACATTTTTAAGCTCAATAAATTGAATCTTGTTAATTAGAAATCTTTTTAAATAAAGATTTAGATGGAATAGATATCTTAGAAAAATCAAAAATGATCGAAAATTAATATTGAGCGTCCCTTCTCCCTCTAAACCCTAGGTCTCCTCCCTTTTTTAAAGGGAGGCTGGGAGGGATTTTTATTTAAGTGTATTGATATTCAAAAATATCAACCTAAAACCCCTCCAAAGAAAATTACATCTCAACCATTTCCACGCCATCAATACGAGCCACAGTCATTAAATCCTTATCACCACGACCTGAAACCGTCGCAATAATAATTTGATCCTTAGACATGGTTGGCGCAAGTTTAGTGACATAAGCCATCGCATGTGAACTTTCTAATGCAGGAATAATGCCTTCAATATGGGTTAAATCACGGAAACCTTGTAAAGCTTCATTGTCATTAATCGGCACATATTCAACACGATGCATATCTTTCAAGAAGCTATGTTCAGGGCCCACTCCTGGATAATCCAAACCTGCTGAAATTGAATGCGTTTCAATGATCTGACCTTGCTCATCAGACATCAAATAAGTACGGTTACCGTGTAAAACCCCAACATGACCTGCATTTAATGGAGCAGAATGTTTACCTGTTTCAATACCATAGCCTGCCGCTTCAACACCATACATTTTGACATCTTGGTCATTTAAGAATGGGTAGAACAAGCCCATTGCATTTGAACCACCGCCTACACATGCCACCAAAGCATCAGGTAAGCGACCCGCTTGCTCCTGAATTTGTTTACGTGCTTCACGACCAATAATCGATTGGAAATCACGAACCAATTGTGGATACGGATGTGGTCCTGCAACCGTACCAATCACATAATAGGTTGAATCCACATTGGTGACCCAGTCACGCATCGCTTCGTTCATGGCATCTTTCAATGTTTTAGAACCGCTTTCCACTGGAACAACGGTCGCACCCAATAAACGCATACGATACACGTTCATGGCTTGACGTTTCACATCTTCTGCGCCCATGAACACAACACATTCAAGACCTAAACGCGCTGCGATTGTTGCAGTCGCAACACCATGTTGCCCCGCACCTGTTTCAGCAATAATACGTTTTTTTCCAGAAAGCTTTGCAAGCAGTGCTTGACCAATAGTGTTATTCACTTTGTGCGAACCTGTATGATTCAAGTCCTCACGTTTTAAGTAAATTTGCGCACCACCCAACTCTCTTGACCATCGCTCAGCATAATATAAAGGACTCGGACGACCTACATAGTAGGCAAGATCACGGTCGAATTCTGCCAAAAACTGAGCATCATCTTTCATACGGAAATAGAGTTTCTCTAAATCTTCTAAAGCAGCCATCAGAGTTTCTGACACAAAACGTCCGCCATGGATACCGAAATGCCCGTTTTGATCTGGGTATTGGGTATAGTCAATCACTTGATCTTGTAAATTATCTTGTTGATTACTTTGCTGATCCACGTTGGACTCCTTGCATAAATTTTTCAATGAGTTGTTGGTCTTTAATACCTTTTGCGGATTCTACGCCTCCGCTGACATCAACCGCATACGCTTGAGTCGTTTGTATCGCTTCTTCAATATTTTCAGGTTTTAAACCACCTGCCAAAATCAAAGGAATATCCAGTTTGGGAAATTGTGACCAGTCAAAACTGTGTCCAGTTCCACCTTTGAGTTCAGGATGCCATGCGTCTAAGAGCATAGCACTTGCTCCTGCTTGTTGATATTGCCGAATTGTCTGAATGATTTCTAAATTGTCTAAATCGGGTTTGACTTGAATCGCTTTATACCAACGGCGTTTATTATATTGTGCAATCTGTTGGCACTGTTCGGCCGTTTCATCACCATGAAACTGAAGAATATCTAAAGGAACTTGCTCTAAAACCTGCGCGATCTCTTCACGACTAGCATTTACAAACAATCCGACAATATTGACATACGGTGGAATGTGTTGCGCCAATTGTTTTGCCAATTCAATCGATACATTGCGTGGACTTGGTTCATAAAATACTAGACCAATTGCATCTGCACCCGCTTCAACAGCGGCTTGAATATCTTGTGGACGAGTAATTCCACAGATTTTGGCACGAGTACGCATATTCATCACTCTAATTCAGTGTAATTCACGAATCTAAATCGGTTTGAGCGAATCATTGTAATGCAATTTTGCTCACTTGCGTTAAAGTTCAATAGGATTCTCTATTCAACATTGTTTAATTCCTAATCTGTCTTTATACTGCGCGCAAATGCAACGAGTCTAGCTTAGGCTTAGGGAAGTTGGTGCAAATCCAACACTGCCCCCGCAACGGTAAAATGAACAATTATTCTTTATAAATCTTAGGATTTACACCACTGCAACTTTTTGTGGGAAGGTGGAATAATTTGAATCGATATCGATTCTATATTTGAGTCCGGATACCTGCTTGTTGTGCCCTTTAACTCAATCATTCACGGGGAGTGAATGTATGGAGCATATCATGTCTGGTTTTTATAAACTTTCAGCTTTTAAGCCTACGACACTTGTAGGTGCTGTCGCTATTGCGATGGGGCTATCTTCTACTAGTTTTGCCGAAACTACATCTTCCAATTCAGAAGTAAGATCTCAACTTGACACAATCGTTGTCACAGCCACGCGTTCTGAAGAAAAAATTGAAAATGTTCCTGCACGTATTTCAATTATTGAACCACATATTTTAGAACAATCACCGATTGCTGAATTACCGCATTTACTCATGAGCGATGCTTCTATTGATATGATGCAATACGGCGGTTATGGGCAGGCTGCATCTATATTTACTCGTGGGACAAACTCAACGCATACTCTAGTATTACGTGATGGTGTTCGTTTGAATACGGGTTCTGCGGGTTCTGCATCACTTGCATTTATTGATACAACAGATATTAAACAAATTGAAGTACTAAAAGGCCCTGCTTCCGTCCTATACGGAACAGATGCAATTGGTGGCGTCGTTCAACTCATTTCAAAAACACCTGAAAAAACGGGTGCATTTGTTACTGGAGAGATAGGTGAACACAATACTTACAAATCTGTAGTCGGTGCTGATTTGGCTGAAAACGGTGTATATGCACAAGTTCGTGGCCAAAGACTCGAATCAGATGGTACACAAGTAACAGATTTTAAAGATGCCAATGTGAAAACAGGTTCATATGACCAAAAAGGCTTTAGTGCAAAACTCGGTGTTGAAAAAGAACAATATGCTGCATCTGTAGATTACTCACAGAACCAAGGCACTTCAACCTATGTCGATGGTGTCAATGATGCCAATTGGAACTTGATTGGTTTAAAAAATGTCTCTCAAGATTTTAAGAATGAGATCATTAATGTCAAAGGCCGTGTAAATGTAAACGATAGCCTTTCAATCAATGCGCGCTTGTCACAATTTAAAGATGACTTAGAGCAAAATGATTCACATGATGCAATCTATAACACCACCAAAGAAGCAGAGCTTTATAGCAAGTGGCAATTTACACCAACGCAAAATATTTTAGCGGGTGTAGCAACCAAGAATGTTAAATCTGATGTGCTTTCAGGCAGTGGTTTTTACGGCGTAGACTATAACAAAGATGTTGATAGCACAGGTTATTTTGTACAGCACCAATACCAATCTGACAAATTACATACGCAATTAGGCTTACGTGTAGAAGATCACGAGACTTTTGGTACACATACCGTAGGACAAGCTGCTGCACGTTACCAAATTCTACCGATGACTAGCATTTATACCAATATTGGTACAGCATTCCGTGCACCAACCAATAATGACCTCTATGCACTGAGCTGGGGTGGAAATCCTGACTTAAATCCAGAAGAAAGTGTTTCCTATGAAGTTGGTCTTGACCAAAAGATTACAGATACACTCAGCATGGGGCTTTCTGCATACCGCAATGAAGTAGATGATCTAATCACTTATGTGACTGATCCAATCACTTATGAAGGTCGTTTGTACAATGTGAAAAAAGCCACATTTACAGGCGGAGAGTTTAATCTTGATTGGGCTAGTGATGAGCTATTCACTAACCTTTCATATGCTTATGTACAACCTAAAGACAAAGAAACGGATAAAGACTTACCACGTCGTTCACGTCAAAGCTTAACCTTGACCACTGGTATCCAAAACGAAGTTTATGGCATCAGCACCTCACTTTCAGCTAAATCAAGACCGAAAAACAGTAAAGTTTCAGGTTATGCCACTGTCGATGTAAATGCTTTCTGGAATATCAATCCAAACGTAAAACTATTCACCAATATTCAAAATATTGGAGATGTTGAATATAAAACAACGTCATATAGCAATGGTTACTATTACATCAATGGCGGTCGTCTTGCTTCGGCTGGGGTAACGTTCCGTTACTAAAACAAAGGGGCTGTTGGCAGTCCCTTAACTCAAAAAAATTTTAAAACAGCGCAGTTTATGGATAATGTTTTGACCGGCATTATCCTTTTTTTCATTTTTCATACAAGGAAACAATTATGGGCCATCGTTTAAGTAAAATTTATACCCGTACAGGTGATTCGGGAACGACTGGACTTGGTGATGGTTCACGTGTCGCTAAAGATGACCTTCGTATTGCTGCATTGGGTGATGTCGATGAGTTGAATGCAATTATTGGTGTACTCCGAGCTCAAATTACAGCAAGTTCTATTGTAGAAAAAGCGGAATGGGATAAATCACTGAGCTTAATTCAACATTGGCTTTTCGATTTGGGTGGTGAGGTTTGTATTCCAAACTACAACTTATTACAGCCTGTCTGTGTCGAGTTTCTGGAAAAAGACATTGACCGTATGAATGAAGATTTGCCAATGCTTAAAGAATTTATTTTACCTTCAGGAACATTGGTTTGTAGCTATGCGCATCAAGCACGTGCTGTTTGTCGTCGTGCAGAACGCAGCCTAATGACGGTGAACACTCGAGATCAGAATATCCAAGCAACGGCTTTACAACTTCTTAATCGTTTATCCGACTGGTTCTTCGTTGCTTCACGTGCTTTACAACGTGCTGAAGGTGGCAATGAGGTTCTGTGGCAAAAAAACATCAACGAAACGATTTAAACGTGTTTTTATGAATGAATCTTGATCACAGTATGCTCATGATTTAAAAACAATCTGAATTTGATCATCTATAAAATAACGGCTTGATCAAGATAAAAAAGCGACTGCGCTACACTATTGCGGTAGAGGATAATAAGCCACCGTTGGTCTAGTTTTGTTCTGGCTTCAATACATTTCAATACAATGCTTTGAAGTGATTCAGGATATTCCAGCCAACTGTGGTTTTTTGCTTTTCTAAAACAATAAGTTTTTCAACACAATTTACAGCCAATTCTAAATATCTTAATTTTATAATTTATTTCTAAATTCATCACAACTCGTTTAAATTAGATGAATACGACCCAAAAAGCTGAGTGAAATATGAGAATCATTGGACATCGTGGCGCACGTGGCGAAGCACCTGAAAATACACTGCGTGGATTTCAATATATCCACGATTTAGGCATTCGTGCAGTTGAGTTTGATGTCCGACAGTTAAAAGATGATGAACTCATTATCATGCATGATGACAACTTCCTTAGAACCACAGCAATAGACCAAGCCTTATATGCTTTAAGCAGCACCGAACTTGAACCTTATAATCAAGCCAATATTTGGATGGATTGGGAAAAACAAATCACCCCGACCCTACGCCAAAGTTTGAAAATAATGCATGATTTTGAACATATTGAAGTCGAAGTTAAAGCAGTTGAAACAGCGCAATATGCTGAAAAACTGGTGATTGAATTACAAAAACAATTAACAGGTTTTGAAAATACAGCGATCATCACCAGTTTTGACTTGAAAATTCATCAAGCACTTCTTCAACACAACAGTCGTTTCAAACAAGGCTTATTGATTGAAAATGATATTGGAGAAAAAGCCATTGAACAGGCTTTAGCATTGAAATGCTGCCAAATCGGTTGGATGAATCAACTGGCAACAGATGAAATCATTCAAGCCACTCAAAAAGCCAATTTAAATGTCAGTGTGTGGACGGTTAATGCACTTGAACGCGCTCAACATTTACGTGATTTGGGTATCAATGGCTTGATTACAGATTTTCCTAAAATGATGCAATTGGGGCTCGCTCAAACTAAATAACAGAAGCTTCAATTATTCTTATTTTATTTTTATTAAAAATCAATAACTTGAAATCAATTAATATACCAAGTATGAGGCCTATGTTTTTTACACTTTTTTGACAATTAAATACGACTTTTGAACCATTCTTTTTTTCCGATCAAATCGATAAAATTCATGTTTTATTCTGTTACTGTTTTATACAATACAGATGTACACTAATACTAGTGAACATCTGTTCGCTCATGCTAATATCCACGACTGTATAGCCTAGAAAAATACTGAAGCTATGCTTTCGATTTTTACCTAATTAAGGTTCTTAGGAGTGCTGTTGGAGATGAATGCTCCCCTACCCAAAGCCCCAATAAATTGGATCGGTGTCTTTGCATTGGTGTTGCTACCAATTATTGCAGTGATTGCGATCCCTTTATATGCCTACCATCATGATTTTAGTATGGCGGCTTGGATTAGTTTATTCGTTTTACTTGGTTTAAGTAGCTTAGGTATTACTGCTGGCTATCATCGCTTATGGGCGCATCGTGCTTATGAAGCGACCTTACCACTCAAAATCATTTTGATGATTATGGGTACATTTGCTGTGCAAAATAGTATTTTGTTCTGGGCTTCAGGTCACCGTACTCATCACCGTCATGTTGATGATGTAGAACAAGATCCATACTCTATTAATAATGGTTTTTGGTTTGCACATATCGGTTGGATGTTACGTAACTACCCATCTTCTGAAAAAAACTATAAAAATGCACCCGATTTGTTGAATGATAAAGTCGTGATGTTTCAGGACAAATATTACATTCCACTGGTGATCGCAGTTCATGCAGCCATCTTAGTTCCACTTGGTTGGGCTGTTGGTGATATGTGGGGCGTTTTATTATTAGGTGGATTATTACGTTTGATTTTCAGCCACCACGTCACATTCTTCATTAACTCACTTTGTCATATGTGGGGCAAACGTCCTTATACTGACGAAAATACTGCACGTGATAACTTTGTCCTTGCTATTGCGACTTGGGGCGAGGGTTATCATAACTATCATCACATTTTCCAATACGACTATCGTAATGGCGTGAAATGGTGGCAGTATGATCCGACAAAATGGCTGATTTGGTCATGCTCTAAAGTCGGTTTAGCAAAAAACCTACGCCGTATTCCAAACTTCAATATTAAAAAAGCTGAATTGGCAATGAAGTTTAAATATGCACAACAAGATCTTGCGATTTACGGGCATGATGTAAATGCAGATATCATGGCAATGAAACAAAAAGTTGCTCAAGAATATGAAGCATTTACCCATACTTTAAACGATTGGGCTGCTTTAAAAGAGCAAGAACTTCAAGCCAAAAAAGCGGCTGTTGCTGAAAAAATTCACCAAATGGATGTGAAGTTAAAAGTTGATTTCCAATTGGTTGAACAAAAGCTAGCCTTCCATCGTGAACGTTTAGAAACATTAATGCGTGGTATTAAAAAGAACGTGGTTTCTTAATCAAATTCAAATGAATAGAAAAGCTCCTTAATGGGGCTTTTTTTGCACTTTTGATTCAAAATAATACGTAACTGATGTTACACAGCGATAGTCAAAAAGTTTTTTTCAATTTTATTCACAACTGTTAATTGAGACGCGGAAACGTCATTCGCTATTGTTCGAGACAGGACTGCATTTGAATCAGAATGTTTTTGCAATGAATCTGAAGAATTGACGGTATTGAACGAGTTCAGCGGATGACAATGGTTTTGCCTACTTTTCCCGAAAGAAAAGTAGGTCGAGCCGAAGGCCTAACCCTAAATATAAATTTTAAATTTAAGACTCTGCTGAGTATTTTTCATTTTAAATATGTAAGTCCTTGGTCTCAAATACGTAACATCAGTGAGTAAAATAAAATGCAAATTAATAACATTCCCTTCGGTATCACCAATTGGACAAACATTCCTACCACTCGCCATGAAGGTGAGCTAGGTTATATTCTTTGGTATACACAACAATTTGACAATATCCGAATTCGAATTATTGAATATTAAGCAGGTTATTTAGCCTTGCACTGCAAATAAAACAGTGCTTTATTTTTTGTTCATGGTGTTCTGAAGATCATATTCTATTTTGCTTAAAAGGTGAATTGCATACAGAGCTTGAGGATGGACGTACATTTACATTAAGTACAGGAATGAGTTACCAAGTTGCAGACCATACCGAAGTACATCGTTCATCAACTTCGATGAGGCAAAATTATTTATTGTTGACTGAAACAGTTGGAATTATCCATACCGATAAAACTTTGCTATATTGGTGAAGTCATGCCTAATCCACTGTGATCAATTGCTATGTATTTCAATTCACGTTACCCATCACTCAATCCAAAACTCTACCATGAGCAAATGCCAGTTCCGCTTAAAGGCGCCAAAGCTGGACATTTTAATGCTGCTTTAGCCGATGAGTTGCAATGGTCAAATGAGGATAAAACTCAATGGGTCGAAATCTGTAGCGGACAAAAAACCTTTCCCGAATTTCATCCATTGGCGATGGTCTATGCAGGACATCAGTTTGGACAGTGGGCTGGTCAGCTCGGTGATGGTCGAGGCTTACTGATTGCTCAGATTTTAAATCGACAGGGTCAAACCATTGACTTACATCTGAAAGGTGCAGGTTTAACGCCCTACTCTCGCATGGGAGATGGTCGTGCAGTATTACGTTCTGTAATTCGAGAATATCTCGCGGGTCATGCACTCAATGCGCTTGGCGTACCTTCTAGCAATTCAGTCGGTTTCACCTCCTCTACACAAGGCATACAGCGAGAAACGCTTGAATCAGGCGCTATGATGTTGCGTACATCTGACTGCCATATTCGTTTAGGACATTTTGAATGGATTAATCAATACCAACCTGATTTATTGGCAGAATTCACACAGAAATGTATCGAATGGCACTATCCAGAATGTTTAGAGGCTGAAAAGCCACTACTCGCTTTTGCAGCCAAAGTCATTCAAAACACAGCGATTATGATCGCCAAGTGGCAATTGGTCGGCTTTGCACATGGTGTGATGAATACAGATAATTTAAATATCACAGGCTCAACTTTGGATTTTGGTCCTTACGGATTTATGGAACGTTTCCGTCCGAATTGGATTAACAACCACAGTGATTACAATGGGCGTTATACCTATCAAAATCAACCCAGTATTGCGCATTGGAATCTTTGGAATTGGTTAAATAATTTAATTCCGTTAGCAAAGGCTGACGAAAAAGAACAATTTAAACAAGATTTAGTTGAATGTTTAGAACATTTTGAGCCGACATTTTTAGAACATTATACGCTAGGTCTGTGTCAAAAAATGGGGCTTCCAAGCTTCCATAAAGACAGTCTTGATTGCGGTATGGCCTTTTTAAAAGTACTGCAATCTGAGCAATTAGACTACACCGACAGCTTTATTCGTTTGCAGAATAAACAATATGAAGCAATTAAAGATGATTGTGTGGATCGTCATCAATTCGAAGTATTTTTAACGCAATATCAAAGTATTCGTGAAAACCAAGATATTGATGCGCTTGATGCTGAAATGGTGAAAGCCAATCCTGTTTATATCCTTCGTAATCACATGGCACAGAAAGCCATTGAACTGGCGGAGCGTGATGATTTCTCAGAAGTAGAGCGTTTATTTAAATTGCTGAGTCAACCTTTTACTAAACAAGTCAATTTAGAAAAAGCTGAGGATTTAGCACCACTGCCGAGTGATGTACCTGAAATATCTGTGAGTTGTTCTTCTTAGTAAATTGCGGGTAAATAACCTAATGCCAATCAGTTAAGTATTTTTAAATCCTCCCCAACCCTCCTTTTCCAAAGGAGGGATGAGCAGCGCAGCTGCGTAAGGGAATCTAAAATTATTTTAAATTCTCAATAGTTCCCCCCTCTTTTTTAAAGAGGGGTTAGGGGAGATTTTTAGATGAGTAAGTACTAAATTACTCTTAACTGATCAGCATTAGGGCGAAAAGCCCGCTTTTTTAATCGCTTATTCATTTTAAAATCAGTTTTTAAAAACGGTATTACCAGAAATATTGGGCATATAAATACGTACTAAAACGATGCGCATCATTGGTTGCTAAATCATCTGTCAAATATTTCAAACCGAAGTTTTTATGCTGTACAGATACACCTAAAGAATGTGTCTGTGGCTCTATATGTACGCCATATTTAAGTGGAACAGTCTGCCAAAAGCCATTCAATTGCGCCAAAGTTAAATACTGATTTGAAAAACTACTCAGACTGATACTCCAAGGATTTACATCGGATGTATAGGTAATTTCAGAACTGATTTTAAACGGCAATTTTTGTTTATATTGCTTGGTTTTACTCAACTGTCCAGACAAATCCATACGTGGGCGACTGTTCTGATCATAAGTAATACTATATTTTGTAAATGGAGCATTGTCCCAATACAAATAGCTAAAAATATCTTCAGCTTGAAAGTAAAGATCCCAATTTTTGCCTATTTTACCTTTTAAACCCAAATCCAAGGCATAACCATAACCTTTGTCTGTTTTGCCATTCCAACCCAGTTCATCTTCTTTTAATGCAGGTTGATCATAACTATAGTTCAAATGGCCATTCAACCAACTAACTCGATCCATCAGTTCAGTCATATTTGTGGTTTGACCACGTGCCTGAAATGTACCATCGACATAATGACGTCCGATTAATACGGTAGCTCCCGTCACAACTGTCCAATTGGGGTGGATATCCCAATCATAACCAAATCGTGTTCCAACCGTATCGATATGTTGTGCTTCTAATTCCAGTGCATAACTTGAATTCGCATCGATAAGCTGATCATTTTGAATTTGATAATATAATTTTGCCATATCTTCACTAAAACGTAATTGGTAGTCATAAGACCATACCCAACCCATCGTCCAGTGATCTTGTTGCGTTTCAAGTTTCATTTTGCCCGAAGCAAAGGCATTCTTACCCTTTTCCAAATGTGGGCTATCCCAATCATTCAAAAAGGCGTGGACTGAAACAGGATCGCTATACAATTCTGCATTCAATGAAAACTGTGCTGATTTTTCTGCAAAACATACGCTAGGAAGCAGCGTTAGAAATATAAGATTTTTATTCATTTAATATAAAAGAAGACAGCGCATGCTGTCCTCTTCTCACAAGTCTAAATTATGGAGTGATATAAACAACTGTATCGTCAATAAATTTCACAGCATATTGCTCTGAAGAATTTTTGGTAATTGTTCCATAACTTGTCGTTCCGACTTTTACATCAGCCGTACTAAACTTTTTAATATCCGCAATTTGAACAAATGCACCATTTTCATGCTTGATCACACTGCTCACTACAGGTTTTTCTTGAGTAATATCTTGTGAAGCAAACTCAATGTTCAATGCATTTTTATCAACCGCAACTGCAACATTTGCAGTACCTTTTAAATATTCAGCACGCTTGGCAGTCACATTGATACTAAATGGGGTTGGCGTTGCGTTAGCACCTTTTAATTTACCTGACAATTTAACGGCTAAATCTGCATTAATAAAATTAAGTGCAGTTTCATGACCCGCACTAATATCAATGACTTTTGATAAATCATTATTGAGTTTAATACTTGCATCAAGATCCAATACTTCTTGTAAATAAGAAACCTGACCTTTTAAAACCAACTCAGATGGTATTAATTGTTCAATCGTTGATTGACCATTAGAGAACTTAACCGTTTTTGCTGAAGATGAAACTTCACTCAATGTCGCTTTTACATCTGCACTTTCAAAAACTAAACCTTTTAATTGTAAAGATGCTTGATTCGGTAAAGTCTCTTGATTTTCCAAGGTATTCGCAACTGGGTACACCAACTTAGCCGTACTGTCTGCAGTGAAGCTAAATTTAGCCTTTTGCTGTGCTGCATTGATTACTTCAATCGCACCACCATTTGCAATTTTAAAATTATACGTACTTTGATTTGCGATAAAAGGAGCTTCAAACACCAGATTGGTCACGTTTACTTTAGCTTGGTTTGCATAAATAAAGTTTTCTTTATTGGTTAACCAATCTGGGTTATCCCAATCCCATGCATTTGGCTCTTTAAATTCGTCCCAGTACGCAACATCAGCAGAACCTGTTACTTTGATTGAACTACCTGTTACCTGAATTTGCAATGTATTATTTTTTAAGTCATATCCTAGAGGATATTGATTTTTAATCGCATCTTTATTTAATAATAGCTCTAATTCAGCCGCACTGTATTGCTTAGTTTTGCCTTGCGCATCTTCCATAGCAAGCTCTGCAAGCGTAGTCACTATGCCAGCGGCACGACCTAAATCAGAAGCAGTATTATTGATCACTTCGACTGGTGTTTTATAATTATCCGCAATATCTTGAAAACCATCATAATATGAAATAATCGCTTTAGTCGTTTCAATCAGTTGTTTTGCTTTGTCCAAATCAGAAACAGGTGTAGTTACACTACCTCCGCCTGTGCTACCTCCATTTGAACCACTGCCGTTTGATGAACTGTCACCGTTTGATGAGCCACCACCACCTCCGCAAGCAACCAAAGCAGAACTACACATAATCACAAGCAATGTTTTTTTAAATAACATGAGCTACCCTTTTGTTATAAATGAATAAAAAGTAATTTTTCGTAAATATAAAGCTTGCTAAAAATATCTCGTAATTCGCATATTTTCAATAAAAATATGCACAAATCTAAAAAATTATTTTAATAATAAATACTTACATAAACCAATCAATTGAAAAATTATAAAATTCATTCAATTTCTTCACAAAGTGAATGACATAAATAAATACTGAATTCATAAAATATTCATATATTATAATTTTAAATTTTATCAATACTATTCAAAGATCGATTAGACTTACCCACAAATTCTGTGGATAACCATGTGTTTATCCACAGGATAAATCCACAATCACAAATCAACTACAGCTTTTACCTTTAAAATGAATAAAATTCATACAATACATGTTTTTATATAATTATCAGTAACAATGAATAAGAAATATATCTTTTTCAGCATCATCATTCTTGCACTCATTCTTTCGAGTATATTGATCTATGAAAAATTTAATCACTTTATCCCGACAGCAGAAGCAAGCATTCAAGTACAGAATTTTACTGATCTGCAAATCAAAGATATCCGTCAAACCACACCAATTAGCGAAGTAAAAGTCTATAAAACGGAGCGACTGCTAAAACTGATGCATCGTGAGCAAACGATCCAAACTTATCCAATGCGTTTGGGTTTTAACCCCGTTGGGCATAAAGTTCAAGAAGGTGATGGAAAAACACCTGAAGGGCAATATATTTTAGATTGGCGAAATCCCAACAGTGCCTTTTATAAATCATTACATGTGTCCTATCCAAATGTGCAAGATCAGAAAAAAGCACAACAACTCGGCGTTCCTGCTGGAAGTGATATTATGATTCATGGGTCGGCAACGAATTCGCAAATAGAAAAATTACCCAGCTTAATGCGTTATTTACCACGCAATGATTGGACATGGGGCTGTATCGCTGTTAGAAATGTCGATATGGATGAAATATGGAACTTGGTCGATGATGGGACAATCATTACGATTTATCCATAATATACTGTTGATATAAATAGAATGAGAATGTCATGACTGGCGATGAAATAGAAAAATTAGCAATTACAATTGCGCTAAAAATGCCTAAAGCAGAACTAGATTATCCATTTGGTGAAGATATCAAAGTCATTAAAGTGATGGATAAAATGTTTATGCTCAGTTCATCACTACAAGGCAATAAAATCGTCAATTTAAAAGTTCAACCTGATGATGGTGAAATGTTACGAGATGCTTATCCATCTATTCGTGCTGGCTATCACATGAATAAAAGACATTGGATTACAGTTTATGCAGGAGAACTCATCACCCCTGAATTGATTGAAGATTTAGTGCAAAGCTCTTATGAATTGGTTGTTGATAAACTGACTAAAGCACAAAAACAGGTCTTAGAAATCCACCGTCAAATTAAATAAAGTGATTGAAAATAAAAACGGGCTTAAATAAAAAATGATTGTGAATAAAATGCGCTTAAATAGACTTCTTGCATAAGCCGAGTTGTGATGAACATTTATTATAATGAACGTTCCCTCTCCTTTTTAAAGGATGAGCGTTATTACGCGTAAGAGTGTGAGGATTCTCCCCCATTCTGAACAATATTACTCATCCCAGATAAGCGAAGGGACTCTCAATAATAATTTCGATTATTTTTGACTTTTATAAGATATCTAATAATGCAACGATTATATAAACGTTGTTAATCTAAAATCGCTTTTATGAGATAGACAATTAAGCGAAATGGATAGATGATCAAATCAAAGAATCCTGAAATAATCCAATCATCGAGCGGTAAAATATCCCAACCATCAGACCTTCGACTTTGTCGCCCTTGCGCATAAGGCGCAATAAAGTAAGTGAGGATAAAAAATACCACCATCAAAACCAACAAAATGTAATTCGTCATACCCGTGACAAAGAAACCAATCCCACAAGCAAAACCTGCAATAAAACATAAGATTGCTAAAAAGCGGCGGGTATAATAATAATCGGGAAGATTGGACATATTCGGTTCTATTGTTATTCTGTTCACTGCATTGTATAGCAAATTATTGTTATGGCTAAGCAAATTTTTCCAAGTTGGTACTTACTCAAAAATAAGTGTCGGTTATTTTTTCGATCTATTCATTTGAAAAAAATAGATCTACAGAAATGTATACATGCTGTTTTCAACAAACGGAAATTTATTAAAAATTAGAATATATAAATCAACTATTGTTTATATGTTCAGTTCTTCATCAATAAATTTGAGCGTTATACACTTTTACCCACAAAATCTGTGGATAAACCTGTGTTTATCCACAATCTCAAACAGATAATGTTGAAAAGTTAATCTTCTGGATATTCAAAACGATAACCTACGCCATATACCGCTTGTACCCATTCATGGCGATTTCCCGTTTCTGCTGCTTCAGAAATTTTACGGCGTAAGTTCTTGATATGACTATCAATAACACGGTCAGCAACATCAAAACTATCTGGGTTAATATGGTCTAAAAGTTGCGCACGAGAATAGACTTGCCCTAAATGTTCGAGGAAAAGCTCTAATAAGCGGAATTCAGTTGGCGTTAAATTCAACGACTTTTGTTGATACCAGATACGTTGTTGTGCTTTATCAATTCGAAACAGGTCGTTATTTTCAGGTTCAGCTTTACGCTCTAAACGACGCAATACCGCTTGCACACGAGCCACCAATTCTTTTGGACTAAATGGCTTACATACATAATCATCAGCCCCCATATTTAAACCAAGAACACGGTCAATCTCTTCCGTACGTGCTGTCACCATAATAATTGGCAAATCAGTTTGCTCACGCACTTTACGGCAAATGGTTAAACCATCCATGCGAGGCACCATCAAGTCTAAAACCATCAAACTTGGCTTACGTTGTAAAAAGCTATCATATGCTTCCTGACCATCATGGAACATACTGACTTCAAAACCTGCTGCCTCTAGATAATCTCGTACCAATTGCGCAAGTTCAACTTCATCTTCTACCAGCATGATATGTTTCATGTTGTGCTTTTCCTTTTAACTCTTTGTATGTTTTGAAAATGTCAGTTTGCAACGCAAACCACCTAAAGGTGAATGATCAAATGTGAGTTGCCCACCTAAAGCCTGTGCAATTTTACCTGATAATGCTAAACCTAAACCTGTGCCACCTGTGCTGCGGGTTCGTGAATCATCCACACGATAGAAGCGCTCACCTAAACGTGCAATTTGTTCATCAGTTAAGCCAAATGGGCTGTCATCGACGATGACACTCCATGACTGATCATCTTGTTCAGTATGTACTCGGACTTCACCACCCGCCTCTGTATAGCGAATACTATTACTCAACAAGTTGACCATAATTTGCTTAAAGCGATCTATATCTAATTGTAATTTTGCACCTTGACCTGTGGCTAAAATAGATAAATCTGCCTGTTCAAATTTAGGTTTAAAATTTTCAATTTCTTGTAAAACCACAGACCACGGATCTATTTCAGCAAAATAACATTTCAATTGCTGTGCTTCTGCTTGTGCTAAATCGGCAAGATCTTGCGTTAATTTTTTTAAACTGGTGACCTGTCTTAGCATCGCTTCAAAATGCTCAGGTGTTGGCTTACGAATCCCGTCTTGCATCGCTTCAATTTGAGCTTGTAATACTGCCAGAGGCGTTTTTAACTCATGTGAAGTATCGGCAACCCATTGACGGCGAGAGGTTTCATGTTGATCTAAGATCGTCGCAAGTTGATTAATTTCTGTCGACAAATCTCCTAATTCATCATTACGTTTAATCACGACTTGATGTTGAAAATTACCTTTGGTCAATTCACGGGTTGCATTAAGAAGTCGTTGAATCGGTTGTTTAAAATAGGTTGCCAATAACAATGCTGCAACCAAACTGCTCAACAAACTCAGAATATAAATTAGAACCAAATAACGCTTTTGATTACTAAAGAAATTGATACTCAGTGCATCATCCTGATCTAAAACAGGTTTTAGACCCAAATAACCCACGATTTTATCATTCACTGTAATTGGCCGATAAGACACTTGATCATCTGAAGGCTCACCCAGTACGAATTGATGTTTTACATCATACAAAGACAGACGTGAACTTAAACCCAAACGATCGGGCATTGAAATAAAACGTTTCTTTCCATCTTTTTGCTCGGCAGACACCATCGTTGAACTTTTATTCTTAGTATTTTTATCAGGTGGCCTAAACATACTCTGATTTGAACTTAATGGGAATTTTAATCCTTCGAATGGCTGATACGCTGAAGGAAGGTTTTCTTCTAAAATCTTCAATTCAGCTTGATCAATCTGCTTTTTAGCTGATGCTCCCATATCTTGCTCTACTGAATTGAGCATCGTATGTTCTTTAAAATAGCGTTGTTGTAACGCAATATCGTACTGACGACGTAGCCACCAGCGCGATAATTTATCATAATCGTCAGGTGCAGCTTGCCCTTCAATTTGAAGAATTTGAGCTTGAACAGCATTGCCCCAGTCGTGATAAACACCATAAACATCAGCCAAATTTTCAATCAAATGATCGAGCTTTTGCATTTCTACATCGGCAACATATTTGGCAAAGTTTTTCTGCATCGTCCAATGCAAAACACTCAAACTCACTGTGGTAATTAACAAAGTGGTTAATAACACAGTAAGAAAAAGACGCAGTGCGATGGGGACTCGGCGTATTTTCAAAACAGATCTCTCATTTTTCTTCTCATTTGATTATTGTACTCAACACTCAATCAAAATACTCTCCATTGTTTCTACATCATTATTATTTAATCTTTAACGTATCAACAGAACCTAAAAATGATTGGAGTAGTACAATGAAAGCCATGACAAAAATAGCATTGGTCACTGCAAGTCTTTTAAGCATGGGGGTATTAACTGCCTGCCAATCAACGCAAGGCCCGAAAGAAGAACATCAAGGACGTATGATGGGTGATCATCATGGTCATAATAAGATGTCACCTGAAGAACGTGAGCAAATGAAACTAATGCGTGCGCAACATAAAGAGATGCGTAAACAAATGCAAGAAGCTTGTAATGGCAAAACGATTGGACAATCTGTTCAAGTAAAAGCAGGTGACAAAACCGTAGATGGTACTTGTAATATCGTGTTCAAAGCTGACCGCAAAGCAATGAAAGAAATGAAGCAAAACTTTCGTCAGGAAGGTAAAGAAAATGGCCGTATGATGCGTCATGACGGCCCTCGTATGAATGATATGACTGAAGAGCAGCGTGCGCAAATTCAACAACAATTTGAACAAAAACGTGCTGAACGTAAAGCACGATGGGAAGCTGTACAAAAATCTTGCGTAGGTCACCCTGCGGGTCAAACCATTCAAGTGAAGTTGGGTGACAAACTTTTAGATGGTCAATGTGTAGTGAAATTCCAACCACAATTCAAAGCAGACGGCAAAATGCCACCTGTAGCACCTATGCCACCCAAAGCTTAATCTAATATTTTGTTAAAAAGGTGCTTTATAGCACCTTTTTTATTGGACATAACTTTTTACGATTTTGACTATCTGTGCACTTATTTTTTAGTGAAAAGTGTTTACACTCAAAGCACTTACACTGTTCAAGCTATTTTTCTTTGACTTTACAGTCACAGAGAATTAACCATCAAATACTTGTACCTAACTACAAGATGTTGCACGATGTAATACAACAAATCCGTGTCATCGAAGACACGCATCGTATTTATTAGGATTATAAATCTGGTCTAACCAGTATTGAGGAAACCGATATGCCACAATACAAAGCACCCTTACGTGATATGCAATTCGTTTTGCATGAATTATTAAATGCTGAAGAACATTACGCAAAACTCCCTGCATACAAAGATGTCGTAAGCCGTGAATTGGTCGATCAATACTTAGAAGCTGGTGCTGATTTCTGTGAAAACGAATTATCTCCACTGAACCAAGTGGGCGATCGTGAAGGCTGTACGTGGAATGACGGCGTTGTTACAACACCTACAGGCTTTAAAGCAGCCTATGACAAATATGTAGAATTAGGCTTCCCATCTTTATCTGTTCCTGAAGAACATGGTGGTCAAGGCTTACCTGGTTCATTGGGTACTGCTATTTCTGAAATGGTCGGTGCTGCGAACTGGGCTTGGGGTATGTACCCTGGTCTTTCTCATGGTGCAGTACGTACCATTGAGCATCACGGTTCTGCTGAACAAAAAGCGCTTTATTTACCTAAACTTGTTTCAGGTGAATGGACAGGTACGATGTGTTTGACAGAATCTCATGCAGGTTCTGACTTAGGTATTATCCGTACTAAAGCTGAACCAAATGCAGACGGTAGCTTTGCAATTTCTGGCGAGAAAATCTTTATCTCTGCTGGTGAACACGACATGGCAGATAACATCATCCATATCGTTCTTGCACGTTTACCGGGTGCTCCAAAAGGTACTAAAGGTATCTCTCTATTCATCGTGCCTAAATTCAACGTAAATGCTGACGGTTCTATTTCAGATCGTAACGGCGTACGTTGTGGTTCGATTGAACACAAAATGGGTATCCACGGTAACTCTACATGTGTAATCAACTTTGATCGTGCAAAAGGTTTCTTGATCGGACCTGAGAACAAAGGCTTAAACGCAATGTTCACGTTCATGAACACTGCACGTATTGGTACAGCGGTTCAAGGTTTGACTGCTTCTGAAGCATCTTTCCAAGGCGCGCTTGCATATGCGAAAGATCGTTTAGCAATGCGTTCACTTTCTGGCCCTAAAGCACCAGAAAAAGAAGCAGATCCAATTATTGTTCACCCTGCTGTTCGCAACATGCTCATGACTCAAAAAGCATTTGCTGAAGGCGGTCGTGCACTTGTTTACTTCTTGTCTCAATATGCAGACGTTGTTGAGCAAGGTGCAACTGAAGAAGAACGTAAATCAGCAGATAACATGCTGTCACTTCTTACACCAATCGCTAAAGCATTCTTAACTGAAACAGGTTCTGAATCTGCGAAACACGGTGTTCAAGTGTTTGGTGGTCATGGCTTTATTTCTGAGCACGGTATGGAGCAAATTGTACGTGATACACGTATCTCTTGCTTATACGAAGGTACAACTGAAATCCAAGCACTTGATTTGTTAGGTCGTAAAGTCCTTCAAACTCAAGGTGCAATGTTAAAAGACTTCACAAAAATCATTCATAAATTTGTAGAGTCAAACAAAGACAATGCTGAAATGAAAGCATTTGTTGAACCACTTGCTGCTCTAAACAAAGAGTGGGGTGATTTGACTATGCAGATTGGTATGAGAGCAATGCAAAACCCAGACGAAGTGGGCGCTGCAGCTGTAGATTACCTATACTTCTCTGGTTATGTAACACTTGCATACCTATGGGCTCGTATGGCACTTCTTGCACAGCAAAAACTAGCTGAAGGTAACAGTGAAACTGGTTTCTATAATGCGAAACTTAAAACTGCGAACTTCTACTTCAAGAAAATCTTACCACGCGTACGTTCACATGTAGATGTGATTGCTGGTGGTTTAGATCCATTGATGGCATTAGACGCTGAAGATTTTGCTTTCTAAGATTAGATTTTAGTTAGCAATCTTAAAAAACTGTACCCTTGAGTGCAGAAATAGAGAAAGGACAGTCATAGCTTTGGCTGTCCTTTTTCTTTATAAATAGAACATCCTTTGTCTTTGGTCATATAACAACTTTCACAATGGTTGCTTACACTGACCTCGTACTACAGATTCAAACAAATCAGGTGAACCAACATGCCAATTTATAATGCACCACTTGCAGATATGAAATTCATTCTTAATAATGTCTTTAATGCAGAGCAATTCTGGCAATCGAATGAAAACCTAGCGCACCTTGATGCTGCTACGGCTGAAGCGATTCTTGAAGAAATGGCTAAATTCTCTCAAAACGTTACCCTTCCATTAAACCGTAGTGGTGATGAAGAAGGTGCTCATTTTGAAAATGGTGCTGTGACTACACCTGCTGGTTTTAAAGAAGCATTTAAACAATATGCTGAAGGCGGTTGGATTGGTCTAGGTGCAGACGAAGAATGGGGCGGTCAAGGCATGCCTAAAATGCTGACTGTACTTGCAGATGAAATGTTATTTGCAACCAATCCATCATTTATGCTTTACCCGCTTCTTTCAGTTGGCGCAGGTATGGCATTAAACAGTTATGCATCACAAGAACAAAAAGAAACCTATTTACCAAAAATCTATTCAGGTGAATGGTCAGGGACAATGTGTCTAACTGAACCACATGCAGGTACAGATTTAGGCATTATCAAAACTAAAGCTGAACCGAATGCAGATGGTACTTATAATATTACAGGTACAAAAATCTTCATTACTGGTGGCGATCATGACCTTGCTGAAAACATCATTCACCTTGTTTTAGCAAAAACACCTGATGCACCTGCGGGTTCACGTGGTATCTCATTATTTATCGTACCTAAATTCATGGTCAATGCAGATGGTTCACTGGGTGAACGTAATACTGCGGGTCCTGGTTCGATTGAACATAAAATGGGGATCAAAGCATCTGCAACATGTGTCATGAACTTTGATGCTGCAAAAGGTTTCCTCGTTGGTAAAGAAAACGAAGGTTTAGCAGCAATGTTCGTCATGATGAACTATGAACGTTTATCTATGGGTATCCAAGGCTTAGGTGCTTCTGAATACGCTTACCAAAATGCTGCGCAATATGCGACTGACCGCTTACAAGGGCGTAGTGCTGCTGGTGTTCAATCGCCAAGCAAACCTGCAGATAGCATCTTAGTACATGGTGATGTACGTCGTATGTTACTCAATGCACGTGCAAACAATGAAGCATCTCGCGCATTTGCAGTTTATGTAGGTCAGCAATTAGACATTACTAAATTCTCAACTGATCCTGAAGCTGTTGCTAAAGCCAATAACCGTGTTGCATTACTTACACCGATCGCGAAAGCATATTTAACTGATACAGCATTTAATGCTGCAATTGATGCACAAATGGTGTTTGGTGGTCATGGTTATATCCGTGAGTGGGGCATGGAACAATGTGTACGTGATTTACGTATTGCACAGATCTATGAAGGTACTAACGGCGTTCAATCTCAAGATTTAATTGGTCGTAAAACCATTAAATGTAATGGTGAATTCATTGCTGAATATATTTCAGAAATCCGTGATTTTGCCAATGGTTTAGACACTGACCTTAACTTCATTAAAGATGCGACTTTAGACGTTGCAACTGAAGTAGACATGATCACTCAACATGTTTTAGAACGTGCAAAAGAAAATGTTGAATTCTCAAATGCTGCTGCTGTTGATTATTTACATGCTGTAGGCTTATTAAGCTTCGCTTATATGTTTGCACGTATTGCCAATGCTGCGAAGTCTAAAGAAGGTCAATTCTATCAAGACAAGTTAGCACTTACACATTACTTCATTCAACGTATCTTGCCTGATTTACATGCACGTGTTGCTAAAATCAAAGCAGGTTCAGAAGTGATCATGAATTTCAGCGAAGATTATTTTACAACTCAATCTTAATCGTTCGTCATTCTAAAAAACGCCTGATCATCAGGCGTTTTTTTATGGCTTAAGCAAATATTTTTGAATAGATTCAGCCATTTCAGGGTTTGTATTTTCTAAAGCTTTTGCAATATTTGTCGCATCGACCTGAGATTTATTTTGACTGACTTTAAATTTTCCAACCATCGATTCAATTTCAATTTCAATCGCAACAATTTGTTCTAACTGCGCTTCAATAAAATCTTTTGGTGCATCACCCATTTTCCATGGAATTTCTTGAGTTGCTCTTCATGCGTTCGAGTCAATCGCGCCAAAATACCTCGCAAATAACTTTCATCCTCAATTTTTCGAATAGTTCCTTTCACATGTACCACACGATAGTTCCACGTCGGTACAACACGATGATGCTCTAACTTCCCCTCATACCAATTCGGAGAAATATAAGCTTGATCTGCATGAAAAATAACATATGCAGACAGAGGCTGATTGATCATGTCTGTTAATGGATTGGATTTAGCAATATGCCCTTTCAATATACCCAACTCACCATGTAAATGATCTAATTCAAAAGGAATATGATTGGCTTCAATCACACCATCATGAATTATCATAAGACTTCCTAATGGATTCTTTAGAATTAAATCAAATAATTCAGAATGATTTTCTTGTTTAAAATGAGTCGGTAGATACATCGTTCTTCCTAAAAAATTCCATCAATCACTTTTAACATAGCATCAATAAAGATCAAAAACAGTTTTCACAATTCTTCATTTTTCAGTCATGTGCATGAAACTTGCTTAGTTTTTACTGACTTTAAAATGAGAGAAATGGAGGCTGTTATGCATAAAGACCCACGTATTGAAAAAATCGAAAACCTCCTCGACAAATTTGGCAATCTTGCCGTTGAAGCATTTCATTATATTGCGCTGTTTATCATCGGTTGTATGATTGCTTGGTCAGCAACGCATACCATTATTGAAATATTAACAGTAAAACAATATGCCAGCATTGATGATATTTTGTTACTTTTCATCTATTTAGAATTGGGTGCAATGGTTGGAATCTATTTTAAAACCAATCATATGCCCGTTCGTTTTCTGATTTATATTGCGATTACTGCACTTACACGATTATTGATTTCAGATATTCAACATGACCATAAAGCAGATATTGACCTCATCATTATCACGGGTTCAGTGTTGATCTTAGCGATTGCTATTTTAATTGTTCGTTACGCATCGTGGACATATCCATCGGTCATTCGAGATAAACATACTGAACAAACTCTGCCTCATGGTAAAACACCACGCCCTGAAGATGACGAGTTGGCTTAATACTCTTAATTCACATCCTTCTCTAACCAAGAGCAGGATGTGGATGAATGAACAAAACTCAAATTTAGAATAATTTTTGAATAAATATTGATATGAATAAATTACTTAGCGATCATTTGGGATTTGCAAATAGCGACCATTTTCATAAATCCAATGCATACCAACTTGTGGTGCAGGCAACCCATAACGACGCCAATCACTAATCAATGTATATTCTGAGCTGGAAATACTTCCGCCCTGCCCATTCACATAACCATAGCTGTCTGAATGATATTCCGTCTGTGTTGGAAACTGATGATTATAAATAATCGTCACACCATTCTGCGGTGGGTAAACAGGATAAGGACGGTTTGGATATTGCGGATAACCATGGTTTGGATATTGCGGATAACCTTGATTTGGATAGTTGGGATAATGAGGATACGGGCGATGATACTGTGGCGGACGAACTGGGATTTCCTGTGACATGGGACGACCATATTGATCTGTATATTTATACGTTGTCGTTGGATATTTTTTTTGTGGGCGCTCAACACTACGGTAATTACCCCAATCCTTGCCATCAGCATAGGTAGCGATCGAAAACCCTGAAAGTATCAATGCCAATGCACTTAAACTGAGTACTTGTTTCATTTCAACCTCCAAATTGATCGCTATGAATCATTTTAACGCCTAATTAAAGACAAATAATGGATAAATGATATGCAATTTTTAACCTGATACCTATGTTTATACAGCAAGCTGAGTCAATTCAGTGATCAATCTGATAAGATATAATTTTATTCTGATGGATGCTGTATTGTGGCTGAACTGAGTTTTGACCGTTTACATCAATTCTTTTGCAAAGTGCCAAGTGTGCAAGAAAGCTTTATTGATAGCTATGGCTCAGATGGCAAACAAGCATGGTGGTTTAAATTCCAAATTAATATCGAACACCCTTTAGCTTGGCAAACTGTACAAGAGCTTGGGCATGTTTTAAATTATATTTCTAAGAATGAACGCTTACCGACTCAGTTCCTTCCCGTTTCGCCACCACCCTACATGAATGGTGAAGCTAAACAATTCCTTGCATGGGTGATCCAATGTAATCATGCAGACTTTCCACCAGATGTCGTATGCGACTGGTTAGAAGCACGTTTACCTAAACCGGTTGAAGATGAAAGTCAGTGGAAAATTAAAACAGATTTGCATGAATTGGATAAAATTTCTGATAAAGATTTGGATCAGATGATTCCGCCCAATCCTGAACATTAAAACTTGAAAGATTAAATCAATAAAAACCCTTCTTTAAAAAAGAAGGGTTTTTTCTCAATTAAGCATAGTGAATTAGAGAGAAATTCGGTATTAGAATGTCGACAAACCACTCCACTCCATAAAACGATACAGCCCGTATTTCAACTTGGAATCATCTGCATATTTCGCATAATCCACACTCATTTGACGTCCATTCAAGTTTGACCAAGCCGAATTAAAATACTGCTCTGCATCCACAAAAACGTGTTGTTGTGAATTTCCAAGTACTCTTAAATCGGTTTCCAAATTATAATTTTTTAAATTTCTTGCTGTGAAATTTGCAGAACCTAAAATCATTTCCGCAGATTGTGCATTGCGTTTGATGATCATTTTACTATGACATTGTTCGCCTTGCGTATTACACCAACGAACATCTATCCCAGCATCATGTAATTCTGAAGCGACCTGACGATTGGGAATCCCATTCTTTTGACGACCAAAAGCATCTTTATTGGGGTCTAGCAAAATACGTAAGCTTGCACCTTGTTGTTTAGCGGCGATCAGCGCTTTAATAATTTTTCGTTCCGATAAATAAAACATCGCTAAATCGATATGATCATTGGCTTGCGCTGTTTCAAGCATTTTCAAAACCGCTTTATAGATTGCGGCTTCTGTTAATACTTGTACTTGAGGATCATTCGGATTTTCAGGTAATTTTCCAACGACCACAAAAGGTGTATCACCTTCCGACATCTGTGCAACAGGTTGTTCAGACTTTAAAATATCAACTGCTGTTGCACCTTCTACTTGCAATGCAATATTTGAATGGCGTGAACTACCATCATGTGGATTTGCAGAAGTGACAATCGCTTTCCAGCCTTCTGCTGTATCTACTACAATGGTTTTACGATGATTGGCTTTGAAATTAAATAAATTCAGATAACTTCGGATCGTGATTGGCTGATTTCCAAATGGATTTTTCAACCAAGCTTTTTCAGCATTGTTGCCAATATTCTGACAACACAGATACCAAAAACCAGACCATGTTGGATTTGATGCACGTAACGGCGTTAGATTGGTTTCAATCACATCAATACCGCCCTGCCTTAGCTCACGATATTGTTCAGGTGCGAGCCCACCATATACTGAGTTAATTGGATCGGTAATAAATTTGATCTCTAAATTAGGATTTACCACTTTTTGATTGATCAGCGCTTGTGTCAATTGTTCAGTGAGCGCCCGATGTTGGACTTTCGAGTTACCGACTTCACTGTTGAATAAAAACATATCAACCACGATGGTGGTTTTAGCTTCTTTTATCAGCTGTAAAATTTGATCAAAAATATGCTGATCGATTTGTTGTTTTCCTTGCGCATCAATATAAGTTTGATCCGCTATAAACTTCACATTGCCATGTCTAAGTTGACCTGTAAAATCCAACCCTTGCGGCATGGGTTTAAAAGTATGATATATCGCAGAAGACAAGTAGCCTAAAGCCAATATACCAACGATGATGCCGAAGTAACGTCGTCGTGACCAACTCAACTTACTATGAATTTTATTAAAGATACGCATAAGAAAAAACCTAATCCAATATATTCAGACTAGGTCTAATCTCTTTATTTTTCAATGATGGTTTGGTGAATAAAAGCAATTAATTAGAATTTATAATCTACACCAACAACAAAATTACGTCCCATCTGTGGAATATTGGATAAGAAAGAAGTGTGTTCATACGCCGTTTCATCCAATAAATTATTGGCATTAAAGAATACTTTAGCTTCTTGTTTATTTGCCAGCGGATATTTATACGCAACCCCTACATTCACCATATTGTAGCCTTGGGTTTCAGTTTCATAAGCTGCAAATTTATCTTGATCAAATACATGTGAATATTCAGCAGAACCTGACCAATGATCATCAAAATCGGCATTTACACGTGTACCTAAACGCCCTGCAGGGATGCGCGGTGCATTTTCATTGTCAATTTTGCCTCGTACATAATCACCAAATAAACTTGCTTTGTAGACATCATTGAATTGATAAGCCACTTCAGCCTCTGTACCGTAAATTTTGGCACTGTCTTGTGAATACTTGATTAAACGGAAGTTTTCATACTGATCCAAAGTTTTTGCATAAATATAATTGTCGAACCAATTATGATATAGATGCACGTGATAGCTCAGTTTATCTCCATCATAGTGCAAGCCCAACTCTACATTATTGGATTTTTCTTTGTCTAATTGGTCATTCCCCAATTCATAAGTATTGGTTGCATAATGCTTTCCATCTGCGTAGAGCTCTTGTGCCAAAGGCAAACGTTCCTGATGTGATCCAAGCAATGACAATTTATAGTTAGGTGCAAATTCCCAATTTATCGCACCTGAATAGGAAAATGCATGGCCATCAAAATCCTTCTGTGTAGAATCAACATCAATTTCCTGATGATCAAAACGGGTACCTAACTCAAAGTGGAAATCATTCCATTGGCGATGCTCTAAAGCAAATAGACTATATTTTTGAGTTTTATTCGGTGCAAGGACTGCTTCTTCGCCGGTAATATCAAGCTTTTGTTGGCTGGCTTGAACACCCAACACACCTTCCCATTGAGCAACAGGATTATGTACTAATTCCACACGACCTTCATAACCTTCACTTTTAAAAGTAGTCATTGCTTCACTACCTTCAATTTCATCGTGTTGATAATCGGTATAACTTGCTTGCGCACGTAATTTTTTAAATCCAACAAAAGGATCATTTAACTCAGAACGGAAATCATAACGTTCTGTTTTCATATCAATCCAAGGACCTGAAGCACCATGCTCATCTTCATCATAATCATGGTCATGTCCCGAATGATCATCGTGACTACCACAATGCAATGTTAAATCATGCAAATGGCAAGATTCATATTCATGACTATGTCCTGGTAAACCATACTGGTCTTGACGATGACTATAAGAAACCCCTGCAAAGCCACGTTCACCCATCCATGATAAACCTAGATTAATATTTTCCGATTCAGAAAAAGTATTCCCTACACGACGTTGTTTAGTGCTATGTGTATGATCATCATGATCTTCTGTCACCATATAGTTGGGTGTGATGTAATCATTTGCATCACGTTTTAAGCCCTCAACACGTAATGCAACATTTGAACCTAGCCCAATAGTCGCTCCTGCATGCGCCATTTTCTCATCATTACCCGTGTTATACCGTAGCCCAACATTTCCTTCATAACCACCTTTTGGCATTTTTGTCGGAATTTTTGTGTCAATCACATTGACCAGACCACCCACTGAACCCGCACCATAAAGTAATGTTGATGGCCCACGAATCACTTCAATTTTTTGCGCCAACTGAGGATCAACAGTCACAGCATGGTCTGGTGATAAACTAGAAACATCCATGGTTTCAGTCGCATTTTGCGTAACTTTTACTCGTGCACCTTCTTGACCACGAATCACAGGACGGCTTGAACCTGCACCGAAAGTATTTGAATATACACCTAATTCATTTTTTAGCACTTCACCTAGCGTTGTACCACCCTGCTGTAATTTTTCACGTGAAACAGTTTGGTCTGCCACACCGAAATCAGCACTCGAAGCAACCAGTGGATGCCCGACCACAGTAATGGTTTCTAATGTCTGCGTATAAGCTTCCGTTGCATCTGTTGTCGCAGTATCAGCCCAAGTTAAAGTTGAAAAAATTGTTGAAATAGAAAGTGTCAGGGCACTTTTTGCAAAAGTCATGGACTGGCTCTCAAAGCTCGGTATTTTGAATACTTGTTATATTATAACATTTCATTAAATTTGCAATAAAAAACATGTTCTCACGCCTTTTTAATTTAGAATCAAATTTAAATTATGTTTTAAATACCTATAATTCAAATGCCTTTTACGCTCTCCCATGCAGTACTTGCACCACCTATCGCTAAGCTCACTGGCAATCGCCTGCCTATAGCTGCATTGGCGATTGGCACAATGACACCTGACCTTTATCGCTTATTGGTCGAAACAGAAATTTATTTAAATCATCAATGGAAAGGCATCATTTATCCCGATCTGTTGGTTGGTTTATTGTTCTGCTTTTTTTGGTACGCACTTTACCGTCCAATGCTTTTTAAATTTTTAGGTGTTTCTAAGCCTTTAAATATTCACTCGTTTTCAACATTTTGTAAGTTTTTACTTTCAATGATGATTGCCATTATTGTCGGAACAGCAACACACATCATTTGGGATGGTCTAACCCATTTGGATTTTAGAACCTTTGCATTTCATGAGTTTTTGGCACAGCCTGTCTTGATTTTGAGTCATGAATATCCAATGCATAAGGTTTTACAAATCGGTTGCTCCGCTATTGCTTTGCCTTTTTTGATGTGGATGGCTATTCACTATTTTTTTAAATACCATGTCAAAGAAAGTTTAAATCATAAAGCACAACTATTTGGCTACCTTTTATTCATCTGCTCGTTTTTTAGTGGTTGTATTTATTATATTTATTTCGCTCAAAAAACGGGTTTCACCACTCAAAATATCGATTTATATCATTTGATTGGCTTTTTTATAAAAGCATTTACTCGAGGCGCAATTGTTTGTTTCTCAGTAGGATGCATGATCTTCTCCATTTTAAATTATCGAAAATACTTTGATTAATCGTGAAGTTGCCGATTTGATCACTCATTTTTGATTAAATTCAGCTTAAATTTATTTCAGAATATGCTGCTTTTGAACTCAAGTCCTTGTGACTCATCGCTCAAAGAGGCATAATCTCACATTACATTTTTAGGCGATGCGCTGTTTACGTATTCGCTTCCTTAACCCATATAGTTGGATTTTTAACGCTATGATGCGAACTCATTATTGCGGTTCTTTAACCGAAGCTCAAATTGACCAAACCGTAACCCTGTGTGGTTGGGTACACCGTCGTCGTGACCACGGTGGTGTGATTTTCCTTGATATGCGTGACCGTGATGGTCTCGTTCAAGTGGTCATCGATCCAGACACCCCAGAAGCATTTGCGACTGCCGATAAAGCACGTTCAGAATTTGTATTAAAAATCGTTGGTCGTGTACGTCGTCGCTATGAAGGTACTGAAAATGCCAATATGGTGAGCGGTCAAATCGAAGTTTTAGGTAAAGAAATTGAAGTTCTTGCTGCGTCTGAAACTCCTCCATTCCCATTGAATGATGAAAATTCGAATATCTCTGAAGAAATTCGTTTGAAATATCGCTTCCTTGATATTCGTCGTCCAGAAATGTTAGATCGTTTACGTTTCCGCTCTAAACTGACGAACTTGATCCGTAACTATTTTGAAGAAAATGGTTTCTTGGACGTTGAAACACCAATTTTGACACGTGCAACACCAGAAGGTGCACGTGACTATTTAGTTCCAAGCCGTGTTTCAAATGGTAGCTTCTATGCGCTTCCACAATCACCACAATTGTTCAAACAATTGTTAATGGTGGGTGGTATTGATCGTTATTACCAAATTGCTAAATGCTTCCGTGATGAAGATTTACGTGCGGATCGTCAACCTGAATTTACCCAAATCGACGTTGAAACATCGTTCATGAGTGACGATGACATTATGGACTTGATGGAAACTTTGACAGTTAAAATGTTCAAAGAACTTCTTAACGTAAACTTCGATAAATTCCCACGTATGACATATGCAGATGCAATGCGTGATTATGCATCGGATAAACCAGACTTACGTATTCCTTTGAAATTGGTTGACGTTGCAGACATGATGCAAGACGTTGAATTCAAAGTGTTCGCTGGTCCTGCAAAAGATCCTAAAGGTCGTATTGTTGCACTTCGTGTACCAGGCGCTGGTTCACTTCCACGTAGCCAAATTGACGAATATACAAAATTCGTGGGAATCTACGGTGCGAAAGGCTTGGCTTACATCAAAGTCAACGAACTTGAAAAAGGCATTGAAGGTCTTCAATCTCCAATCGTTAAATTCATCGAACCAATCGTACTTGATTTATTAAAACGTGTTGGCGCTGAAAATGGCGACATCGTATTCTTCGGTGCCGATAAAGCGAAAATTGTGAACGACGCAATGGGTGCCTTACGTATCAAAATCGGTCATGACATGAAAATGTCAACTTGTGAGTGGGCGCCGCTTTGGGTTGTTGACTTCCCAATGTTTGAAGAAACTGATGACGGTAAATGGACATCTGTTCACCACCCATTCACATTACCAAAATCAACTGTTGAAGAAGTGAAGAACAACCCTGGTGCTGCGCTTTCAGTTGCTTACGATATGGTATTGAACGGTACTGAAATTGGTGGCGGTTCTTTACGTATCTTTAACTTAGAAATGCAAAAAGCGATCTTTGAAGCGTTAGGCATTAACGAAGAAGAAGCAGAAGAAAAATTCAGCTTCTTGTTAAATGCTTTGAAATTCGGTGCACCTCCGCATGGTGGTTTAGCATTTGGTCTTGACCGTTTGGTGATGTTGATGACAGGTTCATCTTCTATTCGTGATGTGATTGCATTCCCGAAAACCAAAACTGCTGAATGCCCATTGACGCAAGCACCTGCACCAGTTGAACCAAATCAATTGCGTGATTTAGGCATTCGTCTACGTGAAAAAGCAAAAGCTGAAGAATCTAAATAATTCGTCATTATTTAGGTAAAAAACCCTGCTCCATGCAGGGTTTTTCTTTTTATATACATGCCATTCACGAATTGAGATAAGCTCTCATTAATGGCATAATATTCATGTTAACTTATGAGGTGAAAACCGATGGCTATGCGTCCTGCTGTTCTTCGTCATACAATTATTATCATTGTATTTTCAGTGGTTCAATGGGGATTTATGCGCTATATCTTAAGCAATCAACTCTTCAATTTAGACACTTATCAGCGTATTCTTTATTTCAGTATGAGTAGTTTTATTGCTGGTTTTTTTATCATTTCAGCACTGATTTATTTGGTTTTAAAAGGCAATGCTGATCGAGAGTAATTCTAAATAAAACTATGTACAGCTTACTTAAAAATTTTTCGCGCTTGCCTTTAAGGTTTATTCAATCCCTTGCAAGTGCTATCGGCACATTACTATTTATCACTAACTCCTCTGCAAAACAGACTACTGAACTGAACATAAAAGCAGTTTACCCAAAACTAGATAATCAACAACAACAGCGGTTGGTTAAGTCCAGTTTAAAAAGTCAAAGTATGACTTATGCAGAGTCGATCAAAATTTGGGGCTCATCACCTGAATTTGCATTAGCGCAAATCAAAGATGTACATCATGCGGAAATTTTCCTAGATGCATTAAAGAATCCGAACGGTACTTTAGCAGTAGTGCCACATTTTGGTACTTGGGAGCTGATAAATGCATGGCTTAATCAACATACTAGCCCTATCATTATGTATAAACCGAGTAAAAATAAAGATTTAGATCGCTTTATGTTGGAATCTCGACAACGATTAAATGCAACACTCGTACCTACAGATGATTCAGGTGTCCGAGCTGTGTTTAAGCATTTAAAACAAGGGGGGTTTTCTGCAATTCTGCCCGATCATATTCCTAAAGCACCTGGAGGAATTTATTCTCCTTTTTTTGGGCTGAATGTATTTTCATCTACACTGCTATCTAAACTTGCAGCCAAAACACAATGTTCTGTTGTTGGGCTCAGTTGTATTCGTCGCCAAGATTTATCAGGCTTTGATTTATATGTCACACAGCTATCTCCAGATATTAATTCCAAAAATTTACAACTTTCTGTCGATACTTTGAATAAAGAAATTGAGCGTATGATTGATGTCGCACCTGAACAATATTTATGGGCTTATAAACGCTTTCGCAAATTAGAAGGCGGCAAGAATTTGTATAAATGACACAACGGTATGTAAACTTAATTGCCTTCTCTTCACATTTATATACATTTCTATAATTTTTTTGATATTCACTAAATCAGTAGCCTTTGTAATACATTTTAAACTCATATTTTTATATAAATTCAGGAGTTCAAGTTTGGATAAAATCAAAATTGTGTTAGCTATGCCAAGCCATAGTAACTTCGCAGCCCCCATCCAACAGAATCTTAAACATCATAATTTCGATATTAAATTTATTGACAGTTCTCCTGAGCATTTAAAACGAATAAAGCTTCCCTTACTACATTCTATTTATCATTATTTCCGTCAATTTTTTTTATCCGACTCCACATATAAAGCTAAAATAAAAAAGAATTTAAAGCACCAAATTATAAGTCAAAAAATTCAAAGAGATATTCTTAACACTCAATCAGACTATACTGTAGTCATTCGCCCTGATTTATTTTCTTTAGAACATTTGAATACTCTGAAAATAAAAAGTAATCAAAACTTTATTGGTTATCAATGGAACGGATTAAGCCGTTTTCCTGATACTTTTTTATCCATCAATACATTTAATCGTTTTTTTATATTTGATAATATGGATTTATCTAATCCTGAATATAAAAAGTACAACCTTATAGGTACGACAAATTTTTATTTCGATATGTATCATCCTCAACCTGTCGCACATCAGGGAACTGTTGCCTACTTTGTAGGTTTACATTTTGATGAACGATCACAGTCCTTGGATTATTGTGCAAAAGTATTAAGCGAGCATGGAATCAAATTAGACTTCAACGTTCGAGCGCTTAAAGATGTTAAAAATGCATATGCACAATATAAAAATGCAGAGATTAAATTTATCAAAAAAAATATTGAGTTTGATGAAAATCTAGCTCGTATTAATCAAGCGGATATATTAGTCGACGTTGTTAATCCAGTACATCATGGCTTATCATTTCGTACCTTCGAAGCTTTATACTATGGAAAAAAACTAATTACGAACAACGCTGTAATCCAACATTATGACTTTTATCATCCAGATAATATTCTAATATGGGATGGTCAAGACCTTTCAAATATTACGAGCTTTTTAGCTCGTCCATATGTTCAGATAGATAAAAATATTGTAGAAAAATATAGTTTTGAGAATTGGATCAAAAATATATTGGATCTCCCCCCATACCAAAAGATTGAATTACCAAAGACTAATGTTTAATAGTCTTGACACTACAGCTATCAAATCATTGATGGAATAGAAATGTGCAGGGAAAATTCAATAAGAGCTCAAAAAGCAGTTCCATGACAATTTTTTTTAAAATGATTCTTATTGCGGATAAGAGTTGTTAAGATATAAATACTAAACATCGTTGGCAGTGCATCTATATGACAAATGATACCATTAAAATTTTTGTAGGTTGCGATCCAAACAACTGCGACCTTGAACAGATGATGGTTCTTGACTATAGCATCCGAAAAAACACTCAACATCCTGTAGAAATTACTTGGATGCAGTTAAGTCATGATCAAAATAGTCCTTGGTTCTCAGACCAAACTCAGCTTTCAGGGTGGCGCACCGAAAAATGGGCAACACCTTTTTCGGGTTTTCGTTGGGCTATTCCTGAATTATGCAACTTTCAAGGTCGTGCCATTTATATGGATGCTGATGTGATTGTTTTAACTGATATTGCGCAACTATGGAATACGCCTTTTAATCAAAATGCTATGGTCATCGCAAAAGGCGGGAAAAGCACCGCACGCTTATGTACTTGCGTATGGAATTGCGCTGTAGCTGAAAATTATTTGCCAAAACTACAACAACTAAAACAAGACCCTGATGGTCATAAAAAATTAATGAAACTGATTAAAGAGCAACCTAATTTAGTTCAAAATTATACAGATAGCTATAATTGTATTGATGGAGAAGAACTTCCTATTAATGATATTAAAATACTTCATTACTCAGACATGGGAACCCAATTTAGCCATAAATACTCTATTCCTAGACTCGAATCAGAAGGATTAAAGCACTGGTTTGATGGCGAAATCATGACACACCCTCGATCAGATTTAACTGAACTTTTTGACCAATATTATCAAGAAGCTATCACTGCTGGGTATAAGCTTGAAGACTATAGAATTTCTGCCTATGGCGATTTTTTAAAAGCAACACAAATTAATTATCATGGAAATAAAATCACTCGTCCAAATAATGATAATAATTGGTTTAACCGTACCTTGGGTAAAATCAAATCAAAATTTAAAAGTAACAAATTTACTCTAGATGATTAATGATTTTATTGAACATCATAAGTAATTAATTAAGCTTGAGTTGGTGAAATAAATCTGGTTAGTAAACCAACTCTGCTTAATAATAATCCTTGTTTAATTATAATGAGTTTGTTTCATGAGCAATTTCTTTACAGCTGTTTTTTTAAGAAACATATTCAAATATTTATACAAAATTTCCCATCCAAAATCATTTAACCACAATCGTAGATATTGGCCATATTTTAAAGTTATACGAAATAAAGAAGGTCTTTTAAACCAAGTATTTTATAAAAATAATTTGATTGCAGATAACACGATACACCCCGTCTCAAAAAATGATACTTGTATAATCATCGCAACTGGACCATCTATTAATACAACAGATCCAGCCTTATTTATGAAAGATGAATTTGACCATATTGGTATAAATGGAGCTATCAGTTTAAAAAACGCTCATTTTAAATATTATGTGATTATTGACCATAATTTTGCGAAAAATAAATCGGATCTTGTATCAAAGGTTTTGAATAATGCTGAATGTACACTTTTTACAACTGCACGTTGTTTGGAAGTTATTTTAAGAACCTACGATATTGATAAAGTTCAATGCACATTCAAGATTATAGAAATCATTACTGAAACTAAGATTGAACGTTTTATGGGGGCTAAAGCAACATTAGCCTCCCCTCTACCTGATGCTTATATGGAAAATAATATTGGTTTCTCAACAAACATTTTTGATGCTATATATGACTATTACACAGTTGCATATGTCGCCTTACAAATTGCTTATGCATTAAATTACAAAAACATTTTAATTGCAGGGCTTGATATGAGTAATTTCAATCAGCCGCGATTTTATGAATCAGATGACAATAAACAACCTACTCGGTTAGAACAAGATTTTACTGCAATTTCAAGTGCATTTGAAACTGCTGCCCATTTCTTAGAGAAACAGCAAGTTCAGGTTGTTAATCTTTCTACACAAAGTGCTATCCAAGCCTTCAAAAAATTGGATGCTCAGAATTTTGTTTAATATTTAATAGATCTGTTATTATAATCAAAAAAATTGATTTTAATATTTTTTCTAATGAAAAATTGTTAAAAAAATTTCGTAAAATCTCCCACATTACTCTTTAATATTTTCTTTTAACAAATTTATTTCTTTTACTTTTTTATTCATTATATTATTAATCTGGATTTTACTTATTTTTTTAATTATAGATACTAAAAACTTTAATGGAAATTTAGGATAAAAATAATAATTTAACCGTTCAATTTCTTGACTAATTATTTTTGATTCCGGACATAATGTTTTTTCCCAATGATCAAAAATTTCTTTATTACCATTTAAATAAAAGTCTATCTCAAGATGATTACATCGTTTAAATGCATTAGCGTTATCTTTTTTAAATGAATATGATTGAGACTGATACTCAGGATACATATATAGATATGTTGTCAGTAATCTTTCAAAAATAAAAGGATAGAAGCATGCTTCCGTACTATATTGTGTTTTTGAAAAATATTGTACCTTTTCATCGCTAGACATATTTTCAATACATTGATCTAAATGTTTAATGAAAGAGATAAATTGTCTATAAAAACTTTTTTTTGCAATCCAGTAATTACAATAACTTACTTTATGATGAGGGTTACGATGAAGGGAACTAGGAGTAAACGTATATTTTGCTTTAGCGAAGAGTTTATCAGCTAATACCATTAAACCTGAATGATTTACTTCACCTTGTAACCATACATTTAAAAATTTATACGGATAAAGTGGCCTAGGATTAAATATATAAACATCATGCTGGTAGTGGTCTTGAATAAGACAATTTTCTATATCTTGCCCCGTAAGACCTGTCTTATCAAAAAATTTAGGGGATAATAATGCGAAATAGTCAGTTTCTTTATATTCATTAGAGCAAATAACCTCATCATAAAATCGAACTAAATGAGCCATTTCTCTTTTTAAGAATTCAGGATTTTCTCTACAGTCAAAGTTTTTTGTCTTATTATTTGGATTTGCTGAAGTTTTATCATCATATTGAATTTGGTATATGTATATAGTCATAAAATAAAATGTTATAGCTAATTCTAGTGGATTAAAAATTTTCTCTCGCCATTCTTGTTCAAGAAAAAGAGTACGAAGATATTTTATTGATTTATTTTATACTAATCATTGAAACAAACAAGTTGTATTATAAAAATACTCTACAGGACCAAGGTAGCATCACCCATATAAAATCACTGTCCACCCCTGAAATCATCAGCATTCAAGTATATTTTGAGTGTTTTAATTTTACTGTAAAGTAACCAAATAAAGAGACTCTTGTTGTATATTAAGCATGGATAATCCTATAAAAATTTAAAATCACTACATTTCTTATATAAATCTAAATAAGAAATTCTAATCAATTTTTACAATCTACAAGCTGATTAAATATCTAACAAAGAGTTTGGGAAATACTTTGATTTTTCATAATACTTGTTTAAGATTTTCCTTTCTTTGCCAACCAATTTAATTAATTTCGGAGCTTCATCTGGTATAAAATTAATTGCCATATCGATAAGTACTTTCTCTTTCACCCATTGATGAGAGACTTGATAGAAAAATGCATTTTTATCACAATTGATTAAAACCATACTCACTGGATGTTCGCGCATGACTTTCTGACAAGCAACATATGCAACTAAATATTCTAAACGCCCAATTCTTTGAAAAATATCTAGACTATTCGCCTGTTTCTTAATTTCTTCGATATATTCTGCTGGTCCTTGTTCTATTGCTCTATATAGTTCATCAAACCAATACTGATAGAAATGGTTTTCAGCAACACTAGCAAGTAACCAATTTTCCAACACAGGATATTCAAGTAAAGTTGTATTTTTTGCACGGAAATATGAAAAACTTTGAGTTTTACTTTGTTGAACTAATGTATTGATCCAATCTAACTTCTCGTAGATGATAATACTCGCATCAAGCCAAATACCACCATATTGATATATTAAATTAAATCGAATTAGATCTGCCCGTTGCTGCGGTGTAGCCTTTTGGACAACAGGTTGTTGAAGATCAAATGAACAGTAGACCTGCACATTATCTACACCAAGAATATGGACTTGGTAATCTGGATGCATATTCTGAATACGCTCCATACAACGTTTTACCAGATTTGGCAAATTTCCTTCCCAATATAACCAAATAATTTTTGGGATAGTTTTAAGCTCAGAATCTTCTTTTACAGGATTCAAAACAACAAGGTTGGCAAAATTATCAATATTTTGATTTTTTTCTCGTTTTTCTTGCCAAAATTTAAAAGAAAAAAGGCATCGATAAAATACTTTTTTAAAGAACTTCATTCCACATTAAACCCTTTTCATATTATCAAAAATAATTCAATTAAATAAAATACTTATACCTTAATGCATACATCCGATCTCGCCACATACGCTTTTGTTTCTTAAAACCATAAGAGCCATCACGGTTTTCTTTCTCTTTACGAGATATTCCTTGTGTTGCAACTGTACCTAAAATATCACTGTCTAAGCCCGCTGGTTTAACAAAAGCTGGCCAAACGCCTAACCCTTTGCCATTTTTACTCAACCATGTTTGAAAGAAAATATCTACAGGCATACTCATGGTTTTACCTTGAGCAATAAATGCTTCTGCACCCTTTCTAGACCAGATCAAACCTAAACCACGGATGGGAAAATAATAAGCATGCCATAAAGTAGAATGATTGAATTTCACAATATCTTTTGCGAGTTTTTTCTTTTTTGCTGCTAAATTAATAAGATACCAATCTAAATCTTGGTGCGTATCTAAATACGCTAAAACCTCATCCACAGATTTTTTAAACTCATCTGTTATTTTCATGTCATCTTCTAATACAACAAGATAATCTGCATCACTTTGTAGAAACTTTTCTGCACAGCCATAATGGCTTAAATAGCATCCCAACTCAGAATTCAGTAAGCGTCGTCCCAAAGTTTGCTGTGTCAATTGATCATCATAATTTTCAAAAGATGAAAGTGCTTTACCACGACCATCATACGCAGCAAAACGCTCGAACGGCCAGTTTACCGCTTGTAATTGCGCAGTCGCTCTCGCAAGTCGTTCATCACTACCATCTAAATTAATAAGATAAGTTTCAACTTTCATGCGCTACTTCCAAATTACTTACTTTTCGAGAAATTACAGATTGAGGTAAATAACCTTGTAATTTTTCGATCATTGCATTTCGAACTTGTTCAGCATGATCAGAATCCAATTGATCCAGACTTTGAATACAACCATATTGAATATCATTCTGATTTAATGCTTGTACAAACGAGACTACACTTTCAGCATTTTTTAAATAAGCCAATGCTAAATCAGGCTTTAATACGGCTTCATTTTTCTGAATTTTTAAATGATTCATCAAAGAAATTGGATTCAGCTGCTCAACACTTCTGAATTTATATTCAATTTGCTTTTTCAACAAATCAGGATGATTCAAAAGATACTCAGCTAAAATTTTTCGATCTACACAATGTGGATAATGATGAATTTCAAAGAATTCTTTAAATCCTAGAATATCCGCTCCCAACATTTGCGCAATGACATGGCCAGGTTGAATCGGTTTATTAAAGTTTCGATTTAAAAACTGACGATATTTCAGTTTAGTTTTATAACTAAAACAACGCTTCCAATGTCCATAAGTCACGATTTTATTGGATTCTAAAAAATCTGTTATATTCGCTTCTGAATTAAAAAAGAAATCATCATTTAAATAGATGAAATAATCCGATAATCCTTTGATATTCCAAAGCATACTTTCAATTGATCGCGTATTAAAAGTCGGTAAATACTGCTCATAACCCGCAAAAATTTCTCGATGATCAACTACACGAATTTTGTCGGCATCGCATAAGCCTTGTTCGACAAATTCATCCAAAAATTCAGGCTTTTGATTATCTGCCACAATATAAATATGACGACAAAAAGGCACATATTTCAATATAGATGCAATGTTGTAATAAACTTCATCATTACTGGCAAAACGAGTATCACTCACAGCATCAGAAGCATCTTCACCTGTTAGATATTTATGACGTTTTCGTTTTAACTCAACATCATTGCCATCAACCCAAGCAATTACGATATCAAGATTCTGCATCTATATTGTTCTCAAACATGATCAAATAAAGTCAATGAATTATTGCCAAGCATCCTTAATCCAATCTGATGGCAAAACATAACGATACCACTTACCACCACCACCAGCCACCGCATCTGGCGGGTTAATTTCACCATGAAAAATAATGATTTTGGCATCTTGCGGTTTTACTGGTGGTTTGAAATATGCCAATGGTAATTTTTGTAAACAGTGATATTTATAGCTCTTACACCAGTCTTTTGGCCAATAGCTCAGTTTTTTCTGCTGATCGACATACCAAGACAAATATTCTTGTTCATTTCTAAATTTATGGCTAATTTCATCGAAATTTTCACGGAAGTACGGCAAAATCTCAGGGAATGTACCCAATTTAAATCGATAAACTGAACTGTTTCCTGTGACACGCCAAGGACGTTTCCAGTCATGAATAATTAAAAACTCACCTGGATAGGTAAAGAAATCATCAATATTATCGACAATAACGACATCAAGATCTAAAAATAATAAATTTCCTTTTAAACCATATAAATCAGGTTCAAAAGTAGACAGTTTATTCCAACCACGTTCAGGACTTCCTTCAGGCAACGCCAATGATGGAATTGGAAAACATTGAACAGCAGGATCAATACCTTCTGTACGATCAGTAAGACATACCATTTTAAAATCAATAGTCGTATGTCGTTTTACCATATTGTAAAGTCGATTGACGTAGTCAGCACCGTATTTGGTACCCCACTTCATACATAAAACAATATTCTGTTCTGATTCAGCTAAATTAGACTGTAAATTTGATTCATTGACCTGCATGCATCAATCTTCCACCTGAGCAATAGGCGTATCATACCATTACCGTCATCAAGTTACTGTATCCGATTGCATAAGCTGAACAATTTGTTTACTGAGAATATGTTATGATGGACTGAGTATCTAGACTGATTCTAATCATTTTATTTTCCAATATTTTGCTGAATCCGTTGTGATACTAAATACACTTTTGCAAGCACATTTTCTATACTAGGTTTTTATGAAAATAGCAGTCGCGGGAACAGGTTACGTTGGTTTATCCAATTCAATGATATTTGCACAACATCATGAAGTTGTTGCTGTTGATATCCTTCAAGATAAAGTGGATTTACTCAATAATAAGATATCACCAATTCAAGATGCAGATATTTCAGCTTTCTTAAAAGAAAAAACGTTGAATTTCAAAGCCACGACGAATCCAGTAGATGCATTTACAAATGCCGATTTTGTGATTATTGCAACACCAACAGATTATGATACGCGAACCAACTACTTCAATACGCAAAGTGTTGAAAGTGTTGTTCAAAAAGTTTTAGAAATTAATCCTACTGCGGTCATGGTCATCAAATCGACTGTTCCTGTCGGTTTTACTCAAAATTTAAAAGAAAAATTTAACACTGAAAATATTATCTTCTCACCTGAATTTTTAAGAGAAGGTAAAGCGTTGCATGATAATTTGTACCCTTCTCGCATTATTGTCGGTGAAAAATCAGAACGCGCACAGCTTTTTGCCGATTTACTGATTGAAGGTGCGATCAAAAAAGATAGCCCTGTTTTATTTACAGATTCAACTGAAGCTGAAGCAATTAAGCTGTTTGCCAATACTTATTTGGCAATGCGAGTTGCCTATTTCAATGAATTAGATACTTATGCGCAAATTTTTGGCTTAGACACTCAGCAAATTATTGAAGGTGTATGTTTAGATCAACGAATTGGCAATCATTATAACAATCCATCTTTTGGCTATGGCGGTTACTGCCTTCCTAAAGACACCAAACAACTTTTAGCCAATTACAACCAAGTTCCAAGTAATTTAATTCAGGCAATTGTTGAATCGAATAGTACACGTAAAGATTTTATTGCAGATTCAATTATTGCAAGAAATCCAAATACCGTCGGTATTTATCGTTTAGTGATGAAAAGTGGTTCAGACAACTTCAGAGCTTCTGCTATTCAAGGTGTCATGAAACGTATCAAAGCCAAAGGGATTGATGTGATTGTCTACGAACCTACTTTAGATGAAGAAGATTTCTTTAAATCTAAAGTTGTTAATGATTTAGAACAATTTAAACAACAAAGTGATGTGATCATTGCCAACCGTGTTTCCAATGATTTAAGTGATGTATTAGATAAAGTGTATACACGAGATATTTTCGGAGCAGATGAATGAAGGTTCTTGTCACAGGTGCAGCAGGTTTTATTGGATTTAACGTTGCAAAAAAGCTTTTAGAGCGTGGTGATGATGTTGTCGGTTTTGACAATGTCAATGATTACTATGATCCTGCTTTAAAAGAAGCTCGATTAAAAGTCCTCGCAGAAACGGCTGAACAAGTTCAACAGTCTTTTATTTTTATTAAAGCTAATCTTGCAGATAAAGCCATTGTTGATCAATGTTTCAAAGATCATCAATTTGACCGTGTTATTCACTTAGCTGCACAGGCAGGTGTACGTTACTCACTTGAAAACCCACTAAGCTATGTAGAAAGTAATCTGATTGGTTTTACCAATATTATTGAAGCATGCCGTTACTCGAAAACACCTCATCTAACCTATGCAAGTACCAGTAGTGTTTATGGTGCGAATACAACTATGCCTTTTAGTGAGCAGCACGGCGTAAACCACCCTGTTCAATTCTATGCTGCAACGAAACGTGCCAATGAATTAATGGCACATAGTTATAGTCATTTATTTCAACTACCTACAACTGGATTGCGTTTCTTTACGGTTTATGGCCCGTGGGGACGTCCAGACATGGCTTTATTCAAATTTACCAAGAACATTATTGAAGATAAACCAATTCCTGTTTTCAACCATGGCAATCATACCCGTGACTTCACCTTTATCTCAGATATTGTGGAAGGTGTGATCCGTTCAAGTGATCAAATTGCACAAGCAAATCCGAATTGGGATAGTAAAAATCCAGATCCATCGACCAGTAATGCACCATTCCGTATTTTTAATATTGGCAATAACAATCCTGTTAAATTAATTGAATATATTCATGCAATTGAAAAAGCATTGGGTAAAGAAGCTATTTTAGATTTATTACCTTTACAAGCAGGTGATGTTCCTGACACATTTGCTGATAGTACTGCTTTAGAACAAAGCGTAGGTTATAAACCATCAGTATCTGTAGAAGATGGCGTAAAACAATTTGTGGATTGGTACAGAGATTTTTATAAAGTCTAATTTTTTATAAAGTTGAATCAGACTCTACTGTTTAGCTAAGACTTTTAGTTAAGAATATTCAAAAGACTTATCTAAATTTAGAGATAAAAAAAGGATTCCAATTGGAATCCTTTTTAACATTCAGCCACTTATTTTATATAAGTCAACCAATGTGCATATTTAGGGTCTTTGCCCTGAACAGCATCAAAGAATGCTTTTTGAATTTTCTCAGTGATCGGTCCACGAGTACCTGTACCGATTTCACGGTCATCATATTCGCGGATTGGTGTCACTTCCGCAGCCGTACCCGTAAAGAATGCTTCATCTGCAATATAGAATTCATCGCGCGTAATGCGGCGTTCAATCACTTCATAACCGAAGTCTTTCGCAATCGTGATTACAGTTTGACGAGTAATCCCTTCTAATGCGCCACCCGCTAAATCAGGTGTATGCAATACGCCATCTTTGATCAAGAATACGTTCTCACCAGCGCCTTGACAGACGAAACCATGTGGGTCAAGCAACATCGCTTCATCATAACCTGACTGAACAACTTCCTGATGCGCCAAAATTGATACCGTATAGTTACCAGATGCTTTCGCTTTACACATTGTCACGTTTGGATGATGGTGTGTAAATGATGAAGTCTTCACACGAATACCACGTGCCATCGCTTCATCACCAAGGTAAGCACCCCAACTCCATGCAGCAACAGTCGCATGAATGGTATTACCCGTCGCAGCGATACCTAACTTTTCAGAACCAATAAAAATAATTGGACGTAAATAGCAAGATGTCAGTTTATTGTCACGTACCACATCAATTTGAGCTTGCTCAAGCGTTGCTTGATCAAATGGAACTTTCATTTGATAAATTTTTGCAGAGTTTAGCAACCGTTTTGTATGGTCTTGAAGGCGGAAAATCGCGGTACCATTAGGCGTTTCATAAGCACGGACACCTTCAAAAACCCCCATACTATAATGTAATGTATGAGTTAAGACGTGAATTTTAGCCTCACGCCAATCAACCATTTGTCCATCTTGCCAAATAAAACCATCACGATCAGCCAAGTTCATGGCGCACACTCCAAATTTTTATACAATTATTCACTTTCCACAACGAAAGTCGCTGTTGGATCAATTAATCTTTGCCACAACTTGCAAACGACCTCTCGGGTATCTTGCCAATCCTTAGCATTGACTTGCATATTATGGTTTGCAAGTGCTAAACGATGGCTTTCGGCACGTTCACTGAGATAAGCTTGAATCAAGGCTGATGCATCATCACTGGATAAGCGATTTGCTTTTGCAGCGTCTTCTAGGATTCGTACATTGTCGGAATAATGGGCGAGATCTTGATTCGTCCCACTCCAGGCTAACACCATATACTGTGCCATAAATTCAATGTCAACGATACCACCTGCATCTTGTTTTAAATGAAAAATACCATCTTTTTTCTGTTCTTTTGATGAACCCAGATGATCTTTCATTTTCTGACGCATGTTCAATACTTCTTGACGAACTGTTTCTTCTTCTCTCGGTAATGTGAGAATTCGACAACGTAATTCTTCAAACTTTACTCTTAAACTCTGCTCACCTGCAATTGAACGTGCACGAACAATCGCCTGATGTTCCCACAACCATGCGTTTTTAAGTTGGTATTGTTCAAAAGCTTTGAGACTTGTAACCAATAAACCTGCTTCACCAGAAGGACGTAGACGGGTATCAATTTCATAAACTCGTCCATCTAAGGTCTGTGTCGTCATTAGCGATAGAAATTTTTGTGCAACCCGTATCGCAAACTCAAAACCACTAATCACCTTATGACCATCTGTATCCGCTTGCTCATCCATATAGTGAATAAAAACAAGATCTAAATCAGAACCATAGCCCAGTTCTATACCACCAACTTTGCCATAGCCAATCACGGTATAAGCCATGTGATCCAATGAACAACGTTTGCCTTCAACATCAACGGGATAACCATGACGTTTCGCCACAGTTTGGTAAGCGAGATTTAAAGTCGCATTCACAGACACTTCTGCAATATCTGTTAATGCGTCAGATACTTTCATTAAAGGGCTTTCTGCAAGTACATCACTCGCAGCCACGGTCAGTACATTGGATTTTTTGAATAAACGTAAAACCCGCATTTGATCTTCAACTTGATCAATCTCGATGCGTAACAATTGCTGACGTAAGGAATCTTCCAAGTCTTTGCGTTTTGGTAATTCAAAGTCCATCGATAAAAATTCATCGAGCAACACTGGATAATGCGTCAGTTCTTCACAAATCCATGGACTCACTGTTGCCATTTTAACCAAACGTTGCAATGCACCTTTGCTTTCTATCAGCATGACCAAATACACGGTACGACGCATCACAGATTCAACCAATGGCATCAAGCGCATCAATGCAGTTTGAGGTTTATCCGATTGTAGAATAGCTTCAATCAGATGTGGCCAAAACTCTTTTAAACGTTGAACCGCTTTTGCAGGGAGTTTTTTGATTGCATGTCCAAACCAAAACTCATGGATCAAATTCTTGGCATTACCATCCAATACAGCTTCAAGCTGTTGTTCTAATTGACTAAAACTTTCTGTTGGCGATTCAAGCCCTTTTTCTTTAATGAGATGTTCAAACTGATAAATCACTTTATTGCGCTTTTGATTTAAAAACGCAGTAAAACTTTCCCAACTCTCAAAACCCAAAGTATCTGTAATGCGTTGGCGTAGCTCAGGTTCTGTCGGTAAAGACTGCGTCTGTTGATCATTTAAAGCTTGAATCGCGTGTTCAACACGACGTAAGAATAAATAGGCATCTTCAAGATCCAATACCGATTGATGATCCAATAAACCGACTTCACCTAAGTGCTGCAAACTGACCAAACACTGGCGGTCTTGTAGTTCTAATTTAGATCCACCATAAATCAGTTGGAAAACCTGCACAATAAATTCAACTTCACGAATCCCGCCTGCACCCAACTTTATATCATCTGCAATATTACGACGTGCCACTTCTCGTTCGATCATGGCTTTCATTTCACGCATTGCTTCAAAAGCGGTGTAATCCACGTATTTACGAAATACGAATGGGCGCGTCATATCTAAAAGTTCTGCACCATCTTTCCCACCAGAAACTACACGAGCTTTAATCCATGCATAACGTTCCCATTCACGTCCATGCTGACTTAAATATTTTTCTAAAGCAGCGTGACTAATCGCAAGTGCTGAACCATCACCCCAAGGACGTAAGCGCATATCGACCCGGAACACAAAACCATCTGCGGTAATATGCTCCAACAGATAAATAATTTTCTGTCCCCAATGAATACAAAATTGCTGAACATCAATACATTTACGTCCATTGGTTTCACCTTGTTCATCAAAGGCAAAGATTAAGTCAATATCACTGGATAAATTCAGCTCTTGTGCGCCTAATTTACCCATGGCAATGACAATCAAATCTTGAATATTGCCACCATAACCAACAGGGTCACCATGCTTGGCGACCAATGGAATACGTGCAAAATCTTTTGCAACATTGATACTCGCATCGGCAAAATCTGAAAGTTCACGTGTCAAAGTAACAACATCTGTAAGCTGATTAGCATCTTGCCAAATCCAACGAAACATTAACCGTGCACGTAAAATACGTAGGGTTTTCATCCAGACCCTTTCATCTTGAATATTAACTAATTCACTTTGAACCAACTGCTGTATTTGTTGTGTATTGAGTGATTGCTGAAATTGGTCTATTGCATAATCTTGTTCTAAAGTAACTTGATGTAAACCTAATACTTGTTCTGCATACTGACTTGCATGTAATGTTTTGTGCAATTGCTCAGCGTTCATTGGGGAAAGCTCGTACGTCTATTTTCTCAGTTTATTTATAGCAGTTTGGTTTAGATTTAGGGGAAGATTTTGTATTTTTATTAAAATATTAAGACCATAAAATAAGCGATTATTCTTTATTGCCAAAAAATTTAAATGAGTACTTTTAAATTCTTGTTCAAGTTTGCTCAGTTTCATTAGAAGCTAAGGTTAAATGTGGTTCTTTTGCGATAGGTAATAACACTTTAAATGTCGTACCTTGACCTTTGTTTGATGTTACCGAAATTTCACCATGATTCAGGTCAACAAAACGCTTACAGAGCACTAAACCCAAACCTGTACCCTTTTCTCCTGTTGTGCCCTTTAAACTTATTTTTATTTTCGGCTCAAAAACTTGATCAATTTGGGATTGAGTCATACCAAGCCCTGAATCTTTGATCATAATTTCAATATTTTGTCCCATACTTTTTGCTGTAACACTGACTTTTCCAGTTCCATCGGTATGAGTAAATTTCAAAGCATTGGACACTAAGTTTTGAATGATTGATGTCACCATATTCATATCGGCATAGACTGACAAATCAGGTGGAACATCTTCAATCAACTCTATATTTTTCTTCACTGCTAATGTATTTAATACGTCATAAACTATTCTAGAGGTTTGTTTCAATTTAAAATTAATCGGATGATATTCAAAACGCCCACCTTCCGACATCGCCCAATTGAGTAAATTTTCAAGCAAAGAATACGTTGATTGCAGTGTTTCATATAAATAATTGGCAATATTTTGAGCATTATCATCATCCAAAGTTTCTCGTTCATTGGCGAGGACATCTGAAAAACCAATCAATCCATGAAATGGTGCACGTAAATCATGCGCAATCACTTGAAAGAATTTTGTCTTGCTAAAATTTAATGCTCGTTCTTGTTCATACAATTCATAATAATCTTCAGATTCAAAATTTCTTTGTAATGTTGTAATCAGTCCTATGGTTAATTCTTTTAATAAATCTAACTGGTTATCTGTAAATTCTAGCTGTTGATGATCAAAGAAATAAACATGAGCAATCGACTCTTGCATTTCAAATCGTAGGTCATAACACAACAAACGACTATGTTCGATACCCAATTGGGATAAATGTGTTGAGAGTTTTTGATAGTGCGGGTGGTTTGGAGTAATAACAAAATCATTTTCAAAATAGGCAGCAAAGTTTTTTTTATTTTGTACTAAAAGCGCTTTAAAATTATTTTCTTCGGATGCAACCCATTTATAAGGTTCATTATGAAAGGTAAAAAGTGCATTTTCGACATTCAGAATTGCTCGAGCAATTCGCATATAACGTTCAATTTTATTATCAGACGTATAAACACCTAAAAGTAAAGACAACTTACAAGCACTGAGCTGGTCTGTTTGATGAGCTTCTAAAACGTCCAATCTCATATTCACCTCATCTTGCCTTTCAGTTAATGAAGCAGCTTATGTAAAACAACCTTAAGGTATAATGTCGTGTATTTAATCCTTCAAAAATTAAAGAAATTTAATCTATCTACAAAACATAATATTTACAAATATTCACATAAAATAATATAACAGTTATATTTTCAAATAAAACTAAATCTATTTAAATTTCGATAAAATTCATCCTTTTTTGTATCAATTTAAATTATTGTGTGATTGCTGATTGATTTATTCAGTAAAAACCCAAAGCTAACATCATTTTATTTTTATTGAATCTGTTCTAAAAATCTAAAATTTAAAATCTACCCCGATTAGATTAGGTAGAAATGACATCACACAAAATAACTAAACCAATAAACAACATAGCTGTAGTGGTATTTCATAGCGAAATGTCGTTATCACAGAACTCACGTTGACTGAGATGCAATGAAGGTCGATACTCTTAAGGTTTTAATTTAGCAAATCGGTTCACAGGATGAGCGATTCAAACCTCACTCCTCAAAACTCTATTCAATGTAAGGGGCTATATATGGCTGGTGGAAAGTCAACAATCATTTACACACTGACCGACGAGGCGCCATTGTTGGCGACTTATTCGCTGCTGCCGATCATTGAGACTTTTACTAAGCCGGCAGGCGTCGAGATCGTCAAAACTGACATCTCAGTGGCCGCACGTGTACTCTCAGAATTCACAGAATTTTTAACTGACGAGCAAAAAGTACCGAATAACCTAGCTGAACTCGGTCGTCTTACTCAAGATCCAGATACAAACATTATCAAACTGCCAAATATTAGTGCTTCAGTTGCGCAGTTAACAGCGTGTATCAAAGAGCTTCAATCAAACGGTTATGCTATTCCTGATTATCCGGAAAATCCAACGACTGATGAAGAGAAAGAACTCAAAGCACGTTATGGTAAATGCTTAGGCTCGGCAGTAAATCCTGTTTTGCGTGAAGGTAATTCTGACCGTCGTGCACCTGCTGCAGTAAAAAACTATGCGAAGAAACATCCGCATTCAATGAGTGAATGGAAACAGTGGTCACAAACTCACGTTTCGCACATGGAAGAAGGTGATTTCTATCACGGCGAAAAGTCCATGACACTTGATGGTGCACGCAATGTAAAAATGGAACTCATCACAAAACGTGGTGAGAGCATTGTATTAAAACCAAAAGTTGCATTGTTAGATGGCGAAGTCATCGATTCAATGTTCATGAGCAAAAAAGCACTTTGTGATTTCTATGAAAAAGAGCTTGATGATTGCCGTGATGCAGGAATCTTGTTCTCATTACACGTAAAAGCAACGATGATGAAGGTTTCACACCCAATCGTATTTGGTCACTGTGTTAAAATTTACTACAAAGATGCATTCGAGAAACACGGTAAGTTATTTGACGAATTAGGTATCAATGTCAATAACGGTATGGCTGGTTTATACGAGAAAATCGGAACACTACCTACATCATTACGTGAAGAGATCATCGAAGATCTTCATGCATGCCAAGAACACCGCCCTGCTCTCGCAATGGTAGATTCAGCGAAAGGCATCACCAACTTCCATTCACCTAACGACATTATTGTAGATGCCTCTATGCCTGCAATGATTCGTGGTGGTGGTAAAATGTGGGGTGCGGATGGTAAGCAGTACGATTGTAAAGCTGTAATGCCTGAATCAACTTTCGCACGTATTTACCAAGAAATGATCAATTTCTGTAAATGGAATGGTAACTTCGACCCACGTACAATGGGTACTGTGCCGAACGTTGGTTTGATGGCGCAGAAAGCTGAAGAATACGGTTCACACGACAAAACTTTCGAAATTACTGAAGCTGGTGTTGCCAATATCACTGATCTTGACACGGGCGAAGTGTTAATGTCACAAAATGTGGAAGAAGGCGATATCTGGCGTATGTGTCAGGTGAAAGATGCACCTATCCGTGACTGGGTAAAACTTGCAGTAACGCGCGCGCGCAACTCAGGTATGCCAGCAATCTTCTGGTTAGACCCATACCGTCCACATGAAAATGAATTGATCAAGAAAGTTGAAAAATACTTGAAAGAGCATGATACAACGGGTCTTGATATTCAAATCATGTCTCAAGTACGTGCAATGCGTTATACACTTGAACGTGTAGCGCGTGGTCTAGATACAATTTCAGTGACTGGTAATATCTTACGTGACTACTTGACCGACCTATTCCCTATTATGGAACTGGGTACTTCTGCAAAAATGTTATCTATCGTTCCGTTAATGGCGGGCGGTGGTATGTATGAAACAGGTGCAGGTGGTTCAGCACCGAAACACGTACAACAGCTTGTTGAAGAAAACCACTTGCGTTGGGATTCTCTAGGTGAATTCTTAGCATTGGCTGTTTCTTTAGAAGAGTTAGGTATTAAAGAAGACAATGTACGTGCTAAGTTATTGGCTACGACATTGGATCAAGCGACTGGTCAATTACTGGATAATGACAAATCACCATCACGTCGTACTGGTGAATTAGATAACCGTGGTAGCCATTTCTACCTTGCAAAATTCTGGGCTGAAGCACTTGCTGCTCAAAATGATGATGCTGAATTGAAAGCTAAGTTTGCACCTCTTGCAAAAGCATTGGCTGAAAATGAAGACAAAATCATTGCAGAACTTGCAGCTGCTCAAGGTAAGCCAGCGGATATTGGTGGTTACTACGCAGTTGATACAGCTAAAGTTGAAGCGGTAATGCGTCCAAGCGCAACATTAAATGCAACACTTGCAGCAGCTCAATAAGTTAAATACAACGCTGATTGAATCAGTGGTGTGTCTCGCTTTGAAATAGGTTGACAGTTTTAAGCAATGAATTGCTTCCTATTTCTAAAGTCGATTTATAGACGCCTGATGTACGACATCAGGCGTTTTATATTGTAAAGATAAATGTGGCCTCATAGTATTATACGCTTCAATTGACTCCACAATCATCAATCGGGCTTGTTCTAGATCACGTGGTTTTTTCAATAGAAATTCTTGTTTTAATATTCCTTTGAGCAAGTAATATTGGATGCTTTCTAAAACGATGATGGCTATTCGTTGTCTTATGATAAGGGCGTCTAGGTCTGATCAACATATTTGCACTACGTAATACATTGAACAAACTATTCCACCCTAACTTAATTTTTAAAGCTTGAAAGCGTGACTTAAGTAAAAAATATAATTTGCGAGTTCCTAATCGTGGTAAACATAATCTTTCATTCATCACAAGTTCCACTATACGCTTTTTGTTATTTTCTAAAAATTACTGAAAACCTTTACCTCATTCTCAGCTTGATCATAATTATTTTTGAAAAACACAGAAAAAATAACGTACCCTCACTACACTTACGCTATCCTTAAATACACTGTTAACCTATCTATGAAAAACTCACCCTTCTATTAAAAAGCCCTTCTATTAAAAAGCCCTTCTTCCATCATTTCAGGAAGAAGGAAAATATCAATCTTGTAAAATAAAATGAATTATTTAGACTTATAAGAGAGTTTCATACCTATGGCATAGCCTGTATTGTCTTGGAAATCTCCCACGATACGACCGCCTGATACTTCACCTTTAGCGTCACCAAACCACATATAGCGACCGCCCAAACTGAATGCGACATTTTTATTAATATTATACTTTGCCGCTAAACCCGCCCCCCAGTAGCCTTGAACAGGACCTAACGTTGATGCTGGCTCACCAGAGCCTGAATCCCACGAACCAGAGACTGAAATTGCAAGGTTTGGATTTAAACGCTTACCAACACCAATTTCGACAGCAGTTTGGTCGTCATGATAATCCACCAAAGGTAAGCCACGTCCAATAGCAGCCTGTGTTGCAGCTTTTAACACAGATGGATAGTAGGCGAAATCACTCCATGGCACCCAACGAACTTTTGCATACAATGAGGTCGTCTGATTTAAACCTGTTTGCATATTTAAGTTCACAGATTCAGGTGTCGTAATGTTACCTTTATTCTGATGTGAATAATTACCAGCGAATATGATATCTGCCAGAGGAACATCTTCATTTACTGTTGATTCATGTTCAACTTCAGAACGGTAAGTTAGTGAGGCTAAAATCCCCTTTTCTGGCTTGGCATAACTCATCCCTGCAACCCAACCTACTGCAAGATCTTCAAAAGTCATGTTATAACCACTATTTAAGCCATAAGTTTTACCACGTAAATGTGTTTCAGCCGAAATCTCTTGTAATGTAGGACCACCATAAATCATGAAGTTTTTATTGAGGTTATAGCTCAATAAAGTCGTAATGTTTTTCGATTTAACTTCAACACGCGTTGCAGCATCTGATGCAGATAAATTGGTTGCAACAAAATTATTCTCACCTTTAAATTTTACTTTTGCACCATAAGGCTCATCAAAGATTAACGCCAAACGTAGACTTGGACTCAAGTCAGTTTTTACTGCATAACCGACTGTTTGAAAATCTTCTGCCATATCTGAAACATGATTACCACTGATATCTTTACCAGAAACATCTGGTCCAAGATGAGTATAACTAATTTCAGCATAAGTGCCTGATTCAAATAAAGCATCAATTTGCTGTGAAGAACGCTCAAGGCCTGCGGCGTAAGTATCACCTGCAAATATCGATAACATAACAACCATGAGATGCTTTTGATTCAACTTCATGTCTAATCCTTTAGTTAAAATTTAAATCAGTAACTGCCTATCATTTCCTCTGACAAGCATTTACCTTCTTTAATTAAATAATTGTTTATTTAACCCTGATGAATGATCCTTAATTTTCATTAAGGCGTATTTAATCCAACCTCTTTAAAAAAGAAATTAGCTTTAAATATTTATTTAATACGTAAATAAATTGAATAATTTAGAATAGCAATATGGAAAATCTATACGAAACAACATTTTGTATTTATATAATTCACCACTAAAACTCCTTTTCAATTTCGAAAGCATTTCATTAAATTTATGCATAATTTAAAATTAATGATTACTTTAATTCCTACCTAGCACATCTCAATTTTATATCGATGTTTTTCGATAAAATAAATGTTGCTAAAATTTCATAACTATCCCTAATTATGAACACTTTAAACATATGACCTATATAGCTCACTCAATCATTGAGTAAACTTTTTATAAATATTATGTTCTGATGGTTTTCTTACTATTAAGCTGAACCAGCAATAAGGAATACTTTCCATTTATGCTTTAATGAATGGATCCATTTCCTTCAAATAGAAATTTATACATCCTCGATCATATTGGCTTGTATCAAACAGCTGTTTTGCATGATAAATTTCAAAAAATACAAAATTAGGAGTATAAACAAGTTGCCTCAGCTTCCTTTTCAAAATATAAATAATTGAATAATAATGTTTTTAAATATATTAAACCTTTTGCACAAGTGATTGCTTTAACGTCTTTTGACTTTATGAACTTATCAAAATCATAGCTTATAGTTGTTCAAATTTTCTCTTTTACAAGAAGTTTATTATCCAAAATATCCATTCTAGTCTTTTTAAATTTAGTATTATTCACTTACAAAAAATCTGCCCGTGAGTTAAACCAAGTATCAGCATTATTAAAGCATAAGCTTCCCTAATTAACCATTTTCATTCTTTACAAACCATAGATTTTAAATAATAATTTCATTATTAAGCCAAATTCAATGGCCTGTTTTAAGATCGACTTCTGATTTACCCATGATAGATTTGGAATATTTTGCTATTTCACCAAATTTAGAATACAACTAAAATTTTTCAAATTATATTAGCGACCAAAATTAAATAAAGTTATGATGAATAAGATAACCTTTATATTATTTATATAATATAGGTATCACTCTTCTCGAAACTCAAAATAATTTGCTTTTATAAATTTACGAATAGGAAAATCAACATAGATGTTTTGACTTGTCTTATTAACGTTAAGTCTAATTTCAATGTAGAAATATTCAACCTATTCTCTCCCAACATTGCAGGAAGCAAATATTGAACAGGGAAAATATGCAAAACTCAATTGAACGAACTCCTATACGCGCACATCTAAGTGAACATATGGTCATAATTAACGCTCAGGCTGTTGAAACAGGTCCGACGCGCAGACCTGCTACTGTTCTGATTTGGTCGACTACAGATGAAAAAATTGCATTTTCAGATTCACAAGGAAAACTGTTGTTTGAAGGAAAAGCAGCTTTAGTTGCACCAGAGGTTGTACGCCGTTTACGGACCACCAATAGTATGTTTTTTAGTCTAAATTTTGAACCAGGCAATCGTCATTTTCTGCCACTTTCGAGATTGGTTGCTCATCAAGATTTCATGCCACTCCAATTTGATCGATTCTCTGAGCTTTCAGATGAACTCCAATCTCGTTTTGAGCTAGCTGATTATAAAGGTATTGAAGAACTATCTGACGAATTGGCACTCACCCTTTTACCACGTACAAATGCCAAACACCTACGAGATGAACGAATTGATCTACTTTTACCTTTACTTGAAAGAAATCAACCTCCTGAACTGAATTCTCTTGCCAAAATGTTACATCTTTCAAAAGATCGATTGTCTCATTTATTCACTGATGACATTGGAATGCCTCTTAGATCGTATGTACTATGGCGACGTTATCGACGTGCACTTCTAGCACTTCAAAGTGGTGAAAAAATTGCGACCGTCGCACATCGTGTTGGATTTTATGATCATGCACAAATGAGTCGAACATTTTTGACATTGTTTGGTTATTCGCCATCAATTCTAAAATGCCCTAAATTCATTCGTATTTCAGGTATTCAGTCCATGCTAGACTAAATATCAGCTTTCTTTATTATTGCAATTAGGACATCTGTCTACAAAATTTTGTGACAACGCCTAGCACATAAAAATTAAAAATAAATGAGTTTCAAAACTGAATAAAAAAATCGTTAAATTAGCCCTATCGATTCTGTTTTGTAAGTTGAATATCACATTCATCCTGCAAAACAGCTGTTTAATACAAGCCAGCATTACCAAGAATGTATAAATTTCCATCACAATGAAATACAAAGGAAATGAGTGCTTATATGGATAATACTCCTCATTCTTGGCATGGTGGTCTAAATACACTTTCAGACATTGAACGCTTTGAAAGTGAAAAAATACTTGCTGAACGCATTCCAGAAACAGTTCATCAACTGTTCGTAAATGCTGCTCAACAATACGGTGAAAAAACTGCTCTAGCCATCGTCATGACTGGTGAAGAGAGCGAAAAACCTCGTACCTTATCCTATACTGAATTCTTAAGTCAGATAAATCGTACTGCAAACTTGTTTGCTGAACTTGCTGGAGCAGGGGCTGGTATCGCTTATATTTTACCAACATTAATTGAAGCACAGGTTGTATTGTGGGCCGCAGAAACTTCAGGTTATGCAGTCCCTCTGAACCCTCTTTTAAATGCAGATCATCTAGCTGATCTTTTCATTGCATCAAATGCACAAGTACTTGTAGTTCCAAGCTCTAGCCTTGCTCCACAAATATGGGAAAAAACCGAAACTATCCGTGCCCGATGTCCTAAGTTAACACTGATTGTCATCTCCTCTCCAGAAAGCCATACTGAGGAAAGCACCATTGATTTTCATAAGGCTATTGCACTTCAACCCGAAGATCATCTTAAATTTACTTTGGATGAACACTCAAATCGTGTAATTGCTTACTTCCATACAGGTGGTACAACCTCAGCACCAAAACTTGTTGCACATACCCATCTTAATCAACTCACCGCCGCACTAGGTTCAGCTGCATTATTAGACATCCGTACCAATGATATTGTGACGAATGGCATGCCAATGTTCCATGTCGGTGGAACTATTGTAAGTAGCTTGGCATTTTTTCTTTCTGGTGCAACAGTACTCATATTGTCACCAACAGGTTTTCGTAACCCACTCATGGTTCAACGCTTCTGGCGAATTATAGAAAATCATAACGTTACGGTACTTGGAGCTGTTCCAACTGCAATTTCGGCAATTCTAGAACACCCTATTAATGGCGATTTGTCTCAAGTCCGACTCGCAATTACAGGATCTGCCGCTACACCCAAAACTTTGGCAAAGAAATTTATGAGTGAAACAGGTCTTTCACTTCACGAAATCTTGGGTATGACCGAATCTGGTGGTGCAACTGCTATCGACCCCGCTGGTGTAGAGGCGACAATAGGAAGTGTTGGACTTCGTTTACCATATACCCAATTAACGATTCGTCAAAGACAGACTGATGGTCGTTTCGGTGATAAATGCCCTCCATGTGAATTAGGTTTACTTGTCGTTAGTGGCCCAACTGTTAGTCCTGGTTATCTCGACTCATCGCAAGGTGCAGAGAATTTTAATAATGGCTACTTAAATAGCGGAGATATGGGATATCTCGATGAAACAGGACGGCTCTTTTTGTCTGGTCGAGCAAAAGATTTAATTATTCGAGGCGGGCATAATATTGACCCTGTTCAAATTGAAGATGTACTTATAGCCCATCCAGCTGTTGCATCAGCTGCTGCAGTCGGTCAGCCCGATGCTTATGCAGGTGAGCGCCCAGTCTGTTACGTCACACTTAAACCGAATCAAACCGTAACTGCTGAAGAGTTATTGATTGTAGCCCAACGAGATATTCCAGAACGACCAGCATGGCCATCCGCAATTCATATTTTAGATGAACTACCTCTCACTGCTGTCGGCAAAGTTTATAAACCTGCTCTACGAGCCAATGCTGCACTGCGTGTCATTACACCACTGATTACACACGCCGCTGGAACATCATTACTCGATGTAAAATCCGTTGATGGTGGTGCAAAAGGTTTAATCATTGAGGTTCGACTGAGTGATGTTCAAGCTCTTCAATCCGTACAAGATATCCTTGGACAATTTACAGTTGCCAGTCATGTACGAATCGATGGAGCAACATCCTCGTCATTACCCCTCAATTAAACAGTTTAAGTATTAAAGCAGCAGGACAACATCCCTAAGCTGTCCTTGCTCTTTACTACTTTTTATAAATTTTTACTCTGAAATATCAATGTGCGTTGGATGAAATATGAAACTTTCAACGCTTAAGTATTGTTTTGCAGCATTGCATAGAAACTTGTTGCAACTCTCAAATTGAAAGTAAGAGCCAAAATTGTCTCTTCATTAATAAGTTCTAAAGGATTGGAACATGAATACTGAAAATAAAGAAGTAATCTTATTGATTTTAAAAACGTTAATACCGTCAGTGTATTTGTCTTGTTTGACAAATATTGCAGATAAACATACCCGATTTAAAATGCAAAGTCTAAATAGTATCTCGCTCAAACTTTGCAATAAATTCGATAATTCAATTATGGTCTATATTACAAAACATTGTTATGACTCCCCATCAATAAGCAATTTTTCTATAAGCCAAATGTCTAGATTAGTAAATTTTAAAACAAAAATTTGAAATATCTATTTTATTAAAAGGTAGTTCAGCAATAGTTCGCAAAACACCTTTCGCAAAGTGCTTTTATTACTTTAAGCCAATGTAATTTATAAATTAAAAATCATTAAACATATGTTTTTAATTTTTATATTACTCATTTTTTTATAGTTCATGGAATGAAACTCAATGAAAAACTCACGTACAACACTATCATCCGTTCTACTATTGTCAGCTTTATCTAGCTATACAAATGCACAGGACACTACAGCCAACCCTCGTCCAGAAATTACCAATAATGGTGAAGAGATCATCATTTACCCAGCGAAAAAAGTCATTACGATGGAATCCTCACAAAAAGAGGCTACCGCGGTTTCAGTCAGAGGTAAAAAAATTATTGGGGTGGGAACTGTTGCTCAACTTAAAAAACAGGCTGGCAAGTCATCAATTAAAATCAATGATCAATTTAAAGATAAAATCATTATGCCGGGGTTTATCGATCAACACTTACACCCTGTCCTTGGTGCGCTCACGCTTGCAACCGAAGTAATTGCCACTGAAGATTGGAATTTACCCGACCATACATTCAAAGCAGCTCACTCTTCCGAAGAATACCTTGCTAAACTTAAGCAAGCAGACGCCAATTTAAAAGATCCAAATGAACTATTGATCAGTTGGGGATATCATAAACTATGGCACGGACCGATTGACCGAGCGACATTGGATAAGATCAGCCCAACACGCCCGATTATAATTTGGCAGCGTTCTTGCCATGAAGTGTACTTGAACACAGCTGCACTCAAGTTAATGAATCTGAAGCAAGAAGACTTTGCAAATCTGGGGCCTGCCAGCAAGATGATGGACTATGCGGCTGGACATTTTTGGGAACAGGGTTTTATGGAAACCGCAGTCATGCCTAAGTTTTTAGGTTTAGTGGCTACACCTAAACGACTGACTTTCGGTTTAAAACAAATGATAGCCTATACCCATGCCAATGGTATTACTGCCTACAATGAGCCGGGGGCAATCGCTACACCTGAAATGTGGAAACTATATGAACAGATTTTAGGTGCTGATGACACCCCAATGTATTCCACTTTCTTGGCTGATGGCCGTGCCATCGTGAATAAAGTCGGCCTAGAGAATGCATTACCTGCGGTCGAAGCTGCCATTGCGAAAGCCCCTGAGACTTCAGGCAAAAAAATCATGTTCTTCCCAAAACAAATTAAACTTTTTGCAGATGGTGCGATTATCTCCCAATTTATGCAAATGAAAGAACCGTATACCGATGGTCATCATGGCGAATGGATGATTGAACCTGAAGACTTGGAGCGCCGTGCTAAATTATTCTGGGATGCTGGCTACCAATTACATATCCATGTGAATGGTGATCATGGTACTGATGTTGTACTTGCAACATTAAAGAAACGTATGCAAGAAAATCCGAAGATGGATCATCGTTTTGTCGTCGTACATTTTGCCAATTCAACAGAAGAACAAATTGTAGAGTTAGCTAAAAATGGGGCCATCTTTAGTGTAAACCCTTACTACCCTGTCGGTTTTGCAGATAAGTTTGTAGAGGGTTTAGGTCGTAAACGTGCAGATACAATGGTGCGTAGTGCCTCCATTTTAAAACAAACACCGCATCTTTCCTTCCATTCTGACTTACCAGTAGCACCTGCTGATCCTTTGTATTTAGCATGGACTGGTGTGAACCGTATAACGGTTAATGGCCGGGTTGCTGCGCCAGAACAGCGAATTAGTGTCGACGCTGCTTTACGTGCCATTACTATTGAAGCGGCTTATTCTTGGCGCAAAGAAGATTTACTCGGAAGCATTCAATCTGGGAAAATTGCCAACTTTACGATTCTTGAACAAGACCCGTATAAAGTTGACCCAATCAAACTTAAAGATGTTCCTGTTTGGGGTACGATATTTGAAGGAAGAGTCTTCCCGATTACCGTAAAAAATAAGCATACAGCCACACCAACAACACTTACATCGACGTATAAAGTTGCAAATTCAAACTATCATTCAGATGTATTCGCACATGCCCATCATGAAAGTGATAATTGCCAATTGGCATACATTTCACAGCAGATTGTTCTGGCGTATACAAACAATTTAAAAAAAATTAGTTAAAGATTAATAGGCTTTTAGTAATCGTCTCCAAATATGACTCAAAATAAATCATATTTGGAGATACCTAAGTGATATTTAGTTCAATCAATCTAATTTAATATTTCAACTGACTGCTGCAACCCCCTGCTGAATACCCTGTACAAAACCTTCCTCCTGATTGAATTTAGGCTTTGAGTTGTGGACTTGCCTCTAAGTGTGAGTTGTAGAGGTAGGCATGAAAGTAAGCCATTGGATGCTACATGGTAATAACTCAGTCGTGCGTCCAAAGTTCAAATGCTGTTACACCTGAGTACCCAAACAAAAATCAAATACTCATTCGGGTACTTATTTTACGAAGTAACCACCTGAAATGTGGTTAATGAAATCTCAATGATGCAAAGTAGAGGTTAGTCTAAATCATTAATTATAGGCAATAAAAAAGCCCTCAAGTCTAAATATGCTTGAGGGCTTTTCCAGATATCTGGTCCCGAGGGTCGGACTCGAACCGACACGTCATCGCTGACAGTGGATTTTGAGTCCACCGCGTCTACCAATTTCACCACCTCGGGAGAGGTTGTGTGCGTATAATAACGCGTTTAACTTTCTTGTCAACGACAAGTTATTATATTTGATTAATTTTAAATCATATCGCGTTTTTTTGGATTATAAAGCATCAATTTCAGCCATTAATTTGAAAAAAGACTATACTAGCCAAAGTTTTTAATTTTTAAATGCCAAATATTCTCTCCATGATGCAACTCTCTGATTTTAAATTTGATCTCCCTGACGAACTGATTGCTCGTTACCCGCTAGAAACGCGTAGTGCATCTCGCCTATTACATTTAAATGCTGATGGCTCTTACCAAGATCACCAGTTTACCGACATTCTCGACTTATTTAATGACGGTGACTTAATCATTTTAAATGATACCAAAGTCATGAAAGCTCGACTCAAAGGTAAACGTGCTTCAGGTGGTGCAATTGAAGTTTTAGTTGAACGTATTTTCGACCAGACGATTGCGCATTGTCATATTAAAGCCAGTAACTCTCCTAAAGCAGGTGCAGAGCTTTTTATTGGGCCTGATGAAGTTAAAGTGACCGTCACAGGTCGCCATGAAAATTTATATATTGTTGAATTTTCACAACCGATTTTAAAAGTTTTGGATTTGTACGGTCAGCTTCCTATTCCACCCTACTTTAATCGTGAAGCAGAAGATATTGATACTAAACGCTATCAAACGGTATTTAATGATCCAAATAAATTGGCGAGCGTTGCAGCGCCTACTGCCAGCTTACATTTCGATGAAGCTTTACTAGAAAAGCTAGAACAAAAGAATATTCAAAAAGCTTTTGTGACCTTACATGTCGGTGCAGGTACGTTTCTACCTGTACGCACAGACAATATTGAAAATCACATCATGCATAGTGAATGGTGTGACGTACCTGAAGAAACCGTCAAACTCATTCAAGAAACCAAAGCACGAGGCAATAAAGTCATCGCTGTTGGTACTACAGCAACACGTGCTTTAGAAAGTGCAGCACAAGCTTGTGGTGGTAAAATTGGGGCGTGGACTGGAGATACTCAAATCTTTATTTATCCAGGTTATCAATTTTGTGTTGTGGATCGTTTGATTACCAACTTCCATTTACCTGAATCAACATTGTTAATGTTAGTTTCGGCACTTTCCAAAAGTGACTATATTTTAAATGCCTATAAACATGCTGTAGACAGTCAATATCGCTTCTTCAGCTATGGTGACGCCATGTTGATTGAGAATGCCAACTAAATCCAGATTGGTATGAGATAAGGCGTTATATACATATTGCGCCTTATCTTAAAAGTTACAAAGCGATAACGCATCACAAAAGCGTCCCTTTCGACAATGCACAATTAGATTCTTTTCTGATTAAATTTATTGCATAATCATTTAACTAGAACATATTAAAATCATTTATTTTTAGTTATCTTGAATGTCCGAATCACACCTCAATGCTAATCTCCACGATTAAAATAAGCCCTTTTAGACTCTTATATGCCTATAGAAACTGTTGAACGACTGCTTCACATTCGAACTAAGAAAAATCAGCATGTGATGCGAAATATTGCTCGTCTTTGGGAAATTGGTCAAAAGGCTCAATCCGCTCAAGATATTTTGGATGGATTACATCCGTGGGGGGAAAATAAAGAATTGTATTTTCACAATCTCATTCCTCGATTTTTGTTTATTTGTGGTGTATTCACAGCCTTATTTGGGTTGCTGATCCATCAATACATTCCCTATCCACTGAGTTTATTGGCCGCTGTATTGTGTTGTTTTTTGGCTTATTTAATTTATGAAGAACGCGATCCAATTGATGATGTCATCTATTTTCTAGAACAACGTATCATGTTGCTACGTTACGACTTACATTACAACAAAGCACCTAAGCATATTCCAACAACAACCAATACCTTATTGATGATGAGTAAGCTTAAACAAAATTTTCCATTCTTCTCTCAAGGCAATCTGTCGAATGAAATAGAACAGTTTGCTTCGACGACATGGTTTGATGGCGAACAAGAGCATCATATTATGCTTTTTCATTATCACTATGTGGATGAGTATTCGCTTCCAAATCGTCAAGGTGAAAAACAAAAAATTAAGGAAATACATAAAAACCAATGGGGTGCTTTTGTATTTCAGATGCCTGCGCTCGGATTTGCTGCCAGCAATCAACATGATGAATTTATTGCACCTTATACTCAAGTTTGGAAAACCAGTGATATTTTAGTGAATCAAAAGTTACACATTTTTGGTTTAAATCAACATCAACTTGCACGAACAATCAGTCCAAGTATTACACTAAAATTAAGTGATTTTTTTCAACATTATTCAGGCGATATTGTTTATCATTTTGAGGAAAATATGTTGTGTTATATGGGAGATCAGAACCTCTTTAATATTTCACGTAAGAAACAAAATTTAAATGATATTTCGCTTTTGAGGGGACATTTAAGAACATTAACCATGCCTGAATATGAAAAATTCAAACGATGCATGTTAAACTTAATTTCATAATTTATAAGGAATAATCAAAATGGGGTTAATCATATTTATTGGGATTTTTATCATTCTCATGGTTTGGGGAGTTCTGATCCGAAATAATATCGTGCGTTATTTCAATGCGACTAAGCGTGCATGGGCAGAGGTTGCCAATTTTGAACGTCAAAAGGTAAAGACTTTAGAAAGCTTAGAACAAACCTTAGCGCAATATACTCAATTTGAAAAATCAACATTAGAAAAAGTAACAGAATTACGCCAACAGATTTTAAATTTAAACCTGAATAATACGGATGTTTCTCAACTTCAACACATTGAAAAATTAAACCAAGATTTGATGAAAAGTTTGAATGTTGTGGTTGAAAACTATCCTGAACTTAAAGCAGATACGTTGTATGCCAAAATGATGGATGATATTCAGGAACAAAACGAAAATGTGGGCGCAGCAATCACGATTTTTAACCGTAATGTTGAAGAGTTTAATAACACAATTGAAGTTTTTCCGAACAATATGATCAATACCATCACATTAGCAAAGAAATCAATTCGCCCTTTCTCTGATCATGTTGTTACACAAAATTTTGATTATAAACCAAATTTCTAAGCCTTCCTTGCCTTCAAAATCCATTCTAGAAATATCTGTTCTGTGCAAATATAAATGGCGGAACAGAATGTTTAACACGATTTATTCCATATAATTTTAAAGAAAAACTGAATAAATAGCCGATAATAGTGTTTTTTATTTAACAAATTTAATATAAAATGCATACCAAATCACAATTATTCACTTTAATTGTTTTGGCATTTGCCTGTTTTTAAATTTCGACCAAAACAATCTTAAAGCAATATGGCTTGTGATCTAAGCCCTTTGATTATAGCAATGACCTGAAATTTATATTGATTATAAGTGCAATGAATACAAATGAATGGATAGCGTAGCTATTTTCAAAAGAAGGATAAGCAAGACAAAAGTCATTTATTTACATACTTTTCCATTGCTTCTATTTCTTAAAAGCTGGTGCAACAGACTGAGGGTCAATAAAAAATTTGATCTTATTTTAGAAAAATGAAAATGTTTAAATCATGTAGAGATGGCAATGCCTAACCAAGTAGAAAAACAGCAAGTCCTGCTTAAAACATTGATTATTGATGCCTTTCAGCAATTCTATTATCGTTATAAAAAACATGCACTTTATGCTTTTGTCATCGAAGTGGATGAAAACTCGACTCTACAAAATTTTTTAGTCTCTACAGAAGCTTCCATTTTTAGTGATGTTGAAGATAAACATCAATATTTACTTGAACAAGACAAGTGGAATCTAAGCAAATGGAAGTATCGCAATAAAATAAGTGAAGAAAATAAACAGATTCTCAATAAAGATCGTCATTTTTCAGAACAGGATTCTGTTATCTCCCTTATATTTCAAGATATTTACCCACAACAAGATCACCAAGAAAAGCTCAATTTTTATTTAGACATATTTACCAAAGCCATTGGGTATGTGACTAAAATTTATAATCTAGATCGTTCTCAGATTATCTTCTTAATAAATGTAAAAAATCAACAAAATACAATTCTAGAAACTGCTCAAGAGCTGAATCCTCCATCATCATTATTATTTGAATTTATTGCAGATTTTAAAATTCAATCTAAAGCCAAAGATCAACGACCAATTAAACTCAATCAAGCAGATAAAGATCTACTCATCGATTTAGCGCAAATCGTAGAAATGGTTGAACCATTCGATTCATTATTTGTCGCGCATCAAGCCTATTTACTCACATTTGAACATGAATTTAATGAAGCAAATCTTCATATTCAAAATTTAGTTCGACATATTTCAACGATAGATAACCATGACTTTGCACTAAGTAAGGAAGACATCATTGAAAGAATTCATTATTTTTATAAAATATAAAAAATGACATCTCGATTTTTTCTGATATTTTTCCATTGACTAAAAAAACAACTGATTTCTTTACAACAAAACAATCTAAAGATTGGAGAATATTCGATGTTAAAAAAACTACTTATGATGTTATGCCTATGCTTCCTATGGCAAGCGCCAGCTCAAGCCAAAGGTTTACTGGTGTTTAATACTGGGGATGAGATGTTTAAAGTGGGGGCATTTCCACAACAAGTTTTAAGCCAATATGAAGAACTTAAAGACTTGAATGTTGGATATAAATGTAGCCACTTTGGTGTTTTATGGGCAGATGTCAAAACTTGGGATTGTACACTCGTCGGAATGACCGATGCAGAACCTGATACTTTTTACGAGTTGCCTTCAGATGTTGTGACCTCACTAAGTACAAATCCTGAATATCAAGAAAATAAAATGCAACGTAACTTTTGGAATCATTATGGAATTTTCATCATGATTTTATTGGTTGTTGGTTTTATTGTGATTGGACGCTTCTCTAAAAAATAGAATTAAATTCGGTAATATAAATACTTATTTAAAAATTAGATAACAAGTAAAGTGAGCAATGGCTTGCTTTATTTGTTTTAGAATATCGAAAAGTAAACAGGTTCATTCACAATATCTTTTAAAAATTAACAGACAATAACTTTGCTTTACGCCCATAAAAATTAAATCATACCGCCCAAGCCCAGTTTTAAAATTTAAACATAATCAAAAACAACATGACTGGTATTCGACCACAAAATCAGGGAAAATAGTCTCCTTTTGCTATTATCAATCAGCGGACTGTTTTTCCGCCAGATTTAGGTCATTTATGAAGTTTGAAAAATTAGGTCAGTCGGGGCGTGCCCGTCGTGGTCGTTTAACTTTAGAACATGGTGTGATTGAAACACCTGTTTTCATGCCTGTAGGTACTTACGGTACTGTTAAAGGTATGCTTCCTCGCGATATTGAAGATATCAAAGCACAAATTATTTTAGGTAATACCTTTCATCTTTATTTAAGACCCGGTTTAGATGTTATTCGTGAACATGGTGGCTTACATGAGTTTATGAAATGGGGCAAACCGATTTTAACCGATTCAGGTGGCTTCCAAGTCTTCAGTTTAGGCGCAATGCGTAAAATTAAAGAAGAAGGTGTAACCTTCCGCTCACCGATTGATGGCTCAAAAGTTTTCTTATCGCCTGAAATTTCAATGGATATTCAACATACATTGAACTCAGATATCGTGATGATTTTTGATGAATGTACGCCTTATCCTGCAACTCATGAAGAAGCTCAAAAATCATTGCAGCTTTCTTTGCGTTGGGCTAAGCGTTGTAAAACGCAACATCACGATGTACTGAAAAATAGAAATGCATTATTCGGAATCATTCAGGGTGGCATGTATGAAGACTTGCGTGAAGAGTCTTTAAATGGTCTAAAAGAAATTGATTTTGATGGTTTTGCGATTGGTGGTTTATCCGTCGGTGAACCTAAAGAAGAAATGATCAAAGTTTTAGATTATCTACCTGCGCAAATGCCTGAAGATAAACCGCGTTATTTGATGGGTGTCGGTAAACCAGAAGATATCGTTGAAGCGATTCGTCGCGGTGTCGATATGTTTGACTGCGTGATGCCAACTCGAAATGCACGAAATGGACATTATTTTGTGACTGACGGTTTAGTGCGTATTCGTAACAGTCAATATCGTCATGATCAACGTCCATTAGACCCGCATTGTGATTGTTATACCTGTACTAACTTTACCCGTGCTTATTTATTCCATTTAGAAAAATGTGGAGAAATGCTCGCGTCAATGCTAGGTACCATCCATAACTTGCGTTATTACCAACGTTTTACTCAAGATATTCGTGATGCATTAGACAATGGAACTTTTGACGAATACGTTGCAGATTTCTATCAACGTCGTGGTTTAGAAGTTCCGCCTTGCCCTGAGAACTAATGCCCCAATATAAATCTGCATTGAAGATTCATTCAACAGTATTTGCGCTGAACTCCAAGACAAGGTAAATTGCTGAACAAGTCAATTTAAAAGTCATGAAAATGACAAAATTTTTTAACTTTAGGAAACTGAAATGAGCTTATTTATTTCTTCTGCTCACGCTGCAGCAGCTCCCGCTCAAGGGCCAGGTATGATGGCAAACTTATTGATGATTGCTGTATTCGTTGCAATTTTCTATTTCCTCATTTGGCGCCCTCAAGCAAAACGTGCAAAAGAACACCGTACTTTAATCGAAAGTTTAGGTGTAGGCAGTGAAGTTGTATTTGCTGGCGGCTTAATGGGTCGCATCATGAAAATTGATGGTGACTTTGCAGTTGTTGAATTAAGCAAAGGAAATGAAGTAAAAGTACAACGTGCAAGTGTTATTTCAGTACTTCCTGAAGGCACATTAAATAACCTTTAATCATAAAACGGTCGTGCATGAGCACGACTTTTTCATTTTAAGAAGAAAACGAATGCGTTACCCTGCATGGAAATATATATTGATCCTAGTTGTACTTGTGATCAGTACATTATACGCACTGCCAAGTCTGTATCCTGATGAACCTGCTGTTCAAATTTCTGGCGCCAAGGCTGGTACCACAATTGATCAGACAGTGATACAAAAAGCAGAGCAAATTTTAAAAAGCGAAAATATTAACAGTCATGATAATACTTTCACCAATAACGCTGCTCTTCTACGCTTAAGTACATCTGAAGCACAGTTGAAAGCAAAAGATGCATTGAGCAAAGGCTTAGGTGAAAACTATACTGTTGCATTAAACCTTGCACCAACCACACCTGAGTGGTTGCAGAAAATTGGTGCTAAACCAATGAAGCTTGGTTTGGACTTGCGTGGTGGCGTTCATTTTCTACTTGAAGTAGATATGGATAAAGCCATTGCACAGCGTATGGAAACATCTGCATCTGATTTGCGTCGTGAATTCCGCGAAAATAAAGTCAAGTTCAACAGCTTAACTTTAAATAACAACACGATTACGATTCAGTTTGCTAATAATGATGACCGTGCTACTGTCATGGACTTTTTACGTCGTGAAGGTAATAAATATAACCAACAAGCTTTAGCAACAGACTCGGGTTCTACGCTAAAACTGACCTATAACGATACAACTAAGCAAGAAATCCAATCTTATGCATTGAACCAAAACTTAACGACTTTACGTAATCGTATTAACGAACTTGGTGTCGCTGAGGCATTGGTACAAAGCCAAGGTAGCAACCGTATTGTGGTTGAACTTCCAGGTGTGCAAGATACTGCTGAAGCGAAACGCGTCTTAGGTCGTACGGCGAACTTAGAATTCCGTTTGGTTTCTGATTTAAATGATCAATATATTGACCGCTTTACGGGTAAATATAATGGTCAACCATTACCACCAGGGACTGAAGTTTTTGCTTATGAGTCTTTGGACAGTGGTAAAGAGCTTTTATTGAATCGTAACCGCATCTTAACGGGTGAACGTGTTCAAAATGCATCAAGTGGTTTTAGCCAAGATACTGGTGGCTCTGAAGTAAACATTACTCTAGACACCGCGGGTGGTAAGTTATTATCTGACGCAACACGTAATGCTGTCGGTAAACGTATGGCAGTACTGTTTATTGAAAATAAACAGAAAATTACTTCTGTTGCAGATCCTGTAACAGGTACAATGACTGAAGTTCGTACCCCTTATACTGAATCTGTAGTGATCAACGCTGCGACTATTCAAGCTGTATTGGGTTCTTCATTCCGTATTACAGGCTTAGATTCGCCACAAGAATCAGCAGAACTTGCATTGATGCTACGTGCAGGTGCATTGGCTGCGCCGATGTACTTTGTAGAAGAACGTGTCGTTGGGCCTAGCTTAGGTCAAGAAAACATCGATAAAGGTGTGACCTCTACAGTTGTAGGTTTCCTCCTTGTCGCATTGTGGATGGTTATTTTCTTCCGCCTATTCGGTTTAATTGCAGATTTTGCACTCGTGGTAAACTTAGCAATGTTACTGACCATCATGTCGTGGATTGGCGCATCCCTCACCCTTCCAGGTATTGCAGGTATCGTTATTACCATTGGTATGGCTGTCGATGCCAACGTACTAATTTGTGAGCGAATACGAGAAGAAATGCGTTGGGGCGCTTCGCCTAAACAAGCCATTATTGCGGGTTATGATCGAGCATATAACACCATTCTCGACTCAAACTTAACCACTTTCTTGGTTGCGTTTATCTTGTTTGCTATTGGTACTGGCCCAATCAAAGGCTTTGCTGTCACATTGATGATTGGTATTGTTTGTTCGATGTTTACTTCAATTACAGTAACACGTGCAATTATCCAGTTAATCTATGGCAAAAAACGTAACTTGAATAAGTTGAGCATATAAGGAGATCTATGATGACTGATGTGACTCAACCGAAAAAGAAATACGGACGCCCAGATGATGAGCACGTAATTAACTTTATGAAGATTGCCAAACCAGCGGCAATCATCTCTATCATCCTAACGATTGCTAGCCTTTTCTTTATTGTCACCAAAGGACTAAACCTTGGTTTAGACTTTACTGGTGGTGTTTCTGCAGAATTGAACTATCAATCTGCGGCAAAACCTTCTGAAGTTATTGCAACTTTAGATAAAGCAGGCTTTAAAGATGCTGTGGTACAAACCTTGGGAAGTAACAAAGACCTCATCGTGCGTATGCCTCCACAAGACGTCAATGTTGAAGACTTAAGTAATTCGTTAACTAAAGCGGTTCAATTACCAAACAACCCTGCTGTCGTGCATAAAGTCGACTCGGTGGGTGGTCAAGTCGGTAATGAACTTTATTTACGTTCTGCGGGTGCTGTGGCACTGGCTATGCTACTGATGTTGATCTATGTCACCATCCGCTTTGAGTTTAAACTCGCAGTGGGTGCAGTACTTTCATTACTACATGACGTAATCGTGACCATTGGTATCTTTGCAATGATGCAATGGCCATTTGACTTAACCGTACTGGCAGCAGTCTTGGCATTAATCGGTTTCTCATTGAACGATAACATCGTTGTATCGGATCGTATTCGTGAGAACTTCCGTAAGATTCGCGGCGCTTCACCACTCGAAATCGTTAATATTGCTTTGACCGAAACCTTAAAACGTACCATTCATACTTCTATGACATTATTGCTGGTTGTACTTGCAATGATGTTCTTAGGTGGTGATGGTTTACATTGGTTCTCGGTTGCAATGTTTATTGGTGTATTTGTCGGTACTTATTCTTCGATTTATATCGGTACTGCGTTTGCACTATGGCGTGGTCTAAACCGTCAGGACTTTATTGTACAAGTTAAACCTGAGTTTGAAGATGAAGAGCATATTCCTCATTAATTCTCAGTTTTAGGCTAAAAATAGCTCATCTTCGGATGTAATACTGATCAGTTAAGAGTAATTGAGTAATTACTCATTTAAGAATCTCCCCTAACCCCTCTTTAAAAAGAGGGGAACTATCGAGAATCTAAAATAATTTTAGATTATTGATACTCCCTCCTTTTCCAAAGGAGGGTTGGGGAGGATTTAAAAATGCTTAACTGATCGGCATTACATCTTCAGATGGGCTTTTTTATGTTCAAATATTTTTAAATCTAGTGTTTTGAATTTACTTATAGACATCATCAATGCTGAATAATCTGTATATTTGGAAATGCAAAACCTTTACACGACAAAGCTGCGCGCCAAGACACAGTCAGCATCACATGACCTAAATTAAAGTTTTGATAAGCGAAGCTACCCAGTTGCGGATGTGTGCAAATTCCCCCATCATTTAGAGGATGAGCATGAGTATTTAACTCATTTAAACTCAAACGGATACCCAAACCAGAAGCCTTTAAAACCGCCTCTTTAGTCGTCCAAACTTTAAACCAAAACGCTGAATCAAAATCTAAATCCTGCCAAGTTTGAAATTCTTCTGGATGAAAAGCGTGTTTGGCTAAGGCTTCAAAACGCACGATCCGATCTAAATCTTCTACATCAATACCGACATCCTGCACTCGTAAACTATTGGCGAGTGCATAATGCTTTTGACTATGCGAATGATTAAAAGCAAGACGAGGATAATCTATTAAATACGGTTTGCCATATTCACTTTTGACAATCGATTGATCATTAATTTCGACTTGAAGCAAATCTGATAAAATTCGATTACGGTATTGATAAATTTGATTTTTCTTATATTGATTGTAGCTAGGAAAATCTTTGAATTGATCTCGACCTAAAATTAAAATTTGAGCCAATGGTATTAAATGTATTTGAATTTCATTCTTGCTCATTGGCTCAATTCAACCTAAACGCTATCGTTCTAGCTTAAAACTTTACAACATCGCCTTTCAAAGCAACGCCCGCAACAGCAGTTCCTTTTGCACAATCATACGTTGTCGTGCTGCGTGTTTCATTCGATTTGTAAAAGCTGACAACATTGGTCACAGCATTTGCACCACGCGCTTTCGCTGTATTTTGGAATTGAATAAGTGCTGAACGCAAAACACGATCACAAGAAGATTCAGCAGATTTAGCAAAACCATTGGTTTTTTTATTAGTCACTAAACCTTTTTCAATCACTTTACCGCCAGATTTGGTCCCAGCCAAATAAAACTTAACTGAGCCATCTAAAAAGCCATCGGCAACAGCACGGTTCACTGCTTCTTGAAAGTTAAATTGGTGAATCGTATCTGCTGCATGTACAGAAGCCATTCCACTTGTTGTTATAGCTAAAGCAATCACGATTTTTTTAATAGATTGAATCGTCATGTTATACCCTCTTTAGTGATCTAATTTTTTAAAAATAATCGAGGTATTAATTCCACCAAAAGCAAAATTATTACTCATCAAAATTTTGGCATTTATTTCTCGATTTTGTCCAATAATATAGTCTAAATTGCCACACAATGGATCAATATTTTCTAAATTTAATGTGGGAACAAATTGCTGCCGATGCATCATTTCAATACTTAGCCACGCTTCAATCGCACCACATGCACCTAAGGTATGACCAAAATAACTTTTAAGTGAGCTGATGGGTTTGTGGCCTAAAATTCGTGCGGTCGCTTGAGTTTCTGCAATATCACCTTGATCAGTCGATGTTCCATGCGCATTGACATAATCAATCTGCTCTGCTGATATCTGTGCATCTTTTAGCGCTAAAGCCATACAACGTCCCATCATTTCAGAATCTGGACGTGTTACGTGTTGACCGTCAGTATTACTACCATAACCAATGATTTCTGCATAAATCTTTGCACCACGGTTTTTGGCATGTTCATATTCTTCTAAAATTAAGCAACTTGCACCTTCACCAACAACAAGCCCATCACGATCACGATCAAAAGGACGAGGTGAACACTCGGGATGATCATTCATACCACTGGTTGCCAGTAAGACATCAAATACGGCTGCACTTGCGGCACTCAGCTCTTCTGCTCCGCCTGCAAACATGACGGTCTGCTTGCCATACTTAATCGCTTCATAAGCCTGACCAATTGCCATAGAACCCGAAGTACATGCACTCGATGTAGGCAATGTCAGTCCTTTTAAACCAAAATAAACCGTCATATTGACAGCACTGGTATGCGACATCATACGAATATAAGTCGTTGCATTGATTTTGCTCATGTTATTTTCCAATAACATTGAACCAAACTCAGCGACTGCGTTCACACTCCCTGCCGAGGAACCAAAGGCAACGCCTGTATCACCACTTTGTAAAATCGGGTCATTCAATAAACCAGCATCAATCAACGCTTTTTCAGCACTAATCACTGACATTAAGGCAACACGCCCCATACCTCGTGTAACTTTACGATTGAAATGTTTAGGCGTTTCAAAATGCTCAACTGGACCTGCTATTTTACAACGTAAGTCAGCAAAAACTTCCCAATCTGGCATATAACGAATGCCATTCTTCGCTGCTGCAATTTGCTCGAAAATAGAGTCAGCCGTATCACCTAATGAGGTGATACCAGCCATTCCAGTGATGACAACACGCTTCATATCAATCCTCCATTTACAGAAATCACTTGGCGGGTGATATAACTCGCATCATCACTACATAAGAATTTAACCACTTTTGCGACTTCATCCACTTGCCCCATACGTTGCATCGGGATCATTTTTAAAGCATGTTCCTGAACTTCATCACTGACCATTTCAGTTTCAATTAATCCAGGTGCAACACAGTTGACTGTAATTTTTCTTTTGGCTAATTCAAGTGCTAAGGCCTTAGTTGCACCAATCAATCCTGCCTTTGCTGCACTATAATTGACTTGCCCACGATTTCCCATCACACCAGATACCGAAGACATGGTGACAATACGTCCACCTTTTTTAAGACGAATCATTGGCATGACTAATGGCTTTAATACATTATAAAAACCATCCAAAGATGTAGAAATAACTTCATCCCAATCATTGTCAGTTAAAGCTGGAAATGCAGCATCATGCGTTAAGCCTGCATTTAATACCACAGCATAAAAAGCACCATGTTCTGCAATATCTTGTTCTAATAGCTGTCGTACTTGTTCTCGTTCTGTTACATCAAATAAAAGTGTATGACTCTTTCTTCCCAAAGTTTGGATATCAGCAACCACTTGTTCTGCTTCTACTTTTTTTGAGCGTGCATGAACAGTGACATCAAAACCTGCTTCCGCTAGCTGTAATGCAATTGCTTTCCCAATACCTCGGCTCGACCCTGTTACTAAAACTCTTCTTGCCACACTTTCATCCTAATTTAAAAAAACCTGTGGTTATTCTTCAGGTTCATACACACTCAGCATTGCCAAAATTGTATGGTTTTGATAATAAATTTCACAAGCAAATTGCCCCAACCCTTCATGTAAATACTGTTTTTCTGCTCGGATTGTGACTGTTTCACCTATTTCAAAAAATGGAACGGGTAAATGCAACTTACGTGTTCCTAAAAGAAACCCGATTTTTGGCTTTTGCCCTAACTTTCCACCGTGTGAACCCGCGTACAGACTGACCGTTTGCGCCATCAACTCAATACTCGACCATGTCGGTAAACCCTGTTCTTCACAAAACATCAACTCTGAGCGAATCAATAATTCAGCTATAGCAAAGTTATCGCCTATTTCTACAATACGATCAATAAAAACCATCGGTTTTTCATGCGGAATAAAATCAATCGCATTTAAATGTTTAGGCGAATTCATTTTAACTGCGTTCCAAAAATCAAACTGATATTACTACCACCAAAAGCAAATGAATTAGACATAACATATTGAATTGGCTCATCCAAATATGAATCGGTCACATAATTCTGCCCCACTAACTCATTGTCTAAAACTGCATATTGATGTAAGGGTAACCAACGCTGATCTTTTAAAATTTGGTTACAAATCATCGCTTCAATTGCACCCGCGGCACCTAAGCAATGCCCTGTTTTATGTTTAGTACTACTCAATGGCACAGCATAATTTTGAAAGACTGTGTGTACAGCTTTAATTTCCATCGCATCGTTCTGTGGGGTCGCCGTACCATGTAAATTCAAATAGCCAATCTCCAATGCACTCAAATTTGCCATATTCAAAGCCTCTTGCATCGCTCTCGCAGCACCATCCCCCTCAGGATGAGGTGCAGAAATATGCCATGCATCCATCGACTCACCTGCTGACATTAACATAACAGGTGCAACTTCTTTGGATAATAAGAATAAAGCTGCTGCTTCACCAATGTTAATCCCATCTCGATCTTGTCCACATGGCTGACAAATACCATTAGATAAGCTTTCTAAGCTATTAAAACCATTGAGCGTCAATTGACATAAGGTATCTACACCACCGACCAATACTGCATCTGCAAGCCCTGCATTAATCAAACGCTGTCCTGCTGCAAATGCTTTCGCACTGGATGAACAAGCTGTAGAAATCGTATATGCCAATCCCTCCCAGCCCAAATAAACTTGTAAGGCTTTGGCTAGACATCCCATTTCTTGTTTTTTTTGTTTGATTTGGATCGTGCTATCACCTTGAAAGTGGAGCTTTAATTCAGGTTCATTATCTGCAATACCAGATGTTGATGTTCCAATGACAATGGCAAGACGTTTATTTTCAAACTGAGCAACATAATGTTGAATATCAGTTTCAATTTGCTGTAATGCTGTCAAAGCAAAACGCAAATTGCGTGTTTCAAATATTTTTAACTTTGCGGAAACCTGTTGAATCAATTCAGCAGAATAAGCTCCGACCCAAACGTCTTTTTCGGCAATAAATGCGCTACTCAAACTTAAAGTATTTTCAATACTCGTCAAAGCTTGTTCTAATTGCGTTGTCGTTGAACCCAAAGCAGACAATCCAACACTATACTGAATGCCTACCGCTGGATATTTTTGATTGATGAATTCAGGCATTTTGACAGCTACTCATTATTTTCCAAAGTATTCGGTACTTCGCTAAACACCATTTGATACGGCACTTGTACATTATCCAATTCGATATGATCTTGCGTATGTCGAATTGTTAATACCTTATTTTGATGAATCAAAATATTCTGTATCCTAGTTGAATGATCTGGTTGTGTGTTCTCTACTTGAACATCTTTAGGCGGATAAGCAATAAAATTTGGATAAGTTGCAAACAAGATATCACGCACTAAAAAATCAAAAGGCAAAAGCTTCATTTGATCAATACGCTGTTCAACCTTAACTTTCGTCCCATCGAAACCTAACTTAAAAAGTTGCTGTCCTGTCAAACTCAATGCTAATAAATCTAAGTTTTTATCTTGCTGCTGTTGGTATAACAAAAAACTAAAACTGTGCGCTTTCCACTGTACTTCAACCAAATCTTGGCGCTGATAATGCTGTGCAATCCATTGTGAATTTGCTAAGCCCTGTGCTTTAGGAAGCATTTGCTGACATGCGGTTAAAGGCAAGATCAGCAATATAGCCAAAGCACAATGTTTCCATTTATTCAGCATTATTCAATTCCAATCGAAGCAATATGTGACTGCTCCTCACGACAATACTCAGCTAAAGTATTGAGACGTTGTCTCGGATTTTTATGAATTGGATTTGTATCATCCCAAGCATAGCCTGCCAATAATGATGCGATCATACGGCGAATTTTGTCGTTTTGATTTTTGGAGAATACAACATCTTGAAACTCGCCTTCATACCATGACTCAACATAGGCACGAAACACCTTAATTCCTTTTCTTAACGGTTTTTCATACTCTTGCATCCAGTCAACAGTTTCGCCCTTTAAGACACGTTCAAGCAAAGGAACAACCAAGCTTGATGATTTTAAAGCAATGGTCACACCTGAAGAAAAGACTGGGTCTAAGAACTCACCTGCATTGCCCAACAAAGCATAATTACGATCTGCCAAATGCTTCACATTGGCAGAATAGCCCACCAAGGTTCTGACTGCCGTATCAAACTTTTTATTGCGCAATACCTGAGACAAGGCTGGCTCATCAGCAAGAATACGTTCAAATGTCGCCTGCAAAGTTTCAGCACTGCTATCATCGAATTGGTATTTTTCAAAGAAATCTTGTTCAGCTACAATCCCAAATGAAGAGCGACCATCTGCAAACGGGATTAACCAATACCATGCACGTGGATCTTTTTCATGCACCGCAATTAAAATTTTCTCACGATCAAAGCTTGGATCATCTACAATTCCATCTTCAATATGCGTAAAAATAGCACGGCGTACTGGAAAATCTGATGGACTTTCTAAGTCTAAAAATTTCGGCAAAATTCGCCCAAAGCCACTGGCATCTAATAAAAATTTACCTTGAATTTGATAGGGTTCGCCTTGTTCATCTTTGACCGTTAAAATCGGATGTTGTGTTGCAACATCAACGGCAGTGACTTCATGCCCAAAACGAATTTCAGCACCATACTGTTCAGCTTGTTGTGCTAAAAGTTGATCAAAATTCGCTCTCCTCACTTGCCATGTCGTACCTGGGCCATCTGTAAATTTCTCAGTAAAGTCATAAAAGCTACGTTGTTGCCCTTTTAAAAAAGTTGCACCATTCTTAAATTGAAATGCATATTCATCAACATGGTTTTTAATCGTATCTAATAAGCCTGCTTCTTCTAAGAAAACCATCGACTGAGGTAGTAAAGATTCACCGATTGAAAAGCGAGGAAAGTATTGTTTTTCGATAATCGTGACTGTATAGCCTTTTTTACATAATAATGCGGCTGCTGAGCTACCCGATGGCCCTGCACCAATAATTAATACATCTGTTTGCTGAATTAAATTCATTATTCTCTCTTAGTGTTCAGCTATCTTGCTGATTTTGAAAAATAACACGGTGTTGGTCATCTGCTTTGGTAAAAATTGTGGCATACAAAAATGAAAAAATCACACCAAATAAAACGGTCAAACCAAAACAATGAATGGCGTAGGTATGACTAAACGACAGCAAACCAAAACCAAGTAAAGTCGACATCATACATAAAAATAATGCCATTCCAACCACTTGTGGATGGTCATGTCCATGTCGATAAAAAATCGCATAATCCACACCAATTCCAATAATTAAAAATGTTCCCATAATACTAAATAGGTTAATTTCTACGCCTAACCATGCCTGTACAGCAAAAGTACTCAGTAAAGCTAAACTTACAGGTAATATTAAGGCAATGATTGAGCCAATTCCATAAATAACACTCAAGCCAATCACTAAAGCAATCAATGCATAAAGGAGTAAATACTGCGCTTGTATACGATGCTGTTGAAATAATTGAGATAAGCTGCTTACAGGCTGCAATAGTTTAATTTGTGTTGTTTCAAGTTGCTGCATTTTTTTAGGATTGTGAATCCCTTGAACCAAAACCAAACGCTGATTTTGATTCGGTTGTAAAAAGGCTAAAGGATGATTTTGGAATGAACTGAGTTTCAACAAAGGCTGATTCACCAATTGTTTTTGCCATGCCATGACATCATCTACATTCAATTGCATTGCTACAGCATAAGCTTTTAGTTCTGTTGCTGGAATTTGTTGTAATAACTGGATATTTTCCTGCTGTGTTGCAATAGCAGGGACAGATTGCCCGATCGCTTGAAAACCCTGTAAATCCCCTTGTTGCTGTAATTGCTTTAACTTCAACAACAATGCCTGCTCTTGTTGTTCAAGCTGTGTCGTATTTTCTGCCCGAATGACAAAATAATCACTACTTTGTTGCTGACCAAAACGCTCACGAACATAGCGGTCTTCTTGTTTCAGCTTTTGATCCATACTCTGTAAATTACGAATATCATCATTGGCTTTTAAGAAATATAAACTGGTGGTCGATCCTAAAATAATCACAACAATCACGGCATAACGCAAAATATTATGCTGTAAAAAATAATGACGTGTCAGCCCAATGAAACGTAGCGTATGAATCGCAGGTTGTGCATTCAATGCTTTCAAGCGAGGTAACAACAAAATACTAGTAACCCATGCAGCACTGAGTCCAACGATTGAAAATACTGCAATTTGGCGAAAACCTGGAAATGGCGTAAAGGTCAAAAATACATAAGCCACCAAAGTCGTCATCAAACCCATAAATAGGCTGGGTAAAACAGGTTTTAGAATAGTAAAACCATCTGTCTTACGGTGCTGAGATTGTAACGCCATAAAATAAAAAGAAAAATCGACACATACACCGACCAAACTTGCACCAAACACCAAAGTCATGAGGTGAATTTCGCCAAAAATCCAATGTGTTACAGTAAATGCGACCAATATCCCGCTACTCACGGCTATAAACTCAGTGAGCATCGGACGTAATGATCTAAAACCAAACCAGACCAGTAGCAAAACCCCTAGACTTGAACCTAAGCCAATGGTTGAAATTTCTTTTTCAGCCGACTGCGTACCAAAACTTGAAAAGAGCAGCGTTCCAGTCCAATGAGTTTTGACGTTTAATTTGCCTAATTCAGTATCAACCTGTTGCATCCAAACTGCTGTACTTTCTTGATAATCAATATTATATGGGCTTTGAGTCAGCTCTAAGCTAAAAAAACGAGAGTTTCCATGCTCATCATGGATGGTGGCAAAACCCTGTTCCATATCAATCGTTTGATCTGTTTTCTGATTGGACAGGCCCATCGCAAAGCGAGGGAAAAGCAAGAGTGGATCTTTATTTAGTAGATCTGCTGTGACAGGCATACCCGGACTCATCACCTGTAATAATGCCTGCTCAGTCAAAGCAGCATAATCTTTTTGTTTTAACAGTTCAGTATCTTCCGAACTGAGTAAACCTGCATGATGTTGATATAAAGTTTGTGCAAATTTTTCAGTATCCAATTGTGGTTTTAACGGCTGCCACAACTGAGAATTCGTGACTTGTTGCTTTAGAATATCTGTAGCTTGATTGAGCACTTGATCACTCGGTGCATCAATCACTAAAAAGACTTTATTATTGAGTTGTTGATTCACATATTCTTGTGTTTTCTCTAATTGCACATCTTGATGTTCTTTCGGCAATAACGCAAAAATATTGGTTTGAATGTGAATCTCTTGCTTAAACCATGAATAGGCCAAACTTAAAGCGACACACAATAAAGTTGCGACCCAAAGTGCTGTAAATCTATTTGGCCAATTTGAAAAGTGCATCTTCTGAAGCCATAAGTTGAATAGGTTGTGGATTATGCTGACTAAATTGAATGACAGTCGAATTATTGGCCTTTTCCGTAATCACAATACGGTCTACATAACGCTGTCCTTGCGCTTCTACACGATCAAATAATTTTTTAAATAAACTGCTTTTGGGTGTCAAAGTCACATTCCATTGCGTAGGTGTGTAATTTGCAGACACAATATTGAAGTTTTTTGCTAAAGCGGTTTCATTGCCTGACATCAACTGTAAAAACATAGTTGCAACAGAACCATAAGGTGATTTATCAATTTCAATTTGACTATAAGTACGTTGAGTTTTTTGCACTAACTTTTGAGGTGTCACAATCAAACTGGCTTGCACAGGCTTTTGAATTTGCCACAAAACGCCATATTGTTTAGAAAATAATACCGTTCCACTTGAAACAAAGGTTTTATTTAAAGACGCTAATTTCTTCTGCTGTTGAAAATTGGCACGTACTGTTGGTGTTGTTGAGAGTTGCTTGAAAATCTGTCCCACTTGAGTATTTTGAGCCTGCGCAGCATTTGCATAAGTTACACAAAACAGCATGCTCAAAACAAGACTCATGAACATCCACAAAGACTTCATCGCTTTCGATAATACAAGCGACTTTAAACTCAATGTCAAATGAATAGACTGCGTTTGTTGAGACATTGAAGTTGTATTTTGCTTCATGATCATTTCCTATAAAGATTTAGACTAAGTCGCTGAAAACATAGACCATGCATTTAAACGATCCAACAATACTTGTGGCGACTGAAAGCACATTTCACGTGTTTCAATATTCACAGCAACTTGCGAGGTAAATCCTTTGGTTAAGCGCTTATCTGTATTGGCATCAAAAATTTGATACTCAATTTTCAAACGATTTTCCCATTCTTTTAAAATAGCACGTACACGAATTTTCTGTTGAAATTCGATGCCTTGAACATAACGTACATAGCTCTCAATCACTGGCCATGCATAACCAGAATCTTTCATTTGCACATAGTTATAATTAAATTCGTCCAATAATTTACAACGTGCGATTTCAAAGTATTTGATATAATGACCATGCCAAACAATATTCATGGTATCTACATCATGAAATGGAATTTCAATAATTACATCAGCATGCATAACTTAGCTCCATTACAGACTAGCTCCATTTCCAATTAGTACCATTTTAAGCTTTGATCTGTTGGATTCAGCAATTCAAACTGCTCAAAACGATCAACCAACCGTTGTAAATCATGTTGTAAAGCACGATCTTCTTCTACAAAAGTGAAGCTTTCAAGCACCCAGTGTTGGAACTGCGTTAATACGCCTCCCAATTGCTCACTCAATCCTCTCAGTTGAATAGCTTGCACTGCTGCACAGCTTAAAGCAGCCATGACTTGTTCTGTTAATAAAATCACTCGACTGGCATCACGTGCCGCAATCGTCCCCATACTCACTTTGTCTTGATTGTGACATTCTGTAGAACGAGAAAAGATTGAAGCAGCGATCGTCTGTTTTAACGCTTCTGCTGTCCATGCAGATACACCAATTTGAACCGCTTTAAAACCATGATTTAACGGTAAACGTTCAAGGCTCGAACCCGTCAGATTGCGTGGTAAACCATGATTCATTTTATGGTCTACCAGTTGTGCCAATTGACGATCCATTAGATCAGCAATATTAGCAATCATGATTTTTAAACTGTCCATGGCTTGGGCAATATGCCCACCATAGAAATGACCACCATGCAAAACTCTTAAATTCACAGGATCAATCAGTGGGTTGTCATTACTTGAGTTCAATTCATTTTCAATAAATTGACGTAACCACGTTTTCGAATCCTCAAAAACACCAATCACATGCGGTGCACAGCGTAATGAATAACGGTCTTGCAAACGTGGGCTTTGGTGCTCAGTTTGTACTTCACTATTCAACCAAGTACGCAATTGCGCGGCAATATTTTGCTGACCTAGATGTGGTTTTTGTGCAAATAGAACTTCATCAAAATGACTAGGATTACCCTCTAAAGCCAAAACATTCATTGCAGTAACTAAAGTACTTACAAGAGAAATTTGTTCAGCTTTTTTATAATTTAAACAAGCAATTGCTGTCATTACAGCCGTGCCGTTCATGAGTGCTAGCCCCTCTTTCGGACGGAGCACTAAAGCATCTAATTGGTATTCTGCATAGACTTGCGCAATCGGTACGATTTTATTTTGTTCTTTTTGATAAACATCACGCTCACCGACCAATGCGCCTGCAATATAAGACAATGGCGTTAAATCACCACTTGCTCCGACAGAACCTTCTGATGGAATCACAGGGATAATATTTTCATTGAGCATCCAAACTAGACGCTCTAGCAAAACCAAAGATACACCTGAATAACCACGTGCCAGTGAACACAAACGTGTCACTACCACAGCACGTGCGGTCATCAAATCAAGATTTTGTCCTAGTCCACAACCATGGAAGCGAGATAAATGTAACGGTAATTCATGTACTTGATGCGGTGGAATTTCGACTAAACATGAGTCACCATATCCAGTAGTCACACCATAAATGACACCTTCTTCTTCTAGCAATTGGTCTAGAAAATCAGCACCACGCTGAATCAAACTTTGCCATTGTTGCGATGTTGGCAAAGCCACTTGGCATTGATTCTGAGCCACTGCAACAACTTGTTCTATCGTTAAAGGTTGTTCACCAACAACTAAAACTTTCATATCTTTATTTTTCAACTACTTATTCCAAAAATTATAAAAATTAAACCATTGATAGGGTGCACGTATGCAATGCTGCTCTAGCACTTCCACATATTTTCGAGTGAAATTCTGCATGGCAATCAAGCGGTTAGCACGTGGTAATTCAACCTTTTCCGCAAGCAAATGAATATGCACATCAAACTGCTGATTTTGCCGATAGCAAAATACAGCCAATAACGGTACCTTCAACAAACTCGCTAAAATCCAAGCACCTTGAGGCCAATCGGCTTCTTCACCTAAAAAATTTACACGTTGTACACGTTGCGACTGCACAGGAACACGATCCGCAGCTAAAATGACCCATTCACCTTGTTCAAGTTTCTCTTGTAAAAGTACAGCGGTTTCAATACCCAGTTCATCTACAGAAATCAGATGTACATCTGCATTACTGTTAATTTTTTTCAAAAAATCATTAAACTTAGTTGCATGTTTTTGATAAACCAATACATTAATTTTTTGTGGATTTTCTGACTTAATCGCACGCAATAATTCAATATTTCCAAAGTGCGATACGAGAATAATTGCACCTTTTTGATAATGCGCTTGGAAATGTTCATGACCGTGCAAATTCAGTTTTTGTTCTGGAATATTGCCTAACCAGCCTTCAATTTTATCTAAAATACATTCGCCAAACTGCATGAAATGTGTATAGCTATTTGCAAGTGTAGGCGCTTGCGGAAAAGGTGATTGTTCACCTGCAAAACGATGCAATTGATTTAAATATTGTAATGAAGCTTGCTTAGCAATATTTGAAAATAACCAATACCACATAATTACAAAATACAAGACAATACGGCATAACACTCTGCCGCCTAAACGGTAAAACCACAACATCAGCATTAAGGGCAGCATTCCACCCTTTTCTTTTAAATGATTCCACTGTGGTGATTGCGATTCAGTCATCTACTGAACCTTTGTATTTATTTCTGAGTAAAGTCGGTAAACGTAACAACATTCCTGCAAAAAGTCGTGAATGTGCTTTGCTCATACCTAAATTGTCACGCCATGCATGAAAATGTGAAATACCTTGCTCGGGGTAAATGACTTTTGTAGGTACATTCACAAAGCAAACATTGTCCCATTTTAAGCGCACTAAGATTTCACTATCAAAACCCATACGCAATTGAAATTTAGCCGTTTGAATAACAGGCAGTGTTTCCGCCAATGGATAAACCCGGAAACCACACATACTGTCTTTAATATCAAAAGATAGACTGTTAATCCACACCCAAATATGCGTGGCATAACGTCCATACAAGCGACCTTTCGGAACTGTTTCATCAAAAACGGGTTGACCAATAATCATGGCATGTGGATATTGTTTTGAAATATCAATAAATTTTGCAATATCATTCCAATCATGCTGTCCATCTGAATCAATCTGTAAAGCATGGCTCAAGCCTAGTTCAACGGCTTTCTTCAATCCAGTAATCACTGCCTGACCTTTACCTTGGTTCTGCGCATGTTCAACGAGAATGATCTGTTTAAACTGACCTTCAATATCACGTAAAAGCTGTGTGCATTCTGCATCACTACCATCATTGACTAAAATAATCGGTAGTTCAAATTGCGTTAAATACTCAATTAAAGCCTGAATATAATGTGGATGATTATAAACGGGGACAATGAATCCATAATCAGACATGCATCACCCCAGTCACAACCTGATGATTTAAAGAATCCTGTTGATTTACTTCAAACAACAATCGTCCTGATGCGAGTTTGTGCTCACCTGAACACATTTCAAAGTAAATCTTATGCGACTTTCTCTGTAATGTTAGTTGCACTTCTGAATAAGGCTTAATTAAATCTTGAAATTTCAACTGTTCATAACCATTACACCAAGCTAAATCAGCCCAAACCTGTTTGGCAAATTGCTGAATAAATCCAATTTGCCCGACGCCTGGATAAATTGGAAAATTTGGAAAATGCCCTTTAAAACACTCCAATTCAGGAGGAAACTCCAACAGAAAAACCGTCTGATCTGCCATATTTTGCTGTTCTAAAACAATAGGTAAAAGCAAGGGCTTAAACAAATCTTGCATGGCTTGTTTATTCAATTTGGATTGGGTATTTCTAGGTAATTTCGACAAAAAGCGCCACTGCCTTGGAATGGCAATACTTTCCAATTTATCTTTTAATTGTTTTTTTAAATGCGTTACAAAACTTGCTTTATTACCTTGAACTAAGATCGATTGAGCATTTTCATTTAATACAGCAATGCAAGTTAAAATTTGTCGATGTTCATGCTCTATGAGTAATACATGACAATCTACAATTTCATTTAAACTTAAAATCTTATGTTCTATCGCATCTAAACTCAGACGCTTTTCTTCTAATTTTATAATCCTGTCTAAACGTCCTAAAAGTTTAAATGCACTTTTTGGATTTAAAGCTTCTACCAGTTCTACACGATCACCCGTAAAGATCCAATCTTCACTAAATGCATGATTCGTCTGAACACCTAGTTCTTCATTTTCAGTGACTTGAATATCAACATTAGCAAAGGGTAACCATAATGCATCATCTTGATTTCGATGAGCAATCCCACCTGTTTCAGAACTCCCCAAGACTTCTATAATCGGACGATTTAACCCTGCTCGTACACCCGCATCTAATTTCCCACCTGAAGAATAGATGCACTGGCAATTTTCCAAAATCACATCATTGGTCCAACGTTTCAATAAAGCTGGACTAGAAACCACATAATTAGCTTGTTGCAATCGTGCAAGCTTACGCTGCGCTTCTACAACATTTTCTGGAAAAGCCAACTGTGGATTGTAAAAACTACGTCCACTAGCAAGTGGTAACAGCAATTTAAATAACAAACCATAAATATGCTGATGACTCACTGTGGCAATCGCAATAATAGACTCGGCTAAATCAAAACTTTGATTTAAACCTTGTACTTCATTGAGTAATTGACGCAATGTACGTGGGATTTTTTTGGGTTGCCCTGTTGAACCTGAGGTATAAAAATAAACTTGCGCCTGTGTTAAAAAATTCTCATCTAAATTTAGAACTGAAAGTTCAAACATTTTTGGAATATTTTGAACAATGCTTGGTTGGCGCTCAAGAAAATAAATTCCTTGTTCTGCCAATTCAGATTCAAGATCTTTGACTCGATTCGGTGCAATCAACACCTGTTTTTCTGCTAATAATGCTGCAAAAAATAAAACTAAAAACTCATAACTGTCATTTTCCCAAAGTGCGTATTGCTCTGCATCTAATCTGTACATCAATGACGCTTGCTCACACACATCCTGCCAAAAATCGACAAAACGGATTTGGCTCAGATCGTCTTGAATACACAAAATATTTTGCGTAAAAATATGCATTTGAAAATGACACGCTATCATTTCTTTAAATCACTCTTTTTTAAATGAGTCTTACTTGAATCATTCGGACTTGGATCAATCTGATCTGACATGGTCACATGCTGGTTTATACGCTGTTGACGTTTACGTAAAATAAATTCGCCCAATAATAAAATTCCCATCAATACATAGGAAATAAAACCATTATAAATCACCCAAAACCGCATAGGTGCAAACAACACACTATACAGAGCAACCAAAGCATTCATCACAAAAAAAATGCACCAAACAATGGTGACTTTCCGTGTCCAAATTACACCTGATTCTGGTAAATCTGGCTCAGCAAGACGTGCAAAACGCTCAATCATCGAAGGTGGTTTAATCAAGGTTGATGCGAAAATAATACCCGCACCAACACTCATCAACACAGGATACATTTTTAGCCAAGCATGGTCTTTCAATAGCAAGCTTAAGCTTCCACAAAGTATTGCAAACCAAGTCAGTGGCATCATTAAATGATTGCCTTGACTAAATAAACGCACAATACCCAGTACAATCAGAATCACACTCACCCACAGAAAATGACCGTGTGATAAGCTCCATCCGACTAAAAAGGGATAGATAACCATGAGAATGATTATAATCCCTTTAAATACATGCTTCATCCAGCAAACATATTATGAATGACTGTCACAACATCCTGTACAGTGCGTACATTTTTAAAATCTTCAGGTTGTACTTGTTTGCCTGTTAATTCTTTAATTTTTACAACTAAATCAATTGCATCAATGCTATCTACATCAAGGTCAGAATAAAGATTTGAATCAAGCTGAATTTCGTCAGGTTCAATTTCAAATAACTCTTCCATCCATTCGCGTAATTTTACTAGAATTTGTTCTTGCGTTAACATCTTAACCTCTTATGCTTTTTGCTGTGCTTCTACCAAAGCAACTAAACTTTGAATCGATTTAAAATGCTGCTTAGTATCAGCAGACTCGGCATTCAAATGAATGTTGTAACGTTTTTTCAATGCCAAACCTAACTCTAATGCATCAATTGAATCCAAACCTAAGCCATCTCCAAATAGAGGTGCTTCAGTGTCGATATCATCTATGCTGATGTCCTCAAGGGCAAGTACATCTATGATCATTTGTTTTAATTCATCAGCAAGATTGCTCATTATTCGATAACTCTTGATTAAAAAATTGTTGAAGTTTTTGATTTAATTGACGAACGTGTTTCGGAGAAATCTGAACATCCTCTAATACATCATCAATATGAATCGCATCCAATACTTTAATTTGGATATGAAATGGTTTATTTGGAACGTGATACCACTTTTCATTCTTGGTTAATGTCGATGGGGTACATCGGATCAAAACAGGGCGAATCGGAACTTGAGCACGCAAGGCAATATTGGCTGCACCACGTTGAAACTCATTCAAAGACTTGTCTTTTTCAGTGCGCGTACCTTCCGGGAAAACCAATAAAGAGGCAGCTTGATCTTCTTGCAAACGCTCGACACAATCATAAATAAATTGTTCTGATCCGGCATTTAAAATATAACCCGCAGAGCGTACTGGACCTTTGGTAAATGGGTTTGACCACAATGCTTCTTTGACTACACAGTTGGCCTTTTCCATAAGTCCGATCAAGACGACTACATCAATCAAAGTAGGATGATTGGCAATGACCAACTCTTGACGACTTTGTTTTAATTTCTCTAAGCCTTCAATTTCATAAGTCATAATACCCAGTTTGACCATCATTTCAGTAAAACCTTTAAAGCTATACCGAATCACTTGTTGTGCTCTTTGCTGTCTACATTTTGGTTCTTGGCTCGATAGATTCACCAATGGTGCAATAATTCCACCAATCGCTATACCGCCTAGACCAAAACTTGCAAAACTAAAGCCTGTTGCACCAACACGCCACGCATAATTGACTTTATTGCGTAATCTTTTCATCATCAACATTTTGACCATGCACCATAACTTTGTTGCGAAGTTTGTATCCAAAATTCATTAAAATGCATCGCATCTAAATACTTAGGTTCTACTTGCTTTAATTCTTTTTCATCCAATTGTGCATTTGGTAACGTTAAACTAATCAAAGCTGCCATCGAAAAACCTTGAAAATCTTGATGTTCCTCATACACTTCAGGCAATGCTTCATCATAATAAACCACCAATGCCCGCCCTTGCGGATACATGGTTTTTAGATATGCATATGCCTCAAGTATTGCTTCAGACCAATCTGCACACAAACTGGTTGAGGGCGTTGCATCTTTACATAAGATTGAATATAAGCCCGCAACAGCATTATGGACAGAAGTTGAAAATTGCGTAGGCGATGGTGTCAAATCTTGTAATACATCTTCTAAAATTTTATAGGTTTTATGCTCATCACCATATTGTGATGCCCAAACAATATAATCGACTTTCTGCTGAGTTATGCATTCGATTGCGCTATTCAATGCCAATTTGGCAATGGTAGACAAGCGTCTTCGTTGCATCGCAGGAATATGCTCTAGCGCAGGATAAACATCTCCTGCACAACTGAATTTAAGTTGTGTAACATTCAATTGAATCATGCTAATTCATATACCTTGTACATCTATTATATTATATTTTTTTGCAACATTGAAATTGCCTGAAAATTATAACATCGACCATAAAAAGCGCATAGAAAATCATTGCGTTCAATCTTCAATCAAAAGCTTTATCACAACTAAAACAAAAAACCCAAAGATCACTTTGGGTTTCGATTGAACAGAAAATTAAACTTAACTTCTGTATTTTTTCTCAGCTTTTTTAAACTTCTGAACATAACGACGTTTACGTGCTGCAACACGCTCATCAACCATTGATTTACGTCCTTCAAATGGGTTTTCAGACGTTTTAAAGTCAACACGAACTGGCGTCCCTTCAAGATTATAAACTTTACGGAATACATTTTCCAAATAGCGACGATAATCAGCAGATGTTTTATCTACTTTATTACCGTGAATTATAATCGTTGGTGGGTTTTGTCCGCCCATATGTGCATAACGCATTTTAATACGCTTACCACCGATCATTGGCGGCTGATGTGCTTCAGTAGCATCATTTAAAATTTGCGTTAATTTTGCAGGTGAAACTTTTAAATGCGATGAGTCATAAGCACGATGAATACTTGGATAGAGTTCACCCACACCAGTACCGTGTAATGCCGAGATTAAATGCACTTTCGCCCAAGGAATAAAGTCAAAACGACGATCGACATCTAATTTACATTGCTTGCGATCATATTCGGTCATGTTATCCCATTTATTAATGGCGATTACCATGGCACGACCCGCTTCTAGTGCATAACCAATTAAATGCAAATCTTGTTCTACTACACCTTCACGGGCATCTAGAACAACCACAATCACATGGGCATCTTTAATGGCTTGTAAAGTCTTAACAATTGAGAATTTCTCAATCATTTCATCAACTTTACCTTTACGACGTACACCTGCAGTATCAATTAAGGTGTATTGACGACCATCACGCTCATAAGGAATATAAATTGAGTCACGTGTTGTTCCTGGTTGGTCAAATGCCACCACACGTTCTTCACCCAATAAACGGTTAACCAATGTAGATTTCCCCACATTTGGACGACCAATAATCGCTAAACGCAGGCCTGTTGCCTTGTCGTGATCTTCTGGATTTTCATCTTCAGGAATATCTGTTAAAACTTCCTCAAGCATTTGCTGTACGCCACGACCATGACTTGCAGCGACTTGTAATGGTTCACCCATACCAAGTTTGTAGAACTCAACCAAGGCAGCTTCTGCATGAACACCATCTACTTTGTTCGCAACAAGGTAAATTTTCTTACCTAAAGTACGTAGTTCACGTGCAATCTGTTCGTCAGAAGCCAATAAACCAGCACGAGCATCTACAACGAAAATAATAATGTCCGCTTCGTTAATCGCAGTTTTTGACTGTTCTGCCATATACGAGTCGATACCACCTTCATTTTCGCCGATACCCCCAGTATCAACAACAATGAAAGATTTATTTTCATAGACTGCATCACCGTATTTACGATCACGGGTCAAACCCGCAAAATCAGCAACAAGTGCATCACGACTCTTAGTAATCTGGTTAAATAACGTTGACTTACCAACGTTCGGACGCCCAATCAGCGCAATTACGGGTTTCATAAATTAACCTTAATTCAAGATCAGCCAGTTGGACTGGTCTGAACATCAGATAAATAGGAGGAAATAGGGTCAAAGCCCTTGTCTTTCGACAATTCAAATAAAAACACGGGGTATTGAATATTCAATCACCCCGAGTTTAAAAAAATAGATTAGGACTAGTTTAACACAAGACTCAATAAATTTGATGATCAGTCTATCGATTCTGCCAAATGCTTAAATCGCCTTTGCGTGTCGAAACATAAAGTTGATTATCATCGATAACTCTTAAAGTACGAACTTCGCCACTGGTTTTAGAACGTCCTAAAATTTTGCCTGTGTTTGGATCAATCAGGTGTAAGTAACCTTTCAAATCACCCACAACTAAATTTGAGCCTAACAATACAGCATTACTCAGGTTACGATTTAAAAGCTGTTCATTTTTCCAAATTTGTTGACCTGTAATCAAATCATACGCTATCAACTGACCATCAGTTTGTGACACAAATACTTTGCCATCAAAAACTTCTGGGCGATTAATACTGCTTGAATTCTCACTCCACAAAACACGTTGTGAAGCTAAATCAAGTACAGTCACTTGACCTTGAAAACTTGTTGTCACGACATATTGTCCAGCAACAACAGGTTCACTATCAACATCAATTAAACGCTGAATATCTGAGCGACCTTCAGAAACTGCAACACGACGCTGTAAACGAGGAACTCCCGCTACACTGTCAATTGCATAAATATAACCTGTAGATGTCGTCACCAAAATTGTACGAGGATCTAAGCTCACAGGAGAAGCTTGTCCACGTAAACTAAATGAAGCATTTGGTAACTTATAAGTCCAAGCTTGTTGACCTGTTTCTTCATCCAAGGCATATACAGTCGCATCATTGGTTACAACAATAACGCGACCTGACTGAATCAATGCTGAACTAATCACCGCACCAGACAACTGAGCTGTCCATTTCTTTGTACCCGTTGCTTGATCTAAAGCATAAAGTTTACCTTTAGGGCTACCCACAACAACCAAACCATTAGCAGCTTCAATACCAGAGCTTAGACCTGCTTTAGTCACCTTGGTTTCCCATAAGCGCTGTTTACCTTTATAAGCAGCAACTTCACCCTTTGGATCTAAAGCAAAAATAACACCATTTTCTGTATCTAAACGTAGACGCAGTGGATCTTCTTCACTCGTTGAAGAAACATCTTTTGAAAAAACCTGTGCCAAACTCGTAGCATGAGCAACTTTAGGTAATGGATTTGGTTTAATTTTTACTTCTTTAACTTTGTTACTTGAACAACCCACTAAAGCTGTAGATAAGATTGCTAAAGCAAAAGGTATTTTAAATTTTCTATCCATTAAGACTCATCCACTTGTGTTTCTAAAATTGGGCGTTCAAGCTCAGGATCATCTACTAATACGCCAACACTTTCGAGTTTAATTTGTAAAATTTGACGTTCTTGTTTACGCTCAATGACTGCATTCCATGCTGTCTGATACGACTTTTTAGCATTATCGATATCATTTTTTGCAACATAAATATCACCCTTCAACTCTTCAGCAGTCGCTTTAAAAGCAGGTTCATCTACGACTGACAAGGTTTTCAAGGCTTCATCAAATTTCTTTTGAGCCAGCTGTGTATCTGCAAGTTTAATCTTTACAACTTGTAACAAACCAGCATCTTTTAGCTTAGAATTTTCAACTTTTTTCAATTCACGTTCAGCTGTTGCATAGTCATTTTTATCAAATGCTAGCTTTGCCATCACAATCTGCGCTTGGATTGCTTGAACAGAATCTGGATTATCTTTGACAATTTTATCTGCCGATGTAATTAAAGCAGCCGAAGCCTTAGGATCACCCGCAACTGCTTTTGCATCATCCATTAACTGTTGAACTTTCGCAGTTTCATTTTGATTTTCAGCCAAAGTTTTCTTCTGCCAATATTCCCATCCGAAAAAGGCAATCAATGCAATGAGGACGCCTGTCACCATAGCAGAGCCATATTTCTTAAAAAATGACTTTAAACTATCTAGTTGCTCATCATCACTTATTGCGCTCATTTGACTCCCCTTTCCTTATGTTTATTGGCTTATTTTGAAGAAAATTTTTCTGTGAAGAATGGTACGATTTCAGTTACCGCAACTTCATATTGTTCAGCAGTCGCAAGCTCTTTGACCAAAATCTGTTGAGCTTCAGCTTCGCGCTCACCAAAGATCAATGCATAAATCGCACCTGATTGGTCTGCTTTTTTCATCTGGCTCTTCATTGAACCTTGAGAACCTGTTTTCAAACGAATTGAACTATTGACAGCTTCAAGTTGATCACGAAGTTGCTCAGCCAGTACCAATGCCTTACCTTGAGTTGCAGGATCTGAAAGCAAGAATAATTCGCATTCACGAACAGGCGTATTGTCTTCAATTTGTTCAAGCAGAAGCAATAAACGCTCCATTCCCATACCAAAACCGACGGCAGGAACAGATTGATCTGCTTTTCCTTTGAGCTGCCCAACTAAACCATCATAACGACCACCTCCACATACCGTTCCTTGAGAACCTAAATGTGTAGTCGTCCATTCAAATACCGTTTTGTTATAGTAATCCAAACCACGAACCAATTTTGGATTAATAACAAAAGTAACACCTGCATCCGTTAAATACTGTTTTAATTGAGCAAAATGATTGATGCTATCTTCTTTCAGGAAATCATGTAATTTAGGTGCATTTTCAAGAATTTGCTGAGTTCGAGCATCTTTAGAATCTAGAATACGTAAAGGGTTGGTCGTTAAACGGCGTTGTGAATCTTCATCTAATTCATTTTTATGTGCAGTTAAAAATTCAACCAATGCTGCACGATATTCTGCACGCTCACCTGACTCGCCTAAAGTATTCAGTTCAAGTTGAACTTTGTCTGAAACACCCACGCGTTTCCACAAACGTGCTGTTAACAAAATAATTTCAGCTTCAATATCTGGTGTTGCTACGCCAAAGGTCTCTATACCAAATTGATAGAATTGGCGATAACGACCTTTTTGCGGTTTTTCATAACGGAACATTGGTCCCATATACCATACACGCGGAGTCGCACCACGAAGTAAGTTATGTTCCAACATTGCTCGTACACAACCCGCAGTGCCTTCTGGACGCAAAGTTAAAGATTCAGGCGGATTACCTTTATCAAAAAAGGTATACATTTCCTTTTCGACAATATCCGTTGCATCACCAATGGCGCGTTTAAACAAATTTGTTTGCTCAACAAGCGGGAGACGAATTTGTTGATAACCATATGCATCCATTAATGATGCTAAATGTTGCTCAAGACGTCTCCACGCTGAAGTTTGCGTTGGAAGAACATCATTAAAACCTTTAATCGCGACAATTGAACTCATGACTTACTCAAAAACTTGTACGTATAATCTCTTTCGCTTTAGCTTCTTCAAGCTCTTGCACACGTTGACGAACCATCGTTTCGATTTCATCAACCAACTGATTCGTATCTATTAAATGGCTCTTTTCACCATTACGATACACGAGTGAGCGCGGACTTGCACCTACCACCCCAATATCGGCTTCTTTGGCTTCACCTGGACCATTTACTTTACAACCAATGACAGATACATCCATTGGTGTGCGAATATCTTCTAAACGCTCTTCCAAAGCTTGCATCACTTTAATCACGTTAAATTCTTGACGTGAACAACTTGGACAAGCGATGAAATTAATACCATTCGAGCGAAGTCCTAATGATTTTAAAATATCAAAACCAATTTTAACTTCCTCTTCTGGCTCAGCTGCCAATGAAATACGCATGGTGTCACCCACACCTTCCATCAACAAACCACCCAATGCAATTGCAGACTTCACAGAACCTGTGCGATACACACCTGCTTCAGTTACGCCCAAATGCAATGGATTATCAATCTGTTGTGACAATAAACGATAAGCATCCATTGTTAAAAACACATTCGATGCTTTAACAGATACTTTAAACTCATGAAAGTTCAAACGATCGAGAATATCAATATGACGCATCGCAGACTCAAGCAAAGCTTGACCTGTAGGCTCACCATATTTCTTTTGAATATCTTTTTCCAAAGAACCCGCATTCACGCCAATACGTATAGAAATATCATGGTGACGAGCTGCAGCAACGACTTCACGAATCTTGGCTTCAGAACCAATATTACCCGGATTAATACGTAAGCAATCTGCGCCCATATCTGCAACTTTCAAAGCGATTTTATAATCGAAATGAATATCTGCAACCAATGGTACTGTCACACGTTTACGAATTTCACCAAAAGCTTCCGCCGCTTCCATTGAAGGTACCGAAACACGCATGATATCTGCGCCAACATCTGCACAACGTTGAATTTGAGCAACGGTTGCATCAACATCGCAAGTTTCAGTATTAGTCATACTTTGAATACTAATCGGGGCATCACCACCGACATACACTGAACCTACACGTATTTTACGTGTAGGACGGCGTTTGATAGGGTTCTCAATCATGATCTTTCTACTCTTTGCCCATTAACGTGACAAACGGAATTCTGCTTTTCCGTTCACGGTATATGGTGACAATGAAATCTGTTCATTATTAAGGCTTAATGACACAGCAGTTGCATCATCGAGTCGAATTTCGAATGGTGAAGTCCCGCTGATATTTAAAGTAGCCGATTGACGTCCAGTTGCCAAAACTTTACCTGTACTATCTACAATATGTACAGATGTTGGATGGCTAAAATTCAACACCATTTGATCGCTAGAAGTTGAAGCTGAATTGTTTAAATTCAATACTTCTACATCAGACTCTTGCGGCTTAACATCAGCATCTACGTTCTTGTTCGATGTCCACTTTTGAATTCCCGCAATCAAAGCCCAAATGACGGCAATAGCGATCAGCGCGATAAAAAAACGCTTTAACCATTTTTTATTGCGATCTCGGTTTGAACCTGGGAGTTTCCCCATAATTTTAATTGGGGAATTGTTCAAAGCGTGATTCGGTAAAAGCCCCGTATCATTTTGGTAAATTTCATCGAAGCGTTGAATGATTGCTGTTGCATCGACATTCAAATACTTTGCATAAGAACGATAATAACCCTTAATAAATGTTGCTTCAGGTAATGATTTATATTCATCATGTTCCAATGCTTGTAAAGTTTTTACAGGCATTTTCAATTCTGAAGCAACATCGTTAATGTCTAGGTTCTTAGATACTCGAACTTGACGCAAGTACTCACCTGGACGTTGAACATTTCCTAAACCATTCGATGCTACGTTTGAACCTGTAGGTTGCTGTGAATTAGGATTTACTTCCATACGGCCTCAGTACTGTACTGTAATTGCAAATAACGTTGATATTCTTGACTTTCTGGGAACAAAGCACGGAGTTGATTGACCAATACTTGCATTCCCATTTGGTCATTATTGGCACGAGCGATACGTAAACCAATCCAAAGTGCGCGTGCACCTTGGTTATTCTGACCTACTAAACGAACATATTGCTCATAAAGTTGACTTGCTTGCGCACTTTTTTGCTGTAAATAAAAAAGTTCAGACAATTCCACCATCGCAATAATGGATTCACGATTGACTTGCAAAGCTTGTTTAAATGCTTTTTCAGCATTTGCTACATCGCCAACCTTAAGATAAACACGCCCTAAATTTTCTAGTGCTTTATAACGTTGATCATAACCAAGCGTTGCACCTGCTATCTGGAGCTGTTCGATGGCGTCATTATAGCGCTCAACAACAAATAAATATGTTCCATAATTATTACGGGCTTGTGCATTTTTTGAGTCATTGGAAATAGCGCGCTTAAAATAGCCATCCGCTTTTTCCATACTGATTTTACTGCCTTCTTGTTGCAGCAAAACACCCATCATCATATTTGCAGTCGAATCTCTTGGTTCAGCTTCTAAAGCTTGATCCAATGAACGCTTTGCAGCATCCAAATCACCTGTCCGAATATATTCAGCAGCAAGTTGAGTACGAACTTTAACTGCTTTTTCAGGATCTTTTTTTGTAATGGTATCGGAGCCTGTAGATTGGCAAGCCTGTAGTACCAATGCAGATAAACCAATCGCTAAAATAGCAATGGTTTGTGAATACATCGACTTTCTCAAAGCTTGCCCCCGATATTCCATTGTGTAGATTTATCCTACAAATAAATTAACCCTGCGAACGTATAATTTCATTACGTTCCGCAACTTTCTTCTTCCATTGTTCTGCACGACGTGTTCGATCTGCCACTTGTCCAACCAATTGCCCACAAGCTGCATCGATATCATCGCCACGTGTCTGACGAATCGTACACACAAATCCTGCATCAGACAAAGTTTTTTGAAAAGAAATAATACGATTTCGACTTGAACGCCCATACGGTGCGTGAGGAAATGGATTAAAAGGAATTAAATTAATTTTACTTGGTAAATTTTTCAATAACTTAATCATTTGTTGTGCATGTTCAGGATGATCATTCACACCCTCCAACATCACGTATTCAATTGTAACGTGCTTACGCGAACTTTCATTACCATCTTTGGTAATATAACGTTGACAAGCTGCGATCAATTGTTCTAATGGGTATTTTTTATTAATTGGAACCAATTCATTACGTAATTCATCATTTGGCGCATGTAAAGAAATCGCCAAAGCGACATCAATATCTTTAGCTAACTGATCAATCTTTGGAACCACACCTGAAGTTGATAATGTGACACGGCGCTTAGACATACCATACGCAAAATCATCTAACATGATATTCATTGAGCTCAAGACAGCATCATAATTCAGTAGAGGCTCGCCCATGCCCATCATCACGACATTGGTCACTGAACGCTCACGCTCTGCAACAGGCACATCTTCCATATAAGAATGGTTTGCGACCCACAACTGACCGATAATTTCATCCGGCGTCAAATCACGTTGGAAACCTTGTTTACCTGTTGAACAGAATGAACAATCCAATGCACAACCTACTTGTGAAGAAATACACAAAGTTTTACGTAAACCTGTTTTATCCTCGGCTGGAATAAGCACGGTTTCAACCAAAGAACCATCACCATCGCCAACACGGAACACCCATTTACGTGTTCCATCTTTAGAATAATTACGGTGCACTACTTCTGGTGCTTTGATTTCACAAATTCTTTCTAATTTTTCACGTAATTTTCCTGAAATATTGGTCATTTCAGCAAAATCAAGCACAAAAAACTGGTGAATCCATTTCATCACCTGTCCTGCACGGAATTTTTTCTCCCCGATATCTTCGAAGAATTTTTCCAATTGCGGACGTGACATGCCAAGTAAATTCACTTTCTCTACTTGCTCAAGTTGAACAAATTTAGATGATGCAGGCTGCTGTTCATCTTGATTTAACGATGAAGCGACAACTTCAGAATTCATGTGATTACTACCTAAAACACGTCATGGGATGAAACGTATTGATCAACAATTGAACAATAAATACAACAAAAATAAAAAAACCAGACAAGCAGTATATCACCTATCTGGTTTCGGGTCTGTTACCAATTCATAAATCGGAGATTTAATGATTGAGTAAAAGAAACCCTAAATACGTCGAATTAACGAGTACGTGGGCAAACTTCAGTTTGAGCGAAGAAGTAGTTAACTTCACGATCAGCAGATGCAACTGAGTCAGAACCGTGTGCAGCATTTTCGTCGATGCTTACAGCGAAATCTGCACGGATTGTACCAGGAGCAGCTTCTTTAGGGTTTGTAGCACCAAGAATTTCACGGTGAGCAAGAACTGCGTTTTCACCTTCAAGAACAGATACAACAACTGGACCAGAAGTCATGAATGCAACTAAGTCAGCAAAGAAACCACGTTCTTTATGTTCAGCATAGAAACCTTCAGCTTCTGCTTGAGAAAGTTGCTTCATTTTAGTCGCAACGATTTTAAGACCAGCTTTTTCGAAACGAGCGAAGATATCACCAATGTGGTTTTTAGCAACTGCATCTGGTTTTACGATAGATAAAGTACGTTCAATAGCCATGATCGGCTCCTTAAGTCAATTTGACACGAAATTTTTGGCGCATTATACCGAATAATCGATCATTTGCTGCTTTTAATCTGTAAAAAAATAGTTTTTTCGATGTACAGTGCTTTAACACTGTGATTCAACATCAATTCGCTTCATCAATCCAAGCCATTTGAATCGCTTCAAGCAAGCCTTCCGTCGACTTGGTTGGATCATCTTTAAAATCAGGCAAAGCACAAATCCACGCATGTAAATCGGTAAAACGTACCCATTGTGGATCGACATCTGGATGTGCTTCACTTAGTTCAATGGCGATATCCATTGTATCTGTCCAACGTAAACCCATTCGATCTTCCTTCGCTCAATAGTTCAATTCAATATAACTACTGTACCAAATATCGCCGCTTTCAGAAACTCGCCTTTTTCAGAAATGAACCATTATAAAATCACACCAAACAAAGGCGCACTTAAAATGATTAGACTTGCGACACTCGCTCCAATCAATGCACCGACTATCACATCACTTGGATAATGCAATCCTAAAACCATACGTGACAATGCGACTAAAACAGTAAAAGGTAGCATGATAAAAAGTAATAAAGGCTGAATATAACCAAAGACAATCGTTGCCATCACGGCATGCAAGGTATGCCCAGAGGGAAAGCTAAAATGATCCAATGGGCGTTCACCCATGATAATCACCTGATGTACTTGATAAGGTCTAGGTCTTACCGTTTTATGTTTTAAAAACTTATAAATCACTGTTCCTAAAGAACCAGCAATAAGCACGTAAATGATCTGAATCGCATATGCCAAACCCATTTGCAGCCAAATTAAAGCCAACATGGTGTACCAAAAGCCACCATCACCTAAACGGCTAATTACCTTAAAGAATATTGCGATGCTTTGAGTGTGGGATAAATTATTGAGATATAAACAACCTTTTAAGTCGAGATCGAGCATTTTTATTTTGGTATTTTTAAAATTCATTGTCACTCTCCTCTTTGAATTAGAGATCAACTAAGTCAACAACAGCGCATCCTGTGTAACTTGATACAGTGCCTGCTCAAACTGTTGTACAGGATGCTGCCATCCCACATGTTGCACATCTTGCATCGCCATATTTCCCATACGTTTTAGCGTTTGATTATCTGGCAAATCAAAGATGTGCTGAGTCAATTGGTGTTTTTGCCCTAATGGGCTTAACCAACCTGTTTGTTGGTGCTTAACATGCAATTGTGCGCATGCATAATCATAAGCAATGATCGGTAAACCACTTGCCATGGCTTCAAGCACCACATTACCAAAGGTTTCAACTTGACTAGCAAAAACAAATGCATTGGCACTTGCATAAGCTTCAGCAAGTTGTATGCCACTCAAACTCCCCATAAAGACAACCTGATCTGCACCCTGCATTTTTTCTAAGCGTGTACGATCTGGCCCATCCCCCACCAATACCAGCTTTACTTTCTTTTGAGTGTGTTTTTTTAATGCACTATAAGCATCGATCAAGACATTAATTTCTTTTTCAGAGGATAGTCTGCCGACATAAAGCAATACCGTCGTATCATCACTAACACCCCATTGCTGTCTGAGTTTTTCTGAATATCGTTGTGCTGAAAATCGCGCAGTATCAATACCACGCCCGACCACGACTAAAGGACAAGTCACACCAAATTCACGCAGTGCTATTTCAGTATCACGACTAGGCACGCAGGTCAGTTGTGTTGCGTTATGAAACCAGCGCAAATAACTCTGAATTGGTCGAACCAAAAATGCCAAATCAAAAAAACGACTAAATTCTTGAAATTGTGAATGAAAGCCACTCGATACTGGAATCTGCTTAGATTTCGCTGCATGTAAAGCTGTAAAACCCAGTGGGCCTTCTGTCACAATATGCACCACATCGGGCGCAAAAGAAGAAATCGCTTGGGATACTTTTAAATATTGAGGCCAACCAAATTTCATATCTGGATATTTGGGAATAGATTGCCCATTCACCAAACATTCTCTATTTGGGGAAAAGTCATGACATTTGTGCTTTTGCTCAGGTCGAATCAATAAAATTTTATGACCCTGATTCTGCAACCCCTTACAAAGTTGTAGTAGCGATAATGCAACACCGTTGATTTCAGGCGGCCATGTTTCTGTCACGATGGCTATTTTTAAACGTGGCTTGGTTAAATCACGAATCAAGTTTTCACTGTGCGTCGTAATGTTCTGCTTTTTTTGTTTAAAATAGAATTTAAAATGATCGGGTACTTCTTGTTGTCTAAACTGCAAGGTTTCTGCGTACGTCTTGTTCATACGACCTAATCTCTTCATTTTTAAATAGATTAGGTGTTATTTCTTACATTTTAATGATTTTTTCGTGACGTTTTTTTGACAGTCGGAATAAAAAATACTACACCAAATACAATAATGCCTTAATTTTCAAAAAACTAAGGCATTATATGGGTTAAACCATCAATTTTAACTGATCAAGTTAAAACATCAAATTCACAAAAATAACATCTCTATATTTACCCGCAGGTACTCGTATAGAAGGCTGATCTTCTAACTGGACTGCAACCACATACTTATGCCCTTGGTTGGAAGCCTGCGCTGACAAAGGAACATTCCAAAGGTTTGCATTTGCACCTGTAATGCTCATCCGTGTACGCAACCGATATTTACCATTACTGACAAAGCTATTGCCATCACTACTGTTCAAATTCAGACTACTAAACCGAATCGAATAAGATTGATCACAACGCACTGAAAAGCTGGTTGCTGTTTGGCTTTTGTAATAACTTCCCAAACGCATATTGGTTTCGCTCATTTCCCCCATACTACACTGGTGTGCATAGCCTGATGTTGCCATAAAGATCGTTACTAGCATCAACAAAAATATTTTCATTTTCATCTCCATGCCTGTTCAAAAGCGCTGATGAATAAATCACTTATTCACAAACTAGCTCAATCACTTTGGATGCCATTTCTTCCAAACGTTCTTGAGGAATATCGAGTTGTGCATTGCAGGTACGTTCACCAGAGGTTTTCACGAATAAACGGTATTTGCTTGGTCTTAATCCATATAAGTAAACCTTGCCATCCGCATCAACTGGGGAAAATTCTTGCCGATTGTCATCAATATAGACTTCTGAAGCTCTTGATAATGTTTTGTGATCAGGGGTAAATAATTTCACAACCATGAGTTTGGTTTTGTAAATCGGAAAATTAATCACGTAACCACGTTGATTTAACGCAACAAGTTTTTTATCAGCATATTCAATTTTATCCTCTATCGGTATCTGATCTTGGTCGAAAGATAAGTCATAGGAAATATATGGCACGATATTATGAACAAACACAGATCCATCTTTCAGTGTTGTTGCAACTGGTGATAATGAACGGAATACATCCACATCGGCATAATCACCAACTTTAACTAAAGCGAAAGCATTATCCACATACTTGGTCATTGCAGTATGACCACCCAACAATGTTAATGCACCACGATAAGTGACTTGGGCATTATAGAAATTTTCTGCACTACGATCATAACTGACACCTAAATCCCCATAAGTAGATTTAAACATCGCATAACTGTTATAAGAAACATCCCCATCTTTTTGATTCACCCCCAATGAATAATCAATACCATTTTGAACAGGGGAATTTTTTACCCAACGCAATCGACTTTCATTATCTGTAGAATGATCTGCATAAACACTTCGATTGTTATCAAAATAATAACTAAAGGAAAAAAAAGCACCTTCATTACCATCATCTTGAAATTCTTTAAAATAACTGGCTGAAAATGATATTTTTTTCCCAATCATTCTGGTAAAACCTAAATTGAGTATTTTGGTATCTGGAAAACTAAATTGCGGATTTTCATGATAACGTCTTTCCACATAGTTAAAGTTCACATTATTCAGATAGGGCACATTATAAAGACTGAGATAAGCAAGATTATCAAATTTAGTCGTTTCAATAAAATCACTATAACCCAATGATTTATATGTTGGATTTGAATATTTACTACTCACACCCATCGAAAGATTACCTACACTTCGCGTTAATGAAGCACCTATAGAATATCCTTCATCTAATGATGTACGACTTCCGCTAACACTCAGGTCCAGTAAAGCAAAGCGGCTAATCCCTTGTGTCCAAAGTAATCCAAAATTTTGTAAGTCTTTACTATAAGATGCATTGAATCCCAACGTCGTCTGATCACTAATCCCACGTCTAAAATATGCACTTGAAAAAAACTCACGATAATCGTCATCAGAATACTCATAGTCGTAACGAATTTTCCCCAGTGAAAAACTATATTCATTTAAATCAGGTTTTAATAAACGACTATTGATATAAACAGGGAATTTTTGAACGGTTCGATTCCCCAATACATCTTCGACAACAATCTGTGCCTCACCCGCTTGTTGAATATTCGCACCAGACTGAAGTGCATAATGCCCTGGAGTAACAGACTGTTGATAAATATTCACCCCGTTAATATAAAGATCGACGGTAGATGGTAATAAAGCACTCCCTTTCAGGGTAGGCATATTCCAGTAAATAAAATCAGGATGCTCAGTAAAGTTAGTACCGTAAGTCACCCCTCCGAAACGAAAAGAATTCATTAGCGGACTCCAAACAGTAGTCGTATCTCCTACCGTCAACCGGGTATAACGTTCAGGAAAATCAATATCAAGCACGGTACTTAAACGAACAACTTTTTGATCTTCCGCTGAGTCTCGATAAACCATGGCATTTTTAAATAACCAATAATCTTTAAATACCCCTAACTCAGCCAAAGTACTAAAACTATGAGTATCGTTATCTTTACCATAAAACATTTCATAATTTAGAAAAGCACCAAAATGTGCTGGATCTGGCATCGACTTATCTTGAGCAAAATCACTACCGACAAAATAATCCGCAGGAAGGTCTATTTTGATTGACTGCAATGCCAAATCGACTTCAGCATTGACTTTTCCATCTGTCACCAAACAATATTGCGCTTGTGCCGGATTTTTTTGAAGTTTAGCAATCAAAATTTGTAATTTCTCTAAAACCGCACATTCCACATATTTTGATTGGTTTTCTTCAAGTAATAATGTTTCAGTATTTCGATCAATCCCATTTAACCAAATGTTACTGATCGTGACATTTTGAGGAATATCCGTATTTGCCTGCGTTGTTACCACTCCACACAACACACATTGGATAAAAAGCAGAGTTCGTGCATACATAGCATCCCCCTACAACTTCATTTCTAAAGGTTTTTCATCTTTATCTGTGTCAATTTTTAACGTGTATTGTGTTGAATTATTAAGTTTCACTTTGCCAAAATTAAAAGTATATTGTTGTCCATGAAGTAGGTATCTCATTTCATTACTGACAGCAACTTCTTTTTGATTGGCATCGACAATTGTAATTTTGAAAATCTGTAGATGAGAGCTAGCATCATTTTTAACATTCATCACCAAATTATCTTGGTTATATGCCGTTTTAATATCCAGTTTTTCTTTATCTTGATTTCCTAGAAATAAAGGGACTGAGATATTAAACAAAAAACTCACCGAGGTTTCTGTGGCAACAGCAGGTACTTCAGTAAAAATAATACGCCAAGTTTTTTCTTGCGGGGCTACGATTGCAGCTAAGGGTTGACTAAAACCAACACGTACAATCTGCTTACTCTCTGGCTGAATAACAAAGTTTTTTGGGTTGATTAAAATCGTTGGATCTGGCTCAAGCACATCCTCATTCTTGTCATTCTGCGTCCATTTCACTGCAGACATTTCAAATATTTTTGCTTCCTTAAGACCACTGGATTCCAGTGTGATTGTCGCACTGCGCTGTCTGGTCTTTTCTGAGATATAGAGTTGGATCGGACTAATTTTTAAACCCGCATAGAGATTTGGGCTTAACAAGACTGTTCCAAGCACTAGCACATTGAATAATTTATTCATAACTAAAACCCCTGTTTTTTTTATTTTTCAAATGAGTAGACTCCACCGTAAAGATAGAGTCTACTTTTCACATAGATTTATTTAAGCAACACGAGTTAGAAATAGACTCTGATCTTGTACTGGTCTGTATACACACCCGCTGGTTTGCTGATTCCAACAGCAGCACTGGTGACATTCACGTTATAAGTATTCCAACCACCCAATGCCACAGCAATATTGTTTTGAGGAGTATTTAAAGGAATATTTGTCGCACTACCTGCTAATTTTGTGGTTACAGTGATTGGTATTTCATTTGCACCCATTTTCACTTTTGAACCATTGAGTGTAGATACTTCTAAGTTATAAGGAGCATTGGCACCCACTTTAAACTGCCCTGAGCCAGCACCACCATCTTCTAATGTAATTTTGCTTGTTAAAACATCCAAGTCACAATGTTTTTTGACTGTTAATTCAATTGGAATTTGCCCAGTACAAGTTTCACCACAACCTGACGGTGGACGACCTCCGCGATCTGCACTACCTGCATCATCTTCAGCATAGATTGCAGTTGAAGCAGCACCCAACACTAGTGTAGCAAGTAAAGATTTTGTAAACACGTTCATAATGTAATCCCCAACTTGTTGAATTAATCCTTTCCAATTAAAGGATGATTAATTTATAAAACGAAGAGCTAATTATGAGAATCACTAAAAATAAGTAGATTATAAATTTAATGAAAAAAATATTAAAATTTTAAAATAAATGAAAATTTAAAAATAAATAAACTTATAACAATCAATTCATTATGTATTTATTTTCAACAAAAATATTAATTAATAAAATAACAAAATTATTTTTAATAACAAATAAAAACTACTTAAAATTAAGTATTGTTTATTATTTTAAATAATAGTTTTCGAAATTAAAATAAATGAAATTAAAAAGATAATAAAATAAATCTTTAAAATACTTAAAAATGTAAAATAAATCACACTTCCAATTACTATATAAATGTGTTTACTTTTAAAATTTCAAAAAGATGATTTTTTATTTACAAACAACTTTTTCTAAGATTATGCGCATTCTAAAATAGAACGCATAATCCAACCTGAAGCATCATCAGACGCCTAAGAAATATACTTTCAATAAAGAAAATCAAATACAGAACAGATTATCGGAATTAACTAATAATATGAATCTATATACATTATGATGAATTTATTCCAACTTTAGTTGGATTTTGTGATTAGGTTTTTGACATCAACAATAACTAGCATATTTATTTTTATTTCAATGCCAATAAAATTTAACATAGCTCAAGGAACATTCACTATGACTCAGCGAATCCCCCCCTTTCAATTATTATTCAAACAGTTAATGACCTTTTTCTTATTTAGTTTTTATGCATCTTTTACCTTTGCTGGAACGTACGACCAAACGAGATATCCAGTCATTCTACTCCATGGTTTTTTAGGTTCTGAACATTTGTTAGGTTCAGATTATTTTTATGGTATTCCTGACGCGCTTCGCCAAGAAGGCGCCGTTGTTTATGCACCTACACGTTCAGCAGTCAACTCCACAGAAGTACGTGGTGAACAAACCATTGCATTTCTTGAGAATTTACGCCAACAACACGGCTATACCAAGTTCAACTTAATTGGTCACAGTCATGGTGGAATTGATGCACGTTATGTCATGGCAAAACATCCTGACTGGGTTGCTTCAGTGACAACAATAGGCGCCCCAAATGATGGCTCTTTTCCATCAGATTATGCATTAGCTAATCCATGGACATCGATACTGGATTGGATGTATGAGCTCGTTGGCGGTATCAGCAATACATTGGATGGACATAATTTACCCCAAGATAAACAAGCTTATTTAAACTCAACCAGTACCGTAGGTATCCGAGCGTTTAATCAAATTTACCCTAAAGGTGTAGTGAGTAACTGTGGTTCTCAAGCTACGCCATATAATAATGGACATTATTTATACTCTATGGGTGGAACTGCTGTGCTCACCAATGGCTTTGACATTACCGATCCATGGATGTTCGCACAGTCATTACTTTCTACACAGCCTAATGATGGTTGGATCAATCGTTGTTCAACACATTTTGGATATGTTCTACAAGATAATATTCCATGGAATCATTTAGATGAAGTCAATCAAACCAATGGCTTAGTTGGTCTTTTTGCACCGAACCCTATCATTGTGTACAAAGCCCACGTCAATCGACTTAAAAATATCGGCTTATAAACGCATTGATTAATATGCGATAAAAGAAAGGAATTCGTTCTTTTCTTTTATCCACTTTCAACTAATTTTTATTCAAATATTCTACTGTTATCATTAAAGACATCATATGAAAAAAGTATATTTCATCATTGGTTTGATCACTATTCTCAGTATATTGCTATATTTCTATTTCAATCAAACAACACCAACAGAAGCGTTTGATCAATCAAAAAACTCCTCATCAAAACAAATACCGACACAAAACACAAATTCTTCAGCACCCATATTAACCACTGAAAAACAACCACAATCATCTCAGAAGGCTGATAAATTATCTACATTTCTACCACAAGCACAGATAGCACTTGAGCAACATCCATTATTAAAAGGCACGCAAATTTTAGCAAATTGGGAATTTACTCAAGACGAGCAACTCATTATCAATTCAAATATTAAAGATACTTTTGATTACTTACTCGTCGTTTATCCACAGGTTGGTAAAACTGGTGTTATGGCGCTTGCACAACATATTTTGCAAGAAAAGCAAGCTACCTTGCCTCCTGATGCACAAAAAAAACAGTTCAATGAAGCGCTACTTTTAGATGCGTTAGAGCGTTATATAAATTATCAAGAACAGGCTGAACAATTCGCAAAACAAATCAAACCTGAAACCACGCAAAATGCAGAGCGTATGGAACTGGTAAGAAAAATTCGTGTTCAATATTTGGGGCAAGATTTAACAGATGCTTTTTATCCAGAACAGGAAACACACGCTAGCGCACAACCACAAAATTAAAAGAGAAAGCGCTTTAAATAGCCATCTTTTACTACTTTTTACTATCACTCTTACTGCTTATTTAAAACAAATTCAAAACTACTTAGAATTAAGTATTGTTCATTATTTTAAATCATGATTTACGTCCAAAAAGCTGAATTTAGCCTGTAAATTCAGCTTGCTTTACCCACATCAATTGTTATTCGAAATACGATTCAACAATCCATTTTCAACTTGATAAACCTGCCCATTTCCAAAATCAATTTGTTGTTTTTCACCCTGTAAATTAGGAAAGCCAACAATTTTTTCTAATTGTGGAGAACGCTGAAATTGTTTTGTTTTAGGATTATATATCCAATAAACATAGCGCTTTTCATCCACAGTTCGACCTTGTGCCACATCTGATAAAATTAAATCGTAATAACCATCAAAGTTTATATCCATATAACCAATACTATTCGGATAAGCGTTAAATCCCGTTAAGCTCTGTACAACCGTATTGTTATTTTTATTCAAAACATCTACACGTTTTAAGTTTTTCCCATAAGGGCTATTCGGATCAATCAGTCCATAAAACTTAAAAATAAACACAGGTTTATTGCTTACTTTAAAAGCGGGTTCAAACTGTATAGATTGACCAATAGCATTTGAATGATCCGATAAAGATGCTTTAAACAAACCTGTATTTGCATTCAATATACCTGTCAGTTGATAACTGTGATTTACTGCATCCACAGAATTATCACTCATTGATTTTAAATCTAACTGATCTCCCTTTTGCGTACCTTTAAAACCAATTGTTGTACTATTCATCAAATCAATCAATGTCGCATGCGGATTGGCAATTCCTGCATATAAACTCATAAAGTATCGCCCTTCACTCGATTTGAGCATACGTTGCATAGATACGCGCACACCACTGAATGGTTTGAGTTCAGTATTTATCGCTGACGGTACTGTTTCTGCAAAACCAAAGCATGAAATTGATAATGTGGTCATTGCGACAAAGAATTGTGTTTTCATGATTTAGTACGGCATTCAAATGATCAAGAATGTGTAATTTATCACAAAAAAACCCACTCAAAGGAGTGGGTTTTTACAAGAAAACTAAAAATTAGTTCTTTTCTTTATCTACAATCTTGTTTGCTTGAATCCAAGGCATCATCGCACGTAACTTGTTACCTGTAACTTCGATACCATGTGCTGCATTCTGACGACGACGCGCAGTCATAGAAGGATAGTTCAATGCACCTTCGTTAATGAACATCTTCGCGTATTCACCAGATTGAATACGTTTAAGCGCATTACGCATCGCTTCACGAGATTGTTCGTTAATCACTTCAGTACCTGTTACATATTCGCCATATTCAGCATTGTTAGATACTGAATAGTTCATGTCCGCGATACCGCCTTCAAACATTAAATCAACAATCAATTTAAGTTCGTGTAAGCATTCGAAGTAAGCCATTTCAGGTGAATAACCTGCTTCAACTAAAGTTTCAAAGCCCATTTTAACCAATTCAACAGCACCACCACAAAGAACTGCTTGCTCACCGAATAAGTCAGTTTCAGTTTCTTCACGGAAAGAAGTTTCGATGATACCAGTACGACCACCACCTACGCCTGAAGCATAAGAAAGCGCTAAATTACGTGCATTACCAGAAGCATCTTGGTGAATTGCAATTAGATCTGGAACACCTGAACCACGTTGGAATTCAGAGCGTACAGTATGACCAGGTGCTTTAGGCGCAATCATGATTACATCTAAATCTGCACGTGGTACAACTTGGTTATAAAGAACAGCAAAACCATGAGCAAATGCTAAAGTTGCACCTTCTTTGATATTAGGTTCAATCACATCACGATAAAGTTGAGATTGGAACTCATCTGGAGTCAAAATCATAACTACGTCAGCTTGAGCAACTGCAGCAGGAACTTCAGCAACTTTAAGACCTGAATTCTCAGCTTTCTTCCAAGAAGTAGAACCTGCACGTAAACCAACAGTTACATCTACGCCAGAATCTTTAAGGTTAAGTGCGTGTGCATGACCTTGTGAACCATAACCAATGATCGCTACTTTTTTACCTTGGATGATAGATAAGTCGCAGTCTTTATCATAAAAAATTTGCATTGCTGTCTCCGCTAAAATGCTGTGTTTCCTCTTCTTATCCTGAAGATTTTTGTTTGGAATCTTCTAGTCTAAGTCCCTCTCCAATTGTCAGGAGAGGTTATACATGAGGGAATAAAAAATCAAATATTAATCACTGATTGAGATAAAACTAGAGTGAAAGTACTTTTTCACCACGAGCAATACCAGATACACCTGAACGCACAACTTCTAAAATTGTATTTTCAGCAAGCGCATCAATAAAACCATCGATCTTCTCTGTTGTACCTGCAATTTGAATGGTATAAGTCGTCGGTGTTACATCGACAACTTGAGCACGGAAAATATCAGCTGTACGCTTAATTTCAGCTCGCGCAGAACCTAATGCCTTGACTTTAATCAGCATTAGTTCACGTTCAATATGTGCGCCTTCAGACAAATCAACAACTTTAACAACCTCAACTAATTTATTGAGTTGCTTGGTAATCTGTTCAATTTTGTGATCATCACCATACGTTGTCAGCGTTAAACGCGACAACGTTGGGTCTTCAGTAGGTGCAACATTCAGTGTTTCAATATTGTAGTTACGCTGACTAAACAAACCAACTAGACGAGAAAGCGCACCAGCTTCGTTTTCAACGAGTACAGAAATAATATGTCTCATTCAGTACGCTCCCCTTTAGACAACCACATATCTTGCATAGATTGACCTGCAATAAGCATTGGATATACATGCTCTGTACGGTCAACCATCACATTGATGAATACACATTTATCATTAATTGCCATTGCTTCTTGAAGCTTAGATTCAAGCTCATCCGCATGATCAATTTGAATACCTACATGACCGTAAGCTTCCATTAATTTTGGAAAATCAGGCAATGACTCGATATAAGAACTTGAATGACGTCCTTCATAGTTCATATCTTGCCATTGTTTAACCATACCTAAAGCACGGTTATTTAAGCATAAAATTTTAAAATTCATGCCATATTGCTTACAGGTCGATAACTCTTGGATACACATCTGAATCGATGCTTCACCAGTGATACACACTACTTGCTGATCAGGGAAAGCAAGCTTAGCTGCCATTGCGTATGGCAAGCCTACACCCATCGTGCCTAGACCACCTGAGTTGATCCATTGGCGAGGACGCTTGTATTTATAATACATTGCACCAAACATTTGATGCTGACCAACGTCTGAAGTAATGATCGCTTCACCATTGGTAATACGATCCAATGCTTCAACCACTTGTTGTGGTTTCATCACACCATCAACGCCAGGTTCATAACGTAAACCATGAACTTTGCGCCATTCATTGATCTGTGCCCACCATGCTGCGATCTCTTCAGGATTTGGTTTTGAAACATTCATTTGTTTCAATTGAACCAACATTTCTTGAAGTACAGGTTCTACCGCACCCACAATTGGAATATGTGCCATGATTGTTTTTGAAATCGTCGCAGGATCGATATCAATATGAATCACTTTAGCATTGGTACAGAATTTAGCAGGGTTATTGGTTACACGGTCATCAAAACGCGCACCGATTGCCAAAATAACATCTGCATTATGCATGGTCATATTGGCTTCATAAGTCCCGTGCATACCCAACATGCCAATGAATTGCTCATCATTACCAGGAAAACCACCCAAGCCCATCAAGGTATTGGTCACTGGGTAATTTAATAAATGTGCTAATTCAGTCAATAATCCAGAAGCATTCCCCTGAACAACACCACCACCTGTATAAATAACAGGGCGTTTAGCGTTAATCAGTTCTTCAATAGCTTTACGAATTTGACCTGAATGACCTCTTTGAGGTGGCTGATAAGAGCGCATTTTCACTTTATCAGGATATTCGTAAGCAAATTTTTCAGCAGGATTAGTTACATCTTTAGGAATATCAACAACAACAGGTCCCGGACGACCAGAAGATGCAATATAAAATGCTTTTTTAATAATTGAAGGAATTTCACTCGCATGACGCACTTGGAAACTGTGTTTTACGATCGGACGAGAAATACCGACCATATCCGTTTCTTGGAAAGCGTCTTCACCAATCAAATGCGATGCAACTTGACCAGACAAAATCACCATTGGGATTGAGTCCATATAAGCTGTTGCAATTGGTGTTACGGTATTTGTTGCGCCAGGTCCAGAAGTGACGAGCACCACGCCTGTTTTGCCCGTTACGCGTGAATAAGCATCTGCCATATGACCAGCAGCTTGCTCATGACGTACGAGATAATGATTGATTTTATCTTGTTTAAATAGCGCATCATAAATATGTAATACTGCGCCGCCTGGATATCCAAAAACATGTTCAACGCCTTCGTCCGCCAATGCACGAACTAGCATTTCACCACCAGATAAAAGTTCCAACGTATTCACCCTAATCTTTTTTCCACAGCCCTATGGGAGACATAGTCTGTGTTTTCATTCGTTGATTGTGCGCTCTGTTATAGCACACATATTTAAAAGTTTTTGCAGCAATAAATAATAAAATCTTCGCACAGCCGTTTGAGCTATATGAATCACTGAAATATGTTGGGATAAACATTTTTCGGTTAGGTTCGTTTTCTCGGCTTAGAGAAAACGTTATTGCCTGCTTTGATACTTTTATTCGAAGGGTGATCGAATAAAACATCTGAAACTAAAGCAAGCATTTTTGTAGTTTTAGCGAACAAAGTCAAGGTTTCTCGCTGGGTTTTTATTGATTATTTACCATCCGCTTATTTTTAAAACTATTCCTTTTTTTTGAATGATTTATAAATAAAATTTCAATCACTTATAAATCAATAAAATTTCGAGAGAATTATTTAAAAAAATACAAAATAGTATAAAATATAAACAAATCCAGTTAAATATGCAGGTTCGTATAAAAAGATCCAATGTATATTAACAACTCGGAAAATTTTAACGTCCTGTTTATATAAAGTTGACGCAAAGGTCTTTTAATAATGAAACAAAAACATGGTCTGACACATACGGTTCTAGCGACATTGGTAGCAGCTACACTAGGCATGACAATGACGACAACGCATGCAAAACAATATTATAAATGGGTAGATAGCAAAGGTTCTACACATTACACCACAACACCGCCACCTAAAAACTCACGGAGTAAAACAAAAGTAGATACTTATGGTTGGGGAGGAAATTCAACACCAGTAAAAACTGCACCTGTGCCTGTACAGCCTGTGGCCACTCAGCCAGCTGTGCCACAAACTGCACCACAACCTGTTGCGAATGGGCAAAATTCAGCACCAATAGTCGATCAGCAAAAAGAAGCGAATGCCGCATTACAAAATGCTCAAAAGGTGTCTTCAAATGCCGAAGTTGCTCGATAATTGGATTAAAGTGCCAAAATAATAAAACACTTTAATTTTTTCAGTTTTAAATCACACGCAAAATTCACTTTTTAGTGCATTTTGCGCTATGCTGTGCAACACAGTTTTTTAACCATTATTCTCAAAATACGTTTATGACTACTCATATTGACCCTGAATATCAAGCGAGCGCGATTGAGCCTCAAGTCCAAAAAGACTGGGAAAATCGCAAATCATTCAAAGTTGCCGACACTGTAGAAGGTCCACGTCGTTATATCCTCTCGATGTTCCCATACCCAAGCGGCAAACTGCATATGGGTCATGTGCGTAACTATACAATTGGCGATGTGATCAGTCGCTTTCACCGTCTCAAAGGTGAAACTGTTCTACAACCGATGGGTTGGGATGCTTTTGGTCTGCCTGCTGAAAATGCAGCGATTGCCCATCAAGTTGCTCCTGCAAAGTGGACTTTTGAAAATATCGCATATATGCGTGATCAGTTAAAGAAACTTGGGCTTTCTGTCGATTGGGATCGTGAATTTGCAACGTGTACACCAGAATATTATCACTGGGAACAATGGTTATTCGTTCAACTATATAAAAAAGGTCTGATTTACCGCAAACTTTCAACAGTGAACTGGGATCCAGTGGATCAAACTGTACTTGCCAATGAGCAAGTTGAAAATGGTCGCGGTTGGCGTTCAGGTGCATTGGTAGAAAAACGTGATATTCCAATGTATTACTTCCGCATTACAGACTATGCGCAAGAATTATTAGACGATTTAGATACGTTAAAAGATGGTTGGCCACAACAAGTCTTGACCATGCAACGCAACTGGATTGGTCGCTCACAAGGGATGGATGTTACCTTCCCTTCTGCAAATCCAGACATTTATGCAGATGCTTTGACTGTTTATACCACTCGTCCAGATACTTTAATGGGTGTGAGTTATGTTGCTGTAGCAGCAGAACACCCTATTGCACTGAAAGCAGCTGAAAACAATGATGCTTTAAAAGCATTTATTGAAGAATGCCGTATGGGTTCTGTTGCTGAAGCGGATCTTGCGACTGCTGAGAAAAAAGGCATGGCAACAGGTCTATCTGTAAAACATCCTGTGACAGGTGAAGAAGTTCCTGTTTGGATTGCCAACTATGTGTTGATGTCTTACGGTTCTGGTGCTGTGATGGGTGTACCTGCACATGATGAACGTGACTTTGAATTTGCCAATAAATTTGGACTTCCAATCACCCAAGTGATTGACAATGCTAAACAAGGTGATGGCGAATACGACGCACAAAATTGGCAGGAATGGTACGGCGTTAAAGAAGGTACTCTAATAAATTCAGGTGAATTGAATGGCTTAACCATTCAGCAAGCTTATGACGCTTTGCTTGCTAAATTACAACCACAAGAATTGGCGAATCCTAAAGTTCAATTCCGCTTACGTGACTGGGGCGTTTCTCGTCAACGTTATTGGGGTTGCCCAATTCCAATGATCAACTGTGAGAAATGTGGTCAAGTACCTGTTCCTGAAGAACAACTTCCAGTTGTTCTGCCAACAGATGTTGTTCCAGATGGTTCAGGCAACCCGTTAAATAAAATGCCTGAATTTTATGAAACCCAATGCCCAAGCTGTGGTGGCGATGCACGTCGTGAAACAGATACATTGGATACCTTTGTAGAATCATCTTGGTATTATGCTCGCTATGCATCTCCTGATTTTACTGGTGGCCTAGTTAAACCTGAAGCTGCGCAGACATGGCTTCCTGTAAACCAATATATCGGTGGTGTGGAGCATGCGATTCTACATTTACTTTATGCACGTTTCTTCCACAAGTTAATGCGTGATGAAGGTGTAGTACAGGGCAATGAACCATTCACTAACCTTTTAACTCAAGGTATGGTGCTTGCTGATACTTTCTATCGTGAAGCAGATTCAGGTAAGAAAACTTGGTTTAACCCAGCAGATATCGAGTTAGAGAAAGACGAAAAAGGTCGTATTATCTCAGCAAAATATAATGGTGATGGCCAAGAGGTTGTGGTTGGTGGTCAAGAAAAGATGTCGAAATCAAAGAATAATGGTATCGACCCACAAGCCATTATTGACCAATACGGTGCAGATACTGCACGTGTGTTTATGATGTTTGCTGCACCACCAGATCAGTCTTTAGAATGGTCTGATGCAGGTGTTGAAGGTTCAAATCGTTTCTTGAAACGTGTTTGGCGTTTAACGACAAGCTTCCTTGAAAAAGGTAACTCTGCTGCCGCGATTGACACTGCAAAGTTGTCTACTGAAGCGCAAGACTTACGTCGTAAAACCCATGAAACCATTCAAAAGGTCGGTGATGACATCGAACGTCGTCATGCATTCAATACAGCGATTGCTGCATTGATGGAGTTATTGAATGCGAGTAATAAGTTTGATGCAAAAGATGACAATGATGTTGCTGTAGCACGTGAAGCGATTATGACTTTGCTTACTTTGCTTGCACCGTTTGCACCTCATTTAAGTCAAACTTTATTGGCTGAGTTTGGTATTGATTTAACCACTGTGTTATTCCCTACTGTGGATGAATCTGCTTTAACACGTAATACACAAACGATTGTGGTGCAGGTGAATGGTAAACTTCGTGGTAAATTAGAAGTGTCAGTTGATGCATCGAAAGATGAATTATTGGCATTGGCAAAAGCATTACCAGAAGTTCAACAATTCTTGACTGGCCCAACCAAGAAAGAGATCGTTGTACCGAATAAATTAGTGAATTTAGTGGTTTAAAACGCTTTAAAGCTCCTTCTTAAGTTCCCTCTCCTTCTAGGAGAGGGCTAGGGAGAGGTAAATTCCCCTCATCCTAACCTTCTCCCTGAGGGAGAAGGAACTGAAAGCGATAAACAAAACCCAAACAAAGCCCGTTGTCATTCAACGGGCTTTAATTCTAAAATGTGGTGAATTTTAAAAAATTAAATATTCCATAAATTTTGGAATATCAAAGAGGACAAAGCATGCATTTAGTTCAACGTGTTGCCGCAGTTGTATTAACTTTGGGTCTAAGTGCGGGCTTAGTCGGCTGTGGCTTTCACTTAAAAGGCACCAATGCACAAGCAACGCCTTTGGTTTATACAAAATTAAACTTACAACTTCCTAAAAATACCGATGATCTTGAGAAAAAGCTCAGTGTGTATTTAACTGCAACTGGCGTTCAACTCAGTAATGCCAATGATGCTTATGTGTTACGTGTACTGGATTACAAACCTGTTCGCCATGAACTCAATGGTAAGCTAATTGAAACTTTATTACGTTTGAGCGTCACTTTCCAAATTGAAGATAAACAAGGCAATCCAATTACTGAACCACGTACATTAACCGCTTCACGCAGTTATCAATATGATGTTGAAACGGTCAATACAGATGACCAACAGTACAATTATTTAAGTCAAATTTTGATTGATGATATTGCTCAGCAAATGACTCGTCAAATTGCGGCAAATCGCTTACCAAAAGCAAAATCCATCAATATCCAACCTGCGGCGCAATAAATTCAGTATGAAACTTGACTATTTACAAGCCTTAAAAAGAGTCGATGAAGCTCGTGGAGCTTGGATTTTATATGGTCAAGAACCACTTTTAGAACAAAATGTTTTAGATGCCTTTCGTAAAAGTTGGGCATCACATGAAATTGAAAGACAGCGTTATGATTTAAATAGTGTCGCAGACTGGAAAAATGTATTTAATGCATTAAACAGTTTGTCGCTTTTTTCGCAGAACTTAGCGATCGAAGTACATGGCAATATCAAACCAGATGCCAATGCACTCAAACAACTTAAGCAATATATTCAACACAATGAACATAATTTGCTTTTAATTGTCATGCCTAAGCAAGATTCTGCAAGTTTAAAATCAAGCTTTTTTCAAACTGTAGAAGCCAATGGTGTGGTCGTTTCACTGACAGCAAATTACCCACAAGACCGTCAACGTATTTTGTCTATAGAAGCGGATCAATTGGGTGTGCAACTCAATCAAGATGCATGGACATGGTTAGAACAGCACCATGAACATAATCTATTGGCGGCAAAAAATAGCTTGATGCGAGTTGCAGATACATTTCCAGATCAGAAGCAAATTGAAATTGAACATTTGCAAGAATGTCTACAAGATCAGTCTCGCTATAGCACTTTCGATTTGAGTGATGCATTGCTTTCTGGAAACTTAGCCTTATCCGTTAAAATTTTCCAATACCTCATTGAATCTGGTGAACCAAACAGTTTAATTCTGTGGACGATCAGTAAAGAAATGCGTCTTTTGATGCAATTGTATGAACAACCACAAAATGCGTTACAACTGGGTATTTGGAAAACTAAAGTTTCTCATTACCAACAAACACTTAGACGCTTAAATCCTCGTGCTTTTTTGAATTGGCCACAACTTTTATTACGTATCGATGCTGCGATTAAAGGTCTAAGTAAAGAAAATCCTGAACATTTAATTCAACAGTGTATTGCTGAACTGTGTGGGAAAACATTATTTATCAATACTTAAACCTCAATATTTTATAAAATGAAAACAATGAGAATTAGTATGGAAAATAATTCTCATTTCTATTTATTTGAAAAAATTCACGCTTTATCCTTAATTGCTCATTATAATTTAATCAATTTTCAAATCAGCCATTCATTTGCCATGCCAAAAATAAAACCTGCAAAAGCCATTCTAATAGCGGTTTGTCTTGCCATTATTGCAACTATTTCTTGGTTTATGCTTAAACCTAAAAATGAACAACCACAGTACATCACGGCAGAAGCTAGCCGTGGAGATATTGAAGACTCTGTTCTTGCTACAGGTGACTTAGAAGCAACCAAAATGGTCAGTGTTGGTGCGCAGGTTTCAGGTCAAGTCAAAAAAATGTATGTGAAATTGGGTGACCAAGTGAAGCAAGGCCAACTGATTGCACAAATTGATTCAGTCCGTCAGGAAAATGAATTAAAAACCACGGAAGCCAATATCAAAAACCAACAAGCGCAGTTGGCAACCAAACAAGCAACATTAGCCAAAGCCGAAGCAGAATATAACCGTCAAAAGAATATGTTTGCTCAAGATGCAACATCGAAAGCAGAATATGAAAGTGCTTTAGCTGCCTTTAAAACAGCTCAAGCCGATATTACGGCCATGAATGCACAAATTGAACAATCACGTTTAACTCAAGCAACAGCCAAAGAAGACTTAGGTTATACCCGTATTGTGGCACCAATGGATGGAACTGTGGTTGCAATTGTGACTGAAGAAGGTCAAACCGTAAACGCAAACCAAAGTGCACCAACGATTGTGAAATTGGCAAAATTAGACACCATGACCATCAAAGCACAAATTTCTGAAGCGGATGTGATGAAGGTTGAAGAAGGTCAAAAAGTGTATTTTACCACTTTAGGTGATAGCGAGAAAAAGCGTTATGCAACTTTGCGTCAGGTCGAGCCTGCACCTGAATCAATCAATACAGAAACATCAAGCAACTCTTCATCATCTTCAAGTACAGCAATTTATTACAATGCCCTGTTTGATGTTCCCAACGATGATGGAAAATTGCGTATCGACATGACTGCTCAGGTTTACATTATCTTAGCAGAAGCAAAAAATGCACTGACTATCCCTGCAGCCGCATTACAAACTTCAAATCGTACAGAACGCTCAGGTAATAAAAATTCGAATACGTCAGCAAGTGCAACGCAATCGAATGGAACACAAAAAAACCAAAGCAATAAAAATGGCACTGGCAATAGTGAACGCCCAGAACGTCTACAACTGACAGCAGATGAAAAAGCACTCGTTGAGCAAGGTAAAGCATCTGTCGCTGTCGTTCGTATACTCCAAGCGGATAACACAACTAAACGCAAACAAGTCTTAGTTGGATTAAACAACCGCGTGACCGCACAAGTGTTACGTGGTTTGAATGAAGGTGAACAAGTTATCTTGGCAGATGGTTCTGATACATCGAATGATGCTGCTAAGCGTAGTAACCGTAGTGGCGCAATGAGATTTTAAGCATGGAACAAAACAATAATCAGATCGACCAACCTCTGTTAGAGGTGAATAATCTGATTCGTGAGTTCCCTGCGGGTGAATCCACGATTCAAATTTTAAAAAGCATTAATTTAAAAATTTATGCAGGAGAACTGGTTGCTATTGTTGGACAATCAGGCTCTGGTAAATCAACATTAATGAATATTTTGGGTTGTTTAGACCAACCCACTTCGGGTAGCTATCAAGTCAATGGACGAGAAACTCGTGAACTTGAAGCAGATGAATTGGCACAGCTTCGTCGTGAATATTTTGGTTTTATTTTTCAGCGTTATCACTTACTTGGCGATTTAAATGCAGCTGGAAACGTTGAAGTGCCTGCCATTTATGCAGGTATGGATCCGACTGTTCGCCAAAAACGTGCACATGAAATATTGACTGATTTAGGTCTTGGCGAAAAAACTCAAAACCGTCCGAATCAGCTCTCAGGTGGTCAACAACAACGTGTGTCGATTGCTCGTGCCTTGATGAATGGTGGTGATGTAATCCTTGCCGATGAGCCAACAGGTGCATTGGATAAAAATAGTGGTGTTGAAGTGATACGTATTTTACGTGAACTCAATGCCAAAGGTCACACCATCATTTTAGTCACCCATGATATGAATGTTGCTAAAAATGCGACACGTATTATTGAGATCAGTGATGGCAATATTATTTCAGACCGCCCGAATACACCTGAGCATGATAAAGAAATTGATGTTGTTGTAGAGAATGAGCCAAAATCTAGTCGAAAAAAATCTTCAAAATGGCGTTCTGCATTAGACCGTTTTGCTGAAGCATTCCGTATGGCTTTATTGGCAATGAATGCGCATCGTATGCGTACATTCCTCACCATGCTCGGCATCATTATTGGGATTGCCTCTGTGGTTTCAGTCGTTGCTCTAGGCAATGGTTCGCAAAAACAGATCCTTGAAAATATTAGCAGTTTAGGTACCAATACCATTACGGTGTTCCAAGGTCGTGGCTTTGGCGATAACTCCAAAACAGCGCAGTTTAAAACCCTCGTTCCCTCCGATGCCGATGCACTCTCTGAACAGCCCTATGTTGAAGCCGTCAGTCCGACGGTGAATAGTAGTGTCACTGCTCGTTTTAAAGAAATTGAAGCTTCTGCCACAGTCAATGGAGTCAGTAACGACTTCTTTAATGTAAAAGGTTTAACCTTTGCCTCGGGGCAAGCTTTTGATAAGCAAAGCGTGACGCAACGTGCTCAAGATGTGGTGATTGATTCAAATACTAAAAAAACCTTCTTTAGTGATGGTACAGATCCTTTAGGACAAGTCATTTTACTCGGCAGTGTCCCAAGCCGAATCATTGGCGTTGTGGATGCGCAACAAGGCATGATGGGAAATTCTGACAGTCTAAATGTCTATTTACCGTATTCAACAGTCATGAGTCGCATGTTAGGTCAAGCCAATGTACGAAGTATTATTGTCCGAGTGAAAGATGAATATCCAACGGCTGTTGCTGAAAATGCCATTCTATCTTTACTTGAACAACGCCACGGTGCTCAAGATGTATTTACTCAAAACTCAGATAGTATTCGTGAAACTATTGAACAAACCACACAGACCATGACCTTATTGGTTTCTGCGATTGCAGTCATTTCACTGGTGGTCGGCGGTATTGGTGTCATGAATATCATGTTGGTCTCTGTGACAGAACGTACCCAAGAAATTGGGGTACGTATGGCTGTAGGTGCGCGTCAAAGCGATATTTTGCAGCAGTTTTTAATTGAAGCAATTTTAGTCTGTATTCTAGGTGGCATTTTAGGTGTTCTACTCTCTTTAGGAATCGGACAACTCTTTAGTCAAGTGGCCAAAGGCTCCTTCCAAATGGCCTATTCAACAACTTCAATTATTGCCGCTTTCGTCTGTTCAACTTTGATTGGTGTGGTGTTTGGATTCATTCCTGCACGTAATGCAGCACAGCTCAATCCTGTTGATGCACTGTCCCGTGAATAATCAAAGAATAAGGAAAAATTTCATGCAAATGAATTTAACAAAACTTGTAACAGCCTTGATTCTTGGAAGTTCATTGGTCGGATGTGCTGCTGTAGTCAAAACTCCCTATGAAGCACCTTCTGTGCAAATTCCGAATAGCTTTGCTTATGACAAGGCGAAATCTCAACAGATCCATGCAGATTTGTATGCAGATCAGTGGTGGACTTTATTTGGAGACACTCAGCTCAACCAATTGGTGGATCAAGTTATTCAACGTAATGCTGATTTGGCTGTTGCTGGCATCAATTTACAAACTGCACGTTTAAAAGCTGGTTTGGCACGTGACCAACAAGGACCTCGTGTCAACTCAGGCGTATCGACAGGACATAGTTTTGATCTAAATTCAGGTGATGATGCTGCCAAAGGTGTATCTTTAAGTGCAGGTGTGAGCTATGAAGTTGACTTGTTTGGAAAATTGGCTCGTCAAACTGAGGCAGCCAAATGGGAATCTTTAGCCACTGAACAAGATTTGCAAGCCACTGGGCAAACTTTAGTGGGAACAACTGCAAATTTATATTGGCAATTGGGCTATTTGAATGAGCGTTATAGCACAGCACAACAAAGTTTAGCCGCAACACAAAAAACCTATGAATTGGTACGAACACAGTATCGAGCAGGAGCTGTTTCTGGTCTCGATTTGACGCAGGCTGAGCAATCTGTGCAAAGTCAAAAAGCCAGTTTAAGTCAAATTGAGCAGCAGTTGGTTGAAGCTCGTACTGCATTAGCGGTGTTACTACAAATTCCAGTTCAGCAATTGAATATTCAAGAGCCTAAACGTTTACCTCGTATCAGTTTGCCGAATATTGCGTCGGGTTTACCTGCGGATATTTTGTCTCGTCGTCCTGATTTACGTGCTGCTGAATTACGTTTACGTGAGTCATTAGCAACCAAAGATGCAACCAAAGCCAGTTACTACCCTTCCATTAGCCTTACTGGAAATTTAGGCTCGACCAGTACATCATTGACCAATTTATTGAAAAACCCTGCTCTGACTTTAGGTGCAAGCTTGAGCTTACCGTTTCTTCAATATAATGATATGAAGAAAGATATCAAGATCAGTGAATTGGACTATGAAAAAGCAATTATTCAGTATCGTAATACGCTATATCAAGCATTTGCCGATACTGAAAATGCGCTGTCAAACCGTAGTGAATTAGACAAGCAAGTGACTTTTCAGCAAAAAAATTTAGAGCTTGCTGAAAAAACGGAGCGTTTAACTGAAGTACGTTATCGTAATGGTGCAATTGCATTGAAAAATTTATTGGATGCACAGGAAACAACTCGAAATGCTCGAGTATCGTTGGTTCAAACCAAACAAAATCAATACAATGCTTATGTTACTTTGATGCAAGCTTTGGGTGGCAGTCCGATTAAGCAATTGCCTTAAAACTTAAAAAAGCCCTGTAAAGGGCTTTTTATAAAGCATTTAGAATAATGAGAACAAAAAGTTATTCACTATCCATCATCGATTGGCTCATACCTACAGTATTGAAACCAGCGTCAACATAAAGAATTTCGCCAGTAATACCATTTGCCCACGGTGAACATAGGAATAATGCAGCATTCCCTACATCTTCAATCGTCACATTACGTTTTAATGGTGCAATTTTCTCATTAGCATCCAACATTTTACGGAATGATTTGATTCCTGAAGCAGCCAAAGTACGGATAGGTCCTGCTGAAATTGCATTGACACGAATCCCTTCAGCACCAAGGCTTGAAGCTAAGTAACGTACACCTGCTTCTAATGATGCTTTTGCCATGCCCATAACATTATAGTTTGGCATTACAGTTTCAGAACCTTGATAAGTCAACGTCAGTAAACAACCTTGACGGACAAGCAATAACGGTTTTGCAGCACGTGCCATTGCCACAAAACTATATGCGCTAATGTCATGTGCAACTTTAAAACCTTCACGGTCAGTCACATCAGTAAAGTCACCATCAAGCGTATGCGCTGGTGCAAAACCAATCGAGTGCACCACACCATCTAAACCGTCCCAGTGTTTTGCCAATTCAACAAAAGCATTGTCAATGTCAGCATCATTTGCAACATCACAAGGAAATACCAATTGTGAACCGAATTGTTCTGCAAACTCATCAACACGTTTTTTTAATTTTTCATTTGGATAAGTAAATGCAAGTTCTGCACCTTCACGGTGTAATGCCTGAGCAATACCAAATGCAATGGATAATTTACTCGCAACGCCCGCAATTAAAAAGCGCTTACCTGCCAATAGTCCTTGTGCCATGAAATTCTCACTTGATAATGTTTGCATGCATAATGCCAAGACTTTGCGCAGAACAAAATTGCATAATGCATCTTTTTTCGAAAGTTTACGAAATAATAAAAAATCACGCTCATGAGCGTGATTTTTTGGTACAGCCTACACAGGAATGAATTAAATCAAATTAATCATCACCTTGAAGTAAGCTAAATAAGCGCATGAATGAATAATACATCCAAACCAAAGTTGCCAATAACGCAATACCACACAACCATTCAAATGCTTTAGGCGCACGTTGCGCAGCAGCAGATTCAATCAAATCAAAATCAAGAATTAAATTAAGCGAAGCAATAACAGCAACAAATGCTGCAAAACCAAGACCTAACCAGTTACTTTCAAAAATGAATGGAATACTTGAACCAAAGGCTAAACGCATAACAAATTGCACCACAAAAACCAATGCAATCGCAATCGTTGCAGACATCACAACTGATTTGAATTTCTCAGTCGCATGAATAATCTGAAAACGGTATAAACCAAACATCACCAAGGTTGTTACAAAGGTTGCCAAAAGTGCTTGTAATGGCACACCAGGGAATTTCATTTGGAAAATAACCGATACGCCACCCAAAAAAGCACCTTCAAAAAATGCATAAGGGATTGCTAAAACAGGTGCGGTATTCGGTTTAAATGTGGTAATTAACGCGAGAATAAGACCACCAATTGCACCAACCATTGCAGCAGCGTATGCAATACCAATATTTAAAGTACTAAAGCTATAGAAAAAAATACCCAAACCCAGTACAGCGGCAATCACAGTTAACAAAACTGATTTTTGGATTGCACCTTGTACAGTCATAGGTTCTGCATAATCTGCATACGTTTCCGCACGCGTTAAAATTGGGTTATTACTTTGCATAGTCACTCTCTTTGTAATAATTCAAATATAAAAGAATATTAAAACGTTTTATTGCAAACAATTTGAATTGCTTGCTATTTTTTGTAACGCATCATCGAAGATCATTAGGATAAGTATAACTTAAAAACTCAAAATGAAAAGTGGTTAAAAAAGAGGCTGATTCAGCCTCTTGATGCACGAACATTATTCATTTAAAAATAACTAAAAGGTTAACTATCAATCTTGATTGGTAATAAAGAAGTACTGACGATAATATTTAAGCTCAGCAATCGAATCACGAATATCATCCATCGCCAAATGCGAAGCATTTTTCTTTAAACCACTCATAATTTCTGGACGCCAGCGTTTTGCCAACTCTTTTACAGAAGAAACGTCTAGATTACGATAATGGAAAAATTGCTCAAGCTCAGGCATTAAGCGATGCATAAAACGGCGGTCTTGGCAAATCGAGTTACCACACATCGGTGAAGTTTTAGGATTTACCCACTTTTTCAAGAACTCTAGGGTTTGCTGTTCCGCATCTTGCGCTGTAAGTTTGCTACGGCGTACACGTTCAATCAAACCCGATTGACCATGTTGTTTGGTGTTCCATTCATCCATTGCATTTAAAATTAAATCAGACTGATGCACTGCGAGCACAGGGCCTTCCGCTAAGATATTCAAATGATCATCGGTTACAATGGTTGCAATCTCGATAATCTTATCGTTATCTGTATCCAGACCTGTCATTTCAAGGTCGATCCAAATCAGGCGAGTATCAGCGGTGCTGCTCATATAATGCAATCTTATTAGGTTAGAAAATAAGAATAGTAGCAAATTTCTAGCATCTTCGCTGTAATTCATTCGCCCATCATGTTATTTTTGCCTTTCAATATGCATGGTTTTTTAGGATATGAATGGCTTTAATTCGTAAACGTCGTTTAACTGAACAGCAACAACGTCGCATTCAGAAACAACACAAAACACGCCAAGAAGAAATCGATACGTCTAACGATCTTGAAGGTCTTGTTGTTCAACATTATGGGCGACAACTCGAAATACAAGCGCTTTCAACTCCAAGTCATCATCCTGAAAAACCTCAAGTCAAAACTGGCGAACCTGAGCCTTTTTGGAAACCGATTGAAATAGGCAGTGTATGGCGTTGTCATACGCGAACCAACTTAGAGTTATTGGTAACAGGTGATAAAGTCAAATGGCAAGCTGACCCAAATACGGGTTTAGGGATTATCACAGCCATTCACCCACGTACATCTCTTTTGACTCGACCTGACCGTTATCATAAAGTCAAACCTGTCGCTGCCAATATTAGCCTCATTGTTATTGTTTTTGCTGCTTTACCTGAACCTGCGCCGACTTTAATTGACCGCTATTTAGTGGCATGTGCAGAAGCTGATATCCCTGTGTTATTGGTATTGAATAAATCTGATTTACTCAAAGAAAATGACCCAATCTTAGATTTGCTGAAAGAATATCAAAACTTAGGCTATGAAGTTTTAATCACACAAGCTGAAGGTGATCTGAGTGAATTGGCACAACGTCTAGATAATGAAACCGTTGCCTTTGTCGGTCAGTCAGGTGTGGGTAAAAGCTCATTAATTAACATTATTGTTCCCGATGCAGCGCAAAAAACCAATATTATTTCGGAAAATTCGGCATTAGGGCAACATACAACAACTTCAACACGTTTAATTCGTTTTGGGGAAAATGGTGCTTTGATTGATTCTCCAGGAATTCGTGAATTTGGACTTTGGCATTTAGATTTAGAAAAAATTGATGCTGGATTCCCCGATATTGGCAATTTCTTGGGACATTGCCAATACAGAAATTGCACCCATACCCATGAGAAACAGTGTGCAGTTAAAGCTGCTGTAGAAAATGGTGAGGTTTTAGCCAGACGACTAGAAAGTTATTTGCGCTTAATTGAAGAAATCACTGATGCGCAACAAAAAAGTTAAATTTCTTTAAAACTAACCTTGAAGCGGTGATTTTGATCACCATATATATACGCTATACTCGACACAATTTTTGATTGTAATTAGGTGACTTGTGGAACGCTGGTTTGAGTTTATGGGGAATCACCCCTTCTTGTTTGGTATTTTAGGGGTACTTGTTGCCTTGTTCTTTATTTTTGAAGGACAACGTAATGGTCGTAAAATTTCACCACAATCATTGGGTATTTTAGTGAAAGCTAAAAATGCCATGCTTGTAGATTTGCGTGATGCTAAGGATTTCCGTGAAGGACATATCAGTGGTAGCCGTAATATTCCATATAGCCAAATTTCAAGTCATATTGAAGAGTTAAAAGCTGCGGATCGTCCAATCGTGTATATCTGTAACTTAGGTCAAGTTGCAGGTACAGCATTACAACAGGTCGGTCATGCAGATAGTTATCGTCTTGATGGTGGTATTAGTAATTGGAAAGCTCAAGGCTTGCCATTAGTTAAAGCTAAGAAATAAGCGAAAGGAGTTCAACATGACCGCTGAAGTAAAAGTTTATTCAACAACTTTCTGCCCATATTGCGTACGTGCAAAATCTCTACTTGAGCGTAAAGGTGTTACTTTTACCGAAATCAATCTAGATGAAGAAGCGCCAGAAGTGAAGGTTGAGCTTATGCAAAAAACCCGACACCGTACAGTGCCACAAATTTTTATCAATGATCAGTTTATTGGCGGTTTTGACCAGCTTTATGCTTTAGAAAAAGATGGCAAACTCGACGAATTACTTGGTTAACACACGAAAAATTGAAGGAATAAATAATGAGTGAAGAACAACAAGCTCAACCACAACTTGCTTTAGAACGTATTTACGCTAAAGATTTATCTTTTGAAGTGCCTGGGGCTCAAGTTTTTACAAAAGAATGGCAACCTGAGTTGAATATCAACTTGTCATCTGCTGCTGAAAAAATTGATGATACTCATTTCGAAGTATCATTAAAAGTTGTTGTTCAAGCGAATAACGCAGGCGATACAGCATTTATCGTAGATGTAACTCAAGCAGGTATTTTCTTGATTGATGGCATTGAAGAAGATCGCCTTCCTTACATTTTAGGTGCATATTGTCCAAATATTTTATTCCCTTTCCTTCGTGAAGCGGTGAATGAACTTGTGACTAAAGGTAGTTTCCCTCAATTGCTACTTACTCCAATCAATTTTGATGCAGAGTTCGAAGCAAATATGGAGCGTGCTCAGGCCGCTGCTGCTGAAGGTCAAGCTTAATTTCTCTGATTCTCAATTAGATTTTAAGTTTGAAAAGACCGCTTTATGCGGTCTTTTTTATTACGTATGGAAAGCGTTCTAAATTTCAGTGTGAAATCGTGAATGCATCTCGTATTACTTTACTCAATAATCGTTCTGAAGGTCAGGTTAACACGTGCTCTAAATACCTTCTTTGTTGGCGCTAAACGATGCAACCAATACGTTTGAGTCACATCTTTCATGACCAATAGGCTGCCATGCTCTAAGAAAATATCAACTTTTTCCTGAGTCTGCTTATGTTTAAAAGAAAACTTACGTTCTGCACCAAAACTCAATGAAGCAATTGCACCATTCTTTTTTAAATCTATTTCCCCATCACTATGCCAAGCCATACCTTCTGCACCCGTATGATAAAGATTGAGTAGACATGAGTTAAAACTTTCACCGGTTTTTTGTTCAACGATCGCTTTAAGTTTTAATAATTCTTCTGTCCAAACTAATGCATATCTTTGAATATTCGAATAAGTGTATTCAAATGCTTGATCGCCATACCAAGCCACTTTTCTTTTCGTTGTTATCGTTTTTCCAAAAATAATAGCTTGATCATGTTGCCATGCAATAGTCATCAATAATCGTTCTAGATAATAATTGGCAGTGTGCTCATCAAAAATTTTACCGTAATAATTCACCGTACCGTCTTGGGGTAACAGATTTGCATTTACGTGGATTTGAGAATTTCCTAAATCTAAATGTATCTGCGGTGATTTTTGTTCAGATTTATTCATAACAATGCCCTGCTTCCCAACCAATCATGGCCATTTTGCGAGTTTTGCCCCAGTGATATGCACCAAAAACACCCGTAGATTGAATCACACGATGGCATGGGATCAAGAATGCGACTGGATTATTGCCAATGGCTGTTCCTACAGCTCTTGATGCTTTAGGTGTTTCTATATGTTTTGCAATTTCACCATAATTTGAAAGTTTTCCCATGGGAATTTTGAGTAAACATTCCCACACTTTCAGCTGAAAATCAGTACCTTTTAAATGCAATTTAATTTGGGGTAAATTCAAAGGTTTTGATGAAAATATTTCTAAAGCATTTTGTTGCAAGTCATCTGACTGCCAAATAAATTCAGCATTGGGGAATTGCTCGATCAGTGCTGCATAAGCATCCATTCTATTTTCAATAAATGCCATAAAACATATACCCTTTGTTGTTGAGGCAATAATCGCTTCACCAAAAAACGTTTCAACATATTGATAATTGATTGTTAAATTTTCCCCGCCATTTTTATATTCAGCAGGTGTCATCCCCTCAATTTGAATAAATAAATCATGCAAACGGCTGGTACTAGACAACCCTGTTTCAAAGGTTGCATCCAACACACTTTGATCTTGTTTGAGAATACTTTTTGCATGTTCCAAACTGATATATTGCAAAAATTTCTTCGGACTTGTTCCTGCCCATTCAGTAAATAAGCGTTGAAAATGTGCAGGACTTAAATGAACATGTGCAGCCACTTCATCTAAATTAGGCTGATCTTTAAAATTTTTCTTAATGTATTCAATTGCCTGAGCTATACGTTCAAATTGTTTATGCTGTTGCATCACATTTCCCTCCTTCTACTCATATTACTTTAGCAATAGACAGTTATAGAGAAAATCCAAATCATGCTCAGTTTAAATATCTTCATTATTAAAAGTGAATCTAAAAAAACCGCTAGTGATAAACACTAACGGTTTTGATTATTTCTGGTCTTGATTATTTCTAGTCTTAATCATTTCTAGTCTTGATGAATTTATTAATGATAAAGCTTATGTCCTTGATCACGAATGTCAGCAAGTTTTTTGCCTTCCATTTTGGCATGATCTAAATGACCGCCTTTCACCAAAGCTTGAGTTTTGTCAATTTGCGCAATCAGTTGATCAAATAATTGCGTTGATGTTGGCGCGCTTGCATCGCCACGGCCTTTCAACTTAACTTTTTTGGCATCTGTTGCAGCAGCACGCATATTGTCCAAAGCTTTATTGGCATCTGCCGCATTTGTGGTTTGATTGAATGCTTTATAATTTTTAGCAAGTGTTTTCATGTTCTGTTCTAAGTCTGCTGCAAAACTCATTGAACTCAATGTGAATGCAGAAACGAGCATAACGGTGGCTAAAGTTTTTTTGATCATCGTGATCATCCTTTAAAACTGTGGCTATTGTAGATTACGGTTTATTATCCATTTTCAATGTTAAACATAGTTTAAAACAGTAAAGAATAGCAAATAAAAAATGCAACGAATTCGTTGCATTTTCATTACTTAACTTTAGTTTCAATCTCATGGTGCAAAGCATCATGAATCGCTTCTACCAATTGTTGTGCAATATCCTGCTTAGAGGCTTTTTCTAAGTCACGCTTTTCCATTTGGTATTGCTCTGCAAAGAAAACCGTCATCGCATTTTGATCCGATGCAAAGCCAATATCTGCACGAGAAACATCATTACATGCGATCATATCTAGCTTTTTCGCAACTAATTTTCCAGCAGCATATTCTTCAACATTACGGGTTTCAGCAGCGAATCCAACCATGAATGGACGCTTTTCTTGTTGTGCAATGGTCGCCACAATATCAGGGTTTTTAACCAATGAAACATTCAGTTCATCACCAGCTTTTTTAATTTTATGCTCTGAAACTTCTGCTACACGGTAATCAGCCACTGCTGCTGTAGCAATGAAAATATCACAGCCTTCTTCAAGCTGATGCATACTTTCATCCAACATTTTTATTGCAGATGATACATTGATACGGCGTACACCATTCGGCGTATCTAAGCTTACTGGCCCAGCCAATAATGTGACTTTTGCACCCGCACTATAACAGGCCGCAGCAATCGCAAATCCCATTTTACCAGTACTATGGTTTGAAATATAACGTACAGGGTCAATCGCTTCACGTGTCGGCCCTGCGGTAATCACCACACGTTTGCCTGCAAGTAAACCAAACTTTTCTGCAATCGCACGCTGCGCTTGATGAAAATAATTTTTGACCTGTTCTGCCAAGTCTTCAGGTTCAGGCATACGCCCTAAACCCACATCACCACACGCCTGTGAACCAGCTTCAGGCATGATCACATGCACACCATCTTCAACCAATGTATTCAAATTACGTTGTGTTGCTTTGGCCGCCCACATTTGTTGGTTCATCGCAGGTGCGGCCCATACAGGGGCTTTGGTCGCTAGATATAACGTACTGAGTAAATCATCTGCTAAACCTGCTGCAAACTTAGCAATCGTGTCACAACTTGCAGGAGCAACGAGAATTAAATCCGCCCAACGCGCTAATTCAATATGCCCCATTCCTGCTTCTGCTTCCGTATCCAATAATTCAGTATGTACTGAATTTCCAGACAAAGCTTGAAACGTAAGTGGTGTGATAAAAGCCTGTGCGCCTTTGGTCATCACCACACGGACATTAAAGCCATAATCTTTTAGACGACGGACGAGGATCGCACTTTTATAAGCAGCAATACCACCAGTAACAGCGAGAATAATATTTTTATTAGAAAATACACTGAGATCGAAACTCACGATCAGGCCACCTTTCTATTGCAGTGGCGCTCACAATATCATTAAATAGCACATCTCCCAAGCGATTCGAGGGAGAAAAATGAAAAGTAAAATAAATTATAAATGAGAAAATAATGAATCATTCCACTCCAAAAATACCTTATACCTTAAGCACTCATCATTCAATTAAACAATGGCCTGAACAAGAACGTCCTCGAGAACGTTTACTTTTACAAGGTGCGGAAAGTTTATCTGATGCGGAGTTACTTGCGATCTTTTTGAGATCGGGCTCCAGACAACATTCAGCAGTAGAATTAGCACGGCTGCTTATCCAACACTTTGGCAATTTAAATACAGTTTTTGATGCTTCTTTGGAGGATTTAAGACAATTTCATGGTATTGGTGATACCAAATATTCCCAACTCATGGCAGTCAAAGAGTTAGGACGGCGCTATTTAAAACATCATCTTCATCAAGGTTTAGACCTGAGCCGTTCAGACTTAATTCGAGATTATTTGAGATATGAATTAGTTGGCGAAACCCAAGAAGTCTTTGCAGTCCTATGTTTGGATAGTCAATTACGCAAATTAAGTTTTAAAAAGTTATTCTTTGGTTCAGTCAACTATTGCAATATTTCGATTAACCAATTGTTGCGATATGCTATTCAAAAACATGCAACCAATATTGTGATTGCCCATAATCACCCCAAAGGTTTGGCAAAACCTTCACGTGAAGATTACAACCTCACTCAAGAAATATTAACAGCCTGTCAACTGCTTGAAATAGAATTATTGGATCATATCATTATTGCATCTGAACAAAGTTATTCCTTTGCCGAACATGGTTTGATCAAATCTAAAACGTTCACTACGAATGTTATTGACAAGTCTGAATGAAGCAGTGAAGATCACTAAAAAATTATAGACTCAAAAGCATGATTGTCCGCGAGCAAAATGACACCTTTAAACTATTATTCTCATGGCGAGGTACAATTTTACCTAAAGTTTTACCGCCATTAGGTTTTGTCATGCTCATTTCAGCCATTGTTGGTGGAATCGAATATATTGATTTATATCGTTTTCCTGAACTTCCTTTGGTCGGATTCACTTTAATTGGCGTCGTACTTTCAATTTTTTTAGGCTTCAAAAATACTGCTTGTTATGATCGTTGGTGGGAAGCGCGCAAACTTTGGGGCATGCTCATTGCCAATGCACGTCATTTTGATCGTGATTGTCGTATTTTCCCACAGGGTCGGCGCGAACGAATTATTCAACATGTAATTGTTTATGCAAATGTTTTAAGAGATCGCCTACGTCATCAAACAGCAAGCCCTGATGCTTTAATCGAAACCAGTGGAATGAGCCAACAAGCGCTCACGCAATTGTACCAGCAAGCCAATGCACCACAGTACACACTCAGTTTGATTCAATGGGAACTTATGCAAGCCCTAAAAGAGGGTGAAATTTCCGATATTATTTATACTCAACTGAATGAACATGTAAATGAGTTAAGTTTGGTTCAAACAGGTTGTGATCGAATCGCAACAACACCTTTACCTTTTGCTTATTCAGTTTTGTTGAATCGTACTGTGTATTTTTTCTGTTTTATGCTGCCGTTTAGCTTAGGCTCTTTACTGGGTTTAGCGACACCATTACTAGTGGGTATTTTAGCTTATACATTCCTTGGGCTTGATGCTTTAAGTACCGAGATTGAAGAACCATTTGGTACACAAAGTAATGATTTACCTTTAGATTCTATGGTACGCATGATCGAAATTGAACTATTGGGAACCTTAGGAAAACCTACTCCACCACCGATTCAAGCTCAGGATCACAATCTACTTTAATGAGAATAAGTAAACTTTCTGTTCTCCTCTCTCCATTTGGGAAAGAGGATGAGGGAATATAATAAAAGAAGAAAGAAAAGTTTAAATAACAAAACTTTCCCAAATGCCCACTTGCCCTTCTTTTACCCGTGGAATATTGCCTAGTTTGATCCAAGGCATATTATCACCGTGAAAATCACTCCCCACAGAAACCTTTAAATCAAACTGTTCAATCAAACGATCAACCATTTGTCGAGTAGAAGCAGTTTCAATAGCTGGAGGCAATTCAATCGCATCACCGCCATGTTGAGCAAATAATTCAATCAGATAACGAATATTGGTCGCAGATAAGTCATAACGTGTTGGATGCGCCAATACTGCAAAACCTTGACTGTCATGAATCACTTGTATCGTTTCTGCCAAGCCCAAACCATCAAATTTCACATAGGCTTTTTTACCCTCTTTGATATATTTATCAAAAGCTTGCTGTGGGCGTTGTACGATACCTTTTTCCACTAAGGTTTTGGCAATATGAGTACGGGTAATGCGGTCAGGTTCGCCATCTACCTTTGCCACAACATCTGCATAAATATCCTGATGAATTAATGGGATAAGTAGGTCACAGATCTGCCGTGCACGTTCAGCTCGAATTTTTTTTTGTTCAGCTAAAAGCTTTTGTAAGGGTTCATGATTTTGCATGTTGAGTGCCACAATATGCACACCATAACTTTTCTGAGTTGATGGCCTAGACCATTGGCTTGAGATTTCTACGCCTGAAATGATTTGAATTGGTTGATTTTTTGCAACTTGTTCAGCTTGTATTAAGCCATCCATGCTATCGTGGTCCGTCAATGCAAGCGTATGGATGCCTTTTTCGAGGGCAGCCTGCACCAGTAACTCTGGAGTCATAGTTCCATCAGAAATATTACTGTGAGTATGTAAATCTACGCCTTGCATCTTTTATACTATCCCATTCACTTGAACAGACTAGATACTTTAACATGAAAGCACTCTTAGACTTTGTGCCCCTCATAATTTTCTTTTACTTGTATAAAACGGTCGATCCTAAAAATACTGATCATCCATTATTACAATTGATCGGATCGGCAGGTGGCGTCAACAACAATAATATTCTAGTCGCAACCACTGGTTTAATTATTTCAATGTTAGTTGTTTACGGTGCTTTATTTGTCTTCCAAAAATTTCGTTTAGATAAACAACAATGGTTTGTTTTATTTATGACTGTGATCTTTGGTGGAATCACTTTAATGCTAAGTGATGATTTTTATATTCGTCTTAAAGCTGCAATCTTAAATCTAGCCTTTGCAGGTGCATTTCTTCTCTCACCTTATTTCGGTAAAGATAAAAAACCACTTATTCAAAGATTATTTGGCCCAGTATTAGATTTAACTGAAAAAGGCTGGAAAAATTTAAACTTTGCATGGGCTGCGATGTTCATTGTGATGTCGTGCTTACATATTTTCTTTGCTTTTTTATTCGCTGGTGGAAAATATTGGGGCGAATTTACAGCATTTGGTGACATGATCGTGATGTTTTCCTTTATCATTATCCAGTTTATTATTTTGCGTAAACACTTTAAGTCTACCGACGAATAATGTGTTTAGCCGATTAGAGAAGTGAAATGCCTTTATTTTTAATTACGTGTACCGACAATGAAGGTACTGTAGAAAAACGTCTTGCAGTTCGTCCACAACATTTAGCACGTTTAGAAAAATTAGATGCTGAAGGACGAGTGATTGTTGCAGGCGCTATGCCAAGAGATCGTGAAAATCCACAAGCTGGTTTTTATGGAAGTACTTTGATTCTTGACTTTGAAAGCCGTGAAGCATTGGATGAATGGTTACAAGAAGAACCTTTCTTAAAAGAAGGGATCTATGGTCATATTGATGTTAAACCATTCAATAAAGCACTGCCTAAAGGATAACAAGATGCGCGTTGTAGTCCAAAGCTTACTTGGCTTTACTTTACTCAGTTCATCAATACTGTTACCAACGGTATCGGCTGAGCCTGCTCCAACAACTGTTCCTGCAACACAAACAACGACTGCAACGCATCCTTCGTCAGCGAATCAAGCTGCTGTTGTACCACCTAAGCCAAGTATTATTCCCGCAGTTGCAGGTGCAAATTCGAATACTCAATCACAAGCTTTAGTTCAAGAAAATAAACCTTTGACTGCTGAACAAATTGTCAAAGAAAAAGTCTCTCAAGAAGCCAAAGTCAAAGCATTGGTCAAAGATCAAGCGACTCGTTTACAACAGCTTGAAAAAGCCAATCTTGAAGCATTATCACAAAACCAAGAACTACAATTAAAGAATGATAATTTAGGCGTTCAAGTCCAAGTTTTACAAAGTGAACAAAGTGCCCAAATGTTTTTATACGGCGCGGCAACCATTGCTGTCGGCGTACTGCTTGGCTTTTTGATCGCCAGTTATATTTACACCAAACGTCGTCGTCAGTGGTAAGCCGCTGTTATGACTTTTTTTTAAGTGTTTCTTCTAAATTTGATACGCGAAAACCTCATCCGCAACGTGTTTGAGGCAAATTACCTCTGATATTAAATGTTTCTGCGAAACATACTTTAAAAATCAGTCGTTGCCGAGTTTTGCGGATGACAATGGTTTTGCCTACTTTTCCCGAAAGAAAAGTAGGTCGAGCCGAAGGCTAATCCTGAAATATAAACTTGAAATACAAAACTCCTGCATAGAATGTAATCATTTCGAATGCGAATAGTCAGAAGCGCTAGGTTATATCATTTCAATTATCAAAAGGTAATCTACATTGTCAAAAGCCATTCAAACAGCCGATTTAGATTGGCAAAGTATTGATGGAATTGAAGTTCCTATTTCCAAACAATTTGGTGATGTTTACTTTTCTAAAGACAATGGCTTACTTGAAACGCGCCATGTTTTTTTAAATGGCAATGATTTAGCTATACGCTTAGCCAATTTACAAGACTTTGAATATTTCAGTGTGGGTGAAACAGGCTTTGGTACCGGTTTAAATATTTTGGCACTTTGGCAACTTTGGCAACAAGTTCGCCCAAATAATCACAGCCATTTGCATGCAACAAGTGTTGAAAAATTCCCTTTAAGTAAAAATGACCTGATTCGAGCCTTAAATGTTTGGACTGAATTAAAACCATTAGCAGACCAACTGATTGAGCAATACCCTTTACCTATTGCAGGTTGTCATCGTTTAAGCTTTCCAAATGAACGTTTTTCTATTGATCTGTGGTTAGGCGATGCACACGATATCTTTCCAGTCATTCCCCAAACCCATACAGTCAATGCATGGTTCCTAGATGGTTTTGCACCTTCTTGTAATCCTGACATGTGGGAAGAGAATGTTTTAAATCACATCGTTCGCCTTTCTGACTATGCAACAACTTTTGCTTCATTTAGTGTTGCAGGTGTTTTAAAACGTGGCTTAAAGCAACATGGTATTTCTATTTCACGCCCGCGTGGTTTTGGTCATAAACGTGAAATGTTAAAAGCCATTTGGAATGCTCCTGAACACCATGAAAATGATCATTGCAATCAAAATTTAGACAACGCTACAGACTCAATTCAAAAAAAAACTGAAGCAAATAAATTAACCCATTGTTCAAGCTCTTTTAAGCAACGTCAAATTGCGATTGTAGGCGCTGGAATTGCAGGTTTAAGCTGCGCATGGGGTTTTGCTCAACGCGGTCATCAAGTTACGATTTACGACCAATCAGCGCCATTGGCAGGTGCTTCTGGCAACCCACTCGCATTACTTAATCCAAAACTCAGCCCTATTGAACAAAGCGCTGAACATTTAATGACTTTAGCATGGCAACATGCGCTCAATCATTATCAAAACTTTAAAGCCTTTCGACCAATTGCTGTCAATCAATTGGCGCTTAAACATGCAGACGAGTTATTACAACTTGCGCAACAATATCCACATGGTTTACTCAAAGCACAAACAGCTGATGAATTAAAAGTCGAAACAACTTTTGAAAGTTTACAATTGACTCAAGCAGGTTCGATTTATCCAAATCAATTGAAGGATCAAATTTTAAAACATCCTCTAATCACTTTTAAACAGGCTGAAATTGAAAATATTCAATCACTTACTCATCAATGCTTAGACCTTGTCGATGTTCAACAAAACCATCTTGGTACTTTCGATCATGTGGTTATTTGTTGTGCTAAAGAAAGTAAACAGTTCTTTGAAAACTTTCCTGTATTAAAACCTATTCGAGGGCAAGTCAGTTGGGTGAATAACCAAAATCACGCTTTAAATACTGAATCTGCTTATAGTTATGGTGGATATTGTATGCAACTGGATGATCAACACTTAATTCTAGGCGCTTCTTTTTATCCAAACCGTGATGACCATGAAATATTAATTGAAGACCATGTGCATAACTACGATCTTATCCACAGTGTCTTTCCAGACTATGCAAAATCTTTAGCACCAGTCGAAGAATGGCAAGGACGAGCTTCAGTTCGTGCTCAAACTTTAGATTACTTTCCTTTGCTTGGAAAAATCGACGATGAAAAGGAAATCTATACTTTCTCAGGTTTAGGCTCTAAAGGCTTTTTATTTGCGCCACTATGTAGTGAGGTTCTCACAGCATTGGTTTTAAATGAAGCTTGTCCGATTCCACAAGATTTACTCAACAAACTGAGCCCGGAACGCTTTCAAAAGAAAGTGAAACAGAAAAAGCCGTATTATCAAAATCCTATTAAGTAATCTGCTTCATAAAAATATCATATCTAATCAAACTGTTTTATTTCTTCATACGTTAATTTAAACGTGGTTCAACTATTCTGATAGGTGACTTTGTGGACTTTTATATATACAAATCATTCCTGAGTTCAAAATACTTCTGTACAAATCGTTTCAGTTTTTTATCATAATCTTTTAGAATTTTCTCAGCATCTTCCGTATTTTTTGATGAAGTGTGCAAACTACAATCATTCCAGTGAAGGTTTCGTAACTTGCTCGTTAAATCGAATTCAATCATTTCTGCAAATTCTATTATTTTTTCAAATTGCTCTTGTTTGAAATTATTTTTTTCATCTGTAATTTCAATCCTTAAGAGATAAATTTCACTATCAAGATTATCACTTTGTAATTTATCTTTATATTCTTCAAAGGCAAAACTATGCCCAACCCTTCTGCTTTCATTTATCAAAACATATGTGTGGCCTAGTAATCTATTTAATCCATTTAAAATTTTTTCAACTTTTTTAATTGTTCTTTGGGCTTTTTCAAATTTATATTGCCCTTTCCACTCTTCTAATGACTGAACAACTAAAAATAAGCCAACTATAGCAACCCAAATCGCTAAAAAATCACCAAATGGTAAGAACTCGAAACAAATATAAAGCTTACAAAACGTGTCTGCATATAACTCTACACTTGAATAAACTAGGTAATATAAGAAAAATAAAATCATTGTTATTGTTATCGACATATAAATTTTATCTTGTAGTTTAGTCACACTCCCTCCTTAAACCATTCTTTTAAACATTTCAGTATAATAATTTAGGTAACACAAGTTTTTATAAATTTTAGTGAAATACATAATTTGATTTAACAAATATTCATTCATAAAAAAGCGCCTTTCGGCGCTTTTTTATGAATCTTGCTCTAATGGCAAACCAGCATCACGTGCAGCACGAGTACCACCCATTAAAACGACGTAGTCACGGGAGCTGTCGAAACCCTCAAGTTTTTCAGCAGCGCGAGGCGCTTTACTACCACCACCACATAAGATGTAAATGGACTGATCCGAATTCACTTGAGTTAAGCTTGCTGCATCTAAACTGTCAATGGGCTGATTCACAGCACCTTTAACATGACCTTCAGCAAAAGCTTTTGCATCACGAACATCCCAGATAATTGCATTTTCTGGGAACTCAAATGTTGTAATTTCTTGTTTACGGATCATTGTGCACTCCTTTGATGTAAACAACACTTGGCAAATGAAGAAAACATCCCTAGCATCTCAGATATTCTTTCCATTTGTAAAGGTCTAAACTATGCCATCGTTCGATATTGTTTCAGAATTAGAGATTTTTGAAGTAAATCACGCTGTTCAAAACACGCAAAAAGAAATTGCAACTCGATTTGACTTCCGTGGTCAGGACGTTTCTATCGAAATTAACGAGAAAAATAAAGAAATTAAAATTTCTACAGAAAGCGATTTCCAATGCGAACAAGTTTATAGCATGCTTGAAAATCATTTCTTTAAACGTAAAATTGATATCCAAGCACTTGATCCACAAAAAATGACTGCTTCAGGTAAAAATATGATTCAAGTCATTAAACTTAAAGATGGTCTTGACTCAGATACTGCAAAAAAAATTAACAAAGCCATTAAAGAAAGTGGTGTCAAAGTGCAATCATCTATTCAAGGCGACAAAATTCGTGTAACTGATAAAAAACGCGATACTTTGCAACAAGTTATGGCTTTTCTAAAAGAGCAGCAATTCGGTGTGCCTTTACAATTTAATAACTTCAAAGACTAAAGTCTTCATCGCTATAGGTTGAAATATGACTCAGACCAATCGTTTATCTAAAATCGTTAAAGCAACGTCTAAGTTTCCAAAAGGGATTCAAAGTACATTGCTCAGCAAAGCTTTTGGTCGTGTCGTTCCTATGGTAGGCACAGCAAAACTACGTTATGTCGAAGTTACACATAGCCGTGTAGAAGTTAAACTCGAAAATAACAAAAATATGCAAAACCATATTGGTCAAGCACATGCCTGTGCAATGGCACTTGTTGCTGAAACCGCGACAGGTTTTGTCACAGGTATGAATATTCCAGATTCTTGCATCGTACTCATCAAGAACATGAATATTCAGTTTAAACGCCCTTCAAAAGGCGGTTTAACTGCGGTTGCGACATTGACAGACGAACAACGTAAACTGATGCAAGAAACTGAAAAAGGTGAAACTGTTGTTGCAGTAACTGTCACAGATGAATCAGGACAAGAGCCGATTCAATGTGAAATGGTTTGGGCATGGGTTTCAAAATCACATTTAAAAAAGAAGTAAGTTCAAACAAAACTGAGCAAATATCAAAAGTCAGTGACGATATGATCATTATTATGTCGTCTCTTTTTCAAAGATGCTTATAGGTTTTTATTCTTTTATCCATAATCGATGCGTGATTACATCGTTTTAGTCAAAGCATTGAACAATTTTCGACTGATATCCCTTAAAACATAGAATAAAATTTTAGCAATTGAATAGCATTTCTATAAATCTATTGTGCATACAAAAACTTAATCCATATCTAAAATAGACATAAAAAATCCCAAACAATGTTGGGATTCTTTATCAAGTATCAATTCAGAATTAAACACTTTGCGAAGCTAAATGCTTCTGCTTTACATCTTCAGGGATTTGACGCTTATTACCAGCAACATCAACAGCAACAAAGGTAAAAACACCTTCCGTTACGCGCTTTGGTGCACGTGAGCTATCGTGGCTGTCCCATACTTCAATCTGCATTTGAATTGAAGTATTACCTACTTTCAATATCCTGGTATAACAACTAATCACATCGCCAACTTTCACAGGAACCAAGAAAGTCATTTGATTAATTGAAATTGTCGCACAGCGCCCTTTACTAAAACGCTCTGCATGAATCGCCCCTGCCAAATCCATTTGTGAAACGATCCAACCACCAAAAACATCACCACTCCAGTTGGTATCTGCTGGCATAGCAATGGTTTGTAAAGACAGTGTACCTTCTGGTTTTACATGAGAATCTGACACAATAACTCCGAGCCCGTGAATTTATTTAAGGGCATTCAATTGTTGATCTAACCATTCTTGTAATTGGTTAGCACGTAATGCACCACTTATTCTAGCAACTTCGGTGGTTTTATTCATCAAAACCAATGTCGGAATACTACGAATATTAAACGCACTACTTAAACGAGGGTTCGCTTCCGTATCAATTTTAGCAAAAACAACCTTCGGATTGGTTTTTGCAACTTCTGCAAAATGTGGTGCCATCATTTTACAAGGCCCACACCACTCCGCCCATAAATCAATTAAGATGGGTAAGTCACTATTGCTTACAAAATTACTGAAATTTTGTTCATTTAACTCAATAGGAGCAAGGGGAATTAAATTTTCATGACATTGCCCACAACTTGGCTGAGCTGTTAATTTATCTTCAGGAACACGGTTTTTAGCGCCACATGATGGACATACAATAATCATCTAGCTCACTCCAATATGTTGATGTAAAAATTCTAATTGGGTCAAAATGGCTTTTTCCAACCATTTGCCATGATAAATATCGAAATGAGCCATATTCCATTCATAATATTGCACAAAAGGTGCAATATTGGTTGCTGTTTCACGGCTCGATTCAATTGGAATAAAGCTGTCCTTTTTAGCTGCAATGAACAAAACAGGAATATTAATACTTCGCACTGTTTGAATCGGTCTAAAACGCATTAAATTGAAGAATACACGTGCAGGAACTTCTCCACTCCAAAAATAATCCGGGTTTACAATCGACATATAACCATTGTAACTCTCTTGCGTCGGAATAAAGCATAAATCAAATGGATGCACGACAGGCAATTTCTTCGGCAACATACCAACTTTTGCCCCCATATAATCCTGACTTGATCGTTTTAATGCTTTCGGCAATTGCTGAATTGGAAATAACTTTGCAGTTTCTGCTCCATCTACAAAAGGTACTTGAATCATAATGGCTTGAATATTCTTAATTTCATTGGCTAAATTGAGAACATAACCGCCACTAAGCGATGTTCCCCATAAAACGATCTTACGATGATTGATTTTCTTTTGGTTGGAGACATAAGTAATCACAGTACGCCAATCTTCTAGTTGCATATTGAGTGAAACTAATTCTCGTGGAAAACCTGTACTCCCTCCCCAAAAACGATAATCAAATAAAACAACAGCATAACCTGCCTGTGCAAATTTTTGAGCGTAAGCGATCAATCTAAATTGTCTTAAAGCTGCAAACCCATGTGCCATAATAATCACGGGCGGTTTTTTTATATTTTTAGGTCGATAAAAATCTGCGGCAATGACCTCTTGTCCAATTGGGACATACAGTGGTTCAACTGTATATTCGAACATATACGCTCCATTGCGTTATCTTATTGATATTTTCTTTTATAAATCTTATGCCATTTAAACTCAGTTATGAGCTTAATGCTATCATGTATAGCATATTCGATTTTAAAGCATATTGGAGTGACGAAATGAGTGAAATTGTAGGCTTTGCAGGTCAAATTAATCCTGAACATATTCCCCAAGTAGTTGAAAAAGGGTTTAAATCTGTGATCAATAACCGTCCAGACCTAGAAGGTGGCCCTGAACAACCTACAAGTGCTCAAATTGAAGAGGCCGCTCGTGAAGCGGGTTTAGATTATGTTTATCAGCCTGTGGTTGCTGGCCAAATCACTGAGGTTGATGTAAGAACCTTTGCAAATCATTTCAATGAACTACCAAAACCTGTGTTGATGTTTTGTCGCACGGGTAATCGCTCAAATAATTTATATCAAATTGCAAAACAAATGGATTTACTGGACGATTAAACCTACTTAAAAATATTCAAAGCACTCATACTTTTGGGTGCTTTTTATTTCATTCTAAGATTACTTAAAGCCCTCATTTATTACAACTTAGATTCATTTTTACAGACTAAAATGTTCTTTATCTTAATTATAGGGTTTAGTTATGAAAATCATCAGCATTGTTATCTTATCTTGCGTATTGCTTTCCGCTTGTAGTTCGATGAACGTAAGACCTACGGTCGGTGTGAGCATGAGAACGTCTATGAAATAAAAAACAGCGCCGAAGCGCTGTTTTTTAAATCTTTTTATTTACAATAATTAATAATACCATAAGGGCTTTGATTATTTATTGACGGTGTATATGACCAATTCGTTTTATCAAAGTCAGTATTAACTGGTGGTAACATGACTGTGCGATAGCCATGTATTGGAGAATTCGATAAAGATGCTTTAGCACCGACTTGTACTTTCAACCAAGTCGCATATGCTTTTGGATAGCGTAGCTCAAAGTCAAACTTACCGTCTTTATCTGTTGTATATGTTGCTGTATATGGGTTTGATTCACTAGCACCAATAAAACGAACAGCATTTAAAGTTTCTAAGACATCAGCACCTGTTCTATCTTTCTCACCTGTAATCGTTACATTACGATCATCGTACGGTGTAGACAAATCATCATTATCAGGTACCGAACAAGAAAGAGGTAAAGATGCTGGTGGTAAATACTGAGCCCAAGACTTGTCTTTAGTCACAGGATCTTCAACAACAGTCCAAGCACCTCGTCTAAATTCAACTGCACGAATGTCCATTGTTACATTTTGATTCGCTACAGGGCGACCATCTAAATCCACCAACTGAACTGATGCATTCCAGTTATAATAAGTTCCTGTTTGATCATCAATTCCTACTTTATTTGGATTCATTACAACAGTAATTGATCCTTGTGTAACAGGCACTTCAGCATTAATAATATCAACTAAATAACGCTGACGACGTTCAGTTGCATTTGAATCTTTTACAACAGCCTCTACAGTTAAATCATCATTAACAAACTGAGCAGCATTATATCCATTCGCACGAAGGCTCTCGTCCACTACAACTGTAAATTTAACCCAACCATTTTCATCACTCGTAAGTGTAGATGCACCACGAATATAGGCACCGTTCTTTTGATAATCAGGAATAGCTAAGGTCACTGCTTTACCAGGTTGACTAGATCCATTGATATCAGTTACTAAAACAGATACGTCTACAGCATCGCCTCTAACTTGTAATTTATCTTTAGAAGCTTTCAATTTTAAATCAAGCTGAGGGATTAACGCAGTTGGAGTGTGTACACCAACTTGGGAAATTTGTTGAGCTTTAGCACCTTGCGCATTCGTATGAGTCGCTATCAATTGTACTGAACTTAAGTCTGAAAAATTAGATGCTTTCAAATTTATAGTAAAAACTGCTTCACCGTATTGATTTGTAACTATTTGAGAAGCGCCTTTAATCGTTGTTGCATTTCTTGGATCAACAACTGCTAAATTCACAGGCTGGTTCTCAATACCGCCTTGGCTTGCATCTAATAATTTTACAGTAATGAGTGCAGTATCACCAGCTAAGCTAAGTGAAGTTCTATTGCTATCAATTGATAGATGATAGTCATTCACTACATCTTGAACTTCTAAGTCCAATACCGTTTTAATTTCTGCTCCATTAGGATTATTAATCGAACCAGTAACTGAAATTTTACTTAATTGAGCTGTTGTCAAACCATTAGGAATATTAAGATCAACTGAAACGTTTCCAACAGCAGAAACCAATACACTCTCTGAACTTAATGTAACACCTGCAGCAATAGCTTCAGGATTTAAAGCAAGCTTCATTGGGGTTCCAGCAGTATAAACGCCTGCTTCATCTTTCACTGAAGCATAAATTTTAAGCTTATCATTTGCTTTCACATACTTTGTGTCACTCGTTAAACGAGGATTTAAAGCATTTGCTGGTACCACAACCTGAATCGTACCTGTCTGTTGGATACGATCTCCATTATTTAAATTGTTACCAACAACAGCAAAAGTAATACCATTCTTGATTAAATTTGCGTCATAAGCACCTTCCGCAACTTTCACAGTAAATTCTGCTTCACCCTTACTGTTTGTTGTTAAAGTTGAATCAGATAAAGAAACTCGAGATCCAGCTAAACTTGAAAGTGCAATCGCTACAGGAGTATTCGGAATGATTGCACCAGAAGCATCTTTTGCAATAACTTTAACTCGAACTTCTCCACCAAGTACGGAGACAGTTTGAACATCGTAGCTTAAGTTTAAAGTAGCTAAATCTGGAATAACGACAGCAGGTTGAGAAACTTCAACTTTACGTGTAACTGTATAAGCAGAACCATCTTTTCGTGTGCCTTTAATTGCAACTGTAATACCATTTGCAATGAGGTTAGCTAATTCAGTTGCATTACTCGCTTTCACATTAAGATTAAACGTAACTTTACCAGTAGCATCTGTCGTAAGCGATGAAGCAGTTGCTAGACTCACACCATTACTCAGTGCAGCATCATTTAAGCCAATAGCAACTTTTTGATTTGCTAATATTTTACCATCTGTACCTGTAGCATTTACAGTTACAGCAATAGGCTTCTCACTATTTGCAGTTAAAATAAGGCTACCAGGCATATCGACATTTAAATAATCTAAATCGATTTCACCTTGAGCAGTTGGCGCTTTAAAATTAAGATTAGACGTACTTACTGCACCAACACCACTTGCTGGTTTTGCGATAAGCCCAACACCATTCTCAACAAGTGCTTTTTGTTCCGCACTGCCACTTGCTTTATATTCGTATGTAAAGGTTGCATAACCCGTTGCATCCGTAAGTGCTTCGGCAGAACTGGTTAAACTCAAACCTAGATTTTGTAATTCAACAACTGAATATGCCTTTGCAAAAGCCAAATTAACAGTTTCTCCTTTTAAGGCACTGCCTTTAACGCCAGTTGCTTTTACTTTAACAACTATCGTTTGGTCTTTTGTATAATCAAATGCTGAATTAATTGGGTTAGTTGCTAAATAGCTCAATGCTTCTTCAGATTTAGCTTCATCTTCTACAGAGATTTTAATGCTATTTGTTACATTATTATCAGTCGTAAATGTTGCAGTAATTCCAGCTTTGACCAAAGCATCAATAGCAGTAGGTGTACTTGCATTGGTTTTTAATGTGTAAGTTACATAACCTGTTTTAAACTCTTGTTCAGCACTTCCATCAAAAGTTACACCATTCGAACCTGCTTCCGCATTTAAACTCAATTTAACTTTACCTTGAGTCGCTGCTTCACCTTTATTATTGATCCCTTTTACAGTGATTGTAACAGAATCATTTTTAGCATTTACTTTGTACGAAGAAGCGATTTCAAGACGTTGTAGAGCCTGTTGATTTGCAGCACTTGTATCAGCAGTCGTAACTTTTACAGTAGTCGTTGCAAAAATATCCACAGCATCAACAAATGTTGCTTTAAGATTTACCCCTTGTTGAGATAATGCAACTGGGTATGATGATGCAGATTTAAGAGTAAATACCGCATAACCATTCGCATCTGTAGTCACTTCTTGGGCATTAATACTCACACCATATACAGCGCTATTATCTGTAAAAGATAATTTCACTTTCTTATTTGCTAAAAGATCACCATTGCTATTCTTTGCAACGACAGTGACTTTCGTCGTACCGCCTTGTGCAACAATTGGTGCATCTTCCGTCACAATTTCTAATTTTTGTACAATCTGAGAAATGTCTTTAAATGTGATGGATGCTTTAGCTTGGCTTTCAGCTTTAAATTCATCAACCAGTTTAAAATCCAAATTCATTGAAGTCGCAACAAACTTTGAAATATCTGCAGCAGTTAAATCAGAACTCGCTGTGATCGTGAATGTCGCATTCCCTGAGCTATCAGTCGTCAAACTTGAACTATTTGCAATTGAGAATTTACCTTGCATCTCAGCAGGTAAAGCCAAAGAAACAGTTTGATTAGCCTTTACACCACCGTTCTTATCCGTAACTAGCGCTGTAATATTTACCGACCCTTTTGGCAAATTAAGAACAGTACCTTGTTGAACTTTAAGGTTATATTCACTTTGAATCGTACTTGTTTTTTTAATATTTAGCGTATAAACCTGTTTGATTGTCGTCCCATCTACATTTACAGTCAGTTGTACTTTGCCTGAATCTGCATTAACTGTTGGAATATTCACTTCAAACACAGCAACGCCATCAGCACCAGTTGTCACTTGAGATGTTTTACTGGTCACACCTAACTTATCACTATCTGCAATCGATAAATTGACAAGTTTTGCTGCAACTCCGCCTTTATCGCTATTAAGTGCTTGAACAGCAATTAAAACTTTAGAATTATCACTCGCAATTTCAATAGGTTTCGCATTCGCATCTTGTAAGCTAAGGTTTAAACTTTCAACAACAGTCTTGGTATCGGTTGTTGAACCATTACCTCCAGTATTATTGTTATTATTGCTATTTTGATCATCATAATAACCGCCACCGCCTCCACCACAGGCAACTAAAGCTATAGAAGAAGCTAGAACTGTAACCTGTGCCCCTAATTTTTTAAAATATGTCATGACTGCATCCATTGTATTTAGTATATGTATTACCCTAAAAAACACTTTTATGGCTTTTACAGGAAATGTACTGAAAACTACAAAAATTTGCAATCTAATACTTAATTTTAATCAAAAAAATATATGATTAAAATATTCGTTACAAAGATTTATTATATAAATAGTTGTTTAGTAATTGTTTTTAAAAATCTTCAGTTGAACTTAATTTGGAGCCTTCATGTACGACATTATCATTATTGGTGCAGGAACTGCGGGTATTAGTGCCTACAAAGAGGCCATTAAACATACATCGAATATTTTGATCATCAATGATGGTCCTTGGGACACAACTTGTGCTCGAGTTGGATGCATGCCAAGTAAAGTTCTTATTTCTACAGCCAATAGAATGCATGATATTCAACATGCTGATGAAGTCGGTTTAACAGTTCAATCTGATATAGATAGATCACAAGTTATGCAACATGTTAGAAAGTTACGTGATCGTTTTACACGAGCAACGCTAAAAGATGTTGATAGCTGGAATCCAAAACATAAAATTAATGGCCAAGCAAAGTTTATCAATACACACACGATTGAAGTTAATGGACAATCCTATTCTGCAAAATCATTTGTTATTGCAGTAGGTTCTACTCCAAATTACGAAGCAGCATGGAAAGAAGAACTTGGAAATAAATTAGTAACTTCTGATGAAATCTTTGAATTAAAAACCTTACCAAAATCAATCGCAGTGATTGGCGGTGGCGTTATTGCCATTGAATTAGCCCAAGCAATGCAGCGATTAGGTGTAGAAACAACAGTATTCGCAAGAAGTAAAAAAGTTGGTGTTCTCAGTAGCCCTCAACTACAAGAAATTGCTCAAATAGAACTCAGCAAAGAATTAAATATCAAATTTGGAATATTACCGAGTTCAGTTGAAAATACTGACAATGGTATTGAAATAAAGTTTATTGAAAATAATGAATCTAAACAAATTTATGTTGAATATATTTTAGCTGCTACTGGTCGTCAAAGTAATTTAAAAACATTAAATCTAGAACATATAGATCCTTCATTCTCTGATCTAAAAAAACTCCCCTTAAATAATGAAACTAAACAACTTTCAAATTTACCTATATTTATAATCGGTGATGCATTTACACAAACACCTTTACAACATGAAGCAGCAAATGAAGGAAAATTAATTATTTCAAGTTGTTTAAACTTTCCTCAAATTATAAATTTGAAAAAGTTAACACCATTGGGGGTCGTATTCAGTAATCCTGAGATGGCAATTGTTGGATCTAGTTATTCCAATCTCTCAAAATTAGGCATTGAATTCATCACTGGTTACGCATCTTACGAAAAACAAGGTCGTGCATTAGTTTTAGGTAAAAACAAGGGAGCAATAGAAGTCTATATAGATAAAAATACAAGAAAATTACTCGGCGCAGAATTGTTCACTGAGTCAACAGAACATATGGCACATTTATTAGCATGGATGATTTCGGAAGACGTTACACTTGATGATATTTTGCAAAAGCCATTTTATCATCCAACCTTAGAAGAAGGTTTAAGAACTGCCTTTAAACATGCACGCAGACAACTTTAATACAGCAAAAGCGTTATCAGATCATTTTAATGAAATGCTAATCTACTGAAATGATTAGCAGCTTATTTTGATCTTGACTCCCCCTAACTCCAAAAGCCTATTTATTTGTGAATTAAGTGCTCTAAATCTCAATAAAATAACCTCGATATATAGATATTGCTTCGAAATGATGATTTT
>NZ_NIFO01000005.1 GCF_002233755.1 Acinetobacter piscicola | reverse complement strand
TGAAAACCATTTTAAAGCCTTCGACTTAACCTTCTTTTACATCAATAATGGCTTCATTTAATGTCAGCATACTTTTTAAAACACCACCCACAGATGGTTTAGTTCAAGCTGATTTTACTTATCGTCGAGATAATAATGATTTAGTTATTAAAACTCTAGATGGTCAAAATAGTATCACTATTCGTTATTATTTCGATAATGATGCGATGGGTTACTATTACATTAATCAGATTAAATTTTCTGACAATACTGTATTAGATGTAAATGCAGTAAAAGCGCTTGTTTTGATCGGAACAGATGCATCTGAAACATTACATGCATACACAATAGGAAGTGAAATCTCAGCTGGAGCGGGTGATGACGTTTTATACGGTAAATTAGGTGATGATACTTTCTATGGTGGGGATGGACTAGACGAGCTTTATGGAGCGTCTGGGAATGATCATTTAGAGGCTGGAACAGGTGCTGATCAGTTATATGGTGGTTTAGGCAACGACCTGATTAAAGGAGATGCTGGAGCTGACCGATTAGAAGGAAATGAAGGAAATGACCAGCTACATGGTGGCTCTGACAATGACGAGTTATATGGTGGATATGGAGATGATCAACTTGAAGGTGGTTCAGGAGATGACTCACTAAATGGCGGATCAGGTAATGATACCTATGTATTTGCACAAAATTTTGGTCATGACATTATTGAAAACGATGATTACACAACAAACCGCCAAGATATTATTCAATTTACAGATGGCTTAGTTCAAGACAATTTCACTTATCGTCGAGATAATGATAACTTGATCATTAAAACAATAGATGGTCAAAACAGCATTACAGTGCGTAACTATTTCTATAATGACGCAGCAGGGAATTATCAGATTGATCAAATTAAATTCTCAGACAATACTGTATTGGATGTGGAAGCAATAAAAGCACTCGTACTCATTGGAACAGATGCCTCAGAAATATTTCAGGCTTATGCTACAGGCAGTGAGATTGCAGCAGGTGCAGGTGATGATGTTCTATATGGTAGGGTGGGTAATGATACTTTCTATGGTGGGGATGGATTTGACAAACTCTATGGAGCGTCAGGAAATGATCACTTAGAAGGTGGGGCTGATAGAGATGAATTGTATGGTGAGGATGGTGATGACTCACTGAAAGGGGATTCTGGCGCTGACCGATTAGAAGGCGGTGAGGGCAATGACCAGCTCTATGGAGGCTCTGACAATGATGAGTTATATGGTGGTCATGGAGATGATCTACTTGAAGGTGGTTCAGGCAATGACTCACTGAATGGTGGTATTGGAAATGATATCCTAAACGCTAATGAAGGCGATGACCTTCTTCTCGGTGGTGAAGGCAACGACACGTACCGCTTTGATTTAGGGTGGGGAAGTGATGTTATTCAGCATGAAAATAAAAATGGAAATGATGTAGACACCATTGAATTTGTAGGTATTGATTCAAATGATCTGATCATCAGAAAAGTTGGACAAGATATGCAGATTACTCACCGAGTAACAGGTGACCAACTTCTAGTTCAATCTCAATTTAATGAATATTCAAATGTTAAACCGATTCAGATTATTCGCTTCGATGACAATACCCAATGGAATGTAGATGAAATCAATATTCAAGCTGTTAAAGGGACTGAGCTTGGTGATGTGATTGAAGGTGTTACAGACCACGATGTCATTCATGCTGGAGATGGAGATGACGTCATTCGTGGTAGTTATGTATATAGTCAAAACCCTGAAGCACAATATTTTGTTTATGGTGAGGCTGGTAACGATATAATCAATGGTTCAGGCTATTTAGATGGTGGCCTAGGAAACGATAATATAACGGGTCTCGGTCATCTTCTGGGTGGCGACGGTAATGACACTCTTACAGGACAGGGTGTTCTCGAAGGTCAAGCTGGTGACGATAGTTTAAGTGGTCAAGGCGTGCTAAACGGTGGGGATGGAGATGATCAACTTGACTTAACTGGCTTAGGTTCGGATGCAGGTTATGTTTCAGGTGGTACAGGAAATGACACCATCACTGTCGATGTGGATCAAAAGATTTTCGTTAATGTAAATAATGCCAATGACTTTATGCAGGATGCAGATGGTTATCATGTGATTCAAGAGAGTGAAATTCCTGAATCCGAGCAAGCTGTTTATATAGATGGCGGACAGGGTAATGATACGATATACGGTTCATTTGGTAATGAAGTCTATCTATTTAACCTTGGTGATGGTCAAGATACGATCATAGAACGTCGACCAGGTGAAAATTTTAGCAATGTTGCGGTTTCATTTGATGTTTTACGATTGGGTGAAGAAATTGCGACAACTGATATTAGCCTTCATCGTCATGGTTCAGATTTAGTTATTCAACATGCGAATAATACCGATCAAATTACTGTCCAAAACTATTTCACTGGTGGACATCATAAAATTAATGAGATCCAGTTTAGTGATGCAACTATTTGGGACAACAGTTATATAGAAAATCATTACACTTATCATGGAACAGTCAGTAATGATGAAGTTTGGGGCTATCGAAACAGTCATGAAACATTTGAAATGGGTGCTGGTGATGACAAAGTTTATTCAGGCTCCGGAAATGACATCATTCATGGACAGGCTGGAAATGATGTTTTGTGGGGGCAATTAGGCAACGATACTTTGTATGGTGGGCTTGGTGCAGACTATATTGAAGGGAATGAAGGAGCTGATATTCTTCATGGAGATCAGGATAATGATACGCTCTATGGTGGCGCTGGTGATGATCTGATCTATGGTAATGAAGGAAGCGATATTCTTCGTGGTCATTCGGGTGTAGATACTTTAGACGGCGGTGCGGGTGACGACAAATACTTCTATTACCTAACAGATGGTCCAGATGTAATTGATCAAATGGGTGGTGGAGTAGATGTCCTTTGGTTGATGGATAACGGAATTACCCGAGATCGTATTCAGTTCACAAAAGAAGAAAATGACCTGATTGTCACTATCGATAATAATACCAATCAATCAATCCGTATTGTCGATCACTTCTTAGGTGGTGAGAAAGCCATTTCAGCAGTTCAACCGAATAATGGATACACAATCAGCAAAGCAGAAATTAATGCATTATTTGCATCTGAGATTGAAGAGCCAAATCCACCCATTGAAGGTGGAATCTACGATACCTCAGCAAATGATGCACTTGTTGGTGGAACTGAAGACAACGTATTCTTCTATACAGCGGGTAAAGATACTATTCAGGATGCAGGTGGGATAGACATCTTACGCTTTAGTAATGGGATTACCTTTAATCAAGTCGGTTCAGGGTTGATGAAGACAGGCAATGACCTTGTATTAAAAGTCAATGGAAGTACAACCAATCAAGTCACTTTAAAGAATTATTTCCTTGCAGGAGATCATTTGATTGAAACCATTGATTTTGAAACAGGTGGGCAACTTACAGCAGAACAAATATTTAATGCCTTTGGTGTGACACTACCAGAAACAGAAGAAGAAACAGGTTCTACAGATGTCGTGGGTGATACGACCTATCAGTATACGACAGGTGAACTCACCATTACTGAGCAATCAGGTACAGATAAAGTTATCTTTAAAAATGGTCTTACATTTAGTCAAGTGGCGAATTATCTGACTAAATCAGGTGATGACCTTATTTTGAAAGTGGATGGTAGTAATATCAATAAAGTCATCGTTAAAAACTTCTTCTTAGCAGGTGAATATCTCGTTGAAAGCTTCCAGTTTGAAACGGGGGGACAACTAAGTGCAGAGCAAATCTTTGGTGCATTTGGTATAACCATGCCAACGACAGAGCCTGAAAATCCAACTGAACCAGAATCGCCAAATGTAGTAGGTAATACGACCTATGATTACACTACAGGCAGTTTAACCATTACAGAGCAATCCGGTAATGACAAAGTCATTTTTAAAAATGGAATTGGCTTTAGTCAGGTTGCTAACTATCTAACCATGTCTGGTGATGACCTGATTTTGAAAGTGGATGGTAGTAATACCAATAAGGTTACGGTTAAAAACTTCTTCTTGGCAGGTGAATACCTTGTTGAAACTTTCCAATTTGAAACGGGTGGACAAATCACTGCGGAGCAGATTTTTGGCGCATTTGGCTTAACTGTTCCAGAACAAAATAATCCAGAAACGCCCCAATCTGAAATAGGTCTTGAGGCGATGAACAGCACATATACCTATACCTCAGGTGTGTTGCAAATCGATGAAGATTATGGAGCAGATGAGATTGTATTTAGCAATGGAATTACCTTCAATCAAGTTGCTTCACAGCTCATGATGTCAGGTGATGATCTTGTCCTGAAAATTGATGGAAGCAATACCAACAAAGTTACGGTTAAAAACTTCTTCTTAGGCGGAGCACATGAGGTAGAAAACTTTAGTTTTGAAACAGGTGGAAGTATTTCATCCAGTCAGATTTATCAAGCTTTTGGTTTAGATCGACCACTCAATGCAGAAGATGAAGTTAATGCAGTTGTACTTGGTGATACAGGTGACAATACACTCATGAGTGATGCAGCGGTGAGTGAGTTATTTATCCTAGATCAAGGTCAAGATATTATTCAATTACTCCAAAATACTTCGGGTGAAATAGCAAAAGATTACGTCAGTGATTTTAGTCTAGTTGAAGACAAAATAGATTTATCAGCAGTTTTTGTGAATAGTCAGGTGAATAATTCCAATCTTGATGACTATTTGCAAGTTTTCTATGATGCAGATGCGAAAACTAATACTTTAAGTGTTCGAACATCGGTAAATAATACGCATAAAGATATGTTGATATTCACCAATCAGGCTGAGCAATTGTACGTAGACGATTTATTGTTGAATCAGTCAATTCTGTATTAATTCGAAACTGAAATTAAAAATAAGGTGGCTTAGGTCACCTTATTTATTTTAGTAATTATTTTCAAAATTGAGTTTTTATTTTCATACATTAAAACAAAGACTGGTTTGTAAATCCTAAGTTGAATATTGTATAAAATAGTGACTTATTTAAGATCTGGGCTATTTCCATAAAACAGTCAATATTAAAATTTGAGAATGTATATGTTAAAACAGCAATTTGAATCCTACTGGAAGCAATTTTCCAATCATTCAAAGATTGATGAAGTGCATTCAAAAGCATTATTGATTTTGTTATTAAATGCTTATACAGAGCCACAGCGGTATTATCATACAGTGCAACATATCGTTGAATGTTTAGCACTTTTTCACCAAATTAAAGATCAACTTGAAGATCCAATTGCTGTTGAGTTGGCGATTTGGTTTCATGATGTGATTTATGACCCGCAAGCCACGGACAATGAAGAAAAAAGTGCTGAATTGATGAAACAACAATGTTTTCAGCTATTCGAAACCGCTAAAATTCATAAAGTTTATGATTGGATTATTGCAACCAAAAGGCATTTACCTACGACAGAGCAGGACTTAAATTATTTATTGGATATCGATTTAGCGATTTTAGGAAGTTCCAAACAGCGCTTTGCTGAATATGAACAACAAATTCAGCAGGAATATTCGTGGGTTGAACCTACATTGTATAAAATAAAAAGGGCAGAAGTATTAAAATATTTTTTGGAAATGAAACCTTTGTATCAGACTGAATATTTTAGAAACTTGTTGGAAGAACAAGCTAAATATAATTTATCAAACGATTGAATAGCATGTTAACGTATTAAACTTGGGGCTTAGGAATTGAATCAGTATAAAAGTGCCATTAAAAATAAATAGCACTTGAAAAATACATAGATTAAGGGCGAATAATCATACATGTTGCAGTGGCGTGAGCATATAACTTGCCATCTTCATCAACCAGTTTACCTTCAGAAATTACAAGATTTTTACTTAAATTAATCACTGAACCAATAGCAAGTAATTCTTTATCTTTAGGTACAGGACGGCACATTTTGACATTTAAATCGATGGTTCCATAGCCCACGCCCGCTTCTAAGGTGGTGTGTACCGCACAACCTGTTGCTGAATCTAAAACTGTTGCAGCAAAACCACCATGCACACCACCTAAAGGGTTTAAATGACGTTGATCTGCTTTAACTTTAAAACTGGCTTGACCATTTGAGATTTCATAGAGATCCATTGGAATAGTTTCACTGATGCTTGCTCTTGGAATATGTCCTGCAATCATTGCCTGTAAAAATTCTAAACCTGTCATTTCTTTAGGGTGTTTCATCTTGCTATCCTGAGTGCTATTTTAAGTTTTAGTTCCAAAAAAGAACTATTAAGGTAAGATATGCTCAGAGAATATTACTGTCAAATCTTTTGTTGTGACTGTAGCGTTGGAAAATTTTAGTATTCAGTGATGTAAAGTTTTTCAAAATGATCAGATTGATGAATGATTTTTAAGGCAATTTTTTCACCCGTTGCCCATGTCGCATGTGCTTCTTCTAAATCCACATCGATGATATCGAGTTCTTTACAGAGTGTTCTTGTACTTTCAATAACAATAAATTGAGGCGATTGAACTTTTAAACATTTAGCGATATAACGCTGAATACCTTGTAATGTATAAACATCAATTATTTTATAGCGCATATTTTCCAAAGATTATATTTAATTTATTGTTTTTCTAGTCTAATCCTAATGAATTGTAAATTTCAAATGAAAAATAACATAAATATGGACATCATTTAAAAAGCATAGTATTTTAACTTCAAACCATAAGATCAATTTATAAATTTACAGTAAAAAAGGAATAAAGCTATGAAAGGGCAATGTCTTTGCGGCGCAACAACTTTTGATGTCGAATTGAGTAATCATGACGTACATGTGTGTCATTGTTCAATTTGTCGTCGCCAAACCAGTGGTGTGATTATGACCATTGATATAAAACAAGGGACATTAAAGTTTGATCAGCAAGATCACTTGAGTGTATTTAGTTCATCAGAATGGGGTGAGCGTGGTTTTTGTAATACATGTGGAACAACCTTGTTTTGGCGAACTAAAGATCAAAGCTATTGTAATATCAATGCATTTTCACTGGAAAATGTTCCTAAAGATTTGAAGTTGAATCTGGAAATTTATATCGACAATAAACCTGAGTTTTATAGCTTTAAAAATGAAACGAAAAAAATGACCGAGGCAGAAGTGGTGGCTTTATTTAGCCCGAAAACAGAATAAGCGAGTCGTTTTTTTGGAAATGGATTTCAAAAATTTGTTGAAAATGAGTGCATCAACGATGTTGTTTAAAATCGTATTGGCAATGATTGCCTTTGCTGCAAATTCAGTACTTTGTCGTTTTGCATTGGCTCAAGATCAGATTGATCCGATGAGTTTTAGCATTCTGCGTGTACTGAGCGGTGTATTGGTTTTAAGCTTATTATGTGTCATTAAAAAACGTAAATCAAAGGTAGCAATACCTTTAGATTGGAAAATTAAAAATGGATTTTATTTAGCCATATATATCATCGCATTTTCATTGGCTTATGTGAAAATTGATGCAGGTGTAGGTGCTTTATTACTATTTGGTACAGTGCAATTCACTATGGTGATGTATGGGCTATGTCATGGTGAAAAAATTAATTTTAAAAGAGCAGTAGGGCTAGTACTTGCTTTAGCTGGTATGAGCATTTTACTTATACCAGGAGCAAATGCGCCAAGCATTGGTTATTCGATGCTTATGGTGATTTCTGGTATTGCTTGGGCGGCCTATAGTCTTTCAGGTAAAAATTCTCCACATCCTTTAAGTAGCACCTACACCAATTTTGTCTTGGCTGTGCCTTTTGTTATTCTCGCTGGCTTTCTATTTGCTCAAGATATACATATCAATCTGCAAGGCTTTATTTTAGCAATCGTTTCTGGCGGGCTGACTTCAAGTGCTGCATATGTGTTGTGGTATTCCATTTTAAAACATATAGATAGAATCATGGCGAGTACGGTGCAGTTAAGTGTGCCATGTTTGGCTATTATTGGAGGTTCACTCTTTATTGGAGAAAGCATTGGTTTAAGGATATTACTATCATCTAGTATCGTTTTATGTGGAATATTATTGGTGATCTTTGCTGTACCTAAAAAGTGATTTAACTTCAATTCATTTACAATGGCATAGATTTTGTAGGGATACTTATTTAAATTTTTCTTTAATTTTCAATGTTATTTTTTATAAAAATTAGATATAGTCATAAAATAACCAAATTTTATTGTTTGATAAATTATTTAATATGTTAAGTATCGGTTTAACATAGACGATTTTTCATGCTTAAAATATAAAATTTAATGCCATCAGATGCTGAACACAACAAAATCAAGAATGTATGAAAAAGTTTATCAATCTGTTTATTCCTATTCTGTTAAGCAACCTCGCCGTTGTTTTAGGCGGTGTTGCGGATACTGTTTTTTTATCGCATGTGAGTACCATCGATGTTGCTGCAATGTCAGTGACGCTTTCAATTTATGCCTTAGTTTATATTTTGGGCTATGGTTTATTGCAAGGCATGATGCAAGAACTTGCTGAAGCCAATGGACGACATGCTTTAAATGCATCACAAATCATCATTAAACAAGGCGTATTGATGGTTTTAGTGCTTTCAGTTTTTGGAATCATTTTTCTTACTCATGCAGAATCAGTTTTAAAACTTCTTGGTGCAGATCAGAATCTACAAGTTTTGGTTTTAGATTGTCTTTTTATTTTAGCTTTGGCATTGCCTGCACAATTGTTATTACGTACTTTTTTTATTGTGACTCAAACATGCGGTCAGGCCAAACTGGTTTTCTATGCGAATATTTTCGCGCTGATTCTAAAGTTGAGCTTATCTTATACATTGATTTATGGCGTTCCTTATTTCAACATTCCTAAACTTGGTGTAAAAGGCGCTGTTGCTGCGACATTATTTACGCAATGGATCATGTTGTTTGTTTATTATGGGCTTTTCCTTGAGAAAAAGTATCGGATTCAATTCACAGGTCAGTTTTTTGATTTTAATATTTTAAAAAGAATTTTGCGTATTGGCTTTCCGATGGCCGTTATTATTTTAATTGACGTGATTGCTGTGACTTTTATTTCACTGCTTTCTATCCCTTTAGGAAATACAGCTTTAACAGCACATCAAATTGTCATGGGAATCGCTTCATTATTGTTTATGTTCCCATCATCATTGTCTGCTGCATATAGTATTTTAATTTCTACAAAAGTAGGAGAAGGTGATCTTCAAGCAGCATGGGAATTAACTCAAAAAGCATTAAAAACGGGGGCTTTCTTAGCTGTTTCTATTGTGATTTGTGTCTATGGTTTTAAAGATTTCTTGATTCCAATTTTCACCAAAGATGCAGCTGTGACTGTATTTGTAATGAACTTATTACTGATTGTTTGCATCATGCATATTGCAGATGCCATGTTGTGTATTTTGGTCAATATGTTGCGTTGTTGGTCTGTGACCATTATTCCGATGTTTATTTACACCTCAGTAATTTTAGCACTTGGCTTAGGTGGTGGCTGGTATGTTGCTTATCATCCTATTGCTTTGTATCAGTTTCATATACCCGCATTGGGAATTTATGGATTTTGGATTTTACTGACATTTGCCTATATTCTTGCTGTAGCAATATGTGGTGTATGTCTTAAATATCGTCAATATTTGAAATAAAGTTTTTAAATGCTTCAATTGTTTAATTCAAAAATTGAACACTTATTTTATTGATACATGATAATGCGTTAAGTAAAAAACCCGCTGAGTAGAACTGAGCGGGTTTTTATTCAATCTATAGATGTTTATAGATTTTATTGAGCAGCTTTTTCAGCTTGAATAGAAGCGATTGCAGCATCTACACCTTCAATTGAATCAGCAGCTTTTTTGATACGTGCAAGTGCATCTACAAGTACTTCATCTGCAGTCGCATACGAAATACGCATAAAACCGCCTAAGCCGAATGCATCACCCGGAACAACGGCAACACCAGTTTCTTCCAATAACCATTCAGAGAATTCTGTGCAAGATTTTAAACCTTTGGCACGGATCAATGGGCGAATATTTGCATAAGCATAGAATGCGCCGTCAGCAGGCAAGCATGAAATACCATTAATTTCGTTCAAACCATTCACCACTAAATCATGGCGACGTTTGAATGCTTCGATCATTGGTTCAAGAACATCTTGAGGACCATTCAACGCAGCTTCAGCAGCAACTTGAGAAATTGAAGTTGGGTTCGAAGTTGATTGAGATTGGATTTTTTTCATTGCGCCAATCAGCTTAGCAGGACCGGCTGCATAGCCAATACGCCAACCAGTCATTGCATAGGCTTTAGACACACCATTTAACACGATTGTGCGGTCATAAAGGTCTGGAGCAACAGTTGCAATATTATAGAATTCGTCATCCCAACGGATTGGTTCATACATATCATCAGAAGCAACAAAAACTTCTGGATATTTACGGAGAACTTCAGCCAAAGCTTCTAATTCAGCTTTGGTATAAATCATCCCTGTTGGGTTTGAAGGGCTGTTTAAAACCACTAAACGTGTTTTGTCAGTGATTGCTGCTTCTAATTGAGCAGGAGTGATTTTGAAACGCTGTTCTTCACCACATTTTACAACAACTGGAACGCCTTCAGCGATAATCACCATGTCAGGGTAGCTTACCCAGTATGGTGCAGGAATAATCACTTCGTCGCCTTTGTTTAACAAAGCAAGTGCTAAGTTAAAGAATGACTGTTTACCACCACATGAAACCAAAATTTGGTTTGCAGCATAGTCAAGATTATTGTCACGTTTGAATTTTGCAATAATTGCTTTTTTAAGGCCAGGCGTACCATCTACAGCTGTGTATTTGGTAAAACCGTTGTTAATTGCTTGAATAGCAGCATCTTTGATGTGTTGCGGGGTATCAAAGTCAGGTTCACCTGCACCTAAACCAATTACATTTTTACCTGCAGCTTTTAATTCTGCTGCTTTGTTGGTAACAGCAAGAGTAGGGGACGGTTTGATGGCATTAACACGATCTGAAAGACGTACGTCCACGGCATTATTCCTTCTTATAGGGATTAAAAATAAAAAGCACACTATCATAGCTTAAAATAGTGTATGTCGTTGTTCAATATCTAAGCAAATTCACTAGAAAGCTACGAAAATTAAAATTTACTGTATCAAGAGACGACAAATCGTGAATGTCTCACATGAGCACTCGCATCATTCAGTAATTTTACGTACAATATGTTCAGTTAAAATTGAGTGAATCATATGAGCACCCAAAATACTCCAAAGAAAAAGTCTTTGGCGAAGTTACCTTTTCCAATGCCTTCGGCTTCAGGTGAAAATCAAGATGATGTCGCACATAATCAAGTGCGTCCAAAGCCTGAACAATATGCAGATCGGACATGGATGCCACCACGTGGTACACGTCGCTCTATGGGCAAAAGGTAATTAAAAATAGGTGCATTCAGCACCTATTTTTATGTGTGTTACTTGAACGAAATGATATGGAGAGCGTTATTTATTAGCGATCCAAAGGCTGAGTAAAATATTCATAATAATCTTTTTTCTTTTGATACATGACTTGGTCGGCACGCTTTAACATATCCTCAACTTTTTCATGAGGCTCTGTTGTTGCATAACCAATAGCAATGCTGATCGGGTGTGACGAATAATATTGATTATCGATATTGAGTAATTCTTCAATGGTCATAATGGTTGAATTGACAGCCTATTCATTTGCACCAGACATCATCACTACAAATTCATCCCCACCGATTCGAGACGCTGTAAAGCTAGTATGTGTAACGGTACGATTTAATATATTACCCATGCGACGAAGCAACTCATCACCGACATCATGCCCATATTGATCATTTATGGCTTTTAAACCATTCATATCGATGAAAATAGCAGAAACAGGGCGGAGTACACTACGTTCTAAGCGGTTGATTTCTTCAGTATAGAAAGATCGATTGAACAGTTTAGTTAAAACATCGTGTTTGCCTAAATATTCCAAATAGCTTTCAGCTTTTTTACGCGCAGTAATATCGGTTAAGGCAACTTGGACTAAACTCCAATCGTCTTCATAGCCGGGAAAAACTGTAAACTGCAACAATACATTTCGAATAGAGCCATCTAAAGCATAGTTGACAGCTTCACGTTGATGATGAATTTTCCCGTTCCATAATTCAATCAATTGTTCACGAAAAGTTTGATGCATTTCTTTAGCAAAAACACGATATAGATTTTTAAATAAAGTATCTTTATCTTTTGCTTTAAATAAATCTAAGGTTGCTTGGTTTACATCGAGGAGAATAATGTCTTCTACGCATTGATTGACGAAATCTGAATGGACATCTAAAAAGGTACGAAAGTCTTCAATTCCAATATTTCGCAATTGGTCTAAGCGCATTTTTACACGACTAAAATCCTCAACCCATAATGAAGTTGGAGAATAAATAAATCGAGATTCAGCAAGCTGACGATTGGTTTCTTCACGACGATGAGCATTTTGGTAATCAGTAATATCCTCAGTCGTGATTAATACTTGGTTAAACGTATCTTCTGAACCAGGAAGTACGACTGCTCTCAGTTTAATATCAAGTTTCTTGCCCGAAATCGTATAATTTGTGGTTGTACTTAAATACTCATTGTTGCCATTCCACAAAGAGACTAATTCTCGAAGATGTGCTTTGAACATTTCTTTTTGAAAAATAACATTGAGATTTTGACATAAGTGAGGCTGACTATGCGCTTCAAAAAGCTCTAAAGTTTTTTTATTCACTTTAATAATTTTAATTTTATGTGCGCATTCAATAACCAAGTCAAAATTGTCTTCTAAAAAGGGTTGAAGATCAGTAATACCTTGCTGTTTCCACTGGTCGAATTGTTTTTTGATTTCACTCAGATCTTCTAACCACATGGGGATTGGTGATATATCAAATATAGTGGAATTTGTAATATCCATTACAGGATTCTCATTTGTTTTTAAGTTCTAAAGTAGAACAAAATATACATGAAAAGCTTGTAATATCAAAATAATAAGAATAAAGAATTGTTTATTATTTGTTGTATTATTCTTTTATTTTTTAGTAAAACTAATTAAATTTAAGTTATTTTTTGACCGTAAATATAATCTTATGAGTTTTTTGATTTGTAATATCTGTAGGTAAAATATAAAAAATAAAATACATAAAATATCAGTTGGACTTGAGATTGATTCGTCTCTTAAATGTTATAGGTGAGTTTTATTTGATAAGATTTTCTAATTAATTTGTTTGCATTAACGAATTTGTTTTTTATTAATGAGTAAAATAGTGTTAGCTATTATTATTTGGTATAAACGTAATGTATTAATAAAAATACATTTGTATTTTTATATGAAACAACTGACATTGTTCTTATTTTACTAAGCTATAACCCTTACAGATTAGAATTTTTTTATAATTAAAAAAGGGATCAGTTTAATTTTATAATTGCTGATCCCGATATTTGCATATTCAAACGATTAATATTTTATTTAATCAATAGCCATTTAATCATTTATTTTTTAGAATGATTTTCAGCCTTTGGTGCTGCAATTGTTCGCGTACCATTCCATACATCAATAAAATCATTTTCGTTTAAATGATAAAGTTCTAATAACGCTAATATTGCACCACCAAAAATCATAGAACCTTCAGCGTCTGGTTGAAATTCAAATGTTTTACCATGCAGATTATGTAGAATATCCTGAATTTCAAATTCACGATCACGACCATTACTATCGGTCGGGTACATAGGCGTATTTAAAATAATCGTGGCTAAACTTTTTTCTGCATCCGTTAAATCTAAACCATGAATAGCCTGTTCAAGCTCAGCATTAAAAATAACCTGTTCGTTGATAAAACTATGGAGTAATTTTTGCGTAAGTTTAGGTAATGTTTTTTCTACAAAAGGACGAAAAGATTGCGGAAAAATCACATTACGTGAAATGCCTTTAAACATCGGCGCAATTTCTTCAACTTTATAACCTGCAACGCCACAACCTACTGAAGTAATAAAGTATTTTAGTTTTGGATGATTCTTGGTATAGATCTTAAAATCATCAATATAATGTTGAATTTGTGAAAGTGGCATTTGCTGTAAATGTTCATTCATGGTTGGAATAGCAAAGCTTTGACCTGACCAACCTCGTCCAACACCTTTCATTGCACCAAAATATAAATGTGCAGTTTTCGCAGCACCGCCTTGATGTGTACCTGCCATATTGCTACCAAAAACAAAAACCGTATCTTCAGTTAAGCTCTTGATTATACTTTCATCATGATATTGATAAGTCATGTTTTTTCAATCTTTTAGTCGGCTTGTTTCCATGTTGCTATTGAATTAAAAAAGGGTCAAGGATATTTATTGAATATTGTGTAATTAACCCCATTTATAATAAATCTCGACAAGTGGATAGTCAGCTTTCTGTTAGACTTGTTGTGGCATTGTATTTGTTATTTATTTTTAGAGTCATTTCCTATTCACTGTGGTTCATTGAATCGTGCAATTCATTTGCATATATGAATGAGTCAATTGTATTGGTAAGAAGAGAATAGCCCGTGAGTGATCATCAACCTTTTGAACTTGTTACAAATTATGAGCCTGCAGGCGATCAGCCGCAAGCCATTGCAAAATTAGTCGAAGGCGTAAATAAAGGTTTCCGCGATCAACTTTTACTCGGGGTAACTGGTTCAGGTAAAACCTACACTATGGCCAATGTGATTGCTCAAACGCAGCGACCAACAATTGTCATGGCACATAATAAAACCTTAGCTGCACAACTTTATGGGGAATTTAAAGCTTTTTTCCCAAACAATGCTGTTGAGTATTTCGTAAGTTATTACGATTATTATCAACCTGAAGCCTACGTACCTTCCTCTGATACTTTTATTGAAAAAGACTCAGCCATCAATGATCATATTGATCAAATGCGACTTTCTGCAACACGTGCTTTATTGGAAAGACGTGATGCCATTATTGTTGCGTCTGTCTCTGCAATTTATGGTTTGGGTGATCCGAATGCTTATATGAGTATGTTGTTGCACATTGTGCAAGGTGATCGTATTAGTCGTGATGACATTATCCGTCGTTTAGTAGAAATGCAATATACCCGTAATGAGCTTGAGTTTTTACGAGGTACTTATCGTATTCGTGGTGAAATTATTGATATTTTCCCTGCGGAGTCAGACCAACATGCGATTCGTATTGAGTTGTTTGATGATGAGGTCGATTCAATTCGTTGGTTTGATCCATTAACAGGTAAGCTAGTACGCAAAGCACCACGTGTAACGATTTATCCGAAAAGTCATTACGTAACACCAAAAGATAATTTGCAAAGAGCGATTGGCACCATACGTGAAGAATTGGCTGAGCGTTTAATCTTTTTTAAAGAGCATGAAAAATTACTTGAAGCACAACGTATTGAACAACGTACACGCTATGATTTAGAAATGATGCAACAATTGGGTTATACCAATGGTATCGAAAATTATTCACGACATTTATCGGGTCGCCCAGCGGGGGAAGCACCGCCGACCTTATTTGATTATATTCCAGATGATGCTTTATTGATTATCGATGAGTCACATGTGACAGTTCCACAAATTGGGGCGATGTATAAAGGTGACCGATCACGAAAAGAAAATTTAGTGAATTATGGTTTCCGCTTGCCGAGTGCGTTGGACAATCGTCCAATGAAGTTTGAAGAATGGGAACGTATTGTTCCAGCGACGATTTATGTCAGTGCAACACCTGCAAAATATGAATTGGAGAAGTCTGAGCAAGTCGCAGAGCAAGTCGTTCGTCCAACAGGATTAGTTGACCCTCAAATTGAAATACGTCCAGTGCTGACTCAAGTGGATGATGTGCTCTCTGAAATTAATATTCGTAAAGAATTAAATGAACGAGTTTTAGTGACAACTTTGACTAAACGTATGGCTGAAGACTTAACTTCATATCTGAAAGAATATGGTGTAAAAGTGGCTTATTTACATTCAGATATTGATACCGTAGAGCGGGTTAAAATTATTCATGATTTGCGGACAGGTGTGCATGATGTTTTAGTCGGCATTAACTTATTACGTGAAGGTTTGGATATGCCTGAGGTTTCTTTGGTTGCCATTCTTGATGCAGATAAAGAAGGTTTTTTACGCTCTGAGCGTTCATTGATTCAAACGATTGGTCGTGCTGCACGACATTTGAATGGTAAAGCAATTCTTTACGCAGATCGTATTACAGATTCAATGCAAAAAGCGATTGATGAAACTGAGCGTCGTCGAGCTAAACAAATTCAGTTTAATGAAGAACATGGTATTATTCCACGCAGCGCGGTACGCCAAGTTATGAAGGAAATTGATTCAGGTGAAGTGTTAGAAGATGATGAAATTGATGCAAAAATTCTTGAACAAAATGGTGCATTAACCGCAGACGAACAACATTTACTTGCTGATCCTAAATTATTGAGCAAACACTTGTCTAAACTAGAGAAGGAGATGTTAAAAGCATCGAAAGAGCTTCAGTTTGAACAAGCTGCTCGTTTACGCGATGAAATGGTTCGCTTAAAAACTAGAATGTTACAATAATTCATTCAATTCAACGCGATATCATGCTGTAGCTTTAAGTATTGTTTGAGATACATAAAGCTACAGTCTAAGTTTAAATTTCTGATTATTTTAATAATTATAGTATTTGCAAATAATGAGGGTATAAGGTGCAATTTCTAAAAAAATTACCCAAAGCGAATGATTTAAAAAAACGAATAATTTTATGTAGCGTGATCGCTTTGCCTAATTTTTATAGTCAAACTTATGCAGAAAATTCAACTTTGGCAGCTGTCCCCAAGTTGGAGTTAAGTCAATATTTAGGGCTTTGGTATGAGATTGCACGTAAACCGATGTATTTTCAAAAACAATGTGCAAAGGATGTAACCGCACGTTATACCGTAAATGAATACGGAAATATTGCAGTTGATAATCGGTGTATTGATGTTGATGGCAATGAATTGCGTTCTTTAGGGGAAGGTTTTATTAGCAATGAGCCATTTAATTCAAAATTAAAGGTGAGTTTCCTTCCTGAGTCTATTCGTTGGATGCCAGTAGGACGTGGTGATTACTGGATTTTGAAAATAGATCCAGCTTACCAAATGGCTTTAGTGGGTGAGCCGAAACGGAGATATTTATGGTTATTGTCCCGTAATCCTCATCCAGATGAAGCAAAAGTTACTGAATTTCTACGCTATGCGCAAATCGTAGGCTTTAATTTAAAAGATATTATTCGTACCAAACAAACGGATCAATAGTCATAAGTATAAATTATATTAATTTTCAAAATATTGATTTTTAAATAGATTGTTGAATTCGAAAGTGATTGTTTAAATAATAAAAATGATTGATCTTTCAAGTGATATTTAATGAAAAATGTTTATAATAACTCTAAATATGTGGAGATTGAGGTAACAGATGTTTAAAGGCGTAGCATTGTCTATATTGGCATCTGTCACATTTGGTGTTTTGTATTTTTATACCAAACTGTTTGGGGATATGGATAGTCAGCAAACTTTTGGTTGGAGAATTATTTCAACATTACCGTTTTTAACCTTATTTATGTTGTTTAGCGGTGATTTTGTTCACGTCAAAACAATTTATAAAAGAATTCTCGAAAAGCCTTTTCTGCTTTTGGTTTTAGTAATTACTTCTACATTAACTTGTTTTCAATTATGGCTATTTCTTTGGGGACCAATGAATGGTCGGGGATTACAAGTTTCGCTTGGATATTTTTTATTACCGCTCGTTTTAGTTTTGGTCGGTAGTGTTCTATACAAAGAAAAATTGTCAAAGTTCCAAATGGTTGCCGTAGCTTTTGCTACTTTAGGTGTGGGGCATGAATTGTGGCGATTGGGAAGTATTGCATGGGAAACAATAAGCGTTGCGGTGGGTTATTCGCTATATTTTCTGATTCGTAAAAAAATTCAAACAGACAATCTTGGTGGTTTTTGGTGGGACATTTTGATTTGTATTCCACTTGCGATTTATTTTACCCAAACGGGCTTAAACGCTTATGGTCAATTTATTGATTCACCGAGTTTAATACTTGTTGTTGCTGGACTTGGTTTATTGAGTGCAATTGGCTTAGGTAGCTATATTCTTGCCAGTCGACATTTACCCATGATTTTATTTGGCTTATTGAGTTATTTAGAACCAGTTTTACTCGCTTTGGCATCGCTTGCATTGGGTGAGTCAATTTCAAAAGAAGAATGGCTAACTTATATACCGATTTGGTGTGCTGTTGGCGTTTTAGTGATCGAAGGCGTTGTTCATCTTTATAAACAAAAACAACGTAAGAAAGACTTAACGTTAAATATTGAAAAATTCGATAAATATTAAGGTTTATTGATGTTTTGTAAATGGTTGATTGTTGTACAAATTAACATGATACATGAGGTATATTTACCTTAGAGTATGAATGAAAATAACAAAATGATTTCCAAGTTTAATTTAATAATGAATGATGAGATCATTTTAATCACAATCTGAGCAGGAAGCTCGAAATATATACAGATCATGTTTTGTTCGTCGTTTAAGAAACAGTAACTATCAAAATATTCTAAAGTGGTATCATTATTTTTGTGAAGCTGTGCTTCTGAATGTTTAAAGCAATTCAATGTGGTATTTTAAGTAAAAGTTGATTGAAAAATGCTCAAATTAAAAGAATATAGATAAATTATGCACAGTTTAAAATGGTTATCAAAAGAATAAGATTTTGCCAATTCACACATAAATAATTAACAAAAATGAAAAAATATGTTAAATATGTCTCAATATTAAAGTTTCTTATATTTACTTTTTACAAGTAAAAAGTTGGTTATATGATGAACTCTGCTGTAATACCATACCAAACAAGAGCAATGCTGTCACAATTAGAACCGAGTACAGATTTAAACTGGGAAGGTACTTTATTGCATGTTTTCGACACTGAAAATATTGAAGTGCGAGAAGAAATTGACCGTCAAATTTTAAAGCCAAAAGATATTCAATGGAATCGTGTCACCAATACATTTGAGTATACGATTACCAATTCTTTAAGTATTTTAAAGCATAGTTTTTCCAGTGAACGTATGCGATCGATTGCGAGTAAATTAAGCAACTCTATAAATTGGTTGAAGGACGTTACAGACAGTGTGCAAATTGCAGACTATCTAGAAAATGCTTTGCATCAAATCGATTTAATCCCTGTTGATGATAATTTAAGTCTACAGCGTGAAAAAATGTTGATTCGCAGAGTCTTTTTGCAAGATGTTGCGAAACTGATTCGCAAAATTAAAATTCAGCCGCCTCAAGGGATTCGCAATCTGACGTGCGAACAAATACGCTGTTTTATTGTTGAAGTCTTTATTAAGCAACAATTATTGGGTTATTGGTTTAAGCCTTTACTGCCTAAGTCGGCAGAATTAAGAAACCATCCGTTTTTTAAATATTATGTTTTAACTGAACAAAAAGTTAGAAAATTTGACATTGTTAAAACATCTGAATTTATTTATTTAATCGCACCAATTCAGAATTTTGAACAAAATCCATATTCAATTCGACGTTTTTTATTTGAAGAAAATATTGAATATAAAAATCAAATTTATGTGACTGGACTAGTCGTTGAAATTGATAAAATTAATGATGAAAACTATAAAGACGACATAGCTGAAATGATGCAGAGGATGATCACGATTCAAAGCCAAGTGCAGAAGGATGTGATTGAAATCGTGCAAGATTTTGAACATTTTACAGATAAAACACTGTTGCCATTCTTAATGGAACCTTTAGGTATGTCGGCGAATAATAGTGATTCAGTTGCTCAAAATCATTTAAAAAAGATTGAGCAATTGATCACGGCCAATATTCTAATGCCTTTGCGCAATGCAGTTAAAAGTGATTTATCGCATATAGAAGAGTTTGAATACTTATTCATGAGTGTACATCGAATTTTTTCTGAAATTCTTGCACATTATCGAGATTTTAAAGAACAGCCAGCTTTATTCTTTAATCACGCCGTACAACTTTTTGAATATCGTTTATTGGCTTATTTAAAACTTTTGGAAAAAAGGAAAGATGAAATTTTTATTCCAATGAGTAAGCATGAATGGCAAGTGATGCATGAGCGTTCACAACAACCGATTAAAAAAATTCAAAGCATTTTGTTTGATCAAATGACGGATTATCGTGATTTAACTCACTACGTTACTCAATTGAAAAAAGAGCAAACGTCGTGGCAAGGTTCTTTTATTAAAAGAATTTTGCGAGGCGATCGTGTTGATAATGAAATTACGCAAACCAATCAGGCTGCATTATTGATTAAAAAGCAAACTTACATGGATGTTCTAGCTATTCCTAAAAGTTTACCCAAATATCATGTATTTATTGAATTTGAAAGTTTAACATCTATGAGTGAGTTGGAACGCCATTATGCTTTCCCAAGCGGAGATAATGGACTGATTCGTTTGCCTTTATTGATGAAAATACCAGAAAATTTAGTCGATTTTGATATTGAAGCATTCAACACGGCGATTAGTTACGATTTACACTTTTCACCAAATTCGTAGTGTGTAAATAGATGCTGAATGAATCTGTGAATTGATTGATTTTAAGTGGCTCATTTTCTTTTTGATGTTTTATGGTCTGTAATGATTGATTTGTGAATTGAATAAACTTGATAGTCTAGTTTGCTATGAGGTTTGCTGTTCACAAAGTGCATTATGGATACGTAAAAGTGATTTAGTAGCTTCTTAATTGTTTAAAATCAATTTGTAATACACATTAAAATAGTAAGTATTACAAAATTTTATAAAAATGATAGATGATTTGATTTCAACTAAATGAGAATTGCTTTACAATTATGGGGTTTTAAAAACCATGTCTAGATATACATAAATAGAGGACGTATCTGTGAGCAAAGACACTATCATCGCCCTACATGCAGAGCACCAAGGTCGCTGGAAAAACCGTGAAGAAATCGCGGAACGTATGATTGCATTAATCGGTCAATTATACCGTGAAAAAAATATTGTGACTTCTGTTTACGGTCGTTCTTTAGTTAACCGTTCAGTGATTCAAATTTTAAAAGCACACCGTCGTACACGTATGTTGGACGTTGAGCTTTCAGTTGTAAACACGTTCCCAATTCTTGAAGCATTGGCTAAAATTGAAAATATTGGCACTGCTGAAGTTGATTTAGGTAAACTTGCAGTTGAATTTAAAGAAAAAGGTGGCGATGTTGATGCATTTGTTGCAGCAGCTGTTAAAACCGCAGAAGGTCGTGAGACTTCAGTAGAAGGTCGTGACGTTGTACTTTATGGTTTTGGTCGTATCGGTCGTATTCTTGCACGTTTAATGATTGGTCAGTCTGGTCTTGGTCGTGGTTTAAATCTAAAAGCGATTGTGGTTCGTAAGTCATCTGATGGTGATTTGGAAAAACGTGCGTCTTTATTACGCCGTGACTCAATCCATGGTCCATTCTCTGGCACGATTTCTGTTGATGAAGAAAACGAAGCAATTATTGCAAATGGTCAGTTCATCAAAGTGATCTATGCTTCTAATCCATCTGAAGTTGATTATACCGATTATGGTATCAGCAATGCATTGGTGATCGATAACACAGGTAAATGGCGTGATGCAGACGGTCTTGCTCAACACCTTAAGTGCCCAGGCGCTGCACGTGTGATCTTGACTGCACCAGGTAAAGGCGACATGAAGAACGTGGTGTTTGGTGTAAACCAAGCTGACATTCTTGATGAAGATACGATTATCTCTGCTGCAAGCTGTACAACGAATGCAATTACACCAACACTTAAAGTATTACATGACAAATACACTGTGTTGAATGGTCACGTTGAAACAGTTCACTCGTTTACAAACGATCAGAACTTAATTGACAACTACCATAAAGCAGACCGTCGTGGTCGTGCTGCAACGTTGAACATGGTTATTACTGAAACTGGTGCGGCTAAAGCAGTTGCTAAAGCACTTCCTGCACTTCAAGGTAAATTGACAGGTAACTCTGTGCGTGTTCCAACACCAAACGTTTCTCTTGCGATTTTAAACTTAACTTTAGATAAAGAAGTTGATCGTGAAGAAGTGAACGAATATATCCGTCAAATTTCGATTAACTCGAATCTTCAAGGTCAAATCGGCTATACAAACTCAACTGAGGTTGTATCTTCTGACTTTATCGGTTCTCGTACAGCAGGTGTATTTGATGCGCAAGCAACAATCACTTCTGGCAACCGTTTAACTGCATATGTTTGGTACGATAACGAAGTTGGTTATAGCTGCCAAGTATTACGTATTGCAGAGCAAATGGGCGGCGTAAGCTATCCTAAAATTCCTGCGGAAACAAATGCATAATTTGTTAACGTAAATAAAGCCCGACTTTATGTCGGGTTTTTTATTGCCTAAATTTTTGGATTTGCCTTAAACTTTGATACAGCATAAAAATTCAAGTGTGGCATTTAATGAAAAATAAAATCTTATTGAGTATCTCTTGCATATTCTTTTCAACGTTAGTTAATGCTAAGTCACTTGAACTACGTCCTCTGCTTAAAGATCGCTTTGAGCGAAATTGTGCAGTGCGACAAGCTTATGATTTTCATGATAAAAATACAGAAGTCATAGAGCCATTAGCTTCATATATTGTTGATTCAAAATATATTGAACAGCAAGCCTATGATTTAACCAGCTATCAGCTTAAAAATACATTTTATGCAGGTATTCCTATTTCCAAAATTGAGGTTGGTTTTGGGCGTCCAGCACAACAGTACAATGAGTATTTATATTTTGATTTAACGACAGCTACTGCAAAGAAAGACTTTAAATTATTGAAATTTAAACAAAATTATAAGAATGGTGCTATTGGTGTAGAGTATAAGAAAAATACGGCAATCGTACATTGTTATTGGTTAAGTGATTATTCTTAATCACATGAACGTAACTTAAGAATGCATAAATGCTTAAAATAAGAACAAATAGATTCAACTTTCGTACAGAAAAAGGCAAATTGATTCACAATAATATTTAGAATAGAAAATAGATAAAACTAAGATTCAAGGGATGAATTTTGCAGTTAAAACAAATAATGATGGGTGTTGCTTTTATTCTCATTGCAACGTTATGTGGCGTATTGATCGCGATTTGGGTATTTAAACATTTCAGTATTTATATTCCGCTTGAAAATCAAGCGGTAAATATTGATTTGCAAGAACCCTTACAGGCTAAAGTTGTGATTCATGATGCTTTAGATGTCGACGTGACAGGGCAGGTGAATGCAACGATTCCAATTGATGAGAATTTAGAATTACCTATTTCACAGACTTTAACGCCGCGAGTTTATTTCGATAATCATGTTCCGATTCAAACCACGATTCCAGTCAAAGAGGTTTTGAAAGTAAATCAAAATATGCCAATTGACACTATTGTTAAAGTGAAGGTATTGGGTAAAGACATTAGTTTGCCATTGAAAGGCACGATACCCATTCATATGGATGTGCCGATTGATTTGAAAATACCGTTGAATCAAAAAGTACATTTGAAATTTGATGTACCTGTTAAAACTGTACTCAAAGAGAATTTAAAAGTACCGCTGAAAGCAACACTGAAAACCAATATTCCTATAGAAGGACATTTAAATGTTCCAATCAAATCGGCTTTGGCTGCAACTGTAGATGTTCAAAATACTTTGCCAGTGAAAATTGAAAAAGGGCAATTAAAGATCCCATTAAATAGCTTAAAACTGTCTCAACATGATATTGCTCCTGATCATCCACAAGTTCAAATACAAAGTAAGTGAGGTTGAATGATGGGGATTTTTAGTTCGGTTCGGTATATGCTGTTTAGCTTTATAATTGTAGTATTACTGATTGCATCATTGGCTTGGATATATTTGAATGTTCAGGCTTCTATGTATATTTCGGCAAAAAATGCACAAATTCAATTGTCAAAGCAATTACCTACCAAAATCCAAGTTGGAAATTATTTACAAGCTCAAGCCAAGGGAGCATTAGATGCGGATCTAAAAGTTGAGCGGACGCTTAATTTGCCTTTAACTGGCAAATATCTTGCAGATCTTAGCTTTGCAGTAACAACACCGATTATCGTTGATATTGATTATACAACCAATATTCAAATTGAAACGGTGATGCCTTTGGAAACCAATACAGATTTAGTCTATCAAAATAAACTACTGCCTAAATTTCCATTGAAAATGGATATTCCAATTCAGCTATCTGTACCGTTTCAATTAAAACGCAGTTATGAAATCCCGATCAAAATTTTATTTGATGGATCAGTTTATTTTCAATTTGATGAAGCCGTAGATGTCATGGTTAATCATCAATTTAGACCTGTATTGAAAATCAATGATCCGATTACAATGCGTAAAATTTCAACCTTTAATGCGACAATGATCAATGCAGAAAGACAATCTATTGCTGATTTAAATATGAATATCGATTTACCCATCAAAAACATTCATCCTTGATGGGTAAGTTATTGAATTTAAAAATATGATTATATACGCAGTTAATTTTGTACATTGAACTGATTATTTAAATAGTGCCTGTACCTGATCTTGGATAGGTGTTGTTTTTCGACCAATTAGATTTTCTAAATCTTTGCTATCACTAAACATTGCGCCAGCTACACTTTGAACATCGGCATCAATAATAACCTCTACAAGCGCTTTAGGTAATCCTGCTGATGTCAAAGCTTCATTGTAGTCTTCTGCGCTGATATTTTGATAATGGACTGTTTTACCAGAAGAATTGGCGATATATGATGCTAAATCTGTAAGGGTATAACTGGTCGATCCTGCTAATTCATAAATTTTATTGTCATGGTTCGTTGTGAGGAGGACTTTAGCTGCGGCTTCAGCATAATCGAGTCTTGATGCAGAACTGATTTTACCATCCTGAGCACTGCCATAAAGCACTCCTGTTTCAGCAACATGCTGTACATTTGCAAGGTAGTTCTCGCTATACCAGTTGTTACGTAAAAAGGTGTACTTCATAGCGCTTTGTAGAATCACAGCTTCAGTTTCTCGATGTTCTTGGGCTAAGCCTAATGGATTTGTATCGGCATTTAATAAGCTGGTGTAGGCAATATAAGGTACTTTTGCTGAAACAGCTGCATTTATAACAGCTTGGTGTTGTGGTGTACGGCGACCAATTTCATTTGCAGAAATAAGTAATAATTTATCAACACCTTGTAAGGCAGGAATAAGTGTTTCTGGTTGGTCATAATCAAATAATCTTAATTCAACACCTTGTTGTTTAAGTGATTGAGCTTTGCCAAAATCTCTGACCAAAGCGATAATATTTTCAGCTTTTGTTTGTTTTAATAAGTTGTGAATAACCAATTCACCAAGTTGACCAGTAGCGCCTGTAATTGCAATTTTCATAGTATTTACCTTCATTTAAGATTTAAGTTGGATGTTTTTTAAACTTGATGTTAATATCATAATTATTAAACTTACCAAATGTAAGTACGTACCTAAAAGTAAGTTAATTACTAGATAGAGAGAATTTTATGAGTATTTATGGTCGTAGTGATTTAATTGGTCAAGTTTTATCCAGTGAATGTCCCTCACGTCAAATCCTAGAACATTTAACCAGTAAGTGGTCGGTGTTGGTTCTTCGTTGTTTAAGCGAAGGGGTACAGCGTTTTAGTGAGTTACGAAATCGTATAGAAGGCGTGAGTGAAAAGATGCTTGCTCAAACGCTGAAAACTTTAGAAAAAGATGGCTTTATTTTACGTACGGTATATCCAGAAGTCCCCCCTAAAGTAGAGTATCAGCTGACTGTTTTAGGTGCTCAAGCCGCAGAGAAACTCAATTATCTCATCGGTTGGATTGAGCGTAGCTTGCCTGATATTTTGGAAAATAAACAACGTGTTCAAATAAAATAATAATGACTTTATCGTACTTGGTGATAGAAGTTGTAAAATTCATTCATTCAAGTATTAGATATTAATGATTCATTTAGTCTTTTAAGTTGGATCGTGTTAAGAAAATCTAGTTAATAAATATAAAATAATGAATCGGAACAAAATTTTAATTCAGATCTTTATTTAGATCTCTATTCACATACCTTGAACCATATAAGGTTCAGGGTATGTAGAATTTTAGCCAATGACAAATTATTTACGCTTAGCTGTTCAGCATGGGTTACTGGGTTTTTAAATTATTGGGTTTATAAATACCCAAATCAGTCAGATGTAATCTCAAAATACGTCTTAGTTCTAGAACAGCTTCAGGCGTTTCTTGAATAGAATGGCCACCTTTGATGATTTTTTCAGAAACAGCACCATCTAAATGAGAACTTTTATAAGGAACGATACCATCGGACATCACATTAGGGTCAGTACTATCGGTATCATTACCCATAATCGAATGATAAATCATATCTTTTTTAGGTATGACGTTTTCAGTCACCAAAGTAAATTTAGAATTACGACTTAAATCACTCGGACCATTTTGGATTAAACCTTGTCCAACATCTGTTAAGAAGTTTTTAGCATTGATATCTCGATCATCGATTGAATCAGCTAAAGCGCCTAAAAATGCGCCCGGAAGTTTAATAATTTTACGTGCAGCTAAAGTAAACCAACGATCCGCAAATTCAGTACCACGGTGCGGTGCGGAAATAAAAATAGCACGCTCAAAGTTAGGTACAGATTTGATTGTTAAACGTTCTTTAAAGATCGGGTCATCTTTAAATTTATCGTATTTTCGATTATTTAATCTTTTTAAGGCAGGTTTGACTAAATCGGCATCACTGACCAATAAACGCGCAATAATTCCTCCCATACTATGTCCAATCAACACTGCATCCTTTACAGATGATGATTCTTGATCAATAGCAGCAAAGGTTTGATTAATAATCGCATTAATTTGATAACGGCTTTCAAGAATTGGCATATTGGTCGAGTAGAAAACTTGCCAAACTTGATAGTTTTCTCTTAAAACTTGATCACCCATAATATCGTTGGTTAAACGAATCCATGCTTCAGGGCTACTTGCCAAACCATGTACCAAAACAATCACTTTTTTGTTTGGGTTATAGGGTTCAAGCATATATAAATGTGGCATGGTTAAGCGCTGATCACGATCGATCAAGCTCAGGTAGGCTGCAGCGCCTAAGTTATTTTCGGCCAGCCATAGCCCATAAGGTGCAGAGAAATTTGCCGCAAGCGGGTATTCATTTGCACCGACATTTATTTTTTCAACACTATAGGGATCATAAACATTTAGTTGGAAGTCTGTGCCATGCAAAATATTTTGTAAAGTGGCTGTGCTTTTAGGTTGAGCAGTCATGCTGACTGATAAGTAACGGGGTTGATGAATATTCGGATTGATACCGTTTTTATATTTGTAATGAAATGGATCAATAATATATTTACTTTCTTCAGGCTCTTCTTCTAATTTCGGTAATACTGCTACAAATTCAGCACCAAAACCATCTCTACGGTTGATAGAGCGCAATCCTGAAAAGTTTAGGTTATAGCTAGAGAGTAGATTTTCTAAATCAGTATTATCAAGTTGAGGATAACCATTGAAGTTAATACTGTAAGTACTAGCACCCACCTTAATCTGTTTACCCACCTTTTGATATTTATTTCTAGTTGAGTAGGTGGTGATGAGTTTGGCTAAAGCCTGATTATAAAAGTCACGTATTTGAACTTGTCTGTTATTAAAAATACGATCTTGTGCATGGCGTTCAGTTTTAAATAAATAAGCATAGCTATAGCGGATGCTCTTATCTAACATCGCCATTTGTTGATCTAAACATTGGTCGTAGTTTTGTTGATTGAGTTTTTGTTTTTCTTCTGATTGATGTTTTGAAAGAATACTAATTTTGCAATTTGATGAACCATTAAGATTGATGGCTTTGGTTAAATAAATTTCACTGATGGTAGAGAGTAATTGTTCATCTTGAATCTGTGGTATTGCTTCTAAATCCTTGACACATTTGTCAGGGTCTTCAGCACATGATTTGGCTTCACGACCTGTCATCGAAAGTACATTTAAACTTGCTTCACTCATCTTTGAGCGCGTTAAGATACTGTCACGTTCATTGGTAATAGTAACATTAACTTTCTGATTTTTAACGCTGACGACTTGACAGCCACTCAAGCTAAGTGTGCTGAGCGCCATAATAGAGAGCAAGATTGTTTTTTTAGTACTTTGCATAATCATGAACTAGATCAATTTTTAAGGATAATACGATACTTTTGTTTAATTTCTATTTTTATTTAAAAAAATAGACTGAATGATCAGTCTATTTTTTATATCAGATTATTGCGCTAGCGCAGGATTCTTCATAATTTGCCAGACGTTATAACGTCCTTGCTTCTCAATTTCTTGAATTAAGCGGTCTGCGACTTCAGCTTCAGAAGGGTATTTAACTTTGTAATTTTTCAAAGTTTGAATCGCATTCTTTTTCTGCTCCATACTAATGTAGTTATTCGCAGACGATAAATAAGCTTCTTGAACATTCAGTTTAATGGCTTTATCTAAATAAGGTTGTGCTTCTTTTTGACCGCCACCTTCAGATAAAGAGAAACCAAACCATAAGTTCGCTTCAGGATCTTCTTTGTTTATTTTCAAAATACGTTGTGCGTAGTCTAGAGATTTAGTGGTGTAAGAAGAACCTAAATCAAGATTACGACCCAATACGCTGGCTTTAAATGCACGAATTAAAATATCAAAAGATGCATTTGGATGTGCAGCCAATTGATCAAGTTGCGCAGAAACTTCTCTGAGTTTGCTTTCAAAACCTTTACGTTCTTGGCGATCTGTAAATTGAGGTGGGTAATGACGTGCTTTACCTTCTACCATCTGTAAGAAGTCATCAATTGAGGTGATATCAATTTCATTTTCACCTGCAAGCACTGCATACTTCATTGCACGTTGTGTATTATTTACAGTCGGAACAATCAATTTATTGGTATCTAAAATTAATTTATGCGCTGGATTGGCAGGATCAGTCACTTCAAGTTTATTTACAGGTTGTGCTGATGCTTTTTTCAATTCTAATTCAAATACTGGTGGTTGATCATAATTGAATGGATTGAGTGCATAAAACGGAGGAGATAAATCTGGTTCTGTATATACGATAGGTTCATTTGCAACAGGTTTTTGCTGCACTGGTGTCATAGAACATGCTGTAAGTACTGAAGTAGCAAGTAACGCATATGCCAAAGGCTTAATTGTCATGTATTTCTTCCAATGATTTATATTGAAAATTAAAAGTGGAGTTGCATATTCATCAGTCTATGAAAAGACGTATAAACATGCAACTCGATTTAGTTTATTGTATTAAAAACTATACATTAGCTTTTAGATTGATTACTTTGTGACTTACATTCACGTCTAACATCTTCAATAATCTTAAGTTCTTCTTCGCTATATGGCTGTTCATCGATCTGTTGTTTATTGAATGTTGGATCTAATAATGAGAGTCGAAGGCAAAAATCATTCATACGCTTTTCATTTTGTTCTAAGCGATCAATCAGCATACGCATACCTTCCAGAATAGGATCGACCTGTTCTTGGCTTGCAGCATAGGCTTGAAAGTCAGTATTTTCATTGCTTTCAGTTAAATGATCTGTGTTGGTATTGTCAGGACATCGTGGTTCTTGCTCTTTAACTTGAACAGATTCTTTGTCTTTGCTAATAAAGCGAGCAGGGTTGCCGACTGCTGTTACACCTTCGGGCACTGCTTTGGTTACCACAGCATTGGAACCAACTTTGGCATTTTTACCCACAATAAATGGCCCGAGGATTTTTGCACCTGCGCCGACAACCACCCCATCTCCAAGAGTAGGATGGCGTTTGCCTTTATTCCACGTTGTGCCACCTAATGTTACGCCATGATATAAAGTCACATCATCGCCAATTTCAGCCGTTTCACCAATCACGACACCCATGCCATGATCAATAAAAAAGCGTCTACCGATTTTAGCACCTGGATGAATTTCAATACCTGTAGCAAAACGACTAAAAGAAGACAAAATTCGTGCTGAAGTTTTACACTCTTTTTCCCATAGCTCATGTGCTATACGATGCATAATTAAGGCATGTATACCTGGGTAAGTTGTTAAAACTTCGAATGTATTTCGCGCAGCGGGATCTCGCGCAAATACAGCTTGAATATCTTCTTTGAGCTGTTTAAGCATTAGTTTTGATCCTCATTTTGGGATTTTTTCCATGTACCATTATTTAAAGCTTGAACTCGGCTAAATATGCCGCGTAATAAATGATATTCCATTTTATCTAATTGTATACGCCCAAATAATCGACGCAAGCGTAATGGTAGTAATCTTGGATTTTTAGGGTCTAAGAATTCAATTTCAGCGAGCATTTTTTCAATATGTGGGTAAAACTGTTCCATTTGCTCATGTGTGACCAAAGGTTCATCCCAGTGCATAGCATCTGAGTCAGTAACATGCATGACTGCTTGCGTATCTGTTTCTTTTTCTACTAACTCTAAGGTTGCCATACGCATTTCATAGCATAACACTTGAATGGCTTGGGCTACATTTAAAACACCATAATCCGTATTCACAGGAATAGTGACATGGTAATTCGCTAGAGCCAATTCTTCATTGGTTAAACCACGATCTTCGCGCCCAAAGACAATAGCGATTTCTTGTTGATCTTTTATGACACCTTGCATCGATTTTTGTGCAGCGGGACGAGCATCTAAAAGTGGCCATGGAATGGTACGACTACGTGCACTGGTACCAAAGACGATATGGCAATCTTGAATGGCTTGTTCTAAAGTTTCTACAATTTCAATTTGATCGATAAGATCTGTAGCACCTGCTGCGAGTGCGTCAATATCTGGATGTGGATAGGTCTTTGGTGCAACAAGGACTAATTTAGATAATCCCATGGTTTTCATTGCACGTAACGCACTTCCAATATTTGCAGGAAGTGTGGTATTGACCATCACAATACGTACATGACTTAAATGCTGCGAAATCACAGCATTGTCGATAATATCCATTATTTTTCCAAAAATATAAGCTTTAATTTAAGACTGTGAATTACGAAAATTGACCTGCATCAGCCATGTATTGATCCATAGCATCATCCATACTCATGTCACTTGAGGGAGGAGCAAGTTGCTGAGTTGGTTGTTGTCGATGATCAACAGCTTTCGCAGCTTTTGATTTGACTTGATATTCAATGTGAATTGCTTCTTTACCAAAATAGTCACGTAATTTTGCAAGTAATTCATCTAAAGGAGCAATTTTCCATTGTTGTCCTAAATGCAATTCAGCAGTGGCATAGTCATAGTCCAATTGAATTTGCATTGGAATGTGTTGACACATATCGACATTACAATAAGGTAATAAAATCTTTTGAATATCAGATGCTAAGGTTTTAGTGATAATCTCAGGATTTAATTTTACAGAAATATTATTAGCACGTTTCTGGCGAATTTCATTCAGTGTAAATGCTTTGGTTAAGCGTCCCATTGGACGGTCAAAACCTTCACGTTCGTAAATTTCACCTTCGATAACAACGACTTTTTCATTCTGAATGATATCTTTAAAGCGCTGAAATCTTTCATGATTCGCAGAAACTTCGATTCGCGCTGTACCATCATCAAGTGTGATCATCATGCGGTTTGGAAAGTTCGCAACGTCGACAACCAAGCCTGAAAAAACAGTGGTCACTCCACGACGTGTAGGCGTTAATTCATTAATTTTATTTGGAATAAAAGCTTTAAGTTCAGCACGGTAAACATCAATCGGATGACCTGTCAAATACAGGCCAAGTGTATCTTTTTCACCTTTTAAACGAACTTCGTCTGACCATGGTTTTACAGGCTTAGCAGGTTTACGTTGAACTTCTTCAACTTCTCCAAACAAGTCCATGATACCTGTTTCACGGTTAGATCGGGCTTGTTCAGCAGCTTGAACGGCTTCTGGAAGTTGTAGCATTAAACTTGCACGTTCAATACCAAGACAGTCCAAAGCACCTGCACGAATCAAAGCTTCTAAAGTTCGTTTATTGATTTTCTTTAAATCTACGCGGTGGCAGAAATCGAATAAATCTTTATATGGGCCATCTTGAATTCGTGAGTCAATCACAGATTGCATGGCTTGTTCGCCAACACCTTTAATTGCACCTAAACCGTAAATAATGGTTTCTGCATCACTGGCATGGAATTGATAGAACGACATATTGATTGATGGAGGTAAAACCTCTAAGCCATTATTTCGACAGTCATCAATCAAGAAGACTACGCTATCTGTATTCTGCATTTCCGAAGATAAAACGGCCGCTAAGAATTCAGACGGGTAGTGTGCTTTTAACCAAGCGGTTTGATATGCAACCAGTGCATATGCGGCAGCATGTGATTTGTTAAAACCGTAGCCTGCGAATTTTTCCATATAGTCGAAGATATGGTTGGCTGTACCTTCATCGATATCTTTTAACGCAGCACCTTCAATAAAGGTGGCACGTTGTTTGACCATTTCTTCGACTTTCTTTTTACCCATCGCACGACGAAGTAAATCGGCGCCACCAAGTGTATATCCCGCACAGAGCTGAGCGGCTTGCATTACTTGTTCTTGGTAAACCATGATGCCGTAGGTTGGTTCAAGTACGCTTTCCAATAAAGGATGTAGATACTCAAACTCACCACCATGCATACGATGAATAAAGTCTGGAATCAGATCCATTGGGCCGGGGCGATACAAGGATACAAAGGCAATAATTTCTTCGAACTTACTTGGGCGTGCTTCTTTGAGCATCTTTTTCATACCCACGGATTCAAACTGGAATACCGCAGTCGTATTTGCATCAGCAAATACTGAATAAGCTTTTTGATCAGTCAAAGAAATAAGCGAAATATCGATAGGTGTTTCTAATTGAATGCGTTTATTAATATTTTGCACAGCGGCTTCGATCACGGTCAGGTTACGTAAACCTAAAAAGTCGAATTTAACCAGTCCTGCGGCTTCAACATCGTCTTTATCAAATTGTGCAACACGACCTGTACCATCTGCTTCACATAAAACTGCTGAATAATCGGTAATTTTAGTGGGTGCAATCACCACACCACCTGCGTGTTTACCTGTGTTTCGAGTAATGCCTTCAAGCTTGAGAGCCATTTCCCAAATTTCTGAGGCATCATCATAATCAGGGTTTGAAGGGTTGGTCACAATATCTTTCAGTTGTGGTTCAACTTCAATCGATTCTTCTAAGGTCAGTCCTAGCGGTTTGGTCGGGATCATTTTAGAAATACGATCTGCCAAACCATAGGACTTACTTAAAACACGTGCTACATCACGAATCGCACCTTTTGCTGCCATGGTACCAAAAGTTGCGATCTGAGAAACAGCATCACGCCCATAGTGTCGAGCTACATAATCAATGACTTTATCACGACCTGCGATACAGAAATCGATATCGAAGTCGGGCATGGACACACGTTCTGGGTTTAAGAAACGTTCGAACAGTAGATCATAGCGAAGTGGGTCTAAGTCTGTGATTTTTAAACTATAAGCAACCAAAGAGCCTGCACCTGAACCACGTCCAGGGCCGACAGGAACACCATTGTTTTTAGACCATTGAATGAAATCCATGACGATAAGGAAATAACCAGGGAACTCCATCTTATTGATGATACCCAGCTCATAAGCTAATCGTTCATCATAAGGTTTTCGGATTTCAGCCCAATCTTCATCACGCTTTTCAGCAGGGTAGAGAACAGCTAAACGCTCTTCTAAACCTAACTCAGACAAATGGTTAAAATAACTATGAATCGTGTGACCATCAGGAATTGGATAGTCAGGTAAATCATTGAAACCTAAACGTAGTGATACAGTACAGCGTTTAGCAATTTGTAAGGTGTTTTCAATCGCACTTGGAATGTCGGCAAAAAGCTCGATCATTTCAGCAGAAGATTTAAAATATTGTTCAGCTGTAAAGGTTTTAGGTCGTTTGCTATCACCTAAAACATAACCATCCGCAATACATACTCGAGCTTCGTGTGCTTCATAATCTTGAGGTCTAACAAAATGCACATCATTATGTGCCACAACACCAATATTATATTTTGCAGCAAGTTTAAGCGCTTCTTGGTTAAAGCTTTCTTCTAATGGACGACCTGTACGAGTCAGTGCCAAATAAACTCGATTGCCAAACTTTTCAATCCATTGTTCTAATAAAGGTTCAGCTTTTTCAGGATAAGCAGAGCACAACATTTCTCCGATATCGCTGTGTAAGCCTAATAAAATAATTAAATCGTCAGATTGTTCAAGAATCCAATCTTTCTGGATACAAGGAATAGAAAGTTGCTGACCTTCAATAAAACCACGTGACACAATTTCAGTCAGACTACGCCAACCCTTATTGGTCATCGCTAATAAAGTTGCTTTGTGGTTGGCATCATTGAGACGAATGACACTACCAAAAATTGGTTTAATGCCTTTGCCTTGTATTTTATTATAAAATTTAACAGCAGCATGCAGATTGGATAAATCTGTAATGGCTAAAGCAGGCATTTCGTCTGATGTCGCAGCTTTAATCAGATCAGGTATCCGTACGATCGACTCAGTGATCGAAAATTCTGTATGAATACCAAGATGAACAAACTGCATAGATGAATCCTATATCAAACTGTTGGGCATTTTATCACGCTTAAACTGTGATGTGCTGAAATAACTGATTCTTTAATTTGGCAGTGACTTATTTTAACTTATTGAAATTTATTGTTATTAAAATATTTTTAAAGAGATTTTTTCTAATTGAATGTAAAAAAACCAAATCATTTGGTTTTAAAACTCAGTCAAAGTGATCATTGGCGTAGTATTTTCCAATCATCACTTTGATTTGAAATCAAATATTAAATCAGCTTTAGATTAAAGCGCTTTTAAACGCTCTGAGCCGACCCAATGTTTAGAAAACTGATAAGCTGCACGCCCTGAACGTTGTCCACGTGCTTGGCACCACCGTAATGCTTCAGCGCGAACATCTTCATTAAAAGACATATTTTCTTTCTTTAAATAATGTTCAACAATTTCTAAATACAAATTTTGATCCATCGGATAAAAAGATAACCATAGACCAAAACGGTCGGATAAAGAGATTTTTTCTTCAATCGCTTCTTGAGGATGTAGCTCTTTATATTGAGGAACATCAACTTTTGTCACTGGTGTATTTTCATGCATAAATTCAGGCAGTAAATGACGACGATTACTGGTTGCATAGATAATAAAATTGCTCGCACCCGATTGTAATGAGCCATCCAAAACACTTTTCAGACTGCGGTAATTTTCATCTTCAGCGTTAAATGCTAAATCATCACAATAGACGATGAATTTTTCAGAACGATCTTTGATGAGTTTTTGAATGTCAGGAAGATCAGACAAATCATCACGTTCAATTTCAATTAAACGTAAGCCTTGAGCACTATATTCAGTCAATAAAGAACGGACAATGGATGATTTTCCCGTACCACGAGAACCTGTAAGCAGGATATCGTTTGCAGGAAGTCCGTGTAGGAATTGTTCAGTATTTTGCAGAATTTTTGCTTTTTGACGTTCGATCCCTTTAAGGTCATCCAAATGCATTGCAGTAGGTTGATATATGGCTTTAAGTTGCTTGTCGTGCCATCTAAATGCAGGTGCTGAAAAATCAGTGTCTTGTTTAGTTTCTGGAAGAACTTGTTGTAACTGATCTAGTACAGCTGATAATTTTTCAATGATATTATCAGGTAAATCGAAAGCTGCCATTGCCACATCCATTCAAGGTTTTAAATAAACGACTTTGAATTATGGATATTAGCACAGTATTTTTAAGCTATTTATCCTCAGATATAGAGCATTGATCTTTTTACTGGGATTAAATGCGCTATGGTGATTGATTATCTATTTATTTTTAAGCATAGTTTACAGATGGAATTGAGTCCAGTTAGATGTTCGTGTAGTCCATCGGATTAAAATCAAAGGAATATTTGAAATGTTATTAGAACTTACTCAAGATTTAAATCCGCATCAGGCTTATCGTATAAAAAAACTTAAAAGAAGATTAGAACAGGCTGAAAGCTATGAAGAGTGGCAATCTATTGCCTTAAAACTGGATGAAGAAACAGGCGCGCAAGAGTGGAAATTGGATAACAGCTCACCTTATTTTGATGCTGAAATTATTTCTTATCGTTTAAATTTACTCCGTCGTTATCGTCAACAAAATAGAACACAAGATTTAATTTATATTCTTCGTGAAGGCTTTAGTCATGATGTTGCAAATATTGGTCATCCGATGTTGTTTGCCCATAGCTATTTTGGTACTAAAAAAATCATTGAAGATTATATCGATGAGGTAAATAAAAGCTTAACGTTTATTGCTTCAGAAAGTTGCAAATTATTCACCATTGAAAATAAAATAAACTTCTTCAAAAACTGTGAAAAAGCCTATGGTCAGCCTGCATTAATGTTCTCAGGTGGCGCAACATTAGGTCTATTCCATAGTGGAGTGTGTAAGGCATTGATGGAACAGGATTTAATGCCTAATGTACTATCAGGCTCAAGTGCAGGCGCATTCATGACTGCTTTATTGGGTGTGAATGAACCGAGTCAAATTCCAAATTTGCTTTCAGGTGATCAATTCTATAGTGAAGCATTTCATTTCCGTGGTTTTAGAGAGCTCATTAAAGGAAATGGTGGCTTTGCCGATGTTAAATATCTCAAAAAATTCTTAATCGAAAATTTGGGGGATGTGACGTTTGAAGAGGCTTTTGAGAAATCAGGTCTAGACATTAATGTCACGGTTGCGCCTTATGATGTCACGCAAGAAGACGCACGGATTATGAACAAATACACTTCACCTGATTTATTGGTATGGAGTGCAGTCCTTGCTTCTTGTGCTGTACCGATCTTATTTCCACCAGTACGGTTGACCAGTAAACGTTTTGATGGAGTACATACACCTTATTTAGCCAATACACGTTGGGTGGATGGTAGTGTGCGCAATGACTTTCCTCAAGAACGCATGTCACGTTTATATAATTTAAATTACACCATTGCGAGTCAAGTAAATCCGCATATTGTTCCTTTTATGCAAAATGATGAAGATCGTTATCGCAAAGATTTATTGAGTTGGCCTGAACGTATTGTGCGTCAACAAGGCAAATTGGCAACCATGGGAATTATGGATTTTGCTCGTGGGCGCATGGGACGGATCCCATCGGTACGCCGTTTGCTCGATCATGGCTATGGTGTGGTTGATCAACGTTATTATGGTGATGTTAATATTATCGGACAGTATAGTTTGCGTCATTATAGTTATATGTTGCAAAACCCCCGCCCACATTTGTTTAAACTTTTACAGCGAGAAGGTGAGCGGGCGACTTGGCCGAAAATTTCAAGTATTGAAACACATGCACGGATTGGTAAAACCATTCAACATTGCTTGGAAGTTTTAAACTTTGAGAAAAAAGCAGAAAGTTCTTCGGTGCAACTCGTAGAGGTCTAATGGCAATTGTTGGATTAGACGCTGGATGGATTAATTTAACGACAGCGACCAACTCGCCTAAAAGCCAAAGTTTGGGTCGTCGTATTTATTTAATCGAGCAGCAGGGGCGACGTTTTTGGCTCAAGCTACAATTAAAAAGTACAGCGGGTCGATGTGATTATTATGCATATGAACACAGCTTTTTAAATGAACTTAAGTGCTATACGCAACTTAGTTTAAGTGAAACACCTGAAAAAAAGCTGTTGCTGAACTTTTCAATATTGGACACTTCACAATATTTTCAAGAACATGATGCTTTTGTTGAGCAAGTATTGTGTGTTGAAGATGCCGCTTTATTATTTTCTGACAATATAAGTCAATTATCACGAGCTGAAATTTTTCAGCGTTTAAAATTAAGCTTAGATGTCTTAGAAAATTTACATGAATATGGTTATATACATGGTGATTTGAAAATAGCGCATTTCCGTTATTCTAATGATCAAGCTGCTTTAATTGATTTTGAACAAGCTTCACAGATTGAATGGATTCGTCGTATGCCAAATACAGCGACTCCACGCTATATGGCGCCAGAATTATTTCATGCTGAAAGCAAGTCGTTTGCCAGTGATGTCTATGCATTGGGGATGATTTGGCTAGAATGGTTAACTCAAATTCGATTTCAGCAAAAAAGTTATTTGGACTGGGCGAAGTTGCATTGTCAGCGTTTAAAAATTGATCTCCCAGTACAGTTTAAAATGCTAGAAGAAATATTATTGAGTATGTTAATGAAAAATAAAGCACAACGTTGCTCAAATATTTATCAATTAAAACAAGTATTAAGCCGAATTGTTTAATGAAAAGGCAGAGTTGCTTATTTTTGTTTTTTATTTAAACAAACGAACATCTTTTTATAAAAAAGGACTTGTCATACTGAAATGATCTCTATAATATACACAGCCATTGGGGACGTGGCGAAATTGGTAGACGCACTGGATTTAGGTTCCAGCGCCGCAAGGTGTGAGAGTTCGAGTCTCTCCGTCCCCACCAAGCAATTCATTTTGTGGCATTAAAGCAGAATGAAATGTGATAGAGGATTGGTGTAATGGTAGCATGACGGTCTCCAAAACCGTTCGTCAAGGTTCGAATCCTTGATCCTCTGCCAAGTTATTTAAAAATACCACTGATGTGGTTTTTTTATTCGGGGACGTGGCGAAATTGGTAGACGCACTGGATTTAGGTTCCAGCGCCGCAAGGTGTGAGAGTTCGAGTCTCTCCGTCCCCACCATATTTAAGAAGGTAAGATGAAAATCTTACCTTTTTTATTGTCTAAAATAAGTGATGTGCTATTCAGTTATACATGATCGATTTATTTAATGTATCAAGGCTGATATTTTGACATAAGCTGAGTTTTTGCGACACTTTAAGCCATAAGGGCCAAATAGCGGTTTTAATAATAACAATATCGTGATGAGCTGTTGGGAACGGCAGACAGATCAGAGTGTAATGTTTTATTCATTATAATAGACCTGAGCTTTGCTTATTCTAAGCAAAATACAACACAGGTCTTTGATTCAAAGAGACGCTTCATTTAAATATAGTTTATAAAATTCACTAAACTTTTAAAACTCACTATGCTTTTAAGTGATCTTCAAATTCTTCACCAAGTTGAACCGCCAAAGGGTTACCTGATAAATCACATGTGACTAAACCGTATTCTTTTTTAAAGCTGAAAGTAAATCCCTTATTATCAGCCAAATTTTTTACTGAATAACCTAACTTTTCTAACCAAATACGAAATGCAATTAAATTCTTTGCTTTAACAACCTTTTTCACTGAAGATCTCCTTAATTTCTTCCTATAAAATTTAATAGGGATGATCATTAAACTTTTAAAGGGGCAATTTGCATAAAGTTATTTTTTATATCAATTTTTGATCATAAGTAAAAATCACTATTTTAAATATAAAACAATTAAATGCTTCAAAAAAGGTTATTGAGTGCGAATTTATTATTTAAATATTAAAAATATCAATTGGATAGGGTTTTTGGTGGTAAAGGGTGGCTCAATTTTGCTAAATGATTTGTCACAAATTCTTTAAATAGACTTAGATAAAAATAATGCCTCGAAAATGTAAATAAATTTATCAAGGCATAGCAGTGATGTGTGATTTATTTATTAAGGTCGTAGTAACTTAAAAAATACTGGGCAATACGTACCAAATGAAGATGCTGATAAAAACATCAAAATTTATAGTCAAATTCAAGCATTAAATACAACACAAGCTTTCACTCATTGCTTGGCTTAAAAGTTATCTTTTAATGCGCGAATACGGGCAAACTCTTCGGCACTTTCAACTCTTAAGAATGGATTGGTTTCAAGTTCTAATTCAATCGTACTGGGTAGTGTAATTTCACCTTGTGCACGAAGTTGTGTAACCTCTTCTGCGCGTTGTTGAATGGCTTTATTCTCTGGTTCGATATGTAGCGCAAATTGAGCATTTGAGAGCGTGTATTCGTGCGTACAGTAAACTTTAGTTCTTGGAGGTAAAGCTGCTAAGCGATTTAGTGAATGATAGAATTGCTCAGGTGTGCCTTCAAACATACGTCCACAACCCATTGCAAATAAAGTATCACCACAGAAAACACTGTCTATTTCATCTATAAAATATGCAATATGCCCTAAGGTATGACCTGGAATTGCAATAATTTCAATGTTTAAATCATGAAATTTGAAATGATCATCATGTTGTAATGGATGGGTTAGGAAGGGGATTTGGCTCAATTCTCCACGAGGGCCATAAACAGGAATTTGATAATCGTTAATGAGTTTAGGTACGCCACCAATATGATCTTTATGCCAATGTGTTAGCCAAATTTGTTTTAAATGAAGTTGCTGTTCAGTACAGTAATTTTCTACCAAATCAGCTTGTGTAGGGTCAATAACAACAACATCATGACTATTGGTTTCTTCTATGAGCCAAATATAGTTTTGTAACTGATTCTTTACATCGATTACGTGAATTTTATAACTCATGACAGATTTCCGTCTCTAATCTTATTTAATGTATATTTTAAATGAATCATCCTATTAAATCTTGGATTTATGTATTGATCTGCATTGAATTGGACTATTTAAGAAATTACGCTCTCTCGCTAGCAGGCTATGGCTTGATTAATTTCTAGCTGACTTAATTTTCCATGTTTAAACTCAAAATGAACATATGCTGTATAGCCAGCAGTGTAGTCATTCGGGTTTTTAAGGTAGCTTTTGACTTCTAGATTACTCAACATTAACACTGAATTTCCTGTTTTGGCACTGAGTGGAAAGTCTTTTTTAAATTGATTGAATGTGTATTGATTATTGATGTGTTTGCCATTTACGAGTACTTTTTCAGTGAGTGATTGTGTGTTGTTCCATGAGAGCCAGACACGTCCTTGAGTTAGGCCAAGTTGTTGAAAGTTATATTTAGTTTTATAGAAATTCTCTGATTTAATTTGCGGATTATCTTCTGAAAATATTTCAAACTTCAAAGTTTTTCCATTTGGAAATGATGTGGAATATTCATAGTTTGCTGTGCATTCAGAGTATTCTTTCTTTATTTTTTGTGCAGGTTTAGCAATAAGTTTCTCAAGTTGGTTGGCAGCCACGCTTTGAACGAGCTCAACCTCGTTGACTTTTACTGTGGTTGTGTAGTCCATGATGATTTGTGCAGAACTTATTGATGGTAATAGGACTGCGATCGTTGTGGTTATTTGAGTAAGCTTATTCATTTGCATGGTTTATCTTAAAATTTATTTTACATTAACCAATATATTTAGATCTTTCAATGATTTGATTATTAAATCAGTGATGCGGTGGTAATAAAAATACCCTCTGAAAAGAGGGTATATTGAAAATGCTAAACTAAATAGTAGAGTGAAAAGTAATTATCTCAATTTAGATAACCAATCACCGATACTTTGTACAAGTTGCACCAAGATAAGTAAAACAATAACGGTTAAAATAACAACACTAGTGTCAAAACGTTGATAACCATAAGAAATAGCTAAGTCACCAATACCACCTGCACCGACTGCACCAGCCATTGCAGTTGCACCGATTAAACTAATGGTTGCAGTGGTTAAATTTAAAATCAAAGAGCTACGTGCTTCAGGGATAATAAATTTAAAAATAATTTGGCTTGGAGAAGCGCCCATTGCTTGTGCTGACTCGATTATGCCTTCATTGACTTCAAGTAGTGAGGTTTCAATCAAACGGCCGATATAAGGGCCTACATAGATCGTTAAAGGAACGATCGCTGCCCAAGTACCAATTGACGTTCCCACAAGGAGCTTAGTTAATGGAATTACTGCAATTAAAAGAATAATGAACGGTAGTGAGCGTAAAGCATTCACAATTGGATTTAAAATATGATAAATCGCGCGATTTGGCATAATCCCTTGTGGACGTGTCACTAACAGGATAATCGCTTGTATAAAGCCCCAAATCGTACCAAATAGCATTGCAAAGAAAACCATGTGAAAGGTTTCTTGAAGTGCTGTAACGAATTGATCAATTGATAATGAGCTATGCCAAAAGGGTGCAGTGATTTGAGTGAGCCATTGTACGATTAAATCTCTCATACAGTTACTCCTGATTGTGAAACTTTAACGCCATTTTGTTCAAAAAATTCAATTGCTTGTTGGATGATTTTTGGATCACCTAGTAATTGAATAAACATTTGCCCAATGACGGAACCATTAATTTCAGTCATATTGGCAAATAAAATATTTAAACTAATATCAAATTGTTTAATCGCTGCTTGTACTACCGTTTCTTGTGCAGAAGTACCAAGGAATTGTAGGCTATAAATACTTTTATGATTTTGATTTTCAAGGTTATTGAGAATATTAATCGGTAATTGTTGCTGCAACACGGTTTGAATAAAATTTTGAGTCGTTGGGTGTTGTGGTTGACTAAATAGTTCCAGTGTAGAACCCGTTTCAATCACTTTACCTTGTTCCATCACTGCAACGTAATCACAAATACTTTCAATCACATCCATTTCATGTGTAACCATGACAATGGTAATACCTTGCTCTTTATTGATCTTTTTAAGCAATGCTAAAACAGATTTGGTGGTTTGCGGATCTAGTGCAGAAGTGGCTTCATCGCAAAGTAAAATTTTAGGGTGATTTGCCAAAGCTCGTGCAATTCCGACACGTTGCTTCTGACCACCTGAAAGCTCATCAGGATAGGCATCTTTTTTATGTTTTAAATCAATAAACTCAAGTAATTCATTTAAACGATTTTCACGCTTAGCTTTATTTACACCAAGCAATTTCAAAGGCATTTCAATATTTTCAGCAACAGTTTTAGTTTGCAGTAAATTAAAATGTTGAAAAATCATGCCGATATTTGCGCGTTCTTGACGTAATGCTCGCGAATCCAGTGCCGTAAAATCTGTTTGATTAATAATGATTTGCCCCTGATTTGGGCGTTCAAGCAAATTAATCAAGCGGATTAGGGTACTTTTTCCTGCACCACTATAGCCGATAATTCCGAAAATACTGCCTGCTGGAATTTCCAAATTAATTTGGTCCAGAGCATGTATGGTTTGACCTTTTAGCTCATAGTGTTTTGAAATGTTTTTAAATTCAATCATATCGTCAGAAACTATACAAAAATGAAAAAACAGGCAAAGTAACTTTGCCTGTTTCGTTTAAGCCATTATAAGACTATTTTGATTCTGTAAGATAGCTTACAGGTTTATTTACATCGACTTTAGTTCCACCGAAGTGTTCTTGAACGTATTTACCTACAGCAGGAACGTGATATAGCTCACCCACTTTTTTCAAAATAGGATCATCTTTACGAGATTCTGCAACGGCAAGAACATTCACATTCATTTTCGTGCTTTGATCCGTTGGTTCGTAGTAAATAGAGTCTTTCAGTACGTTTAAACCACCTTCCATTGCCAGTGTATTACCCAATACAATTGCATCAACTTCATCTTTAGCTCGTACAGCAGTCGCCATTTGAATTGGTTTGATCACGATTTTTTTAGTATTTTCAGTAATATCAGCAGGTGTACCTTTTACAAGGTCAAAGCCATCTTTTAATTTTACTAAGCCAGCCGATTGTAAAAGTAACAATGCACGTGATTCATTTGCACCATCATTTGGAATAGCAATTGTTGCGCCTTGAGCGAAGTCTTCAATTTTTTTAACTTTGCTTGAGTAAATACCCATAGGCTCTAAGTAAGTTGTAGAAACAGCAGCAATTTTATCTTTGTTTGAGTCGTTGAACGCAACAAGATATGCATAAGATTGGAAAGCGTTGATGTCGACTTCTTTGTTTGCAACAGCAGTATTCATTGCAACATAGTCAGTGAAGTTTTTAACTTCTAATTTGATACCTGCCTGCTTTGTTTCAGGTAATGTTGCAATATAACGCCAAATATCTGCATCTGAACCAGTAGATGCCATTACGACAGTTTGTTCTTTCCCTGCATCAGCTTGAGCAACATCATTTTTAGGTGCTTCTTGTTTACCACATGCAGCAAGAGTAAGCACAGATGCACTGAATAAAACACCAAACAGCTTTTTCATGTATTCGTCCTAATGAAGAAGTACAAATTTCTTTGTATTCTCAATTGATTTAATTGAATTTCTAGCATTATATCGAAAACCATATTCATAGATTTTTGTTGTGTTTATCTGTGAATATTGCCTTCTTTAATTTGTTGATTAGTGTCGCATTTTAAAGTTGATTTCTTAAAATGTACGCTAAAGATTTGTTTATCATATCAATAAATTTATATTATACATAGTGTCGCTTTTTTGCCTTGTATCGTAAAACATTCAAATGAAAATGCATGATTTTATTAAATTAATAAATAAAACAAATGCTTTGATATAATTGATTGAGCTATGTGGTTTATTTTTATACTTATTCTTAATATATAAGTTTTTTCGGATTAATTATCTTGTTTTTGCATATAAAAAGCCTTCAATGACTTGAAGGCTTAATTCACTTTACTTAATCAGCGAAGCATTTTATGTGCAACTATACGATAAACAATACTTTTACAATATTTTTAATACAAACTTACTGTAAGAAAGTGTCCGATTCATAGGCTGGATTTGGGTAACTATAAAACCCTTTTCCAGTAGGCATACCTAAATGTCCTTGATCAATAAATTCAGTTTGTAGTCTTTCTGCGATACGAGCCATAAGTGGGCTAGTATCAATATTCAATTTGGCAACATTGTAGACAGTGTTAATGCCAATGATATCTAAAATCGCAAATGGGCCTTTTGGTGAACCGAACGATTTCATCCATGTTTTATCAATGGTTTCAGGGTCTGAAACTTCTTTTACCCAAAGTTCTAATGCAGAAATACAGTAGGGCACAAGCATTGAGTTGAGAATATGTCCCGGTTGTTCTTTGTAAATAGGCAATGGCAACATATTAATCGCCTTGGCAAATTCTACTAGATCGTCAAAGACTTCACGGTCTGTAGATGCATGTCCCATAATTTCAGCCATATTATTGACCCAAATCATATTGGCAAAATGCAGTGCTAAGAATTTTTCGGGTCTTCCTGTAAATTCTGCAAATTGACTCGGTAATAAAGTCGAGGTGTTGGTTGCAAATATGGTTTTTTCGGGAGCAACTTGGCTGAGTTTTTGATAGAAGTCTTGTTTAATACTTGGGTCTTCAGGTACAGCTTCGATGAGTAAGTCTGCATCTTTGACTGCTTCTGCAAGATTAGACTGATAACTTAAATTGTTAAATGCATTGTCTAATTGCTCTTGGCTTGCATTTAAATCATGTTTATAGCATTCAGCCAATTCAAAAAATTTTACTTTTGCTTTATTAAGCACATCATCGTTGATATCGTAAACCGTAACTTTAAAGCCGTGAAAAGCAGTTTGAAACGCGATTTGATAACCCAATACACCACTGCCTGCAACGGTTACATTTTTAAAATTCATTATATTTCCCTTGTATTATCCTTAATGAAAATGAAGCATTCGTATCCTTGAACCCTCTTCATATGGCACATCAATTGGTTAATTGAAGGTGCGAAATCAATGAGTGGTTAAAATGTTCATTAGTACTATTGTGTCTTTGAATTTTTATGCTAACTTGACAAAATGAGCCTATTTTTTGACGCATTGAGACAAGGATTGTTCGAATGGATCGCTCAAATTTAATGGGTTTTACACGGACGGCAAATGCCCATGAGGATATGGTGCATAGTTCTGGCTTGCGTGGTTATGTCGAAGTGATGCAACAGTTGGGCATTGACCCAATGCCTTTGTTGGAAAAGTATGGTATTCAGCTTGCTCAATTGCAGGATGATAATGCGTGGATTTCACATTATGCGTTGATTCAGCTTTTAGAAGAAAGTGCGCGGCAATCTCAATGTGCAGATCTGGGTCTGCGAATATCGCGTTATCAAGATATTACCATCTTGGGTGTGCTGGGGATGATTTTACAAAGTGCATCAACGCTTCGAGACGTCCTTAAATACAGTTCGGATTTATTATTTTTACATGCTTCAGCACCACGACTTTATTTAAATGAATATGTGACAACAGATTTATTTGAACATGAGCATGATATTGTTGAAATTATTTTTGATATTCAATTGAATGACGCAACTCATATTCTAAGTAAACGGCAATCGATGGATCTTGGGCTTGCAGTTTGCCATCGGGTGATGCGTTACCTCAGTGGTGATCATTATCAACTACTTAAAGTCACTTTGCCGCATAGTCCTATTGCTTCTTTGAGTGTCTATAAGCGATTTTTTCAAGCAGAAGTGATTGCAGATCAACAGCATGCTGCTTTGTATTTACATAAAAAAATATTCGATATACCACTGGGTAATACAGATCATGGCTTGCGTGAAATTGTAGAGAGCTATCTTGAGCGGAACTTTCGCAGTCATCAAGGATCAATCAGTGATCGTGTTCGTCATGCGATCCGTATTCATTTATCTACACCCAAAGCCAATAAAACTGATATTGCATATATGCTTGCCATGCATCCGAGAAGTTTACAGCGCAAACTACATGAAGAAGGAACCAGTTTTGAGCTTATTAAAGATAAACTGCGACAACAGTTACTTTTACAATATTTAGCAGATTCACATGCATCGATGAGTCAAATTGCCTCAGTACTTGGTTTCTCTGAGCAATCTGCTTTAAGTCGTGCATGCCAAAATTGGTTTGGAATGACACCTAGACAATTACGAAAAGTCGGAAATTAACAGGCAATTTTTTTTATTTTTCATATAAAATAATGTGTTATGAAAAATTGCATTTAGCTAATGTCAGTCAGTTAAGCGTAATTTTATTATTACTGATTAATAAATCTCCCCTAACCCCTCTTTACAAAAGAGGGGAACACTCGTGAATTCAATACGGTATTAAATCCAAGATACTCCCTCCTTTTTCAAAGGAGGGTTGGGGAGGATTAAAAATGCTTAACTGATCAGAATTACGCATTGAGCGGGCTTTATTTGTGAAAATTAATTAATTAAGCATTTTCACGTGCAATTGCGCGGTAACCAATGTCTTTGCGATATTGAACGCCATCAAAAGTTACCTTTTCACAGAGTGCTAAAGCTTTCGCTTGAGCTTCACCAATGGTGTTGCCAAGAGCCGTTACGCAAAGTACACGTCCACCAGCAGTGACGATTTCACCATTGGCATTACTTGTTGTACCTGCATGGAAAACTTTAGCATCAGTCATTTTGGTATCTAGACCAAAAATCACATCATCTTTACTTGAAGTTTCAGGATAGCCTTTAGATGCAAGAACGATACCTACAGTTTTACGTGCATCCCATTCAGCTTCTGCAGGAAGGTTTCCAGCAATACCTGCTTCAACTAAATCAACTAAAGATGATTTTAAACGCATCATGATTGGCTGAGTTTCAGGATCTCCGAAACGGCAGTTGAATTCAATGACACGAGGTTGACCTGCATCATCAATCATTAAGCCTGCATATAAAAAGCCTGTATAGACATGACCATCAGCTTTCATACCATCCACTGTTGGGCGCATCACTTGTTGCATCACTTTATCAAAGACATCGGTAGTTACAACTGGAGCAGGGGAATACGCACCCATACCGCCTGTATTTGGACCTTGGTCACCTTCAAAGATGCGTTTATGATCTTGCGAAGTTGCCATTGGTAATATGTTGTCGCCATCAATCATACAAATGAAAGAGGCTTCTTCACCTGCAAGAAACTCTTCAATAACAACACGAGAACCTGCATCACCAAATTTGTTGCCTGCCAACATATCATCAATCGCATCAAATGCTTCTTGATTGGTCATCGCAACAATCACGCCTTTACCAGCAGCTAGACCATCGGCTTTGATCACAATCGGTGCGCCATTTTTTTCAACAAAAGCTTTTGCTGCATCTACTTCGGTAAACACATCGTAGAACGCTGTAGGGATGTTATGGCGCTTTAAGAAGTGCTTGGCAAATGCTTTAGAGCCTTCAAGCTGTGCAGCAAATTGGGTTGGCCCCCAAATTTTAAGACCAGCTTCACGGCATGCATCAACGACACCATTCACGAGTGGTGCTTCTGGCCCCACAATGATCAAATCAATAGCATTATTTTGAGCAAAATCGATAATTGCAGGATTGTTTTGAATATCTAAAGCGACATTTTCACATTTATTTTCAGTTGCAGTGCCTGCATTACCAGGAGCAACAAAAATTTTAGTTACTTTTTCATCTTGCGCAATTTTCCATGCAAGTGCATGTTCACGACCACCACTACCCAATACTAAAATGTTCATTTTCAAAAATCCTTCAGAAATAGAATCCCCCTAAATCCCCCTTTATAAAAGGGGGACTCCCTTCGTTCTATTATGATATAGAAAACCCTCCTTGAATAAAGGAGGGCTAGGGAGGATTTAAAAATTAATTAGTGACGGAAATGACGCATGCCAGTAAAGACCATTGCAATACCTGCTTCATCAGCTGCTGCAATTGTTTCTTCATCACGCATTGAACCACCCGGTTGGATAATACATTTAATACCTGCTTTTGCAGCATTATCAATACCATCACGGAATGGGAAGAATGCATCCGAAGCCATTACAGCACCTTCAACCACTAGACCTGCATGTTCAGCTTTAATTGCAGCAATACGAGCAGAGTTCACGCGACTCATTTGACCAGCGCCGACACCAATGGTTTGACGCCCTTTTGCATAAACAATCGCATTAGACTTCACGTATTTCGCTACTTTCCAAGCAAAGATTAAGTCATCAATTTCTGCATCTGTTGGAGCGCGTTTAGTTACAACTTTAAGATCATCTTTAGTGATCATGCCTAAGTCTTGGTCTTGAACCAATAAACCGCCATTCACACGTTTATAATCGTATTGAGTTGCGCGTTCATCAATTTTTGGTAATTCACCACAAACTAAAACACGTACATTTTTCTTTGCACCAGTCACTTCGAGTACGCCGTCTGCAATACTTGGTGCAATAATTACTTCAACGAATTGACGATCAACAATTGCTTGTGCAGTTGCAACATCTAACTCACGGTTGAAAGCAATGATGCCACCAAAAGCAGACTCAGGATCAGTTGCATAAGCAAGATCATAAGCAACTTGAATACCGTCTAGAGAAACAGCGACGCCGCAAGGGTTCGCATGTTTAACGATGACACAAGCAGGTTTTGCAAATGATTTAACGCATTCTAGTGCTGCATCGGTATCTGCGATGTTGTTATAAGAAAGTTCTTTACCTTGAAGTTGCTTCGCAGTTGAAACAGAAGCTTCAGTTGCTGTGCTTTCTACATAGAAGGCAGCAGATTGATGAGGATTTTCACCATAACGCAAATCTTGTACTTTATTCAGTTGCGTATTAAAAGTACGTGCAAACTTATCAGCTTGACCTTCTTCTTTACCTACACGTGCGCCTAAATATGAAGCGATCATGCCGTCGTATTGTGCAGTGTGCTCAAAAGCTTTCACAGCTAAATCAAAACGAGTCTCATAAGACAACGCTGCATTAGCTTTTAATTCGTTAATCACTGTTGCATAGTCAGAAGCATTGACAACAATACCAACTGAAGCATGGTTTTTCGCAGCAGCACGAACCATTGTTGGACCACCGATATCGATATTTTCGATTGCATCAGCCAGTGAACAATTTGGTTTTGCTACAGTTGCTGCAAATGGATAAAGGTTAACAACAACTAAATCGATCGCATCGATGTTATGTTCAGCCATAACAGCTTCGTCTAGACCACGACGAGCTAAGATACCACCGTGAATTTTCGGATGTAGTGTTTTTACACGTCCATCCATCATCTCAGGAAAACCAGTATGCTCTGAAACTTCAACTACTGACACATTGTTGTCTTTAAGCAACTTATATGTACCACCAGTAGATAAAATTTCTACCCCAAGAGCAACAAGGTTCTGGGCAAATTCAACGATCCCAGTTTTATCGGAAACAGAGATTAAAGCGCGTTTAATAGTCATGATCTTCATCAACAGTTTTTAAGTCTAGAGATTTAAACAAATAGGCAAAACGTAGGTAAAAAAAATGCCCACGTAAGTCGTGAGCATTTTATCATTTATTCACTCATTAAACCGTGAGCTTTCAACTTTTTACGTAAAGTACCGCGGTTGAGTCCTAGAATCTCAGCGGCGCGAGTTTGATTACCTCGCGTATATTCTAGAACTACAGATAAAAGAGGTTTCTCCATTTCTGCTAGCACCATGTCGTACACTTGTGATGGTTGTTCACCTTGCAATTGTGCAAAATAGTGACGAACTGCGCGATCTACGTGGATACGAAGAGCGACATCAGATTGTGCAGTAAAAATAGGAGATTTGCTATTCATGCGAGTTAATCCGAAAAATCTATAATCACTTGGGTAAAGTGATAAATGTGGTCTAAAAAATACTGAGCTCCGTTTTAGATCCTAAAACGGTTAGCTCTAAAACAGAAACAATTAGCTTGCCACAGCTTACACAATTGAGCGAAAAATAAGCGTAACAATAGATTAATATTTGTTACTGAACGCCTCAAAACAAAAAATATCCCTGATGCGCTAAATTTATTATAAAGCACATAAACAAGATTGTATTTTTTGTGGAAAATTGCGAGGAGTTTGTGGCGCAAAGCTTTCGTGGCGCATATGATACCATTGTCTAAGAAAAAATGAGCAAGAAAACTACATTTTTTTTCATTTTTTTATAGATTTTTTCAATCTTAAGGGTGAATTACTTCTAATTGGTACGCATCGAATGTGTTTCTAGACGCTGTAACAACAAATTTAAAGGGGTATGGGCTATCCTTTGGAATACGTTTAATACCAATGAGACTTTCAATTAGATATTCATCGGGTGTGATGATATAGGTCACCACAACTTTATCATGTGCTTTGAGTAATACCTTGATAAGGGGGAGTTCTAAGCTTTTAGAGTATTTATTATTCAGCTGACCAGTAAATTGTGTTTGTTGCTTATCGATGACTTTTACTTGCAGGTTACTAATCACAATGTGCTTATAACGTTGGTCAGCAGTATCGCAACGTAAAATTGAACAGGTTTGAGTAAATATGCGATTGATTAAAGGATATCGGTCAGTCAAACTCGGATTAAACCACACGATTTGAAACAGTAAGATTCCAAGTAATGCAATATTAATCAACCCCCATGAAGCATAATAAAATGTACTCTTTGGGTTTTCCCCTTGATGAGCATAGTCATTGATCCCTTGGGATAAGTTTAAACTGGGAATATTTTGAATCGGTTCATTATTAAAATAATTAAGGTTGTTTAAGTAGGTTCTTAAATCAATATTAGAATTTTCTATTTTACGATCAAAAATATCTAAAATATGTGTTTCAGGTTGATGGTTTAATGTTTGTGGCTCACCATGCTTAGCGTCTAGGTTTGGTTCTTTTAGATCCGAATCATGATGATTTTGTGGATCTGTTTGCAGATTTATCTGTAAGTTTAATAAAGCATTAAAGTTAGTTGAACATTTGGGACAACAAACCATACCCTGAGCAACAGTTAGTTGCGTAACTGATACTTTATAGATCGTTTGACAATTTGGGCAGCGGGTTTGTTTCTCTGTCATGGGTGTTTATATTTCACAAATTAATACTTTTGACGTGACCCTGAAATTCGGCACCAATTTTCATCACGCTTCTCGACATCTACTATATCAAAAAACTCAGAATAAACATTAGAAACATCAGTAACTTGCTCTTCAATTACACCTGCAAGTGCGAACTCACCCTCAGATTTAATTAAAGTTGAGAATTCAGCCGCAAGTGCCATAAGTGGTCCTGCAAGTATATTTGCTACAAACACATCAGCTTTTTGACCTGAGAGCTCCTGATTAAATTCTTCAGGAAGTCCCACGTAAAGCTTATCGAGGACACCATTCAATTCAGCATTTTGTTTTGTCGCTAAAACGGCTTGTGGGTCGATATCAGTGGCATATACTTTTTGAGCACCTAGAAGTAGGGCAGCGACACCTAAAATACCTGAACCACAACCATAATCGATGACAACTTTATCTTTAACATCAATTTTGCCTAACCATTGTAAGCATAGAAATGTTGAGGCATGGTTACCAGTACCAAACGCTAAACCCGGATCTAATTTAATATTGACCGCATCGGCTTCTGGTGGCTCCATCCATTCAGGTACGATCCAATATTTTTCGCCAATTTGGATTGGTTCATAAGCATCCATCCAAGTGCGTTCCCATTCTTGGTCTTCAAGAAACTCACTACGCATAGGTGCTTCAGGCATTTGTGTACGAATAAATGTTTCTAAAGCTGCAACATCAATCTGTTCGTCATCTTCTTGCGCATAGATGCCAGTAACAATAACTTTATTCCAAAGTGGCGTTTCACCCGGAAGTGGTTCAAGCAGGTCTTGATTTTCAGCATCATCGAGTGTAACGCTCACAGCGCCAAGAGAACTTAATAATGTTTCTGTAAAATCAACTTGAGCTTGTTCAACAGTAATATGAATTTGTAACCACTTCACGGTAAAGACCTAATGTATTTTCTTAAAAAAAGCTATTGTAGCCGAAACTCCATTGTCACGCCTTATGAAAATAAAAATGGATGGCTAAACCATTCATTTTAAAACTATTTATTCAGCATTATGTACTGGGGGTTGGTGAGTTTTCTATACTGGGTTCATTGGCGGTTAAACGTGTAATGAGCATGCCAAAAATCGCTGCGAAAATGTACATAAAAATAGAATAAACAGCAGCAGGCATCGCCACGGTACTATTCGCAATGACTGTCAGTGCAATCGTCATCGCCAATGTACTGTTATGAATACCAATTTCAAAAGCACAAGCACGTGCTTGGGCACTATTAATACCAAGTAGTCTTGGAACAAAATAACCAATCATTAAACTACAAATACAGAAGATCACTGTGGCTAAACCGACCTGCGCTAAATATTCCAAAATATGAGCACGTTCTTTGGCAATCGCACCAATAATAATCAAGACTAAAAAGACTACAGAGAAAATACGTAAGGGTTTATTCAGTTTCTCGGTAAAAGAGGGTGCGTAGTGGCGAATGAGCATACCAATACACACAGGAACTAAAATAATGGCAAAAACCTGTAAGATTTTACCGAATTGCATAGTGATTTGTTGTCCGTCATTCATAAAGTGCTGAATAGCGAAATTCACAATTAAAGGTAAGGTAAAAGCTGCAATGATAGAATTAATTGCCGTGAGGGTAATATTAAGTGCAATATCACCTTTAAATAAATAGCTAAATAAATTGGCAGTACTTCCACCCGGTGATGCTGCCAAGAGCATTAAACCGACTGCAAGTAAGGGCGGTAAAGCAAGAACTTTACAGATAATAAAGGCAATTCCGACTAAAAGTACCAATTGGCAAAATAAAGCAATCAGTACAGCTTTGGGGTGTTTTGAAACACGTGCAAAATCTTTTGGTGTTAATTCTAAGCCCAAACCCATCATAATAATGGCCAGTGCTAGCGGTAACATTATGGTAATAATTCCCGAATCCATCTTTTTGTACACTCCATGTCATTGTTTTTAAAATATCTATTTTCTTTGAGTGTAATTGATAATCTTTATTTTTTAAAATGAATTTTTGATTAATTAAAATGCTATACATATTAATAGCTTGTATTTAAATTAAGATTTTTCAATATCCAAAAATAAAGAGATTGGACAATAAAAAAGTGGCTGACATTATCGTCAACCACTTTTTGTTCTCTTCATCTATATGCTATTTCAATATCGCTGAAATAGGCATTTTTATAATGTACAATAGTTGAATATTACAGTATTGAATTATTGCGCTTGAATAGGCGCTTCAGCAGGCTGACTTTCACTTGGTTGTTGAGTGGCTTGAGGTGCTTCATTTACAGGAGCGGCCATCGGTTCAGCAGCAGGTGCCGATTCCATTGTTGCGGTATTTGTTGTTGCTTCGGCACTCGGTGCATTCATCGCACTAGCTCCAGCAGGTGGTGCAGGGAACGTGAATTGTAGTTTACCTTCTGCATTTGGTTCACAAGTACCATTAAAAGTAACGCCTTTATTGGCATATACCACCCAGTCACCTTGTTTTTTCTTGCTACAAATTTGAATTTGTTTTTTAACTTCAGCTTTGCTGGCATTTTCATCTGCTGCATGGGCGAAGGAAAAAGTCACAAAACTGAGTAAAGTTGTTGCAATCACTTTAGACATCGTGTTTTTCATGATGATATTCCTTTTATTAAAAAATGCGGATTCAATCGCTAAAAAGAGATTAGATCATTGCCAGTTCGGTTTTTATCCTAGAGAAGTTTTTGATTAAATTAAATTTTATTTATGAGGGAATCATGAAACAAAGTGTCAGCTTGTGTAAGATCTATAGTTATTCTGTATAAAATAAAATTTGTAAAACGAGCTAAAATAAAAAGCAAAATTTTGCTATAATTTTCTGTCATTTTTATTTATCTCTCAATTATCACTATGCATTATCCTAAAGTTTACGATGTCATTGTTATTGGTGGCGGTCACGCAGGTACGGAAGCGGCGCTTGCTGCGGCACGTATGGGTCGACAGACTTTACTCCTAACTCATAACATTGAGACTTTAGGGCAGATGAGCTGTAACCCAGCGATTGGTGGTATTGGAAAATCACATCTTGTTCGTGAGATTGATGCATTAGGCGGTGCAATGGCTTTGGCTGCCGATAAAGGTGGTATTCAATTCCGTATTCTCAACTCACGGAAAGGTGCTGCGGTTCGTGCAACACGTGCTCAAGCCGACCGTATTCGTTTTAAAGCTGCAATTCGTCATACGCTAGAAAATCAAGCCAATTTAGACATTTTTCAACAATCAGCAGATGACTTAATTGTTGAGGGTGATACCGTTAAAGGCGTGGTTACTCAAATGGGTATCCGCTTTGATGCGAAAACGGTTGTATTAACCACAGGTACATTCCTTGGTGGTGTGATCCACGTCGGTTTAAATAATTCTTCAGGTGGTCGTGCAGGTGATCCACCTTCAATTTCGTTGGCTGCTCGTTTACGCGAATTGAATTTACCTGTAGGTCGTTTGAAAACAGGTACACCGCCACGTATTGATGCACGTTCAGTAGATTTTTCAGTGATGACACCACAACCGGGTGATTTCCCATCTCCGACGATGTCATTTATGGGTGATGCGTCTATGCATCCTGAGCAAGTGAATTGTTACATCACACATACCAATGAACGTACCCATGACATTATTCGTGGGGGTTTAGATCGCTCACCCATGTATACAGGTGTGATCGAAGGCGTTGGCCCACGTTATTGCCCATCAATTGAAGATAAAATTCATAAATTTGCAGATAAAAATTCACATCAAGTCTTCTTAGAACCTGAAGGTTTGGATACGCATGAACTTTATCCAAACGGTATTTCAACGTCACTACCTTTTGATGTTCAATTTGAATTGGTTCGTTCGATTCGTGGTATGGAAAATGCACACATCCTTCGTCCGGGTTATGCGATTGAATATGACTATTTCAATCCGCAAGCTTTGAAATTCTCTTTAGAAACCAAAGCGATTGCTAATTTGTATTTTGCAGGTCAAATTAACGGTACGACGGGTTATGAAGAGGCGGGAGCACAAGGTTTACTTGCTGGTCTGAACGCTGCTCGCCGTGCGTGGGATCAAGAGCAATGGACACCAAAACGTGATGAAGCGTATATGGGTGTTCTAGTCGATGACTTGATTACATTAGGTACTAAAGAACCGTACCGTATGTTTACCTCACGCGCTGAATATCGTTTGATGTTGCGTGAAGATAATGCGGATCAACGTTTAACACCTATTGGTCGTGAAATGGGCTTGGTAGATGATGAACGTTGGAATGCGTATTGCGAAAAAATGGAAGCGGTAGAGAAAGAAACAGGTCGTTTGCAACATCTTTGGGCTGCGCCAAACAATCCAATGGGTAAAAAATTCGTTGAAATGACAGGTGCTGACCTTTCTAAAGAATGTTCTGCGATTGATTTGTTAAAACGTCCAAATATCAATTTTGCTCAAATTGCTGAATTGACAGGTTCTGAAGTTTCGGCATTTGTTGGTGAGCAGATTGAAATTGCGGTGAAATATGAAGGTTATATTAACCGTCAGCAAGAAGATGTGGCTCAAATGAAGCGTTTGGAAGAAACGCGTATTCCTGCTGATTTTGATTATGATATTGTTTCAGGCTTATCTCGTGAAATTACTTTGAAATTGAAAGATGTACGTCCTGAAACTTTGGCGCAAGCAGGTCGTATTCCGGGTGTAACACCTGCAGCTGTTCAATTGGTGATGATTACGATTCGTAAGAATAATCAAGCGAAAAAGTCTGCGTAGGATTTTAAAGTTGTAAAAAAACCCGCTGAGTGCGGGTTTTTTGTTTATGCTAATTTGTTTGTTTCTTCTTTTGCTCTTAAGCGTTCTAAGAGTTCAATAAACCAAGTTTCGTTGCGAACATTGTTTAAATCTTTATCTTCATTTAAATACTTTAAATTAGGTAAAGTATTATGTTGTTCGGCATGTAATAAGTTGATTTTGGCTAAATTTAAATCACCTTTTACTACATAATAACATGCGATGTTATAAGTTTTATTTTGATTGTTTTTTAAAGCTTTTTGATACTGTTCGAAAGCTTTATTGAATAAATCCTCATCTTCTTTTAACTTTGCTAAATCTAAAAGAGTAGTACCATAATTGCCAAGATGATCAGCATGATCAGGCTGAATTTTTAAAGCTTTTTCGTATAGTTCGAAAGCTTTATTGAATAAATCCTCATCTTCTTTTAATGTTGCTAGATCTGAAAGAGCAGTACCATAATTACCAAGATGATCAGTATGATCAGGCTGAATTTTTAAAGCTTTTTCGTATAGTTCGAAAGCTTTATTAAATAAATCCTCATCTTCTTTTAATTTTGCTAGATCAGAAAGAGAGTTGCCATAGTTGCCAAGATTATTGATATGATCAGGTTGAATATTTAAGGCTTTTTTATATTGTTCGAAAGCTTTATTAAATAAATGCTCATCTTCTTTTAATTTGCCAAGTGAAAAAAGAGCATTACCATAATTACCAAGGTGGACTGGATCATCAGGTTCAATTTTTAAAGCTTTTTCAAATTGTTTAAATGACTGATTAAAAAGAATTTCATTTTTATCTAAGATTGCTAATTTAGTTAAAACAACAGCAAAATTACCAATAACTGTATCATCTCTAAGATTAGATTTTATTGAAAAACATTTCTCGTAAAAAAGCTTCGCTTGTACTAAATCTTGTTTTTTTGAACTGTGAACTAGTTGATCACCGACTTTGGCATATGCCTGATAAAAATTGGGTTCTAATTTTATAGCTTTATCGAAGTTATTTTGGAATTGGTTATCATCTTTTGTTAGAAATGTTAGAGATTTACCTAAATATGCTGAGGCTACAATTTTAGAAATAGGTTTCAAACCTAAGTCTAAGTTTTTTGTTTGGTTAATTATGGTTTCGAATTTTTGAGTATGTAAAAGTTCAACTAATTTTAGCTGTGTAATTGCAGGCTTGCTTGCATCTGCAATCGCTAAAGTTCTTTTAGTATCTTCTAAAATATCAATTTCATTTTCAGGTGTATTTAGAGGGAAATTATTTACATATTCACAAATTTCTTTTAGGTGTTTGATTGGGTCTTTGAAAAGTTCTGTTGGAAAACATTTAAGTTCAATTGCGAGTTCTAATAAAAACTTATCCGCATCTTGTTCACCAATAAAATTACGATGATTTGGATTCACCTCAAGAAATTGTTTCACATTGGCATTAGGTTCTTTACCATAATCAATCCAATATAAACGATGTTGACCAATAAAATTTTCTTGAACTAATTGAAAGAAAGCATCAGCTCCACCACTATAGCCAATAAATAAAGTCGGTGAGGTATTAATTGTATTTTTAATATAATTTTTTAATTTATTGGCTTGAGAAAGTGTATCAGCATCTGAGTTTGCAAGCTGAAATCCACTCCATTGACCGTGTAAATGGACAATAGATTGATTGGGAATGGCAGTAAAGTATTCTTCTGATAAAACTTTTAAGTCATATATGGGCGGGAAAAAATTATCTAAACTACAAGCACGATTTAGGATATTGTCGAAATTAAAAGTAAGTACTTTTCCTAAATAACCATTTTTTAAAAGACTAGCTAAAGCGATGTGTGCCCAGTTGATTTTTGCTTTAGTGATGTGTTTTTCGATTAGCGTTTTTTGCTCATGTGGGGTGAGCTTACTCATACATAGACCATAATCTTTTTTGTCCTGCTCTGATAGACTCCTGAGATTACCTTTATGTTTTTTGTTGATTTCAGCAATAAGCTCGTTGGCTAATGGCATGCCAGCACTTTTCGAACAGCCTGCACCAGTAAATATAACAACTGGTGTACCTTGTTTTTTATTATCTTTCAGTGTTTTAGCAATGTCTTTAACGTTATAACTCATGATATGACTTGGTGTAAAAGGTAACTATCTAATTATATAGAGTTTAATAATTTAAATCTCATTCATAATCCATATGACTAGAGATTTGTAGCTTAAAAATTTCCTATATAAGCTTATAAAAAAAATCTTATTGAAAATTAATTAAATAAAAAGCATTTTTAATTATTTTCCAGTGAAAGAAAATTTGACTATAGTTAATTTACATTCTAAAACAAGAGGTAAATTGCGATGACGATGAAATCGATACGTTATAACACGGGTGAGCTTGCATGTGCGATGTCACCTTAGTTCATCATTCTCCAATAAAAAATTGATGTTGTATTGGTGTGGACATACAACATCAATGATTTAAATCAGCAATAAAACAATCAGTAAAAGTAAACAAAACAAAAATGATCAAACTATAGAGCCGTTAAGGCTCTTTTTTTATAGATTTAAAAGCAAGTGAGTCATTTAAATGAGTATTCAATTACTCAATCTCATGCACTGCATTAAATACTTCAACAGGTTCGATACGGACTAATTTTTTACCGAAACTTCTGAGCCACCAAACCAATTGTGAGGTAAAAGGAACAACCGCACTAATTTGATAAAGCTGATCATTCAAAGCTTCAACTTTTTGCTCTTTACTCAGCTGGCTTTCAGTAAAATACTGTGCATCATCTTCGTGCATGATGAGTTTTAACTCTACATTCTCTGTCGGTTTTGAAAAATCAACGCGGAAACCTAAAGCACCAGAGTCGATATAAGTATCAATATCAAAATCAACAGGATGCAAAGCACGTGTATCTAGAACGGTTGCCGATTTAAAACGATGCAAAGCAAAAGTTTGTACGTCAGATTTATCATGACGCGTGCAGATCAAATAAATAATTGCACCTTTTTGAACTAAGCCGAGCGGATTGAGCAAATAAGTTTTGTCTTCACCCAAATGTCCACGTGAGCGATAAATACACTCAATTTGTTTGTCTTGTAACAGACCTTCATAAATTGCTTGTTGTGCATTGCGCTCAACCAAAGGCGGAATCACAGGTTGTGTCGCAGGGACGATACGGACACGATTAATCCATTGTCGAACATTATTTTGGGTCGATAAGCTACGTTTTGCTAAGTCAAACCATGGATTCATTTCATCGATTAAACTTGGTGGTAATAAATGCTTTAAATGTTCTTCAACCATCATAAAGGTCACCGCTTGAGAGCTGGTCATGTGCGGTAAGCTTTGGATCGGTGCATCTGAGCGCCAACGCCAACCCTGAGGAACCGTTTTATTACTTTCAATAGGGAAGCGTTGCGCAATTTGATTTAAGTCACGCTGAATCGTTCTTAAACTAATTTCAATACCTTCACGTTCTAATACTTCTTGTAATTCACGTGTGCCCATCCATTTTCCAGTGGATAGACGGGAAAGGATTTGCCATTGGCGATATAGGCTATTTGACGTTTCTTTTTCTTGTGCAGGCATGTTGGGTATCAATAAAATCGTGAATGTTTATGGGAGCAGAACCTCTAACACAATAGAAAATTACGACACATTTCGCAAGTTATATCCTAAAAAAAGTGTTTAAGTATTGATAATGAAAATAAAAATATGGGTTCAAAATTTGTATTGTCTATGGGAAAGGTTATGTAATGGATAAAAATTATTTAGAAAATCTATAAAGTATTGGCATTGAAATTGCTTTTTTAAAATAGCCATTAGAGAACATAAAAAAGAGGTTTGTATGCTAAAAGAGACCGTAGATACAAATTCAAATATTGAAAACTATACAGAACAACTCATTTTGCCAGTTTTAGAAGCAAAAGAGCAGGCTGAGCCGAGCGATCCAACTTTGCAGATAAGACAAGTATTACCTGAGCAAGCATTAACCCATTCAGTTGTAAATGTCCAAACGAAACAGTTGAGTATGCAAATCGAAAAACAACACACTGCACAGCATCTACTGAAACAAACCAACTCCATTTTTTTTAATGAATTGACGGATGATCAAGTTTTATCACCTACGGTCGCAAACAAAATTGAAGATTGGTTATCTAAGCATAGTATTTATGAGCTTGAACAACTCAATAAATTGGCGCAGGAGCATTTTTTATATCAAGGTATTACATTTGCTGTTTATGGTGAGAAAGCCGGTATTGAACGGACTATTCCGTTTGATCTGATTCCTCGTGTGATTGCTAAACAACAGTGGAAAACCATAGAAGCAGGTTGTACACAAAGAATTAAGGCTTTAAATCTTTTTTTGGCCGATATTTACCATGAGCAAAGTATTTTAAAAGAAGGATTGATCCCTGAACTGCAAGTATTGACTCATGAAGCCTATCAACCCGTGATGTTAAATCATAGATTGAATGGCAATATTTATAGTCAAATTAGTGGGATCGATATCGTCCGCGATAGCAAAGGGCAGTTTTTTGTTTTAGAAGACAATTTACGCACGCCATCGGGTGTGTCGTATATGTTGGAAAGTCGCAAAATGAGTCAAAAACTCATGCCTGATTTGTGTCATCAATATGGGGCAGGGATTGAACAATACCCACAATTGTTGCGTGAAATATTAGCTGAAAACTCTAAAGCAGATGCGCCACTGATCGTTGTGCTTAGCCCCGGTCGTTATAATAGCGCTTACTATGAGCATGCTTTTCTCGCAAGAGAGATGGGTGTTCCTTTAGTAACATCACGTGATCTTTTTGTTGAGAACGATAAGGTTTATGTCAAAACGATCCGAGGATGTAGGCAAGTTGATGTAGTTTATAGGCGTTTAGATGATGGTTTTCTGGATCCGTTGAGTTTCAGACCCGATAGCACACTTGGCGTAGCGGGGTTAATGTCTGCTTATTTAAGTCATAATGTCGTGATAGCCAATGCACCCGGCACAGGTGTGGCGGATGATAAGTCAATCTATCCTTATGTTGATCAAATGATCAGCTATTATCTGAATGAAAAGCCAATTCTATCTAATGTGCCAACTTATCAATGTCGTGAACCTGATGCACTGGATTATGTGTTGAGCAATTTAGATCAATTGGTGGTGAAAGAGGCTCAGGGCTCTGGTGGCTACGGTATGTTAATCGGCCCGCAAGCGACTGAACAGGACATTGATTTATTTAGAATGAAACTTATCGCCTCACCATCGGCTTATATTGCGCAACCGACTTTAGATTTGTCTGTTGCGCCTACTTTGACTTCACACGGCATTGTGGAGCGTCATATTGATTTACGCCCATTTATCTTGAGTTCACCTGAGCGAATTGAAATTGTACCGGGAGGTTTAACCCGAGTAGCGATGCAACAAGGTTCCTTGGTGGTCAATTCATCGCAAGGTGGTGGAATTAAAGATACATGGGTGATTGATGAATATTCTATTTAGAACATTCAAATGATTCATCTAACCATAGGGGAGTGAACATGATTTTACTAAGTACGAATGCACAAAATATATTTTGGTTAGGTCGCTATTTGACTCGTATACAATATTTATGTAGCCAGTTTCCGTTTAAAAATAATACTTCAGCACTGGATTATGCGCATGCGTTTTGTTTGCCTGCATTTGATGCATCTTCATTAAATGAAATGATTTTAGATGCAGAACAACCGGCCTCATTTCATCAACAATTTCAAAATGCGAAGAATAATATTTATGATTTACGTGGTGTCATTTCTGCACAATCTTTCGCAGAATTAAATCAGTTATTACAACAAGCTGAGAAAAATGCAGGGCTTATTTGTGATGTGTGTGACGAATGTAATGACGTTTTAGAAGCGGAAGAAGATGAGCTATTGTTTTTATTTTTTAGTTTAGGTCAGAAAATGGAGCAATTGGATCGTCAAATTCGTTTAAAACAAACCAGTGCGCAAACTTTGCAAGAATTAGGTGGTTTAATTGAGAGTTTAGATCAGCAAGGGCTGGCCAGTTTACCAGATGCGTGGATTGAGCTTAAAAAGCAGCCTGATAGCATGCGTTATTATCATTTTAGTGATCATATTGATTCCCTATTTGAAATGGTTCGCTTATGAAGCTCATGGTTAATCATCAAACCCATTATCAATATTCTGATTGGGCGAAAAATAGTATTCAATATATTAAAATGACCCCACAAAATAATGAACATCAACAGGTTCATTCATGGGATGTAAGCGTTCCGGGTCAAAAACACATTAAAAAAGATGCCTTTGATAATGTTTGGTTAACCAGTACACAGCGCGAACCTTATCAACAAATGTTGATTATGGCTCAAGGTATTGTGGAGATTAATTTTGAAAATCAGTTTGGTATGACAAACTCGTTATCGTCCGCTTTATTTTTACAACCGACTACAACGACTTTGTGTAATAGTGAAATGTTGGCATTTGCTCAGCGCTACGTACCTCAACTGACTGTATCGAATTTTCAGAAATTGGCGGAAGCTTTACTGAATTATATGCCCTATACCACAGCGAGTACTTCGGTAACACATACTGCAATGGAGTCATTTTCAATGCGTCAAGGTGTATGTCAGGATCATAGCCATGTATTTATTGCGATGGCAAAGGCACTTGATGTTCCTGCTCGTTATGCTTCTGGGTATTTATATGTTCAGAATCAGTCTCATTTAGCCAGTCATGCGTGGGCTGAAATTTTTTTAGCAGGGCAATGGCATATTATTGATGTGAGTAATCAACTTTTCCGACCAGAATCACATGTTTATGTCGCAATTGGACGTGATTATTGGGATGTTGCACCAGTACGAGGCATAAGAGAGCAAGGTGGAATTGAAACAATGTACTCCACTGTTCAAGTACTTGCATGTTGAAAAATTGAATGGTAAATAATGTGCTTAAATTATGCATTGTATTTATAAAACTATATTTTTAGACCATCCGTGGGTTTGAATTTTCAAATGCTTTGAAAGGTAGTTCCATGACGTATTGTTGTGCTTTAAGACTCAAACAGGGTTTAGTGTTCATTAGTGATACACGAACCAATGCCGGGGTAGATCATATTTCTGTTTTTAGAAAGCTCTATACTTTTGGGGTCAAAGGCGAGCGGTTTATTTGTATTCAAACGTCTGGAAATTTGGCGACCACGCAAGCTGTTATTGGTCATTTAGAAAATCATCTTGCACTCAATCAAGAGCCTAACTTATACAGTGTAAACACAATGTTTGAGGTCGCAGGCTTAGTTGGGCAAACCTTACGTAAAGTGATTGCAGATGTTACGGATGATACTCAGGAACAAAGTAATTATTTTTGTAGCTTACTGGTTGGTGGTCAAATCAAGGGTGAAGAAATGCAGCTTTATAATATTTACCCGCAAGGGAATTTTATTTCTGCAACCAGTGATACGCCGTATTTTCAAATTGGCGAAAGTAAGTATGGTAAGCCAATTTTAGATCGTGCTTTAAGTTACGATATGCCTTTAGATGAGGCATTGCGTTGTAGCTTAATTTCTTTTGATTCAACTTTACGTTCAAATGTTTCAGTGGGTTTACCTTTGGATGCAATGATTTATTTAAAAGATTCTTTGACATGTCCAAATGGAAAAAGAATTACAGATGAAGATCCCTATTTTCAACATATCAGTAAGCAATGGTCTGAAACATTAAAAAAAGGTTTGCAAGATCTGCCAAAACCTACGGATGATTATTTCAAGTAATGTTTCAAACAATATTTTAAATTATTTAATTTTGCCTCTTATGTAAGCAGATTGATAAGATGTATTAATCATCAATCTAATTTAGACTATGTTATTGATAAAAAGCTAAAATATATTTGAGAAAATACATAAATGATTCAGCTATGTTATGCAAGCCGAACCTCGTCATCTGAGCATGAGATTTTAAATGATTTAAGAGAAATCTTAAATGAAGCTCGAAATTTTAATACGAAGCATGATATTCATGGTGTTTTATATTTTGCAGATCAATATTTTTTTCAGTGTTTAGAGGGTGAGGACGCTTCAATAAAGTTTTTGTTTGAAAAATTGATAGGTGATCCAAGACATCATCAAATCAAACGATTTAAAACAACTGCTGTGGTTGACGGTGGGCATTTCTCACAATGGTCAATGAAATATGTAAGATGCAATAGCCAGATTCAGCAATATTTTAATGCTAAAGGCTATGACAGCTTTCAACCCTTAGATTTGAAAGATGATGAAGTTCCTGAATTATTAGCTTTATTGTATGAAATTGAACAAGTAGAACTATAAATCATTAAAAAATCCAAGCATGCGCTTGGATTTTTTGTATTGTGAAGATTAAATCTGTTTGCGGGCTGGGCGTGCGCTTAAACGGCACAATAATTCATAACCAATGGTACCATTTGCTTCAGCAACATCATCGACTAGGCGATCTTTGCCCCATAGTTCAACCTCTGTACCCAAGGGCGCATTTAGATTTGTGACATCAATGGCAATCATATCCATAGAAACACGACCAATCACACGGGTCTTTTGTCCTTGAATGGATACATAGTTTTGCTTTGGAAAAGCACGAGGGTAGCCGTCACCATAACCAATTGAAACAATTGCAATATCCATCGCTTGGTCAGCAATAAATGTTGAGCCATAACCAACAGATTCACCCGCTTGAATATGATTCAGTGCAATAATTTCAGCAGTAAAAGTCATTACAGGCTGAATGTCTAAGTCATGTGCGGATTTGTCTGCAAATGGTGATGCACCATAAAGCATGATGCCCGGGCGAACAAAGTCAAAATTGAGTTCAGGCCATTTAAAGATAGCCGCAGAATTACAACATGAAGCCATAATAGGTTCACAGGCTTGTTTTACCTGTAGGAATTGAGCTTTTTGTTGTTCATTTAACGGATGGTTTTCTGCATCGGCATTGGCAAAATGCATGGCCAAAACACAAGTAAACCCTTCTGCTTTGAGTGAATGAATCAGCTCAATAATTTCAGCTTCTTTAAAACCTAAACGGTTCATACCGCTATTCAGTTTTACCCATACTTTTAAGCCTTTGGCTATATATTGTTGTTTGTGTTCAAGCAACCATTCCACTTGAACTGGTTGATGTACAACAATCTCAAAGTTATTTTCAATGACGGTTGTCATCTCATCCGCATTAAAAATACCTTCAATCAGTGTGATGGGTTGTTGATATCCAAGTTCACGTATTTCCAAGGCTTCTTGTAAGCAGGCAACACCAAATGCATCCGTTGAGCTTAAGGCGGCTAAACAGTCTTTAACTCCATGTCCATAAGCATTGGTTTTGACCATACTTACAATTTTAGCGGTTGGAGCGAGTTGTTTGACACGGTTTAAATTATATTGCAGCGCTTCACTGTCAATATAAACTGTTGCTTGACGCACCTTGGTTACTCCTTTGGGGTCACAAATATTGAATTGTGCTTAAAACTGAGATTGTGCATAAAATAAAGGTTTTAAATATATAGTGTTTTATTTAAAACAGTGAATATTTTAGACCGATCAAACCCAAATAAATATAAACATTTGTGTTTTGAATCAAGATCACATTTTGTATCGATAAAATTTGCTGACCTGATATATAAATCTGAGTTGCACATAATTTGTAAAAAAATAGCACTTTATTTTTTACATAAAATCGTACATTTTATATTCGAATTTATACATTTATTTGAGAGGGGAATATGGGAGCATGGTCACATGAACCTTTTGGAAATGATACTGCCAGTGATTGGGCTTACGAATTTGAAGAAGGTGATGGTTATATCGTGATTGAAGATGCTTTCAATCAAATCATAGAGATGGCAAAAGAAGAATTTATTGATGCTGATATTGGTTGCACTGCACATGCCGCAGCAGATGTCTTGGTAAAATCTTTTGCTGATGCTATTGGCGAAGAGGATTATTATCCTGAACCCATTGAGAAATGGCTGGAACAAAATAAAAATAGAACCAATTATGCACTTATTCCCAAAGCAATTCGTGCATTGGATTTATTGACCAGTGAAAATTCAGAATTGGATGAACTTTGGCGAGATTCAGATGATTATGAGCAATGGATACTCAATATAGATGAATTAAAAGAGACTTTAAGTTCAAAAGTTTGAACTTTAAAATCTCTTATTTTTAATTCAATGACTTGATTTGGAATAATTTTATTCTTCATCTTCATACTGGGCATAATACTCAGGCGACAAGTTACTAAAACGAGTATATTGCCCTTCAAAAGCTAAACGAACTGTACCAATTGGGCCATTACGCTGTTTACCAATGATAATTTCTGCTGTTCCTGCTTCTTTCGATTCTTTGTTATAAACCTCATCGCGGTAAATAAACATAATTAAATCGGCATCCTGCTCGATGGCACCAGATTCACGTAAATCTGACATGACTGGACGTTTATTGGGACGGTTCTCTAGGGAACGGTTTAACTGAGAAAGTGCGATGACAGGGCACATCATTTCTTTTGCCAAAGCTTTGAGTGAGCGAGAAATTTCACCAATTTCACCAACACGGTTATCTCCCATACCCGGTACTTTCATCAACTGTAAATAGTCGACCATAATACAGCCGAGCTTACCACCGTGTTGCTTTGCAATACGTCGAGCACGGGCACGTAATTCAGTTGGTGGTAGGGCAGAGGAATCATCGATATACAAATGTTTTTCTTGTAGCTGTAAAATGGTGCCTGTAACTTTAGACCATTCGTCACCATCTAATTTACCTGAACGTAAATGTCCTTGATGAACTTTGCCGTAAGCAGAAATTAAACGCATTGCGATGGAATCTGCTGGCATCTCCATAGAGAATACCAAAGCAGGTAGATCACAGTTAAACAGCACACTTTCGACCAAATTCATGGCAAAAGTGGTTTTACCCATAGATGGACGTGCAGCAACAATGATCATGTCACCTGCTTGCATACCAGAGGTTTTATTATCTAATTCCATAAAGCCAGTCGTTAAACCTGTGATGCTGCCTTCCATCTGAGAGAGTTCATTCAACTTATCAAAGACATCGGCAACAACAGAGGTAATGGGTTTAGGGCCTTGCGCTTTAGCATTGTTATTGTGTTGTTCTGCGATCGAGAAAATATTGGTTTCAGCAAGATCTAAAATCTCACTGACGTCACGACCTTTGGTGTCATACGCATTTTGTAGAATTTCATTACTCACTTTAATCATACTTCTTAAAGTTGAAAATTCTTTAATTTTTCCTGCATAAGTTTCAAGGTTATAGAAGCTAGAGGGAGAATCTGCCATCAACTGCATCAAATATTCTTCACCACCAATTGCATCGTGCAAGTTTTGTTTGATGAGCCAGTCATTCACCAAGACTGCATCATAAGGTGAGTTTTCCTGTGCAAGTTTTTCAACGGCACGGAAAATATATTTATGACGTGTCGCATAAAAATCATTTTCATTTAAAGTATCGCTGACCTGTTCAAAAGATTCAGCAACAGTCATCAATGCAGCAAGTACAGCTTGTTCAATCGCCAAGTTATGAGGTGGCGTACGAAATTCCTTTAACTGTGCATTTTCATTATTTTTTGCATCAGTTTTAAAAGTATTTGTAGAAGCATTGGCAGTAGCCTGAGACATATAAAACCTTGATTTTTAAATGGTTAGTAAAATAAAAACAATATTGATTAAACTTTACATCGATTTATTTAAGTGTACAACAGAATCCGCAAGAAGGGCGTATTATTCAAGTGAAATAATAAAAACACAGTGAAAAACTAAATCGTAAAGATAAAAAAAGAGCATGCGATTGCATGCCCTTTTTTTGATGAGAAATTACTCAGATACGATAGTAACGAGAACTTCTGCAACAACATCATGATGCAATTGAATTGCGATGTTGAATTCGCCAGTATGACGAAGTGCACCGTTCGGTAAACGAACTTCAGCACGGTCGACAGTAAGACCAGCATTCGTTAACGCGTCAGCGATGTCACGAGTACCGATTGAACCGAATAGTTTACCTTCGTCACCAGCTTTAGCAGTGATCACGATGTTAACTTCGTTCAATTGGTCAGCACGTGCTTGAGCAGCAGCTAAAATATCAGCTTCTTGCTTTTCAAGTTCTGCACGACGAGCTTCGAAAGCAGCAGTATTAGACTCAGTTGCAGCAACTGCTTTACCCTGAGGGATAAGGAAGTTACGGCCATAACCAGCTTTAACTGATACTTTATCGCCTAATTTACCAAGGTTTTTAATGCGTTGTAATAAAATAATATCCACGGCTCAACCTCACTTATGATTGTCAGTGTAAGGAATCAATGCTAAATAGCGAGCTTGTTTAATAGCAAGCGCTAATTGGCGTTGATAACGAGCTTTAGTACCTGTAATACGGCTAGGAACAATTTTGCCGTTTTCAGTGATGTACTGTTTTAAAGTGTCGATATCTTTGTAGTCGATGTACGTAACGTTCTCAGCTGTAAAGCGGCAGAACTTGCGACGACGGTAAAAACGTGCCATTGATGTTCTCCTTAAGCTTCAGCAGAGTCTTGAGCGTGTTGTGCTTCTTCACGCTGTGCTTTACGCGCGCGTTTTTCTTCAGCACTTTTCGCCAATAATGACTCTTCAGTGATCGCGTTTTCACGACGAATAATAACGTTACGAAGGATTGCATCGTTATAACGGAACAATTCTTCTAATTCATTAAGCGTAGTTTGATTACATTCAATGTTCATTAAAATGTAGTGCGCTTTGTGAATTTTGTTAATTGGGTATGCCAATTGGCGACGGCCCCAATCTTCAAGACGGTGAATTTGACCTTCAGCATCTTTAATGTGAGAGATATAGCGTTCTACCATACCTACCACTTGATCGCTTTGGTCTGGGTGTACCAGAATTACGATTTCGTAGTGACGCATTGTCAGCTCCTTACGGTTTATGCAGCCCCAATCTTATTAGAAAGATCGAAGCAAGGAGTCACAATCAATATTAACTTGAAAAGTCAAAAGATTGTGCCGCAAAAATTGCGAGCGCTTATTATAGGAAAGTTTATCTATAAACACAATTTAATATTTAGATTTTTATTACCGTTTTATTCTAAGCTGGATCGTTACTTAAAACAGATGACTGCGAGTTGAATGCTATGGGAATAAATCAATCATTCATTATTGTCGCAGTAAAAATACCACATAACCTTTAAAATTCGGGTCATTCTCAAATTTAAGTTGATGATCCCATTCACCATGTTGTACCAAGCCTATTTTATAGGGCAGTTTCATTGCCGAGATTTTTTTCAGATACATTTGGTAGTTAGGAATAGTAGTAGAACCTTGATAGGTTTGAATGATCATTTCATTAATATTTTCACGAAATAGCCTAAGTGTTTCTTTATCTTGAATATTCGTCCAGTCCATTAAACTGGTGATGCTTAATTGATATTGTTGAGGAAGCTGTTTTCTAAGTTGTTGTAAAAATAAACCATATTGATGGAGATTTTTTGTTCTCGAATCAAAATCTATTTGAATCCCTTGAATATGATTACCCGAGTTTTCCCATTGTCGAACACGTTTTAGAATTTTGTCCAATTCGTGGTCTTGCCAATTCAAGTGGTGATTGCGAAAGACTAACCATACTTTCTGATGCGGAATATTCAGTACTGGAACACCTTGAGCAATCAGAATCGATTGTTTTGATGCTTTATCAATTCTGATTTCGCCTTGTAGAATATAAACTTGTTTGGCTTTGTTTAAATAGGGCGCAGATTTAATCTCGCCCCAAATCCAAAAGGCATCATAGTCATTGGCATTTATATGATATGAACCTGATGACGCAGATTGACTCGGTTGGCAGGCATTTAAGCTCAACATACAACTGAGAGTAATCAGAACCGAAAAAATCTGCTTAAACATCAATGGATCACCTGATTACCAATAATACTTTAAAGATTTTGCCCAAGTTGTATTTGGATAATCACTTTTTATTTGGTCATACCATTGTTTACGCACGCTTTTTGCAACTTCTTGGTCAGCGCAATCATTAATGCCACTTGGCGAATAACACATGATTGCACGATAAAGTGCATAAGCCTGCAAATCACCTTGAGGGCCAGTTTTAATTAAGCGCTTATAAACTTCGCCACGGGTAAATGGTTTGCCTTGAAATGATTGAACATTATTTTCTTCATTTAATTGGTAGGGTAGCCCATATTGTCCACTACGAACATATTCACCCATACAAATATTCAAAAAAGGATCTGTTGGAGACTTTTCTAATTGGCTGGTGAGTGTTGCCAAATCTGAACATTTAAGTTGTGTGGTGATATTTGAACCATTCCAAATAAAGTCTGCGAATGGCGGTTTGTTTTTGAGTTTTTCGGCACCTTCATAGCTTTTATATTGTGCTGCATCTTTCGGTAAATATTTATAATACTGATTAAATAAAGCATAATTTTTATGCACTAAAGATTTGTTTAATAAGGTGTAAATTGCAGCTTGCTTTTGGTCTAGATTCGCCTCGTTGCTTTGTATGATTTTTTGCAAAGATGCTTCATTCGCTTTGAAAATGATAAAGCGTTTTTGTAAGTTGATTTGTTTAATGGTTGGATTTTTACCAATAAATGCATTTAGGTCTTGTTTTGAATTGAGATGATTTGACAGCGCAGTTTCAAATAAACCACGTTGGTATGCATTTTTCGATTTATTAAGCCATTGCGCCCAATATTGTTCAGCTTGAGTTGGATTACTTTTTTCTAAAATTTGCCCTTTCAAAAAGACCTGACTCAGTTGTAGATAATTATTTGTGCTAGAAATATCCTTCGGCAAATAATTTAAAGCCTCTTGGGTTTTGTTTTGAACATAAAATAAATGTACAGCTTGTAAATATTGAAATAGCTCAGGTTGCGTTTTGAAATCGTCTTTTTGTGCACTCAGCTGTGCCCAAGTCATTGGTTTATAGTTTTCTGATGATGATTCTCGCATTTGCATCAAATCATAAGTTGCAAGGAAGAAAGGGTCTTTTAAATGTTTGATATTGAAGTATTGGCTGCCAAATACACGACGATCAATTTCGGCAGGAAGCTGACTTACATCTAAATTATAGTATTTAGATTTAGGGTTTTGTATTTGCCACACAATTTCATTGACCAGTAAGTCTTGGCGACCTGTTAACCAAAAACCACGACGCATGTAGCCTCGGGCGCTGGCTGCATATTGACCATTTGGATAAAGCTTTAAATAACTAGTGATATTGTCTAAGAATTGCTTTAGAAGATTTTGATTGATTTTATCTAAATCTACATCACCATATTGATTTGTTCCTGTTGCATAAGCCGTATTCAGGCTCGAACGAATGAGCATATATTGCGAGGTTTCTTTTAACCATGCATCATCAACAGTGCTTAATACTGAATATATTTTAGTCGCTGTAGAAAAGTTAGTATTATAAAAAGCAATGGTTGCATTTAAATAAGAAGCATATTGGCGAGCAGTAGCTGACCATTGCGGGTCAACAGACAGAAGTGGAATTTTATTATTACATTCTGAAATCTTATTACGCTCAGTGATTAAAGCTTGTTTTTCTGAAGCCGAAAGATTTTTATTATTTTTGACTTGTTCAATAAAACTGTTTTGTCCACTGACTAAAGTTGCACAACGCTCATCATAATAACGATCCATTTCTTGAAATTTTGTACGATGATTTGAGATTCTATTTTTAGCCATACTGGTTAAAGTCGTAGAATCAAAAGGGACAGTCCCATATGTTGAATCCCACAAGTTTTGATCACCTTGATAGGGTTCGATATTGGCCAAACCAAGGTCACTGAGCAATAAGACCATATTGCTATGGTTATCATTGGCAGGGAGGAATACAGGTAAATTGCTACAATCAGAATACACTTTGCCTTGCATGCTAAAGTCAGGATCACAGATATCTTCAACTCCTGCATGTGCAGCAGTGCTATATGAAAATAAAGGTACAAGAGAACCGAATAGTAGGGTGTAGAGGAATAATTTTTTAGATTTCATAATGGGCTTAAAATTTGTAATTCTTAGTAAGATGATAACAAGGGAATGCAATGAGAAAAATAGAAAACAACAATTAAAGCAAAGAAATTGAGAAATAAAAAAAGATAGAGTTGAACTCTATCTTTTTAGAAAAGCGGTAAATGTGGTGCAGGGGAGATGTAGCTAAAACTAAAGCTAAAACTTAAAGCGGTAATTAAAATTACAGAATATAAGAAATATTTTTTCGCCCAAAGCTGGTCATTTTCTGCTTTAAAACCAATAATGGATAAATACACCCAGTAGGCGCATAGTGCATTAAAAGTAATTAAAAAGAAAATGTTGGTATAGCCAAAGCAATATAAACCATTTAAAACTGCAGCAAATAACAACACATAAATTAAGCTTTCAACTTTTGTGCGATAGATGGAACGTGCTACAGGCAAAATTGGAATATTTGCATTTTTATAGTCATCAAAACGATAAATTGCAATTCCCCAAGAATGCGGCATTTGCCAAAGTGCATAAGCTAAAAAAAGCAATAATGCAGCAACATCAAACTCATGAGAAACAGCTGTATAACCGATGACAGGAGGGCTTGCGCCAGAAATACTGCCAATCACTGTTTGGTGAATGGTGGTACGTTTGCTCCAAAGACTATAAAAAATCACATAAACAACAAAACCGAGTACTGCAAAGCCAAATGCGTAGGCGTTGACAAAAAACCACAACAAAGCAAAGCCAATGAAACCCAATACTGCAGAAAAAGTTAAAGCAACTGTAGGGCTGATGGTTTTTTTGACAAGGGCACGGTTCATTGTGCGTTGCATTTTTTGGTCAATGTCTTGGTCAATGACATTGTTGACGACACAACCTGAAGCAACCACAAGTGTTGTTCCAAGAAGGGTAATAAGAAGCAATAGGAAATCTACTGAACCTTGAGCGGCTAAGAAAAAGCCGCCCAAAGTGGTAACGAAGTTACCGAAGAGAATTCCTGGCTTAGTCAGGAATAGATATTTCTTCAACATGACACCCTAGAGCATCATGTTTGAATGTAAGTAGTTCATGATCCAAACAGAACCGATTAGAAGAATTGCAATCGTCAAAATAGTATAGATAAATGCAATCACATTCCAACGCTGTTCAGAAGATGAATTCATGTGCAAGAAGAACACTAATTGTACAAGAACCTGAGCAACAGCAGTGATTGCAATCGTTGCAATCACTACACCGCCCGTCATTCCGCTCATCACCATCCCAAACGGGATGATTGTGAGCGCAACTGAAAGAATAAAGCCAATAGTGTATTGCTTGATATTACCGTGCGATGCACCAGCAGCATTATGATCATGACTCATTATACAGCTCCCAGTAAGTAAACGACGCTGAATACACAGATCCAAACGATGTCAAGGAAGTGCCAGAACAAGCTTAAGCATGCAAGACGACGTGTATTTGGTAGAGTCAAACCATATTTTTTGATTTGAACCATTAACACGATCATCCAAACTAGACCAGAAGTTACGTGAATACCATGCGTACCAACTAAGGTAAAGAACGCAGATAAGAACGCACTATGGGTAGGACCATGACCAGCGTGAACTAAATGGTTGAACTCATAAAGTTCCATACCAATAAATGTTGCACCGAAGATCCAAGTGATAATTAACCACATTAGAACTTGGTTTACATTTTTCTTGTATGAAGCAAGAACCGCAAAACCGAAAGTTACAGAAGAGATCAAGAGAGCAAAGGTTTCAATAAGTACGAAACCTAAAGACTCACCAAATAACTCTTTTGGACTTGGAGTACCAGGCGGAATATGACTGCTTAATACAGCGAACGCAATGAAGAGTGTACCGAATAAAATCAAGTCACTCATCAAGTATGTCCAAAAACCAAAGACGGTGATGTCTGTATCATCGTGATGATGATGCTCATCGTGTCCGTGGTCGTGATGAAGTACTTCAGTCATGTCCTTAGTCCTTCTTCAAATGTTTTTCAAGTAAAGCATAACGTTCGTTTTCGATGCGTTCTACTTCAGCAGCAGGTACGTAGTAATCCACTTTTTTAGTGAATGAACTTACGATGAAGCTGATTACAGCGCCAAGGAAAGTAACGACAACAAGCCACCAAACATGCCAGATTAAAGCGAAGCCCATAGTCGTAATGAACATTGCAATGACGAAACCAGCAGCACGGTCAGTTGGCATATGAATATCTTCATACTTCGCAGGACGTGCGTAAGCTACACCATTTTCTTTGTCATTCCAGAAAGTATCAATACCATTGATTTTTGGAATTTCTGCAAAGTTATAGAACGGAGCAGGAGAAGATGTAGACCATTCAAGTACACGACCATCCCAAGGATCGCCAGTAATATCCATGTTTTCATTGCGTTGTAGGAAACCTACTACGACTTGCATGATGAAACATGCAATACCGATTGCAACAAGAACAGCACCAAATAACGCAATTGCAAGGTACGGGTCCCACTCAGGGTTGTCATAAGTATTCAAACGACGAGTCATACCCATGAAACCAAGGATATATAACGGCATGAATGCAAAATAGAAACCGAAGAACCAGAACCAGAATGACGCTTTGCCCCAAGTTTCATTTAACTTCCAACCAAACATTTTTGGCCAGTAGAAAGTGATACCTGCGAACATACCGAATACCACACCACCAATAATTACGTTATGGAAATGGGCAATCAAGAATAAAGAGTTATGAACCAAGAAGTCAGCTGGTGGAACTGCCATCAACACGCCTGTTAAACCACCAATACCGAAAGTCACAAGGAAACCAAGTGTCCAGTACATAGGTGATGTAAAGGTGATACGACCCTTATACATGGTGAATAACCAAGAGAAGATTTTCACACCAGTCGGGATCGCAATGACCATGGTCATAATACCGAAGAAGGCATTAACATTCGCGCCTGCACCCATCGTAAAGAAGTGGTGAAGCCATACTACGAACGCAAGAACTGTGATCGCAATAGTCGCATATACCATTGATTTGTAACCAAACAATGTTTTGCGAGAGAACGTTGAAACGATTTCTGAGTAAAGACCAAAAGCAGGTAATACCAAGATATATACTTCAGGGTGACCCCAAGTCCAAATCAAGTTCACATATAGCATTGGACTACCGCCAAGCTCATTGGTGAAGAAGTGGAAACCAAAGTAACGGTCAAGGGTTAACATTGCAATTGTTGCAGTCAATACTGGGAAAGATGCAATGATCAATACAGCTGTACAAAGTGCAGTCCATGTAAAGATCGGCATATCCATAAGGCTCATACCAGGTGCACGCATTTTGATGATGGTAACAAAGAAGTTAACACCCGTTAAAAGCGTACCTAGACCAGAAACCTGTAGTGCCCAGATATAGTAGTCAACACCTACACCAGGAGAATATTGAATACCAGACAGAGGAGGGTAAGCCATCCAACCTGTTGCAGCAAATTCACCTAATACAAGTGATGCCATCATCAGACCCGCAGCACCAGCAAATAACCAGAAGCTCACAGAGTTCAATAATGGGAAAGCAACGTCACGTGCACCAATTTGAAGAGGTACAGTGATGTTCATCATACCTACAACAAGACCCATTGCTACGAAGAAGATCATGATTACACCATGTGCGGTGAAGATCTGATCGTAATGGTCTGGATGTAAGTAACCTTCACCGCCACCTTTTGCAAGGAACAGTTGAAGACGCATCATGATTGCATCGGCGAAACCACGTAGCAACATGACCACAGATACCAAGATATACATGATACCAATTTTTTTATGGTCTACAGATTTAAACCATACGTTCCAGAGGTAACCCCATTTTTTAAAATAGGTAATACCACCAAACACTGCAATTGCACCAAGGGCCATAATAACCATGGTCACAAGTACAAGAGGTTCTTTAGGGATCGCGTCCCAGTTAAGTTTACCTAATAACAAAGACATGTCTTATTCCCCTACAGCAGCGGTGTGTTCAACAGACGCATGTTCAGCTGCTGCATGGTCTGCACCATGGTAGTTGCTCATGTATGTATTGATAATGCGCTTGAATAGGTCTGGCTCTACTGAAGAATAATAAGTTACAACGTGAGGCTTAGTAGGGAATGGACCTTTACGTTCAGCTTCATGTGCAAGTGCTATTTCTTCTGGAGTATGAGCATTGTTGACCATTGCTTCAATTTGGTGTTTAGAACGGTCACCATCTTTGAGCGTGGCAAATTCAGCATGATCTAAAACAGTTTTTTGAACTGCTTCTGGATTGATTGAAGTACCTTTACCTGCTTTCACAGCTTCAACCCAAGTGTTGAAATCTGTGTCAGACACAGCATGCGCTCTAAAACGCATTTGAGTGAAACCATAGCCACTATAGTTTGCAGAGAATCCACGATAACCCTCAGCTGGGCTAGGTTGATCTGCAAGCATATGTAATTTAGTTTGCATACCCGCCATTGCATAAACCTGACCTGCTAACTTAGGAATGAAGAATGAGTTCATTGTAAAGTTAGAAGTGATTTGAAATTCAATTGGTTTATGAATTGGGAAACGAACTTCGTTAATAGTCGCTATTTGTTGTTCAGGATAGATAAATACCCATTTAAATTGTTCAGCAACAGCTTGAATTTTTAAATGGTCTTCCATTTCACCTTGAGCATTTGTTAATGGTCTATATGGGTCATATTGATGTGAACCCCACCATGTTAAATACGCAAGAATAGCAATAATAATACAAGGAATACCCCATACTACAATTTCAATCGTAGTAGAGTGTGCCCAAGTAGGTTTATAGTCTGCATCTTTATTTGACGCACGATATTTCCAACCAAACCACAATGCCATAATAACTGATGGAATTACCACCAAAAGCATTAAATAGATCGCTTTCATCATCAAGTCACTTTGACCTGAAGCTACTGGACCTTTAGAGTTTAGAAGTACCATATCACCACCGCACCCAGTTAAGAGCGCAGCTAGCGTAGATAAAGACAATACAGCTAAAGTCGTTTGTCTCATTTTACAACCTCGGTGAAGAGTCCCATTCCCTATTTAAGTTATGGGATAGCGATTAAAGTGTCGCATCATTGAAAATGGCAATTATTTACAAATAAAAAACATTCTCAATGATCTGACACCGCTACGTTGTAGGGCATTATGCCTCATCTAGGCAAACTTATCTATAGATAACGTTGCTTTAAATGTTTGTTATAAAAACCAAATTTTTTAGTCGGAATTAATGACTGATCAGTATGTTTATTTTTAAAATCAATATTATGGCAATAAAAAAGGGTGACTAATCACCCTGAATAAATATGTGCGGATTTATTGCTTGATCACTTTGGTTTTAGCCAATTTATCATGTAGCGTTTGACGCTTTGAACTGAAAGCGAACACATGATCGATGATTGTGATAAAGGGCATAAAAACCATATTCAAAAATATGAAAATGACACTTCTCACGAGAAAAATACGGGTTAAGTTTACTTTTTCGCCTGTATTAGCATCTACAATTTTAATTTTTGCTATTTTTTTGCCTAAACTTTGTCCTGTCTTTGCTAGAAAAAATGCTTGTACGGCTAACATGATAACGATGTAAAAGAAAACACTTTGCCATGCTTCTACAGGAATCAAATTCAATAGATCTTGTTGGTATTGAACCATTTGGTTTGAATTGGCGCTGCTTTGCATTTTTTGTTGTAATGCATTGAGCTGGGTAATTTGATCAGGTTTAAGAAAGAATGAAGGAATGGCAGCGGCAGGTAACCATAAGAGAATATCTAAAAACTTAGCAAAAATACGTGAGCCAAAACTCGCGAGCTCTTGTGGTGCTTTGGTTTCTACACGAATTTTTTGAATAGTATTATTCTGATCGTTTTTTTCAAGTGTAGGAGTTGATGGCGCAATATAGCCAACGGGTGTGTATACCAACTGACCTTGTGTAAGCTCACCAAGCGTTTTCCATTCAGTCATACCTTGATGCCAAGCTAAATCGGTCAATAAGACTTGTTGGCTCTCAAGCATTTGATTGAGTTGCTCAATGGTATATGGGCCGGCTTGTTGATTATTTCTCGCCAAGTAAATCTGCATAAAACTAAATTCTCAAAATAAATCTAAACATACAAAAATCGTAGATGAAAAAAAGACCCTACGAGAGGGTCTTTTTTAACACGTTTTATTAAACTTGTTTAGTCTTTTCTTCTGCAAGGAAGAACCAAGTATCTAAAACTGAGTCAGGGTTAAGCGAAACAGATTCAATTCCTTGTTCCATTAACCATTTTGCTAGATCAGGGTGATCTGAAGGGCCTTGACCACAGATACCTACATATTTACCTGCTTTACGGCATGCATGAATCGCCATAGAAAGTAATGCCTTAACAGCTGGATCACGTTCATCAAACAAGTGAGAAACGATACCAGAGTCACGGTCTAAGCCAAGCGTCAACTGAGTTAAGTCATTTGAACCGATAGAGAAACCATCAAAATGTTCAAGGAATTGTTCAGCCAATAATGCGTTAGTTGGTAACTCACACATCATGATGACTTTAAGACCGTTTTCACCACGTCTTAAGCCATTTTGTGCCAATAATTCAATTACACGTTTCGCTTCAGTCACAGTACGTACGAAAGGAATCATGATTTGGATATTGGTTAGACCCATTTCATCACGTGCTTTTTTCAATGCACGGCATTCTAATTCGAAGCAATCACGGAAGTTATCAGATACATAACGACTCGCACCACGGAAACCGAGCATTGGGTTTTCTTCTTCAGGCTCGTACAATTTACCACCGATCAAGTTCGCATATTCGTTTGACTTAAAGTCAGACATACGAACAATCACTGGTTTGTCGGCAAATGCAGAAGCAAGCGTCGAGATACCTTCAACCAATTTTTCTACATAGAATTCAATTGGCGATGCATAACCCGCAGTACGTGCCATAACAGCAGCACGTGTTTCACGTGGTAGGCTGTCGATGTTTAATAAAGCTTTTGGATGCACACCGATCATACGGTTAATGATGAATTCTAAGCGTGCAAGGCCAATCCCTTCATTTGGAATTTGCGCGAAGTCAAATGCACGATCAGGGTTACCTACGTTCATCATGATTTTGAATGGAAGTTTAGGCATAGATTCAATTGAATTACGTTGAATTTCAAAATCCAACGAACCTTCATAGATGAAACCTGTATCACCTTCAGCACATGAAACAGTCACTTCTTGACCGTCAGTCAAGACTTCAGTTGCATTACCACAACCCACGATCGCAGGGACACCAAGTTCACGTGCAATAATTGCAGCGTGACAAGTACGGCCACCACGGTTAGTGACAATCGCAGCAGCACGTTTCATCACTGGTTCCCAGTCTGGGTCAGTCATGTCTGAAACAAGAACATCACCGGGTTGTACTTTGTCCATTTCTTTAATAGAAGTGACAATGCGTACTTTACCTGAACCGATACGTTGACCGATTGAGCGACCTTCACAAAGTACAGTACCTTTTTGTTTAAGTAGGTAACGTTCCATTGTGCCGACATTTTCACGGCTTTTTACAGTTTCAGGACGTGCTTGAACGATATAGATTTGACCATCGTCACCATCTTTCGCCCATTCGATGTCCATTGGAGAACCATAATGCTCTTCAATGATTAACGCTTGTTTAGCAAGTTCTTGAAGTTCTAAATCATTGAGTGCAAATTGTTGGCGATCTGCTTTTTCTACGTCTACAACAACAACAGATTTACCAGCAGCACCTTCTTCACCATAAATCATCTTTTGGTGTTTAGAACCCAAATTACGGCGAATAACGGCATGCTTACCATTTCTTAGAAGTGGCTTGGAAACATAAAATTCATCAGGGTTTACTGCGCCTTGTACAACCATTTCACCCAAACCGTAAGAGGCAGTGATGAATACAGCTTCACGGAAACCAGATTCTGTATCAAGTGTAAACATTACACCTGCAGCACCTGTTTCAGAGCGAACCATGCGTTGAATACCCGCAGAAAGCGCAACAACATCATGCGCAAAGTTTTGGTGTACACGGTAAGCAATCGCACGGTCATTATAAAGTGAAGCAAAAACTTCTTTAATTGCGATAAGGACATTGTCGATACCACGAATATTTAAGAAAGTTTCTTGCTGGCCAGCAAATGACGCGTCTGGTAAATCTTCCGCAGTTGCAGATGAACGAACCGCAACAGCGATGTCAGGGTTACCATTTGAAAGTGCTGCAAAAGCTTCACGAACTTCTTTTTCAAGTGCTGTAGTCAGTGGAGTGTCTACAATCCATTGGCGAATTTTCGCACCAGTTTCGGCAAGCGCAATCACATCATCAACATTTAATGCTGCGAGTTCTGCATTAATTTTAGCGTTAAGACCGCTTTGTTCAAGGAATTCGCGATACGCTTCTGCAGTCGTTGCAAATCCACCTGGTACAGATACGCCAGCATTTGCTAAATGGCTGATCATTTCTCCAAGTGAAGAGTTTTTACCACCCACGATCTCAACGTCGTGTTTCCCTAGTTTTTCCAGACCGATTACGCGTGCTTCCAAAGTTGTTACTCCACTTTTGCAGTATTAATCACTATCTTGGCATGAAATTATAACAAAAAACTTAGCATTTTGATTCAACTAAGTGATAGTCATGTAAGATGGGGGTTACTATAAAGATTATACATCGCTAAGACAAATTTTTGAGGAGAATTTTAATGTCAGAAAGTAACCAAATAAAGCGGAGCGTTTTTTTCATTTCTGATGGTACTGCGATCACTGCTGAAACGCTTGGGCATTCATTATTAGCGCAATTTCCTCATGTAAAGTTTGATATTCATATTATTCCCTATATAACTTCTGAGGAAGCGGCGATGAATGTCGTCGAAGAAATCAATAAAAGAGCCGAAAAAGACGGGCAACAGCCTTTGGTGTTCGACACTTTAGTTGACCCTTATGCACGTGATATTATTAATACTGCAAATGCAGTAAATCTTGATGTATTTGAAGGACTTATTAGTAAACTGTCTGATGTTTTAGGCACACCACCTACAACTTTAGTCGGACAGACCCATGCAGTGACCGATTCTGAGTCATATAAAGCCCGTATTGATGCTGTTCATTTCGCTCTAGACAATGATGATGGGGCAAGAACACGCCATTATGACAAAGCAGATTTGATCCTGATTGGTGTATCGCGTTCAGGTAAAACGCCGACCTCTATTTATCTGTCATTACAGTTTGGAATTCGTGTTGCAAACTATCCTTTAACCGAAGAAGACTTAGACGATAACCGTTTGCCAGCAGTGCTTAAAGAACATAAACACAAATTATTTGGCTTAATGATTGATGCTGAGCGCCTTGTTGCTATTCGTTCGGAACGTAAAGCCAATAGCCGCTATGCAAGTTTTAGCCAATGTCAGATGGAGCTTCGTGCAGTGGAAGGTATTTATATTTCGGAAGGAATTAAGTACTTGAATGTCTCAGAAATGTCAATTGAAGAAATTTCTACTCGTGTTTTACAAATGACGGGTTTAAAGCGTCGTATTGGCTAAATTATCTAAAAAGTTTAAATGATATTGCAATGATAATGTAATGACGAAAAAGGCTGAATTTTGATTCAGCCTTTTTGCTTTTTTATGCGATTGAGATACTCATTTTCAGATCTTTTAGCAATTCAAAATTAGAAATAAAAGGATAAAAAACCATCAAAATTTACGCATCATTTTGTTTGTTTTTTAGGCTACTATTTAGAAATTTGATTATCCTTGGATCAAGTATTTAGAAATCAGGGCTTAAAAGGTTTCGCACGACGTAATTGATGTAAAACTGAAACCAAGATATCAATTTCTTCAGTGGTATTATAAAAAGCTAAAGAAGGGCGAACTGTACGTTCTACGCCAAATCGTCTCAGGATGGGTTGAGCACAATGATGACCTGTACGCACAGCGATTCCATATTGATTTAAAACTTTACCGACTTCTTCTGTTTCATAACCAGCGAGGGTAAAGGACATGACACTGGCTTTGTTTAATGCCGTACCAATCAGTTTTAAACCCGAAACACTTTGCAAAGCATGTTGTCCATATTCAAGTAAGTCGTGTTCATAACGAGCAATATTGTGGATTCCGATACTTTCTACATATTCTAAAGCAGCGCCTAAACCCACAGCATCTGCAATATTCCCTGTACCTGCTTCAAACTTATTCGGTGCAGGTTGGTAGATGACATTTTCAAAAGTAACGTCTTGAATCATATTACCACCGCCCTCCCAAACGGGCATGCTTTCTAATAATTCAGATTTTGCATAGACTGCGCCAATTCCAGTTGGGCCAAAAACTTTGTGACCTGAGAATACAAAGAAATCTGCATCTAAAGTCGCTACATTGGTCGACACGTGTGAAACCGATTGTGCTCCATCGATGAGCACACGAACACCTGCTGCATGTGCTAAAGCAATGATTTCCTGAGTGGGTGTGACCGTACCCAATGCATTTGAAACTTGGGTCATTGAAACCAGTTTGGTTTTAGGATTGAGTAATTTTACAAATTCATCAATACGGATTTGACCCGTATCATCAACAGGGATGACCCGCAGTTTCGCACCAGTTTCTTGGCTTAATTGATACCACGGAACGATGTTGGCATGGTGTTCTAGATGCGAAATAATAATTTCATCACCAGCACCAATATTTTGCTTACCCCATGATTTTGCAATTAAATTAATACCTTCAGTCGTACCTCGAACAAAGATAATATTTTGAGCGGATGGCGAACCAATAAAGCGAGCGACAACATGACGCGCATGTTCATAAGCATCACTGGCACGTGCAGCGAGTTCGTGTGCAGCACGGTGAATATTCGAATTTTCATGTTGATAAAAATAAGAAATACGGTCAATTACAGCCTGTGGTTTATGTGTTGTCGCAGCATTATCTAGCCAGATTAATAGTTTGCCATTCACACGTTCTTGTAAGATTGGAAAATCCCGACGAATTTGCCAAATATCAATCGGTTGATGATTGTGTTGTGTGGTTGGAATTTGCACATCTTTATGTTGTTGTGACAGGCTAAAATTCGAAGGATCTGCAAAGTAATAAGCAGATTCTGTAGTTGCAGGCTTATCATTGCGATCTTTGAGTAAGCCTTTGAGCTGATGATCCTGAATGACATGATAGTTATCAACATGGTAGTTATCAACATGATCGTTATCAGCATAACCATCAACAGAAAATGAGTTAGGTGATGGTGTGGTTTGAATATTTAAATCTGTAGCTTCTGGTTTTGGAATATCTAGAAAATAATAGTGAGACGATCCTGTTGCCACATTTTGCAAGTTCTGTAAAGGACTTTGGCTATTCGAGGGATTTACAGATTTTAGCGCACTGCTATTTGATGAAATATGTAAACGGTTTAAAAGCGCAGATGGGTCAGGATTGTGCGCACCACCGATCACTGGCGTAGACGATAAAATTCTACGTTCAGGATGGTCTGCTGTTGGTTCTATATAATGTTGAGCCAAATTTGGATTCAGATTGCTTTGTTGCACAATCGCAGGAATACGTCCACTCAATGCTGCAACAGGATCTTTAGGCTGAGGTGGATGGCTAATGCCTTGGTTTGCGTGTTCAGTTAAATCCAAATTTAACCCTTGAGGATTGTGATTTGGCAATGCAGAGAAAAACGCTGCTGCCAATTGAGTCATCACAGACTCACTAAAAGGCGCATCTGCAATTGCAGATGCGGAATCGGTTGGATTTATATTATTTGTATGTTGTTGGATAGTCATGATATTTATCTACCTCCACATCTTCAAGTACAGCTAAGGCATCTTCAGTTAATACTGCCAAAGAGCAATATAAAGAAATTAAGTAAGAAGCAATGGCATTCCGATTAATTCCCATAAAGCGTACAGATAAGCCCGGTGCTTGCTCACCTGCAAGCCCCGGTTGGAATAAGCCAACAACCCCTTGACGTTTTTCTCCGACACGCAACAAAATGATTTTGGTTTTACCATCTTCAACAGGAATTTTATTTGACGGAATAAGGGGTACACCACGCCAAGTAATGAACTGAGAACCAAATAAACTCACGGTCGGTGGCGGAACACCACGACGGGTACATTCACGACCAAAAGCTGCAATCGCATCAGGATGTGCAAGGAAGAATCCAGGTTCTTTCCAAACTTTACGAAGTAAATCATCAAAATCGTCAGGGGTTGGTGCACCAGTTAAGGTTGAAATACGTTGATGATCTGCAACACTGGCAAGTAATCCATATTCAGGATTATTGATGAGTTCACTTTCTTGACGCTCTTTAATCGTTTCAATGGTTAAGCGCAATTGTTCTTTGATTTGATCATGTGGACTACTATATAAGTCAGAAACACGGGTATGAATGTCTAAGACCGTAGATACGCCATTTAAAAAATATTCTCTTGGATTTAATTCATAATCTACAAAAGTTTGTGGGAGGGTGGCTTCATCACGTTGTGTACACGCCACTTGAATATCATCGGTATTGCTCACTTGGTTAACACGATAAATCCCTGCTTCAACAGGTGTCCATTGCAGTAAATGTGTCAGCCAGCGTGGCGTAATTGTAGATAGCTGAGGAACGGTTTTTGTTGCATTCGCTAACTGACGAGCAGCTTGATCGCTTAAAGATTGTCGAGCGACTTCTTGGTGTTTAGCCATTTTTATACAAATCCTAAAATAATGAAAATGAGAAGGTTAAAGTTAAATTTATGTTTTTTCGGCAATACTGATCTTCTCCATAGCATTGAAGTTTTATAAAATTGAATTGTGAGTAAATGAAAGGTTTAGCGTTGCGCGCTAAACATCACGGTCTAAGTGATGAAATACTTAAACTTTATTCTTGTTTCCACGGCAGTTGATGAAAGCGCCAACCATTGAATACGCCACGGTGATCATTCTCATCAAGATCACCTTCAAAGCCTTGATCGATGTTATAAACATGTTCAAAACCTGCATTAAACGCCACATTGGCAGCAGCAGCTGAGCGTTTACCACTACGGCAAAGCAGCAGAATAGTTTTCTCTTTACCGACTTTAGTTTCGAGTTCTTTGGCAAAACGTGGGTTTCGGTTTAAAGCAGTTCCAGTCGCCCAAGGAATGTGAATGGTATCTTCTACATAGCCGACAAATTTGCGTTCTTCATTGGTACGCACATCTACGATGGCTGCATGTCCAGTTTGAAATAATGCCCATGCCTCATGCGGTAAAACAGTACCTGTAAATTCGAGATAATGGTCTTCAACGCGTTGTTTGGCTTGTTCAAAGATTTGTTTGATTTTGCTGTCATCCAATTGGATAAAATTAATTTGAGTTACGCTATTCATGTGACACACCTTAATCAAATTCTTGGAAAAGCTTTTCTGAATTTGAAATAATATATTTGAGAAGTTGATATTAAATATAATGATTATTTATATATTGAAAATGAATAAAAATTGCATTGCATATTCTTATTTTTGGAAAGAGGCGGAATTTTGTTTAGACTAGAGTAAGCTCGTCTATTGTTGTTTTAAATGACGATTTTAAAATGGTTTTAAAAGGCTAAATCCAAATTTGAGATATGGATATACAAACAATGTTTATCTAAATCTGTGCGAATAAAATAAGATTTAGATAGCAGAATTGAATAAAGAATTAAAACGCAGGCAAACCAATGACCCAGTGGAATATTCAAAATATCGTCACAGAATTACAGCAAGCACGTAATGAGTGGCGTACACGACAAAAAAGTCTCAAAGATTTTGGGGGGAGAGAATTACCGTCGAAAGAAGAAATTCAAAAAATCATGAATGACTTGTGCGGTATTTTATTTCCAATGCGTTTAGGGCCACCTGACTTGCGTCAACAAAGTGAAAATTTCTATATTGCTCATACGCTTGAAAAAACATTATATGCTTTGCAAGAGCAGGTTAAACTAAATTTAACCTATGATTATAAATACAAAAAACATCATGAAAATGCGGATGTGATTGAGGTGCTTGCACAAAGCATGGTCAGTGAATTTGCACAACAATTACCAGAGTTACGTCGTCTTTTAGATACCGATGTAATCGCTGCCTATGATGGCGATCCTGCGGCACGTAGTGTGGATGAAGTTTTGCTGTGCTATCCGGGGATTTTTGCAATTATTTATCATCGGATTGCACATGAATTTTATAAAAAAGATCTGTCTTTATTGGCGCGTTTAATTGCGGAAATTGCACATTCTAAAACAGGTATAGATATCCATCCCGGTGCTCAAATTGATCAAGGCTTTTTCATCGATCATGGAACAGGTGTTGTGATTGGAGAAACCTGTGTGATTGGTAAAAATGTACGCATTTATCAAGCGGTCACTTTAGGGGCGAAACGTTTTGAAGTGGATGAGTCAGGACGTTTGCAAAAGGAATATGCACGCCATCCAATTGTTGAGGACAATGTCGTGATTTATGCAGGGGCCACTATTCTTGGACGTATTACGATTGGGCATGGTGCTGTGATTGGTGGAAATGTCTGGATCACTCAAAGTATTGCACCAAACAGTGCCGTTTCTCAAAGTTCTGCAACCAAGTCGCAGGTGTAAAAGGTAGATATAGAGATAAAAATACTTAGAATCGTGAAATCACCTAAAAACTGCATATAAGATGACACGATTCACACATTTTTAAATTAATGTGCTGATCAATTGAACTAGAGTGAAATTGATCAAAAAGTTACCTAAATTCAACATTGTTCTTATTCTAAAATATTTCTAATTTGCTTACTCTAAGTATAAATAAACAACTTGAAAAGGATAACATTAAATCTCTTATTTTTCAGAATCACTGACTTGAAAAAGAATAGATCAGCCCCCATGTTATAACTGATTTTCGTCTCCATTAAAGTCAATTAAGTTTTTGAAAAATATAAAAATAATTTAATATTATCATTGAAAATAGAAAAAGTGTTCCCATTAATTGTTCAAGTACAAAATTTGTTGTGAGGAATAACAAGAATGCGATTTGAAAAATTTACGAACCGCCTACAGCAAGCTTTATCAGATGCTCAATCTTTAGCGATGGGTAAAGACCATACTGCAATTGAGGGTATTCATATCCTATCTGCATTATTAGAAGAACCCTCTAATCTAAGTTTATTACAACAATCAGGTGCGAACTTACCTGAGTTAAAAAATAAACTGCAACAAGCATTAAATAATGCAGCAACTTTGAGCAATCCAACAGGGGATATCAATCTTAATCCTGAAGCCGTGCGTGCTTTAAATTTGGCAGATAGTTTTGCGCAAAAAGCAGGAGATGAGTTTTTATCAACCGACTGGGTGATATTGGCTTTAGCTGAAACAGGTACAACCAAGACATTATTAAGTAGCGTAGGTGTAGTGACTGACAAACTACGTAAAGCAATTGAAAATATTCGAGGTGGCGAACAAGTTATGGCAAATAACCATGAAGATCAACGAGATTCGTTAAATAAATACACCATTGACCTGACTGAACGTGCATTGTCAGGCAAACTTGATCCTGTGATTGGGCGTGATGAAGAAATCCGTCGAACCATCCAAGTATTATCACGTCGTACTAAAAATAACCCTGTGTTAATTGGTGAACCGGGTGTGGGTAAAACCGCGATTGTTGAAGGTTTAGCACAACGTATTGTCAATGGTGAAGTGCCAGAGAGTTTGAAAGGTAAACGTGTTTTATCACTCGACTTAGGTTCATTACTGGCAGGTGCAAAATACCGTGGTGAGTTTGAAGAACGTCTAAAAGCAGTGCTCAAAGATTTGGCGAAATATGATGGTGAAATCATCCTATTTATTGACGAATTACATACGCTTGTTGGTGCTGGTAAAGGCGATGGTGCAATGGATGCAGGGAACATGTTGAAACCTGCATTGGCACGTGGTGAGTTGCGTTGTGTAGGTGCAACAACACTGGATGAATATCGTCAGTTCATTGAAAAAGATGCTGCTTTGGAACGTCGTTTCCAAAAAGTATTGGTCGATGAACCGAGCGTAGAAGACACCATTGCGATTCTACGTGGTTTAAAAGATAAATATGCAACGCATCATGGTGTGCAAATTTTAGACTCAGCGATTATTGCTGCTGCGAAAATGTCACATCGTTACATTACAGACCGTCAATTGCCAGATAAAGCCATTGACCTGATTGATGAGGCTGCATCACGGATCAAAATGGAAATTGACTCAAAACCTGAGCCATTAGACCGTTTAGATCGCCGTTTAATTCAATTGAAAATGCAGTTGGAAGCGGTCAAGAAAGATGCGGATTCCGTGAGTAAAGCTGAGGTTGCGCATCTTGAGAAACAAATTGAAGAAGTGCAAAAAGAATATAGCGATTTGGAAGAAGTGTGGATTGCAGAAAAACGTTTAGTTGATGGTACAAATCAAGCACAGGTTGAGTTAGATAAAGCGCGTACAGCGTTTGAAAAAGCGCAACGTGAAGGTGATTTGGCCGAAGCAAGTCGTTTGCAATATGGCATCATCCCAGAGTTACAAAAACGCTTGAATGAAGAAGAAGTGGCTGAAACGAATGAAGAACCAAAATTGATTCGTACCAAAGTCACTGAAAATGAAATTGCGGAAGTGGTCAGTGCTGCAACGGGTATTCCTGTAACGAAAATGTTGCAAGGTGAGCGTGAAAAACTTCTACATATGGAAGAGTTTTTACATAACCGTGTTGTTGGGCAGGATGAAGCCGTGGTTGCAGTTTCCAATGCAGTGCGCCGTTCACGTGCAGGACTATCTGATCCAAACCGTCCAAGTGGTTCATTCTTATTCCTTGGGCCGACAGGTGTAGGTAAAACTGAGTTAACGAAAGCTTTGGCGAATTTCCTATTCGACAGTGATGATGCGATGATTCGTATCGATATGTCTGAATTTATGGAAAAACATTCGGTCAGCCGTTTGGTCGGTGCACCTCCAGGCTATGTGGGTTATGAAGAAGGTGGTGTGTTAACCGAAGCAGTACGCCGTAAACCGTATAGCGTGGTGTTATTTGATGAAGTTGAAAAAGCACATCCAGATGTGTTTAACATCTTACTGCAAGTCTTGGATGATGGTCGTTTAACGGATTCACAAGGTCGAGTGATTGACTTTAAGAATACGGTTATTGTGATGACGTCAAACTTAGGCTCAAATGATGTCCGTGAGTTGGGTGAAGGTGCGAGTGATGAAGATGTTCGAGCAACAGTGATGAATGCTGTTTCGCAACATTTCCGTCCAGAGTTTATTAACCGTATTGATGAATTGGTGGTTTTCCATTCGTTGAAAAAATCACAAATTCGTGGCATTGCCGATATTCAATTGGATCGTTTACGCTCTCGTTTGGATGATCGCGATATTGGTTTGAAAGTTGATGATCAAGCCTTTGATATTTTGATCGATGCTGGTTTTGATCCTGTTTACGGTGCGCGTCCATTAAAACGTGCAATCCAACAACAGATTGAAAATCCATTGGCACAAAAAATCTTAGCAGGTGACTTTATTGCAGGAGACACCATTTTGATTAGTGCTGAGGATAGTCATCTTCATTTTGGTAAATTAAAATTAAGTTAATTTATGACTTAAATAGAAAACCTAGCTTCGGCTAGGTTTTTTTATGTTTTATTTTGCCTTATGTTCATGAATAACAATGGTTACGGCCATTGTAGATGATGGATTGAGCTAAATTTTTAAGATTAAAATTTAAGTCGAGAATTAAAGACTATTAGCGTATTGATTGTAGTGAAATTTTGATAGAAATATTATGTAGCTAAAATTAATAATAAATTTACCTATTATCGGGTTTTTCAGCAATTTATTGCAACAGCTGATAAAAATTGGTACTTTTTTGTACAGGAATAATAAAAAAAGGAAAGTAGATCATGTTGATCAATAATATGGAACAGTCTGATTATTTAAAGATTATCTGGGTTATGCTGTTTGTTGTAGGGGTATCGCAAGCACATGCAAAAAGCAGATTAGATGATAATAGTCTGGCTGATGAGGTTGGTGGTGTTGTTAAACTATCACCTATTATTATTAGTGCAGTTAAACAAGATATACAACAGTCGATCGAAGAACAAAATAATGTACAGCAACAAATTGCCAGAGAACAGGCGGACAAAGCCAAAAAGGATGAAATTTATTCTACGGTATTAACGGATTATGAATGGCAGAAAAAAGATCCAGATTCAAATAAACCCTCAGACAAATATCTAAAACCTTATGAGAAATATAAGTTTATAGAGATTGGTTATAATCCGTATCAACGCCATGACGTCAGAATCACAACCGATGATCGTGTGACGATCTATATCGGTCATGAAATTGACGGCGTTGGTTTTGTAGGACATTAAACAGGGTGATGTTTAATTTTCCATGCTCTATGGATTTTAGTATTACGTTTAAAGTCTAAGCCAATAGTTTCATTGGTAATTTCTTGAACGTCATACATGGCTTGGACTTCTTCATCCATTTCAAAACCACGATAGTTGTTTGAGAAATACAAAGTGCCATCTGTCGTTAAACGGTTCATTGCACGTTTTAATAGTGAGTTGTGGTCACGTTGTACATCAAAAGTACCATAAAACTTTTTAGAGTTTGAGAATGTAGGCGGGTCAATAAAGATCAATTCATATTGTTCATGACCTTCTTTTAACCATTCAAAACAATCGCTTGAGAAGAATTGATGTTGTTCATCTACATGATCAACGGTTAAACCATTTAAAACGAAATTTTCTTTAGACCAATTCAAATACGTATTGGATAAATCGACACTTGTAGTACTGGCTGCACCACCTAAAGCGGCATGTAAACTTGCTGTAGATGTATAGCTATACAAGTTCAAGAAGTGTTTACCTCTTGCTTCTGCTGCGATACGTAAGCGCATTTGACGATGATCTAAAAATAATCCAGTGTCTAAATAGTCTGTTAAATTGACCAGTATTTTGGCTTTGCCTTCTTGTACGATAAATCGTTTAGATGCCGTGCTTTGCTTAGCATATTGGGTTTTGCCTTCTTGGCGAGCACGTGTTTTGATGAAAATCGCATCACGACCTAAACCTGTCACTGCTCGGATAGATGCCAATGCAAGGTTAAAACGTTTTTTCGCTTTTTCAGGATCAATGGTTTTTGGTGGTGCATATTCTTGCACATGTAAACGATCACCATATAAATCAACGGCAACATTAAAATCAGGTAAATCAGCATCATATAAACGTAAGCAATAGATGTTTTCTTTCACAGCCCATTTTTTCAATGTTTGCATATTTTTTTGCAAACGATTGGTGAAGTCTTCAGCACCTTCAATTTTTTCAAATTGTTGTGGCTGCCATGTCTCAAGGAATGGTTTCACTACCGTTGCAGGTTTAATATCACCGAAACGAATGTAAATTGGTAATTTACCATTCATCAAACGTAAAATTTGTGGATTATTAAAGGCTAAAACGTCAGCTTGCTCAACAGCTGCTGCAATCACTGCTGCGTATTGATTTGGAAAATTCTTTTGTAAAAGCGCAGATAAACCTAGATATAAAGAACGGTTTGAGGCTTTTTCACCTAAACGCTCGCCATATGGAGGGTTGGTAACAATAAATGATGTTTTCCCTTCAGCTTGGAAATCTGGCCAATCTGCCAAAGTACGTTCTTCAATTTGAATTTGATCAAGTTGTTGTTCAAAACCTGCTGCAATAATATTCTGTTTGGTTGCTTTCACCGCTTCCCAGTCAGCATCGTAAGCATAGAACTTTGGTAACTCACGTTCTAATGCTTTTTGGTGACGCTCCGCGGCTTCAGCTTTAATAGACATCCATAATTCATGATTATGTCCATTCCAACCGTTAAAACCAAAACGACGCATCAGGCCAGGTGCACGATCGGTTAGAATCATGAGTGATTCAATGATGAACGTACCTGAACCACACATTGGATCTAAAATAATGTCAGGATTGCGTTCTTTTAACTTTGCCTTTTGCAAAATTGCAGCTGCAAGGTTTTCTTTGATTGGCGCATCTGTCATAAAATGGCGATAGCCACGTTTATGTAAAGAATCACCAGATAAGTCTAAGCAATAAGTATGTTCAGTTTTGCCTGCAAGGACATATAAAGTAATTTCAGGTTGTTTAATATCTACACTTGGACGCTTACCTACAGCTTCCATAAATGAGTCAACAACACCGTCTTTAACACGCAAGGTTGCAAATAGGGTATTGACCTTAATATCACGTTCGATGTGTAAGCGAACAGCAAAAGTACTTTGTGGTGCAAAAATAAGTGACCAATCAAAATTCATGGCGCCTTCATATAGCTCTTCGGCTACATCACGAGCATCATGAGTAAATTCAAGCTCATGTACATGAATGGGTGTAAGTACACGAGAAGCAAGACGAGACCACATGCAAATGCGGTAAGCATCTTCTAATTTACCTTTAAAAACGAGTCGTCCGGGGAATCGTTCGATATTTTGAACACCTAAACCTTCAATTTCTTCTTGTAGTAAGGTTTCTAGTCCATCCGCACAGGTGACCCAATATGTAGAAAGACGTGGTTTCGAATTCATGAACAATTTCCAAAGACTGTAAAGCAATCTAACATTTTAACGTATTTTGATGACGAAAACTTGAGGTTTGATCAACGAATAGGAATTTTTTGGAGAATTAAGCTTAATTTTGGATGGAATTGAAAATATTTACCTAAAATTGAACAATTGTAATGGAGCTTCTCAGATCTTTTAAAATGCATAATAAATCACATTAAAAATAGTAAACAAAATCTGTCTATATCCTATGTATAAAAATAACCTTGAATAACTTAATGAGGTTTTGAATTATTTAATTTTTAAATAAAACTAATAAGTATTTAAAATTTATAAAAATATTATTTTTGAATTTTACTGCGTTTTACTTTTTGGTATGTAATTTGCTTATTGACTTACAGTGCTGGTTCGTAAATTGATTTGTTTTTTTAATTGAAATTTAACTTAATTTATTGGGGTTTTTATGCAAAAAGTATCTTCTATGAGTTTTGAGAATCATTCAGAAGCGTTTTCAATTGCAACACTGATGTTAGCACGCTTAAGACGTGTTGCAGGTCGTGTGATTGATGTGATGTATTTGGTTGAAAATAAAAATTACGCAAAATATGTCATTGAGTTGTCAGTGTCTATTCAAGATATGGAATTAAAAAAACATGCGATGCGTTTACAGCATTTAATCGATCAGGAAGAACCTGAAGTACCTGTGGAATCGGTAAGAACAATGCAAGCCACTCAAGATGAAGAAGAATATGTTTCTGGTGCAACTGAGGAAGAAATTTACCGTGCACAAGTTTCACATCACTATATTGGTGCATTGAGATAGATATTAATTCTTATACAGCTCTAGATTTCCTACAATTTAGAGCTGATATAAGAAATTTAAAATCATCAGACAAACTTATGAGGTCGGTATGAGCCCAATATGTTTTAGGATGTATGACACTATAATATATTGATGATAATTCATTGTTTTATTGAGGATTAATAAATTTTGAATAAATCTAATGGATTGAATATAAATGACTTATTTCATAATGTTAAAATAATGATTATTTACTTAAATCTTCATCTGCCAAAGAAAAATAAAATCTGTATAATACCTTAACTTAACATGTAAGGAATCTCTCATGCACTTGGCGGCATTGCATACTCCGAGTCAGATTCAACTTAACCGAGATGGACATTTAAAACATTTTCTTACCATCGAAGGTCTTTCAAAACAAACCCTCACAAAAATATTGGACACTGCGCAGTCCTTTTTTAATGACCAAAATCAGCTCATTACCAATAACCTTTTAGAAGGTCGTACCGTAATGAATTTATTCTTTGAAAATTCTACGCGTACTAGAACAACCTTTGAAGCTGCTGCAAAACGCCTATCAGCCAATGTTTTAAATATTGATATTGCCCGCTCAAGCACCTCAAAAGGGGAAACCTTGCGAGATACGCTTTGGAACCTTGAAGCGATGGCGGCAGATATTTTTGTAGTACGTCATTCTTCATCAGGAGCGGCACATTTTATTGCTCAAACCGTTTGCCCGCATGTTGCTATCATCAATGCAGGGGATGGACGCCATGCGCATCCAACTCAAGCCATGTTGGATATGCTTACCATTCGTCGTGAAACCAAGAAAAAATTTGAAGATATTAGCGTCGCCATTATTGGGGATATTAAACATTCACGTGTGGCACGCTCTGATATTGCGGCATTGCAAACTTTAGGGTGTAAAGATATTCGTGTAATTGCGCCAAATACACTCTTACCTTTGGGCTTTAGTGAATTCGGTGAGTGCGTTCGCTTGTTCAATAATATGGAACAAGGCATTCAAGACTGTGATGTGATTATTACCTTACGTATTCAAAATGAACGTATAGATTCACCAGCACTTTCTTCTCAAGCTGAATTTTACAAAATGTATGGCTTAAATAAAGAACGTTTGGCAATGGCAAAACCAGATTGCATCGTGATGCATCCAGGGCCAATGAACCGTGGTGTAGAAATTGATTCAAGTATTGCAGATGGGTCGCAATCCGTGATTCTTCAGCAAGTGACCAATGGTATTGCTGTGCGTATGGCTGTATTAGCATTGTCAATGCAAGGACAGTTGCAAGAAAAAGGTTTGTTAGAAGCGATCGCGGTTTAAGGTGAAGGATAAAGTCATGAGTATTGTAAAAATTGAAAATGTACGTGTCTTAGATCCGATCAAAAAAACTGACAGTATAGAAACAGTTTATATTGAAAATGGAAAGATCGTTGCTGCTTCAGATGCCGTAACTGAAACGATTAATGGTCAAGGTAAATGGTTAATGCCGACCATGGTTGATTTGTGTGCCCGTTTGCGTGAGCCGGGACAACAACAACATGGAACATTGAAGTCTGAGGGTAAAGCTGCACGTGATAATGGTATTTTACATGTCATTACACCACCAGATTCAAAACCAATCGTGCAAGATAATGGTGCTTTAATCCATGGGCTTGTTGAAAAAGCGATGTTAGATGGTGGTATCTATTTACAGGTGATTGGTGCGCAAACACAGGGTTTAAATGGTAAACAACCTGCAAATATGGCAGGTTTGAAAAAAGGTGGTTGTACGGCTGTTTCAAATGCTTACGCACCTTTTGAAAATGATGATGTGGTGATTCGCACATTGGAATATGCAGCAGGTTTAGACATGACTGTTGTGTTCTATCCAGAAGAACCTCAAATTGCCAAAGATGGTTGTGTACATGAAGGTTTTGTTGCATCACGCCAAGGCTTACCGATGATTCCTGCAATTGCAGAAACCATAGCAATTGCTAAATATCTGTTGATGGTTGAAATGACAGGTGTCAAAGCACATTTTGGACTCATTTCAGCAGGCGCATCTGTCGAACTGATTAAAATTGCCAAAGAGAAAGGCTTGGCAGTAACTGCCGATGTTGCGATGCATCAATTGCATTTAACAGATCAACTGATTGATGGTTTTAATTCTTTAGCGCATGTACGCCCGCCGTTACGTGCTGAAAAAGATAAAGCATTATTACGTCAAGGTGTTAAAGATGGCGTGATTGACTCAATTTGTACACATCATGAGCCTTTGAGTAGTTCTGCAAAACTTGCACCTTTTGCTGAAACTTTACCGGGAATCACAGCGTTTGATACTTATGTTTCGTTTGGTGTGCAGTTGGTCAATGAAGGTATTTTTGAACCTTTGGAATGGGTTGAAAAAGTCACACTTGCTCCTGCAAAAGTGGCCAATATGGTAGACCGTTGGAGTCAAGAAAGTGGATGGGTATTGGTTGATCCTAAATTAGAATGGACTGTTTCTAAGGAAAGTATTATTTCTCAGGGTAAAAATACACCTTTAATCAATCAAAAAGTTTGCGGTAAAGTAATTCAAACTTTTATTGCTTAAGCTTTATTTATTTTTATATTTAAGTCAGCTTCGGCTGGCTTTTTTATGCATTATTTTATATTGCGTTGAAAATATGTTTTAACTACAAAAAACTATTATAAATCTCACTATTTAATAACTAGAATAAAAACGGTCAATAACAGATTCTATTATTACAAAACAACAATGACACAGGAGTGTTCAGTATTATGAATATTATTGAGCTGTTAAAAGAAAAAGTGACATCAAAAATATTACAGGGCGATAATCAGTTTCAAGATGAAAAAATAGGTGCATTAGCCGCTTTTTATCCTATTTTACTCACGGTACTCAAATCTAAACCTGAATTAATTCGTACATTACAGCAAAGTTTAAATCCACGCTTAGGTGATGTTTTTAATAATAATTCAGAGTCTGTCAGTGACTTTCTAGGTTTAGTTGGTGGTGATGCGCCGCCAAATGAAATCGAAAAGACTTTAAATCATGCGATTTCACCGACCTTATATTTACTTGAAGATCAAGCGGGTACTGATGATAAATCGGTCATTTTTGACCTGATTCAATCACAATGGTCTAATATTCAAGCGGCGTTACCTGCATGGGCTTCAGGCTTATTTTCTGCAATTGGTTTAAGTGTTGCAGGTTTAGGCTTTGGTACACAAACTCAAGCTGCCCCTGTTGTTGAAACGATTATTCCTACACCACCTGTAGAGCCTATTGTTGCCGCACCCGCACCGCCAGAGCCTTCATCAAGTCATCATGCCGTCAATGAACCTGAGCCCAAAAAATCAAATTTGTTTTTGACGGGATTGATTGCTTTATTAATTTTAATTGTTTTGGCATTTTTATTATTAAGAAGTTGTAAAAATGATGTTGTCACAGCACCAGCAAATCAAGCGACTGTAAATGCACAACAACCTGCCCACTTTCAAATCACTACAGATCCACAAGGTGGTCTAGTCACATGCTCGGCTAAAATAGGTCATGAGCAGTTCACAACAGCTTTACAGAATGAAGTAAAACAAATTTTTATTCATACCGTCGGTTGTGGTATCGATTCAAGCCAAACGTTCAATGCAGAATTAATTGATCAAAACTCTTTGGTCAGTGTATTGAAACTGGTGAAAGGTATTCCAAATGCTTCTTTGACTTGGACAGGGAATGAAATTTCGTTACAAGGTGCAGACCAAGCAACATTACAAGCATTGGCTGAAAAGATTAAACCTTTAGTCAAAGATATGAATGTTGTGGTGCAACAACCATTAAGTGAAAGTGAGGCGGTTTCATCAAGTATTGATCAAGCTAAGCAAGCGCTGCAAGGGATTGACCCAAGTAAAGCACGTGCATTAGATATTGCGACAGCATTGAATATGCAAATTATTAACTTTGCGAGTGGTTCAAACTCAATTCCTGATGTGAATAAACCGATTCTCGATCAAGCTGCAGCTCTTATGAATCATTTACCAAATGTACAATTACTCATTAAAGGCTATACCGATTCTGTGGGTAATGCTGATGCCAATAAAGTTTTATCTCAAAAACGTGCACAAGCCGTTGCAGATTATTTAATGAGTAAAGGTGTTTCACCAGATAAACTTTTAGCGCAAGGTTTTGGACAAGAAAATCCTGTAGCGAATAATGCAACCAAAGAAGGGCAGTTTAAAAATAGACGTATTGAGTTTGAAGTGACCAATACTGAAACAGGAATAACCCGTGAAGTCACTGAAGAAGGGATTGAGAAAAAACAATAAATTGATATTTGATATGTACAAGAAAAGCCTTTAATTCTAAGTAATGCCAGTCAGTTAAGAGTAATTTAGTCGTTACTCTTCTAGGAATCTCTCCTAACCCTGAGCCATATATGGCGCAAGGAAAAGAGGGGAACTATTGAGAATTTAAAATAATTTTGGATTCCTTGCGCAGCAGTGCTGCTCATCCCTCCTTTTCCAAAGGTGAGGAGCATGCTCCGCAAGGGGGAGGATTTTAAAAGGCTTAACTGATCAGTATTACTTAATTCTAAGGTTTTTTATTTACATGTTTGAGTTTATTTATTTGGTAAATGATTTGATTCAGATTAAATGTGAATTAAAGATTTATGTACTTTCGATTCATTTTGAATGATTTATAAAAAGTATATTTTGGAACACGTTGATTCGTGTGCTTTTTATTGGCATGCTGTAAAAAGATTAAAGCAGATTATTATTTAGATTGAATATGCGTATTAGTTTTATTGGCTCAGGTCGAGTTGCTCATCACCTCGCAAAACAATTGTCAAAACAGCATCAAATCGTGCAAATTTACAGTCGTGATATAGTGCATGCACAAAAATTGGCTGAACAACATCATGCGCAAGCCATTCAAAATTATTCACAATTTGAAAATAATATTGATTTACTCATCATTGCTGTGAGTGATCAAGCAATTGCAGAAGTTATTCAAAAGATTAGTCCTTATCTTGAAAATGTGCTGATTGTACATACTTCAGGAAGTACTCACTTGGATGTACTGAGTCAGTATCATGCACGTTCAGGCGTATTTTATCCTTTGCAGACGTTTAGTTTGGAACGTGACATTGATTGGGCAAATACGCCATTATTTGTAGAAGCAACACAAGTGGAAGATTTGCAAATATTAACTGCACTTGCAAATAGCCTAAGCAATCGTGTTTATACGTACAATTCTGCGCAACGCTTGAGTTTACATTTAGCCGCGGTATTTGCTTGTAATTTCAGTAATTATTGTTATGACATGGCGAAGCAAGTGGTCGATGCTGAACAGGTAGATTTTAGTTTACTTTATCCTTTAATTTTAGAAACCGCCAATAAAGTGACACAAAATAATCCTAAAGCAATGCAAACAGGCCCTGCGATGCGTGGCGATCAGAATATCCTCAATATGCATATGAATATGTTAGAAAATGCAGGACGAGAGGATTTAAAAGAATTGTATCAGCGCTTAAGTCTAGGGATTCAAAAAAGCCAATCATCTCAATAGCGCAGATTGCATTATTTATTGGGTAAATCAAAATCGAATTTGATTACCGACAAAATTCAAAACAGCTTGAATATTGATATTGTTGTTTATATATTGAAATGGTTCAAAATTAAATAATTAACGATAAAATGAATATTCATCAAAGATTATTAAAAGAAGTCGATTGGAAAGATTTGGTTCAACTGAACCCAAAAGATGTTTGGTCAGAATTACTTATTTCACTTCCTTGGTTATTGTTATCATTGCTTTTTGCTCAACAGACTTGGTATGTTCCAGCACTGTTTTGTTCCTTCATGTTCTTTTTAACAGGGTTACGCCAAGTCCATAATGCATTTCATTTTGCCTTAGGGATCAGTCGAGGAAATACGCATTGGACCATGTTTATTTTAAGTGTTCTCATGTTGGGCTCAATGCATGCAGTGCAAATCAATCACTTGCGTCATCATCAGCATTGTATGCAAGATGAGGATGTAGAAGCCAAAAGTGCGAAAATGAAATGGTGGCAAGCTTTACTGTTTGGGCCAATTTTCCCTGTGATGTTGCATAAAAAAGCTTTTGAGGTGGGTACAGCAACTCAACGCAAATGGATGATCGCTGAGTTGTTTGCCAATATCATTGTTTTAATCGCTGTTTTTATTGTTTTAGATATTACTGTTTTAAAATATCACTTTATTGCTATGCTCATCGGTCAATGTATGACCGCTTTCTTTGCTGTTTGGACAGTGCATCATGATACAGAAGATCATGTATATATGGCTCGGACAGTCCGTAATGAATTTAAACGCGTCGTGACTTACAACATGTTTTACCATGTAGAGCATCATTTATTTCCAGCTGTACCTACACGACATTTACATATTTTGGCAAAACGTTTGGATGAATATGACCCGAGTGTCGAGATTCGGGAAGTTTTTTGAATTTATGATTTTGATTTTTTGATGTAAAAAGCTGCAACCTATGTTGCAGCCTCAAAGTAGTTTTAAATTTTAAATCATGGGGTTAATTTATTTTCTTAAAAATAAAGTCATTGATCTTGTGACCAGATTCAATTCCACGACGCTCAAATTTAGTTTGTGGACGCCATTCAGGGCGTGGATAACTATTGCCTTTACCTGCTAAATTTTCTAAACGTGGACGATTATCTAATACATCAAGCATCCATTCTGCATACGGTTCCCAGTCTGTTGCTGCATGGAACGTTCCGCCGATTTCCAGTTTTTCTTCAACCAAAGGCATACGATCATGCGAAACAAAACGGCGTTTAAAATGACGTTTCTTTTGCCATGGATCAGGGAAGTACAATTGAACAGTATTGATACTATTGTCAGGCATTTCACGAAGTACTTGAATCGCATCTGCATCTAAAACACGTAAGTTTTTGACTTCAGCCATACCAGCTTCATATACGCATTGTGCAATACCCGGAACATGCACTTCAATACCAACAAAGTTACGTTCAGGGTTAGCCTTTGCCATAAGAACTAAGGAACGTCCCATGCCAAAGCCGATTTCAACTGTCAATGGACGTTCAGGGTGTTGAAAATGTTGACGTAAATCAGCAACTGGGTATTCCAAAATTAAATCACGATGCTGTTCAAGCGCAGTACGTTGTGATGTATTCAGCGGAGCAGACCTACGCATAAATGTCACAATTTCACGGTGTTCTTGTAAATTATCTAAATCTACAACTTGTTGTGCTTCAATTTGATCGTTTGACATCGTTTTGGCAATACTAAAAATCTAAAAGGCGTATTGTAAGACCTGAGTGGGGCAAGTCAAATTTTTTATCCAATCTTTAGATAAATTGAATATATTCTGTATAGATGTTAAATTGTCATAAAATATTCACCACGCTGTCATTAATAAAAATTAATCTGCTTTAAATTTCAACAAATGTTAAAAAAATTATGAAAATATTAAAACCGCATCATTTATGCCTCAGTCTGGCGCTATTAGGCTGCTCATTTCCAAGCTATGCACAGCTTATGTTTAGCCAATATATTGACGGCACAGCAAACCGTAAGGGGTTAGAGATTTATAATCCTGATGGTAGTGCTGTCAATTTATCTGATTATGAAATTCAACAATTTAGCAATGGATCAACCAGTAAAAGTTTTTCTGTAACTTTACAAGGTTCATTGTCCAGTAAGGCTAAATTTGTTATTGGTCGTTCAGAACTGCAAGCAGAGATTGGCAATAAAGTGAATCAAGTAGCAGGCTTATCTTTCAATGGTGATGATACTTTGGTGCTGTTATACAAAGGTACGCCAATTGACCGTTTTGGTAGAGTTGGGGAGAAACCTGCAAATAACGGTTGGGGCACAGCGATCACAAGTTATCAAAATAGCCTAAGCAGAATTAAAAAAACAAATGATGTGACTTCAATTGATCCGTCTGCTTCATTTGACTTAGACAACGAATGGTCAAAGTGGTCAGAGCGCAATGCATTCAATCAATATTTGACTGATGCAACAACACTTCCGCCATTAACTTCAGTTAGTTGTAGCACTGTGGATACACCAATCGCAGATTTACAAACAGCAGCACAGGATCAACAATATGTGATTCGTGGCGTCATTACGGCGGATTATCGTTATGAAAATGGTTTTTCAGGTTTATATATTCAAACACCTGATAGCAAAGCCAAAGCGGATTTAAGCAATGCAATCTTTGTTTATTTACCTGCTGGAAGTACTGTAACTGGTGGAAAAGTCGGCGAGGAAGTCATTCTCAAAGGGCGTTTAACAACCTATCAAAACCAATTACAAATAGATCAGCTAAGCAGTAATATTCAAACCTGTAATACGCAAGCTGCGAGTCTCGTGAGTGCAACGCCACTGCAATTACCATTCTCAAGCTTAACGGATGCAAAAGGTCATGTACCTAAGCGTTACCAAGGCATGCTGGTGAAAATACCGCAAACGTTAACAGTCAGTGAAAACTACAATTATGGACGTTTTGGAGAATTATCGCTCAGTTTAGGACGTCTATATATTCCAACCAATTTATATCCTGCCAAGTCAGTTGAAGCGGTAAATTTGGCAAAACAGAATCTATTGTCAAAAATTATTTTAGATGATGGTTATAACAATCAAAATAGAACGCCGTGGTTGCCGCAAAGTTTTAATGCATTGAATACCTTAAGAACAGGCTATCAACTGAAAAATGTAGAAGGGATTTTAGAATACCGCTTCAATGCGTGGCGTATTCAACCAATTCCAAATAAGACACCAGAGCTTGTAAGCGATACCAATCCACGTCATTCTACTGTCATTACAAAAGAAACAAAACAAACCCGTGTAGCTGCGTTTAATGTTCTTAATTATGACAATTCGCCTTTAATTGGGGTGAAACCTGATCGAGGTGCCAATACAGTTTCAGAGTTTAATCGTCAGCATTTAAAAACGGTAAATGCGCTCAAAACCATCGATGCTGATGTCTTTGCCTTGATGGAAATTGCAAATAATGGCTATGCTGAAAATAGTGCAGTTGCTTACTTAACCAAAGCTTTAGGTGCAGATTGGAAATATGTTATTCCACCAAATACTGCAAAATTAGGAACAGATGTAATCGCTGTTGCTATTATCTATAACAGCAAGCGAGTAAAACCTGTGGGTGTAGCTGTAGTTTATGATGATTTAACTCAGAAAAATCGTGTCACGATGGCGCAAAGTTTCCAAGCTTTATCGGGCGGAAAAATCTTTACCATTGTACCGAATCATTTGAAATCTAAAGGAAGTTGCCCAGAAGACAAGACTTTGGTAGATGCAGATCAAGGCGATGGACAGGGGTGTTGGAATTCGACGCGTTTAACTGCTGTACAAAAGTTAATGCAATGGATCGCAACCAATCCAACTAAAGTTGAGAAGCCTAACTATTTATTGGTGGGCGATATGAATAGTTATGCCAAAGAAGATCCAATTTTGGCCTTAGAAAAAGCCAACTATAAAACACTACTCAATGATGAAAAAGTTGGACAAGGTAAAACTGCTTATAGCTATGTTTTTGGTGTGGCAAGCGATGCAAATGGCAATGGTGGCGCAGGGAATTTAGATCATGCGATTGCAGATTCAAGCCTATATCCGATGGTGAAACGTGCTTTTGCATGGCATATCAATGCAGATGAACCCACTGCGCTGGACTACAATGAAGAATACAAAACGACTGAACAAATCGCTGCATTTTATAATGCAGATGCATTTAGATCGTCAGATCATGATCCTGTCATTATTGACCTTGATTTGAGTGATTCGAACTCAAATAGCACCGATTCACCAACGGATTCTAAAGATACCAATGGTGGAAGTACTGGTTTATGGTCTTTACTGGGATTGATATTATTGACGTTAGGATCTGCATTGACTCGACATAAAAGATAATTTTGAATGAGCAATTTAAGCCAATAACCAGCTGGCATAGTTGGATCAAGAGAAGTGTAAAAGCTTCTCTTTTTTATGTCGTCAAATGAAATGGCAGGCTAACGGTTAAAATGGTTTGATTGGGGTGAGAGTTTATTTCAAATACCCCGCCAAGCCGTTTACCCCGTTGTTGCATACTGTGTAATCCAACATGTAAACCTGTTTCTACTTGTGCAGGATCAAAGCCAATACCATTGTCAGAAATTTTTAAAATTAAAAACTGTTCACTTTCAGTGAGAGAAAACTCAACTTGGGTTGCATGGCTGTGTTTAATAATATTGGTTAAAGCCTCTTCTGCAATACGAGCCATGGTTAAACACTGAAGTGCATTCGGGGGAGTTTGCCAGTTTTCAGCTAAGATCCATTTGGACTGAATTTCAAACTCTTCAAACAATTGCACAAAACGGTGGCGTAATGGCGCAACCCATTGAATAGGACCTGTTGGGATTTTGGTATCTAAACAGGAGCCAAAATCTATAGTCTGTCTTAAATCATTACGCAATAATTTTAAAATCGACAACATTTGTTTTTTTTCAATGTGATCGTGGTTTTCAAGTAGCATCATGGAACGAGAAATTGAACCACCTAATCCATCATGTAGATCATGGGAAAGATTGACTCTTTCTTGTAATTTCGCATTTTCCAAAGCGAGTTGATGTTGATTCTTTAAGGAGCTTAAAAGTTCATTTTTAGCTTGGATAATACGCTGTTCAAGTGTTTTATTAAAATGAGCAATACTTTTCGTGTTATTCGCAAGTCTAAATGCAAGTATAAAACCAATCAATAAAGTACCAATTGGAGAGGTGTATGGCGATAAAATATGACCTTTGAGTGTCATGATATAAATTGCATCATTAATCACGATTGGAATAAAAACTAGATATTGAATAGCTAAGACATAGGTTTCTTTTAATTTGGATTGATAGGCGATAAAGGGATAAGTTAGACACTTTAATAAGAAAATAATCACGCAGCTTATAAAGATAAAATTCAATATTTTAGGTGTATATTGCTGTGGCAAAAAGAATATACACAAGATTGATAATCCACAAAAAATGAATAAAATTAATTCGAGATATGGGAATTTTTTATTGGCAAGACGCCATGCAGCGATACAACCTGATACGGTGGAAAAACAAAAAATTGAGATACAAATACGATCTAAATTGATACTGGATAAGCCAAATATGGGTTCTTGTCGCATCATTCCCCATACATAGATCATCCAGCCTATTCCAACAAAACCAAACCACTTAAATGCTTTTTCTGTTGGATTAACAACCCAGACCATAAGGCAAAAAATGCCCATAATAAAATTAATAATAAAGCTTAGAGTGGGTGAAATACGTTTTTCAAGCAAGCTGCGATCATAAATCTTCTTCATTTGAGTATGTTCACCCAAAAAAAGCTGCCCTAAACCGGATTTTTGGGTAGGCGTACCAATCACTTTGATCCAAAGGACATTTTCACTATGCTTTAAACTAGATGCAGGTAGGATCCAGTAACGAGGGGTGTGCCAACTTCGGGAGAGTGGTTCTGCTAAATTTTGGTCTTTCCAGAGAAACTCATGATTTAAGTAGATTTCTCCAGCCATATTGATATTTTGAATGACTAAGGTGATTGGTGTTGTTGTTTGTTTATTTGGACATTGGTATTCCCAATTAACTTTATACCAAGCACTTGTATGATAATTTTCCCATCTTTTATCCCAGTAGTCGGGCAGCTTTTTTATATCCACCCAGCCAGATTTTGGTAAAGCTTTAATATGATTAGCATTTGATTTGATGGCTTGTATTGAGGAAATGATGGCTTGGCAATTTAAGTTTTCTTGGCTCAGCGCGTCATTGGCATATATTTTTATTGTCATCAAGAGTGACAGCGTAATGAAACCAATGTAGATCATCCAATGATATTGTCTACATTTTATAGTACGCTGGTCTTTGGGCATTTAACTTTTCTCCAAAGATGTAAAAGTTTTGAAAATGCTTAAGTTGGATTGTCGTTTTGCATCACTGATTCATCGTCATAATGCCTTGTATATAATATACACAATTTATGGGAATATGAATGTATTGTTATTTCGTGTATTAAAGCTTTCTTGGTTCTTTACGTTACACCTCTTGGTTTTTGAGGAACAATGGCACGAATCACAGTTAAGCCGGTTTCAGAATGAATCTCAAATTCTCCACCAATCCTTTTCACACGAACCTGCATACTTTGTAAGCCGACATGTAAACCTTGTTGAACGGTAGTCGCAATAAAGCCTTGGCCATTGTCTCTAATTTCTAAAATTAGCCGTTGCGAATCATCTTCAACTAAAGAGAGTTCAACCTTTGTTGCCTGACTGTGTTTAATAATATTGGTGAGCGCTTCTTCAGCGACACGTGACAATGTTAAACAATGTAAGGGGTGTGGGATCAACTCCCATTGATTTGCAAGCGTCCAAGTCGATTGAATATCCATTTCCTCAAAGAGTTGTACGAAACGATGGCGTAAAGGTGCAACCCACATGATCGGGCTTTCTGGCACTTTGGCACCGATACTAGAACCTGAATCAATCACTTGTCTTAGATCATTTCGTAAGAGTTTAAACATGGACAAAACCTGAGGTTTTTCAATTTTTTCAGAATGTTCTAGTAAAATCATAGAACGAACGATTGAGCCACCTAAACCATCATGTAAATCGTGCGCTAGATTTAAACGTTCTTGTAAACGCATATTTTCTATTTCGAGTTGATGTTTTTTATCCAAAGATTGTTCTAAGTCAAAAGTGACTGTTTCAACAGTTTCTTTCAATGTACGGTTAAATTTTTCGATATGACGCATATTTTTTGCAATACGCCAAGCAAGAATAAATGAAATTGCTAAACTGGTGATTGGCGCTGCAAATGGCGTCCACATCAGTTTATTGAATTGCTTTGATTGTAGTAAATACAAATCATGGCAAATAATAATAATAAATAACAAGAATACGATTGCGAGTAAATAGATATCAAATTTACGTTTTTTGTATGCAATCCATTGAACAAAAATACAATTCGAAACAAAAGTAATAGTGCTATAGAGAAAAGCACCGTTTAGTGCGATTGATAGATATTGATCTGGAATTAGTAATAAAATGATCGTAACTACAAGGGTTAAAGTAAGTAATATTTTTTCTACAGTCGCAAATATGACATTAGCAAAGCGCCAAACAAATAGACAAAGTGTGTAGGCATAAGCCACCAAAAAAATAAGATTTAAACGAGAGTGAATTAAACTGTCAGTGAAAGGAAAGGGTTCTGTGATGAGTAAGTTACTAACAAACAGTGCCCAAAATAAACAATTTAAAGCAAACCAGCCAAAAGCAATTTCTCTGCGTCTAAATAACCAAATTAAAAAGCTAGTTGTTCCAAAAACGAGTGTAATGAGTAAATTAATAAAATAAAGCGTTCTACGTTCGAACATCAATTTTTCATGCATATTGTTTATTTTTTCAGCATTATCAATACTTACAATACCTAAACCTGAATTCTGCGTTGCGACGCCCACTACTCTGACTAAAACTTCATTGCGACCTTGATTTAATGATGTTGATGGTAAAATCCAAAAACGAGGCATATTCCAGCTGCGTGATAAAGGTTTGACAAGAGATTTATCATGCCAAATTAGTTCATTATTGCTATATACAATCCCTGCAATAATGATTCGGTCAATAAGTAAGGCCAATGGACGCTTCTCTTGACCATCACGACATCGATACTCCCAAACGATTCGATACCAAACAGAGCCTGAATAACCTGGCCAACGGTTTTCCCAATTATCGGGTAATTGAACGTTTTGCCAACCTTGTTGAGGGACTTGCGCTAAATTTTTATTCGCTTTAACAACTTGTGTTGTTAGAATTTTCACTGCGCATGGATTATTGTGATTATTAAAATCGGTTTCTAATAATGATTCAGCAAATAAATTTTGTGCAAAACTAAAAAAAATACAAATAAAAACAATACACTGTAATATTAATAGAGTATTCCAAGATTTCGAGCTGTGTCGATTGCTTTGGCTCTGTTGCATACCGCAAGTTTCCGATAAATATGTTTAATATGAGATTCAACCGTGTATCGTGATAATGTAAGTTGATCCGCAATTTCTTTGTTACTTAAACCTTGTGCAACGAGTTCTAAAATCCCCAATTCTCGTTTTGAAAGAACACTATTATTATTTGTTAATTTTGAATCACTTAAATTTTTATTAACAGGTTTTTTTTCATTAAATTGTAATTGTTTTAGAATCTTTTGAGCAATGAATGGATCAATAGGTGCACCACCACGAAGTACACTACGAATAGACAAAGAAACTTCCAAATCATCTCTTTCTTTTAGTACATAACCTGTCGCACCTGCACTTAAAGCATTGAGAATAGAGTCTTCTGTACTCCATGCTGAAATAACAAGAATGGTGATGGTTGGATCATAATCTTTTAACGTTTCAATAAAATCAATACCACTCCCATCGGGTAATCCCAAATCAACAAGTGCAAATGATGCAGAATATAATTGTAGTTGCTCATTGGCTTGAGCTAGATTTTGGGCAAAATATAAATCTGATATTGAATATCCAATATTGATTAATATATCCGTAAGCCTTTTTTGTATCAGAGGTTCATCTTCTACAATAATGACTGGAACAGGTAAACTTAACTCATTGTTCATGATGTAGAAAACTCATCAATGTTTATTCGCACATTTTTTCAGGTATTGATGATTTTATCTATACCTGATAATAGGTATTTTGATTGAGAAACGTAAGTTTTTCTAAAAAATGTTGTGCTAATGCGTTCTAATTAAATCGCTTTTATTGATAAATAGACATTGATATGGTTAATTTGTGAGAAAAATTTAACAATTTTATGGCTTATTTTTTAGCAAATTGCACTATTTGAAATTGTATAAATAAAGTACCAAAACCTTCTTTTTTTCTGAGTATTTTTTAAAGTTTTCATCATTTTTAAAGATGTGTATGTTAAAACAACAATTAGACAACTTTGACTTGAAAAAGTATTCATTTTATTGAATATTCAAGTTGTATCTTATTTATAAATTTTACGCTTATTTGCAATTTTCACGTTTTAAAACTTGAAATTGGTCAATAAGCCATTTAAAACTGAAACAGTCATATAACAAGGATTAGATATGAAGTTGTATTATTCTCCAGGTGCATGTTCTTTAGCTGCCCATATTTTGCTCAACGAAATTAATGTTGATTTTGATATAGAACGTGTTGATTTAAAAACACATAAAACAGAAAAAGGAGCAGACTATTATGAAATTAATCCAAAAGGTTATGTGCCTGCTTTAGAAATCAATCCAGGCTTGGTTTTAACTGAAAATGTTGCTGTACTTCCTTTTATTGCACAACATGATCCAAAACAAGATTTAATTCCTCCATCAGGCTTAGGACGTGCCAAAGTGTTGGAATGGCTAGGTTATTTAAACTCTGAATTACATGATGAGTATGCTGTTTTCTTTGTACCAACTGTAACAGAAGAAGAAAAAAAAAGAGGCTATGAGACCATTGATAAAATGTTGCGTTATATCGACGATTATCTAGGTGAATCAGAATACGATTACTTGGTGAATGATCGTTTTGGCCCAGCCGATGCTTATTTATTTGTACTGACAAATTGGTCAAATTCTATTCATCATGATCTGACACCATTTACAAATATTGTCGCTTTACGTAATAAAGTCGCTGAACGTCAATCTGTACAAATCGCGATGCGTGATGAAGGTTTAATTCCTTAATTGATATAAAAGTAATCATAAAGCATCTAATAAGCTAGGAGCTTAGGAAGCTAAATTGATTCAGCTTTAGATGATTTGAAAATGGAGCTTTAGTGCTCCATTTTTTTTAATAAAGATCGGCTCATAAGATAAAATCAAAATAATTATTGATTTTTAATCAATAATTATTTGCTTAAACTTGCATTTTTAACAATAAAAATAATCGCTATAGTTGCGTCATTGATAAATAGAGTTAGATTAAAAATGAGTAACATCCTGATTGTAAACGGCGCTAAAACATTTGCACATTCAAATGGCGAATTAAACGATACTTTGGCTGTGTTGGCCGAGACAGTTTTATCTGATCTTGGACACACCATTCAAGTGACACGTGCCGATAGCGATTATGATGCTCAAGAAGAAGTTCAAAAATATCTTTGGGCAGATGTTGTAATTTATCAAATGCCAGGTTGGTGGATGGGTGCACCGTGGACCGTTAAGAAATATATTGATGATGTGTTTACAGAAGGGCATGGCAGTTTATATGCCAGTGATGGTCGTACACGTTCAGATGCTGAGAAAAAATACGGTTCAGGCGGTTTGATTCATGGCAAAAAATATATGTTGTCTTTGACATGGAATGCGCCAATGCAAGCCTTTGATGATCCTGAACAATTTTTCCATGGTGTGGGGGTGGATGGTGTTTATTTACCATTCCATAAAGCCAATCAGTTTTTAGGCATGCAAACTTTAGATACGTTTATTGCTAACGATGTGATTAAGCAACCGAATGTGCCTTTGTATGAAGATGAATATCGTGACCACTTAAAAAAAGTATTTTCTTAAACAATATTTACACATTCTCTTGTTATTTAAAGATAAAAATTTTAGGTGGAATTTCCTATGTTAACGATTATTGCTGAAATCCGTGTACATGCAGGACAAGAACATAAAACAAAAGTGATCAACGCTTTTGAAAAAATAACACCCACTGTTTTAGCAGAACAGGGTTGTCATGGTTATGAATTACTTGTAGACGTCGATCTTAATGTGAATTTTCAAGCTAAAGATACCAATGTCATTACTATGTTGGAATATTGGGAAAGCATAGAGCACTTAAATGCCCATATGCAAACAGCCCATATGCAGGCTTATCAATTAGAAGTTAAAGATGATGTTGTTGATGTGAAAATACGCATTCTAGAAAAAGGTCTTTTTATTTAAAACTTTGTTATTTAATGGTTATTTATCATATAGCGCAACGTTTTATATAGCCTCATTTGAGGCTATATTTTTATTCAAATTCATAGTATTCATTAAATTTTACTTGTTCTAAGCGAAGTGAGTAGGTTTTTTTAAGTTTACTCTATTTGATGTCAATGGGCTGATTCTCTTCAGCAAATTCATTTCCACCCGAGGTGTTTTTAACTTTTCCTGTGAGAAAGTTAATACTTTGTTCCGTAGTAGCACCTGAAGCACGGTGGAAATCATCATTATCATAACCAATCAGTTTAAATACTTGGTTTTGATATCGAAAAGTATAGCTATGGTTAGTGACATACCAAGAGCCGCAACTTAGCCAATAGTGCAGAGCAATTTTAACTAAACCATTTTTAATTTCCAATGGATCATTCTCACCCAATGGGTCTGCCAAGCAGGGCGATTCAATATCACCCTCACTAGAAAGCGATGTATTTGTTTCAATTAGCTGATAACCTTGACTATTTTTAAAGAGGATCAACAATTTTCGCTGATTAAGATTCAGTTTAGAACTGCCTAAATTATCATTACTGACTATATTTTTCGGGTCAGTATTTTCAATGATTAAGGCTAAATCTGCGAGATGATCATGATTTAAATCACCTTGTACTTTTTTTAAAACTTTCCAGTTTTTGGGAATAAAGGATTGATAATCAGATTTGATATTAGAATTTGCCGAGGTCAAACTTGATCCGGTCGCTAAGATCCAGAAAAAAAGCAAGTGCTTATAAATACTCATGGTTTTTCTCCTATATATTTAACGCTAAAATAATGATTAAACTCATCACTATCAAAAGGGATATTTTCTAAGGTATGGTTTGAAGTCGATTTTAATGTTTTCCAAATGACTTTTGCAGGTGTTTCAATTTCAGCAAAGATATTTGGGGTAGTGGTGAGTTTGGCTTTACCTGTCAGAAAATTAAGACTGATTTCATCTTGCTTGCCACTTATTTTATCCAGTGCATATGCATCAAATCCGACTAAGCGAAATTGCTTATTTTTCAACTTGAAACCATAGGTATATAGGAAACCATAGCTATTTGAGCAAGCGGGTGAGGTGTTGAATTGTAAGTCTAAGCGTTGATTCTTGATCGTCAAAGCAGATTCATCTAAAGCATCTTCGAGACATTGTTCATCTGAGCGATAAGTCCAGTTTGGAATATTTCGAGTCAGTTTGAGTTGTAGTTGCTGATGAGATTGCAGGTGTGATTGGAACAGCACTAAAAGCTTTCGTTGTTGCTGATTTTTATTTTTTGGCTGGATAATGAGCGCCGTGTCTTCTATCCTATCTTGATTAAGATCACCATGGGCTTGAGACAGAATTTCCCAGTTGTTAGGAATAAATTTTTTTAAAGCAGAAGGCGTTTGATTTGCAAAACAAATGGATGAGCAAGTCGTTAAGAGAAAGACAGCATTTATTCTTTTAATCATGATGTATATCAGTTATCAAACAGCTTTTATGATCCTAACATATTAAGAGGATTCCGAAGAATCCTCTATGTAGCATTTTAATATCATTACTATTATTTATTTAAAGAAATAACCTGTTTCAGGTGAGCTTGCATTTGCCATACGTTTACGTGGCATACGACCCGCTAAATAAGCTTCACGTCCAGCCTCAACCGCTTTTTTCATCGCAGATGCCATCAGTACCGGATTTTGAGCAGCGGCAATAGCGGTATTCATCAATACACCATCACAACCCAACTCCATTGCAATAGCTGCATCGCTTGCAGTGCCTACACCTGCATCGACAAGTACAGGAACTTTGGCATTTTCTTTAATAATTGAAATGGTATGTGGATTTAAAATCCCTAAACCTGAGCCGATTAAACTACCCAAAGGCATAATTGCTACACAGCCCATGCTTTCTAGCTCTTGTGCAACAATAGGGTCATCTGAGGTATAAACCATGACCTCAAAACCATCATCAATCAAAGTACGCGCTGCTGCCAATGTTGCTGTTATATTTGGATAAAGGGTTTTCTCATCCCCCAAAACTTCCAATTTAACAAGGTTATGACCATCTAGTAGCTCACGTGCCAACATGCAAGTACGCACAGCGCTATTGGTATCAAAACAACCTGCGGTATTGGGTAATATCGTATATTTCTCAGGTGGAATGATTGAGAGTAAATTCGGTTGATCAGGATTTTGTCCAATATTGACTCGGCGGATAGCGACTGTCACGATTTCAGCACCACTGGCTTGAATCGCAGCATCGGTTTCTTGCATATCCTTATACTTCCCAGTTCCCACCAGTAAGCGTGATTGGAAGGTACGAGAACCAATAATGAGAGGGGAATCTTGCATGAGAGAGCTCCGAATTAGCCGCCACCGACAGCTTGGATAATTTCAATACGATCTTGTTCAGAAATATGGGTGTGTTCCAATTTACTTTTGGAAATGATCATTTCATTCATTTCAACAGCAAATCGTTTACCTTCTAATGAAAGTTCTTGAATAAGTTGCAAAAGATTTTGGCAAGTGGTTTCTTTGGGCTCGCCATTTAAGAAAATTTGCATATAAATTCCATTCAATAAAGCAAATGATAATGTTTTTAAAAATATTTACTTTGCGTATTTGAACGCATTCCACGCTAACATTAACCAACCAGCGATCATCAAAGCACCACCGATTGGAGTAATTGCACCTAATCCACGGGGTAAACCAAGTGCCATGAGATAGAGCGAACCACAGAAGAATACAATACCAACTTGAATGAGCCAAAAGCTGGTTTTAATTGGAAGCTGTGGAATCACTTTGCTCAGTATCGCCAAAGCCAAAAGACCTAATGCATGATAGAAAAAATAGTCTGTTGCTGTTTGCCACCATGCCAACTGGGCTTCAGTTACACGTGCTTTTAATCCATGTGCGCCAAATGCACCTAAGATGACTGCAATAGCTAAATTTAAGGCTGAAATTGCAATCCACATAAGCCAAGCCTCTGCATAAATTTGCGCATAACCTTAACACAATTTCAAAACTTGATTAAAGGTTAAATCTTTACAGAATCAAACTTTGCGCAAAATAAAAGGGCGTTTAGCCCTTTTATTAAATCTATATACAATTACTATTTAAAACTTAGTTTGATGACATCGCCACTTTAATTTTATCCATGGCATTTTTCTCTAACTGACGAATCCGTTCTGCGGATACATTATATTCAGCAGCGAGTTCGTGAAGCGTAGATTTATCATCATCTAACCAACGACGTTGTAAAATATTACGAGAACGGTCATCTAGCTGTTCCATCGCATCATGCAAGGCAGAGGTACTTTGATTTTCATAATCCTCTTCCTCAACCAAGCGGGCTGGATCATAACGATTATCTTCAAGATAAAGCGCAGGCGCAACGTGTGTTGAACCTTCATCGTCATCATCACCTTGAGCTTCAAAAGCAGCATCATAGGCAGTTAAACGACCTTCCATTTCTAAAACTTGTTCGGGAGTCACATTTAAATCATTAGCAATTGATTTTGCTTCTTCGAGCGTCAGTTTTTTGCTTGATTTTTTAAGGCTACGTAAATTAAAGAATAGTTTACGTTGCGCTTTAGTGGTTGCGATTTTAACAATACGCCAGTTTCGAATCACATATTCATGAATTTCGGCTTTAATCCAATGTACAGCAAAGGATACTAAACGTACGCCCATGTTTGGATCAAAACGCTTAACGGCTTTCATTAATCCTAGGTTACCTTCTTGGATTAAATCTCCTTGAGGTAAACCATAACCTGCATAGCTGCGGGCGATATGAACCACAAAACGTAAGTGAGACATCACTAGCATTTTTGCAGCATCTAAATCTTGATCATAATAATAACGATCAGCTAACTCTTTTTCTTGTTCAGCCGTCAAAATTGGAATCTGATTTACAGTGCTAATATAAGCACCAAGATTTACACCAGGCGCAGACAAGGACAGGGGCATCAATTGATTGCTGCTGTCACTCATGTGTTCTCCTTATAGGAATTACGTTCTAATACAGATGTATTCATCTTAATTCGAATATCATACATAAGTAAGGAAATTTGGGTATAGAAATGTAAAATTTTATGCACATTTGCAAAATTTGATTTTAATCGAAAATAATTAAGATTCAATTAAGTAATGAAATTCGTTTGCAGAATGCCGTATCAACTCACAAGACAAATGATTGATTGCACAATAACGGCCAATATCAATTTCACTATGTGGGTCAGATGATTTGAGTAAAAAAACTTGATGTGGCTCAGCCGTTTTCAATGCACGCTTCAACATCAATAAAGGCATTGGACAGGGTTTACCCATACTATTTATTTCTATAGGTGCTCTACCTAAAGCATCAGTCATCTTTACCCTGAAATGTGACATTATTTAAGAGAATCTAGTCTAACAAAAATCACAAAACTACCCAACAGATTTGTCATATTACTGATTAATTTAGCCTTAAAATTAAGAGAAATAAAAAATAAGCCGAAAATAGAGCATATTTATCTAAAAAATTCTATTAATTGTGATTCACCCATGTTAAGCTCGTTGCGTATTTGGGATTTATCAGAAACAATTGTTGTTTTAGACCCTATTACAAATGGATGTAACCGGGATTTTGTTAATAGTTTTACAGAATGATTACAAGCTTTGAAATTACAAAATATTTTAAAACTTTGTTTGCTCTGCTGTTTGCAACACCGGGTGGTCCCTTTTTCTTAATAACTGAGGATTAACTTATGACAGCTCGTGAACAAGGCGTAGTTAAATGGTTCAACGACACTAAAGGCTTCGGCTTTATCCAACGCGCAGGCGGTGATGACGTTTTCGTTCATTTCCGTGCTATTCAAGGTGACGGTCATCGTTCACTTCGTGACGGTCAACGCGTTGAATTCAGTGTTGTTCAAGGTCAAAAAGGTTTTCAAGCTGAAGAAGTTCAGCCTTTAGACTAATCTTAAATTTTTAAAATTTAAGTGGCGCTCCAATTTTTGATAAATTGGGGCGTTTTTTGTTTATAATGGTCGCAATTCAAAATACCTACAGTTAGAGCTCGTATTTATGTCATCAGGTTTCGAAACCCTTAATTTACATCCGCAACTTAAACAAGCGATTGATGCTTTAGGGTTTAAAGAAATGACCCCGATTCAGCAAAAAGTGTTGAAATATACTTTAGCTGGTCATGATGCAATTGGGCGCGCCCAAACTGGCACAGGTAAAACTGCTGCATTTCTTGTCAGTATTATCAATGATTTATTAAATAACCCAATTAAAGAACAAAGATTCCGTGGCGAACCTCGCGCACTTATTCTTGCTCCGACTCGTGAACTTGCGATTCAAATTGAAAATGATGCCAAAGATTTAGTGAAATTTAGCAACTTAAATGTTGTGACCTTGGTTGGTGGTGTAGATTTCGATAAACAGAAGAAACAACTCAATCAAAATTTTGTCGATATTATGGTGGCGACACCAGGTCGTTTAATTGATTTTACTGAACAAAAAGAAATTTGGTTGGATCAAATTGAGTTCTTGGTCATTGATGAAGCCGATCGTTTATTGGATATGGGTTTCATTCCATCAGTAAAACGTATCGTGCGATTCTCTCCACGTAAAGAACAACGTCAAACCTTAATGTTCTCTGCAACATTTAGTTATGATGTTTTAAATCTTGCACAGCAGTGGTTATTTGAACCTGTTACTGTAGAAATTGAACCTGAGAAGAAGACCAATGCTGACGTAGAGCAGCGTGTTTATGTGGTAGAAAAGAAAGATAAATATAAGTTATTACGCCAGATTTTAGCCGATGAGCCGATTGAAAAGGTCATGATTTTCGCCAATCGCCGTGATCAAGTACGTAAACTGTACGATCATTTAAAAGCAGATGGTTATAAGGTTGTCATGCTTTCTGGTGAAATTGCACAAGATAAGCGTTTGAAAATGTTGGATCAATTTAAAAATGGTCAACACAATATCATGATTGCAACAGATGTTGCAGGTCGTGGAATTCATGTGGATGGTGTATCGCATGTTGTGAACTTTACTTTACCTGAGCAATCAGATGATTATGTACATCGTATCGGTCGTACAGGTCGCGCAGGTTCACAAGGTGTAAGTATTAGCTTCTTGTCTGAAGATGATGCTTTCTATTTACCAGAAATTGAAAAAGCCATTGGTCAAAAATTGCCATTAACTCGATTGGATGGTTATTGTTAAATCTTATATGATCAAAATGGTTTAAAAAAATCCCCTTTAAAAAGGGGATTTTGCTTTTCATAAAAAGTCGTGGAATTAATTCGCTTTGCAACTGAATGTAAGTGTCGTTTGGTAGTCGGTATCTTTCTCGATACCGTTACTTTTACCCATCACTGAGCCTAATACACCTGCTGCCGCAGTAATCATTTTCCCAGTTTCTTCATCAACAACACCTTTTAAGGCACCGTTATATTCTGTTTTTTCATTGTTTACAACAGGTGTTGCTTTTTTGCCACAGGTTTTATTGGCAGCTACAATCGCGTTATTTTTAGCAATAATTTGAGTTTTACCCAAACCTGTCACTTCATATTGATTATCTGCTTTTTGAATTGCTAAAGTTTGTGTTGGATTTGAGGCGCAAGCCGTTAAAAACAATGCTGTTGTAGATAAGGCTAGAATTGCTGTTAATTTTTTCATATTCATTCCCAAATTCAATATTAAAAAAGTGATTTAAAAATCGTGAAACTGGTAAACATTGGAACATATACATTCTGCTAAATATTGAAAATCCTGTATAAAATTTGCGTTTTTATATTGTTTCACTGTGAAAAAACAGCTGACTGGGATAAGTCAGCCTAGACTGAGATAGCGCAATGATTTTAGATTATGCTAATCTTGGAGCTGAATTCACTTGAATGGGTAATAGAAAGGTCAATGTCAGATTCGAACTTTAAAGCAGTGCATGACAATATCCATCAACGTCAATCGATTGGACAATTAATTGAACCTGCACCTACACATGAGCAACTCAATATTGCATTTGAGGCGGCTTTAGCTGCACCTGATCATCATCGGCTTAAACCAACACAATTTTTTGTGATTGAAGGTGAGCAACGAGTCGCTTTTGGTGAGCTTTTGACAAATGCTGTTGCAGATTTGGGTGAATTAGATGCTGCACAAATTGATCGTGTTAAAAACCATCCTTTCCGAGCACCTTTATTGGTGCTTGCAGTCACTAAATTCCAAGATCATCCGAAAGTTCCGTTTTTTGAACAAACTTTAAGTTCTGGTGCTGCAATTGAAAATTTTTTACTGTCACTACAGGCTCAAGGTTTTTCAACCATGTGGCGTAGTGGGGCTGTGGTGGAATCTAAATTATTAAAATCAGCATTTGGACTGGCTGAACGAGATCTAATTTCTGGGATTATTTATGTCGGTACGGCAGCTAAAGAAATAGCACCACGTTCTGAAATTGATATAAAGCAGTATGTTGAGTTTTGGCGTGTATAAATAAGCACGCTCTATACGTCGAAAGTAATATTTTAAAAAGCTATTTTTAAAAAATTGAATCCTTGGGATAACAATAATGTCAGATTTACAATTTAAAGATTTAGTTGAACCTATCGCAGTTGATCAAAAAACAGCGTTAAGAGTGACTGTCCTAGGTGGTGGTAGTTTCGGGACAGCAATGGCAAATACAGCTGTACGTAATGGCTGCGACACCATGATTTGGATTCGTGATGAAGCGATTGCTGCTGAAATCAATACAACGCATGTCAATAAACGTTATTTACCTGATTTTCAACTAGAAACAGGCTTGCGTGCTGAATCTAATTTAGAAAAAGCAGTTTGTGACCGTGATATTATTTTTGTAGCGATCCCGAGTCATTCATTTAGAGATGTTTTACGCCAAATTAAACCGTTTATTACCGCTCAAGCTGTGATTTCTTTGACCAAAGGAATCGAGGCGAAAACGTTTAGCTTTATGAGTGATATTATTCATGAAGAATTACCAGAAGTACCTTATGGTGTACTTTCTGGGCCAAATCTAGCCAAAGAAATTGTGGCAGGGCAACCCGCAGGAACAGTGATTGCAAGTGAATCTGAATTAGTTCGTTATGCAGTTCAGCAGGCTTTACATAGTGCGTTATTCCGTGTTTTTGCAAGTGATGACGTACATGGTGTTGAGTTGGGTGGGGCATTGAAAAATATTTATGCTGTTGCAATGGGGATGGCAGCAGCTTATAAAGTCGGTGAAAATACTAAAAGTATGATTTTAACGCGTGCTTTGGCTGAAATGAGTCGTTTTGCGGTTAAGCTTGGAGCAAATCCGTTGACTTTCTTGGGGTTGTCTGGAGTGGGCGATTTGTTTGCCACTTGTAGCAGCCCGCTGAGTCGTAATTATCAAGTGGGTTTTGCTTTGGGTTCTGGGAAAACATTGGAACAAGCAACGACTGAACTTGGACAGACCGCAGAAGGGATCAATACCATTGTGCAGGTGAATGCTCGTGCAAAAGAACTTGATGTGTATATGCCAATCACAACTGCATTGTATGAGGTGATTTTTGAGGGTGCTCCACCTTTAAATATCGCAGTATCTTTAATGAAGAATGGGCATCGTAGCGATGTTGAATTTGTACTACCGCACAATGAAGTGTGAATTGTATAAAAAGTAGATAGTATTCTGAATGATAACGGTGGATTTGTCATAAAGCATCGTTATAATCAGTGCAATATAAAATAGGGAAATCTTATGCAACTGACCTTAGTGCGTCATGGTGAAGCAGCGCCACCAATCAATGGTGTGGACAGTAAACGCCCTTTGACGGAACGAGGACATTTACAAGCACAGCAAACAGCTGAATTTGTGAAGAATAATGTTCAGCCTGATGTGTTTGTCGTAAGTACGTTGTTGAGAGCACAAGAAACTTTGGCACATGCACAAAAATATTTTCCAAATGTTCCTGTACTGATCTGTGACAAAATAAAACCTGAAGATGATGCGAAACTTGCGATTGAGTGGTTGTCACAATTACCATTTGAAAGTATTGTGGTGGTGTGTCATATGAATGTTGTTGCGCATATTGCAGAGCAATTAACACACGAACATTTTCATCCTTTTGCTTTGGCAGAAGCACGATTATATGAACAAAGCGTGATTGCTCATGGGCTTTCAACGCAAACCAAAGCCTTTATTCCAACTGTATAAAAGCATAAACAAAATAAATGAACGGCAGAATACGATAGATGTTGTACTTATGGATGCCTGAAGCCAATGGGGTTTGGCAGTGGTCTAGAGGGGATGATTGGACTAAATCTTCGAGTCTGGAACAATTAATTCAAGATATTAAGCTTTACCAAGGCGAGGAAGCGGTTGTTTTTTTTCCAAGTCGTGAAGTGCAAATTCTTCAGCAGAAATTTAATAAAACTCAATATAAACAGTTGGGTGTAGATGGTATTAAATATTTACTTGAAGAATATGTAATTTTACCGATTGACCAAATGAAGGTTTTTTCACACTTTCAACAGCCTGATCAAGTTTCAGTGCTTGGAATTAACCAATATGCTGTTACGACGATGCAGCATGCACTGTCGTTGATTCCAGTCAAAATTGTTTCGTTATTGCCCGATTTTTTAATTTTGCCTATACCAGAAGTTGGGCAAAGTGTTGTAGCTAATATCAATGGTCAGTTATTGGTTCGCGAAAATGAATTTTTAGGTAATTCAATTGATGATTTAGGTTTGTATCTTGATTTTGCTGATCAAAATAAGACCTATAAATACAGTGAATTAACCAATGAGCAAGCGATTAGTCTATTTGCTGTAGCAACAACTGATCGCCGTGAAGCATTTGATTATCAGTTTGTTGAAATAAAAAAACCAAAACTACACCCTTATAATGTGCTTCCTAAAGCTAAGTCGGAAAGTGTGGGTGTTTCACGTTACTGGCAAGCTTGTGCGATCGTATTGGTTGCTTTGATTGTGACGCAACTGAGTTATGATGCATTACGTTGGTTTAAGTTAAAAAAGGTAGCCGATCAAACAGCATTGATTGCAGTTGATCAATATAAAAAATGGTTTCCAAATGAACAACGAATCACAGAAGAATCTGTTGAGCGTCAGTTTAAAAATAAATTAGCATTGAGTCAGGCTGCAAACACTGAAGTTTTACAATTGCTGAGTCGTGTTGGTCCAATTTTGATGCAGCATCAAATCATTGCAAATCGTGTGAATTATGATAATGCGATCTTAAATATGGATTTGCTTGCAAAATCTTCGGATGGCCTACAAGTTTTAGTCAAGCAACTGAATGAACAGGGCTTTAAAGCAGAGTTGGGTAATATACAAACCCAAGGTTCAGGTGTTGTCGGTTTGGTGAAAATACAATAATGAAAACAATGGAAAATGTACAAAATCGCTTAGATGCATGGTCTGAGAAAATTTCTGATCATTTAGATAAAATGTCAGTGCGTGAAAAAGTAATGGTGATTTTCACGACGGTTTTTGTCATCATTGCTGCTGTCGGCTCTGCTTTATGGTTTATGCATAAAGCTGCAGAGAAACAACAAGTTCGATTAAATGATATGAAAGAACTCGTGGTGTGGATGCAGAGTAATGTCGTCACCATGAAGCCTACAGATGATTTGACGCTGACCACATCGGACAAAATACAAAGAGTCGCACAGCAACAGGGGCTTTCTGTTGCATCGCAACAGCTTGGTGAGCAGTTACAAATCGTAGCTCAACATCAGAATTATGCGGTTTTAGCCAATTTTTTAACACAACTTACGCAAATGGGCGTCAGTGTTGAAAAACTAGAATTACTCAAAGAAGGTGCTCAGATTAAATTAACGGCGACAGTACAATAAGCAGTGAAAATAAACCTGCTTCAAGCATAGCCTTTTCAAGCTACTGTGCCTATAATGTGGCAACTTAAAAAGCAGTAGACTTTTGTAGATATGTTGTATTCACTTGCTCGCCCTTTGTTATTTTCTTTAGCACCAGAGCGTGCACATGAACTCACATTATCCATGCTTAAATCTGCCCATAAAATGGGCGTGATACGCCATCCTGTGATTGCAAAACCTGTCACCTGTATGGGGATCGAGTTTCCAAATCCTGTTGGTTTGGCAGCAGGTTTGGATAAAAATGGTGCGTATATCGATGCCTTAGCTGCATTGGGCTTTGGTTTTATTGAAATCGGCACCATTACACCAAAGCCACAAGAGGGTAATCCTAAGCCTAGACTTTTCCGTATTCCTCAAGCAAAAGCCATTATTAACCGTATGGGTTTTAATAATGATGGTGTAGATCAACTGGTTGAGAATGTTAAAGCATCTAAATTTAAAGGTATTCTTGGCATCAATATCGGAAAAAATGCGTCAACAGACGTTGATGATGCGGTTTCTGATTATTTAATCTGCTTAGAAAAAGTATATAATTACGCTTCTTATATTACTGTCAATATCTCTTCACCAAATACGAAAAACTTACGCTCACTGCAAAGTGGTCATGCGCTAACAGAATTGCTCGAAACATTAAAGAAACGCCAACTCGAACTTGCCGAAGAACATCAGCATTATGTGCCTTTGGTGTTAAAGGTTGCGCCTGATCTTGAGCAGTCAGACATTCAATTTATTGCATCGCAATTAATACAGTTTAAAATAGATGGTCTTATTGTCACCAATACAACCTTGTCTCGTGAAGGTGTTGAAGGTTTAGCCTTTGGTGAAGAAGCAGGCGGTTTATCTGGTGCGCCAGTCTTTGAAAAAAGTACAGCATGTTTGGCTGAGTTCTCAAAACAATTGAAAGGTGAAGTGCCATTGATTGGTGTTGGTGGGATTTTAGCGGGTGAACATGCTGTTGCAAAACAACAAGCGGGTGCAACTTTAGTTCAGATTTATAGTGGTATGATCTATACAGGTCCTACTTTAATTCAAGATTGTGTAAATGCTATGACATAAAACATGAACACCTTAGACATTATCTTACTGATTATATTGCTCATTGGAGGGCTAAACGGTTTGCGACAAGGATTCGTTAAAGCCTTTGCGAACTTGATAGGATGGATATTTGCACTAATTGTTGGTGCAAAATATGCAAATATCATCGCGCCTTCCATGTCTGCACTCAGTCAAGATCCTGTGGTGCAAAAAATTGCAGCATTTGCATTTATTGTCTTGGTGATTATTGTTCTAACATGGGTTGTAACCGCATTACTTAACTCAATTTTAAAAACGTTGAAACTTGCCCCAGTCAACCGTTTAGCAGGAAGTGCGTTAGGCACCTTGAAAGGTTTGTTTATCGTCCTCATAACGATGCAAGGAATTGGTCCTTGGGTTGAAAGCTCTCCAACGTGGAAACAATCTAAAGTTATTCAAAGTTTATTGCCATTTGCGCCTTTAGCATCTGAAATTTCAAAAGATGCAGCCAATGAAGCATTACATCATATACATTCAGAAGATCGCCCAAATGACGCTTCTGTGAGTGATGCTGACTCATCATCAAATTTGAAAAAAGATGAAGAAGCAGCTCATTCAACCAAAAATCCGTTTTATTAGTCCTAGCTGGTCTGCGAGGTAGTTATGTGTGGAGTTGTTGGTATAGCCGGTAAAGCACCTGTGAACCAAATGTTATTTGATGCTTTAACGATGTTACAGCATCGTGGGCAGGATGCAGCTGGGATCGTAACTTGCCATAATGGGCGGTTATTTTTAAGAAAAGATAATGGTATGGTGCGTGATGTATTTCATACTCGTCATATGCGTGCTTTATTGGGTAATTATGGTATTGGCCATGTGCGTTATCCTACCGCAGGCTCTTCAAGTAGTGCTGAGGCACAACCGTTTTATGTAAACTCTCCTTATGGGATTACATTGGCACATAACGGTAATTTGACCAATGCTGTTGATATTCATGATGATCTATTCAAAACTGACTTACGTCATATGAATACCGATTCAGACTCAGAAGTATTGTTGAATGTTTTTGCACATGAGCTGCAAAAATCAGCGTCATTAAAACCGACACCAGAAGATATTTTCCATACTGTAAAACGTGTACATGAACGCTGTAAAGGTGCTTATGGTGTGGTTGCTATGATTACGGGGCATGGTTTAGTTGGCTTCCGCGACCCTAATGGTATCCGTCCACTGATTTATGGTTCACGTTTAACTGAAAATGGTGAGAAAGAATACGTTATCGCTTCTGAATCGGTGGCAATCACTGCCTTAGGTTTTAAAGTTGAGCGTGATATTGCACCAGGTGAAGCAATTTTCATTGATGCAGATGGTAATTTCTTTGCACAGCAATGTGCTGAGAACCCACGTTATCGTCCATGTATTTTTGAATATGTTTATTTTGCACGTCCAGATGCAACGATTGATGGGATATCTGTGTACAAAGCACGTTTGAAAATGGGCGAAACTTTGGCACATAAAATCCTTCGTGAATGGGGCGAACAGCATGATATTGATGTTGTTATTCCAATTCCAGATACTAGTCGTACTTCAGCGCTAGAGTTGGCAAATATTCTCGGCGTAAAATTCCGTGAAGGCTTTATGAAGAACCGTTATATCGGTCGTACCTTCATTATGCCAGGTCAACAACAACGTAAAAAATCAGTGCGTCAGAAGTTAAACCCTGTAGAGTTAGAATTTAAAGGTAAGAATGTTTTACTGGTCGATGATTCTATTGTACGTGGTACAACGTGTAATGAAATCATTCAGATGGCACGAGATGCAGGTGCAAAGAAAGTATATTTTGCATCCGCAGCGCCTATGGTGAAATATCCAAACGTTTATGGTATCGATATGCCAGCGAAAGCTGAGCTGATTGCATCACATCGTAATGTTGAAGAAATTCAAGAGATTATTGGTGCAGACCGTTTAATTTTCCAAGATTTGGATGATTTAATCGCTGCTGTACGCACCAAGAAAATACCTGAAGTACAAGATTTTGATTGTTCTGTGTTTGACGGTATTTATGTGACGGGTGATATTGATGAGCAATATTTAACAGATCTTGAACAAAGTCGTAGCGATACTGCGAAAAAAGAAAAAGATGGTTATATTGATGTCAACATCGATGCGGCATCTGTTGATTTAAGTGGTATCAAAGAAGAAATGTAAGCGCTTGATTCAGTGTTGAACTTAAAGTGTGTCTGATGCATGCTTTAAGTCGTCTGAATAAAAAAGTACATTGAAAAAAGTAGGTATTTCCTACTTTTTTCATTTATGATTGTTTAGCAATGTAATGAGGAAATTTACATTGAAAGATGTCAATCATTATTTGATTAAAAATAAAAACATGTTATGGACTGCTAGCATCTGTTTGCTTGCGGTCATTTTGGCGATTTTTATACTCAATACGGTTCTTGGTTTATTGGTTCATTATGTTAAGCCTGAGCAATCTATTTTCTGGCATACACTTAGCCCTTATTGGGTGGGTATGTTATTGGTTGTTATTGGCTGGTCAATTGCCTATGAATTTTATGTGTTCCGTTCGGGCGGACACTCTTTGGCAAAACAATTAAGAGCTCGTCGTTTAAGCCAAATAGAAAGTACACCAGAAGAAAGTGTGGCATTAAAATTAGCAAATAAACTGGCTAAAACTTTTGAAATTGAACCGCCAACACTTTATGTATTACCAGATGAGGTGGGTGTGAATGCGCTCACAGCAGGTTTTCATCCTCGTGATACGGTCATTATTTTGACTTGGGGTGCATTACAAAATTTAGATGAATTAGAACTCTACGGACTATTGGGGCATGAGTTTAATCAAATTTTGTCAGGTGAGGCGAAAGAAAATACACGGTTGAAAATTTTATATAGCGGCTTAACCACATTTAGTCAGTTGGGAAGTAAGATTGCAAAACAAGGTTACAATCGTTATTCCAATCGTACACAACACAAATTTGAAACCAGTTTTGTCGCTGTTGGCGGGGTCATTTGGTTAATCGGAAGCATGGGAATTTTGGTCAATCGTTTGACTAAATATTTTATCCTTGGTGGGCGTACTTTTTATAATGATTATAAAACTAAGAAATTATTGTTAAATAATGCCAATGTGCAAACTTTATTACGTATTTATGTGCATCATGCGGGTTCACAGATTCACAGTGAATATTCGGAAGCGATCGCGCATATGTGTTTCGCCAATTCATTAAGCCCACAAAGTTGGTTGAATATTCATCCGAGTATTGAAGATCGAATCTATGAGCTTAATCCAACTTTATTACAAGATTTACAGCTAGAAAATTTAAAGAAGTTACGTAATCAGCCATTATTTAGTTTATTGCGACCTTTGGAAGAATCTAGTGGTGAGGCTTATAATCCATGGGTTTCTCCACAACCTTTGCCACTCTTGAGATTGTCTCCGATTAGCTTTGCATTAAATGATGCGATCAAACCGTTAAACTCCGAAGTACGTCGACAAGTTGAACGCCCAGATCTAATCCAAAGAGCGATGCAAACCGCGGCGGGTTCCAGAGAAGTGATGGTGGCGATTCTAATGATTCGTCAATTTCGTGAATATATTCCATCCAATGCAGAAGTGAGTCGTGCAATTGTCGATTCACTGTTAAATATAGATGGTCGATTCCACATTCAGATTTTTCATGATGCATGTGAAAATCTAGGTAATATGCCTGCAACCAGTGCTAGACAATTTGTTACGAAGCTTGCCAAGATTATTCAAGAAGATGGTGAAATTGGATTGCTTGATGCATTGTTGATTGAACGGGTGAAATCAGAGCTACAATTGCTTCCGATGCATACACCTTCATCATTAGAAACAGTGAAACCACAAATTGTACGTTTAATTGATGCATTGTTACATGTTCAGCAAATCAACAGTGCCAATCAGCTTGAAGTACGTTATCAAATTTTAGAGCGTGTATTATCTAAGGCTGAACTTGAGCTGTTTGAAGAAATTTCTGACGAACCAATAGATTTAGGTGAAATTTTGAATGACATTGCAGGACTTTTATTGCGTGATCGTTTAAGTATTTTAGGTGTGGCTGAAATTTGTCTGTGGAATGACCGTATTATCACCCAAGATGAATTGGATGTTTTAGAATTATTGTACTGGCGGTTGGGTTTTGCGACTGCGGAAATCGTTGATCAAATGCATAAGAAAAATAGTGTCATGATTATGTGATTTATTTACTTGATGAATAAATTTACAGTATTTGACTATTTTCTTGTGAGAAGCTCAACAAAAGCATGAAAAGAGCGTTAAAATAGTCATTGGAATAAATAGTATTGAATCCGTAATGAGTGTGAATTTGCAAGAACATCAGCGCAGTTTAATGGCTGCAATGGGAATCGATCAGTGGATTCCACGGTCTGATGTGCAAACACGTCTATACCAAAATAATCTATATCGCGATATTGCTTCGTTGGAGCAAACGAGTGTTATTCAATTTGATTTAGCTCAGAATTTATCTCAAGAAAATCAAACTATTCAACAACGTGCAGAAACACATGTAACGAATGTTGAAAAGGCAAATATAAGCCCGCAGGCAGAAGTTTCTTTATTAAAGAATAATATTCAAGTCGCACAACAAAATGAGACTTCCACTACTGCACAAATTTCTAAGAAAATTGATTTTCAAACAGAGCCTTCGGTTCAATTAGATTCATTTGAAATACAAGCATTTTGTATTGTAAGTTGTGTGATTTTAGTGAATTGCACTCAACTCACAGCGGATCAACTTAAACTTTGGTTAAATATTCAGCATGCCATTGTTGGGCAATATTATGAATTGAAGTGGCCATTTCCAATTTTACAGCTGCAAGATGGAAAAGGCGCAAATATTTATATTCAAGGTTTTATTGATGCTTTGAAAAATGAACGCCAAGTGATTAGCCTTGGACAACTTCCGCATGTACAAGTCGCAGATATTATTCAATTGGCAAGTTTGCAAGAGATGATTGATCAGCCCGTTTTAAAACGTCGCTTATGGCAATTTATGCAGAATAGAGTGAATTAGGGATTTAAGACGCTATTAAAAAGTTAGTGTTTTAAAAGCAATAGAGAAGGGATATGAGCAAAAAAGTTATTGTATTTAGTCAATTTGATCAAGAAATTCAAGCACGTTTAGAATCCCGTTATCAAGTGGTGGTGTTGAATCCGAAAGCTGGTGATATTAATGAACAAATTCGCCAAGAAGTCGTCGATGCAGATGCAATGATTGGCGCTGGACGTTTATTAAATGAATCAAATCTTGAGCCTGCACAAAAACTTAAAATAATTTCTTCTGTCAGTGTTGGTTATGACAATTACGACCTGAAATATTTAAATCAGAAAAAAATTTGGTTATCTAATACACCTCATGTGTTAACAGAATCGACAGCGGATTTAGCATTTACATTGTTAATGAGTGCTGCAAGAACAGTACCTTATTTAGATCAATGGACGAAGCAAGGTGAGTGGAAGCGTACTGTTGGAAGTGCTCAGTTTGGTCAGGATGTTTTTGGTAAAACATTAGGCATTATTGGTTTAGGAAATATTGGTGTAGCGATCGCTCGACGTGGTTTTCATGGTTTTAATATGAATATTATTTACCATAATCGCCGTGAAAAATTAGAAACAGCGCAACCACTAAATGCGCAATATAAAAGCTTAGAAGAATTGTTGCAACAGTCTGATTTTGTTGTTGTTGCTGTAGATTTAAATCATGATTCTCAAGCTTTGATGGGTGCAAAAGAATTTGCGCTCATGCAAAAACATGCAGTATTTATTAATATTGCACGTGGTTCAGTGGTCGATGAGCAGGCTTTGATTGAAGCTTTGCAACAAAAGCAAATTTTCGCAGCAGGCTTAGATGTTTATCAGCGAGAGCCATTACAAGAATCTCCATTATTTCAATTGGATAATGTCGTGACTTTACCGCATATTGGTTCAGCAACTACTGAAACGAGAAAGAAAATGGCTGAATTGGCTTATCAAAATTTAGTAGATGCTTTGGAAGACCGTACACCAAGATATTTAGTTAATTCGGATTTTTAATTCAGGATGAATTTTGGTTAAAACAAGATAACACTTCATTGCAAATTTGTTCTAAATTCAATGTTATATTTGATATGTTAGCCATGATTGAGCATTCCTTTGAAGAAGACTTTACTGAGCCTATGCCTTTGTCTAAGCAGTTCGTTAGGCTTAGCTGATGACTTTTCCTTTAGTTTGAGCACTTCACAACAAACAGAAGTGCCTGAAATTGGAAGTGGTGTCGGTATAATTAATAAGCAATTAGAGTTGATTGTAGGAGAAAAAGTTTTACGTAAAATTAGATTTAAATATCCATTAATTAATGATGTATGGCTTGAAGATCAATTTTTTATAATATTCAATCGCCTTGTTAGCCAAACGCAATTAGGTGAACCCATTGGGTTGGTGATAATAAGAGATCCTGATATTAATGCCTTTGCGCAAGTTGGCGGAGTTTTTGCGTTAAATGCTGGATTGGTAATTTCTGCTAAAAATATGGATCAAGTTGCGAGTGTAATGGGGCATGAAATAGCACATGTTACTCAAAGACACTTTTCTCGTGGTAATGAAGCAATAAATGGTCAAAGCTTATTATCTTTGCTTGGTCTTGTTGCAGGTGCAGTATTGGCCTCAAAGGCTAATGTGGAGGCAGGAACAGCATTAATGTATGGTGCTCAGGCCTTGGCTATTGACAATGAATTGCATTATAGCCGAAGTCAGGAGAGAGAGGCAGATCGAATTGGCATGCAATATCTGTATTCAGCTGGATATAATCCTGAAGGAATGCCAGAATTTTTTGAAAATCTTCAACAGCGTTATCGACCTATCGGATTTTTCCCTGATTTTTGGTCTACACATCCGTTAACCGCTGAACGTATGAGTGAAACTAAGTTGCGAGCTAGTCAATATCCTCGAATCCCCTATAGTAATAGTCAGCAAGATTTTGAAATTATTAAATGGTATTTAGCGGTGGTTTCATCTCAAGCGACGGAAGAACAATTATACTCGCTAGCTAGTCAAAAGAATATGGAGGGTTTATTAGCCTTAGCTAAATATCAGAGCATAAGAGGAGATTATCAAAATGCCCAAATCCAGCTAAATTTAGCCAAAAAGATCAATTCGGAACATGCTTTGGTCACTTTGATTCAAACTGATATTTATTTAGGTCAAAATAAAATAAATGATGCATATCAAGTGATTGTATCCAAACAAAGAATTACCCCCGAAAATCGTGCGCTCAGCTATAAATTGGCTGAAGTGTATATTCGGCAAAATAAGTCTAAAGAAGCAGAGCAATTGGTGAATCGCTTTATTAACAACAATAATCGAGATATCAGTGGGTGGCAGTTGTTGCAGCAAGCCGCCAATTTAGATAAAGCTAATCCAATGCGAACGGTAAATGTATTACGTAATCGATCAGAGGTTCAATATTGGAGTGGAGATGAGGAGAATGCTATTAAGACTTTATTGCATGCTCAGCGTTTGGCGAAAGAGAATAATGCAATGAGTGCTAAAATAGAGGCGCGTTTAAAGGTAATGCAAGATGAGCAAAAATTTAAAATATAAATGAAAGTCTTGAATACCGACCAATTAAACAAATTTAACTGTTTATTTTTAAATTAAAAAGTTAGAATTTATCTCGAATATTTGTTGAATGTAATTGATTGAAAATGAAAAAAATCTTTGTGACAATATTGTTGGTTTTATCTTCGAGTCAAATTATGGCAAGCGTATCAGAACGTTATGTACGTGATGTCGAAAAAATTTCAAACCAATACAATGCGGATATGAAGTTTTTTTTACGTAGTTTAGATCCTCAACTAAATCAATTTAGCCCACAACAGCAGTCACAATTTTGTGGGATGATTCAAAAATATGTAGATGATATGTATAAAACGACAGATGCAAATCGTGCAGATTTGCCACCTTCGCTCATGTCAGTAACCAAACAAAATATTATTGACAAAGTGATGGTTTCACCTGAGATGCAAATTTTAAAAAAATATAATATTCAGTGTGACTTACATTAAACAAAACGGGTAGTCAGCATTTTTTTATTCATCAGGCAAAATCTATAAATGCGTAAGGATATGGATTTAACACAGTTTTAAATTGAAAATGATCAGATCGTTTTGAATATTGTCCAAGAATCTGACGCAGTAGATATTTATATAGGAATAAAAGAAAGTTTAAATGATTTGCGTAGATTTCCTGCCAGTTTGCCGTGGGCTTTGGAAGCGCCAAATCTAGAAGCTTCACAGGCTTTTTGTTGTTCTCGATTGATAGTATTACTCAATAAAGAAAATTTTGTATTTGTTATTCGCTCAAAAAGAAGTCATGCATTTTTAGGTATTGTGGATATTCATTGTATTTATTGGGATGAAAATAAAGCTTCAATAGGCCTTTGGGGGAATGCTCGTTATCAAAGGCAAGGTTATATGCGACAGGCGCTTTTGTTATTTGTGAATACATTATTCACAAGAGGATCTTTTCGTGAATTAAAAGCGTATGTAGATGTTGCAAATAGCAGCACGTATATTGTGTGAACGAGTAAATTTTGAATTATTAGAAATAGAATATCAATCTGTAACAAATCCAGTGAATGGAGTTTTACGAGACATTTGTAGATATCAATTTGAAAAGAAAAAAGTAGAAGATATTTAATGATTTTGGGCTATTTAATATTCAATCAAACCATTTCATTGCAAAATAGTTTTTAATAAGAAATTAAATAGACCAAACCAAACAAAAAAACAGACTTTACAATAGTGGGATTAGCCAAGTTTTGCTTTGATTTTTGCAGAAACTTGTGCAGGATCGGCACGTCCGGCTATGATCGGACGTAGAGAATTCATCACCTTACCCATATCTTTCATGCTAGTAGCTTCTTGCGCAGTAATCGTTTGCGCAATGATTGAATCAAGTTCTTCCTCAGTCATAGCTGCTGGTAGAAATTGAGATAAAATCTCAACCTCGGCTTGTTCCTTACTAGCTAAGTCTTGTCGATTAGCACCTTCAAAGGCTTTAATCGATTCTTTACGTTGTTTGATTTGCTTTTCAATGACCGCAAGAACCCGACTATCGTCAAGCTCAATGCGCTCATCGACTTCGATTTGCTTGATTGCTGCCTGTAGACTACGAATGACCGTTAACTTACTCATTTCTTTCGCACGCATTGTTGCTTTTAAAACTTCAGTTATTTGGTCTTTTAAAGTAGTCATTTATATGGTCCAGTTAGTCAATCAATCACAAATTAATCTTAGTAAAGGCGAGTTGTACGTACTGATTCGCGTGCCAATTTCTTTTGGTAGCGTTTAACAGCAGCAGCTTTTTTACGTTTACGTTCTTGAGTTGGTTTCTCATAGAATTCGCGTTTACGAACGTCTGCTAAAACACCAGCTTTTTCGCATGAACGTTTGAAACGACGGATAGCTACGTCAACTGGTTCGCCTTCTTTCAATTTAACTTGTGGCATGAAGAATCCTCATTAAGTTATGGATAAGATCTCGGGTCGAATTACCCAAGATCACAAGTGAAGTGCAGTATTTTACTCATTTACATCTCATACCACAAGTCTATAATGGTATTAGCAATATTTTGAAATGTGTAAAAGGCAGTTTAATGATCGTTCTTGGCTTAGAAACTTCATGTGATGAAACAGGATTAGCGCTCTATGATAGTGAAGTCGGCTTAAGAGGACAGGTGCTTTATAGTCAAATAAAACTACATGCCGAGTATGGTGGTGTTGTACCTGAATTGGCTTCACGTGATCATGTTCGTAAACTGATTCCATTGATTAATCAATTGCTTGAACAAAGTGATGTGAAAAAATCTGAAATTGATGCGATTGCTTATACACGAGGCCCAGGTCTAATGGGAGCACTCATGACGGGTGCTTTATTTGGTCGTACTTTGGCTTTTGCACTCGATAAACCTGCGATTGGCGTGCATCATATGGAAGGCCATATGCTTGCGCCACTTTTATCAGAAAATCCACCTGAATTTCCGTTTGTTGCTTTGTTAGTATCAGGTGGTCATACACAATTGATGGCGGCACATAGCATTGGCGAGTATGAAATTCTCGGTGAATCGATTGATGATGCGGCGGGTGAAGCTTTTGATAAAGTCGCTAAAATGCTGAAACTACCGTACCCAGGTGGGCCAAATATTTCAAAATTGGCAGATCAAGGTGATAAAGAGGCTTTTGAATTTCCTCGTCCCATGTTGCATCAAGGCTTAGACTTTTCATTTAGCGGATTAAAAACAGCAGTTTCTGTACAGTTAAAAAAACTAGGTGAAGAACAACGTGATGCAGATATTGCGGCATCTTTCCAAGAAGCCTTGGTTGATACCTTGGTTAAAAAATCTATCAAAGCCTTAAAACAAACAGGTTTAAGACGTTTGGTCATCGCAGGTGGTGTCAGTGCCAATAAACGTTTACGTGAACGTTTGGAAGCGGATTTAGTAAAAATTAAAGGTACTGTTTATTATGCAGAACCTGCTTTGTGTACTGATAATGGTGCAATGATCGCATTTGCAGGTTATCAACGTTTAAAAGCAGGGCAAAATGATGGTTTATCTGTAACGACTACACCACGTTGGCCAATGACAGAATTGACCAAGCCTGAATAATTTTGAACTTTTGATTGGTTTCTTGCATAAGGGCGAGTTGTGCTGAACATATATTTATATTGGAAGTTCTCTTTCATTTTAAAGGATAAGCGTTATTACGCGTAAGAAGGTGAGGATTTATATGATAAATCTCCCTCATCCTAACCTTCTCCCAGAGGGAGAAGGAATTTTCGATCATTTTTGACTTTTCAAGATATCTATTAAAAAATTTTATTAAAAGAGGCGAAAGCCTCTTTTTTTTATAGAAGTATTCACAAATGTATAAGTGTGGTTGTTGTGAGATTTATATATGATAAAAAAGATTAAAATTAAATTAGAGTAAACAATGAAAAATTCAGAATTCGATCAAATGGGTCAGCAAGAAATTGAAAATTATCCAGCCGACAATTTATATAAAAAGTTCTCTCAAGGCGTTCAACTACCTTACGATATTTTAAATATTCACAATATTCCAGATGGTGCGAAACAAGGTCATTTTATTGAAATTCATTGTGGTGGTTTTGGTTCAGAAATAGCAGCACACCCAACTGAAAAACATCAATTTTATGCATTGACAGATCGTGGGCCAAATACAACTTATGATGTGAATGGTGATCATGGAAAAATATTTTTAGATCCAAGCTATACCCCTAAGATTGGTTTATTTGAGTTACAGACAGATGGCAGTATTCACAAAATAAAAGAAATTCTACTTAAAGATCCGACGGGTAAAACCATTACGGGCTTACCTAATCAACATTTTGGGGCAACCAAAGAAATTGCTTATGATCAGAATGGCCAAATTTTGGAAAATGGAACGGATGAATTTGGCTTAGACTCAGAAGGTCTGGTTGCATTAAAAGATGGTACTTTTTGGGTCAGCGATGAATACGGCCCACATATTGTGCATTTTAATGCTGAAGGTATCGAAATAGATCGAATTAATGCTTATGCACAAGATAGTCGTCGCAAATCTGGTTATTTATTGCCTTTAGAATATGCCAATCGACGTCAAAACAGGGGGATGGAAGGTTTAACCGTCACGCCAGATCAGAAGTATTTGTTAGGCATTATGCAATCTACGATGAGTAATCCTGATAAATCTGTAGTGAATTCAGATTTGACTAGAATTGTGATGATTAATCTTGAAACTCAAGCAGTTTCGCAATATCTTTATCGCCAAGAAGCCAACACAACAGTGCACTCCAATACCGCGATAGTGGCGCTCAATAACAACAGCTTTTTAGTCTCAGAACGTGATGATGATTTCTATAAAGATAATACACAAGCTTTCAAACGTGTTTATAAAATTGATTTAAAGCAAGCGACTGAACTTGAATCTGTGCAAGAAACTGAACAATTAAAACAAGATGAGTATTTAGGGTTGTTAATAGAAGGGCAAACCTTAGAACAATATGTCTTAGAAAAAGGATGGGAAGGGCTTGCGCAATATCATATTTATCCTGTCGCTAAAACATTGGTTGTAGATTTGGTTGAGCGATTAAAGTATCCGCATGATAAAGTTGAAGGTTTATGGGTCATTGATAATCAACATTTAGCGGTTTTAAATGATGATGATTATGCATTTTCCGAAACGGATGGTGTGTTAGAACAGAAGTATTTAGATAAAGAAAAAAATAGAATTGATGCAAATATGCTTTATATTATTGATCGTTTAGATTTAAGACCTATCGAATAGTTTTTCTGCTGAATTAAAAAACCGTTCATACAAATGAACGGTTTTTTGTATTTTTAATCAATAAAAAATTTATAAATTAAAATTTAGTATTCCCAGAAAATACGCTGAATTTCTTTTGCATCTTTGGTTTTGGTCAGTGCTAAAGCTGTTAAAAGTTTAGCTTTTTGTGGATTTAAATCATGTGCAACCACCCAACCATATTTGTCATCAGGTTGTTCTGCATTACGCAATACAAAACCTTGAGGAACCCGTGAAGAACGAATGATTTGTACACCTTGTTGTTGCAACTCATTCAATGTTGGCACGATGTAATTTGCAACTGAACCATTACCTGTTCCAGCATTGATAATCGCTTTAGCACCAGCTTTTGCATATGCTAAATAAGCATCTGGAAGCATATTGCCTGAACCATACACAATTTGAACCAAAGGTAATGCATCACCTTGAATATTCTCGATATTAAACTCAGAGTTATTGTTGAAACGTTTAGCGACATTTCTGAACCAATAGGGTTTACCTTCAACCAGAGTTCCTAAAGGGCCCCATTGGCTTACAAAAGCATCCGTATGAATATTGATGGTTTTGGTAACATCTCGTGCTGCAAAAATATCATCATTCATCAGCACAAAAACCCCTTTGCCTTTTGCACTGTCTGAAGCCGCTAAGGCAACAGCACTATACAAATTCAAAGGGCCATCAGCAGAAAGTGCTGAAGGTGGACGCATCGAACCGACAACAACAATTGGTTTATCTGTATGAATAGTTAAACTGAGGAAATACGCCGTTTCTTCTAAAGTATCTGTTCCGTGGGTGATCACTACACCATTAACATCAGGCTTTTTAACCAGCTCATTGACTTTGCGAGCAATCGTCAGCAACTCTTTATCTGTAATACTTTCAGATGCAACTTGTAAAGCCTGTACACCTGTCACATTCGCAAGGTTTTGAATTTGAGGCACAGCATTGAGTAGTGCATCTACTGGAACCTTAGCTGCTGTATACGTTGCACTATTGGTTGAACTTGCACCAGCGCCTGCAATCGTTCCGCCAGTTGCAACCACAACGACATTGCTCTTAGCAAATGATGAAATAGGTAAGATTAAACCGATAGAAAGGGCAAGAGCCGTAAATGTTTTTTTCATAAATCATCCTTAAAAGAAATCTATTGCTGTTCCAGCAATTTTTGTTCCACTTTTAACTTAATATAAAGTGTATTTATTTGCCTATACCGATTTGAAAATGTAATTTTTTTATTAATCATTCAAATTTATAACGTCGTGGTTTCCGTAATTTTTAATTGTGCGTTATATAAGCGGTATTGGTATTTAAAAGCATTGATTATTAGATATCTTGCAAAAAACAAAAAATGATCGAAAATTAATATTGAAAATTCCTTCTCTCTCTTGCATGTAATAAAGCTCACTCTTTTAAAGGAGAGGGAGTTTCCATTATAAATAAATGTTCATCACTACGCACCTTACGCAAAAAGTCTATTTTAAAATAACGTGAAGATGTGAATGAATTTATGGGTAGGTTATTTTCTAAAGTTATAAAATAAAAGTGCTCAATTTAAAATACTCATATCAATAAGTTGTAATTTGCATGGGCGAAAAAAATATTATTTTCCCATGATTTATAAGTCATTTTACAGAAAAAAGGCATCCAACCAATTGAATGCCTTTCTCGATCTTTATACATTATTCATTTGAAAGTGGATTAAGCCATTAACGAATTTTTGCCAAGAAGCGACTTAAACGGTTCATTGCTTCACGTAATTCATTTTCAGCAGGCAAGAACACCACACGGAAATGATCAGGTGTTGGCCAGTTAAAACCAGTTCCTTGAACAAGTAAAACTTTCTCCGCTTTTAAGAAATCCAACATGAATTTTTCATCATCTTCAATTGGATAAATTTCAGGATCAAGTTTGGGGAAGCAGTACATTGCACCTTCAGGTTTTACGCATGAAACACCGGGAATGTCATTCAACATTTCCCATGCAATATTACGCTGTTCGTATAAGCGACCACCCGGACGGATTAAATCATTAATAGATTGATAACCACCGAGAGCTGTTTGAATCGCATACTGTGCTTGATGATTTGCACACAAACGCATTGAAGCGAGCATGTCTAAACCTTCAATATAATCCGCAGCACGTGATTTATCACCCGTGATCGCCATCCAACCTGAACGATATCCAGCAATGCGATAGGCTTTAGACAAACCATTGAAAGAAACACATAACTGGTCGCCCGCCAAAGCTGCTACAGAGACATGCTCTATACCGTCATAAATAATTTTATCGTAGATTTCATCGGCAAATAAAATTAGGTCATATTTTTTCGCTAAAGCAACAATTTGCTCAAGTACATGGCGTGGATAAACAGAACCTGTTGGGTTGTTTGGATTGATAATCACAACACCACGTGTATTGGGCGTGATTTTGCTTTCCATATCTACAATATCGGGATACCAAGCATTTTCTTCATCACATTTATAGTGAACTGCAGTACCGCCTGAAAGATTTACCGCAGCCGTCCATAATGGATAATCAGGCATCGGAACAAGCATTTCATCGCCATCGTCCAGCAAGCCTTGCATTGCCATGACAATCAGTTCAGAGACACCATTACCGATATACACGTCATTTACGTGCATATCTAAAATGCCTTTTTGTTGATAATACTGACAAATTGCCTTACGAGCAGGGAAAATCCCCTTAGAATCTGTATAACCCACTGCATTGGGTAAATTCAGCGCCACATCATTGATAATTTCTTGTGGTGCTTCAAAACCAAAAGGGGCAGGGTTACCAATATTTAATTTAATAATTTTATGACCGGCTTCTTCCATCTCATTGGCCGCTCGTAACACAGGTCCACGTATGTCGTAGCAAACATGCTCGAGCTTAGACGATTTTTTTATTTCGCGTGGGGTTTGGTGAGTGTTCGGCATTTTGATGTTCTCGGAAAGAGTGGAGGTCACTTTTGCATAACGGTATAAATAACTTTTAAATGTTTCAGTTGTTACAAGGTCGAGATCATGTTCATCTCTGAGTAAAGCAACAATTTTTTCATGCGTAAATCCTACCTGTTGATATTGTTTAATCACAGGCAGTAGATGTTTAAAAATAACGCTCTTTTTTTGCGACATTTTTTAATCCTGAGCAAGAATGCCAACAAGACTAACATTAAATTTGCTTATAAAAAAGCATTTAGGAAATAAAAGTGCTCACCATGTTTTGTTATTTTGCTTTCTTTTTGCTTTTATGGGAATTATTAGTCTTTTGTAAATTGTTAACGAAAGACTAGAAATTTTAAGATGAATCACGTAAATATAGGATTATCCTATTGTAAATAGCAAGATAGAAAGGGAAGTAATCATGGGAAAACTGAATAAAACAGACCGAGAATGGCAAAGAGAGTTGTCGCCAGAAGAATTTAAAATTACACGTCAAAAGGGAACTGAACCCGCTTTTACTGGTAAGTATTGGAATACAAAGCAACAAGGAACCTATGTTTGCCGCTGTTGTGGAGCAGAGTTATTCTCTTCAGAAAATAAATATGACAGTGGGTGTGGTTGGCCGAGTTTTTATAAGCCAGTGAATTCAGTTGTTGTAGAAGAACAAGACGATGCATCTCATGGGATGCAGAGAACTGAAATTATTTGCCATCATTGTGATGCGCATTTAGGGCATGTTTTTGAAGATGGCCCGCAACCTACAGGTTTACGTTATTGCGTAAACTCAGCTTCTTTAGAATTAAAAACGCAAGAAAAAAGCGACGAGGAAACTTATCCATGACCAATATTTATCAGTTTGAGGCTGAATTGCTAGAAGGTGAAAATAAATCTTTTTCTGATTATGACGGAAAAGTTTTATTGATTGTAAATACTGCAAGTAAGTGTGGATTTACCCCTCAATTTGCAGGCTTAGAAAAGCTTCATGAAAAATATAATGCTCAAGGGCTTGAAGTACTTGGTTTTCCTTGTAATCAATTTGGTGGTCAAGACCCCGGTTCAAATGAGCAAATTGGAGAATATTGCCAACGTAATTACGGTGTTAAATTCCCAATGTTTGCGAAAGTTGATGTTAAAGGCCCTGAAGCACATGCCATTTTCCGCTACCTAACCAATAATAGTAAGGGAATTTTAGGCAATGGGATTAAGTGGAATTTCACTAAATTTTTGATTAATAAAAAAGGTGAAGTGATTAATCGTTATGCACCTACAACGAAGCCAGAAGATATTGAAAAAGATATTGAAAATGCTTTAGCTGGATAATCGATTTGGAAATGCCCTATGTCGAAACATGTAGGGCATGCCAAAGTCTAAAAATATAACTATTGATCAAAGCTTTAGAACTTAATCGTTGCACCAACAAATACTTTTTGACGTTCAATAAGATAAGCATCCCCACTATTTGACAGTTTCTTGTCGAATAGGTTTATAAAACCGCCACGAACCGTTAATTTATCATTCACTTGATAGTTACTCGATAAATTGACAATGGTATGCGCTTTTTGCATGGTGGATACTTTAGTCGTCTCTGTTAAATACTGTTTACCTAAGTATTGAGCAGTTAATTCGATATTCAATGGATCTGTAGCCTGCCAATTCAATGCCGAATTCACAGTTAATTTCGGTGTATTGATTAAAACTGCACCAGTATCTTCATTTTTTGCTTTCAAGAAATATGTCGCATTATTATTCCATTTTAGATTGTCTAGAACAGGGAAGTTTGCAACCATTTCAAGACCACGGGTCACTGCATTTTGAATATTTTCATTACGTGTAAACCATGTCCCGTGATAATAACCTAAAGGAGAATAAGCAATTTTATTTTTGAAATCTGTATGGAATAGTGTTAAACCTAAGTCACTACCGAAACCGCTATAATTCACCCCAATTTCATAGTTGGTACTTTCCTCAGGCTGAAGGTTTGGATTACCTGTCATATAACAACCACCACTGGTGTAAGTATGTGGTTTACCATTTTCATCATACCAAGTCTGACCTTTTAAGCCATTACAACCATTTCCGCCCGATTGAGTTGCTGCACCAGGAGATGATTCTTTGACTGTAGGCGCACGGAAACCTTTTGCAACACCACCTTTAATAACCAAATCATCTGTCGGGTTATAGACTAAATAACCACGTGGACTATTCTTCGTGCCATATTTATCGTCATGGTCTAAGCGATTACCCAAAGTTAAAGTTAAATTGTCTAAGAGCGAAATATTGTCTTCAATAAATATTGCCCAGTTTTTATTATCAACTTTAGGGTCGGTGTAACTGATACCATTCCAACTTCCTCCAGGCAACGTTCCAATTGTATCGGTATTGGTCAATTCTTGTTTTTTCCATTGCCCGCCTATAGTTACAACCTGTTCAAATATAGATTTAAAAGGCATGGTTAAATTACCTTCAATAATCATTTCATTTGATTTAGTCGTAGAGTCGGAGACACTTGAGTCATAATCGTTGTAATAGGCATTTAACTTAGATGTACCGATTGCCCATTTACCCTCATGGGATAGACTATACGAGTTATGTTCAAGTTCATTGGCGCCCCAACTTGTTGTTTGTTCTGCACCCGTTGTTGCATTGATTCTTGAACCCTTTTCGTTTTTTTGCAGACTATGACCAAGCTCTAAGCTAAATGCGTGTTGATCGCTCGGTTGATAATGCAACATTGCATTATAATTTTGATCTTGAGAGCCTGTTGTACCTTTACCTGCCTCATATTTTTTATCTGCTTCGCGTTCAGTTATACCCGCAGTGAGACGTAAACCGAGACTGTTTGTTAGAGGGCCTGCCGCCATTAAACCCGTTTGAAAAGAAGAACCTAAATCAGAAGAAGTGGTTGGTTGAGTATAGTTTAAAGTGACATGACTTCCCCAAGCATCCGGAATTTTCTTGGTAATAATATTAATAACACCACCCATTGCATCAGAACCATACAAAGAGGACATAGGGCCACGAACAACTTCGATTCGCTCAATCATATCTGGTGTAATCCAATTTAAATCTTGGCGACCTAAATCTGGACGATAGTTGGTATCTCTTGAAGAACCCATACGCTTACCATCGACTAAAATGAGCGTGTAGTTGTCTGGTAAACCACGGAGTTTAATTTTAGAACCATCACCAGAGGGGCTAATTCCACCTGTTACACCAGGAACTTTGCTTAATAATTCTGCAAGACTACCTACAGGTTGTTTCTCTATATCTTCACTTGTAATTACACTAATACTTGCAGGTGCTTTTTTAATATCTACAGCTTGGCTACTCGCTGTTACAACTATGGTTTGCAACTGCACAGCATCTTCAGTTGTCTCATTTGCATGGGTTGAAAGGGACATCGCAGTGATTACTGAGATAGACAATGTCTTAAATATTAATTGTTTATTCATGTTAATACGCAACTTAAATTACTAATGGATTGTGGAGAGATTGTTGCGCATTGTAACGAGGCAGAAATATAAATGCAATTGATAATGATAATAATTATCAATATTAATTTATAGGATATTCTTTTATTAGATTATATAAATCAATTGATTATTTTTTATAAAAGGTAAAATAAATGAGAGAGGGAAGCTTATGTGGTCTAGAGTAGCTACTAAAAAATCAAACTTAAGCATTGAAAATACGATAGTTAAATACGGTAAATTTATAGTTATTTTTTATGTGAAATTTATAAAATACCAGCCAACTGAATTGACTGGTATTGTGATTGAATACTTTTAACCTAAGCAATTATCCATAAAGATTAAGACTCATGAGCTGAACTTTCCAACACAGATTTTGGCTTTCTTAAGTGATGAATTTTTTGGTTAATGTCATCAATAAATGTATATACCACTGGAATAACCAATAATGATAAGAATGTACTCGTTATCAATCCACCGATTACAGAAATAGCCATTGGTGCTCTAAAGCTCGGATCTGTTCCAATACCTAAAGCGATGGGTAACATCCCTGCACCCATTGCCAATGTCGTCATAATGATTGGGCGAGCACGTTTATGACAAGCATCCAGCAGGGCATTCATACGTGAGTAAGCTTTTTCATTTCTTGCAATAATGGCGTAGTCTACAAGTAGAATAGAGTTTTTACTGGCGATTCCCATCAGCATAATCAAACCAATCAAGCTCGGCATAGAGAAACTACTCTTTGCTAAAAGCAACAGTACAAATGCGCCACCCAAAGCTAAAGGTAGGGCAACCAAAATCGTGATTGGTTGTAAGAAGTCTTTAAAGAGTAAGACTAAAACAACATAGATACACAACACGCCTGTTAGCATGGCTAAACCAAAGCTAGCAAAAAGCTCTTGCATGACTTCTGCATCACCGATATTTGTTCGTGTAACTGTTGGTGGAAGTTTCTGCATCGTCGGTAATTGATCGACTTTTGCAGCGATATCCCCTAAAGGTTGATTATTCAATTCAATATTAAAATTGATATTACGTAAACGGTTAAAACGGTCAATCTGAGAAGGACCACTCTCAATATTCACTTGTGCGATTGTTCCAAGCATCACAGGACCTTGGCTACCTTTCACCATCAAGCGCTTAATTAAATCCTGATCTTGTCGTGCAGACAAAGGCAGTTTAATAACCACAGGAATTTGACGTTGAGACAAGTTAAGCTTTGCTAAGTTCTGATCAAAATCACCAGCTGTTGCGATACGTAATGTTTCAGCAATATCATAAGTGGTGACCCCTAAATCTGCCGCTTTCGCGAAGTCTGGGCGAATGACCAGTTCAGGGCGGATCAACGCTGCACTTGAAGTTACACTACCAATGTTCGGTATTGTACGTATTTCACGTTCGAGTTGTTGTGCTGTAGCAACCAATGCTTCAGGATCATCTCCTGAAAGTGCAATTTGATACTGGCTATTATTCCCCGCAATTCCGACTTGGATTCTAGCGCCCGGAAGCGGTGCTAAACGCTGACGTATTTCATTTTCGATTTCTTGCAAACTCAGTGAGCGATCAGAACGTTCAGTGGTTTGAATGGTTAAGGTTGCTTTTCTTGGTTCACTTGATGCACCACCTGCAAATGGATCTGTACCGGCAGAACCACCCCCTATGGTGGTATAAACACTTTTAATTTCAGGATGATCTTGAATTAGGACTCGTGCATATTCTGCTGCTTTTAAAGTATCTGCAAACTGTGAACCGGGAGTGAGTTCAACTCTGACTTGGGTTTGTCCAGTGTCTGGTGGTGGAACAAAACCTGTTGGCAACAATGGAATCAGCATCACAGAGCCAATAAAAAATGCAATTGCACTTAAAATGGTGATCCAGCGATGGTTTAAACACCATGTGACCATTCGCATATAAGTACTCATCACTCGACCGTCATGGGCACGGTCATGAGCTAATGTACTTGTACCTGAATCTTGATCTAGTTTTAGATTTGACTCAGCTGAAACTTGTGACTCTTCGGAAGAATAATCTTTTTTAATCCAAGGTTTGAGAATGTAGGCTGACATCATTGGTGTGAGTAATCGTGCGACCAATAATGATGCAAAAATGGCCAAAGCTGCTGTCCAACCAAATTGCACAAAAAATTTGCCAGCAATCCCACTCATAAATGCCGTTGGTAAAAATACAGCAATCAATGTAAAGGTTGTTGCAATTACGGCTAGACCAATTTCATCAGCAGCTTCCATGGCAGCAGCATAAGGGGTTTTACCCATGCGTAAGTGCCGTATAATATTTTCAATTTCAACGATGGCATCATCCACCAAAATACCAACAACAAGAGACAATGCCAGTAATGTCACTGTATTGAGGGTAAAACCTAAATAATACATGCCGATCAAAGCAGGTAATATTGATAATGGTAGTGCTGTCGCTGCAATCAATGTTGCCCGCCAATCACGTAAAAACAGCCAAACCACCAAAATGGCTAAAAGAGCACCTTCATACAATAAAGACATCGAGCCTTTATAGTTATCGACTACAGGATTTACAAAATTAAAGGCCTCATCAATTTTAATATCGGGGTGGCTGGCTTTGAGCTTTTCTAAAGCAACAGTGACACCTTTTTCAACATCAACTTCACTTGCACCTTTACTCCGTGTAATTTCAAAGCCAATAACGGACTGTCCATTGAGTAATGCTGCGGAGCGACGTTCAGCGATACCATCTCGAACAGTTGCCAGTTGATCTAAACGAATGTGCCGACCATCACTGAGTGCAATGTCCATTGCCCCAATTTCTGCGGCAGTTTTTACAGTTGCAATGGTACGAATAGATTGTTCACTACCGCCAATCTTAGTTTGACCACCAGAAGCATCTTGTTGAACCAAACGTAATTGACGCGAGATATCAGTTGCTGTTGCATTCAAGGCCAATAGCTTTTCAGGATCTAATTCGACCTCTACTTGACGAGTTACACCACCGACGCGCGCAACAGCACCCACACCTTTGACTTGAAGCATGGCACGTGAAATATCATAATCCACAAACCAAGAGAGTTGTTCTTCATCCATACGAGGAGACTGGATGGTATAGGTTAAAATAGGAGAACCTGAAAGATTGATTTTACTGACAATAGGGTCGCGTAAATCAGCAGGCAAATCTGAACGAACTTGTGATACAGCATTTCTGACATCATCAACAGCTTCTTGTAATGGTTTTTCGAGCTGAAATTCGGCAGTAATTGTGACCACACCATCTTGGATATCGGTATATTGATTTCTTAAACCTTGTAAAGTTGCAATTGAATTTTCAATTTTACGTGCAACTTCGGTCTCGAGCTGTGGTGGGGCAGCACCCGGTAGGGCTGCTGTCACAGTAACCATGGGCAATTCAATATCGGGGAATTGCTGTATTTTCATCCAATGAAAACACATTAAACCTGCAAGACCAAGCATGATAAAAAGTAAAATACTTGGGATTGGATTACGGATCGACCAAGCGGAGAAATTCATATTATTTCTCCTGAGTATTCACAAGTTGCTTGGTGAGTGGTGTATCTGGAATGGCTTGACCTATTGAGATGAGATCACCATCAGCTAAGAAACCTACACCAGATGCAACAACTTTAACATGACTTGGTAAATTTAAAACCTCAATGTGATCACCTAAACGTCGTCCAATCGTTACTTTTTGTTGAGTAACACGATTATTCTTATTCACAATAAAGATATAAGTGAATCCATCTCGTAACAATAACGTTGTTTGAGGAAGAGTTAAGGCTGGTTTTTCACCTAAATCAAAAGAGCCTTTGACGAACATGCCCATACGCACTGCATCTGTGGTCGGAAGATCAACATAAACCAAGCCATAACGCGTTTGCGGGTCAATAACAGGGGCAATCATACGCACAGTACCTGTGACGGTTGGCTGTGATGGATCAGGTGAAATAAGTTGTGCTGTCATCCCTTGTTTGAGTTTATATAAATCCGTTGACGTGACTTCTGCTCGCCATTCCAGACGATCATCACGAATTAAACGGAACATTTCTTGTCCTGTTTGCGCCAACGAACCGACAGTCGCAGTACGAGCGGAAATCACACCATGATCAGGTGCAATGACTTGAGTCTGAGTCAGTCGTAACTGATTGCTATCAATTTGGGCTTTAGCAGCATCTAAGCGAGCATGTGCGGTATTTTGTGAGGTTTGATTTTGAGTCACTTCTTGAGCTGAAATTGCACCAGTATTCTTCAATTGTTGAAAGCGTTTATTGTTTGCACTGGCATCTGCAAGTACGGCTTGAGCTTCTGCATAATTGGCTTTTGCTGTAGCTAAATCTGCACGAATACTTTCACTGTTAATTTCTGCTAAAACTTGACCACGTTTAACCTGATCACCGACATTGACAGAAACTTTGGTAATTCTTTGCCCCGATAGTTCACTTCCAATGATCACTTCTTGCCATGCAGCAATATTGCCATTTGCAGTAAAATTTTGTTTCCAGTTTTGCTGCTCAGGTTGAACGACCGTCACAGTTAACGCAGCTTTTTGTTCAGTTATTTCTGCATTCTTTGGTTTTTCTGTCGTAGCTGTTTTGTTTGAAGTACTTGTTTTCCATAATAAAAGTGTAACAAGCAACAATACAATCACGATTGCCAAAATAAACCAAACTTTTTTATTTGTTTTTTTGGGAGTTTGAGAAGTCATCTTTCCATAGTCAATTTAAATTGATGGCTAAGTATAGACGAAGATTTAAACGAATGGTGAAAGCGTAATTGATAACAAAAAAAAATCATACAAATGTAGGTTTTATCCAATGAGAAAAGATTGTTGTGCTGCTATGGTAACGAGATGCTCTTAAAAAAAATTGACAAAAAATTATTCAAATATTAAATTAGAGTAATTACTCTAATTTATACAAGAGATGTTCTTCTTATGAAAAAGAAATTCTGTTTGTTAAATGCCAGTTTCTTTGCAGGTATGGGAATAGTGGCTTTAGTTAAGCCTTCAATGGTTGTAAATACGTTTGGGCTAAAATACATAGATGCGGATATGCGTAACGAAGTCCGAGCAGTTTATGGTGGTTTTGGTCTTACAGTCGCTAGTCTATTGGTGGCTAGCAACTATTATCCACAAATCGAAAAAGGTATAAAACTGACAATCGCAGCTAGTCTTCTGGGTATGGCATTGGGGCGAGTGATTTCTTTCTTGATTGAAAAGCCGCAAACACAAGCGCCGTTATTATTTTGTGCGTTGGAAACCGTTTTAGCAGGGACATTAATTTACGGTGTAAATGATGAGAATTAAGTTCAAGTTTCAAAGGTAACGGCAAGTTATCTAATAATTTAATAAATAAACAACTGGATATGCAGGTGAAGGTAATCAACGTATCTAATAAAAGTATTTGAGTACATATTTTTTCTATTGTTACTATGGGGATAGCGTTCAGTTGATGTATGAGTTACTAATGAGTGATAAACACGTTATTCAAATAAGAAAAGGCAAATCAAACCTGATTTAGCCTTTTCTTTTTCACCAAAATAAAAATTATAAAATCGCTTTTAAGCGTTTAACAACTTCTTCACATTGCGCAATATCTGCAACGAGAGCCATACGCACATGACCTTCACCCGGATTGCCTTGTTCAGTATCACGGGATAAATAGCGTCCCGGTAAAACCTTAACATTGGCTTTCTCTAGTAACATTTTGGCAAAGTTTTCATCGTGATCTACTTTGAGCCAATAATAAAAACCTGCATCAGGTTTTTGTAAAGGAAGTAATCCACCTAATTCATTTTGAAATAGATCAAATTTGGCACGGTATAACTTACGATTTTCTTCAACATGTGTTTCATCATCCCATGCAGCAATTGAAGCCAATTGATGTTGAACTGGCATTGCCGCACCATGATAAGTACGGAATTTTAAATAAGGTTTAAGTAACGCAGCATCACCTGCAACAAAACCAGAGCGCATACCGGGTAGATTAGAACGTTTTGATAGAGAATGAAAAACGATACAGTTTTTATAATCATCACGCCCTAATTCAGCGCAGACTTCGAGCAGACCTGTTGGCGCTTGGTCAAACCATAATTCTGAATAACATTCATCAGAAGCAATAACAAAATTATATTGGTCTGAAAGTGCAATTAATTTTTTTAATTGTTCTTTTGAAAGTACCGCACCTGTAGGATTTCCCGGTGTACAAACAAATAATAACGCTGTTTTTTCCCAAACCTCAGCAGGAACTGAGTCAAAATCGCCAAGATACTGATTCTCTTCAGTACAATTGATAAAATAAGGTTTTGCACCTGCTAAAAGTGTTGCACCTTCATAAATTTGATAAAAAGGATTTGGCATGACTACATAAGGTGCATCATCACGATTAATCAAGGCTTGAACAAAAGAAAAAATCCCTTCACGTGTACCTGTAACGGGAAGAATATGATCTTCAGCACTAATAGTACTGAGCTTAAAACGACGTGTTAACCAATTGGTAATACTGAGTCTAAGTTCAGGCAAGCCTTTACTGTTGGGATAGGTGGAAAGATGTTGAAAATTCTCAATAATCGCTTGTTTTACAAACTCAGGCGCAGGGTGCTTTGGTTCACCAATCGATAATGGAATGAGTGGCAAATCTGCGGGTTGTACATCCTTAAAAAGTTGAGTTAACTTTTCAAATGGATAAGGATGTAATAAAGACAAACTAGAGTTCATGAAACAATTACCACGATTAATGTTTGATTATGAAATTAATCGATATTACTTATTTAAAGAATATCCATCAAGTTCGAAGGAAAATTAGATATTTTGTGACGGAGTCTTACATCTAACGTTTAAATAAAGGGATTAGCCTTCGGCTCGGCCTACTTTTCTTTCGGGAAAAGTAGGCAAAACCATTGTCATCCGCAAAACTCGTTCACTACCATCTTTTGATTAATGTATCGCAGAAACATTCAAAAGCTTAAGTAGTCTTGTCTCAAACAAGTTGCGGATGACGTTTACGCGTATCGAAATTTATTTATAAGCTTATTAAGTTTGAATTAAAAAGCTTTAATACTGACCAGAAATTTGACTAGAAGCTTCATCTAAAGCAGCTTTAAGTTGTGCAACAAAAACCTCAGATTCAGCATCTGTTAATGGCGTACCATCTTTTTTAGTGACAAAGAAAATATCCTCTGCTTTTTCACCCAGTGTTGCGATTCTAGCAGAGTGAATGTCCAAACCTTGCATCATAAAGAGTCCACCAACACGTGCCAATAAACCGGGTTGATCTAGTGTGGAAATTTCTACCATATTTTGACCCAAGGCTTCATTAAGTGTGATATCAACGGTATTCTCAATATCAAAATGGCGCAATTGACGTGGAATACGACGTTGCATTAAACCCGGATATTTATCAGATTCACTGAGTGCTTTGACTAAAGCAGATTTTACCGTTTCCTCACGTTCTGGGTCGGTAAGCAATGTACCAAAACGGTCTAAAACCACATAAGTATCTAAACTAAAAGCTTTAGTTGCAGTGATAATACGAGCATCCTGTACATCTAAATTCATACGATCCAAAATCGCAACCGTGGTTGCAAATAAGTTGGGCTGATCTTGAGTATAGATAAAGATTTGTACAGCATCTTGTGCTGCTTTACGGTGCGCTCGCATGAGTACTAATGGTGCAGGGTTGTCGCCATGCTGCAAAATAGCGCGAGTATGCCATGCAATTTCATCTGCTGATTCTTTGAGGAAATATTCATCCCCGAGTTCTTGCCAAACTTTTTCAACTTGATCAAGCGGGAACTCATTCACCAAAACTTCACTGGCAGAGAATTTAGTGTCTTCAATCAACATTTGATAATCGACAGGGCGTCCTAGACCTGAGCGAATCACATCACGTGCATTGGTGTACAACTGGCGCATTAAAGACGAACGCCACGTATTCCAAAGTTTTGGATTGGTTGCATTAATATCGGCAACAGTGAGCGTATAGAGATAATCTAAATGCTCCATGTCGCCCAGCTTTTCAGCGAATTCTTTGACAACATCTGGATCAGAAATATCTTTTTTCTGCGCCGTCATTGACATCAATAAATGGTTTTGAATTAACCATGCGACAAGATTACATTCACGTTCAGTAAAGCCATGCGCATGACAGAATTCAATTGCATCTTCTGCTCCCAATTCACTGTGGTCTCCGCCACGACCTTTGGCAATATCATGGAATAATGCAGCTAAAAATACGATGTCACGACGGACTAAACGCTGAAAGACTGAACTCACGACAGGGTAATCTTTGGCAAATTCAGGTTCTTTAAAACGATTTAAATTTCGAATCAGTAATAAGGTATGCGCATCAACCGTATAAATATGAAATAAATCATATTGCATTAGCCCTAAAATCTGACCAAAAGCAGGAATATAATTGCCCAATACGCCATAACGTTTCATCGCAACCATGGTTTCGTATAAACGATGTGGCGAACGAATAATTGCCATAAATAAGGCTTGATTGGCTGGGTTCGCACGATAAGCTTGATCAATGCGTTTTGCAGCTAAAGTCAATAATCTTAACGTGCGCGCGCGGATTCCTTCAATTTCAGGACGATTCGCCAATAAATAGAAAATTTCTAAAATTGCACTTGGGTTTTCAGAGAAAATTTTATGGTGTTGAACGGCAAGTTTGCCATCGACCAATTTAAAATGTTCATTAATATTTTCAATTTTACGTTCATAGTTAGGTAAACGTGGTGTGATGACTGACTCATTGAAGTATGCCAATAGCATTTCATTCAGTGTGCTGACTTGCTGCGCAGTTCGATAGTAACGTTTCATGAACTGTTCAATCGGATAGTTTGGATGATGATCATCTTCACGGTTATAGCCAAATTTTGCAGCGATATCACGTTGATAATCAAACAATAAACGATTTTCATCACGTTTGGTTAAACGATGTAAATGATGGCGAATTTCCCAAAGAAAGTTTTCGGCATCTTCAAGAACACTCAGCTCAAATTCTGAAATAAAACCTAGATGTACAAGGTCATAAATACGATTGACACGGAAATGTCGTTTAGCAATCCAGCCAATTTGGTTAATATCTCGAATACCACCGGGTGCATTTTTAATATCAGGTTCTAAGTTGCTTTCTGTGTTGTGATGTTGCGCATAACGACGTGCTTGCTCATCCATTTTGGCATCAAAAAAGGTTCGATCTGTCCAAGTTTGTGAAACGATACGTCTTGGCCATTTGCTAAGATGCTGGTCACCAGTAATTAAACGGGCTTCAATCAGTGTTGTTGCAACAGTTAAATCATTGGTGGCTTGCTCAAAACAAGAGGGAATTGAACGAACGCTGATCCCTGGTTTGAAATTCCCCACGTCCCAAAGTGATGAAATAAATGAGGTGACCTTTTTTTCTTGTGCTTCGGTCAATTCATCTTTGGAAAGCACCATGATATCGACGTCAGAATAGGGCAACATCTCACGTCGCCCATAACCACCCACTGCAAAAAGACCAAAATCCTCTTGATCAAGCTCAGCATGATTCCAAAGAAAAGTTAAAGCCTGATCGATCAAGTTTGATCGTGTGCGAATAATATCTCGAATTGGAGAACCATGATCAAAAGCCTCATTTAACTGTTGTTCGACAATGCTACGCCATTGGGTAATGCCTTGAATGTCGTGATTATCGTTTACATATTCCAACAGTGGAGAGGTGTTGATCATGGATATATTGTCCGAAAAATTATGGGTTAATTCTTTTAGGCGTTTGGCTAAAATCATTTCAATTTTAGCCAACGATACAAAGCATTTATGAAATGTCGGCAGAACCTAAATTAACAGTAACTTTTGATGCAGTTTCAAAAGCAAGTTCACGTGCTTTATCGGTATTTTCAGCACGAGCAGTCACTACGCCCATACGACGACGTTTAAAACCTTCTGGCTTTCCAAACAGACGCAAATCTGTATTTGGATTTTGTAAAGCAAAATTTAAGCCAGAATAAGAAAGATTGCTTGCATCTACACCTGCATAGATGACTGCACTCGCAGCAACACTGTGGCGCTGTGTATTTACAGGTAAACCTAAAATTGCACGAGCATGTAATTCAAATTCACTTTGGAACTGTGATGCAAGCGTGACTAAACCTGTATCGTGTGGGCGAGGAGATACTTCACTAAACCATACTTTATCTGCTTTTACAAACAGTTCTACCCCAAAAATACCGCAACCACCCAGCGCCACAGTCACTTTATTGGCAATACGTTTTGCTTCTGTTAACGCCGCTTCGGTCATCTGTTGAGGCTGCCAGCTTTCAACATAATCGCCTGCATCTTGACGATGTCCAATAGGGTCACAGTATGAGGTTTCAATTGCACCTGTTTCAGGATTTTTAGAACGGACAGTGAGCAGTGTGATTTCAAAATCAAAATCAATTTGTGATTCAACAATGACTGTGCCTTGATTGACCCGACCGCCTGTTTGAGCATATTCCCAAGCTGCATCAACTTCAGAAAATTCTTTAACGCGAGATTGACCTTTACCCGATGAAGACATTACAGGTTTTACAAAATTAGGATAACCAATGTCATCACATGCAGCACGGAAACTTTCTAAGGTATCAGCAAAACGGTAGGCAGATGTCGGTAAGCCTAATTCTTCAGCCGCTAAACGACGAATACCTTCACGGTTCATAGTGAGATTAACCGCTTTTGCGGAAGGAATGACAGTTGCAATATTTTGTTGTTCTATTTCAACAAGCAATTGAGTTGCAATGGCTTCGATTTCGGGAACAATTAAATCAGGTTTTACTTTTTCTATGAGTGTTTTTAATTCTGTAGGGTCTGCCATATTTAAGGCATAAGAGAAATGAGCAACTTGCATGGCTGGTGCATTTTCATAACGGTCAGCAGCGTGTACTTCTACACCAAGACGTTGTAGGGAAATGACCACTTCTTTACCTAATTCACCCGATCCCAAAAGCAAGACCTTAAAAGCTGAAGATTGAAGTGGAGTACCAATTGTAACGCTCATGCGATTCTTCCATGCTTAGAATTTATGAGGTTTAAGCATAGCAGAACTAGGGCGAGTGTTAAGGGGGAATTGAGATAAAATCTTGATATTGTCTAACAGAATTTTTGATAATCGCCTGATTCAAAAGTCGCTTGATGATCGCTAGTTTTCAATTCGCTTCCCTAGATGGGTGTTATCGTTAAGTGTTAAGTACAGACAATTTTTAAGTGAGCATTTTCAAACAGGTATATAGGTATAAACCAAACCATAGGCCAAAGCTGCTGTTAACGTCGCTAAAACAATGCGCTTAAACTTAAAATACAGTCCAGTGAGGACAATAAACCCAACCAACATCGCTATACTTTTATTCGGTGTTTCAATTAAAGGTGGAAGGGTCGCAACAATCAGCATCGAACTAATGGCTGCAATGCCAATACTACTTAAAGCGATTCTTAACCAAGTTGCGCCACGGTTCTGCGTATTTTTTTGAGTTTTTTGAATCACGTAGAATGGCCCAAAACGTGAAGCAAAGTTTGCAATACCGACCAATATTCCAACCAAGATAATCTGCAAATCCATTTTAAACACTCACTTCATCATGTTGTTTGAGGACATAATGCTTAAATAATCCTGCCAAAATACCCGATGCAATCCCGATGAAAATTGCAGCAGACATATTGATAAAATAACAAGCGATCGCTGAAACAATTAAAGATACAGCAACAACAAAAGTATATTTCTTCTCAAAGGCTGCAAGTAAGAAGCTCAGGAATAAAGCAGGGAGTAAGAAGTCCAATGCGGCTTGTAAAAATTGCGGTAGATGACTGACTTGATCTGCAAATAAACCACCTAAAAATGAACCCAATGCCCATGACAGCCAACTAAATAAACTCAGTCCAAGCATCCATGATTCCGACCATTCTTGGCGACGTTGTGACAGTTTAATCATGCCCGCAGCAAAAACTTCGTCGGTAAGTCCCCACGCCCAAATCGCCGTTTTCTTCATATTTAAACGATCTTGGATTAAATTTTGTAGCGCAGGGCCATATAAAACGTGACGAATGTCTAAAGCAATAACGGTGAGTGCTGTCATCCAAATTGAAGTGCCGCTACCTAAAAGTGCAACAACTAGGAACTGGCTTGCTCCTGCATACATAGAACAGGATAGAAATAAAGCTTCCCATGCACTAAAACCGAATTGTGTTGCAGAAACGCCAAAAGCAAAAGACACAGGTAAATATGTAAAGATAATGGCTTGACTATCTTTAGCGCCTTGCCAAAAACCAGCAGCAACGACTGGAGAATTGTGTTTGGACACGATACACCTAAGCGAGGGAATAAAACAAAAACGAAATCAAGATTGTGTATTTTACCTGAATTTAATAGCATAGTGCCGAAATGTTTATTTAGGCGTAACTTGATGTTCGCAATTCAGTCGAAAGTTTTATTGAGTATGAGCTTGGTGATTAGTGCAATCGCTTTATCAGCTTGTGGTAATTCATCCACTGAACCTAAAGAGAAAGTCGAGATTAAAACTGCGCCTAAACTGACCAATGATGCGACGACTTATGCAAAGGAAGCTTGGAAACTAATGAACCAAGTTGATCCATTTGTATATCGTAAACAATTAAATTTGATTCAGGAAAATGTACGTAAACCTGTGCGTAAGCTCAGTACAGACTGGCGTATCAATGTCAAAATGACTGATTCTGTGACAGAAGGCAAATATGCTTTGTGTCGTAAAGCTTTGACCAGTTTAGATTCTTGGGCAAGAGCAACTTTGGAAAAAGATGGTCAACTTGTAAAAACTCAACAAGAATACGAACGTGATAAAGCACAGTGTAAAGATGCGATTGATCACCCGAGTTTAGGTAATACAAAGGCCAACAATAATATTTTCTAGTTTTGTATGTTCTCATTTTTTTATAAATTTAAAAATGGCGAAATTAGAATTTCGCCATTTTTATTTGTATTGAAACAGAATAGTTACCTGAGCTCGGAATAAGATATATTCCCAACTATATGATACACGGAAACGTCAGTCGCATTGTTCGAGGCAGGACTACATCTGCAATATACTGTTTTTGCAAGATATTAGATACATGATGGTATCTGTCGAGTTGGCGACTGACAAATGGTTTTGCCTACTTTTCCCGAAAGAAAAGTAGGTCGAACCGAAGGTTAAACCTTACATCTGACTTTAAACGGTAAGACTCCGCTATGCCTGATCTATCTTTTCAATAACTTACATCAGAGTTTATCCCGAACTGACGTTAGTCGAATTAAGCTTAAGGTTTCAAAGGATTTGTTGAAGCTGTTTTGACTGCCTTATCTTTTGCATCTTTGGTCATTTGAGTTTTGGTTTCAACTTTAGCCTTTGTTTGCGTTGCCGCTTTGGCTTTTGCATCGGTCTCAGCTTTAACTTTAGTGGTCGCATCAGCTTTGGCTTTTGTTGTTTCGGTTTTTGCTTTCTGAGCTGCACCATTTGCCGCTACACATGAGCCACCTTTATGGTTTGGTCCAGTTCCACCAACCAGCGTTGTCCCTTTCGGGCATGCAAAAGCTGAAGCACTGAGTATTGTGAAAAGTCCAGCGGTAACAAGTGTTGTGATTTTTTTCATCTTTTTCGTCTTTGGTATCATGGCATCGGCGCCTAAACTGAAATATAAATCTATTTCATGTAAAGCGGAATAGATCATTTGTATATTTTAATGATAAAAATGATTATAGATTCCAACTGTTTAAGCTTAGTTTAATATTAATAACAATCATTTTTGAGTATTTAATAAAGTACTTTATCGTGATTTATTTTCAATACTTACATTGCGGAATAGGCCAGTGCGTGAAGCTTTTGAATATCAAGGATTTCCACTTTTCTAAAGGCAATTTTTAAAATACCTTGTTGTTCCAATAAGTGTAATTCTTGGTTAATGGTTTGTCTTGAACACATCAGCATTTGGGCCAATTGTTCCTGTGATAGATGAATCATATGGTTTTCAATTTGCACATGATTACCGTAGCCATTCAAAATAAAAAGGAGGCGTTGAGCCAGTCTTTGACTGATGTTTAAGGTTTGAATTGCAATCAGTTCAAGAAATGCAATACGTAATTTTTGACTGGTTAATTGTGCAATATGAAACCAAAACTGTGGATGCTCCCTAAGTATTTCCTCAATGGCCGTATTCGAAATTTTTAAAATCGTACTTTTTTCGAGTGCAATCGCATGATGTGAACGAGGCTGCTGGTCAACCAGTGAAATTTCACCAAACCACATAATCGGTTCAGCGATGGCTGCTATGGATTCATTGCCTTCTATATCTATATAGCCTAAGCGGACTTTGCCTTGAATGACAGCATAGATCCCATCGAAAGTATCGCCATGATGAAATATGGCTTGATCACGTTCTACATATAAGTGTATCGCATGTTTGACAATAAAATCTTGAAATAGACTCGGTAGTTGTGAGTACCATACATTATTTTGTAAGACGCTGAGTTCCGTTTCAGTGAGCACATTCAATCCTTATGGTGAGTCTTAAAAATCAATTATTTGTAATTGTCACTTAGCCGACAACTTACATCTGGTTTTTTTTATATATTGAATAAAAGTATTTTACAAGGACGATTGAAATGTCAAAGCTTGAGCAGTTACTGAGTCAATATGCTGCGTACCACCTAGATCATAAAAATGTCATGACACATTTTATTGGTATTCCTATGATTGTGTTTTCAATTATATGTTTAACCGCTAGAGCAGGGGTCATGATCGCAGGTTTTGATCTTACCTTAGCTTTAGTTTTGATCGTGGCGAGTGTGGTTTATTACTTAAGTCTCGACAAAATCTTTGGTGGCTTGATGTTGCTGATCTTTGCGATTGCATATCCATTTGCATATAAAATTGCTCAGATGGATATGGGTACTTGGTTAATATTAAGTATCGGCATCTTTGTAGTGGGTTGGGTATTCCAATTTGTTGGGCATTTTTATGAAAAGAAAAAACCTGCATTTGTTGATGATCTTGTTGGATTAGCCATTGGTCCTTTATTCGTTTTGGCTGAGTTTGTATTCCTACTGGGTTTGCGTAAAGATTTACAAGCGAGAATGTTAGAAGCTGCAAAGAAACAACGTGCTGAAATGGATGCCAAAGCAGTACATGTATAAACTGATGATTCTAATGTTAAGTTAAGATTAAAAAATGCCCTGAATCATCAGGGCATTTTTTATTTCTGTTTTATCTTACAAATCTATTGAAAAGATTTATCTAAGAATTAAACATTAAAACGGAAGTGTAAAACGTCGCCGTCTTGAACCACGTAAGTTTTGCCTTCTAAGCGCCATTTACCTGCTTCTTTTGCACCAGATTCGCCGTTGAATTGAATGAAGTCATCATATGCAACACATTCAGCACGAATAAAGCCTTTTTCAAAGTCGGTGTGAATCACACCCGCTGCTTGAGGTGCAGTTGCGCCAACTTTAACTGTCCAAGCACGTACTTCTTGTACGCCTGCTGTGAAGTAAGTTTGTAGACCAAGCAATGAATAACCTGCACGAATCACCACGTTTAGGCCCGGTTCTTCCATACCCAAAGCTTCAAGAAACTCTGCACGATCTTCATCTTCAAGCAGTGAAATTTCAGCTTCGATTTGGTTGCATAATGGAACAACAATTGCATTTTCTTCAGCAGCTAATTTTTTAACAGCATCTAAATGTGGGTTATTTTCAAAACCATCTTCTGCAACGTTAGCAATATACATGGTTGGTTTTAAAGTCATTAAACCAAAACCACGAACTGATTTACGTTCATCATCATCTAAATCAGCAGCACGAGCAGGCTTGCCTTCATCCAATAACGGTTGGATTTTTTCTAATACAGCTTTAGTCGCAAGTGCTTCTTTGTCACCACTTTTCGCTGATTTTGCCAAACGAGTAATTGCTTTTGCAACAGTTTCTAAGTCTGCTAGTGCAAGTTCAGTGTTGATTGTTGCGATATCATCTAATGGATCAATTTTACCATTCACATGGATAACATTTTCATCTTCAAAACAACGCACAACGTGAGCAATTGCATCAGTTTCACGGATGTTTGCAAGGAATTGGTTACCCAAACCTTCACCTTTAGATGCACCTGCAACTAAACCTGCGATGTCTACAAATTCCATTGTGGTTGGAATAACACGTTGTGGTTTTACAATCGCTGTTAATTTGTCTAAACGTGGATCAGGTACAGGTACGATGCCTGTATTTGGTTCAATGGTACAGAATGGGAAGTTTTCCGCAGCAATAGCAGCTTTAGTCAATGCATTGAAAAGTGTAGATTTACCAACGTTCGGCAAGCCGACAATACCGCAATTAAAACCCATGAAGTGACTCACACAGTGTTATATAAAAATTGTCGCTGATTTTACATGAAAGCCATGACAAAGTCAGGTCTAAGGCATAAGTTTTAAATGGATCGTCATGATCTAGGTTTAAATTGTTTATTTGGTATCAATGGGTTTATTTATTCTCCAATATATGTTGGAGAATAAAATTTAAAATTGAGTAGAGAGCGATGCTGAAACGCCTAACTTTTCAATCGGTTCATAGACACCATTTCCTAGAACAGCATATGTATATTTATTGGTGAGATTGGTTGCTAGGACACGCAGTCTTATCGGCGTATTGCCTATTTTAAATTGATAACGTGCGCCTAAATCTAGGGTGATATAGCTTGGTAAAATCATCACATTATCAACAGTTGCTGCTTGGCTGCTTTGATAATTCACACTCGCATCAATCGACATATTTTCCAAGAACGGCAAATTATAATCTAAACTCAATTGAGCAATATAATCAGATTGGGCAACTGGTCGTTTACCAATTGTTTCATTTGTTGAAATCACATCACTCACACGTGGTTTTGATAGCACAGCACCAGCAACTATCGTTAAATCTTGAATAGGATTTGTGGTTAGGCTCAACTCAAAACCTTGATGAACTTCTTTACCTAAAGTCCCATAATGATTGGATTGGCTCAAAGCAAGATAAGGTTTTTCAATATCGTAATAACCTAGAATAAAATTAGATTGCTTACCCAATTTCCATTGTATACCAGCATCCCACTGTTTTGTTTGGATTGCAGCTAAGACTTGATTACCATTCTCTGCGTAACTGGGTGCAACACCTGCATCTTCTACACCTTTGACATAACTTGTATAAAAGGAAATATTTTGAGTAATGGGTGCTGAAATACTTAAAGATGGTAGCCACAAATCATTACTTTTCTTACTGAAAGGTGCATCTGGATCATTTACTTCTTTGTTATAAGATGTCCGTTGTAAGCCTAGAGTGGCTTGACCAATATGATCCCACACAAGCCCATAAGATGCGGCACCTGTCACTTGTTTAATCGTATCCTTAGTTTTCAAACCAAATTGAAAATTAGGACGGGTAGGGTTTATTGCATCATTGATATTATTTGTTTCAAAATTAGCACTGTCTCCTCCACCGTAAGTACTATCTACAGTTCGATCACGTAGTGAAGCCGTAAGTAAGTGTTTACGAGGACCTTCATCAAATGACCGTGAAACTCGAATTTCACCACTTGAGGATGAAGATTTAGAAGACGGGTATGCAACAATAGTTCGAGCTATATCACCATTCTCACTTAACTTAAACAGGTTTGCGTAAGACGTTTCTATATCAAATTGTGAATAAAATCTTCCCATTCGGACAGTCCATTCACCAAAAGCACCTTTTGCAATTGTCCCTAAATTGGTACTTATCGAATCTGATATAGCCCATTCTGGACCTGGATAATGACCCCGTTTGATATTATTGGGAAAAAATTTACCATCGGTAATATAAGTACCGGGTGTGGTTTCATCAAAATAATAGCTACTACCTGCAAAAAATATTACTTCGATTCGAGGGTCTGGTTTCCAACGAGGTACAATACCAAACGATGCTGATGAAGAATTCCCCCCATCACCATAGTAGTTTTTAAAAGCAGATGTTCCTGCAGCAACACTGAATTTATCTTCAATGATTGGCATTTTTCCATCAAGTTCAATACCGTAAGTCCCGTATGCTCCATAGGTTACTTTCGGTTTAAAAGAGCTTTCATTACCGCTGTCTTTTAAATGAATATCAATAATTCCTGTGGGTGATGGAAAGGCATAACCTTGAGCGGCAGAACCAACTCGAATACTTGAACCAGATTGTATACGATTATTTATACTGGCTTGTCGGTCAAAATATAATCCTTCGATACGATAATTTCCTGCTGCGTTTGGTGAGAACCCCCTAACATTACTATTGTTATAAACCCCTAGAGATTCAGTACCGACAGTTACGCCAAAAGCATCTTCTGCAGAGGTCACTGCATTTTGATCGACAGCTTGTTCGGCGTAGCATGTACTTGAGACAATAAATATGAAAAAACCTATATTGAAACGGTAACGCATATATACAATTCCCTTGTATGTATTTTTAAATTTATAAAGTTTATTTTGTGCTATACGGTAATATCTTTGAAAGATTTATCATTTAAAATAATAATGACTTAGTAACTAATTATCTTTATAGGATAGTTAGTTTGAAATTTTAAGATATTCAAATTTAACATATACAATCATTTACATTCCTGTGGTTACTGGTTTATTATTTACTAGCTTTACTCTTTATCTTAGAGAATCTAATCCCTCTTAGTTATTAAATAAAAGATATTAATCGTAGCTGTGGGATGAAAAATAATGAAATTCTTTATAATAAATGCTGAATTTACCAGCCGTAGCCTTTTGTAACTATCTAAAAGGCTACACTAAAATATTTTACATAATTAATGCATAGTCATCTCTAGCTATACTAAAGTTGTCAATTTGAGAAATAGTCATTCAAAGTTTCTAATTTTTTCAGCTAATAAAGCTAGCTTCGAGTCATCTTCTCTTTTAAAATCATGGGAAGAAATGTATCCTTCATATTGATCAAAAAATTTTTCTACAGAAGATTTTATAGGCTTCCAATTTTCATGTGTTAGTTTAGTTCCATGCATTGGAAACAGTTTGGCATGAACATGATCAACCCCAAAACCTTCAAAAACTAATGCTGTTCTACCGACATCTTCAAAAAAATTATCCAATTTCTGTGCAATTTTTTTTGAATATATAACTAATTCAGATAGAGTATCATCACTTAAATCAAATGCATAACTAGAATAATGTTTTTTTGGTATGATGACAGTTGCACCTAGGGTATTTGGAAATATAGTTAGAAAAGCCATAAATTTTTCATTACTATCAATAAGATGATGAGGTAATTCATTATTTACAATTTTGCAAAAAATACAGTTTTCAGACACTTAATATCTCCCTAGGAAATTTTGTGGAGTCCCATATTGATGAGAAACTACTTACATTAGAATTATGAGCAATTTTGTTTAATGCAAAAGATGAAATAATACCTGCTAATTCAATATTTGATGGACCAAAACTGGGTCCTATGAAAAAAGGATTTCTTTTCCAAAAAAAATTATCTTTAGTTTCATGATTTTTATATAGGTTACCAATAGTTAATGTGAGATTATTTTGAACATAACCAGAACCTATAAAGTTAGTAGGGGGTAAATGTTTATTACTTTCCATTAAATTTTTATACAAGCTTAGTGGCTCATCAGCTGTTACAATAATTATATCAAAATTAGTATTTAATTTCATATTTTCTGATATTTTTTCAAATATTAATTGACAATTAATACCATCAAATCTGTCATTAATAACTTTGTTTAATACATCAATTTTAAATTTTCCAATATCATTTTTATTCCATAAAATTTGACGATTTAAATTACTTTTCTCAATAGTATCTCCATCAATTAATGTCAAATTTTTTATTCCAGCACCTGCCAATAAAATTGCTGAAATAGACCCAATACCTCCACATCCTATTATCGCTACTTTAGCATTAATAATATAATTCATAGCTTGGTTTAATTCTGAGCAGTTTTTAACTGATGAAGATATATATGAAAAAGTTCGACTATATACTGGATCATCAATGTATTTCTTAGAGAGTAATACTTCGTCTTCGGTAGCTCCAAAAATAATTGCTCCAACATCGATTAAGGACTCCAAAATTTTTTCTGGATTATAATCTAATATTTCTGAAATTCCTTTAGGCCCAAAAATGTGTGTTATCTTATCATCTGTAAAACCTTCAAGAACAGTCGGGCATATTAATCCTATTGATTTATTATTAACATACACAAGACCTTTTTCAATAGTTACATTCTCTGAATTTATAATAGTGAAAATTGAATCCATGATACCTCTTTTTATGGTATAAAGTTATAAATTATATTTTGCATTTCATTAAATGGGGATCGGTTGTTTTTAGTACAAATGGTAGATTTTTTTTAAAAATCTACCATGGAAATATATTAAACTTATTTGTTTAGTATATTAGTTACAACGAGCAGTCATAATGCGAGCAAAGCTTTCATTATCCATCATTTTACAACTTGCTGCTAAAATATTTTCTGAAACTTCAGCATTTTCATTTGTTTTTGATAATTGTTGAGTGGAAGGCACAGTTTGTGCTTCAACTTGAGCAGTTAACAAAATAGATGATATTAATAGAAGTTGTGATTTTTTCATTTTGATTCTCCAAAATTATTTATTTTTAATGCTTTATTATTTAAAGCCCTTTTTTTATATAATTTTATAAAAAAAGTGTCAAGCTCTAATTATTTTTTTTTGATATCTGGTGGTCAGACTGTTAAAAATATAAGACAATTGTTAAGGAATTATTCAGAACATGAGACTTTTTGTGTGAGTCTAATTTTAAACAGCTCTAACTGGTGGCTCATAACGTTTTAGTTAATTTAAAAATCAGTTAAAAAGATACTTTCGCAAGAAATTTATTATTCATTTTTTACAACAAAGCTATATTGGCGTTGCTGAAATAATATATTTAGACAATTGTTTGTTACATCCTTTGGCGATGCATTGGTTTGTGTCATGTGAACACCCTTTATAAATTAAATTTTTAATGTTGTTTAAGCGCTTTGCTTGGATAAGTCGAATTGTTGTGCTTTTGATTGCTTTGGGTTTTGACATCGGAAATGAGCAGCAGGGTGCTGCGTCGTTAAATGATTGCCTTGCTTGAAAATTTTATTTCTCAAAGAGCCTTGGTGGTATTTTGTTTTAAATCGACCACGTTGCTGTAATTCAGGAATAACAAAATCAATAAAATCATGATGTGACTCAGGTGCAACGGTTCGTGTTAGGTTAAAGCCATCAATTCCTGTTTCATCCATCAACTGAATCAGCTGTTTAGCGACGGTTTCACCACTACCGACAAACAGTGGATAACGACCACCTAAAATATGTTGTGCTTTTAGGTCGTTAGGTGTGATTTTCTTTTCCTTAAACTTGTGATTTACAGAAGCAATACTATTGGTCTGTTGGTAAGGAATAGCTTCATCATCGGCATATTTAGATAGGTCAATACCCACAGAGCTTGAGTAATGTGCCAAACCGGCTTCAGGACTTGCATAGCGGATATATTCAGCCAACTTTTGTTGAGCCAAGAGATCTGTTTCAGCAGTCACAACGGTAATTCCAACAAAGATTTTTACATCTTCAGGTTGGCGCCCTTGCTGGGTCGCAAGTTCTCGGATTTTATCCACCTGCTGTTTAATTTTTTCAGGGTGATCGCCACCAATGAAAACACATTCTGCATGGCGTGTTGAAAAAACCAATCCACGTGGTGAAGCCCCTGCTTGGAAGAGTACAGGCGTTCGTTGCGGAGATGGTGAAACTTGAAATACGCCTTCGCTTTGGTAAAAACGGCCATGATGCTGAATTGAATGCACTTTGCTTGGATCTGTGAAAATACGTTTTTGCTTATCTTTTAAGACAGCATCATTTTCCCAAGAGCCTTCCCAAAACTTGTAGCAAAGCTCCAAAAACTCTTCAGCCTGTTCATAGCGTAAATCATGGTCTTTTAAACCTTTTTGACCGATTAAGCGTTCAGCACTGTCTAAGTAACCTGTGACAATATTCCAGCCAATACGGCCTTGAGTCAGATGATCTAAACTACCAAAACGACGTGCAAACTGATAAGGCGTTTCATAACTTAAATTCACCGTTACCCCAAAACCTAAATTTTCTGTGACAGAAGCCATAGCAGAAACCAAAGTAGCAGGGTCGTGGCTTGGGAGTTGAATCGATTCTCTAAGGGTTAAATCGATACCATTTTGATAGACATCATAAGTCCCTGTGATATCTGCAATAAATAAACCATCAAACAGACCACGTTCTAACGTTTTGGCTAAATCTGTCCAATAACCCAACTCATTAAAACGATGTGACTCATCTCGTGGATGTGCCCATAAACCATGATTGATATGTCCTACACTATTCATATCAAAGGCATTTAGAAGAATCTTTTTCTTGGCGTTGTTTATTTCTGTGTTCGTTTCTGTATGAATTTCAGTATTTTGAATATTATTACTCATTACAATGTTCCTCGACGTGGTGGAAGAATATTGTTCAAGACATAATTTCCAATAAAATAATATTTCCAACGAGAAGCATCATGCAGCGTATGTACACGTGCATTACGCCAATGACGGTCTAGGCCATCTGCACGTTGGCTACCACGACTACCTGCCAACTCAATCAGTTTTGATGAGGCTTTCAAGGCTGTTTCGGTGCTATGCGCACGGACTTTGGCAACATCTATAGAGGCTTTGGCAATATTTTCAGCAGTTGGGTTTGGTTTTGCTGCATCAATAGACTGTGCTGCTTGTTTTAAGAGCACTTCGCTAGCACGTACATCCGCAGCAATCTTTCCAATTTCATAAATGGTTAAAGGATCTTGGTCGGCACGTTCCACATTGGCATCAATCCATGCACGCGCTTGTTTGACACGTTGAAGTGTTTCTTCAAATGCAGCTCTTGCAATCCCTGTTTCAATTGCTGCATGCATAATTTGCGCAAAAGGCCCAACCAGTGTTGGGTTTGAAAATGCTGTATCAAAGACAATCACATCTTCAGCATCTACAAAGACCTGATTAAATTTTACAGTACCACTGCCTGTGGTTTTTTGCCCAAAACCAGACCAATCATCTATGCGTTGTAAGCCTTGCGCATCGGATGGAATAAATGCTAAATATTCACGATCATCGGCATCGCGTACAAGGGTGGGAATACGATGTGCGAAAAGACTGCCTGTGCAATAGAACTTTTCTCCATTGACCTCAAAGCCCTGCGTATTGTTGCGTTTAGATGGAGTGATTTGCGTATGCTTTTGAGCTGCAGTCTTAGTTTTAAACTCTGATAATGCATTACCAAAGCGTGCGCCATTTAATACTTCGCTGTAGAGTTTTTGTTTTTGCGCATCTGTACCTGTATTGCGCAATACTTCTAATGCATAAAAATGATTTTGTGGAATTTGCCCAATTGAGCCATCTGCACCACTAAAAAGGGCAATAATTTTTGCAACAGTATGACTGGATACATCGGCACCGCCGTATTGTTTGGGAACGGTAATTGCCCATAAACCAGATTGGCTAAATGCTTCAATTTCGTCAAAAGGAAGTTCACGTGCGGTATCACGAGAAACTGCATTTAGTTTAAATTGCTGACTGAGCTGTTCTGCGATTTCCAATGCCTCTGCATCAGACTGGATAATATGTGCCTGCGTAAAAGCTGTATTTTCTGCGTCTAAAACTTTATGAATATCTTGGTAAGTTGTCATTTTATTTTCCTTGAATGTTTGTTTTGCCTGTTAAATCTGACGATTAAATCCACGCATGCCTTTGATCTTGCGTGCCATTCAAATAAAAATGACCAATTGCGTAATGTTTCCAGCGCACAGGATCATGCAGGGTATGTACACGTGCATTACGCCAATGTTGATCTAAATTGTGAATTTCTAAACTGGAGCGACTGCCACCTAATTCCAAAAGTTTTTCTGAAATCTGTAGCGCTGCATCATTGGCATAGACTTTAGCTTCAGCAACGATAATCGAGGCTTTACTGGCTTGCTCTGGACTGACAATGTCTTGTGAATCAAGCTGATCAAGATATTCAGCAGCTTCATCTAGTAATAGGACGGCTGCATTGAGCAAAATATCGAGTTTGCCCACTTCTTGTAGGGTATAAGCTTCAAAACTGGCTTTTTCGACATTGGCATCCACGATTGGACGTGCTTTATGAATTGCAGATAAGGTGTCTGCAAATGCTGCCTCAGCAATGCCTACATCGATTGCAACTTGGATCAGTTGAGAATATGCACCACGATATTTACGAGGGTCAGCCAATGGTTTTTCATCTAAAATTAAATCAGGATTAACCACCACATTTTTAAGTTTAACCGTGCCACTTGCTGTTGTACGTTGTCCAAAACCGTCCCAATCATTGACGATTTCAACCCCTTCAGCTTTTGCATCAATAATATTCAGAACAGTTTTACCAGTAGCATCGATGGCACGTATGGCAAGCCAATCCGCAAAAGATGCACCTGTAGAATAAAACTTTTCACCATTTAATAGATATTGACCGTTGATTTGATCTAAACGTGTGGCAATGGTTTTACTGTCTTTGGTATTGCGCTCTGGCCCACCATTGGCAAGACGTTTACCTTTTAAAATTTCGGTATAAATAAACTGTTTTTGCTTTTCATTGGCAATACTTTCAATCGCATTGAGTAGACCAAACTGATTCTGAGGAATTTGCCCAACACTGGCATCTGCTTTCGATAAAATACGGAAAACATGCGCCAAGGTCACATTAGAAATAGCAGCGCCACCGTATTTTTTGGCAATACGAATTCCGCCTAATCCCTTTAGGCTAAATTGTTCAATCACATCGTTAGGTAAAATACGGAGTTGATCACGTTGATTTCGTTCAATCAAAGCAAAATCTGCAACTTGGTAAGCTGCATTTAAAGCTTGCTGATCGTTTTCGATCACAAAAGCTTGCTGAGATGAGTTTAAACTAGACATATTGGCACCATTCAGTTGATACCAAAACGCTAAGCAATATTGCGGTAAAAATTAAACGAAGTATTGTGCTTAACTTATCTAAAAATGATTAAAAAATAAAAAGTGCAAATAAATTTATAAAATATGATAATTTAAGTTTTTGATTTTAAATTGTTTATTTAAAATTGATTGTATATTAGATACCGATCATTCCTATTGATTATCACATTGCTGCATATCGTTTAAATAAACTGATATATAAAATGCATAAGATCTTTGAAGAAGTGACATAGCAAATGGATAAAAAGGACATTGTAATTTAAGCAATGAATGACTAAAGTACACGGAATTACGAGGAATTTTCTAAGATTCTGATTAAAAGAATAATTTGGAGACTACATGCGCACGTTGTACCAATTTCCTCTCTCACACTTTAGTGAAAAAGCACGTTGGTTGTTGGATCATAAAGAACTGGATTATGTTGCGCAGAATTTGATTCCTGGTGTACATCGTGCATTTGCTCAATTAAAAACAGGGCAAAATAAATTGCCTATTCTCAAAGATGGCGAACACTATATCGCGGACTCAACACAAATTGCGCTGTATCTTGATGATATTTATCCTGAACATCGCTTGCTTCGTTCTGATCCTGCATTGCGTGAACATGCTTTAGAAATCAATGATATTGCCAATGAATTAGGCTTGCATGTTCGACGTTGGGGGCTGGCTCATGCTTTGGCAGAAAGTGATGAATCTTTAGATATCATGATTGGTGAAAAAGGCTATTTACGCCAATTCGAGAAATTTTCAAAACCTATTTTAAAAACATTGGTTTCTAAAAGTTACCAACTGAATAAAGAAAAAGTTGAAGAATCAAAACTGATTATGGATCAAATGATTATTGACCTAAATCAGAAGTTGATTGATAACGAATGTCGATATTTAGTCGGTGATCGCTTAGGGCTTGCAGATATTGCTGTGTGTTCAATGTTATCGCCACTATTGGAATTAGCTACAACGCCGTGGGAAAGAGAACATATAGAAACGGTTTCACATGAATTTTCTGAGCATACACAATACTTACTCGAGTTGCCTTTAGGTCAATATGTGAAAAGAATCTATACAACTGAACGTAATGCCCGTGTAGATTGGCGAGGAATTTAGCTTCTGAACCTTTTTACAAAGTAGATGAAAGTCTTTGGTGAGTTAGGCATATTATTGTTTTAAAATATTAAAATTAATTTTTTTGAAAATAAAAGCAATAATAACAATGAAGAAATTTTTCAAAATCGTTAGAAATTAAGTATGATAGAGCGGATTTGGAGATTTTTTAATGCAGAAACTTGTAGTTTTAAGTGCAATAAGCACTATTTTATTGATGGTCGGTTGTACTGAAAAGAAACCTGCAACTCCTGAAGAGATTTGGAAAGGCTATTGTACCAGTATAGGTAATGCTGCTCGTTCGATTACACTTGATCGTCAGAATGGGATTACGCATAAAGAAGCTGTTGATTATGCGAATAAAGTAAAAGATGCGACGACAAAGCAATTTGTGATTGAGTATTTAGAAAAGATTTATGCTTTACCTGAAACAGAGCTGAAGGCTGATAAAGATGCTGTGCAGGCGAAGTTTAAACAACAAGCTTTTGAACAGTGTTTAAATACACCACACGATCCGAAAAAAATGCCAGATTACAAACCGTTCTAAAGAGCGGTTTTTTATATTATAGATCATGAAAAATCACATACTTTTAGTCACAAAAAATGATTAGCATAAAATAAGAAAAGCATATATAAAATATAGAAATAGACAATAAAAAGTAGCAGAGGAGCGGTAAAAATGGAAGTTGTTGCATATTTACAAAATGCGGATTTGCTCTTGGAAGATGAACAAGGTGTTGTTGTTATTTGTGGAAGTCATTACGTCTTGAGTTTGGGTGATCAAGTTTTTTTTCAACAAGCGATTGATGAACAAGCAAAATTGTACCAAGTCAGAATTTCCTTTGCTTGCGCAGAACATGCCATGCTGCATGAGGATGAAGTGCAAATGAAATTTGAAGGTTGTCGTGATGATTTTCAAAACTATATAAATAACATAACTGTCCACTAAGGTTGAATATTCTTGGTAATAAAAGCATGGCAACATTTATGTTGCCATTTTTATACCTACAAAATGTCGTTAAAAGTAAAGCTGATTTGGTGTTACATTATAGAATATGATGGTGTTGAATGTGGAAATAAGTGTTGAACATGGGTGACAGATATTTATTTACAAAATAATGGTCATCACGAATAAACACGAAGTATGCATTAACTTTTGACTTGATTTTTAGTAAAATTTGACAGTCCATATTGCCAGTGAAGCTTTTGACAAGCTGGAATTCACAGGCAATTTTTTAAAAAAGAGGAATATGACCGTGCTAGAAGCTTACCGCCAACACGTTGCAGAACGTGCCGCACTCGGAGTCCCACCGAAGCCACTTGATGATGCTCAGACTGCTGACCTGGTTGAATTGTTAAAAAATCCACCTGCAGGCGAAGAGGCGTTTTTAGTTGATTTGCTTGAAAATCGTGTTCCTGCTGGTGTTGACCAAGCTGCTTACGTTAAAGCTGCTTTCTTAACTGCAGTTGCTAAAGGTGAAACAACTTCTCCATTAGTTTCTAAAGAACGTGCGGTTTACTTACTAGGTACTATGCTTGGTGGTTATAACGTAGCACCTTTGGTTGAGTTGCTTGATGATGCTGCACTTTCTGGTTTAGCTGCAGAAGCATTAAAGAAAACACTTCTTGTATTTGATGCGTTCCATGACATTGCTGAAAAAGCAAAAGCTGGAAATGCAAATGCGCAAGCAGTGATGCAATCTTGGGCTGATGCTGAATGGTTCACTAGCCGCAAAGATGTTCCAGAAGAAATTAAACTTACAGTTTTCAAAGTAACTGGCGAAACCAACACGGATGACTTGTCACCTGCACAAGACGCGTGGAGCCGTCCAGATATTCCATTACATGCAAATGCAATGTTGAAAAACGTACGTGATGGTATCAACCCAGAAGTTCCTGGTGAAGTTGGTCCATTGAACCAAATCAAAGAATTGATCGCGAAAGGCAACCAAGTTGCTTACGTAGGTGACGTTGTTGGTACAGGTTCATCTCGTAAATCTGCAACGAACTCTGTACTTTGGTTCTTTGGTGATGACATTGCTCACATCCCGAACAAAAAAGACGGTGGTTACTGCTTAGGTTCTAAAATCGCTCCGATTTTCTTCAACACAATGGAAGATGCAGGTGCGTTACCTGTAGAGATCGACGTTGCGAACATGAACATGGGCGACGAAATCGTTCTTAAGATTGATCATGCTGCTGCTAAAGTAACTGCGTTCAAAGCAGGCGAGCAAATCGCTGAATCTGAATTGAAAACTCCAGTGCTTCTTGATGAAGTACGTGCGGGTGGTCGTATCAACTTGATCGTTGGTCGTGGCTTGACAACTAAAGCGCGTGAAGCTTTAGGTCTTGCACCTTCAACTTTATTCCGTGTTCCAGTTCAACCTGCTGCAACAGGTAAAGGCTTTACTCAAGCACAGAAAATGGTAGGTCGCGCTTGTGGTCTTCCTGAAGGTCAAGGTGTACTTCCTGGTACTTACTGTGAACCTAAGATGACAACTGTTGGTTCGCAAGATACAACAGGTCCTATGACTCGTGATGAATTGAAAGACTTGGCTTGCCTAGGTTTCTCTGCTGATCTAGTTATGCAGTCTTTCTGTCACACAGCTGCTTATCCAAAGCCAGTTGACGTTCAAATGCAACACACGCTTCCTGATTTCATCATGAACCGTGGTGGTGTATCTTTACGCCCAGGCGACGGTATTATCCACTCTTGGTTAAACCGTATGTTAATGCCGGATACTGTTGGTACTGGTGGTGACTCGCATACTCGTTTCCCAATCGGTATTTCTTTCCCAGCGGGTTCTGGTCTAGTAGCGTTTGCTGCTGCAACTGGTGTTATGCCACTTGATATGCCTGAATCTGTTCTTGTTAAGTTCAAAGGTAAAATGCAACCTGGTATCACACTACGTGACCTAGTACATGCAATTCCTTATGTTGCGATTCAACAAGGTGACTTGACTGTAGAGAAGAAAGGCAAGAAAAACATTTTCTCTGGTCGTATCCTTGAGATCGATCTTACTGAAATGGAAACTGACCTTACTGTCGAGCAAGCATTTGAACTTTCTGATGCTTCTGCTGAGCGTTCAGCTGCTGGTTGTTCAATCACGCTTTCTGAAGAGAAAGTTGCTGAATACTTGAAATCAAACATCACTATGTTGAAGTGGATGATTTCTCAAGGTTATGGCGATGCTCGTACTATGGCGCGTCGTGTTGAAAACATGGAAAAATGGTTAGCGAATCCATCACTTCTTAAAGCTGATGCTGATGCTGAATACACTAAAGTGTATGAAATCGACCTTGCAACAATTACTGAGCCAGTTCTTTGCTGTCCAAACGATCCAGATGATGCGAAATTGTTATCTGACGTTCAAGGCGTGAAAATTGACGAAGTATTTGTTGGTTCATGTATGACGAATATCGGTCACTTCCGTGCAACTGGTAAGTTACTTGAAAAAGTTCCTGGTGGCGTGTTGAACACTCGTCTTTGGATTGCTCCTCCTACTCGTATGGATGAACACCAATTGATGGAAGAAGGTTTCTATAACATTTATGGTAAAGCTGGCGCGCGTACTGAAATGCCAGGTTGTTCATTATGTATGGGTAACCAAGCACGTGTAGCACCGAACACAACTTGTGTATCGACTTCTACTCGTAACTTCCCGAACCGTTTAGGTCAAGGTGCAAACGTTTACTTAGCTTCTGCTGAACTTGCTTCTGTAGCTGCGGTATTGGGTAAATTACCTTCTCCTGAAGAGTATCAACAATATGCTGCTCAAATCGACAGCATGTCTGCTGACATTTACCAATATTTGAACTTCGACAAGATGGGCGAGTATACAGATGCTGCTAAAGATGTTGATACTAAGAAAATTGCTGCTGCTCAATTAAGCTAATTTATTGAAAAATAGATCAAAATAGTTTATAAAAGCTCCACTTAGGTGGGGCTTTTTTATGAAACTAACAAAATTTACAATTAAAAACTTCAGAAGTATTACCGATGGGGGAGAAATTAATTTAAAAGATCAATCTGTGTTAGTTGGTAAGAATAATGAGGGTAAAACTACTGTTTTACTCGCGTTAAGGTTAGCAATGGATACTTTAAGATTTCATGGACGATCGTTTAAAAGCGTAGGAAGTGTGCGCTTTAAACAGAGAAATGATTATGACTGGTATAGAGATTTTCCAATTTCTCTTCAAAATAAGCCACGTGCTAAAAATACTTTATTTATATTAAATTTTGAGCTCAATGAAGAGGAAAGATTAGATTTCCACAAAGTTATCAAAAGTAAAATTAATAGTGATTTGTGTATACAGATTTCATTTGATCAAAATAATGTTGGTAAAATTCTTGTACCAAAGCGTGGTAGTAGTTCTCTATCTGAAAAATCAGAGAGAATTGCCAAATATATTGCTGAAAAAATTCAATTTACATATATTCCAGCCGTAAGAACCGAGCAAGAAGCTCTAGATGTAATTAATGAGATGGTTGAAGAAGAACTAGCAAAATTAGAAAGTGATGAAGAGTTTAAAAAGGCGTTAGCTGTTATTGAGAGTTTGCAAAAACCTGTACTAAATAAAGTTGCAAATACAATTAAAAATTCTTTACACAAATTTTTGCCAAATATTGAATCTGTACAATTAAGAATATCTGATTCAGCTAGAAGATATAGATTAAGAAAAGATTATGTAATTGAGATTGATGATGGCGATAAGACTGATATTAAATATAAAGGAGATGGGGTTAAAAGCTTAGCAGCTATTGGTTTGTTAAAAGACAGAAATAGAATTCATAATGGAGCATCTATTATTGCTATTGAGGAACCAGAATCTCATTTACATCCGTCAGCAATGCACAGTTTGAAAGTAGCTGTTGAAGAACTATCTTCAGTAAATCAATTGGTTATTTCAACACATAACCCTGTGTTTGTTGATAGAGATGAATTATCTAATAATATTTTAGTATCAAATAATAAAGTTAAATCAGTTAAGAAAATTCAAGAAATTCGTGATTGTCTAGGTGTTAGAACTTCAGATAATTTAGAACATGCACGTAAAGTTATTATTGTTGAAGGTGAATGTGACAGTATTATTCTTAGAAAGCTTATAATCGAGAGGAGCCCGAAATTATCAAAATTGATGAAAGATGGTGATTTAATAATTAAATTTCTAGGAGGTATTGGGAAGTTAAGTTATGAAATTAAGCATTACCAAGATATGCTTTGCTCTTGTTTTGTTATTGTGGATAACGATGAGGCCTCAAAATCAATTGTACCTAAATTACTTGAGTCTACTGAGTTAAATAATGATTCTTATAGCTATTTAGTAGCAAAAGGAAAAAAAGAAACAGAAATCGAAAATTTATTTAAAATCGAAATTTATTCGAATAAAATTGATGAAGAGTTCGGGATTGATTTTAAAAATACTAAATTTGGTAAAGATACTAGTAAGTGGAGTATCGCTTTAAGAAATGTGTTAGAAGCCCAAGGTAAGGTTCTAACTGATTCCGTTCTAAATGTGCTTAAGAAGTATATAGCTACACAAGTTAGTCAGCACGGTGTTTATGAAAATATTCATGATTGTAATCATGAATATGTAAATAACCTTATTATCCAGTTAGAGCGTAAATTTATAAAGTAATATAAAAGTTGATGTAAAAATGCCCAAACAATCCCGATTTCTCTGTATAGGTGGCTTCCTCAACGGAACCCAAGTCAAAGATCAAGGTGAGAGCTTTGTCTGTGTCGAAAATGGTAAACAAGTCACTTATTTTAAAAAGGAAATTTTTAACCAAGACGCTTGGGATCATGATTACTATGTTTGTGAAACTACGACAGACCAACAAGCTAGAAATTGGGTTTATGACATAGAATAACTGTCACATTATAAAAAACTAAAAAGATGAGCACATAACTCATCTTTTTATTCCACAAGTGTCTAATTAATTCGCATTCGCTACAGCAGGGACTGTTGCAGTTGCATCATTTGCAGCTTTACGAGTAGGCGTATAATTTAAACCTAAAGTGGCACTGGTATAAGTACGCACTTGATCAAGCAGAGCAGGGTTGGTTCCTAAATCTTGCCCATAAGATTGAACGATTTCATGTAACTTTGGATTCCACTTACCTTTCACTTGTTCAGGGAAAGCCTTCTCCATTAAATTCAACATAATATAAGGAGAAGTAGAAGCACCAGGAGAAGCACCAAGCAATGCGGTCACAGAACCATCTTTAGATGCAAAAATTTCAGTACCAAACTGTAAAGTCGCTTCTTTACCCGGTGCTTTCTTGATGATCTGAACACGCTGACCACCTTGATTCAATTTCCAATCTTCAATTTTAGCCTCAGGATAATATTTTTTAAGCTCGTTAAACTGATCTTGTTTTGACATTGCCACTTGGCTCACCAAGTATTCCACCAAATCTAAATTTTCAGCACCAATCGTCGCCATTGGAATCACATTATTTTTATTGGTGGCATCAATCAAATCAAACTGAGAACCATGTTTAAGGAATTTGTTTGAATAAGTTGCAAATGGCCCAAACAATACATATTTTTTGCCATCAATATAACGCGTATCAATGTGCGGTACAGACATTGGAGGCGCACCTAATTCAGGTTTACCATACACTTTAGCCGTATGTTGAGCGGTAACCGCTGGATTGTCAGTCATGAGGAAAATACCGCCAATCGGGAAGCCTGCATATTGTTTGGTTTCTTCTAAACCTGTCATTTGCAATAATCTGATCGCAGCACCTCCTGCACCAATAAATACATGACGGGTTTTGATATGACTTTCTGCATTGGTTTTTAAATTTTTAAATGAAACGGTCCACGTTTTATCTACATTTGGACTGATACCTGTAACTTCAGTAGATGTTTCGAGTTTGAAATTAGACTGCTTTTTCAAATGATCAACCAATTGAGTGGTAATAGAACCATAATTTACATCTGAACCGACATCCATACGAGTTGCAGCAACTTTTTGATTTGCATCACGACCTTGCATCACAAGTGGCGCCCATTGTTTAATTTCAGCAGGATTTTCAGTATATTTTAACCCTTCAAACATTGGACTTTGAATCATCGCTTCATAACGCTTTTTCATATAGTTGACGCTATCACCCCAAACAAATGCAATGTGTGGAACAGGATTAATGAAGCTAGTCGGTTGACCGAGCACACCATTTTTAACCTGATAAGACCAAAATTGCTTACTCACCTCAAACTGAGAAGCGGTGTCGATCGCTTTTTTGATGTCAACTTTACCGTCTTTTTCAGGGGTATAGTTCATTTCCATAAAGCCTGAATGCCCAGTACCTGCATTGTTTAAACCTTTTGAACTTTCTTGACCGACTTGATCCAAGCGTTCATACATTCGCACTTGCCATGAAGGTTCTAATTCACTCAAATAAGTGCCTAAAGTCGCACTCATGATACCGCCACCAACAAGAACAACATCTACAACAGGTTCATCAGCTTTAGTATTTACTGAATTAGAGGCAGTGGGTCGAAATAGAAAAATTAGTCCGATCACAAAGAGTACAACAAGGATGATGAGTAGATATTTAAAAAATTTCTTCATAGTTATTCCTTTTTTACTTCGATTTATTCTTAAATAATAGTGTACAAAATAAGCAGGTATAGTGAACTTATGTAAACGCTTTTTAGTTTTGATTATAAATGTGCTGAATGGTATATCGTTGAAAATTTAGACAATAAAAAGCCCCATGGTTAGGGGCTAGTCGTATATGCATCGAGGCATATACTGTAAGAGGCTCATCTCATACTGTAATTATTAAAACATAAATCCATAAAAATTTCAGTAAAAATATTCAAATCTGATTTGTATTATTCGATCATCATCAAGTCTGATTTATTTTCTAACTTTAATGGACGTAAAGCAAAAATAGAGCGAGTATGGCGAATACCTTTCATCGAGTATAAGTTTTTACGTAAAAAACGCTCATAGTGTTCAGCATTTTTTACAGCAACTTTAACCAGATAATCGTAATCGCCAGTCACTAAATTGCTCTAAAATTTCATCATCATGGCGTTCTAAAGTAATTTCAATAAAGAACAATTCATTAATACCAATGGCTTTAGCATTAATCGTTGCAGTATAGCCTTCAATAACATTGAGTGATTCAAGGCGTTTGACTCGAGTCCAACAGGGTGAGGAAGATAAACCGACCATTTCTGAAAGTTGAGCTACAGTGAGTCGGCCATCTTGTCTGAGTGCTGATAAAATTTTGCGATCTATCTTGTCTAAATTGTATTGGTTGTCACTCATACGCTATACCTCAGAATTTTTTCCCGTAAATGATCTAAATCATGAAATTTAATTCCGGAAATGATTTAAAACAAGATCAAATTCGGGAAACATTTCATTCAATGAAACGCTAAAATAATCTTATTGAATCAAAGACATTTGGGAGACTGGCTTTGATTCTATGGACAGCATCTTTAGCGGAAGGGTGCCATTAAAGATGCTGTCCAAGACTTTAAACTTTTCGTACTTTGAACCAATATGCAAGACTTAAACATGCAATCCATAGTGGAATTAAAATAACAGCAATGCGCATATCAGGTGTCATCCACATAATTGCCAAAATACACAACATGAAAATGACACAAATATAATTACTCAATGGATATCCAATCGAAGGGAAAAGTGACACTTTATTTAAAGCATTCATTTTTCGCTTAAACTTAAGATGTGTTAGAGAAAGCACTGTCCAGTTAATCACAATCGCTGAAATTACAAGACTCATTAATAACTTAAATGCATTTTCTGGAAAAATATAGTTTAGCACCACACAGATTGCTGTGACTAAAGCCGAGGTCAAAATAGCCGTATAAGGAATACCGCGTTTATTAATTTTACTGAGGAATTGAGGTGCGTTTCCTTGCTGTGCTAAGCCAAGCAACATACGACTCGTACCATAACTTGTTCCGTTATAAACAGAAATTGCAGCGGTAAGTACAACAAAATTAAGTGCTGTTGCAACACCTTGGCTTCCAAGTGAATCAAAAATCAGCACAAAAGGACTACCACCTTCAGCAATTTGATTCCATGGGAAAAGCGATAACAAAACAATGATTGTTAACACGTAAAATAAAAGTACACGATAAACAATCTGATTGACTGCTTTGGGAATCGTTTGGGTTGGATTTTGAGTTTCTGCCGCAGCAATACCAACCAATTCGATCCCACCAAAAGAGAACATAATGATCGCCATTGCCATGACTAAACCCGTCAGACCATTCGGAAAGAATCCGCCCAAAGCCCAGAGGTTTGAAATAGAAGCAGTTTCACCTGCATGTCCACTAGCCAGTAACCATGAACCAAAACCAATCATGGCGATAATGGCTAAAATTTTAATGATGGAAAATAAAAATTCCATTTCACCAAAAACTTTAACATGCAAAAGGTTAATCACATTGATCAAGATAAAGAAGGCGAGTGCAGATATCCAAGTCGGGATTTCGGGCCACCAATATTGAACATATAAACCAATTGCACTCAGCTCAGCCATACAAACCAAGACATTGAGCACCCAGTAATTCCAGCCAGACATAAAACCAGCAAATGGACTCCAGTATTTATAGGCAAAATAACTGAATGAACCACTGACAGGTTCTTCAACTACCATTTCACCCAGTTGGCGCATCATAAAAAATGCAATTAAGCCTGCAATTGCATAGCCTAAAATAACGGATGGCCCTGCAAGTTTGATGGTTTGAGAAATTCCTAAGAAAAGCCCTGTGCCAATTGAGCCGCCTAAAGCAATCAATTGAATATGACGATTGCTCAAGCCGTGTTTAAGCTGGCTGTTTTGTTGCGAAGACATCAATGATCCATATTTGAGAGTTGTACTGTGTACATGTACGTAAACTGTAAAATCAGCAATGCTGAAAAATATGTGACTAATATAATAAATTTTTATCTATTTATAAAATTTTATTTATCAGTCTTCTCGAGTGATTCATGATTTTCAACCAGTGAGAATGTACATTGTTTAGCGTTGTAACATTGTCTTAGCAGGGCTTAGCGTATTACTATGCATCTTTAATTCCAATAAAAAGTGCAATGATGCGAATTACGGCATGGTATAAATTACGGCATTTTGTATACAACAACTTGCATAATGATGATTATGAAACACTGTTCAGTCGGTGTATTAATTATTTTCTCATCGTGCTGATTAGTGGAAATGTGATAGCAGTATTGCTTGAATCTGTGAATGAGATTTATAAGGCTTATCACGTCTATTTTAATGTTTTTGAAAACCTGTCGATTATTATTTTTACAGCAGAATATGTGCTCAGATTTTGGAGCGTTGTTGAGAAAAATCCTTTAGAGTCTGAATCGAAACAGCGTTGGCGCTATATCACCAGTGGGGCGGCTATTATTGATTTATTGGCAATTTTACCAGCCTATCTTAACTTGTTCGTACACATCGATTTACGCTTCTTACGTGTTTTACGTTTACTTCGTTTATTAAAATTAACCCGTTATTTTGTCTCTTTGCAGATTCTGCTACGGGTAATAGAGCGTGAAAAAGGCTCTTTTCAAGCGGTTATTTTTATTTTATTAATCATGATTGTGATGGCAGCAGCTGGGATTTATGTTGTAGAAAGCAGTGCTCAACCCACGGTATTTAGTTCTATTCCTGCATCGATGTGGTGGGCAGTAGTCACTTTAACGACGGTAGGTTATGGAGATGTTACACCCATTACACCGTTGGGACGTTTTTTAGGTGCGTTGATTACTATTCTAGGTGTGGGCTTGGCTGCTTTACCCGCAGGTATTTTAGCGACAGGTTTAGCCAATGAACTAGAACAAAGAAAGCAAGAATTAGAACTTCGATTTAGAGCGTTATTAAACAATAGTGAAATAGACTTAATTGAAGATGTCGAAAAGATTGAAAGTATTCGTAAGCAAATCGGGCTTTCCACTGAGCAAACACGAGATATTATTTTGCAATTGATTCGAGAAAGAAAAGAAGAAGAGCTCGAGCATGAAAAAAATAAGTACTGTTTCTGTCCACATTGTGGGCATAAATTGCCTGATTAATTTTCTTGAACAATGGATTAAATTATTCATATTTAAGCCGATATTTATAGTAGATCATGGATTTTAAAAAGAATGTTTAAGAAAATTAGTCATCGCTAGGGCTGCTGTAATTATGTTGATGAATTCGGGTTGTTCTGTCGTGATGGCTAGTCAACAGCCTTCAAAAAAGAATTCAATACATTTGCCAAGATATGTTTTTGAAATTGCGTTGATGTATATGAACTGATAAAAAATGCCTCCATAAATGGAGGCTGCTGATGATTTTAAAATGTTATTTTCTTATTATTCTCAGATTTATTATTCTAAAGTTATTTTTGTTATGCTGTTTCAAGTTCTGCACGAACTTGTTTGGCCATTTTCACCAAAGCGGTTAATGCTGTTTTAGTTTCAGCCCAGTTACGGGTTTTTAAGCCACAGTCTGGATTGACCCAAAGATGCTCAGCAGGGATGGTTCTTAATGCACGATCAATCACTGTGCGCATGTGATCTGCAGTTGGAGTGCTCGGACTGTGAATGTCGTAGACACCTGGGCCGATGGCGTTTGGATAGCTTTGCTGATGGAATACTTCTAAAAGTTGTAAACCTGAACGTGAGGTTTCAATAGTAATGACATCCGCATCCATCGCTGTGATTTGTGGCAAGCAGTCTTTAAAATCTGAATAACACATATGTGTATGAATCTGAGTGTCGATATTGGCACTGCTTGAACAGTGTTTGAAGGATTTAACTGCCCAATCCCAATATTCAGCTTGCTCTGCTTTACGTAGGGGTAAACCTTCACGGAATGCAGCTTCATCAATTTGGATAATTTCAATCCCCGCATTTTGTAGATCAGACACTTCCTGACGAATTGCTTCCGCGAGTTGTAAACACACTTCACGACGTGTGCGGTGTGCAGGTGGAAAAGACCAATTTAAAATAGTGACAGGGCCAGTCAACATACCTTTTACGATCTTGTCAGTTAGGGTGTTGGCATATTCAATCCACTTCACAGTCATTGCAGTTGGGCGAGTAATGTCACTTACAATGATTGGTGGGCGTACACAACGGCTACCATATGATTGTACCCATCCAAATCTAGATAACCAGAAACCATCGAGTAAACCAGCGAAGTATTCCACCATGTCTGTGCGTTCAGCTTCACCATGTACTAAAACATCTAAACCTAATTGTTCTTGTTGTTCGATTGCATAAGCAATTTCTTTCTGCATTGCGATTTCATAAGCATCGTTGGTTAAGTCACCATTGTTCCAAGCTGAGCGGGCTGCACGAATTTCCGTAGTTTGAGGGAATGAACCAATGGTTGTGGTGGGTATCAATGGTAAGTTAAATTTTTGTTGTTGTGCTTTGAAACGATCCTCAAATGTTTCGGTACGTTCTTGTCCGACTAAATCAAAAGCCTTATCTGCGGCTTTAGACAATTTTTCATTTGGATAAATCTTTCCAGACGCTAATACCACTAATTCATTGAGTTTTTGGCGGGCAAAGGCAAGTTTGCCATTCACTTCTGCAGGAATCGTTTCAGAGCGTAAGTCAACAGGTACATGTAATAATGAGCAACCTGTAGAGAGCCATAAACGATCATCTAAAGATTTTTTAGCCGTTTGAACAATCAGATTTAAATAAACCAAATCACTTGCCCAAACACTACGACCATTGATTAAACCTAAAGATAAAATTTTATGTGTAGGCAGTTGGTCAATGACCTTTTTCCAGAAGAATTCACCTTGCTTTTCTCTTGTGATATCAATGTGCAAACCTGCGACAGGCAGATTAACGGCAAGGTTTAAATTTGCTCCTAAAGTTTCAAAATAAGTGGCAATAATCAGTTTTAAGCCATCTTTACGTTGCAAGAGATTATAAACACGTTCAAAAGCCGCTTGCCATTCTGGGGTAAGATCTAAAACCAATGCAGACTCATCGACTTGTACATATTCCACACCACGTGCTTTTAGTTCGTCAAATAAAGCTGTGTAGATTGGAACAAGGGCATCAATGAATTTTAATGTGGCTTGATCAGCAGCAATTTCAGCATGCTCTGTTCCACATTCACATGCATGTTTTTCAGCTTCTGCATTATTTACATCGACAATACGAGAAAGATATAAGAATGTTACTAGACCTGGAACGACAACTTTAAGCGGTTGCTTGAAAGCTTTTGCGCGGTCAATTTGAGCAAATAAATCAGAGAAGTCTGCATTAAATTGTTGAGTTGGATTTAATTCGGGTACGAGGTAATGATAATTGGTATCAAACCATTTGGTCATTTCAAGCGCGGCAACATCTGTACATTCTGGCGCACGACCACGTGCTAAATAAAATTGTTGATCAACATGGTTCAGTTGAGCTGCTTCGGCAAAACGTGTAGGAATAATACCTAATCGTACCGCATGGGTTAAAATACTGTCGTAAAATACAAAATCGCCAACAGTAATCAATGATAATCCTGCGTCTACCTGAGCTTGCCAGTTTGCAGCTTCAACAGCTTGAGCTTTTGCTAAAAATTCAGTTTGAGAAATTTCACCTTTCCAATAGCTTTCCTCTGCAAATTTTAATTCACGTTTTATACCGATACGTGGATAGCCAAGAATATGAGTTTGAATAGACACGGTATAACCTTTAAAATGCAGATGATTAGAATTCATTTATTGTTGCTATCATTAAATAGAATTCATCATTACACAAACTCATTAAATTCATGTTATAGTGAATTATATTCATCTTTAAGTGATTTTATTTGTATCTTTATTTTTTGGATCATGAAGAGATGTAAGTAATTCGCATTCAACAATAGCAAGTTTATTGTTTGAATGATTATTCATTATGTTTTGCTTGAGCTTTATTTGAAGTATGGCTTTTCGGCTTGTGTTCAAGCAAAGCTTGTCTTTATTGTTCTTTGCACTTTCAGCAACGTTGAAAGCATGGTTTGTTGAAAGTCATTTTAAGAACAAAACGTTGTTTTTCTGGTCTTTACTCATGTTAGAAATTCGTCATTTAAAAACTTTAACTGCTTTACGTGAGCATGGTTCACTGGTCGCTGCTGCGGGTGATTTGTGTTTAACACCTTCTGCAATTTCTCATCAATTGAAAGAGTTAGATCATTGGTATGGGGTAGAGGTTGTAAACCGTCGCACACGTCCAGTGTCATTTTCAAATGTAGGACAACGTTTGCTTAAACTTGCCGATGATGTGCTTCCACAAATCCAAATCGCACAATCAGACATTACTCGAATTGTGCATGGGCAGACTGGGCGAATTATTTTTTCTTCAGAATGTCATAGCTGCTTTGATTGGTTAATGCCTTTGCTGAATCAATATCGTTCACAATACCCCGATGTAGACTTAGATTTTGCTTCAGGTTTTGAGTCGAATCCGCACGAGCTTTTACAAAATGCTGAATTTGATTTATTGATTACGGCAGATCCGATTGCTTTAAAAGGGATTGAGTATTTTCCAATTTTTGAATATGAATCACGTTTAGTGCTTTCAAATACGCATCCATTGGTTCGTGCTGAGCGTATTACTGTGCAAGAGTTGGCGGAAGAAACTTTGATTACTTATCCTGTAGATAAGCATCGTTTGGACATTATGTCGAAGTTATTTATTCCCGCAAATATTCAACCTAAACAAATCCGAACGACTGATTTAACCCAGATGTTGATTCAATTGGTTGCAAGTGGACGAGGCATAGCAGCATTACCCGATTGGGTGGTGAATGAATATGAACAAAAAGGCTGGGTGACTTCTCGTCGTTTAGATTGTGTATCTGCAAATGGTTTACGCCGTACATTATATGCAGGCTATCGTATTGAAGAAAAAGAAAAAAGCTACTTTGAAGGTTTCTTAAAACAGTTAGAGAAATTCTCTCAAAAGCGTCATCAATATTATCTGAGTTAATCTATTTATTCACAATGTATGAATTTTAATGCGCTAAAATTCATACAGATTTAGCTTATCGCTTAGCATTAGCCTATAAATTTTGATTTATATTGATCTTTATCTGTGATGCGTACGTGAATTGTGCTTTAAATAAAGCGATAATCATTTTAAGATATGAATTGGAATTCATGATTTAAACTCGTCTAGGATGATCTATGCCTAAAGCGAAGCAACCGACATCTAAACAATTACTTTCGGTTATTCAGACTCAAACTGCAATTGCGAAATTGGGTTTAGATATCAATGCGGTGATGACCCTTGTCGCAGAACAAATTCAAATGATTACCCAAGCAAAGGGCGCTATTGTCGAACTCGCTGAAGACGGTGACATGGTTTATCGCGCTGTTTCCAATGGAGCAAACGATTTTCTAGGTTTGCGTTTGAAAATGGATTCCAGTCTGTCAGGGTTATGTATAGCGCAAAATACAACGCTGTATTGTAAAGACAGTGAAGTTGATGAACGTGTCGATCGTGAAGCATGTAGACGTGTTGGGCTACGTTCAATGGCGGTTGTGCCGTTAATTCATTGTGATGAGCCTATCGGTGTTCTTAAAATTTATTCTGAACGTGTCAATGCATTTAAAGACAGTGACATTAACTTGCTAAGTTTAATGTCTGAACTGATTGCCGCAGCGATGTACCACGCGACCAAATATGGCGCACAAGAACTCTATAAACTCGCAACACAAGACAATTTAACAGGTCTTGCCAATCGTGCTTTATTCCTAGATTGTTTAAGACAAGGGGTGGATAAAGCCAAACGTGGTGGGCGACTACTTGGTATATTGATGATTGATGTAGATGGTTTGAAACCAATCAATGACCAATATGGACATCGTTTAGGCGATGAAGCTTTAAAAGAAATTGGCAAACGAATTGTCAATGCAACACGGCATGATGATGTTGTGGCACGTCTAGGTGGTGATGAATTTGCAGTGATTCTAAGTGGTGTTGCAAATCAAGAGATTGCCAAGAAAGCAATGAATAGAATTGTCGAAGCGTGTGGGCTACCCTTTATATTTGAGAATGTAAAATTGGATATGGGGGCGAGTGTTGGTTTAGCTTTATTTCCAGAAGATGGTTTAGAACTCAATAAATTGATTGAATTTGCTGATTTGAAAATGTATGAGAATAAGCGTATTCGCAAGGGAGTGAATTACAGCCTGTAAGCAATGTCTTGATGATATTGATTTTTCTACATTTTGTGGAAAACTTTTTAAACACAATGTAGAAGCTGGCTCATTTTCCAATCCAGTTTTGCAATATTACGCTTTGATATTTTCCAATCAATCTTTTTTCATCAATATGCTATGACTTTCCAATAAATAACGACAAAATTCCTGCTGCAATCAACGGGCCAACTGGAACGCCGCGCAATAATGCAACACCTGCAACCGTACCAATAAGTAATCCTGCAACGACATTCGGTTGATTGGTCATTAAACTTACGCCACGCCCGCCAAGCCATGCAACCAATAACCCTATAGCAATCGCTGTTAAAGATTTCCAATGCATAAAAGATTTTAAAATCACTTCGCCCGGAATCTTGCCACTTGCGATAGGAGTCAATACACCAATGGTTAGAATAATAATGCCTACTTCTAAACCATGCGTTTGTAAGAGTGGGAAAAATTGGCTTAAAGGCGTGATTCTAAAAACAATGAGTACACCTGCTGCGATGGTTACAGCTGTGTTATGACTAAAAATACCGCAGGCGAGAAGAATCAGGAGAACAATTAAATTAAGGTCAAGGCTAGAAAAACTCATCAAAGTTCATCGTTTAAAATAAAAATACCGCTGTATTATACTGAAAATAACACTATGAATTTTAAAATAAATCCTAATCTGGCACAGTGCGTTTGTAAATTATCTACAGCATTATCATCTATTCTATTGAATTTTAATATTAAAAAAGCATTCACCGTATTTTTTAGCAGTTAAATTTCATTGAAAAGTCAATCATAATGTGACTAAGGTTATGTTGTTAAAATTTTGAATATTGAGTTTGTTATTCCTTATGCATCGCTATGTTCAGTATCCTCATGTAAAATGTTCGGCTTAGAAAATAGGGTGAAATGTATGTTGCTGGAAAAGATGTTGCAATCACAGGGTTTTGGATCACGAAAACACTGCCAGCAGCTGATCAAAAATAGTGCTATTTCTATTCAAGATCAAATCGTTTCAGATCCAAAATTTAAACTGAATTTACAAAATCTAGAATATAAAGTGCATGGTGAAACTTTTCAGTACCGTGAAAAGGTCTATATTGCTTTAAACAAGCCACAAGGTTATGAATGTTCGCATCAAGCCACTCATCATTATAGTGTTTTTGATTTGTTTAATGATGTATTGATGAATCGAGGCTTACAATGTGTTGGACGCCTTGATCAGGATACAACTGGATTATTATTGCTTACAGATGATGGGCAGTTTCTTCAGGCTTTGACACATCCCAAAAAGCATGTGGCGAAAGTTTATCAAATGCAAACTGCTGACCCGATCAATGATACACAAATTCAGCAATTAGAAACTGGTGTTGAATTACGCAATGAAAAGGGGATTTTTGCTGCGACAGAAGTGAAGCAAATTGCTGAATTTGAATTGAGCATGGCAATTCATCAAGGTGTATATCATCAAGTTAAACGTATGCTTGCAGCGGTTGGAAATAAGGTAGAGCGTTTGCATCGCGCTCAAATTGGTCAATTAAAATTATCACAATTGGCTGAAGGTGAATGGATTTACTTAAATGAACAACAGATTTTAGCGGCTAAGAATCAAAGTACTGAGTCATTATTGGAAATTTAATCCAGTAAACCCCTGTTTAGGAACAACTATTCAGCTCGTTTAAGAAACTCAAAACGTCTAATTTCACAATTCTGAAAAATGTATTTAGTTCATTAAATGGCTAAATTTCCAAAGTAGTGGAGTTGAGGAATTACTTTAAGAAACAATGATAGGTTTGGAATTCGTTGTCTTTTACGAAACCCATTTGTTCATAAAGTTGATGTGAGTGGTAATTATTTTTTTGAGTTTCTAAGCTAATACGTTGTGCATTTTCGTGACGTGCAAATAAAATTGCAGTATCAATCAACTGTTTAGCTGAACCTTGTCGTCGAAAAATTGGAGTAACATAAACATCGTCTAAAATATAATAAGTAGAGCAGGCGACAGAAGAAAAACCTAAATATAAAAGTACAAAACCTGTAAAAACATCATCTTTTACATGAATGAAAATAACACTTTCCTGATTTTCATAGCGTTGTGTAAGAAAGTCGAATGATTGTTTGATATTGGAAGAAGCGCCATAAAACTGACGATATTCATCAAATAAAACAGAAAGTTGATTCAAGTCTTCTTTGGTCGCTCGTCTGACGATCATTTATAGCCCCTTTATAATGAATTTTTATCTTTACTTACAAAAGAGCATAACCAAAAAAATCAAAAGTGAACCTAATTAATTGTTTTAAAATGCAACATTGTTAAGTTTTGTCACTTTCACCCAATATGGCATTCAACTCAGCAAAAAGATCTTCATCATCATCTATTAAGTCAACACTATTATTGAGTTGACCATTTTGCTGTTGTTCTTGCTTAATTTTTCGCAATTTCAGCAATTGATCCATATTGATATTTTGGTTCTCAATAGCGAAGGGGATTGATTTTGTAATCACAACCTGTTTGAAAAATAACCGAACTGCTTGTGCAGGAGTAATTCCCAATTGTTTGAATACAGCAAACGCCTGTTTTTTTTCTTGTGAATCAAGGCGTACTTGATAGACTTCCGTTTTTCTCATGGATTTAAACCAAACAAATTTGAGTTTGAAAGTCTATTTTAATCAAAGTATTCAGAATTTCAATGTCTAATCATCAAAAAGTCGTATATTTGTCATTACATGGGAATTACAGTGTCAATTCATATTCAGAACAAAAGTGCATTTCTTGCTGTGTTATGGGGTCTATAAATTCAATTTGTTTGGCTAAAAGTTGTAATGGCTGACTAAAGTCATCTTCTCTTTTGTGTATGACTTTTGGGTAAAAAGGATCATTTTTGATGGGGATATCTAAACTGTTCAGATGGACACGAAGCTGATGTTGCTTACCTGTGAGTGGTTTGAGTTGATACTTTGCCCAAGATTGATCATGTTCAATGATCTCAATTGCTGTTTGTGAGTTGGCAATGCCATCTACCACCTGCATGGTGTAAAAAGGTTGCCCTTTTTCCATGCGTAAACTGATTTCACATGGAAATGCTAAAGTTTCACGGTAAGGAGCAATCGCATGATAAAGCTTTTGAACTTTGCGCTCTGCAAACATTTGCTGATATAAACCACGAGTAGAAGGCTGTTTGGAAATCAATACGATTCCTGCAGTTTCACGATCAAGTCGATGTATCGGGGTTAAATCAGGATTATTCGTGGTTTTTTTTAATCGAACCAATAAGGTTTCTTGAACATACTGACCAGTGGGGCTAATCGTAAGGAAATGTGGCTTATCAATCACCATTAAATCATTATTTTCAAATAGAATCTTTTCTTGAAATGGTACATGAACTTCATGTGCCAAAAAACGATAGTAATAAATGTGTGTGTTCTGCTGAAATGGTGAAGCTAGATTCAGTGAATTTCCTTGCATATCAATGATGAGTTGATCTTCAAAACGTTGTTGCCATTCATTTGCAGGGATGTGGGGAAAGTGATTACACAAATATTCATAAATTGTTAGCCAATTTTTTTCTGCTGCATTTAAAAAAACTTTAGAAGCTGTAACGCCATTGAGCATCGGCGGGGTAAAATCTATAGTTTGTATCATAAAACGATATTATCCAAATTCATTGAAAGTGATTAGCTACTGGTTATTACAGACAATTTTTTGAGCTGATGGATGAAAATATGGAATAAACCCATGTTTAAAAATATTCACGATTGATTTTGGGGTAATAACATTAACAATGCTTTCTGCTTCTATATCTATTTTATTTTTATATCCATCAAAAGACCAAAGCAAATAGTGTTGTTCAGCAACAATCATCACAAAATCATTCATATATTCGATACAAGTGCCAATTGGTAAGTCTTTGATCATTGCTTGAAAAGTGATTTTATTTTGATCTTTGTCAATACGTTCCAAGTGTAATTGTTCATCAATTTCGGACAATTTTATTTTCTTGTTTGATGAGTTTGTTTCTAGCCACAAGATTTTAAATTGATTACTTCTTTGGCGTTGACATTCAGCGCATGGGCGATGACCTGCTGCAAAAGCTGTTGCTTCATCTAAAAAAAAGAGTTCAGAATAATGATTTGGAGCAAAAATGACTCTTTTAGTGTCTTTAAATTGTGTAAGACATGTAATCCAAGCTTTAAGTTTCCACTTTCGGATAATTTGTCGTTCTGTATTGTGCAAAACACCTCGATTACCCATTAACTCAGCATGTTTTGATGGATTTGCAATCAAATTACCCCAAGGGTCAACTCTGTTTTGTAATGTCATGATTTTAAGAACAATCTATGTTTAATGGGCAATGAATAAATTTACTAAAATTTAAACAGTATATGAATCTAGTTGGGCAATATTGTCTTGCAATGCTATCATAGTCGCTTGTTTGAATCATATCGTGAGTGCTATGCAATATTCATGTAAATTAAGCCTGAGCAATGAATTAGATACCAAAAAATTAGCGCAAAAATTAGCGCAACATATTGCAGAAGGCGTGATTTATCTTATTGGTGATTTAGGTGCAGGTAAAACGACACTTAGCCGTTATTGGTTACAAGGTTTAGGGCATAAGGGTGCTGTTAAAAGCCCAACTTATACATTGGTTGAGCCTTATAATATTGTTGGAAAAGATATTTTTCATTTTGATTTATATCGCCTAAATGATCCGTATGAGCTTGAATTAATGGGTATTCGGGATTATTTAGATGTTCCCAATGCTTTGTTCTTATTTGAATGGCCATCGAAAGGTGGTGAGGAAATTCCTCAAGCAGATCACGTGATTGATATTCAAAAAACAGATGATGAAACTGTTCGTGAAATTACGATAAGCAGTACTTCAGAAGAATTGATTGATGCACTGCAAAATTTTAATCATTGAAAATGATGCTTCTTTGCTATTTGTAATGAACATAGATTGATTAAATGAATTGCTGTGTGGATTAAAATACAAAATAAATTTATGACGATGGTTATGTAACATAACTTTTAGGTCAATTGTTAGGTTGATTGCATGCAGCAAGAAAATATCAGTTTAAGACGTATTCAGACTTTAGATCCTGCTTTGGCTAACCAAATTGCAGCAGGTGAGGTGATTGAACGTCCGTCATCAGTGGTGAAAGAATTACTTGAGAATTCGATCGATGCAGGTGCAACGGAACTGATTATCCGAGTCGCACAGGGTGGTAGTACGCTAATTGAAATTATTGATAATGGCCGTGGTATTCATGCAGAAGACCTTGCATTGTCCGTAACCAGACATGCCACTAGCAAGATCCAATCTGCGGAAGAGTTGCAAGCGATTGTAAGTTTGGGATTTCGCGGTGAAGCATTGGCTTCTATTGCCGCGGTTTCACGACTCACACTGACCAGTAGTCAGGATGACTCAGGTATCGGTTATCAACTTGAAGTCAATGGTACTGCTTTTGAAAATCAAGATATTCAAGCCGTTGCTGCTCAGCAAGGCACACACATTCGCATTCAAGATTTGTTTTTTAATGTACCTGCACGACGTAAATTTTTAAAAAAACCAAGCACTGAATTTGGGCATATCGAAGAAATTGTACGTCGTATGGCGTTAACTCATTTCGATATTCGTTTTGTATTGGAACATAATGAAAATATTCGGCTAAATTTACCCATCGCAGATAGCGGTGAATTACGCTTTCAACGTGTACAACAATTATTAGGTCGCCCATTTACAGAAAATGCGTATTGGATTGATGCAGATAGTATCAATATGCGTTTATCGGGTTGGTTAGGGCATCCTTCAGATGCACGTGGGCAAGCAGATTTACAGTATGTTTATGTGAATGGTCGTATTGTCAAAGATAAAACCATTTCACATGCTCTACGTATGGCATATGACGGTATTCTACATGGGCATCAACATTCAGCTTATTTGTTGTTTTTAGAAGTTGATCCTGAAAATGTCGATGTGAATGTTCATCCAACGAAACATGAAATTCGTTTTTTAAATCAACGTGAAGTACATGAGTTTGTACGTCATTATGCGAAAGAAACACTGGCACAATTTCAAACGGCATCTGTTGAATTATCATCCGCAATGAAACAAGATGAGCAAGCTGTTGCATGGCAAACACCACAGCCTCGTTATCAAGAGCAATTTCAATTACATCGTGATACGACGAATCTACAGAGCAACCCTTATTTTGATACTCAGACAGAAAATAGCCTAAGCAATACCGATGCTGTGCAAATGAATCAATTCCACAATGATGGTTTAACTGATTTTAATTCAAATCAACCACAAGCGGTTCATTATCAAAGCCAAAATCAGCAACAATACAAAGGCACACAGCAACTCAACAATGCATTAAAAAGCTATTTAGCGCCTTTACGTGAAAATGATCATAGCAATTCAAATCATGCAGTAGGGAATAACTCGCAAGGTTTAAGTGATCAAGAGTCTTATAATCGTTCAGTACAAGCCATTTCACAGTCTACGACATCTCAAATCGATGAATATCCTTTGGGGATTGCAATAGCACAGCTGCATGCGATTTACATTCTTGCGCAAAATACCGAAGGTTTAATCATTGTTGATATGCATGCAGCACATGAGCGAATTCTATTGCAGCAAATGAAGTCAGCGTGGGATAAACCCGAGTTTTGGACTTCGCAACAACTGCTTATCCCTAAAGTAATTTCTATTACACGTATGCAAGCCACGCGTATTGATGAATTAAAACCACAATTAGAACGATTGGGATTGGATATTGACCAATATGGTGATGAACAAGTGATTGTACGTGGCGTGCCTGCGATATTGCATAAAGCTGATTTTGATTCGCTAGTGCCTGAATTATTAAATGATTTAGATCCGAATGATGAGGCTCAAGCATTACAACAAAAGCGTGATCATATTTTGGCAGGTATGGCATGTCATGGGGCAGTCAGAGCACATCGGGTACTCAGCCTTTCAGAAATGAATGCTTTGTTGCGACAAATGGAACAAACAGAATTTGCGAGTCAATGTAATCATGGTCGTCCAACATGGCGTGCATTTCCATTGGCTCAATTAGATAAATTATTTGCTCGAGGAGAGTAGTTGTACATGTCAAATCAATTGCCCGTCATCAATTTAATGGGACCGACTGCAAGCGGTAAAACGGCTTTGGCATGCGAGCTATACGAACAAGGCAATTATGAGCTTATTTCAGTTGATTCTGCGCTTGTTTTTAAAGATATGGATATTGGTACGGCGAAGCCTTCAAAAGCCGAACAGGAGCGTTATCCGCATCATCTGATTGATATCATTACACCACTTGAAGTTTATTCTGCGGCAGAATTTGTTGAGGATGCATGCCGTTTGATTGATGATATCCATGCACATGGGAAAACCCCAATTTTGGTCGGCGGAACGATGCTCTATTTCAAAGCATTGCTTGAAGGCTTAGCAACAAATTTACCCAGCGCTGATTATGATATTCGAGCAGCGATTGAGTTGAAGGGGGAAACGGAAGGCTGGCAAGCGGTTTATGATGAATTAAAAGCCGTGGATTCTTTGGCAGGTGAGAAATTTAAAGTAAGTGATAAGCAACGTATTATTCGGGCACTAGAGGTCTATAAAATAACAGGTCGACCTATTACACAATTACAAGCTGAACAGCCAAAAAGACAACCATATCGCTACAATTTTCATAATTATGCTTTAATGCCTGATCGTGTAGAATTGCATAAACGTATCGAAATGCGGTTAGAGAAAATGTGGGATATCGGATTTTTAAATGAGGTGGAGACTCTTATGAAAAAATACGATCTCGATGAAAATTTACCCGCTTTTCGCTCTGTTGGATATCGTCAAGCTATTGATTTTTTGAAAAATGGTGATATATGTCAAGAAAGTTATCAAGAAATGTGTGATAAGGCGTTATTTGCAACACGACAATTAGCAAAACGTCAATACACATGGTTGCGTTCTTTGCAAGAATTACATCAATTTACAACTTTTTTTACGATAAAGCAGGCGCAAGAAGACTTGCGAAACTTATACGGATAAAGCAAAATTTAACAACTATCTTTTTTATAAATTTTAATTGAAAAATAAAGATAGTTTTTGCGCTGATTTTAATTTTTTTTGGAGTATAAAATGTCTAAAGGTCAAACTTTGCAAGATCCGTTCTTAAATTCTCTCCGTAAAGAACGCATTCCTGTTTCTATTTTTCTTGTAAACGGTATCAAACTACAAGGTCATATAGAATCTTTCGACCAGTACGTTGTTTTGTTGAAAAATACTGTAAGCCAAATGGTTTATAAGCATGCGATTTCAACAGTTGTTCCTGCACGTAATCCTCGTCCTGCTGGTGCTCCTGCTGGTGCTCAAGGTACTACTGGTGGTTTCGGTGGTGGTCAACCTGGTGGTTTCGGTGGTCAACAAGGCGGCTTCGGTGGTCAACAAGGCGGTTTTGGTGGTCAGGGCGGTTTTGGTAGCCAAGGCGGTTTTGGTGGTCAAGGCGGTTTCGGTAGCCAAGGTGGCTTCGGCGGTCAAGGTGGCTTCGGCGGTCAAGGTGGTTTTGGTGGTCAAGGTGGTTTTGGTGGTCAAGGTTCTGACTTTGGTGGCGAAACTAAATTTGAAGATTCACAAGAAGATGAAAACAATCGTTAATTTTTGATTGTTCAATCTAATTGTTAGAAAAGACGCCTAAATGGCGTCTTTTTTGTATTTTTGTTCTGAGTAAAATTAGATATCGCTGAGAGGTCTGTTTTAAAGCGATGTAATGAAAATAATGATTGTGTGTTGAAATTACAGGAGACTTCTATTTGAGAGATTCTAGGCAACGCATTTGTAAAAATCTCTGACCATTTGATTTGATGTCTTAAAATGTAGTTCTTTCTGAATTCTCTGCTGATTATAAAATAATTCACTGCATTTGATAATATCTGTTTTAGCTTTCTCCTTAGTTTTATAATTACGATGATGAACTCACTTATCGCTCTAAGCATGGTAAACAAGTTGCGTTGTCATTCGTTCATTTAACTGTAGCCAACGATTTGTTCGCTATAAAGATCTTTTAAGGTAGCTAAATATAACCATCCTTCGGCTGTTCAAATATAAGTAATATCATTTACCCATACTGGATTTGAACTGCACATTGTGAATTATTGTGTTTTCCTTTGAATAACTCTTTTCCTCACACCATACTTTATCCAATCACAAAATCTTGAAATTGATATATTTAATAAGGTTGTAGGCAAGGTATGATGGTTATAGAAAATGTATGCTTATATCACTGATTTTATTTGGAAAAGTGCGTTATTAATTTTTTAGAAATTCTCTTTCAATTTCAGCAATTCTTAGCTGTTGTTTGAGCTTTTTATTTTCTTCAAGTAGAGCTATGGGATCAGGTGAATATTGCTGTGCATCAACTAATTATTAATTTCAATTGCTTTAAATTTAGCTCTATGAAATTTTTTTGCTCACGGTAAACTTTTCATAAGTCTTTGTAGTTTATCAAACTAAAGCTTTCGTTTTTTAGCATACCATCATATATGCCATGACCCTAATTGGCATTAGGATCATGACACAAAAGGTGAAGTATTATTTTTGAGCAAGCCAAGCAGTTAAATTTGCCATAACTTGATCAAACTTCTCGTTTAGTGGCGCGCCACCTTGTGCTAAGTCAGGTTTACCACCACCTTTACCACCAAGCTCAGTCGCTAAGTGTTTGATGATGTCACCCGCTTTTAGATTTGCAGTAAAATCTTTCGCTACAGATGCGATTAAGCTGACTTTGTCACCTTCAACACCTGCAAGTACGATGACTGCATTTTCTAATTTAGATTTGACACTATCATGAAGATGACGAACTGATTTCGCATCTTGTCCTTGAACTGTGGCAATAAGCGTTTGACGACCTGCAATATTTTGAACTTGACCCATTAAGTCGTTCGCTTGGAAGTTCGCCAATTTTTGATTCAATTGCTCAATATGCTTTTGCAATTGATGTGCTGTTTCAACAGTTGCTTCCACTTTTTCAACAGTTTGGTCTTTTTGAGCTTTCAATAAATCATTAATATGAAGAATATCAGCATCAATTTTCTGAACGATTTCAAGTGCTTTTGTACCAGTAACGGCTTCGATACGACGTACACCCGCTGCAACACCACCTTCTGAAGTGATTTTGAATAGACCAATATCACCCGTGCGTTTTACATGGATACCACCACAAAGTTCGATAGAGAAATTTTTCTCACCTTGGATTGAACCCATAGAAAGTACACGAACTTCATCACCGTATTTTTCACCGAACAACATCATTGCGCCTTTTTCTTTAGCGGCTTCGATGTCTAGAAGTTCTGTAGAAACAGCTGTATTGGCAATCACTTCACCATTCACAATACGTTCAACTTGTTGTAGTTGTTCGAAAGTTACAGGTTGGTCATTGGCAAAGTCAAAACGTAAGATGTCTGAAGCAACCAGTGAACCTTTTTGTTGAACATGCTCACCCAAAACTTGACGTAAAGCAGCATGTAACAGGTGAGTTGCAGAATGGTTACGCGCAGTAGCTTCACGTAAATCAGCTTTAACAATAGCTTCAACACGTTGAGTTGCTTTTAAGCTACCCATCGTCACGATACCTTGGTGTACAAAAGCACCACCAGACTTCTTGGTATCCTGAACTTCAAAAATACCTGTATCATTTTTGAAGATACCTGTATCACCGATTTGACCACCGCTTTCTGCATAGAAAGGAGTTTGGTTTAATACGATGAGTGCTTCATCACCTTCAAAGACTTCATCAACTTGTTCGCCATCTTTATAGATCGCGATAATTTGACCTTGACCTTGAGTCGCAGCATAGCCATCAAATTGAGTTTCGCCATCAACTTTAACAATGCTGTTATAGTCAATAGCAAATTTACCTGCATCACGTGCACGTTGACGCTGAGCAGCCATTTCAACTTCGAAACCAGCTTCGTCAATTTCTAATTCACGTTCACGTGCAATATCCGCGGTCAAATCTGCAGGGAAGCCGTAAGTATCGTAAAGTTTAAAAACTGTTGCCCCTGGAATGACTTTGCCTTTAAGGTTGGCAAGTTCACCCTCAAGTAATTTCAAACCTTGTTCAAGTGTTTTAGCAAATAATTCTTCTTCGCGAATTAAAGCAGCTTCAATGACTTGACGACGTTCAGCAAGTTCAGGGTAAGCTTCACTCATAACATCGATTAATGGTTGCAACATTTTGTAGAAGAATGTACCTGTTGCGCCCATTTTATTGCCGTGACGAATTGCGCGACGGATGATACGACGTAACACATAGCCACGACCTTCATTCGATGGGTTTACGCCATCAGCAATCAAGAAGCAACATGAACGAGCATGGTCAGCAACGACTTTAAGTGAGGCAGGGTATTCAATTGCTTTGTTATTGGCTTGGGCATCAGCTTCCGCTTGGCTCATATCTACATCGATAATTTCAGCAGCAGATTTGAGTAAGTGTTGGAACAAGTCAATGTCATAGTTTGAATTAACATGTTGCATGACAGCTGAAATACGTTCTAAACCCATACCTGTATCTACAGATGGTGCAGGCAGAGCATGAAGCACACCATCAGCAGTACGGTTGAACTGCATGAAAACGTTATTCCAGATCTCGATAAAACGGTCGCCATCTTCTTCAGGTGAACCTGGTAAACCACCCCAAATGTGGTCGCCATGGTCAAAGAAGATTTCTGAACAAGGGCCACAAGGACCTGTGTCACCCATTGTCCAGAAGTTATCTGATTCGTATTTTTCGCCTTTATCACCAATACGGATAATATGACTTGCATCTAGACCAACGTCTTTGTTCCAAATGTCAAAAGCTTCATCATCTGTATGGTAAACAGTGGCGTACAATTTATCTTTAGGAAGCGCTAACCATTCATCACCCGTTAGGAATTCCCAAGCAAATTTAATTGCATCACGTTTAAAGTAGTCACCAAAAGAGAAGTTACCTAACATTTCGAAGAATGTATGGTGGCGCGCGGTATAACCAACGTTATCTAAATCGTTGTGTTTACCACCTGCGCGTACAACTTTTTGTGAAGATGTTGCACGAACATAATCACGTTTTTCTAAGCCAAGGAAACAATCTTTAAATTGGTTCATCCCCGCATTGGCAAAGAGCAGAGTAGGATCGTTGGCGGGTACAAGTGAACTCGACGCGACACGTGTATGTCCTTGCGATTCAAAGTAACGCAAAAAAGCTTCACGTATTTCAGCAGTTGTCATAATACGAGTACTCACGACCAAGTCACTCCTTAATTTTCATATTGGCTAAAAGTGTGTTGCTGAGTCTGATTTTTATGCTCAGTGCTCACACAGGCTTAATTTTTTAAAACGCCAAAGTATAACGGAAAATACTAACGTCACCAATGATTTTAAGGTGAATTATTGGTTTTCTCTGTAATTTACATTGTGTTGAAACTCGGATTTAAAGTCAGTATTTTAAAATTGTAAATATTTTGTCATGACAATCTAAGGTTAGCATTTAAAAAAAATTGATATCTAAGAAATGATAACCATGAATATCCAAGTCATTCCTATAGTTTTTATCAAATTTCGTATGGATTAAGCATCATTTCAAAACAAATATTTACTGTTAATTTTTTGATAAATATTCGCCGTAAAGCTTAGAAATCCGATAACATATAATGCTGAAATTTATTGTTTCAACTTTAAGGATAAATGATGCAACGTGTGGCGATTAATGGCTTTGGTAGAATTGGGCGAAATGTATTAAGAGCTTGGTTTGAAAATCCGAAAAACTTCCATTTTGAAATCGTTGCGATCAATGATATTGCAGATGTTGAAACCTTAGTCCATTTATTTAAATACGATACTACGCATGGTCGTTTTGATGGCGCTGTAGATATTGTTCAGGAAAATGAACATATTTACATGTCTATCGATGCACGACAGACCAAACTTAAAGTTCAAATTTTAAGACAAGCAGACCCAGTGCATTTGCCATGGGCAGATTTAAATATTGATGTGGTTTTGGAATGTACTGGACTATTTCGTTCAAGAGAGGCGGCAACGCAGCACCTTATAGCAGGGGCGAAGCGCGTCATTATTGGTGCTGCACCTTTTGATACAGTCGATGCAGCCATTGTTTATGGTGTAAATCACTATGAACTCAAAGAAACCGATCAAATTATTTCTAGTGTGTCGTGTACCACGCAAGCACTCGTTCCATTGGTTAAAATTATCGATGATGCTTTTGGCATAGAAACTGCGTTAATGACGGAAATTCATGCCGTAACCGCAGATCAATCGGTTTTAGACCATGCGCATCGTGACTTACGTCGGGCACGTGCTTCTGGTCAAAACATTATCCCAACCACGTCTTCCGCATTGGGTGCATTGAAACAAGTGATGCCGAAGATGGAAAATCGTATAGATGGTTATTCGATTCGTGTTCCGACCATCAATGTTGCAGCGATTGATTTAACTTTTATTGCAAAATCACCAATTACCAATCATTTAATTAATCAGACCTTAATTCAAGCAGCTAAATATGATTATGCTGAGATCATGTCAGTCACTGACGAAGCATTGGTTTCTAGTGATTTTAATCATTCACCTTACTCTTTAATTGTTGATCTAGCTCAAACGATGGTAGTGGGGAATCAAGCGAAAGTATTTGCTTGGTATGATAATGAATGGGGTTATGCAAATCGTTTACTCGATTTATGTGAGTTGTTTAATTCATAATGACTTCGTATGAATGTTTTATTCATTCTAGATAGATTTAATGATTATTTTTTGATGAGTAACTTACTTATACTGTTATATCAAGTTTTATTTTGGGGAATACAATGATATTTATAATTACAGGAATCGTATTCCTTTATTTGGCAATGATTTTTTTAATTTGGCAAACTGGAAAACTTTCTAAAGACAATCAAGAACTTTTGACGATTCAGCAAGATCAAGAGCAGCATATCAATGCGCAAGAAGAACATCTCAAACAGACTTTACAAATTATGCAGGATTTAGCAAAAAAAATGCATGTACAGCAAGAAGTGATTGATAAAACCACAAGTCGTATGGCGCAAGTTGAATTACAAAATGCAGAATTCATTCGTTTATTACAACAGAATTTTTCAGGTAAATGATTCATCGTATTTTGAAGCGATTGAATCACTACATTTGATTATTCAAGTTATTATTCACGATTAAAGAGATACGCATTTAATTAGTTTAAAAAGTATCTCAAAGCACCTGTGGCAGCAATACTGATCATTACTGTAGGCAACAGCGATAAGTAACAAGCAGCAGCTAAAGTAAGCACAATTGCAATTAAATTCGCTGGATTGTCTGAAACAAAATAAGGAGCGATCACTGAAATAAGTACACAACCCGGAATCACTTGTAAAATACGTGTAGTTTTTTTGCTTAATGTTTTATTTTTGAGTAATAAATAACCTAAAACACGTGTTGAATAAGTAGTAAGCGCAACACATATAATCGCAATAAAAGTCGCTGTATGAATCACTCTTCATCTCCTATTAAGAAAAATGCGGCTATAACTCCAGTAATAGAACCGATTAAAACGTACCAACCATTCGGCAAATAGAGATAAGCCAATGCTGCTGCGACTAAGCTAAATAACCATGGTAATGCAGGTTTAAAGCCTTTCCACATACCTCGTAAAAGCACTAAACAAACAGCTGGAAATGCCATGTCAAAGCCAAATTTAGTCACATCTCCAAGGAATGAGCCTATTCCTACGCCTAAAGTGGTAAAAACGACCCACATGACATATAGGGCAAAACATAAACCGATATAAAAGAACACACTAAAGCCATGATAGGGGTTACGTGGATTATTTTTATGAGCATCTGTAATACTCAATGCCCAACTTTCATCACACATAAAAAACAATAATGGCAGTGCTTTTCGGTTAGGTAGATGTTGAATATAGGGTGCAAGACTTGCACCCATTAGAATATGACGGCTATTGACCAAAAATGTTATTAAAATCAAGAATAAAAGTTGTGGTGGTTGTGTCCAGACTTCAATAATGGCGAATTCTGAACCTCCTGCAAAATTTAAACCTGTGAGCAAAGGAACTTCTAAAGCTGAAAAACCTTTTTGAGCCGCTTGTGTTCCTAAAACCAATGCAAAAGGAATAATCCCTAATAACATTGGAATAGAAACTTTAATCCCACGTAAAAACTCCCTAAATCCTAAAGAATAAGAAAGTTCTAGCATCGTGTTTTTAAAACTAAACATGCGTAGCTCAAAGGTAAGTAGAACGAGTGGATTCTATTTTATGCCAATTGATTCGCTATATTTCGCTAAAGTTGCTGTTATAAAAACTAATTTTGAAATAATATTGCTTAAATATTTAATTTTTTAAATTTAAATACCAAAAAGGTTTTTATGAAACTAGACCAAACAGATCGCCGTATTCTGCAAGCTTTGCAGCGTGATGGTAAATTGCAAAATAATGAATTAGCTGAACAAATTGGATTATCTGCGTCGCCATGTTTGCGTCGAGTAAAGCAATTGGAAGATGCGGGTGTGATTGACCAATATGTCGCTTTAGTGAATCCACAGAAAGTCAATTTAAGCCTCATTGTTTTTGCGCGGATTTGGTTGAAAAGCCAAGATGAACGTGCAGTAAATCAATTCATTGATACCATATGGACATTCCAGAAATTGTAGAATGTCAGCTCATGGCAGGGGATTGCGATTTCTTTTTAAGAATCGTGGTATCAGATTTAGAAGCCTATCGTAAGTTTCAAATTAGTCATTTGAATAAAATTTCAGGGATTCAAAATGTTAAAACTGAAATTCCTTTACAAAAAATTAAGCATACAACGGAACTACCGTTGGATTGATCTTGTTGATGAGGAGATAAAAATTAAGGCTGTGTTTCTATCGCTCTTACTACACTATCGACTGAGTATTGTCCCCATTCAGAAAGTTGTTCTATAAAATGATTGATTGCATGAGTATCGAAATGCGTAACCAACATATAGCAGGCAGAACCACATACTTTATAGCAAGTTTCAATTGAATCAAATTGAGCGATAAAAGCTTCAAACTGTTCAAAGTCATTATTTTGCATCATTACACGGATAAATTGTGTCGATTGATGGTGCAGCGTAATCGTATATTTCTGAATTGTTCCTTCATCTTGCATTCGGGCAATACGACTTCCTACAGCTTGACCTGTACGATGTACTAATTTCCCGATCTCTTTATTGCTTAGGCGAGAATCAGTTTTCAGTATTTTTAAGATTTTTAGATCAATCGGGTCATTTGGCAACATAGTAAATTGAACAAATTTTCAGTTTGAAAGTTTCTAGAGAATTATTCTTTCATGAGTGACTGCAAATCACCAGCTGTTTTGATTAATCTTATAAAAACATCAACACAACTGTTAGGAAAAGAATATGAGTAAAACTGCATTATTAGTCATAGATGTACAAAATGATTATTTCCCTCAAGGGAAGATGGAATTGTTCTGTGCAGAGCAGGCTCTAAAACAAGTCAATAGACTGGAGGCTAGCTTTATAAAGAATGATCAACCGATTATTTATATTCAACATATAGCCAATCAGCCCAATGCATCATTCTTTGAAGCCGAGACGGAGGGTGTAGCACTTCATTCAGGTTTACGTGTAAAGGCTGATTCTATCGTGATTGAAAAGCACTATCCCAATAGTTTTTTCCAAACGACTTTAAAAGCAGAATTAGAGCGGCTTGGTATTGAAAAATTAGTAGTGAGTGGCATGATGACGCATATGTGTGTTGATGCAACCTCACGTGCAGCAGCAGAGTTAGGATACCAACCTACGATCATTGCGGAAGCTACAGCCACTCGTCAACTGAGCTATTCAGACAGAACGGTTCAAGCAGAAGATGTACAAACTGCCTGTTTGTCGGCGTTTCAAATGTTTTCAGAAGTCGTGAGTATTGATGATTATTTAAAATAGTCAAAACTTAAAATAGCCTAAGTAAAAGGGAAGTATATTCATTTTGATTTTTATACTTCCCTTTAAATTTGCTTAACTTCCTAAGCCCCAACGTTATTCTTCGTTTAAAAAACCTTCTTTGATCTTCTTCGGTAAATCTGCATGCCACCATGTGTAAATTGAGGCTTTGATTTCTTCATCTTCCTCAGGATCATTAAAGGGTTCGTCATCTTCACGAACCAGTTCATCACCTTCAAATTTAAACCAAAATTCCCAAGGATCATCATCACCACAACCCCAAGCTTGTGCATGAATATCTGGAACTAAGGCTTTTAAAAAAAGTAAAATTGCTTCGATAAATTCATCACCAGATGAACCATGTACAAAATGAGCAATAGAATAGCCTTCGATAGAATAAAGTGATTCTGGCCCAAGATCGAATTCGACATTATCAACACTATTTACAATATCTGTTGCAAGTTCTTGACCTTGCTCAGGATTAAGTACTATTGCCGAGGCAATAAATTTATCTTGATCTCCTTTGTGTTCTTCGAATAAACGATTTAATTCAGCCATGACTTTTGAGTCAGGATGTTTGTAGTACAGATTGCTATGCATTTCCATTAATATTTCCCCAGAGAGTTTGTTGTGTCTTCAATCTTTGTATGTTTTTTGAGTGAAAAATTATAAATTTAATCGTAAAAATATCAATCTAAATCTTTGTAATAAAATGACTTAAGTTTGGAAAATGTAATATAAGAGGACGCTATTGGTACTATTTTGCAATGCATTTTGTGATTTGATTAAAATGTGTCTAGAGCAGCCTATTATTCCCTAGGTAAAAGTCATTTTATTAATGCACAGTGTAAATGAACGTGGTAAACTAAGAGAAATCGGGTGTGCTCCCGATTTTTTTATGCGGATTAGTTCCGCGCAGACAGGATTTAGGTTTACAACATGCCCATTTCAGAGACATGGTTATTACCTGATGGTGTAGCTGATGTATTACCAGAGCAAGCGCAGATTATTGAACAATTGCGCCGTGAAGCTTTAGATTTCCTCGCAACTCGAGGTTATCAGTTGGTGTACACGCCATTTATCGAATACATCGAATCGCTTTCTTCTCTTTCCGAATCGAATCAAGATTTAGACTTAGCCACTTTTAAAGTCATCGACCAACTTTCAGGTCGTTTACTTGGTGTGCGTGCCGATATGACACCACAAGTGGCACGTATTGATGCGCATGTACATCCAGTAGAAGGCGTGGCACGTTATTGCTATGCAGGTACTGTACTTCATACCAAGCCTCAAGGTTTTAATACCACCCGTGCACCATTACAATTAGGTGCAGAACTCTTTGGTTCAGATAGCATTGACGCTGATGTTGAAATGATTGACGTGATGCTAGGTTTGCTTGAGACAGCAGAGTTAGTTGAAAGTGTTCATTTAGATTTAGGGCATGTTGGTCTATTTAGAAGCTTAGTGAAACAAGCAGGCTTAAGTAAAGATACAGAGCATCAACTTTCTGACTTGTATCAACGTAAAGCATTGCCTGAACTTGCTGAATTTACAAAAGAATTGAAATTTGGCTCAGATTTTTACGCTTTAGGTCGCTATGCAAGTGATTTAACTGCGTTACAAGCAAATTTAAGTGCAAATATTTTAACTGATGAAGCGTTTAAGCATGCATTTGATGTGCTTGTGACAACTCAAGTTGAGATTCAAGCACGTTGGCCTAAGTTGCGTATTGGTATTGATGTTGTGGAATTGCGTTCATACCATTACCACACAGGTTTAACCTACGCTGTATATGCCCCGAATCGTGCGGCGCCGCTTGCTTTAGGTGGTCGTTATGATGGTATCGGTGAGCATTTTGGTCGTGCACGTCCTGCAACAGGTTTTAGTTGTGACCTTTATGCACTGAGTGTCGGTCAATTCAAAAAGATTGAAACTGTTGTAGCACCAAAGGGTGCTGACAAAGCCTTATCGGCAGCAATTGTAACAGCACGTAGCCAAGGTTTAAGTGTAATACAGTTGTTGGGTAATGATGATTTAAGCTCTATTCCAAATGCAACACACCAAATGATACTTGTTGCAGGTGAATGGAAGATCGAAAATATTTAATCGCTAGGCATCAATGTTTCTCTCATTGATGTGTGGTTTTCAATTTTAACAGCATGATGTAATGAGGCTATTATGGGCAAGAATGTTGTGGTACTCGGTACCCAATGGGGCGACGAAGGTAAAGGTAAAATCGTTGACCTGCTCACAGATCAAGCGGCAGCGGTTGTTCGTTATCAAGGTGGACATAACGCAGGTCATACGCTCGTTGTTGGTGGAAAGAAAACAGTTCTTCACCTCATTCCATCAGGTATTTTACGTGAAAACGTACTGTGCTTAATTGGTAATGGTGTTGTACTTTCACCAGAAGCATTGATTAAAGAAATGGATATTCTTGAGAAAGAAGGTGTTCCAGTTCGTGAGCGTCTACGTATTTCTCCAAACTGTCCATTGATTCTTCCACACCATATTGCACTTGATCAAGCTCGTGAAATTAAACGCGGTAATGCGAAAATTGGTACGACAGGCCGCGGTATTGGTCCAGCTTATGAAGATAAAGTTGCTCGCCGTGCGATTCGTGTTGCGGATTTAGTACGTGGTGGTGATCATCTTAAAGCTCAACTTGAAGAGTTGCTTGAATACCATAACTTCCAATTGACTCAATTCTTTGGTGTTGAGCCAGTTAAAGTTGAAGATGTGCTTGCGTTGTGTGATCAATGGCGTGAAGTTGTTGCTCCATTAGTAATTGATGTTTTTACTGAGCTTCATAACTATCGTAAAAATGGCGAAAACATCATGTTTGAAGGTGCTCAAGGCTCACTTCTAGATGTTGACCATGGTACATATCCGTATGTTACTTCGTCTAATACAACAGCAGGTGGTGTAAGCTCTGGTTCAGGTCTTGGTCCATTGCACCTTGATTATGTATTAGGTATTACTAAAGCTTATACAACACGTGTAGGTGCAGGTCCTTTCCCAACTGAGTTGGTTTACGATGCTGCAAATGACGTGGGTGATGCAATTGGTAAACATCTTGGAACTGTAGGTTCAGAGTTCGGTGCTTCTACTGGTCGTCAACGCCGTTGTGGTTGGTTTGACGCTGAAATCTTACGCCGTTCTGTAGATGTAAACTCACTTTCAGGTATTTGCTTAACTAAACTTGATGTTTTAGATGGTTTGGAAGAAGTAAAAATCTGTGTAGGTTATGAAGCTGCTGACTCTGGTTGTGCAGGTTCATCAGATGCACTTGCATTTGAAGTTTTAAAACCAATTTATGAAACGATGCCAGGTTGGTCTGAGTCTACTTTCGGTGCTAAATCACTTGATCAATTGCCACAAAATGCGATTAATTATGTGAAACGCATTGAGCAATTGATTGAATGTCCAATTGATATTATTTCAACTGGTCCAGATCGTGATGAAACAATTGTATTGCGTCATCCATTTGATGCTTAATTTCTAAATTAAGTAAAGTAAGAGAGCCTCGTATTTACGAGGCTTTTTTATTTAAGAATTTAGTGTGAGTGACACTGATATTTATTTTTATCATCAGTATTCAATATATGTGTATATTATAAATAGCGTTAAATTGATCCAACTATGATTATTTTGAAGTGTTTTATTTAGTTATTTAATTCAAGAATAAAGACTAAAGTCGTGATTGAATATGCTATGCATAGATTGCAAGCTTGTTAGAATAGATCATTAATAAAATGGAACTGGGTTTGTGGGATGCTAAAAAATATTTCAAATACAATCTTTTACTCACTGATCTTTGCTATGGGGGGAGCACCGACGATAGCATTAATGATTATTCAGGCACAAACAACAGACCAAACATTGATTAATAGTGCACTATTAGGCTTGAGTGTGATTATTGCTTGTATTTTGGTTCCTATTATTTTGGTTCAAAATGCGATTCTTTTTGCGAAACGGAAAAATGTCGAACTTAATGAAAAAATAAAACCATTAAGCCAAGTTTATTTAATTTTAAATGTGATTTGTCTCGTTTATTGGTTAATTGTGCAGTTTTTATAACAGAACACTTACATAAATCCTATGAATCTGTAACTTATTTTATTTTATTGCTCCCAAGTTATTGAATATAATCGCGTCATTGTAAAGTTCAACTTTTTTATGGAGAAAATTATAATGAAGAACAAATTACTGCTAGGTTTATGTGCTGCAGCTACATTGTCAATTTCGGGTTGTACAACGTTTGCAGATATGGCTGGTGCTGATTCAGCGACTTTGAATATGAGTGCGGCTCAAGGTTTTAATAAAACTGTACAAGAAGCACGTGGAAACAATACTTTAGATACTTCATCTGCTACCTATAAAAAAATTTATAGCGCATTTGTTAAATTAAAACCATATGCAGATCAAATGAACCAGACAGGGCAAAGGTTTGATTGGCAATTGGCTGTATTAAAATCTGACACGATTAATGCTTATGTAGCACCAGGTGGTAAGGTTGTATTTTATACAGGTATTGTGAATAAATTGAATCTATCAGAAGCTGAAGTTGCGGCTGTGATGGGACATGAAATGACGCATGCTTTAGAAGAACATTCTAAACAAAAGTTAGGTGCACAAGCTCTAACAAATATAGCTGTAGGCATTGGTAAATCGTATGCAGGTAGCCAAATTGGTGAGTTAGGTAATGCTGCAATCGACTTGGGAAGTCAAGTTGGTGTTGGGTTGCCATACTCACGTAGCTTAGAGAGCCGTGCTGACCAAGGTGGACTGATCATGATGGCGAAAGCAGGATATAACCCTCAGGCTTCGATTACATTGTGGGAAAAAATGGCAAAACAAGGTGGGGCCCAAGGTTCTGCAATATTGTCAACACATCCATCCGATGCGGCACGTATCAATGCGATGAAAAAGAATTTGCCTGCTGCAATGGCAGTTTATAATGCACGTGGCGGAAGATAATAGACAATTTGTCTAAAAACAAAAGGATGCGTAAGCATCCTTTTGTTTTTTAAGCACGTCATCATTTGTAAAACAATAAAAATACTCAGCTGAATCGTTAATTTGTATTAAGGGGCTGGGTTTGGCTGCTGTTGATGAATTGCATTGATTTCAGTCAAAATTTCTTCAGACAAATCAATTTGAAATGCATCGATATTCTCTTTTAATTGATTCATGGTCGTTGCACCGATAATGGTACTATCTACAAAGAACTGTTGTTTAATAAAAGCTAGAGCCATTTGCGTTAAACTGAGTCCATGTTTTTCGGCAAGTAAGGCATATTGCTCAGTTGCCCATTCACTTTGTGGGTTGGTATAACGACTAAAACGTGAAAATAATGTAATACGTCCATCCGCAGGGCGAGCGCCATGACGGTATTTTCCAGTTAAAAAACCAAATGCAAGAGGAGAGTATGCCAGCAATCCCACATTTTCATACTGAGCAATTTCAGCCATACCTACTTCATAAGTACGATTGAGCAAGCTATAAGGATTTTGCACACTTACAACTTTTTCTAGGCCAAGCAGTTCAGCGAGATGTAGGAATTTCATTGTTCCCCAAGGGGTTTCATTGGACAGTCCAATATGACGAATGCGCCCCTTTTTAACTTCGTTAGATAGTGCAATGAGTGTTTCTTCAAGTGGAGTTATATTCTCTGTAAGCGCTGCATGCTGATTGGTGTAGCCTAGCGAGCCAAAGAAGTTGGTAGCGCGCTGTGGCCAGTGCAGTTGGTATAGGTCAATATAATCTGTCTGTAATCGCTTTAGAGAGGAATCTAGCGCAGATTCAATTTCAGATTGAATGAACTTTGTATGACCATCACGAATATGGCTACCACCTTGTTGTGGGCCTGCAATCTTTGTTGCTAAAATAAGTTTGTCGCGCTGCCCATTTTGAGCAATCCAATTTCCGATAATGGTTTCTGTTGAACCTTGCGTTTCAGGTTTGGGTGGCACTGGATACATCTCGGCTGTATCCCAAAAATGGAGATTATGATCAAGTGAGTAAGCCAATTGTTCAAAGGCTTGATTTTGATCATTCTGCTCACCAAAGGTCATTGTACCTAGGCAAATTTCTGGAACGATAAGATCAGATTGCCCTAAACGATTTGATTTCATTGAACATCCTTAGAATAATAATTAAAAATTTGTTGGATAATTGATGCAGGTTAATCATAGCGTAAATCAATTCACAACAGGGGTTTTAATAAAATGATATTATTATCTATATGTGATAAATTTGTTAAAAATTCTTATATAAATGGTGAAATTTAGCTCTATAAATCTAAAAAAAGCAAACTCGAAAGTTTGCTTTTAACATTATTTAGATACAAGATTTAAACGATAAGAGAATGATGATCTTATTTCAGCCAAATATTTTATAAGAAGAGTCAGTTCTCAATTTAGCTTAAATTATTTTATTCTTCGTCATGATCAGCATCATCTTCAGAAAAAGTTGATTCATCTAAAGAGACATCAAAAATTAGGATTGCTTTACCATCAGTTTCGATCATACCTTGTTCTTCAAGTGTTTTAAGAACACGACCAACCATTTCACGTGAACAACCAACAATACGTCCAATTTCTTGGCGAGTAATACGGATTTGACGACCGTTTGGCAAGATCATTGCTTCAGGTTGAGAGGATAGATCGATTAAGCAACGTGCAATACGACCAGATACGTCAATAAATGCTAAATCTGTTACTTTGCGAGTTGTATTTTTCAAACGGCGAACAAGCTGTGCAAATACTGCATAGCTTAAGTCTGGATACTGTTTGCTAATTTCGTGGAAATTATCATAAGAAATTTCAGCAATTTCACATACGTCACGGGTTCTCACTTCCGCTGTACGTTGAGGATTTTGCTCAAATAATCCCATTTCCCCGAAAAAATCCCCTGGGTTCAAATACGCAACAACAATTTCACGCTCATCATCTTCGCGTAAAATAATTGAAACTGAACCTTTTAAAATTAAATACAGCGATTTTGACTCAGAACCTGCATCGATAATTGTAGATCGTTTTGGAAAACGATTGATGTGAGCTCTTTTGAGTAAAGCTTTGACTGACTCAGGTAGTTGACCAGGAGACAAAGCATCTGTACTAAGTTGTGCAAAATTAGAAGGCATGCTTAAAAATTCCGAATTGGATAATAACTAGATCTTTTGATCTAAATTGAACTCGTCACGTAGAAGCAGTAGAGATGAAATTCCTTATCAACTCATTTTATGCTAGTGTACAGGTACCCTGTAAATTTATAGCTTTTTTTAGGTAGTTGCAATGCAAACTAGCGTTCATTGGTTAGAGAATGTTGCTTTTGAAGCAAAATCGGAGAGTGGTCACCAAATCGTAATGGATGGCTCTGCTGAGTATGGTGGTGAAAACCGTGGCCCACGTCCTATGGAGTTAATACTAATGGGACTTGGTGGGTGTGCTTCATTTGATATTGTGACTATTTTAAAGAAATCACGCCAAGACGTGACGGACGTAGTATGTCAGCTTAAGGCCGAAAGAGCAGATTCTATTCCTGCAGTATTCACAAAAATACATTTACATTTTGTGGTAACAGGGCGAGATGTTAAAGAAAAACAAGTGGCTAAAGCTGTTGAGTTGTCTGCTGAAAAGTATTGTTCTGCAAGTAAAATGCTCTCTGATGGCGGTGTTGAAATTACCCACGATTTTGAAATTATTGCCTTATAACCAAGTTAGCATTTAATTTAAAAAGCCAATATCGATATTGGCTTTTTTTATGGTTTTTTAGATATAAATTAAATATAAAAATAATGACTAATCAGGTATTATTTTTTGTGAAATAAATTGTTTCAAAATGTGTATTAACTTAAAAAACACATATTTCTAGCCACTTTTTTAAACTAACTTAATTATTTTTATACTAATTTTGTATAATTTTTACTCTATAAGCAGTGTCTATATGCTTTTATTCTCAAAGACTTTAAGAGGTTTAATGTAAAACTTAATACTCAACCCAAGCCACTGATTCCGTAGAATCTATCTGCGGTATAAAGCGAGTGGTTGCCAATATGCAAATAATACATCCTTCACGAAAAGAGAAATTGTAGACTGTCAATTCGCTACATGTATAGAAGACGATGATTTGTACTTTTGAGTAATGAAAGGAAAGCTAAAATTTTAATGTAGTGTGTAGTAAAGAATAAGAACTAGACAATCAATAATATGAAAAAAATATAAGACGATTCGTAATAATGTTGAGTATATAGCTAAATATGAACGATGATTTCAAAAGATCAGCGTTAATATTTCATGGTTTGTTCAATCTTTGAGAAAGGTATTAAACCATTCTCAAAGATGCTTTTTACAACGCAAAACTTAGTAAGTGGTGACAATGACATCGGCTAGGTGTTCAATTCCTTCCATGCTCTGTACGGCATGATTGTTGATTTTAACAATCGGCCAAGTCATTAATTTACAATTTTGACGTTGTAAGGCTGTGTAATACGTATCTGATTTGAGGAAAACTTTATTTTCATCAGCTGAATTTGGCATTAACTGGCGTTTTAACCATTGTTCTTGCACTTGCGAATCTAAGTAACGAATCGCTAATAATGATTTTACGCGGTTATTAAATAAACGACGATTTTTAATAATGAGTGGGTGAGAAATTAATCGATGAATGCCTTTTTCAGTTTGCGGTAAAATGAAAGACGGTTTAATTTGAAAAACTTTCACAGATTCAGCATGTTGTGTAATAAAGTCTAAATGCGCTGCTGTTGACTGATTTGCACCAATAATTGCTACATTTAAGCCTGTAAAATTTGCATGTTTAATTTCGCTCGCAGAAATGAGCGTCCCTGTATAATGTTTAAAAAACTCTGGTGTATTTTGAAAAAAACCGTCCCTTTGGCTTTTTTTCTTGGTGTGCATATCAATATCCTTTTTGTTTTATTTTCAAAGCTCTTGGCTTTGATATACATTCATATAACTAAACTTGGACTATTAGGTAAAGATTTTTTTGAAATCTTGTCAGTCATTTTCATTATTGTATCGTTTGATCAAATACCTATATATGCATGACCCAGTCAATGAATGGATTTGAAAGATTGAATCACTCGATTTATTTTGTAGTACGTCATTAACGATATTTAATTATATGTGAAGTTAAACTTTAATTTGAATAAAATTGTGTTTTAAAAGTAATAAATTATAAGTTGTTGATATATGAGCAAAGGCTTGTAGAATATTACAAGCCTTTGCTTTTTATTGATTAATGATTAACTGAATAAGTTTAAAACTGGTCCTCAGTTTCTTTAATTTCTAATGGATTGATTTTTGGATTAATTTCAAACTGGCTGTGACTATTATGATTTTTCAAGTACTCTAAATCTCGAATATTTTTTTGAACAGCGACGGCACCAAATAAGCTGAGTAAAAAGGCCATGATATAGAAACCTTTTTCACTGAGAGCCATGGTTGCATTCCATAAACCTAAGGCTAAGAGCACTAAACAGATGACGACAGATGCCCAACACAGTCCATAATAAATCGCCGTAACTTGTTGACCTTCTAGTTTATCACGAACGATTTTTTGCAAAGATACAGCCGAAAATAAGCCATACAAAATCAAGATCAAATAATAACCTTTTTCATTCAATGCCAATTGTGCATTGAATAAGCCAATACAATAAGCTGCTGCCCCAGCCAATAATGCGACCCAACTTACAGCAATGAAAGCAGATGTTGGTTTGTTGATGTATTGATCCATTGTTATTCCTTATTGATTTTACTGGTTTTTATATAATCTATTATGCCTACATCAAAATAGATGGCAAAGCACTTCATGATTATTGAATTGTAAAGCATGAAAATAAATAGACATAAATTTTTATTATTTAAATAAAGTTATTTAAAATCAATATTGTATGAGTGTTATTAGAATACAAGTTAAAAAAACCAAAATGAAACTTAGCATTTCATTTTGGTAAAGAGGAAAAGTAATTTTAAAAATTATTTTTTTAAATCCATCAATAAACTAAAGTTTTCTAAGCGTTTATCTGTATCGTAAATATCACAAGTAAAAATAAACTCATCGACTTGATATTTCTCTAACAGATTTTCCAAGCCTTTTTTCACGGTTTCAGGCGAGCCAATTTGCGCCATTGCAAGAAAGTTTTGTACAGCCATTTTCTCAGAAACTGACCAGCGACCTTCCATACTTTCGATCGGTGCTTTAAGTTTTAAACTTTGGCCTGTCAATAAAGCCAAAATTCGTTGATAAACACTGGTTGCTAAATATTCAGCTTCTGTATCTGTCGAAGCGACTACAGTTGGAACACCCATCGAAACATAAGGTTTATCTAAATATTCAGAGGGTTGGAAATTGTCACGATACAATTGAATGGCTTGTCCTAACATGCGTGGCGCAAAATGAGAGGCAAATGAATAAGGAAGACCTAAACGTGCAGCAAGTTGTGCGCTAAATAAGCTTGAACCTAATAACCAAACTGGAACGTGTGTACCTTGACCAGGTGTTGCCTTAATTCTTTGGTGAGGTTGAGCATCTGCAAAATAGCTCAGTATTTCTAAAACATCTTGAGGAAATTGTTCTTCAGTTTCTTGATGTCCACGTCTTAAGGCACGCATGGTTGTAGGATCAGTTCCAGGCGCACGACCTAAACCCAGTTCAATACGGTTTGGGTAAAGTGTTGCCAATGTCCCAAACTGTTCCGCAACAACGAGAGGAGCATGATTCGGAAGCATGATGCCACCAGAACCTAAACGAATTTTTTGGGTATTTGCCAGTATATAACCGAGTAATACAGCCGTTGCTGAACTTGCGATACCATCCATATTATGATGTTCTGCAAGCCACAAACGTTCATAACCAAGCTTCTCAGCATGTTGAGCCAATGCTAAAGCATGCTTCAATGAGAATTCGGCATTTTGATCTTCGCGAACTGGTGCAAGTTCAAGAATAGAAAATTTCGTATCTTTTAATTGAGTATCTGTTAAAGCGGGCATAGTGAGACTCTAAACCTGAGTGTATTTTATATCGATATAATACGATATAAAAAACAGAATGTATATCGAGTAATTTCGATATATTGCAATAATTAGTGTACTTATCATGTAAAAAAGCACCCGTAGGTGCTTTGATCGTTGTTACTTAGTTTTCTTAAAGATAAACAGAATTAACGGTTTTTGTTTTTGTACCAACCATAATGGTTGCCATTGTCATGGCGATAATTACGGTCATTATAACGGTAACTGTTATTACGATAGCCTTTGCTATTATAACGACGATCGTAGCGATCATCATAGCGACGGTCATAACGATCATCATATCTGTCGTCATAGCGATCATCGTATCGGTTGTCAGCGCTGACTTTTTTACCAAGTGCTGCGCCACCCGCAGCACCAAGACCTGCACCTACATAACCACCTGTTGATGTACCTGTTACATTTTTACCTACGGTATAACCACCTGCGCCGCCAAGCGCACCACCAATAATTGCACCGTTACGGTCTCTTTTATTGGTTGCGGCACCTGCACCTGCGCCACCACCGATTGCTGAACCGATCATTGCACCTGTTGATCCACCCATTTGTTGTCCAATCGCTGCACCGACAACACCACCAAGGGCAGAGGTTAAAGCGACACGACTCGAATTATCGGCATGTGCTGTAGTCATCATTGTGGCTGCAATTACAGTTGCGCCAAGAATTGCTTGTAATTTCATATCAAACTCCTTGTCGAAGCTTCTTCGTTTTATTGAACTTGAGCTTAGAATATAGAAATATCTTGCAATAATTATGGATGGCAAGGTAATTAGATTTGTCGTTTAGTGTCTGGATTGTATTTTTCTCTCTTTAATTTCTACATGATTGGGTTTTTGCTAACCCAAATTTTTGAAATGTATTAGAAATGTTTAAATTTTAAAACAAATATCAAGAAAACTTAGTCCCATTATTGTTTGTGAATTTGTTCAAATTTTATTATTAATCAATTAAATGTTTGAACAAAAAAACGTGAAAAATCTAAGTGTTGAGTTAAATTTACCATAGCGTTTAAGTAGACATCGTTGTGATTGTTAACTAAAGTTGTGCTTTATTTTTAAATTAAAATAACTAAACAATAAGGTGGCATAATGATGAAATATTATATTTGTATGGGTGATCGAACCACAGGTGGTGGTGTCGTTGTAGAGGGTAATGTTAGAACAATTATTATGGGACGCCCTGTGGCAAGTATGGGGATGAAGGTCATGTGCTGTAATGCTCTTCAAAAGATTCAACAAGGTTGGGCTGGGCATCTCGATCACGGAAGTCAGATTGCATATCATGGTTGTTTGCTCAGTTGCGGTCATCAAGTGATTTCAAGTCAAAACTTGATGGGATGGTCAGATGGCAGCAGTGAAACCACAATTCCAGAACAGCTCACTGCAACACCGCAAAAATACCATGAGTTTTTTACGTTGTTGGATAATGATAATCAGCCTATAGCCAATCAAAAATATCGATTATCCGCTGGAGATGGCTCGGTGATTGAAGGTTATACCAATGAACAAGGTCAAACTGAGCATCTTTGGACACATGAAAAACTCCCTGTAAATCTGCAAATATTTGATGATGAAGAGGAACCTGAATTTGACCAATACCATATAACTGACTTATAAATTAGGAAAATAAAAATGGCAGGTCGTAATACAGGTGGTTCAGGTTCTAATAGTCCGAATAAGACAGAACCCTCAGAAACAAAAACCATGACCAAAGGCGCAAAGATAAAACTAGAAACAGGAACCAATAAAAGCTACTTATGTGCGCATATTTGTGCTGCTAGTAAAGCGCCTAAAATCGGGAAAATTGGACAAAGTCTTTATCAGCAGACCGTCACTAAAGCCATTCGTGGCGAAGCGGATTTAAATTTTGGCGTTTGGGCGTATTTAGCAGAAGTTGGTTATGACATGACAGGTAAAGCACCAAAACCTCTTATGAGTAGTAAACCAGAACGAATGCACCGTCCTTCAGAATTTCCACTCGGTGCAGCCCAAAAACAAATTGAAAATCTTTCAAAAGGTGATTTTCGTATTCCAGACCTGACCATTTTAACAATCAAAGCTGCTGAAATTATTGAAATGCGCATGTCAGGTACTATTGATTGGGGTCGGTTCTATCCTGAAGATGAGAATATAGAACGTTTGGTTGAAATTAAATTCGGTAAAGATGATTGGTTTCCAGGTCAATATGCAGCTTATATCAAAATTGCACCAGATCGAGTCAAAGAAGTATCGGATAAAGATTGTAGTTGTGAAACTCGAAAACCACCAAGTGGAGGAATAAAAATTCCAGTCTATCCTCCAATTAAAAATCCAACACCTTATAAAAATGCAATATTTCGCCCTGCCAATACGGGTTTAACGGCTAAGAAAGGTATTCCCAGTATGTTGGGTGGTCTAGGCAAACTGCTTGCACCACCATCTCCACAAGTACAGTTTTATCGCAAATATGTTCCCTTAAAAGAATATCAAAGTTTGATGATTCCGATCACCGCCAGTGTCGGGATTGGAGGAGCTTTTATTTGTGGTACGGTGGTTTTGGCAGGAGCCGCAGGTGGAGTAGTTGCAAGCGCAGGAGCAATAAGTGCTACAGAAGCTGTTGGTGGTGGGATATTGATTACAGGTTTTGCCACTTTGGCACATTCATAAGGCGAGAATAATAAGATGATCATTAAAAGTTATGAAGATTTAGATCCTTATTTTAAAGACTTTCAATGGGTTGAACATCGTCAAGATCAACCGGATCTATTTATTACAGGAGCAGAGTTTCAAGCGCACTTTTTGTATTTTGCAGGACATACCCCAGAAAAACGTCAGGCACTTATCGAATGTGTAGAAGCATACAATCAGCATTATGCAGAACATTTCACTTGGGGAGCTTATGTGAGTGAAAAAGGCAAAGGTCGATATTATGATATTGCCAAGATGCCCAGTATCCAAGAAGCTGTTGCTAAACATACACATCCCGATGACCAAATTGAATGGTATTGCGCATCAGGTGAGCGTGATGAGGCACCTGAATATGCACTGATGACATTTACCAATCGAGAATGGGAAGGTCGAATTCTAGATGGTTCAACTCTAACATTCCATGTACCCAATCAACTAGCTTTTGATGTAGCACAAAAAAGAATTTTAATGTCTTTAATTCAAATGTGTATTGATAAATTGAGTGTGTATCATGCTATAGCAGGATTTCAGAATGTGCGTCCTTTTAAACCGATTGGTATTGGTGATTATGCTTTGGCACAAGGTGAACGCTTTTGGGGGATTTATCAAGGCGCTGATATTATGGAAAGAAGCCGTATTGCAGATGGGATCAAAAGTATTGACTGGCTCACTTATTTGAGTAACACCTTGGTACAACGGATTTGTGAAGTAAAAACTTTTGCTAAATATTGTGAATTTTTTGATTTAAAACCGCAACAGCAAGAGAATGGTTTTTTATTTCAACTGGAAGATTACCCACAATTATTACCTAGCAATCTGCCTGTTTTAGCAAGTTACTATAATTTAAATAAAGCACTACGCCCTTTACGCAATGGTGCATATTGGTCAATTAGTTGGGATGTTGGTAATCACTATAAAGTATTGGATGTAGATGCCAGTCGTAAATGGATACGTCGTTTGGATGCGCCAGATATTTTTCCAGATTGTGGACACTATGAAGAAAGAAAACCACGTAAACAGAATATTTACCTTGAGTCTGGGCGATCTTGTGAAATTGATGGTATTTATCGTTATGACGAACAAGTCGATTTAGATGGGCAGCCTGTTAGTATTGGTATTAAACATAGAGATGATCCAATAAATTTTTATAAGGAAAATTCAACTTCTGACTATCGTCAACATGTGGTTTTACTTAAAGGTGATATTGCACCTCGATTTTTAGATTTTTATGAAAATGCCGTCTTGAAAGAAGCTAAAAAAATTAAATGGCACTTGGTCAGTGAGATTGTCAGAGTTGATAAATAATCAATAAAAGCTTAACTGCACTTATCTAGACGATGAATAAAGCAGTTTTCGACCTATTTTTTAAGTTAATAAGTGAATTTTAAAATGGAATACGTATTTACTATTTTGATTATATTCATCAGTTTCATCGTTACCAAATGTGAAGCCGTTTTTCACACTTCAGAAATTTCAACAAACACTTCTATAACAGCAAAGGTAGCAAAAATGGGCAATTCAGATGAGATTTATTACCTACTTCAGGAAGCGCTTCCTGAGTTAAAAAAACAAGAGATTCCCCAAAATAGTCAAGAGTTTACAAATTTTCGTGATTGGTTAAATGAACACCATTCTTATATGCAATATGTAGAGATAAAAGAGTTTTATGACAATGGAATTTCAGATTCTGAAATTTTAAAAGATGCTCAAATAGATACGACAGCGCTAGAGAAGAAAATAGAGCAAGATGTACGGCAAGTTTGGAAAGAATATGGTGATAAATACACAAAAGAAGATTTTGAAAAATTGAGTATCGACGAGCAATTTGATATTAAAATTGAACTAGATTATGAAGTTGAAAAAGCATTATTTAGTAATATCAAAAAAGTGGCAGAAGAAAAAAATTTAAAACTTTTTGTCGTCGTCAGAGAAAATCCTTATTGGTTTGTTTTACCTAATAATCCTGATAAAAATAAAAAAATTGTAGATGCTTTTAATCAAGTGTTTGCAGATGGTGGTGATACAAAATTACTTTTGTATTAACAAGTGTATTTCATATTCAAGGGCTTCAAATTGAATTTTATAAACGCATTGTTTTAAAGTGGTTTTAAAACAAGCAAAGAAAGTTAAATCGCACTTAGTCTGTGAAATTGTGCGTATCAAGAAAAAATGAAGCATGATTAAATCAAAACAAGAGATGCAAGCTTATTTTAAATATTTTCAATGATACAAATAAAAAAGCACCCGAAGGTGCTTTTGCATATTTCATAACTTGCATATTACATAGCTTAGTGGTTATGACGACGGTGTTTTTTGTAGTACTTTTTATTGTACTTACGTTGATCTGCATGACGGTCTTCAGAAACTTTTTTACCTAAGACTGAACCACCCGCAGCACCAGCAGCAGCACCGATGTATCCACCTGTTGTTCCGCCCATGCTTTTACCAACGCTATAACCACCAACGCCACCTAAACCACCACCGATTGCAGCAGCAGTACGGTCATGTTTATTGGTTGCAGCAGCAGCACCGCCTGCACCACCAATAGCCGAACCAATCATTGCACCCGTGTTACCACCCATTTGCTTACCTACAGCAGTACCAACAACACTACCTAAAGCTGAAGTTGCTGCGATTCGAGTTGAGTTGTCTGCGTGGGCACTCATTGTAAACATAGATGAAACTGTCAATGCAGTCGTCATTAAGATCGTATTTAATTTCATATGTTTCTCCATGTCCTAATATTTGGACAGCTCTGTCTTTATTCAATGGAGGTGAATGTAACAAAAATATTTTCTGAGAAAATGGAGATGTATCTTTAAATTGATAGTGTTTAGTATCTGAATGTATGCTTTCTATTAAAATTGGCGTTTAAATGTGCAAATGATCAATAAAAGGCAAAAATCATGAAGAAAATAATATTCATTTTCGAATAAAAAAGGCTTAGCGGACGTAAATATCATCCGTTCTGCAATAGTTACTGATATAGATGTGTTATTTAAAGGGCAGAATCGGTAAACTATGCACAATTATAGAATTTTCTTAGCTGATCAATGTTTATATGGGTTTATATAGATAGCCATCGCTAAGGCTTAGATTGAGAATGTATTTAAAATGAAAGAATCGTTACGTTTACGATTAGATCAACTCTGTGATCGACATGAAGAGTTAGAAGCATTATTGGCAGATGTCGAAGTGATTTCAGACAATAAGCGTTTTCGTAATTTGTCACGTGAACATAATGATTTAACTGAAATTACAGATGTTTGGAAAAAGTATAAACAAGCTGAAGACGATATAGAAACTGCCGAAGCGATGTTGTCAGATCCTGATTTTAAGGAAATGGCGATAGAAGAAATTAAAGAGAATAAAGCTTTAATTGAACAACTCGAAGCTGAGTTGAACATTCTCATGATTCCTAAAGATCCGAATGATGTTAATTCGGCGTATTTAGAAGTTCGTGCAGGAACAGGTGGGGATGAAGCTGCCATTTTCTCAGGTGACTTATATCGTATGTATAGTAAATATGCTGAGTCTCAAGGCTGGCGTATTGAAGTTTTGTCGGAAAATGAAGGCGAACACGGTGGCTATAAGGAAATCATTTGCCTTGTTAGTGGCGAAGGGGTTTATGGTCGCTTAAAATTTGAAAGTGGTGCACATCGTGTACAACGTGTTCCTGCGACAGAATCACAAGGTCGTGTACATACTTCGGCATGTACCGTGGCGATTCTTCCTGAAGTTGATGTGGATACAACGGTTGAAATTAATCCTTCGGATTTACGTATTGATACGTATCGTGCATCGGGTGCAGGTGGTCAGCATATTAACAAAACAGATTCTGCTGTACGTATTACCCATATTCCAACAGGAATTGTGGTTGAATGTCAGGATGAGCGTTCTCAACATAAAAACAAAGCTAAGGCATTGGCTTTATTGGCTTCGCGATTGGAAAATGCGAAACGTGCTGCCGCAGATGCCGCAACCTCTGAAATGCGTCGTGATTTAGTGGGTTCGGGTGATCGTTCAGAACGTATTCGTACTTATAACTATCCGCAAGGGCGTATGACAGATCACCGTATTAACCTTACTTTATATAAGTTAGATGCGGTGATGGAAGGCGATTTGACCGAGTTGTTAAATAGTTTACATCGTGAATATCAAGCCGATCAGTTGGCACTTCTTGCACAGCAAAATGGTGGCTAATGAATATTGCACAGGCTTTAGCCTTACGTGGAGAAGTTGAAAGTTACGAGCGTCAAGAAAATGCTTGGCTTCTTGAGCATATTCTAAAAATTGATGCTTTCGATTTATCACTCAAATCTGCACAAGAGCTCACAGCAGAGCAAGAACAAGATTATGTGAATGGTTTAGAGCGTATTGCAGCGGGTGAACCATTGGCTTATGTCACGGGTTCGCAACCCTTTTGGACATTAGATCTTACAGTGACGAGTGATACTCTAGTACCTCGTCCAGATACCGAAGTTCTTGTTGAAACGGTGTTACGTCTTGATTTACCAGAAGATGCACGTATTGTTGACTTAGGTACAGGTACGGGTGCAATCGCCTTATCACTCGCGAGTGAGCGTCCGAATTGGTCAGTGATCGCAACAGATATTTATGAACCGACTTTAGAAGTTGCGTTGCATAATGCCGAAAAGCATGATTTAACTCAGGTTAAATTCTTTTTAGGCAGTTGGTTTGATGCATTGAATCGTCAATATTTTGATGTGATTGTATCGAATCCACCTTATATTGATGCAAAAGATCAGCATATGCTGAATTTAGCTTCTGAACCTGAACGAGCTTTGGTTGCAGATAAACAAGGTTTGGCTGATATTGAACATATTATCCAACAAGGAAAAAAATGGTTAGCTGTGCAAGGTTGGATTGTCCTTGAACATGGTTATGATCAAGGTGAAGCGGTGAGTAATCTTTTTAAAGGTGCTGGTTTTAAAGAAGTCAGAACTGTAAAAGATTATGGCGGTAATGATCGTGTAACATTGGGTCGTTGGATGCAATAACCTCATTTAAATAACTTAACCTGAGCTCGGAATAAGATATATTCCCAACTATATGATACACGGAAACGTCAGTCGCATTGTTCGAGGCATGAGGAATATATTCCGCAAGATCTGTAATGTACTGTTTTTGCAATATATTAGGTACTTGATAGCATCTGTCGAGTTGGCGACTGACAAATGGTTTTGCCCTTGCGTGGCAGTACCACTCATCCCGAAAGCCTTGCGAGGTAATACCTCTCAGGTCGAACCGAAGGTTAATCCTTACACTTGACTTTAAACGGTAAGACTCCGCTGTGTCTGATCAATCTTTTCAATGACTTACATCAGAGTTTATCTAGAACTGACGTTAACTTAGTTTATTGGTCTAAATGTTGTAACTTTACTGTGATAAGTGCCTTGTTGATCCAAATATCAACAAGGCTTTTTTATGCATAGAAATAATAAAGTAAGTGTATTAAACGTAATTAAAAAAGGCTGTTTATTCAGAAAGATTGTTATTTACCGCGCGAATTGGCTCTAAAAGTGGTTCATCTACAGAATTCAGCATTTCTCTTTCAATTAAGCGAGTAAGCGAGTCATTGCATTTAAAGGAAGGTCGCTTTCTTGCAAACCCAAAGGTTTTTCCAATTATGCGCTCAGCGTATCTAATCCTAAGAATAAGTAAGCAATCAAGCTAACTAAAACAGGTGTTCATATTCCAAAACTGATTTCTTAGTTAAAAGGTAAAATTAAACAAAAACAATATACTAGATGATGCAATAAAGCAGGGTGTTTTATAATAGAAGCATAAGATACAGGTATTTTCATGATGTATTCAATGACATACAATGATAAAGACAGAATTAAAAAAAATAGATAGATATGACGTATTCAAAATTTTTTATAATGAACACGATTAATTTGGTCGTAGCCATTTTAGTCCGAAGCGGAAATGTAGATTGTAGTGGTGATGGATGTTTAGGTTTGGCTCTTTTCAGTATTCCTATCATTATTGCTTTGTTTTATATTAGTTTTTATTTTTTAAAAACCATATTAGAGAATAAAGAAACAAGTGCTCTCAAAAATGAACAACGCTGGAAAAGATTGCTTGCATCTGTTTTTTTCGGATTGAGTTATTTAGTGTTGTTCATTCATTATAAATATTAAAAAAATAATTAATAAAAAAGCAGCCATTCAGGCTGCTTTCGAATAGATAATCCAACGCTATCGAATCAATTAAATTGGATAGCCTTCTAAACTATCTGCAATATCCACTTGCTTTAAAGCATTGGTTTCAAGTGCAAGGCAAAGTGCTACGATTTTGGCAGTATCAGCAATGTATTCTTGCTGCATCGCAAAACCTGTTTGAATTGCTTGTAGACGATCTTGATTGATATCAAGTGCTTGAGCAATTTCTTGTGCATTATTAGTCGTGAAAAATTGATTCATCACGTTGTCAAAATCGTGATTAGATGTGTTTAAGATACCTTCGATAAGTTCATCGAGGTGTTCTGTTTGGGTTGAAAGGGAGTTGATAAAGTTTTGAACTAGGTTCTGATCTAGTACATCAATCATCTTAAGCATAGTATTGACCTAAAGGCTGATTAAAGGGGAGGAGTTACAACAGAATGAGCGAAAAAGTTGCTCTGAATTGTGTGAAAATTACACTTATATCGCATAAAAATCAACCATTTTAAGATCGACTGCAATCATCGATAAGATATAAAAAATGAATTTTTATAAAAGTGACATAAAAACAGCATGCTAATTAAAACGAAGAAAATGACTGGGCTGTTTAAATTACTTTGAGTTCACGATAAGTACCTGGACTTACACCTGTCCATTTCTTAAAAGCGCGATGAAAAGCGCTGGGTTCTTGAAAATTTAATTGCTCACTAATTTCTTGTAAGCTATGCGTTGATTTACTCAGTAATTCGATGGCTAAATCTCGACGAATATCATTCTTGAGTTGTTGGTAACTGATTCCTTCACTTTTTAAACGCCGTTGAATGGTCGCTTCTGAAATATTCAATTGTTGTGACAACTCACTCAATTCATACCATTCAGCAGGGGGGACAGATAATAATTGTTTACGAATCATCGAGCTTAATGCATGAGGATTTTTAAAACGAATTAATAAATTTTCTGGTGTATTTTGAATAAATGTATACCAAGATTTTTTGTCATGTTTTATGTGAATATTTAAATAATTTGCATCAAATTGCAGATAATGATTATCCGCTTGGTAGCTAATTTTTTCACAAAAACGCACACGATAATCTAAATCATCAATTGGTTGTGTACATTTCAATTGAATGCGATTGATTAATATACGCTGATCAGCCAACCAACAAATCAAGCTATGAATCAGCATGAAATAAGTTGCATAGCAAAACATACGTTTGGTTTGTAATTTGTCTGTAATGACAATGTAGGCGTAATTTTCATCAATAATCAATTTGCCGTGGAAATCATCCAAAATAAAATTAAAATATTGCAAAATTTGTTCAATTGCACTGCGTAATGTATCTGTATGCATCACCATTTTGGAAAGTAATTTATAGCTACCACGACGCATTGGATGAGCGTCCATGCCAAAGAACTCATCATTCATTTGATTGGCGATTTCAGTCCAGAGCCTTGCATATGCAGAAACAGAAATACGAGCTTTCGGTGAATGGAGTAATTCAGATGGAATTTCAGCGTTATATAAAATTTGTTGCAGATCAAAACCTTTCTCTTTGACATGAAACAAAGCTTCATGTACCAAAGCCATAGAAATGCTTCCTTTGTATTCACTGAATTGTTGATTATTCACATCTTATTCCATGATTTTGTGAAAAACTTTAATTAAAGTAAATTTTCAATTGTCCAAATCCATCATAACAGATGCAACTTTTGGAAATTGTACTCAAGCGAGACTCAGTTTACTCTGCATCTTAAGTCTAATTAAGTTTATTTTAAACGTATTGATTCAAACAATTAATAGGAATACAGGATGAAAATTGAAGGAAAAGTTTTTGTTGTGACGGGTGGTGCATCAGGTCTTGGTGCAGCAACAGCAACACATTTGGTTGAGAAAGGTGCGAAAGTGATCATGGTAGACATGAATCAAGCACTTGGTGAAGAAATGCAGCAACGCTTAGGCGAAAAATCTAAATTTGTTCAATTGGATGTGACAGATGCAGTCGCAGTAGAACATTTTTTTAAAAATGTAGAACAAGAATACGGTCAATTAAATGGCTTAATTAATTGTGCAGGGATTGGGCCTTCTGCGAAAGTTTTGGGTAAAAATGGTATTCATGCACTCGATGCATTTCAAAAAGTATTAGATATCAATGTATCTGGTACATTTAATATGCTGCGCTTTGCGGCAGATGTGATTTCTCGTTATGAATTAAAAGCAGGCGAAGAAGATCGTGGTGTCATCGTCAATACAGCTTCTGTTGCCGCTTTTGATGGTCAAATTGGTCAAGCTGCGTATGCAGCATCTAAAGGTGCTGTGGTTGCGATGACTTTACCTTTAGCACGTGAGCTTGCTCAACATGCAATTCGTGTGATGACCATTGCTCCTGGGATCATGGAAACACCAATGTTAAAAAGTTTACCTGAAAAAGTTCAGGATGCTTTAGGCGCAATGGTGCCATTTCCACCGCGTTTGGCTAAACCAGAAGAGTTTGCTCATTTGGTGGGGCATATTTGTGAAAACAGTTATTTAAATGGTGAAACCATTCGTTTAGATGGTGCAATTCGTATGCAACCTAAATAATTTATAAATATTCATAGACCAAATTTGCTAAATCCTAAATAACGTTACATTTAGGATTTAGATATTGGTCGTTAATAAGCTAATTTTAAATCAAAAAACTGAATAGCGAGTATGCATTTAAGGCATAGCAGCAAAGCTTTGTTATGATTTTATTCATATTTTTATATCACACTCTGTTTAAATTTGCTGAGGAAGGATGCTCAAATGATTCTAAATGAACAACAAAAAATGGTTCAGGAAATGATGCGAAATTATTCGCAGAATAAATTAAAACCAACCGCAGCAGAGCGTGACAAAACATCAAGATTTCCTGCACAAGAACTGAAAGAATTAGGTGAGCTGGGTGCTTTAGGCATGACTGTTGCTGAGCAATGGGGCGGTGCAGGCTTAGATTATATTTCACTGGTTGCTGCAATTGAGGAAATTGCAGCAGGTGATGGCGCAATCTCAACTATTGTCAGTGTGCAGAATTCATTACCCTGCGGCATTATTCAAAAATATGGCACAGAGCAGCATAAGCAAGACTATTTAACAAAACTCGCTACAGGCGAGTGGTTAGGATGCTTTTGTTTAACTGAACCGCAAGCAGGTTCAGATGCTGGTGCATTGCTATGTAAAGCAGAACGCGATGGTGACTCGTGGATTATTAATGGTACCAAGCAATTCATCACTACAGGACAGCATGCCCAACTTGCGATTGTCTTTGCAATTACAGATAAAGCCGCGGGTAAAAAAGGTATTTCTTGTTTTATTGTACCAACAGATACAGACGGTTATATCGTTTCTCGAATTGAAGAAAAGATGGGACAACATTGCTCAGATACAGCAACAATTGTCTTTGAAAATTGCCGAATTCCAGCTGAAAATATTCTCGGTAATGAAGGTGAGGGATACAAAATTGCTTTGTCTAATCTTGAATCAGGACGTATTGGCATTGCTTCGCAGTGTGTCGGTATGGCACGTGCCGCTTTAGATGCTGCGGTTGAATATGCCAATCAACGTAAATCATTTGGTGTCGAATTGGTGCAACATCAAGTAGTTGCCTTTCGACTGGCAGATATGGCAACTCAAATCGAAGCAGCACGACAATTGATTTATCATGCGGCAAGCTTAAAAGATGCTGGTCTACCTTGTTTAAAAGAAGCTTCGATGGCTAAACTTTTTGCTTCGGAAATCGCAGAGAAAGTATGTTCAGATGCAATTCAAATTCATGGTGGATATGGCTATGTTTCTGATTTCCCCGTAGAACGCATTTATCGAGATGTACGAGTCAGCCAAATTTACGAAGGTGCTTCAGATATTCAGCGCTTAGTGATTGCAAGAGCTGTGATTAATCGCTGAGATATTTTCATTGAATAAATAAAAGCATCAAAATCCAAAGATCAGCGCTAGGCTGATCTTTTTTTTACTTAAAAATGAGTGTTCAAAAACTGCAACACAATTGAGGTGTTTGGAAATTGTCAGTGTTTTATAAATATGGTTATAGGAACAGAAGCTTGCTGAATGATTCGGCATTTTCAATAAAAGCTAGAAAGCAGAATATGGAACTACAAATCAAAATGATTTGTAAAACAAATGCAAAGGTATTGCTATGAAAACACTAGAACAAGCGTATCAAGAGTTTGATTATGAAAAACTCATCAATGAGCAATTGGTTGGAAATTCTCAATCAATCAATGCCTATGTAGAATGTTGTGAACGTTTTGTCGGTTTAAATAAAGTTGCATTAATTTGGGAAGGTAAAAACGGTGAAACTTCTCAATGGACATTTGAAAAATTGGCTGAGGCATCAGGAAAATTAGCCAACTATTTCCAGTCAATTGGTTTAAAAACAGGTGATTGTATTGCAGGGTTGTTGCCTCGAACACCTGAATTACTCATTACCATTTTTGCAACTTGGCGTATCGGTGCAATTTATCAGCCCTTATTCACAGCCTTTGAGTCAAAAGCGATTGAACATCGTGTTGAAACGGCAAAGACGCAATTGATCGTAACCAACGAAGAACAACGGATTAAACTCAATAATATTGATATTCCTCACATTTTAACGGTCTATCACATAGATACAACAGCACAGTCAGATGCAAATTTTTGGCAAGAAGCGGAAAAGCAATCGGCAGAATCTCAGCCTGTCATGCTGACCTTTGAAGATGATTTTTTAATGATGTTTACTTCAGGAACGACAGGCTTGGCAAAGTCTGTCCCTGTACCGCTTAAAGCCATTTTAGCTTTTAAAGAATATATGCGTCATGCGGTAGATTTACGTGAAGAAGATTCATTTTGGAATCTCGCAGATCCAGGTTGGGCATATGGCTTATATTACGGTATTACAGGGCCTTTAGGCTTAGGGCATAGCATTATTATGGATGAACGTCCATTCAGTGTAGATCATGCCTTACAAATGATTCAAAAATATAAAGTAAGTAATTTAACGGGTTCCCCTACAGCTTTTCGTATGTTTTTTGGATTTAAAGAAAAGTTTGATGCATCCATCAAAGATCACTTAAGAGCTGTGAGTAGTGCAGGAGAGCCATTAACACCTGAAGTCATTCATTGGTTTAAGCATGATTTAGATGTCAATATTTATGACCAATATGGACAAACTGAACTGGGTATGGTGATTGGTAATCACCACGCTTTAGACCATCCAATTAAAATTGGTTCAGCTGGTTTTGCCAATCCGGGTCATCGTTTTGTTGTATTAAATACTCAAAATGAAGAAGTTGAGCGTGGTGAAATAGGAACACTCGCCATCGATTTTTCACAATCACCATTAACATGGTTTAAAGGTTATGGTGGAAATAATCGTAAATCATTTGTAGGCGATTACTATTTAACTGGAGATACAGTTCGCTTGAATGATTTAGGAGGAGTGGATTTCATTGGTCGTGCAGATGATGTGATTACCACATCAGGATATCGAGTTGGCCCTTTTGATGTTGAGAGTACCTTACTCGAATGCACAGAAGTTTTAGAATCAGCAGTGATCGGCAAACCTGATCCTGAGCGTACTGAAATCGTGAAAGCTTTTGTGGTGCTCAAACCACAACATGCCGCATCTGAACAGCTAAGTGACAAACTTCAAGATTATGTACGTTCTCGATTATCGAAACATGCTTATCCTAAAGAAATCGAATTTGTGGAAAGCTTACCAAAAACATCAAGTGGTAAAATTCAGCGTAATTTATTGAAACAGCAAGAAATCGCTAAAATGTTAGAAACTCAATAAATCTATTTGTTTTTATTTTAGTGTCTTTTAAATGCTTATTTTGCACCCGAAAGGGTGCTTTTTTTTTATGTATTGAGCGAGAAGTTAACAATGAATTCGACAGTATAATTTTGATTGAATACATAAAAATATGTATAAACATTTTTTAATAAGCATTTTACATCGCTGATTTATTCGATGTGATTTTGATAATACGTGATTCACTTAAGCCCTTATTTTTAAACCGATCATAGAGTTCAAAGCAGATATGTTGATTGCTTTGTAAACGAGGTAAATTTTTATCAAAATCCAAGTAGCGAATATAGCCAGATGAATCCATCACAATGGTAATCCGTTCAAATGTAGATCGATGTCGAGTTTTATACGTTTTATATTGTTTAACGATGCCACATTCTACAGATTTGATTAACGTTTGTGAGGGTGAAAGATAAACAGCACTACATAAAAGGATGATGCTAGGAACTAAACTTAGATAATATATAAGTTTGGCTTTTTCAGAGTTTTGAATTTTTTCATAAAAATATAAATGACTAAATAGTGGAGCAGCAGGCAGCATTATAAAACCCAAAATGAATAATATTTGACTCATAATTGATGAACCGCTTTTCGTCGCAACCCTGTATATATCATCCATTATATTCGATAATTACAACCATTAATCTACTGAAATTATTTGCTTTATTTACATAGCAAAAAATTTATACGTTATTCGTGTCCCCAAAAAGGAAAATGCTCACTGACTAAAACATCTTCAAACAGTCATATGGTTAATTGTTGTTGATTACAAAAATACATACAATTCATATAATTTAGCAACAAACTTCCAGAATTGAAATTTTATGAAGAAAATATTTACAGCTTCAATGTTAGTCCTAACAACTACGTTTACAGGCTGTGCGAGTATTATTACTGGCTCAAGTCAAACGCTCTCATTTAAAAGTGTTCCTGAGCTAAGTCAAATCACGATTACCAACAAGAAGGGTGAAAAAATCCATGTTGGGCAAACACCTGCGACAGTAACCTTACGCAAAGGAGCTGGCTATTTTAGACCAGAAAGCTATAAGGTTACATTCGCTAAAGAGGGTTACCAAACGACAACTGTCGATGTTAAATCAAGACTTAGTGGCTGGTATTTCGGAAATATTATTTTTGGTGGTTTAATCGGAATATTAATTGTTGATCCAATTACAGGTGCAATGTACACACTTACGCCTAAAGATGTAAATGCGGTACTCAATGAAAATAATGTTGAAGTTAACTCGAAAGAGCAAACGCTTACCGTCCTTTTAAAAGAAAATATACCTCAAGAAATTATGGCAAGAGCGATTGCATTAAATTAATGCGTTGCATGGTAAAAGACCTCCTTATTTAGGAGGTTTTTTATTTCTGAGATTCTCAGATGAATGGAAAAATTTTGATTAATCAAGAATAAATCAATGTGTGCTAAATCGGATCAAGCCAATTTCAATGATTTTGAACAAATGGATCAACGAGTTTTATAAGGTTTCTAATTGGAACAGTACGTAAACAGATAGTGAGATTGTAAATATTTTCTAATTTAAAAAGAAAAACCCTCTAAACTCATGGCTTAGAGGGTTTAATATTTGGTGGGCCCACCCAGACTTGAACTGGGGACCAACGGATTATGAGTCCGCTGCTCTAACCAACTGAGCTACAGGCCCTATAAATACTAGTGTTTCAAGTATTTTCGAGAAAGAATACTAGCGAAATTAGAATTGAATTACAAGAACTTTAAAAGCAAGATTATTGATATGCATGTTTTTTAAGCATTGAGATGGAATTTTAATTAAATTATTGATTCTCATCTGTAGTTTGAGAAATTTGTTTGTAAACGGTAGTGCGATTTTTTCGCTTTTCAATATAAATTTCAAATGCACTCCATGCACATATCACAAAAAATACCAAAACAATAACGATCAACAAAGTCATTAACATGCTGCAATCCTTTTGAGCATATAGCCATCTTAAATTTATGATTCTTATACAACTAAAGTCTATATGATTTAAGATGTGCTGCAAGCATTAATTTGATTAATTTTAAAACGAAAAATACTTATGTTATTGTATTTTAAATACTAATTAATAAATTTTTCTTAAAATTATTAATATTAATTGTTTAGTAAATTGATGGGTTATTTATTCTCAAAATAAAGTATATGCAGGAAAATAAATAACAAAAAGAATAAAGCATCCAATTGGATGCTTTGTTATTGAAAATAAATAAAAAAATTGATTAAACCAATCCAATATTCTTTAGATATTCTTTAAAAATAATTTCTGCCTTGTCTGCTAAATTCTCAGCATATTTAGTATTATCTTCACGTAAATTTTGGATATTAATATTGGCCTTACGTAGTTCACAAGTATGTCCGATCAACCATTTTTCTAAACTATCTGCTGCAACTTCAATATGAAATTGTAATGCCAAAATCTGTTGTCCCACTTGAAAAGCTTGATTAGAATAAATTTTTGAACTTGCTAATAATGTCGCATTTTCGGGAAGATCAAAAGTATCACCATGCCAATGCAAAACAGCCGTATCTGCTAAAGGCGCTAAAATATTATTGTTCGCATAACGAATATCTAACGTACTCCAACCAATTTCTTTCGCATGTCCCGCATACACTTTTGCACCCAATGCATGCGCAATCAATTGTGCGCCAAGACAAATACCAATCGTTGGTAAATTCTTTTCTAAACGCTGTTTTAAATAGCGAATTTCATCTTTTAAAAAAGGATAATCCTCTGTTTCATAAACACCAATTGGACCACCTAAAATAATCGTCAGACCTTCATATTCAAAAGCTTGTTTTAAATTATCTATACCTGCTTCGAAATAACGTACTCGAAAGCCAAGTTGGTAAAATAAATCTTCAAGTGAACCGAGATCTTCAAAAGCGAGATGTTGGATTGCATAAATAGTTTTTGGAAAGTTTGAATTCATAGCCTGATCTGACTGCTTAGCAAGCAAAAGTGTTTATATCAAGATAACATTATTGAAATTAAATTGATATTTCCACAATTTATTGGAGTTCATTTGTAAGAGAACCTACTATATAAAAACCGCTTATCAATTATTGAAATTAAATAAATAATTTTATTATGTAATTCAATAATATAATTTAAATTTCACCCATAGATAAGCTGATAAAAATGAAGAAAGGAGTTCTACATGTTAAAAAAACGTATGTTAACGGTGTGTTGTTGTTCCATCATTTTAAGCTTATATGGTTGTAATGATGACTCTGATTCTGATCATGTACGTAATGATTTAGACAAAGATACAAACCCATATAGTTGTTCTGCAACCGCAAATGATGGGTCTAATGTCGTTGTTGGCTCAGATCAAGCAGGGGATCCTGCATTTCCTGAGCCTGCATCTGGTTATCGCACTGGGTTAAAAGTTAAATACTCTGACAAGTATATGGTTGTGGCAAATACGCCGCTTGCCACAAAGGCAGGTTGTGACGTGCTGCGAGCAGGTGGTTCTGCGGTCGATGCTGCAATTGCGGTACAAGCTGTATTAGGACTGGTTGAACCGCAATCAAGCACCATTGCAGGTAGTACATTTTTGATGTATTACGATGCAAAATCTAAGAAAGTGACTGCCTATGATGGTCGTGAAACGGCCCCCGCTGCTGCAACACAATATTATTTGGCTCGCCAAAATCAAGCGGATACAAATTCATTAACACCTGTGCCAACTACACGACGGAGTGGGCGTTCGATTGGTGTACCCGGTACGATGAAAATGTTTGATATGGCACATAGCGAACATGGAAAGTTGGCTTGGAACAAACTCTTTGATAATGCAATTCATTTATCGTCAAATGGATTTAAAGTACCGGGACGTTTAGCCAATGCAATAGTCGCGAACAAAGACAATTTAGCTTTGGATAAAAATGCAGTACAAACTTATTTTAAAGCAGATGGGACAGCATATAACGTAGGCGAAACATTGAAAAATGTCGCATATTCAGAAACTTTAAAGAAAATCGCTGATGACGGCGCCCAAGCATTTTATCAGGGTAAAATTGCTCAAAATATTATCCAAAAAGCCAGCCAAACAGTGGGAGATGACAGCGCAAGAACACCAATCACACCAAGTTTAATGACACTGGATGATTTAAAAAATTACAAAGCGATTAAACGTGAAGCGATTTGTTCTGTATATCGTAGTGCTTATTATGTTTGCACCATGCCACCACCATCTTCAGGAGGTATAGCGGTACTTCAAACTTTAGGTATTTTAGAGAATTTTGATTTAGCGCAATATCCACCATCACAAACCACCAATGAAGGTGGTATTCCCAATGTAATGGGTGTGCATTTGGTATCAGAAGCTGAACGTCTAGCTTATGCGGATCGTGATAAATATGTAGCGGATACAGATTTTGTGCCACTACCTGCAAAAGGTATTCCAAGTCTTTTGGATAAAAACTATTTAAAACAACGCGCGGCTTTAATCAATCCAAATAAATCAATGGGCGTCGCATCTGCTGGTGATTTTAGTAGTGCTGCGGGTGTTGATAAAACGCTTGAGCATGGTACGACGCAATTTACCATTGTGGATGCTTATGGAAATGTTGCATCTGTCACTTCAACGGTTGAATCCAGCATGGGTTCTTTTCATATGGTCGATGGTTTCTTATTAAGCAATCAGCTTACGGATTTTTCAGCCAATCCAATGGATGCAACAGGTGCTTTGGTTGCCAATCGTGTTGAAGCAAATAAGCGACCGAGAAGTACTATGGCGCCAACAATCGTATTTAAAGGCACACAACCGGGCGATTTCTATGTTGCGACAGGTTCACCGGGTGGTGGAACGATTATTCAGTTTGTTGTGAAAACATTGGTGGGTATTTTAGATTGGAATTTGGATGCTCAACAAGCGACATCCTTGGTGAATTTTGGTGCAACCAATAGTTTAATTACCAATGTCGATGGGTCAAATACAATATTGAATTTAAGTGAACTGGTGACAGAATTGCAGGATAAAGGTCATGTTGTGAATCAGGCTGCACAATCGAGTGGTGTTTCAACGATTATGCAAGTTGCTTTGAATAATCAAAAAAAATACGCTGGTGGTGTTGATCCACGCCGTGAAGGATTAGTACTGGGTAATGGAGCGCTATAAGCTTGCATTTTACTTATAACGTGTAAATGAATCTAAATCAGATTCGGGTTTGTTGATAATTTAACTTGATTGATCAAAACGGAATATCAATGAACCCAATCGATTTAAAATACATCCGCTTTATCATTCGCTGAATGTGTAATAAATGCTTTAATCGATTTTTTAGACGCTTCTAAAATGGTGATTTTCAATGCATCATCAGCGATGCTACGTGCCATTAAAATTGCACCAACCAATTGACACATGACAGCCCAAGCTGTTTCTTCACTGTCTAAATATTTTAGAAAAATTTGTTGCCCTCGAATCAGCTCATTTTGATAGGCCTGCTTGATTTCATCATCTGAACGCGCAATTTCTGAGGCAAGTGAAGGCAGTGCGCAACCACGATCAGGCTGTTCAACATGTGATAAAGCTAAATACCGATTCAGTTCAAAATCAATCCATTGTGAAGGTTCGTCATAAGGATTGTCTTGCCACATTTGAATGCTGTGCTGTAATTCATTTTCAATCAGCGCTTTAAATAAATCATTCTTTGAAGAAAAATGTGAATAAAAAGCACCACTGGTTACACCCGCAGCTTTCATAAAGCCATCTACACCTGTGGCATTAAAACCATTTCTTTTTGCCAACTGTCCGCTGATGTCTAACAGCTCTTGACGCTTTTGTTCTTTATAGCCTGATTTATAGCGCATACTGACTATTCCTAAATCAAAAAATGATCTTGACGATTTCCAAAAATTATAACATAGTGATCGTTATAATAACGACCGTTATTTTATAAAAGCATTAAAACCCTCTGTCGAGAAAGCTTATGAATGGATTAGAACAGCAAAAGCAAAAAGTCGCATTAGTGATTGGCGCAGGAGATGCGACAGGTGGTGCAATTGCTAAAAGATTTGCAAAAGGTGGTTATATCACTTGTATGACACGTCGTAATGCAGAAAAATTACAGCCATTGATTGAGGAAATTGAACAGGCGGGTGGTGTTGCATATGGTTTTGCTTCAGATGCACGTAAAGAAGAACAAGTGATGCAATTGGTTGAAGAGATTGAGTCAAATATTGGTGAAATTGATATTTGGTGGTGTTTTAAAAAGTATGC
>NZ_NIFO01000004.1 GCF_002233755.1 Acinetobacter piscicola | reverse complement strand
AACCCCAGACACAAAAAAACCGCAATTAAGCGGTTATTTTTCATCTTTCGATGTGTTCAAGTTGGTGCGCTCAGAGAGATTCGAACTCCCGACCCCTTAGTTCGTAGCCAAGTGCTCTATCCAGCTGAGCTATGAGCGCAATACTTGTGTTGTCGAGCTATCGACTTCGTTACATCACGATTAACTTGATTGGTGCGCTCAGAGAGATTCGAACTCCCGACCCCTTAGTTCGTAGCCAAGTGCTCTATCCAGCTGAGCTATGAGCGCATCATAAGTTATTCGTTGGCGGTGAGAGAGGGATTCGAACCCTCGATACAGTTACCCGTATGCATCCTTAGCAGGGATGTGGTTTCAGCCACTCACCCATCTCACCGTAACGAGCCGCCATAATACAAAGTAAAACTCATTTCAGCAAGCCATCAACCTAAAAAAATTATAGATTTTTGCTCAATTAAATACTTTTTAAACAATTTTCATCATTTTGTCGTTTTTTTAGGCTTTAAATGCTGCTAATTAAATGAAAATTTAGAGAAATCCTCATAAATCTAAATTTAAAGCACATTATTGCAATCAATTACGTGCAGTCTGGCATCGTATGTCTTATGCTAATCCTATCTTCTGACTAGAAACCAAATACATGATGAAAAATTGGGTCGATCCTGAAGCTAAAGCTGAAGCTGAACGTTATGACAATCCTATTCCGAGTCGTACGCTCATCTTAGAAATCATTGAGCAAAAACAAGAAGCTCTGTCACATTCAGACCTCGTGGGTCTATTTGAAATTGCCGATCAAAAGAGTATTGATGCGCTCAGTCATCGCTTAAGTGCCATGGTACGTGATGGTCAGCTCATGAAAGATGGCTTTAAATATCAGCTTATGGCAGATCAACCTACATTAGATGCAACTGTTTATATCAATTCAAAAGGTTTGGGTGTTGCAAGTTTAGATGGTAAAAAAGATGAGTTCTTATTACCTGAGCGTGAGTTACGCCAAGTCTTTCATGGTGATCGTGTCAAAGTCCAACAAACCTCAGTAGACCGTAAAGGCAAAGCTTGGGGTTATGTGACTGAAGTTACCCAACGCCGTATTAAACAGCTGATTGGTAAAGTTGCAGAATTTGAAGGTGAATATTTTATTCAGCCTGCTAATCCGAATGCACATCAACCGATTACTTTAGAAAAAGAACTTATTGAACATGCCAAAGCTAAAATTGGCGATGCGTTACGTGTAGAAATTGACGACTATCCGACTCGCGACAATTTTGCGACAGGGCATATTATTCAATCGATGGCAGACAAAGCGGATACTGAAATCATTATTCCACAAACCATTTTAGAATATGGCTTGCCTTATGAGTTTCCAGAAGAAGTTGTAAAAGAAGCAGAAAGTTTTAAAGAACCCACAGCCAAAGATCATGCAGGCCGTATCGATTTACGTGACTTGCCACTGGTCACGATTGATGGTGAAGATGCACGCGATTTCGATGACGCCGTTTATGCAGAAAAACGTCCAGGTGGCGGTTATCGTGTTGTTGTCGCGATCGCCGATGTGAGTCACTACGTCCGTTCGGGCAAACCATTGGACGATGAAGCGCAAGAACGTGGCACCTCAGTGTATTTCCCACATTATGTATTACCCATGCTGCCAGAAGCACTTTCCAATGGCTTATGTTCTTTAAATCCACACGTTGACCGTTTATGTATGGTCTGTGATTTGAACTTAAGTCGTGCAGGTAAAGTGACTAAATTTGAATTTTATCCATCGGTAATGCATTCAAAAGCACGTTTAACCTATACCCAAGTTGCACAATATTTCGATGGCGACAGTACTGCGGTTCCTGAAGATCGTGATGTGCGTAAGTCATTAAATACGTTGTATCAACTGTATGAAACTTTAAAAGGCTTACGTGCTGAACGTCATGCAATGGAATTTGAAACCGTTGAAACCTATATGACGTTTGATGAATTAGGTGGAATTAACGAAATCCTACCTCGTTCACGTAATGTTGCACATAAACTCATTGAAGAATGTATGTTGCTTGCTAACGTTGCCGCAGCGGAATATTGCTTAAAACATGATATTCCAATGTTGTATCGTGTACATGAAGCGCCTGAGTTCTCACGTATTCAAAAAGTTCGTGATTTTGTGAAATTATTGGGCTTAAAATTCCCAGAACAGCCAACTCAAGCGGATTATCAAGCCGTTATTGAAGCAACTAAAGACCGTATTGATGCACCAAGTATTCATGCTGTTTTGCTTCGTTCAATGATGCAAGCATTTTACGGCGCAAAAAATGTCGGACACTATGGCTTGGCTTATGAAGCGTATACACACTTCACTTCACCAATTCGCCGTTACCCTGATTTGTTATTGCATCGTGCAATTAAAGCCCATTTACATCAGAAACCTTCGCCACTTTCAGGTGCTGCTTTAGACGATGCAGGAGAACATTTTTCTGCAACTGAGCGCCGTGCTGATGAAGCTTCTCGTTCCGTAACATCTTGGCTGAAATGTCACTATATGCAACAACACTTAGGTGAAGAATTTGTTGGTGTGGTGAGTGCGACAGCTGAATTTGGTTTATTTATCACACTCAAAGATTTATATGTCGATGGTATGGTACATGTTAGTCAATTGGGCGATGACTATTTTGTTTTTGATCAAGCAAGTCAAAATTTGGTTGGACAAAATCGTGGTCAAACTTTCGGCTTAGGTGATGAAGTCAAGATTAAAGTCGCTGGTGTGAATCTTGAAGAACGTAAGATTGACTTTGAATTGTTGCAACAGCTTTCTCATGCAGGTCGTGCAATCCGTAGCCGTGCGCCACGTGTTGCTAAACCGACAACGAAAGAAGAGGTTTTTTCTGAACGTCCTGCCAAAGTGAAATCTGAATCTGACGATACAAAAGTCAGTGAAGACGGAGAACGTCCCTTTCGAAAGAAAAAAGCCAAAGGAAAGTCCAGTTCTAACAATAAAAAACCTAGCCAAAGTAATTCAACAAAGTCTGAAGCGAAGGTTAAAGATAAAGTGAAGAAAAAAGCGAAGGCGAAAAAGAAAAAGTCGAATGCAAAAGCTAAAACTGAATAGTTTTTAAATGACTTCGTTGGAATAGTTTCAAAAAGAGAGAGCTTCGGCTCTCTTTTTTAATTAGGCCAAATACAATAAAAAGTATTTGAGAATTAAAATAATCGCTTATTGTCAATAAGTTCGATACTCAAAGAATCCCTTCTCCCTTTGGGAGAAGGTCAGGATGAGGGTTTTTACAATTAATTCACTGTTTAAAAATTGATTTATGCAAGAAGCCTAGTGACTTATGTCGTTTTTAAATCAAACCAAACCTCTAGAATTATTATAGATGTATGCAACTCCGATACAGGTACTTATTTTTGAATACAACCTCAAAACGCAACAAACCTATAGATTTAACACATCATCTCTATGTTAATTTTATTGTCACACCTTGATTTCCTCTACCAAAAGCCCTACATCTATCTATAACTTAGTAAATGATTTGGTTTACACCACATGACATTAGAACAAGCAACATTACCCGTACCGCAGTTTGATCAAATTAGCTTAGAACAACTTAAACAAAATATTGAACAAGCCATCCAAAATGGTCAACGCTTTCTAAATGAATTAACCCAAGTACCTGACAGCATTCAACAACAGCTACAAGTCTTGGAAAATATTGATACTTTAGAAAATAACATGAGTGAATCATGGGGTATTTTGTCACACTTAAATGCGGTGATGAACAATGCAGAAACCCGTGAAGTGTACCAATCACTATTACCAAGTTTAAGTGAATATTACACACAACTTGGACAACACGTCCCTTTATACCAAAGCTATCAACATATTTATGACAATGTCATCTTCACTGATTTGCCGAGCGCACAACAAAGTGCCATCAAATTAGCCTTACGTGATTTCAAATTATCCGGTGTGGCCTTAGAAGGTGATGCTAAAAAACGTTATGCAGAAATTTCAGCACGTTTATCCCAACTTTCCTCTGATTTTTCAAATCGTGTACTAGATTCAACTCAAGCCTATAGCAAGCCATTAACTGAAGATCAGCTGAAAGGCTTACCTCAAAGCAGTGTTGAACTATTAAAACAATATGGTCAACAACGTGAGCTAGACCAACCTGTGGCCACACTCGATATTCCATCGTATTTGGCCATTATGACCTATGCCCAAGACCGTGAATTACGTGAAGATCTATATAAAGCCTATACCACACGTGCATCCGATCAAGCCGATGATCAACAATATGACAATGCTCCTGCGATGGTCGAAATTTTGAGTTTACGCCAAGAAATGGCGAAACTTTTAGGTTTTGACAACTATGCAGAGTATTCATTGGCTTCAAAAATGGCACCGAATGTTGCAACTGTAGAGAAGTTCTTGGTTGATCTCGCTGAACATGCTCGTGTTCCTGCTCTAAAAGAAATTGAGGAACTCAAAGCCATTGCCAAACTTGATGGTATTGATGAGTTACAACCGTGGGATAGCACCTATTATTCTGAAAAGCTGAAAGTACAAAAGTTCAATCTTTCTCAAGAAGATTTAAAAGCTTACTTCCCTGCGCCAAAAGTCATTCAGGGATTATTTAATGTTGTTCAGCGATTATATGGCATCAATGTCGTTGAGCGTGAAGCACCGCTTTGGCACGCAGATGCGCATTATTATGAACTTGAAGATCAAGGTACTGTGATTGGTGGTTTCTACTTCGATCTGTATGCACGCAATGGAAAACGTGGTGGTGCATGGATGAGTGGTTTCCGTTCTCGTATGCAAACAGAACAGGGATTACAAAAACCTATCTGCTATATGGTTGGTAATTTTACACCACCTGTAGGTGACCAACCTGCTCTGCTAACACATGATGAAGTCAATACCTTGTTCCATGAATTTGGACATGGCTTACACCACATGCTCACCGAAGTAGATAATATCTCTGTTGCAGGTACACACGGCGTTGCATGGGATGCTGTTGAACTGCCAAGTCAATTCATGGAGTTTTGGACTTGGGACACTGAAAGCTTGGCATTGATCAGTGAGCATATTGAATCTCAAGAAGCATTGCCAAATGATTTACTCAGCGCGTTGCTGAATGCCCGTTTCTTCCAGTCTGGTATGCAAAGTTTACGTCAGATTGAATTTGCATTATTTGATTTGACCATTCATAAGCTCACTCCAGCTTTAGATACAACGCAAATCCAAGCCACACTGGATGATATTCGTCACAAATATGCTGTGTTACCTACAGCAAGCTATAATCGCTTCCAAAATAGCTTCAGCCATATTTTTGCAGGTGGTTATGCAGCGGGATACTATTCCTATAAATGGGCTGAAGTTTTAGCCAGTGATGCTTTTGATCGCTTCGAAAATGAAGGCGTTTTCAATACTCAAACTGGACAAGAATTTCGTAAAGCAATTCTAGCAGTTGGCGGAAAAGATACAGCACTTGACGCATTTATCAATTTCCGTGGGCGCGAACCAAAAATTGATGCATTATTACGTCATCAGGGTTGGACGAATAACTAAACAACGCTTAAACTAACGGTCAAAATTGATTTAAGTGTGGTGGGTATATGAATATCAAACGTCGTTTCATTGCTGGCGCAAAGTGTCCAAAATGTGAAGCGATGGATCGTATTGTTATGCTCACCCAAGGCGATGCTGAATGGATTGAATGCATCGAGTGTGGATACTCTGAAAATCGTCCTACGCATGTAGATGCGCCTGATGAACCTGCCACACCAGATGAGATTGGGGTTATTCAATTCAAGCCTCGTTCTTCAAAATAAATGGACCGAATAAAATGCGTATAGATCAAAGAAATAATTCTAAATTGATGTGGATCATTGCTGGGGCTTTAATTGTCGTTAGCTTATTCATTACTGTTTTCTTCTGGCTAAATAACGATCACAAAAACAATCAAGTGAATGATCAATTTAATCAACCCGTAGCTGCGCAGAAAAAACCTGTCGTTGCAGCACCTCCTGCTGCGCAACCGATACAGGAAAATGCAGCATCGACAGCAAATGTTGAATTAGTTAACGCATCTATTTTAAAAGATCAAGTTCCTCAGAATGCGAGTTTAGCCAAAGAAGAATTCGCTAAATTAGAAGATATTCAAAAGCAACTGAATGAACAGCAACAAAATTTAAAATCACAACAAGCTGATGCAGACCAATTGATTAAGTTAAAAGAAGAACAAGTCAAATTACTAGAACAGCAATTGGCGATTCAAGCCAAGGCTTAAATTATTTTCTTTATTTTAAAAGCTTTAGCATCGTGTTAGAGCTTTTCATTTTATAATAATTATCATATCTTTAGCTTTTAATGTATGTTCACTTTTACGCTTAAATCTGAGTAAAACGAAACTTAACATCATTACAATCTAAAATTCTTTAGCTAAAATTGTAAATCTCATTCATTAATATCTGCTTTTTGTTTCAGTTCTATTAAAAGCTTCCGATAACCTTGCACCACAAAACGCCCTATCTGATATTTTTCTTGGAATTTCTCAATACTCAGCTGCTCTAAATCTTGTTGATGTTCCAATACCCAAGCTTTTTTCTGATCTTCTATCGAAATATTTAAAAACTCTCTTAAGATCATACGATTTTTAACAATATACTTTTCCTTTCGATCCAACATCTTTGCAATTTCAGGAATACTTAAATGTAATGAAAGTAGTATCTCTTGGTTTCGCAATCGCCAAGCTTGAACTTGATCAACATGATGCGGAATATTTAATAGTTTCTTAAGCTTCCCTTTTTTACGATCGACTTGCGATGGCTCAATACCCAATTTCTCCGCTAACGCTTGTTTACTGAAATTAGGATTCAATAAAACCTCTTGGTGTGCCAATAACCAAGTTTCATTTTGTTCAACCACTTTGGGTATTTTTAAAATTTCTCGAAGCTTGGCTTTTGCTCGCAGAATTTGCCCATTGGTTTTTTTAAATTGCTTGGCTAACTCAACTACGGTCTTTCCAGAATGTAAAAGCTCATCTTGATGATCTAGAAGCCATTGTTGTTTATTTCTTTTGCCTTGCTTAAATTTCTCAGAGAAGGTCTTTTCTCCACGTTCTAAGCAGATACGGTCATAAGCATTTTTTGCGATAAATAAACTAACTTGAAATGCTTCTACAATTTCTTGAGCAGTCATATTTAACATTTGTGATTTATGATCATTAAACCATTGTTCTCTTAAAACCTCTAATCTACCTGCTCTCAGTCTCTTTTTCGCTGGAATATCAATCAACTCAGCCAACCACTTTTTATGTTGATAAACCTGTGTTCTTTTGAACCCATATTTGATTTTCAGTGCTTCCAAACTGTCATATAAAAGCTCATCTTGATGTTCTAAAATCCACTGATCATCACGATAAATAAATCTATTTTGGATACCTAAGGTTCGTCTAAATTTAGCAACCATACTCGTACTTAAACCAAGCTGCTGCTCAACTTCAGTAATAGAATGTGTTTTAACAAATGCTACAACTTCAGGGGTAAGAATATAAGTAAATTGTCCACCAATTCCATCTTTAGGTGTTAAAGAGTATGGCCAACCTCTATTAATCATAATACCTGACGGAGTCTTTCTCTCATCATAAACATCCCAATCTTCACCAGACCAGTCTTTTATTGTCTTGATTTTATAATATTTATATTTTCCCATTATTTAGCTCTAATCCGTAAAAGTTGCATGTACAACATCTATTGTTAAATTTTAATCTTGATCTAAATTAATTAATTTATGCAAAAAACTCAATCAACTTTTTAGTAAATTTTAACAATTTTCAACTTTTCTTTTCATAAAATACAGTCATTACTTTCAATACATCATGATGAGTTCAATAACCATCAACAACTTTAATCTGAAATATTGAAGAACATAAACAAAAAGCACCCGAAGGTGCTTTTTGTTTACCACAACGTTATTTGTTTGGATACCAATTAAATAAGTTGAAGAAGTAAGGGATGTAAGTCACGATGACTAAGGCAGAGAACAATACGACCATCGGTAAGATCCAACGCTCGTAACGATAATAGAAGCTTGTATATTTAGCTTTTGCTTCTGCATCAGCGGCGGCGACTTCAGCGTCTCCGACCGACATTCGCGTCAGTAAATGGTTCAATGCAACTGGTGGAGTAACATAGCCAAACTCAAAGGCAACCAATACAACCATCCAGAAATGAATCGGATGAATGCCATTTGTAAAAGCCACTGGAGCAACAGTTGTAGCGACCAAAATTACTGCACCAAATGGATCTGTGGTCATACCAATTAAAGCAAGTAATAACGCCATGAAGCCAAGTGTAATCAAAATACTACCAAGATGCGTTGGTATTAAGGTCACAATTTCACTACGTTCAATCAAGCCACCAATACTGACTGACAATGCCATAAGAATAATTAAGGCACCAATATGTCCAACGCTTTCAGAGGTTGCAAAACGGATTGCACTACCAAAGCTACGTTTCTTCTCAGCATCTTCACCATGTTCACGTAGGTATTCTGACTTATGCTCATGCTCAAGCTCTAATGCTCTATTCAGATTTTCAGGAGCAGGTAACTTATCACCTAAAACTTTATCGAATAAAATAAATGCCAATAGCATAATTGGAAGAATTACAGGTGCTGTAAACTCATCCATTTGCGTATCCAGACCATACTTATAGAATCCTATAACAATGATTGTAATCACAATATATGGAATGACTGGAACAAAAGCACGAAGCATGCCCGGCACAGCAACTTTTGGAGAATTGATACGGAATTTATTTTCAGCTAGCAATAAAGACACACCAAGGAAAATAAATGCAGTGAGCCAGAAAACATAAATACCGTGATCAAATAATTCATCAGAGGTTACATGACGACTATCAAGCATTGAAATCAAAATAACCAGAATACATGGACGTAAAACCACACCCAATGAACCTGACATTGCAGATACAGCAAGTGCATACTGACGACGTGCACCTGAATTCCACACTTCCTTATAAATAATCGCACCAGCAGCAACAACGAAAATACCCGATGCGCCCGTATATGCTGTAGGAATAGCAGCACCGATCAAAATCAACCAAGTCAATGTTTCAGGTGCAAGGTTCCATGGACGTAAAATTGCCAAGAACAAATCCATAACACGTGTTTGGGTGAGCAACATACCTGCCCAAATAAACAATGCTAAGTTTAAGAAAATTCCTGAAAATTCAACCAAAAAGCCAAGGTAAATCCCTTGTCCCATTGGGTAATCCATAAAGAAAGTAAATGCAATTCCCGTGATAATCGCCATGGTTGCATATAGAGGGATACACAACAAAGCTAGCCCAAATTTACCACCTTCTTCTGCATTTTCTGGCGTACGGAACAGCTGAAATAAGCTAATAACAACTAAACTAACGAATAAGAACATCCATAACCAATACACGGCTAAGGTTTCAAAGGTTGAGATAACCCCTGAATTCAACACTGAACGATATTGGCTAAACACAGAGAAACTCAAGAATGAGTTACCCACGATCATAGCAATCGAATAAACTTTATAATCAAGCTTTGTTCTTGCTGGACGTAAACCAATATGGTGCATTTTCAAAGAAGCTGAAATTGCAGCAATCATCACCATAAGTACAAGAAGAATAACTCGGTTTTCAACACCCCATTTCAAAACCCAGAAGAACCCTGTTTCCATCGTACGATAAGCACGAATGGTGGTATGTTCTTCCATATATTTCATGGATTTATCATAGAAAGCGAATTTTCCTTCGCACTCTTGTTGCGCAGCCATAAATGATTGTCTGATATCCGCTTCAGGCGTTACCCCAAAGAATGCGACATCTGGATCATTGGCTTCTTGTTGCATTTTGTCTTTAACAAGCGCATCAATATTTAAGTTGCGATCACAAGAAGGTTTTTGTGGCTCTGCTCTTAAATAGGAATACTGCATTCCTATTTGTTCATTTCCGTATAGTTTTTCACCGAAACGGAGCATTTGCCCATGAATCATATCCCCTGTCCCAATAATGAGGGTCAGAAGAAGCAGGATAAGTATGGAAAAGGTTGAGAACCACTCATTCCAGAGATAACTGAGTAGACCTAATCCTGATCTTTTATTTACAGGTTCTTGCATTGTTATTCCAGTTTTTATATATCGCCGTCATACAATGATTTGCACAACGCATATTTTATTTTGGTCAGTGGTAAAATCCTTTACCAATACCCATTCCTATTATTACAGCTTAAATTTGCCTTAATTTTGCAAAAAAAAATATGACATCGCTTCGATTATTTGAGGGACTTTTTGCCAACCCAAATGACGTTGGAGAAACTAACACGCTCATTCTGCTTAATGTCTATATTTTATATTCACGTATTGATGTTATACACTCAATCTATATGTTAGAAATATTAAAAAAAAGAAACACCATATCGAGCCAATGAAGCATTTTAAATGTATATTTCCTACCTAACGTCAATAACTAAAATACCTTTAATTGGGAAAGAATCAATCAAAATCATCATTATTTTAAAAAAATTTAATATCTATTCGCATTGTAGGCATTAAATCAAAAGATATAATGTTTTTAGTTCAAAAATTACGCTAAACCATTATTTTTATGAAGATCTTTATTTTAAAAAAAAGAAATCTAAATTAATTTTTTAAATATCATTATTCAATTTTTCGAATCACTTTTATGCGACCAATAATACATAAAATTGCCAATAGCGTACCTAATATTACGCCCCATAAGTGTGCTTGAATAAGGACAGGGCTACCGATCAATTGAGCTGTTTGAAATGAACCAAAAAAATATTCCCAAATAATTTTTATCAGTATCAATAACAGAATAAGTGTCACAAAATAGCGCTCTTTTTTTTCAATTAAACTCGTTATGGCACAAAATATATATAACCCATGTAGCACTCCAGATAAGCCAGCATAAGCAAAAATATTCGGATAAATGAAATAGAAAATAATACTTAACAAAGGCGGTAATATAACAAGCAAAACTATTAAATATTTCTGCTTAATCTGAGGAAATAAAAAAGGTAAACAAGCTAGCGCTAAAATATTTAATAAATAATGAATCCACCCAACATGTACCCAATGCCCTGTCCACAAGCGCCACGGTTGAGAAAGAACAACATCATATTGATAGATAAAATGTGGCTGAAAAAATTGAAGAATCGCAAAAAAAATTGCGCATCCTAATATTAACAAGCCACTTAGACTGAATTGTTGTTTATCCATTATTCACCATAAAAAAGAAGAGCACTTGCTCTTCTTTTAGTGAAAATTCATTAAAAAAAGTATTATTCACTCTTTCCTGTCGTATCTTCAGCAGGTGCTGCCACTTCCGAACTTTCTGTTGGTGCAGGAAGATCGTTAAATAATTCATCATCACCTGAAGTATTTTGCTCATCCCAGAATGTTGACATTCCATCATCAGCAGCACGAACACCCGTATTTTCAGTCCAATAGCGATCTGCGATACCTTGAATCATATGACCCGCCATACTATCCAATAATTTAAACTCAGGATTGACTGGCTTTTCATCTGTACGAGAAGCTGCATATGCTTTTAATGCAGCCCTTAATTTAGCATCATTACCACTGGCTTGCGCAGCAACAGCGTTCATGGCAAAAGCTAAACGAACACCTTTTTGTTCAGCAATTTGCATAGATTGTTGCAATGTTTCCGTTGGATCAGGTTTGCCATCACCAGCACCGGGTAATAATGTCCAAATCACCGCACGCGTTGCATTTGGTGCACCCCAAAATTTATTATTGTCCAAACATGCCATACCACGTTCAACAATCGCAGCAATATCTTTAGGTACATTCACTGCACCGCCAGAGTTAATATCATTGGTCATCGCTTGTAAACCACTCAGCATACCAATTAAGTAGACTGTTTGATCCAAATCCTTACGCATTGTTGGGCAAGAATCACCTAAGGTATATTTATATTTTGCCTGCCAGCGTTCAGCAAAGAGTTGATAACCCGTATATTGACGTTCTGCTGCAAGTGCAGCCCAACGCTTTTGCTCTACACGTGCATCTTGAGCTTCAGTCACTTTACCGTCTTTTGAAGCACGTAAATATCTTAATTCCGCATCTAAAGCACGGTTTTCTGCGCACATACCTGCTGCCGAATATAAAAGCACAGCCATACGTGTCGGATCTGCCCCCATATCCTTTGTTGCCATAATGGCTGGTGTTAATGCAGTCCCAGAATTACATGCCATATCTGTATCACCGCCCGCAAGGATCGGTGGAACAATATGTGATTCGCTAAATCCGATTGCAATATTTGCACCAGATTTCACCACATACGAACAGCCAGATAAAACAGATGAAGCAACAACAGCGGTCAGCATGAATTGACCAAATTTGTGGACCTTAGACATCTTCCTGTCCTCTATATAATTGTGTTTATGTCCTTTTTAACCAACAATATCAGATGCACTCTTTGAATAAAAGAGCAATTACTCTAATTTTATCGGAACAATGTGCCATAACGACAAAACAATTCAATTGACCTGAGTTTATATTTCTACGAATTTTAGGCAAAAAAAAGTAGCACTGCGACGGTTCTGCACATGCTACTTGTTAAAAGGTAAACTCTTAGGAGAGTTTATTTGTTTTGAGTTTTCTACGCTTGTTATTGCTAGCTTTCTCAATCTGTTCCCTCAGCACAGTTCCTAATCTTCCGATACTAATCGCAAGAAAAATTGCGATGATTAGAAACCAAAACGTATGAATTTCACTCATTTTGAAACCCTCATTCGCTGTTGGTTTTTTTAATTTACAATGAACTTCTAAAATATGACCATGTAATTGTCAGACAATCTGAATATTTGGTATTTTTCATTATTTATCGTCTAACAAAATTTAGAATTTAAAAAAAAATATAAATAAGCATTTGTTTTATAAAAATATAAATTAACAATCATTAGTTTAACTTGTTAGACAATTTTTAAAACTTACATCTTGATTTGAGAGATTTCCACTGATATTCAACAACTTGATCCTGCCAAATGATGAAAGGTTTTAGTTTTTTATCTTCAAAATTGACTGCAATGTAAAAAGTATGATCAATAAAACGCTCAATTTTAACATGCTGAATTTTTTGTGATGATCGATATTGCACTGACCATAATTGATAATCGAGTTGTTCTAATTTATATGCATTATGTCTTTTTCGAAAAAAAGTTAATCCTATACAAGCGATGATAAAACAACCCACAGCACCCCATATACCACTGGTTAAATAGATTAAAATTAACATTATTAATAAACATAAAAGTTGAAAACCCAGTGCAAATCGACTGGGTTTTAAATGATAACAATGATGGACGGCTTGGCTATCCATGAACATATTTTTTTAATTTGGTGATCAAATCACGAAGTTCTGAACGTGGTGGCTCTGAAACTCCCATGAACCAATCGAGTAAATCTGGATCTTCTTGATCAACCAACTCTTTAAATAAAGCTCTTTCAGAAGCTTCTGCTTGTAAGTAGTGCTGCTTTACATAAGGATCAAAATAAACGTCGATTTCTTTTAAGCCACGTCGAGCACGATAGATCACTTTACGCTCTTCTAATGTTATCTCATCAGACACTATTTTCCCCCTCTCTAAATTCATGCTTAGTTTACCTTATTTTTTATTTAAAATTTTCTTGTTTTATATAAATGACCAAATTCATCATTTTTGAATTTGTTTTGAGCATTCATCTCATTGCGACAGTTTGCTGTTTCACATAATTTCTAAGAACTAAAATTCTATTTGGATATTATAAAAATGCAATCTGGTGCAATTCGACCTTTAGCAAACATGCTACCTCGTAAATTATTTAATGCTGAACATGAAGCATTTCGAGAAACTGTACGTAAATTCTATGAAAAAGAAGTTGTACCCAATATTGAAAAATACGAAAAACAACAATATGTTGATCGTGATTTGTGGAATAAAGCTGGGGCATTAGGTCTCTTATGTGCAACCATGCCAGAAGAATATGGTGGTTATGGTGTAGACCGTCTATACAGCATGATTCTGATCGAAGAACAAGCTTATGCAATGGACTCTGCTACGGGTTTTTCATTGCATTCGGATATTGTTGCCAATTATCTCAACAACTTTGCCAATGAAGAGCAAAAGAAAAAATGGCTGCCTAAAATGGCATCTGGTGAAGTTGTCACAGCGATTGCAATGACCGAACCGGGTACAGGTTCAGATTTGCAAGGTGTTCGTACTACAGCAGTTTTAGATGGCGATGAATATATCATCAATGGTTCTAAAATCTTTATTACCAATGGTTATTTATGCGATATGGCCATCGTTGTGTGTAAAACAGGAAGCTCAGAAAAAGGCTCTGCCAATCTATCCTTAATTATTGTAGAAGCTGATCGTGCTGGTTTCAGTAAAGGTAAGCCACTCAATAAAATTGGTATGAAAGGGCAAGACACTTGCGAATTATTCTTTGAAGATGTTCGTGTGCCTAAAGAAAATTTAATCGGTATGGAAGGCATGGGTTTTATCATGCTGATGAAAGAACTCGCTTGGGAACGTATACTGGTTGCGATTATTTGCCAAGCGGGTGCTGAAGCTGCATTTGCTCATACCGTACAATACACCAAAGACCGTAAAGCATTTGGTAAACCCATTGGTGCTTTCCAAAATACACGTTTTAAACTCGCTGAAATGCGTACTGAAATTGATTTCAGTCGCGCGTATTTAGATCGTTGTATGGAATTACAACTTGAAGGCACTCTAGGTATAGAAGCAGCTGCTGCTGCAAAATATAAAATTTCTGAATTATTTTCAAAGGTTGTCGATGAATGTTTACAACTACATGGTGGCTATGGCTACATGCTTGAATATCCTATTGCTCGCGCATATATTGATAATCGTGCAAACCGTATTTATGCAGGAACCAATGAAATTATGAAAGAACTGATTTCACGTTCTTTATAATTTTTAATTTGCTTTTATTATGATCTAGAAAAGGAGGCTATTTACTCCTTTTCTACTGATAAAGCTTTAAAAATATTTTGGACAATATCTAACATTTTTTAGCATGAAAAATAAAAAGGAGCTTTCGCTCCTTTTCAGTTTCTTCTATTAATCAAGAAACAAGTTTAGGTTTTTTTTCTGCTTGAACTTCACGTTTATAAAACTTTAATACGCCATCATCAAATCTAGCATTTTTAAGTTCTTTACGATCTGCTAAATAATTATTGCTCACCTTCCAAGGTGCATGTTTACCTTGTTTTGGCATTACATCAGCTGCACGGGCGATATAGCCAGCACTTAGACTCCCCATAACAGTATCTTCCATTAACTCAGTCGCATCACCTTGAGGGATGACTTCATCAAAACCCTTTTGATCCATGTAATTGACAAGGCGGCAAATATAGTCTGCTGCAATATCTACTTTCAGTGTCCATGACGCATTAATATAGCCCATAATCATCGCCATATTTGGTACATCACTGACCATCACACCTTGATAAAGCATGTGCTGTGAAGTATTCATTGGCCTACCATCTATTGTTGCCTTGATTCCACCTAAGATTTGAATTTCAAGTCCTGTAGCTGACACAATAATGTCTGCCTCTAAATGTTTTCCAGACTTTAATTGAATACCTGTTTCTGTAATTTTTTCAATTTGATCTGTTTCAACACTGGCTTTGCCTGAACGTAAAATCTTAAATAAATCACCATCTGGCACTACGCATAAACGTTGATCCCAAGGATTATAAGTTGGAGTAAAGTGCTTCATATCCACCTTACCTTTCAACTGCATTTCAATTGATTTTAATAAGAATTTACGCAGCAGTTTTGGCTGTTTTTGTGCAAGTGCATAGATTCCACGTTGCATTCCAATATTACGTGCACGAGTCAATTTGTAAGCTACATCTTCAGGTAGAACTTTACGCATTTTGTCGTAAACAAAATCAACAGACGGAATAGATGCAATATAGGTTGGTGAACGCTGCAACATGGTCACATGACCTGCTCCACCTTTTGACATTGCAGGAACCAAAGTAATTGCAGTTGCACCACTACCAATAATAACTACTTTTTTACCTGTGTAATCTAATCGTTCTGGCCAAAATTGAGGATTTACAAACTCGCCTTTGAATGCTTCTTTATTTGGAAAATCTGGTTGATAACCTTGGTCATAATTATAATAACCTGTACAACCGACAACGAAATTAGCCACCCAAGTTTGTAACTTTTGATTTTCGTCTTCAATTTCTACAATCCATTTCTTAATCGAAGAATCATAGTTTGCTGTACGTACACGATGTTTAAAATGAATTTTATCTTTTAATTTATATTCATCAATAACTTCAGCAACATAGCCTTTAATAGAAGCACCATCAGCTAAAACATTGGCTTGTTGCCATGGTTTAAAATTAAAACCAAAAGTCGACATATCTGAATCTGAACGAATGCCTGGGTATTTAAATAAATCCCAAGTACCACCAAAGCTTTCTCGGCGTTCAATAATTTCAAACGAACGTTGCGGCGAATTTTTAGATAGATGAGCAGCAATTCCAATACCAGAAATACCTGCGCCTACAATAAGAATATCAACTTGTCTTTCCATGTTCTTTTTATGACCTATTTAAGAGTACATTTTTATTAAATCATAAATTTGACAATACGCAATGTCAAGTTTGTATTTTTCCGACAAATTTCATATCAGTTGAGGACAAACTTAAATTTTGTCTGACAATTATTGAATTTTAGATATAAAAAAAGGTCGGTAAAATACCGACCTTCTTCGAACAACCGATTGTTCTATGACGTGTAAGTAATTAGTTTACTTCACGATCCACAAGCTCTACATAAGCCATCGGCGCAGCATCACCTGCACGGAAACCAGCTTTAAGAACACGTAGATAACCGCCGTTACGTTCTTTGTAACGAGGGCCAAGAACGGTAAATAATTTACCAACTGTTGCTGCTGAACGAGTACGAGCAAACGCCAAACGACGGTTTGCTACTGTATCGTTTTTAGCTAAAGTGATTAAAGGCTCAGCTACACGACGTAACTCTTTTGCTTTAGGCACAGTTGTTTTAATCAACTCATGCTCAAACAAAGAATTAGCCATGTTTTGGAACATCGCTTTACGATGACTGCTTGTACGGCCTAATTTCACACCACTATTACGATGACGCATGGTGATAGTCCTACTTAATTAACGGCTACGATAGGCGAAACGATCGTCCATACGGAGACTAGCTGGTGGCCAGTTCTCTAAACGCATGCCGAGTTGTAAGCCTTTAGAAGCCAGAACATCTTTGATCTCTGTAAGCGATTTTTTACCAAGGTTAGGTGTTTTAAGTAACTCAACCTCAGTGCGCTGTACTAGATCACCAATGTAGTAAATATTTTCTGCTTTCAAACAGTTAGCAGAACGAACAGTAAGCTCTAGATCATCTACTGGACGAAGCAAAATTGGATCAACTTCTTCACGTGGTTCTTGAGCAACTGGTGCTTGATCTTTCTGAAGATCAACAAAAATTGCAATTTGTTGTTGCAAAATTGTCGCCGCTTTGCGGATAGCTTCTTCAGGATCTACAGTACCATTTGTTTCAAGATCAATGACGAGTTTATCAAGGTCAGTACGTTGTTCTACACGAGCGTTTTCCACTGTGTAAGACACGCGCTTGATTGGGCTATAAGAAGCATCTAACTGTAAACGACCAACAGGACGTGTTTCACCTTCAGGGAAACGAGAGTCAGATGTTTCATAACCACGGCCTTGAGAAACTTTCAGGCGCATTTTCAATGAGCCAGAAGCACTTAAAGTACCAATCAAATGTTCAGGGTTAACCACTTCAACATTATGAGGTAAACGAAGATCAGCAGCAGTTACGTCGCCAGGTCCTTGTTTCTCTAATGTTAAATATGCTTCGTTTTGATCGAACAGCTTAATAGACAATCCTTTTAGGTTCAGCAAGAGCTCGACGATGTCCTGCTGCAAGCCTTCTAAAGTACTGTACTCGTGCTCGACACCTTCTATCTCAACTTCTACCACGGCAGCGCCAGGTAGAGAAGATAATAGGATGCGACGTAAAGCATTACCAAGAGTATGGCCAAAACCACGCTCTAACGGTTCAAGAATCACTTTTGCCGAGGTCCCGCTTGCCGCTTCGACCTTGATCGCTTGCGGAGTTAGAAACTCGTTTGCAGTACGCGTCATTATTGCTACCTCAAGGATTATTTAGAATACAATTCTACAATCAAGCTTTCGTTGATTTCAGCAGGTAAATCAGAACGATCTGGTGCAGCTTTAAATGTACCTTCAAGTTTTGAATGATCTACTTCAATCCAAGAAGCGGTACCACGTTGAGCAGCCAATTCAATTGCGTTTTTAATACGTAATTGTTGTTTAGCGCCTTCGTGAACTGCGATCACGTCACCCGCTTTAACTTGGATTGACGCGATGTTAACGCGACGACCATTTAAAGTGATTGAACGGTGAGATACTAGCTGACGAGCTTCTGCACGTGTAGAACCAAAACCCATGCGATAAACAACGTTATCGAGGCGGCTTTCAAGCAATTTCAACAAGTTTTCACCTGTTGCGCCTTTAACACGAGCAGCTTCTTTATAGTAGTTACTAAATTGACGCTCTAAAACACCGTACATACGACGTACTTTTTGTTTTTCACGTAATTGTAGTGAGTACTCAGATTGTTTACCACCACGAGCTCCGCCATGCTGGCCAGGAGCTTTAGCAGCTTTTTTAGTTTTGACGTCAAATGGTTTAACGCCAGATTTTAATTGCAGGTCTGTCCCTTCGCGGCGAGAGAGTTTGCATTTTGGACCAATATAACGAGCCATGAATGTTTCTCCTTACACGCGACGTTTTTTAGGTGGACGGCAACCGTTGTGCGGGATTGGCGTCACATCGGTAATGCTGTTAATTTTATAACCCACTGCACCTAAAGCACGAACCGCAGATTCACGACCAGGACCAGGACCTTTTACAAGGACGTCCAAGTTTTTCAAACCGTAGTCTAAAGCAGCTTTACCAGCAACTTCAGCAGCTACCTGAGCAGCAAACGGAGTTGATTTACGTGATCCACGGAAGCCTTGTCCACCAGAGGTAGCCCAAGCCAGTGCATTACCTTGACGATCGGTAATAGTCACAATGGTGTTATTAAAAGAAGCGTGAATGTGTGCAACACCTTCAGAGACGGTACGAGTGACCTTCTTGCGTGTGCGAGTATCTTTAGCCATCTTTTAGCTTCCAGAAATCTTATTTCTTAATAGGTTTGCGCGGACCTTTACGGGTACGTGCGTTAGTTTTGGTGCGTTGTCCGCGAACAGGCAAGCTGCGACGATGACGAAGACCGCGGTAGCAGCCTAAATCCATTAAACGTTTAATGTTCATGGAAATTTCGCGACGTAAATCACCTTCGGTCGGAACCTTAGCAACTTCTGCACGAATCGCATCAAGCTGAGCATCATCTAATTCACGAATTTTAGTAGTAGCAGCAATGCCTACAGCAGCTAAAATATTTTTAGCAGTGTGACGGCCAATACCGAAAATATACGTGAGAGAGATAACAGCATGCTTGTTATCCGGAATGTTTACACCGGCAATACGAGCCATTCAAATTTCTCCAAAAAGGCGGTAGAGATAATCAACCGCCCCACAAAAATCTTGAGGGGCGGATAATAACCTAATTAGCCTACTGAAATCAACAGGTCTTAATTAAATTAACCTTGACGCTGCTTATGACGAGGTTCTGCGCTGCAAATTACGCGAATAACCCCATTACGACGGATAACTTTACAGCTACCACAAATTTTTTTTACAGAAGCTTGTACTTTCATGATGAAACCTTCTAAGTGCGCTTATCCCTTAGGATGAGCAGTCGTTTTTCTCATTAACGATTGATTATCATACTGATGCGATGTTAAGTGGGCTTGAAGCTGTGCCATAAAGTCCATAACAACTACAACAACAATAAGTAATGAGGTACCGCCCAAATGGAACGGAATACCAAAAGAACTTTGTAAAATCATCGGCATTAAGCAGATAACAGTGATGTAGATTGCACCAATAAATGTCAAACGATTAAGAATATGATCTAAGTAACGAGCAGTTTGCTCACCTGGGCGAATACCAGGTACGTAAGCTCCGCTGCGTTTCAAGTTTTCAGAAACTTCTTTCGGACTGAAAACCAGTGCCGTATAGAAGTAACAGAAAAAGATAATTAACGCACCGAAGAGCACCAAATACAAAGGTTGTCCAGGCGATAATACTAATGCCAAATCTTGTAGCGAACGCTTCACGAATCCTGCATTCGGATCAGCACTACCTAACCATTGACCTAAACTTGCAGGGAACAACAATAACGAACTAGCGAAAATTGCTGGAATTACCCCTGCCATGTTAATTTTCAATGGCAAATGTGTCTGCTGTGCAGTAAATACGCGACGCCCTTGCTGCTTTTGAGCATAGTTAACAGGTATACGACGTTGAGCTTTTTCAATAAACACAATTGCTGCTAATACAGCAATTGATAGTAATCCAAATATCGCCAAACCAATTAAGCTTGATTGACCATTATCTACAGATGTAAATGCTTGGATCACTAAGTTTGGTAAACCAGCAACAATACCTGCAAAGATAATCATTGAGATACCATTACCAACACCACGTTCAGTAATTTGCTCACCTAACCACATCAAGAACATAGTACCTGCAACTAACGAAGTTAGTGCTGGAACGTAAAAAGCTAGCCCTGACGTCAAAGTAATCCCTTGACTGATCAGACCAGCACACATTCCAATACCTTGGACTAATGCAAGTAAAAGGGTGCCGTAGCGCGTATATTGATTAATCTTGCGCTTACCCTGCTCGCCTTCCTTTTTTAATGCCTCTAACGAAGGAACCACCGTAGACATTAACTGCACAATAATAGATGCAGAAATATACGGCATAATTCCTAACGCAAGAATAGACATTCGCTCTAATGCCCCGCCTGAGAACATATTAAACAAACCTAAAAAAGTACCTTCATTAGCTTTGAAAAAACGTTCTAGGGCGACGTTATCAATACCTGGCAGCGGAATATGCGCTCCTAGTCGAAAGACAACTAACGCACCAATTAAAAACATTAATCGGTGAATAATTTCACGATATTTCACATGAAATGGTTGACCTTTCATCATGTTCACATGACCTGAAGAACTAGGAGACATAGTCACTCGCGATTACTCCTCGACTTTACCGCCAGCAGCTTCAACAGCTGCTTTAGCGCCTTTAGTCAATGCAACACCTTGAACAGTGAATGCACGAGTGATTTCACCAGAAAGAACGATACGAGCACGCACCATATCTTTACGTACGACATTCGCAGCTTTCAAAGTTTCAAGTGAAACAATATCACCTTCAACTTTAGTAAGTTCAGACAAACGTACTTCGGCAGTTTTCAAAGCCAATTGGCTAGTAAAACCGAATTTAGGTAAACGACGATATAACGCAGTTTGACCACCTTCAAAACCTGGACGAACGCCACCACTTTTACGTGATTTTTGACCTTTGACACCACGGCCACCAGTCTTACCAACGCCAGAACCGATACCACGGCCCAAACGACGGCTGTCACGTTTTGCACCTTCAGCAGGTGCAAGCTCATTTAAACGCAGAGTCATGGCTTATTCCTCTACACTAACCATATAGTAGACTTTGTTGATCATACCACGGTTAGAAGGTGTATCCACTACTTCTACTGTATGACCAATACGACGCAGACCTAAACCTTGTAGGCAAAGTTTGTGATTTTTCAAACGATGCGCAGAAGATTTAGTCTGGGTAACTTTAATCGTTTTCATGATTGATTACCCTAAAATTTGTTCTACTGAAAGACCACGTTTCGCAGCAACTTTCTCAGGAGAAGTCATATCACGCAAACCGTTAAAAGTTGCGTTAACTACGTTAGCAGCGTTAGTAGAACCATAACATTTAGTCAATACGTTACGTACACCTACAGCTTCTAACACTGCACGCATAGCACCACCAGCAATTACACCAGTACCTTCAGAAGCAGGTTGCATGTAAACGCGGCTTGCACCGTGACGAGCATTGATAGGATGCTGAACAGTACCGTCAACAAGATCAACAGTAATCATGTTGCGACGTGCAGCTTCAAGTGCTTTAGAAATAGCAGCTGGAACTTCACGTGCTTTACCACGACCAAAACCTACACGACCATTACCATCACCAACCACAGTCAATGCTGTGAAAGAGAAGATACGACCACCCTTAACAACTTTGGCTACACGATCAACGGCAACCAGCTTTTCAACAAGACCTTCGTTTTGTTCAACTTTAGCCATGATTAGAACTCCAAGCCGTTTTCACGAGCAGCATCAGCCAAGGCTTTGATACGACCATGATATTTAAAACCAGAACGGTCAAATGCAACTTTAGTAACACCAGCTGCTTTAGCACGCTCTGCGATTAAAGCACCTACTTTAGTAGCCGCATCAACGTTACCAGTAGTACCGCTACGCAAAGATGCATCCAAAGTAGAAGCTTGCGCTAATACTTTGCCACCATCTGCTGAAATAACTTGTGCATAGATGTGACGCGGAGTGCGGTTTACACACAAACGAGTCGCACCCAATGCACGAATGTGCAAGCGTGTGCTTTTCGCACGACGCAAACGGGATTGTTTCTTTTCGTTCATAAGAACCTCGCGCCTTATTTCTTCTTAGCTTCTTTACGAAGCACAACTTCATCCGAATAACGAACACCTTTACCTTTATATGGTTCTGGAGCACGGTATGCACGGATTTCTGCAGCCACTTGACCCAACAACTGCTTATTCGCTGATTTCAAAATGATTTCAGTAGCAGTAGGAGTTTCTGCAGTTACGCCTTCTGGAAGAGAGTAATCGATTGGGTGAGAGTAACCAAGGTTAAGGTTCACAATAGTACCTTTAACCGCAGCTTTATAACCAACACCGATCAGTTGTAACTTACGTTCGAAGCCTTCGTTAACACCTTTAACAAGGTTATTAAGAACAGCGCGAGCAGTACCAGCTTGCATCCAAGAATCGCGAGATTCTTTAACTGGAGCAATATGAAGTTGACCTTCTTCCTGTTTAAGCTCGACCAGCGCATGCAGGGTAAAAGACAAAGTACCTTTATTGCCTTTCACTTCGACCTGCCGGCCGTTCTGAGTAACTGTTACACCATTAGGTACAGTTACTGGGGCTTTAGCCACACGAGACATGAGGAATCACCTATTAAGAAACAAAAGCAATAACTTCACCACCGATGCCCGCAGCACGTGCAGCGCGATCAGTCATGATGCCTTTGCTTGTAGAAACAATTGCAATACCTAAACCTTGCTTAACGCTTGGTAAGCTATCTTTACCGCGATACTGGCGTAGACCTGGACGGCTTACACGCTTCACAGTTTCGATAACTGGTTTGCCTTCAAAATATTTTAAAGTAATTGTCAAAGTAGCTTTGCCTTCAAGATCAGCAACATCTACATTTGAAATGTAACCTTCTTGTTGAAGTACGTTTGCAATTGCAACTTTCAACTTAGAATTAGGCATAGAAACAGATTGTTTCTTTGCCATTTGTGCGTTACGAACACGAGTTAACATGTCGGCAACGGTATCTTGCATACTCATTTATAGTCGCTCCTTACCAGCTTGCCTTAACAACGCCCGGTACATCACCCTGCATTACTGTATCGCGTAATTTGTTACGGCTTAAGCCGAACTTACGGAAGTAACCATGAGGACGACCAGTTAAACCACAACGGTTACGAAGACGTACTGGAGACGCATTACGTGGTAATGCTTGTAACTTCATCATCGCTTCGAAACGTTCTTCATCAGATGCATTTACGTTTGCAATCGTTGCTTTTAATTCAGCACGTTTTGCAGCATATTTTGCAACTGTAGCTTCGCGTTTCAATTCGCGATTAATCATACCTTTCTTAGCCATATCGACCTCTTATTTGAACGGGAAGCCAAATGCACGAATTAGTGCACGGCCTTCGTCATCGGTGCGAGCGGTTGTGGTGATAGTAATATCCATACCACGAATACGATCGATCTTATCAAAATCGATTTCAGGGAACATAATTTGTTCCTTGAGACCCATTGAGTAGTTACCACGACCATCGAATGATTTCGCAGAAAAACCGCGGAAGTCACGAATACGAGGGATCGCAATAGAGATCAAACGGTCTAAGAATTCGTACATTTGTTCGCCGCGTAAAGTTACTTTACAACCAATCGGCCAACCATCACGGATTTTAAAACCAGCAATTGATTTACGAGCTAATGTAAGCACTGGTTTTTGACCAGCAATAGCTTGCATATCAGCCAAAGCGCCATCTAACAATTTCTTGTCAGCTGAAGCTGCACCAACACCCATGTTGATGGTGATTTTAGTGATGCGAGGAATTTCCATCACATTACCCAAACCAAGTTCTTCTTTCAACTTAGCTCGGATTTCGTCGTTATAACGTGTTTTAAGTCTGGCCATAGCCTATTTCAACCTATTACTTCGCTACCGCCACTGATTCACCATTTGACTTATAAACGCGAGTTTTCACGCCTTCAGCCACTTGGTAACCAACACGGTCAGCCTTTTGGGTCGTAGCATTAAAAATCGCCACGTTTGAAATATGAAGCGAAGCTTCTTGTGTAACAATAGCGCCTTCAGCACCTGTTGCACGGTTCGGCTTTTGATGCTTCTTAACTAAGTTAAGGCCTTCAACCTTAACTTGGTCATTTGAAACAGACAAAACAGTACCCTGTTTGCCTTTTTCTTTACCTGCGATCACAATTACTTGATCGCCTTTTCTAATCTTAGCCATGATTGCCTCTATTATAGAACTTCAGGAGCCAATGAAATGATTTTCATGAACTGTTCAGTACGAAGTTCACGAGTCACTGGTCCGAAAATACGAGTGGCAATCGGAGCCTTGTTGTTGTTCAAGATAACTGCAGCATTATCATCAAAACGGATCACAGAACCGTCTGGACGACGAATACCGAATTTGGTACGAACTACAACTGCATTCATCACGTCACCTTTTTTAACACGGCCACGTGGAATTGCTTCTTTAACAGTAACTTTAATAATGTCGCCAACAGAAGCATAACGACGATGTGAACCACCTAGTACTTTAATACATTGTACGCGGCGAGCACCACTGTTGTCTGCTACGTCTAGCATACTTTCGGTCTGAATCATTGCCCTACTCCAAAACCGAGCATCACCGGTCGCAATTTCGAAAGGCTCAAAGAGTACTCGAAATTGACCGATGATGCAACAAGAACGTCTAATTACTCAGCAGCAGCTTCAATAACTTCCACTAAAGTCCAAGCTTTAGTTTTTGAAATTGGGCGGCTTTCTTTAATGGTCACAACATCGCCAGTTTTAGCTGTGTTGTTCTCATCATGAGCGTGTAATTTTGTTGAACGGCGGATTGATTTGCCATACAACGGGTGTTGAACGCGGCGTTCGATAAGCACAACAATAGACTTGTCCATTTTGTCGCTTACGACTTTACCTGTTAACGTGCGAACTGTTTGCTCACTCATTGTCCGTTCCCCTGTTTTTCGGTAAGGAGTGTCTTGATGCGAGCAATCGTCTTACGAGTAAGCGCAACTTCATGCGATTTACCCAATTGACCAGTTGCTTTCGCCATACGAAGACGGAATTGGTTAAGCTGTTGCTCATCAAGCAAAGCTGCCAACTCTTCTACCGATTTTTCACGTAGATCTTTAGTATTCATTACATCACCGTCTTAGTAACGATAGTGGTTTTAAATGGAAGCTTAGCAGCTGCAAGCGTAAACGCTTCGCGTGCCAATTCTTCACTAACACCATCCATTTCGTACAAGATCTTACCTGGTTTGATTTGACAAACCCAGTATTCCACAGAACCTTTACCTTTACCCATACGAACTTCTAATGGCTTTTCAGTAATTGGTTTGTCTGGGAAAACACGGATAAAGATCTTACCACCACGCTTAACACGACGGCTAATTGTACGACGTGCAGCTTCAATCTGACGAGCTGTCATTTGACCACGCTCAATCGATTTAAGTGCAATTGTACCGAAAGATACAGTGCTACCGCGATGTGCTAAACCAGTATTACGGCCTTTTTGCACTTTACGGAATTTAGTACGCTTAGGTTGTAACATGATTACTCTCCCTTAGCAGCGCGATCATCACGATCACGGCCACGGCCTTCACCACGACCACGACGTTCCTGACCTTCACCACGGCCACGACCACGTTTAGCTGGACGTTCTTCAGCAGGAGCAGGGTTCATGACTTGTTTCATGCCACCTAAGATCTCGCCACGGAAAATCCAAACTTTAACACCGATCGTACCGTAAGTAGTTTCAGCACGCATAGTTGCATAGTCGATATCAGCACGAAGTGTATGTAAAGGTACACGACCTTCACGATACCATTCAGTACGTGCAATCTCTGCACCACCTAAACGACCAGATACTTCAACTTTGATACCTTTCGCACCAGCACGCATTGTGTTTTGTACCGCACGCTTCATAGCACGACGGAACATTACACGCTTTTCTAATTGAGAAGCAATTGCTTCAGCAACTAAACGAGCATCTAAATCTGGGCGATCGATTTCGTTAATACTTACTTGCGCTGGAACACCCATAATTTGAGTAAGTTCACGCTGTAATTTTTCAATATCTTCGCCTTTTTTACCGATAACGATACCTGGACGAGCAGTGCTAATTGTTACTTTAGCAGCACCTGTAGGACGTTCGATAAGAATTTTGCTGATCATCGCGCTTTTAAGTTTTTTAGTTAAAAACTCACGAACTTGAAGATCTTTAAGCAAATATTCAGCGTATTGTTTCGGACTCGCATACCAGTTGGCGTTATGACGTTTTACAACACCAAGGCGGATACCGATTGGATGAACCTTCTGACCCATATCAAACCCCTACCTTAACGGTAATGTGACAAGTACGCTTAGTAATACGATCTGCACGGCCTTTAGCACGTGGCATAATACGTTTAAGGCTAGTGCCTTCATCAACGTAAATCGTAGTAACTTTAAGGTCGTCTACATCTAAACTGTTATTATGTTCAGCGTTTGCAATTGCAGATTCCAAAGCTTTTTTAACTAAAACTGCAGCTTTTTTGTTGCTGAAGTTCAAGATATTAAGCGCGTGAGCAATAGATTTGCCACGGATTAGATCTGCAACCAAACGAGTTTTTTGTGCCGAGATAGCGGCACCGCGTAATTTAGCAGTAACTTCCATCATAGCACCTTAACGTTTAGACTTCTTGTCAACACCGTGACCACGATAGGTACGAGTTGGCGCGAATTCACCGAGTTTGTGACCAACCATATGTTCAGATACGATCACTGGAACATGGTTACGGCCATTGTGTACAGAAATTGTTAAACCAACAAAATCCGGGAGGATCATCGAACGACGCGACCAAGTTTTGATCGGCTTACGGTTATTAGCCGCGATAGCCGCTTCAACCTTAGCGAACAAGTGCGCATCGACGAATGGGCCTTTTTTCAGAGAACGAGGCATTGTCAGATTCCTTTACTTGTTACTTAACGCGACGGTCGCGAATGATCATCTTAGTCGTACGCTTGTTGGTACGAGTCTTGTACCCTTTAGCTTTTTGACCCCATGGGCTTACAGGTTGAATACCTTTGTTACGCCCTTCACCACCACCATGTGGATGGTCTACTGGGTTCATCGCCATACCACGAACGGTAGGACGAACGCCACGCCAGCGAGCTGCACCTGCTTTACCAAGTGAACGAAGGTTGCTTTCTGAGTTAGATACTTCACCTAACACAGCACGGCATTCAACGTGTACTTTACGCATTTCACCAGAACGTAAACGAACGATAGCGTAAGAACCGTCACGACCTAACAACTGAGCAGAAGTACCAGCAGAACGCACTAATTGTGCACCCTTACCGATTTTAAGCTCGATGTTATGTAGTGTAGAACCGATTGGCATATTACGAAGTGGCAAGCAGTTACCTGGACGAATTGGAGCATCGTTACCAGATTGTACTTTATCACCAGCACGTAAACCTTTAGGAGCAATAATATAACGGCGCTCACCATCAGCATAAAGAACTAATGCGATATGTGATGTACGGTTAGGATCGTATTCAATACGCTCTACAACCGCTGGGATGCCATCTTTATTACGTTTAAAGTCAACGATACGGTAGTTTTGTTTATGACCACCACCAACGTGACGAGTTGTAATGTGACCGTTATTATTACGACCACCAGTACGTTTTTTTGCTTCAACCAACGGCGAATAAGGCGCACCTTTGTGAAGATGGTCGTGAACGACTTTCTCTACAAAGCGACGTCCTGGAGACGTTGGCTTACATTTTTGAATTGGCATAATTTTCGTCCTTATTCCGCTGCGCTTTCAGCGGTATCGCCCAAGTCAGCCATTTCAACATCTTGGCCAGCTTTCAGGGTGACGTATGCTTTTTTAACATCAGAACGACGTCCTAATGTTTTACCAAAGCGTTTAGTCTTACCTTTAGTGATAGTCGTGTTAACTTTAACAACTTCCACACCAAATAATTGCTCTACTGCTTTTTTGATTTCAAGTTTGTTTGCATCAAGTGCAACTTTAAAAACTTGAACACCAGCAGCTTCACCTAGAACTTGTGCTTTTTCTGAAAAAACAGGTCCTTGTAGGACTTGATAGATACGTTCGTTGTTCATCCGAGTTCTACCTCAATTTTCTTAGCAGCAGCTACAGACATAACAACTTTATCGAACGCAATCAAACCAACAGGATCGATTCCAGCAGCATCAACCACATCAACATGTGGAATGTTACGAGCAGCTAAATATAGATTTTCATCTACAGCTTCTGTAACGATTAATGCGCGAGTAGCGTTCAAGCCGTTAAGTTTTGCAAGCAACTCTTTAGTTTTAGGCGCTTCAACAGCAAACTCTTCAACTAATATTAGACGATCTTGGCGAACAAGTTCAGCTAAGATACACTGCATTGCACCGCGGTACATTTTACGGTTTACTTTTTGAGACCAATCTTGTGGACGAGCAGCAAAAGTTTTACCACCACCAACCCAGATTGGGCTACGAATAGAACCCGCACGAGCTCGGCCAGTACCTTTTTGACGGAATGGTTTTTTACCACCACCAGAAACGTCTGCACGTGATTTTTGAGCTTTAGAGCCTTGACGACCACCAGCTAAATAAGCTGTAACAACTTGGTGTACAAGAGCTTCATTAAAATCACGACCGAAAGCTACTTCTGATAATTCAACAGCAGAGCCGGAAACAGTTTTTAAATTCACGTTATTTCCCCTCAGGCCTTGATCGTAGGACGAACGATAACGTCGCCACCAGTAGCACCAGGAATCGCACCTTTAACAACAAGAACTGAACGTTCTGCGTCGATAGATACAATTTCAAGACCTTGTACTGTTACGCGTTCAGCACCTAAATGGCCAGCCATTTTTTTGCCTTTGAAAACGCGACCAGGAGTCTGGTTTTGACCTGTAGAACCTAAAACACGGTGAGATAGAGAGTTACCATGTGTAGCATCTTGCGTACGGAAGTTCCAACGCTTAACACCACCTTGGAAACCTTTACCTTTTGATTGTCCAGTTACGTCAACAATTTGACCTACTGCGAACAAATCAACACCGATAGTTCCACCAATTTCACGACCTTCAAGATCAGCTTCTGTTGCACGGAATTCGCTAACTAAACGACCAGCAGCAACACCAGCTTTCGCAAAGTGACCTTTCTGAGCATTTGTTACGCGAGATTCGCGACGTTCACCAGTAGTGATTTGAATCGCTTGATAACCATCAGTTTCAAGCGTTTTGATTTGAGTGATACGGTTAGGATCAACCTCAATCACTGTTACAGGTACAGAAACACCAGCATCTGTAAAGATACGTGTCATACCGCACTTGCGACCGACTAAACCAATAGCCATGTGCATAAACCTCTAAAAAAGCGGCCTAATTAACTTAGAGCGTTAATTAACCGAAAGCCTTAACCCAATGCGATCTGAACATCAACACCAGCTGCAAGATCCAATTTCATCAATGCATCTACAGTTTTGTCTGTAGGTTGAACGATATCGATCAAACGTTTGTATGTGCGGATTTCATATTGGTCACGCGCATCTTTGTTTACGTGTGGTGATGTCAAAACGTTAAAACGTTCGATGCGAGTAGGCATCGGAATAGGACCACAAACTTGTGCGCCAGTACGTTTTGCTGTTTCTACGATCTCTTGAGAAGATTGATCAATTAAACGATGATCAAAAGACTTAAGACGGATACGAATTCTCTGGTTAGACATACCAGTTAACTCCAAGCCAAATATATAAAGAATCACCCTTGACGCATCTCACCCCATTAAATAAGGCAAGTGTCAAAGGCAGTGAAAATCACTAAGGTCATGATCGATGCCACGACTGTAACGATCTGGATGACTTTCTTCGCCATCCATCCCCTTCATATCGAAGGGTCGCTCATTATAACGATTGTTTAACAGTTAAGCAAATGAATTTAAGCCTTTTCATCTATTTTAAATAATTTATTGTTAATCAAGATGTTTAACTTTTAAACATCAACTTATACTTTGAGCACATAATCAATCGCCTTGTTTAACAATTGGTTTCCACATAAATAATCCGATTTTTGTGTCGTTTTTAATTTATTTAAGGATTGGATATGTGTTTCACTAAACACCATATCATCCTCTTCATGTTCGATAAATATTTTCAGACTGTGTGGGGTAATTTCTGGATGAAACTGGAAGCCAAGTACATTTTTACCAATTTGGTAAAGTTGATTTGGACACGCAGGATTTTCTGCTAAACGAATTGCACCCTTTGGAATATCAAAAGTTTCACTATGCCATTGCATCACATTCACCTCTTTAGGTAGTTGAAAGTATTCATCAGGCACATATTCGCTCTTATTCACCAAAGTCCACCCTAGCTCTTGCATCGGGTTGCGTCTCACATTTGCCCCTAAAGCATTGGCAATAAGCTGCCCTCCTAGACATAAACCAATCGCAGGCTTCTCTTGTGCCAAATAGCGCCTAATCCAGCGTTTTTCAACTTTAAGCCAAGGGTAATTCGCTTCATCATTTACACTCATCTCCCCTCCCATAATAATGAGTAAATCCACTTCATTTACATGTGGTAAGGCCTCTATATCCAGTTGAGAATCCGTCGGCAAAGCAAAAAATTCTGTTGCGGTAATTTCAGCATCCATTGCTTTTAAATGTTCAAAACAACTTCCAAAACCTTCACCTGCAATATGTTGAAAATAATGCACTTTAAGTTTCTTCATCTTCTCACCTATTCTTGTTGTATCGCTTACGCTAAAAATCTAAAACTTGCAAAGATACAAATGCAAAAATGAAGCCAATATCAATTTTAGTTATGAATTTTCACAAATTATTGCTTTCCGCCCTTCAACGATTATGTTTTGCTTATAACAATACTTTATTCATCTTATTTTGAGCACTCTTGTGAAACTAAATCCACAAACAGCACTAATTCATGCACCACGCAAAGCACCTCAATATATAAATACAGTTCAAGCTCCCTTATTTCGTGCATCCACCATTATTTTTGAAAATACCGATGCACTATTTAATCGCCATTGGACGGATGATTATGACTATAGTTATGGTACGCATGGCACTCCAACCACATACACGCTAGGCGATAATATTGCTCAAATTGAAGGTGGGGAATATTGCTTACTCACACCAAGTGGTTTATCTGCAATCAATTTAGTGAATTCATGTTTTTTAAGTCATGGCGATGAAGTTTGGGTTGCTGAGAATATTTATAGCCCAAACATGGAACATCTACATAATCTCGAAAAGCGCTACGGAATCGCGGTTAAAGTTTATAATCCAATTGATGTGGACTCATTTCAACCTTCAGAACATGCGAAATTGATTTGGTTAGAAGCCGCTGGTTCAATCACCTTAGAATTCCCTGATTTAATTAATTTGGTTAAAAAAGCCAAAGCTCACAATATTCTGACGGCTTTAGACAATACCTGGGGCGCTGGTTTAGCTTTTAATGCTTTTGATTTTAGCCATGAACATCTAAGTGTAGATATTACTGCACACGCCCTAACAAAATACCCAAGCGGTGGTGGTGATATTTTAATGGGTTCAGTGGTCACCAATCATAAAGGCTTACATCAGCAATTATTGCGCATGCATGCCATTCAAGGTATTTCTATTTCAGGTGATGATGCAGCACAAGTACAGCGCAGCTTAGCTTCAATGCAAATCCGCTACGAACATCAATCTCAAAGCGCGTTGAAAATTTTAAATTGGCTCAAAACCCAAGATGCTTTTGCTCAGGTCTTACACCCTGCCGATCCTGACAATATCAGTCATGACTTTTGGAAACAAACCTGCCAGACAGAGCGAAGTGCAGGTTTAGTCAGTGTCATTTTCAATACGGAATATGATCTAACAGCGATTCGTCAATTTTGCGATCATTTAAAACTCTTTAAACTCGGTTTTAGCTGGGGCGGCCCAGTCAGTTTAGTGATGTTATACAACTTAACTGAGATGCGTCACACAGAACAAGCTCACTTAAAAAAAGGCTTGTTGGTACGTTTCTGTATCGGCTTGGAAGATGCTGATGATTTGATTCAAGACATTGAAAATGCTTTAAAGGCAATTCAAGTTTAAAATAAGGAAAACTTCCTATGAGGTGATGTCTATTCAGCTCATAGGAGAAGTGATAATTTTTTAAATTTCTACTTTCCCCTACAAAAAAACCCTCTCCTTCCATGTGAATATAACCATTTTTCAAGCTCACTTTTGTTAGCGTATTTATCACAAATTGTAGGTCAGAAGAGAATAATGTTGTCAGCACATCAAAAAAAGGACGATAAATTAAATCTTGGTAATCAAATATTAACTGGCAAAAATAGCTCGGATATTCAAATATTAAATTTTGTGCAGAGGGATAATTCAGTTGATAAAGATAGTCAATATCTGGTTCAGGTTGATTTTTATCATCTACAACGCACTGATCAATAAATTCATCCATTTCATGCTGAATCACCTTAAACAATAAGTCCAAACGCTGAACCCATAGATAAGGCTTTACGCGATCACCTAAATCATTTTGACCATACCCCATACTTCTATAACTCACTTGTCTCAGTACGTCATACGATACGTTTTCAACTCTGAACATTTTATACTCTTTTTTTATTTTCAATAACGCAAAATGTATTTAGGTTAACCAAGCAATTCACTTCTATTTAAGCTGCATTTTATCAAACTTAAAAACAACCATCACACCTATAAAGTCTAAATTTAAAAACAGATTTACAACATCATCATTTCATGCAATTTTGTATAACAAGCATGATATAAAAACTGAGTATGCTTCACTCAAACAAAAGCATTCGAATTAAAGCTATAGGAATAAAAATGGGTACACCAATCGTCATTGCAAAAAAAACTTCCGATACAACACAAGATATTGTCTTACACTCACAATTTGCCAATCGTCATGGTTTAATTGCAGGTGCAACAGGAACAGGGAAAACCATTACCCTTAAAGTGCTTGCAGAAAGTTTTTCACGTATTGGTGTTCCTGTTTTTTTAGCCGATGCTAAAGGTGATGTATCCAGTATTGCCAAAGCAGGTTCAAGCAATCCTAAGTTTGATGAGCGCATTAAAAGCTTAGGTGTTGAAAGTGTTCCATTTGCAGCTTCACCAACCATTTTTTGGGATTTGTTTGGCGAACAAGGACATCCTATTCGCACCACGATTTCAGAAATTGGACCTTTACTCCTAGCTCAAATGCTGAATTTGAATGACACCCAAGAAGGTGTGCTTTCAGCAGTATTCCGTGTTGCAGATGATCAAGGCTTACTGCTCATGGACTTTAAAGATTTAAAAGCCATGCTGACCTATGTCAGTGAAAATGCGGCTGATTTAAAAGCCGAATATGGCAACCTTTCTCCTGCTAGTTTGGGTGCAATTCAACGTAATTTATTAGCTCTAGGTGATCAAGGTGGCGAACGCTTCTTTGGCGAGCCAAGCTTAGACATCATGGATTTTATTCAAACGGATTCAAATGGGCATGGTTATATCAACCTACTCGCTGCTGATAAGCTAATGAATACCCCTAAACTTTATGCAACATTCCTACTGTGGATGCTTTCAGAACTATTTGAAAAGCTACCTGAAGTCGGTGATATGGATAAACCTAAACTGGTGTTCTTCTTCGATGAAGCACATCTACTGTTTGATAATGCAAGCCCTGCTTTACAAGACAAAATTCAACAAGTTGTTCGTTTAATTCGCTCGAAAGGCGTGGGTATTTATTTTATTAGCCAAAGCCCATTGGATATTCCTGAAGATGTGCTTGGACAATTGGGTAACCGTGTACAACATGCTTTACGTGCATTTACACCCAAAGACCAAAAAGCCGTAAAAACTGCTGCTGATACTTTCCGCGCTAATCCTGAGTTTAAAGTTGACCAAGCAATTACTGAATTGGCTGTTGGTGAAGCACTGATTAGCTGCTTAGACGAACAAGGTACACCACAAATAGTTGAACGCTGTATGGTGATGCCACCCTATTCTGCATTCAACCCGATCACTTTAGATGAACGCAAAGTATTAATGGCGCAAAGCATTGTGGCAGGCGTATACGACAAAGAAGTCGATCGTGACAGCGCTTATGAAATGTTACAACGTAAAGTTTCAGATAGCTCTCAACAGCAAATAGCTTTTGAAGCTGCTGCGCAACAAGCCAAGCAACTCGAAGAAATGGCGAAGTTTCAAGCCAAGCAACAAGAGGCTTTAAACAAAGAACAAGAACGTGCCGCCAAAGCTCAACAAAAAGAAGAAGAAAAAGCCGCAGCTGCTCGTGCAAAAATGGCTCAAGACGTGATTGGTACTTTTGCTAAAAGTGCAGCACGTAGCTTAGGTGGCTCTACAGGGCAAAAAATTGTACGTGGCTTATTAGGCTCATTGTTTGGAAAACGTTAATACTATAAACACCAACTTTCTGCTGATGATGCAATACATCTTCAGCAGAATGATTAAATTTCCTCAATTAAGTCAAGCTAAGTAAATATAGCTTCATGAGATTCGCATAAATAATTCATTATTTTCCAAATGAATGTGTTGCATCAAATCATGTTTAAAAGCATTCAATCCAACATATAACGCTTGCCACGTATTACATGCACCTGCTGGTGGTGTAATATCATGCGTAAGCTTTTCCAACGCCTCTAAACTTTCACCATGTAGCGTATGCTCATGTCGCATCATTTCTATCGGATGCACCGCTTGAGGTTGATGTGCTCGAATCATTGGAAATAGAATCTGCTCTTCTTTCATCATATGACTAAGTAATTCTCGTTGCATCTCCACCAACAGCCCTGTCAATCCTGTTGGACAATCAGGATGGGTCTTATGCACTTTTTCAACACGTTCAGCCAATCGAATAAGTTCAGGAAGTTGATGACGATGAACTTCATGATAACGCACCAATATATGTTCAATCAGTTCATTGGTGTGTAATGCCTCCACTCGATCTGAGTGTTGTTTTTGATGATCAATAAGTGTTTGTAAATCATGGATCACATCATCAATACTCACTTTCTTTTTTACACAAGCATCCTCCAATGTGAAATGCCCATTACAACAAAAATCTAGCTTATATTTATGAAACACTGCTGTTGCACCAGTGATACTTCTCGCAATTTCACCTACACTTTGCTGATTCATACCCATGACTTAGATCTCCACTGATTAACACATTATATAAATTGAGTTGTATGAAATCTAAGCTAGCCCGATTCACATCACGAAAAAATCCCCCAAAAGGCCTGAGATAAATCCCCCATTTGGCTAAGTAAACCTACAAAATTTTTCTGTTAAATTGGTTCTTCATGCATTCTCTAAAACATTTCACACTTATTTAACCTAAAAGAAATACACTAGACTAAAGAATCACATAGAATTTTTATGGTTTTATGTTAAAAATAGATTGCAAATGTAATTTAAAAGGTATATTTTAAATACATCTTATAAATGATAGCCAAGAGAGATCAACAATGACTCCGCAGCAAATTGACCTTGTAAAAGCAACTGTTCCTGTTCTTCGTGAAAATGGTGTAGCACTGACAGGTTATTTTTATAACCGCATGCTCGGCAATAATCCTGAATTAAAAGAAACCTTTAACATGGGGCATCAACGCAGTGGTGCACAAGCTCAAGCATTGGCTGGTGCAGTTTTAGCTTATGCTGAAAATATTGAAGACCCTTCAGTACTATTACCTGTTGTTGAACTGATTGCACATAAACATGTCAGCCTGAATATTCAATCTCCTGACTATAATATTGTCGGTGAAAACTTATTACATTCAATTAGTGAAGTACTCAGTATTCCAATGGAAGACCCATTGATTGCGGCTTGGGCTGAAGCTTATGGCCAATTGGCAAATCTATTTATCAGCACTGAAAAAGCAATTTATGATCAACATCAACAAACTCAAGGCAGTTGGTTAGGTTGGCGTAATTTTAAAATTGCGAAAAAAGTCGTAGAAAGTGATGAAATCACGTCTTTCTATCTTGCACCAGCAGATGGCGGCGCTTTACCTAAATATGAAGCAGGCCAATATATTTCAGTTCGTGTATTTGTAGAAGAATTGGGCTTAAAACAACCACGTCAATACACCCTTTCTACAAGTCCTCAAGCTGACTATTTACGCATTTCAGTAAAACGTGAAGATGAAAAAGGTGATTTAGCTGGTGGTTGGGTTTCAAGCACTTTGCACAGCTTGGCGGAAGGTGCTGAAATTGAAGTATCTGCACCAACAGGTAACTTCTACCTGATTGATAGTAGTAAACGTAACGTATTCATTAGTGGTGGTGTTGGTTTAACACCAATGATTGCCATGTTGAATCAATTGGTCACTTTAGATATGCCACAACCTGTTAGCTTTATTCATGCATGTCGTAGCAGTCAAGTACATGCCATGAAACAACACATTCATGAGCAAAAAACTAAATTCCCTCGTCTAAGTACATTTACTGCTTACGAATTCCCTCATGAAGGCGATGTTCTTGGCGAAGATTATGATGTCGCTGGACGGTTAGACTTAGCAACTATTGATGCAGCATTGTTACCAGCCAATGCAGACTACTATCTTTGCGGTCCGATACCATTTATGCAACAACAGCATCAAGCACTGGTTGCACGTGGTATTCAACCTGAGCAAATTCATAGTGAAGCATTTGGCACAGGTGGTACTGGTATTTAAACCAAATTTCTCTTTCATTCTTTATAAGGCTAGTCTATGTTAGACTGGCCTTATTTATTTTCAGAACCCAATACATCTTTTTTTTAAATAGATGAGCAGCTTACATGCAACTGAACAAATTTACCGACTATGCGCTACGCATTTTAATGTATATCTCTAGGCCTCGTGATTTACCTTATACGATTTCTGAAATTGCCGAAGATTTACAAGTTTCACAAAATCACCTTGTTAAAATTGTACATTTTATGGGTAAACAAGGTTGGTTAATTACTTCACGTGGTAAGGGTGGTGGTCTTCGCTTAAATCAAGAAATTTTAAATTTCAGATTAGGGAAAATTGTGCGTACGCTTCAAGGAGAAACAGAGATTGTCGAGTGTAATACTCCGCCTTGTGTTTTACGTCCCCAATGCGGTTTAAAAGGTATTTTAGATCATGCTGTTGTACAGTTTTATCAAAGCTTAGACCAATATACCGTTGCAGACGTATTAACTGCGCCAGTGAGTTATCAAAAAGCAGTTCACTCGCCTATCCCAAATCTCAACCTATAAATCCACTTTATCTAAGAATCTAAGCTAAGCAAAAAAGAACATCTAAGTTTAGTTACGCAATAAAAGTTGCCAAAATTCGCTTGAAAGATCGACTTCCTTTATAATGCACTTTGTTCATCCGTTTATTGAAGTTGAAGTATGCATCGCAGCAGTGGAAAGTCTAAAAACAGTAAGACCTCAAATGCCCCTAAACAAAAAATTAGCTATGAGAAAAAAGCTGACCCTGCGATTTCAGAGTACTCATCCTCGTCTTTAAATTGGTTGCGCAGAGCTGAATTCTTGATGAGTGCGCCTAAACTCAACCTGTGTGTTGAAGATACAGGTTATGAAGTTGCTTTCGCAGGGCGTTCAAATGCAGGAAAATCTAGTGCAATTAATGCATTAACAAATCAAAAGCAATTGGCCCGAGCATCAAAACGACCGGGTCGTACACAAATGATTAACTTCTTTAGTTTAGGCAATCCTGACCAACGCCTCGTAGATTTACCCGGTTATGGTTATGCAGCTGTACCTGAAGCAATGAAAATTGTTTGGCAAAAAGAACTTGAAAACTATCTGATTCATCGTAAAAGTTTACAAGGTTTAGTTTTACTCATGGATATCCGCCATCCTTTACAACATTTTGATGTGATGATGTTGGAATGGGCTTATTCACGCCATTTGTTTGTACATGTTCTTTTAACTAAATCAGACAAACTCAATCGAGGTCCTGCGAGTAAAGTGCTCCTCGATGTACAACAACAATTACAAAAAATGAAGCTCAATTTCTCTATCCAGTTATTCTCTTCATTGAATAAACAAGGACTTGAAGAATTAGCATCTATTATGGCTGGACGACTGAACTACACCTTAGATAAAACGTTAGATTTTGATATGGATTCTATTCCAGAAGCTTCAGAAGCAGATTTTGATGAAGCTGATGCTGATTTAGATGAAACCGCTGACATTGATCTCGATCATTCAAACCAAGCAGATAATCAAGAGATCAATTGAGATAAAACACCCTCACCTAGAAATTGTCTGACCAAATTCATCACCAATTGATATTGGAATGTCCTAAATTGCTAATAACTATTTAGGACATTTTTTTATACTGAATAGATAAATTGTAATATTTACAAATAAAAATCAGGACAATGCGATGAAATTATTATCTCGATTAAAAAACAGTAAAATTGGGTCTTCCATTCAGTATCAAATCAAACCGCGTAAAGTAAAATTTGAATGGCAAGAAACACCGATTGATTGGATTCCTAATCAACCCTTTGTCAGTTATTTCATTAATGAAATTAATAACATCCTTCCCGCAGGTGAGTTCTGGTTTTGCCGACTCTACAACCGTGTATTACCTAAAATTACTGATGAAAAATTAGCACAAGATGTCCGTGCTTTTATTCGCCAAGAAGCAATGCATGCTCAAGCACATGTCTCTGCAAATAAAGAATATTTAACAGTACGAAATATTGATATTCAGCGTAATTTAGACCTCATGGATTTTCTATTTGGAAAATTACTTGCAGATCAACCTTTAGGTATAAAAATCCCTCAAGCCTTAGATCATCAATGGGACTTATTTCGTTTAGGAATCGTCGCAACTGTTGAGCACATGACTTGCGTACTGGGTAAGTATTCGCTGTATAACAAAAAATGGGCTGAGCTTGGTGCAGATCCTAACATGCTAGATTTGGTGAAATGGCACGGTGCAGAAGAAATCGAACATCGTACTGTTGCATTTGATTTATATCGCCATTTAGGTGGTGGTTATATCTCTCGTTATTATCAAAGTGTGATTGTTATTATTGCCGTACTTGGTTTATGGGTTGATGGCGCTGCACATATCATGGGACAAGACCCACGCTTTGCAGATAAAAAACCTGCATTTTATAAACCGTGGATATGGCGTGAATGGGCGAGTATCGCACAGACAGATAATCGCCTTATGCCACATCCACTGTGGTTAGTTTCACAACAGCTCGGTTATTTAATGCCGTGGTATGATCCTGTACATGAAGCTAAAACAGAAGATGCGATTGCTTACCTAGACAGTTCACCTGCTGCGAAACGCGCCTTACCTAAAGTTGCTTAAATCTTATATAAAAAAAGAAAAGCGGGATCAAGAATCTTAATGCTGATCAGTTAAGAGTAATTTTATTATTACTAATTGATAAATCTCCCCTAACCCTGAGCCATATATGGCGCAAGGCAAAAGAGGGGATGAACAGCATTGCTGTGCAAGGAATTCAATGAGGTATGAATCTAAGATACTCCCTCCTTTTTCAAAGGTGAGGAGTATGCTCCGCAAGGAGGAGGATTAAAAATGCTTAACTGACTGGCATTAAGATCAATAATCCTGCTTTTTTACATAGATCTTTTTTATAGCCTAGCCATATTTTAGTGAATAAAAACTAACTCGGTGATCCCATGTCTTTGGTATAACGATCTACAACAACACTTATCATCATATCACCCTGAACATTCACCACTGTTCGTACAGTATCGAGCAAACGGTCTATCGGTAATAAAATAGCGATTGCTTCCGCAGGTAAACCCACAGATTGTAAAACCATAATCATGGTCACCATACCAGCACTTGGGATTCCTGGCGCACCCAATGACGCAATCATTGCGGTCAAACACACAATGACTTGCTGTCCTAAACTCAAATCAAGTCCCATCAAATTTGCAATAAACAGTGCCGCCGCAGCTTCATAAAGCGCAGTACCATCCATATTCAATTGCGTACCCAATGGAATAACAAAACCTGCCGTTTGAGGGCGCACACCTAAATTTTCCTGCGCACACTTCATCGAAAGTGGCATGGTTGCTGAACTAGAACTGGTTGCAAAGGCAGTAATTAAAGCCGCTCTCGCCCCTCTAAAAAAGGTGATCGGACTCATTCGCCCAAAAATCCACAACAATAAAGGTAAAACCACAGCCCCGTGGAAAATAGTCGTTCCAGTCACCACTGCCGCAAACTCAGCTAAACGACTCAGAATAGAAATATCTTCTGTCGAAATTAATTTTGCCAATAATGCAAAAATACCGATTGGTGCGAGTTTCATCACCCACCCAACCATCATCATCATCACTTCAAAAAATTGCGTACTGAGTTTACGAATACTGCTAAACCGCTCACCACCTTTGACCAATGCCACACCAAGCAATAAGGCAAAAACCACTACGGCGAGTACATTACCTTCTGCAAAAGCCTTGAATGGGTTAATGAGTGTATTTTGAATAAAATTGGTAAAGAATGATGAAGCTGTCAACGTATCGGGACTTTGATGTTGATTCATTACATCCTGAAAAAGCGTAATATCAACACCCTTTCCAACATCAAATAAATGCGCACAACTAATCCCTAAAATCAGCGCCAAGGTCGTTGTCGTAACGCAGCAGGCTAAGGTAATTTTCCAAGTGCGACTCAGTTGCCCGCCTGCTTGTAAATTCGAAACGCCCACCACAATCGAACTAAAAATCAAAGGAACAAGAAGCATCTTCAACAAGCCAATAAAAATGCTACTGGCAATGCCTAGGCCATAAATACTGGCTTCAAAAAACTGAGTATTGGGAAATTGATTGAGTAAAAAACCAAACCCAACCCCTAGAATGGCGGCAATTAAAATTTGCGTATTTAGGCTCATTTTTGCTTACTGTTTTATTTCGAGTATTTTGCAATATGCCATTGAAGTTACATAGAATCGAGCATTATTTTGTGATCAGCTTAGTTCAAAAATAAAAAAGCCATCTGTTTAAATCAATGCCAGCCAGTTAAGCTTTTTTAAATCCTCCCCTTGCGGAGCATGCTCCTCACCTTTGATAAAGGAGGGATGAGCAGCACTGCTGCGCAAGGAATTCAAAATTATTTTAGATTCTCAATTGTTCCCCCTCTTTTGCCTTGCGCCATATATGGCTCAGGGTTAGGGGAGATTCTTAAATGAGTAATCACTAAATTACTCTTAACTGCTCAGCATTAACCTGTTTAGATAGCTTTAATACGTCGATCATTCAAGTTTATTGCGTTTCAATCTCACGCATACGCATCAAACCCTCTTGCACCGTACTACACACTAGCTCTCCATTTTGCCACATCCGTCCATGACTGAGCCCACGAGAGCTTGCCGTTACGGTTGCATCCATATCGTAGAGCATCCATTCATCTGCTTTCACTGGCTTATGGAAATACATCGCATGATCTATACTGGCAATTTGAACACTTGGCGTAAGATAATTGATACCGTGTGGGCGTAACGCTGTCACCATAAATGAATAATCTGAATAGAACGCCACAATCGCTTGGTTCAAAGCAACATTATCAGCCAAATGTTTAGGCAATTCACCATAGGTTTTCATATACAACGCATTGGATGGCGCTTCAGGTTGTGGTTGAAATGGATTACCAATATTAATCGGCTTGATATCCACCTGACGTGGACGCATAAATGCTGCACGAATATTTTCAGGGATAAAGTTAATCAAGTTTTCTTTTAATTCTTGCTCAGACTTTAACTCATCTGGCGCAGGATATTCTGGCTCACTGATTTGGTAATTCAAACCTTCTTCTGGTGAAGCAAAAGACACCATCGCTGAAAATATAGTACGCCCATGTTGTATAGCACGAACTTGACGGCTTAAAAAGCTTTTACCATCACGTAAACGATCAACTTCATAAATAATCGGTGCATTGACATCACCACCATACAAAAAGTAAGCGTGTAATGAATTTACAGGTCGATCTGCTGTGTATGATGCTGCCATCAGCGCTTGCCCGAGAACTTGTCCACCAAAAACACGTTTACCAACCAAGTTTCGACTTTGACCACGAAAAATGTGCTCTTCTAATTTTTCAAGCGTTAATAATTCAACAAGTTCTTGGGTTAAAGTATTCATAAAAGACCTTTTTTATTCCAATTTACGTCATCATAAATGCCGTAAAATAGATGTACTTTAGAGGGTTAACTCTATATTGCCATAAATTCTGAGTGATTCGCTAAAGTTTCATAGACTATATTGTCACATATCGAGTTTGCTATACTCTGTTCAAATACGTTTTAAAATGATTAAAACAACCGTTTTTCATGCAAAATGTCTGAAAATGACCTATTGTTTTATCTTTAAATTATAGAAAATATCGCTTCTTTCATTGACTAATAATGCGATATTCATCATTCGCTAGGAGTATGTATGTCCAAGAGTGGCTTTGGTCAAATGTATCGTCGGCTTTCAAGTAAGCTACTTGACCTTGTGGTGACACCACATGTTCTTGGAGAAGTTCCTACAGAAAACCAAGTTTCTGAAAATGCAAATCAAGAGATTTCATCTCCTGAAAAGACTCAGAAAATTACGTGCTATGTTTTGCAAAACTATTCACGCAGTAATGCCTTGGTTGTTGATAGTGAAACTCGCCGTTTAAAGATTGCACCTGCTTTAAATCCATTGGTGATTGGCAATCACACAGAAAAAGCTGCGGTTGTATTTTTACAGCAACAAGATGAAAGCAATTTATTACACGCTCCGATACATACATTTCCTCCGCGACTGCTCAGACTAATCGATGTTTTAGATCAAAATCCAGACTTAGATATTGAATTGATCCCTGTCACTGTACTTTGGGGTCGCTCGCCAGATAAGGAAGATTCTTTATTTAAATTATTGTTTACAGATACTTGGGCAACACCGAGTAAAGTTAAACAATTGATGAATATCGGCGTACATGGTCGTCAATCTTTTTTAGAGTTCCATGAAACCAAATCGCTGCGTGAATTGGTGCAATATGCCAAAATTCATCACCCAAACATTTCCCCAGCGACCTACATTGCCAACAATTTAAATGATTATTTAGACCGTCAACGAGAAGTCATTCTCGGGCCTGATTTATCAGATCGCCGTAATGTGATGCAGTCTTTAATCAAAGCGCCTGATGTGCAGGATGCCATTCGCAAAGAAAGTATTCGCTCTAAAACCAGCATGATCGAATCTGAGCGTAAAGCGATTGGTTTTGTTAATGAAATTGCTTCCGACTATTCAGCTTCCGCAGTACGTTTTGCCGATATGGCACTAACACGCTTATGGACTCAGCTTTATGATGGCGTTGAAGTTCATAACTTTAGTACGGTTCGAGAGTTGGTCAAAGACTATGAGGTGATTTACACCCCATGTCATCGTAGCCATATTGACTATCTATTATTGTCTTATGTGATTTATAAACGTGGCTTGATGGTGCCGTATATTGCTGCGGGCGATAATTTAAATATGCCGTTTGTAGGTCAATTATTACGTGGTGGTGGCGCATTCTTTATTCGCCGTTCATTCCGTGGTAATGCACTTTATACTTCTGTATTTAAAGAATATTTATTTAGCATTTTATCTCGCAACACGCCACTTGAATACTTTATTGAAGGTGGTCGCTCTCGTACAGGTCGCTTGCTTCCACCTAAAACAGGCATGCTTGCAATGACTGTACATGGACACTTACGTGGTCGTGCTAAGCCAATCGTATTCATTCCAACTTATGTGGGCTATGAACGCTTGATGGAAGGCGCAACCTATGTGGGGGAAATGAATGGTAAACCGAAAGAGTCAGAGTCTATTTGGGGTATTCTTCAAACCCTGAAAAAGATTGAACGTATTTTCGGTAAAGTGCATGTGAATTTTGGTGAGCCTGTCTTCTTGGATGATTTACTCAAAGAACACGGCGCGGATAAGATCAAAATTGAACACAATGACGATCCTATTCCTCAAGAAGTTTCCAATGCTGTCAGCAGTTCTGCTAATGCAATTTTGGAAAATATTAACCGTGCAGTGGTGATCAACCCTGTTTCATTATTGTCGCTGATTTTATTGGCAACACCGAAACATACACTTGATGAAGAAATCTGCATTAAACAGCTCGATACTTATCGTAAATTATTGACTGCGCTACCTTATGACAGTCGCACTCAAGTGACACCGCTTTCAGGCAAAGAAATCATTGCTTATGGCTTGAAGTTAAAACTGATTAAACGTGTTCAACATGTATTGGGCGATATTATTGCCATCGAAGATAATCAAGCCGTTTTACTGACTTATTTCCGTAATAATATTTTACATGCATTTGTTTTACCATCATTGGTCGCGGCGTTAGTTGAACATAACGGCAAAATTAATCTGGCTGATTTAATTAATGTCATTCGCACACTTTACCCATTCTTAAAAGCAGAATTATTCTTAAAATGGAAAGATGAAGAAATTAAAGATCAAGTTTGTGAATATGTGAAAGCATTAGCTCAAGCTAATTTAATTTTTGTTGATGACGAAGAGTTTATTTACAGTCCAGCGCCAAACTCAGAAGATCATAACCAACTTGCTGTTTTAGCTGCACCAGTTCGCCAAAGTCTTGAACGTTATTACATGACTTTAGCACTCATCACACAACGTGGTTCAGGAAATATTTCGACCAATCAAGTTGAAGTGCTCAGTCACTTATTAGGACAACGTCTTTCTGTATTGTATGAATTCAATTCACCTGAATTCTTTGATAAAGCCTTATTCCAAAGCTTTATTCGAGTACTGACTGAGCAAGGTTATATTGGCAAAAATAAAGAAGGCGCAATTGTTTTTGATGAGCAATTCCGTAATGTTGCGCAATATGCAAACCTTGTTTTAGATGATGTAACTTTGCAAATGCTTCAGCACATTACTTCATTTACCGATGAAGAATTAAAAGAAGCGTTAGACGCTGTTGCAGCACAACAAGCGAAGAAACGTTTAAAACGTAAGAAGAAGTAAGTATAAAAGGGTATCTACAAAAAATGTAGATACCCTTTTCGAATCAGAGAATATCAAATATTATTTTATGAAAAGCAATTATTTGTACTAGCTTAAAACAGCTTCAGCGGCACCGCCAAGTAATGATAGTACAAAATCTTTAGCATCAGTGTTACTTCTAATAACTCTAATAACATTCATCTCATATCTTTTTCTATCTAAAAAACCGCATTGCTTAGCAATAGGAGTCAGTAAGTTCGTTTCTCTAATTGGATATCGACCAATTAATGACTCATAATCTTTTGACTCTAATAACTGTTCAAAATATGCAATCTCTTCCTGTAAGAAAGATGAAAAGTCAAAAGACTTATTATAAGCACCTCCATTTTGAATATCTTTTTGAGTCGGAATTGATGACATAATTTCGGCACGTATTTTCTTTTCTATAGCTCTACAACATAAATGTTCTTTCTTATCCTTTAGAGCATTAAATATAAAATCGCAAATTACTTTAAAACACTCATTGACCGATGTAGTTAAATGCGTTTCTTGAACCGACTCTAAAACCCATCTAATAATTCTAGGGTGATAATATATAGACTCAATAGAATGGACAGATAGACTAAAAATGAATTGTGATTTCAAGTTTTCTATTTGTGACTGTACTTTATTATCATTATCGATGATACCAACAGCATTAGTCCAATGAGCAAATGGATTATGCCTTAGTCCTTTTACAGCTATTTCTACAAGATCACATTTTTCTTTCGAAATTACAGTTACATCTTTAAATAAAGCAGTATAAAGCTCAGTATCTAAACTTGACTGTGTTCCTTCAACAAATAACATATTGCTTCTTGCACCAAGAACATCCATTTTGACTTGTTCATCTAACCCATTTAATGTTTCATCATAATTATTAATTACAGATATATTCCATTTAATAGAATAATCATTTTCATAATAACAGTTATGAACACTTACAACTATGGATTCTTGGAAAAAAGAAGGTAATGTTAATTCGTGAGTTGAAATTACAAAAGCACAATCCCTTCGTAACTCTATAAGATTTGATAGAAGATGAGATACTATTTTTTTATGTAGATGTCTCTCAGGTTCATCAAGAATTATGAGCACATTATGTTCTGCACATAACACCTGACAGCATATAATTAAGGCACTTTTTTCTCCATCAGACAATTTAGATAATGGATAGTTTCTTGGAGGGCAATAATTAAGGTTTTTTGCCATCAGATTCGTGTCTTTATCTATAAAAAACTCAATTTTTAATCCACTATTCTTAAAAATATCATTTATCTGATCTAATTCTGTATGTAAGACAAGATTTTCTAATGTCTCACCTCTTTTTAAAAGATTATGATTCCCTATTGCATGGGCTATCGATTTATTTTTTAGTGTGACGATTGGTAGATTGACACTCTGATATTCGCTTACATCACGATATCTACTAGTCTCAGACTTTAAATTATGAAATACATTTTGTTTTGCATTTCTATATTCATTATTATTCAAGTCAATAATATCGCTATCGAATGTATTTTTTCTATATGCAGTTATATAAATAGATTGTTCATTGCCATACTGGCGATACAGTTGATTAACTAAAGAAGATTTTCCAGATCCGTTTCCCCCTACAAAGAAAGTTACCTCTCCACACAGAATATCTATAGTACTATTTGACCCATCAACTCTTTGTATATTAAAACTAAACATTTTCAAAGATCTTTTATTTCCAATTGAATAAATAAATTATAAATAACCAATTGTTTATATACAATTTTCATTTAAATATTTCCAATAGTAATATTCACTACCATCCTCTCTGCAAAAATCCGTTTCCCTGTCTCCCTCTCACTTTCCAAAACCAATTCAGGCAAATTCAACTCTCTTTGAATCTTTAAAATCATTTCGTGCAAAGGAATCGGTTGGTTATTCGTACAAATATACGATTTTTCAGCACGTTCCACGTGAAGCAAATGCACTAAAAAGTTTGCCAAATCATCAATATGAATTCGATTTGACCAATGAATATTGGGGTAAGTTTTTGTCGTTTCCGCAAGTTTTTGCATACGAGCAACTGAAGTGCCGTAAATTCCAGTCGGTCTAACAATCACACATTCTTTAGGATAAGCCTGTTGCCATAACTGCTCCATTTTCAACAACAATCGACCTTGCTCATCACTTGGAATAGTTTCAGAATCATCATCAATACGCTCTCCATGACTTTCACCATAAACACGTGTTGACGACACGACAATAATTCGTTTTACAGGATGATGCTTTAAAGCTTTTACAATCGGCTGAACCGAATCGACATAAGTCTGTTGATAATTTTCAATTGGACTTTGAGAATTACCACGTGATGGCGCAAGTAATACATAAACCGCATCAATCACTTGAACTTGCGACAAATCTAGTTGTTGGATATCCTGAGTGAGATGTTGAGCAAAATCATCATCTTTCGGACTCCGACTCACTGTGGTAATTTGGTGATCTTGTTGAAATAATTGTTTAGCAACACGCTGTGATGTTTTACCATAACCAATAAATAGAATATGCATCAAATGACCTATTCTTCAAAACCGATTTTTAAAAATCAATTTAACCTAAGTTGAGGGGACATGGCTGCCGTCCACCAATTACAAGGGCTTGGCAATGCCGCCGCTGCCTTACTCGAAAAGCTCAATATTTTCAGCACAGACGATTTGCTGTTTCATTTGCCACGTGATTATGAAGATCGTAGCACGATCATTCCCATGAACCAATTGCAAGTTGGTCGCAGCTACCTGCTTGAAGGTGTAGTCAAATCCATTGACATGCCACCCGGTAAACGCAAATCGATGGCCATTTTATTGCAAGATGATTTTGGCAAAGTCACTTTACGTTTCTACCATATTTATAAAGCATTGATGGATCGTGCCAAAGCAGGCAATCGTTTAAGAATATTCGGTGAAGTCCGTGTCGGCGCACGTGGTTTAGAATTGTATCATCCTGAAATACAATTGATTACAGAGCATACACCACTTCCCCAAACACAGCTCACAGCAATCTACCCTGCAACTGAGGGTTTAACACAACCGAAACTCCGTGAGTATGTTAAACAAGCTTTAAAACATCATGCCGATGATTTACCTGAATTACTTCCTGAAAAATTCACCAATGGCTATGCCTTAAATCAAGCACTTGAATATATTCATCATCCCCCTGTAAATGCCAATATGTTGCAACTTTCGCAAGGTTCGCATCCTGCTCAGCAACGTTTGATTTTTGAAGAATTGGTCGCACACCAAATTAGTTTACTGACACGACGCGCTTTTATTCAGCAAATTGCAGCGCCTTCATTTTCTCCCAGTAAAACCTTTGCTAAGCAGCTTTTAGCCAGTTTACCTTTTGAAATGACCAATGCCCAAAAGCGTGTTTCAAATGAAATATCCAAGGACTTAAAACAAAACAAACCGATGCTACGTTTAGTTCAAGGTGATGTAGGTGCAGGAAAAACCCTAGTCGCAGGCGTAGCAGCCTGTCATGCCTTAGAGGAAGGATGGCAAGTTGCATTGATGGCGCCGACGGAAATCTTAGCCGAACAACATTATTTAAATTTTAAAAAATGGTTTGAACCACTCGGTTTAAATGTATCTTGGCTTTCAGGTAAACAAAAAGGCAAAGCTCGCACAGCTGCGGAACTAACCTTAAAAGATGGTACAGCCAATCTGATCGTTGGAACGCATGCTTTATTTCAGGACAATGTTGAATTTGCCAAACTCGGCTTAGTCATTATTGACGAACAACACCGTTTTGGCGTGGATCAACGCTTAGCACTGCGCAATAAAGGTGTGAACAATACCACGCCACATCAACTGGTAATGACAGCAACACCAATCCCCCGCACCTTGGCGATGTCTGCTTATGGTGATTTGGATACCTCTGTGATTGATGAACTTCCGCCGGGACGTACCCCGATTCAAACTGTGACGATTCCGCTTGATCGACGAGAAGAAGTCCTCAATCGAATTGCCACCAATTGTGCTGAAGGGAAACAAGCCTATTGGGTTTGCACGCTAGTTGAACAGTCAGAAACTTTGGACGCACAAGCTGCTGAAGCAACCTATCAGGAAATAAAAGAACGCTTTCCTCATCTCAATATTGGCTTAGTCCACGGCAAGATGAAAGCAGATGAAAAACAGATGATTATGCAACAGTTTAAGGACAATGAATTACAACTCTTAGTTGCAACTACCGTTATTGAAGTGGGTGTAGACGTTCCAAATGCATCCATTATGGTCATTGAAAATGCTGAACGTTTAGGGCTTTCACAACTACACCAATTACGTGGACGAGTTGGACGTGGTGCGACAGCAAGTTTCTGTGCCCTACTCTATAAAAATCCATTGTCACAAAATGGACAAGAACGTTTACGCATCATGCGTGAAACCAATGATGGTTTTATTATTGCGGAAAAAGATTTAGAAATTCGAGGGCCGGGTGAGCTACTCGGTACAAAACAAACGGGTGATATGGGTTTTCGTGTTGCCAAGTTAGAACGTGATGATCATTTACTCAATCAAGCGCATTATGTCGCTGCTCAGGTCTTAAAAGATTATCCTGAAAATGCGGAAGCCTTGCTTAAACGATGGTTACCTGAAGCACCAAGATATGCGTATGTGTAGTGTAATAATTCTATCGGTTTTGAGTAAATGCATTTTCCATCATAAAAATATAAAAAGCTCCTCCCTTTGAAAAAGGGAGGTTGGGAGGGATTACATCTATAAATACGAAATAAACATCATTTAAAACAATATGGATTTGTATTTTTTGATTGAGACAGTGATAAATAACATTGCGCTCAAATCATAACTATGCAAAATTAACGCTCAATTAAAAATAATAAAACGAATCCTATGCTCCAATTTATCAATCAACTCCTCCACAAAGGCATGCAAAGCATTTCCCCTTGCCTACTTTGTGGAATCGACAAACAACAACAGCATTCACTCTGTACAGATTGTTGGGATCATTTACCGTGGTACAAACAGCACATCGAAAGATATGAGCAAAATATTTTATGCGCACATCACTATCTCTTTCCGATAGATCGAGTCATTCAAACCTATAAATACGAGCAACAACTGCAATATCAAACATTACTTAGCAACAGTCTATTAAATTTAAGACTCCCCAAAGTTCAAGCCATTGTCCCAATGCCGATTTCCACAGAACGCTTAAAAGAACGTGGCTATAACCAAATGTTGATCATTGCCAAAATTATGGCGATAGAACTCAAAATACCTGTATGGCAACCCGTGATTCGCGCGGCCCAACATTCACAAAAAGGCTTAAGCCGTATAGAGCGACTGGAAAATATCGAACAACAATTTCAAATCATCAAAACTGAACGAAGAAGATATAAAAAAGTGTTAATTATTGACGATGTCGTAACAACAGGAAGCTCAGTTCATGCCTTAAAGCTAGCACTCGAAAACTTAGGCTGTCAGCAAGTACATACCGCTTGTATCGCTGCTGCAGAGTAATCCGCCATACTTCTCATGAGAGATTAAATACTTCTCCCCCTTTGGGATAGATTGAGAGAGGGTTTTTAAATACTTCTCCCCTATGAGAGAGACTAAGAAAAGGTTTTAAATACTTCCCCCTATGAGAGGCTGAGAGAGCTCTTAAATACTTCTCTCCCTCTGGGAGAGACTGAGAGAGGGTATTATGCAAGAATTTGCTTACACCACGGAATTACAACCTCTTTGGTTAATGGTGCTAAAAGTGTCTGATCATCATTCAAGTTAATCCATTTCATCTCCGCAATTTCGGCATCAATTTTAGGTACTTGATCTAAATCAACTTGGTAAACATAACTCACCAATTGATGATTCGCCTCATTGGCTGCCCGTGTTTCAAAACGACCAATAAATTGTTGAATTTTAGCTTGAACACCAATTTCCTCATGGATTTCACGAAGCATGGTCTGTTCTGGCAATTCATTCTCTTCAAGTTTGCCACCCACTTGCATAAAAAACTGAGTATTTTTCTTTCTCACCAATAACAATTGATTTTGTTCATTCAAAATCACTGCGGCAGCAACGGTAATCACATTCATATTTTATTAAAAAAAATTAAAACACAACATATTGTGCCATTAATAAAATAAAAAACAATATATTGTGTTCAAAGCAAGTATCAATATCAGGTTCAGATGATTTAGCCAAACCTCTTATCTACTTGATCTAACTTGACCAATTCTTCACGATCTTTGACACCCCATTTCGGCTCAGGTGCTTGATAATGTTCAAACTTATTTAAAATTTCTTCAATAGATGCATAATGGATCAGTTGATCGGTAAAACGTGCTTTCGAGAAGCCTTTATCCGTGGTGAGTTGAATAAATTTAAGCAAATCATCATAAAAACCATCGATATTTAAAAATGCACACGGCTTCAAGTGAATTCCCAATTGTGCCCAAGTCCATTGTTCAAAAATCTCTTCAATCGTCCCTGCACCGCCAGGTAAAGCGATGAATCCATCAGACAATTCTGACATTTTAGTTTTGCGTTCATGCATATTTTTGACAATATACAGTTCCGTTAAGTCAGGATGTGCCAACTCACGATCGACTAAACCCTGTGGAATCACACCTAAAACTTGACCACCTGCGGCCAATGCACTATCTGCAATAATACCCATTAGGCCAGAACGGCCACCACCATAAACCAAGGTTTTACCTTGTTTGGCGATAGTTTCACCAGTCAGTTGAGCAATATCGGCAAAGATTGGATCTGAACCTAAAGAAGAACCACAAAAAATAGCAATAGAATTCATAAATTTAACCTAATTTTAATTTTGTCATGCTAAAGTTACACATAACCAATCAAGATTTTTTTTGCAAAAGAACAATGTAATCAGTGTTTTTCCTGAAATCCTTGTCTAAAATACACACATCGATTGAACACTACGGCGCAAGGGAGAAAAGACACTATGCTTGAAGCCTTTTACGCCACTGAGCGCGGTAGCTTAGAAGATGCAACCATTAATGGCGGATTTGACCTACATCCAGAGTTGGTGTGGATCGATCTCATTGCACCTTCACAAGAAGAACAAGAGTGGGTATTGGATGCTTATGAGCAAAATTTACCAACACTTAAGTCTTTGGAAGACATTTCCTCATCTGCACGATTTTACCGTGATGATGATGGTATTTTACATATCAGTACGTATTTTTTAACGAAAAATAAAAACTATCAAGTTGAAGGTGATTCTGACGATTCATCAAATATGCTAGCAACGGTACAAACCGTTGCATTCATTTTGCATAAAGAACGCTTATTTACCCTGCGTGGTGAGAAGCTTGTCGCTTTCCGTGCTTTTCGCGCACGTGCTCGACGTAATGACTATGATATTGAATATAAAGATCCGACGTGGATTCTTTTAGGTTTACTTGAAGCAAAACTGGATGAGCTTGCGGATATCTTGGAAGATATCCACAAGGACTTGGAATTATACTCAACAGAAGTGCTGAACGTTCGCCATCGCGAAATGATTCTTGACCTAGATGACATGATTACACGCTTAGCTCAAAAAGAAGATGTCTTGGGAAAAGCACAATTGTGTTTAATTGATTTACGTCGTGTTTTAACGTTTCTATCACGTCCACGTGCTTTAGGAAGTCATATCTACGATGCAGATATTCGAGAGCTCAGTGAAGATGTACGTTCACTTGTAGAACACGACGCGTTCTTATTCCAAAAAGTTCGATTCTTACTGGATACGACATCTGGATTTATTAATACCGAACAGAACGATACGATTCGTCGATTCTCGATTTTACCAAGTATGCTCGCTCCTCCGATGTTGATTGCTAGTATTTATGGAATGAACACTGAAGTATTACCTTTTGCACATGGTACAACCAGTTTTTATATCGTGATTACGATACTCATTTCATTCTTTGTCGGCCCTTTGGTTTACTTTAGATGGAAAAAATGGATTTGAGCGGACTTTAAAGTACTGCTGCAAAGCACAAGAAATACACCTTATTTGACAAATGTATCTTTAAAACCAATAAAAAAGCACCTCATGGTGCTTTTTTATTTAACGACTAGACAAGACAATGATTTATATAATTTTTAAATCATCTTGCAAATGACAAGCTTGAATGATCTTCATCATTTTTTCAGGAACTGCTTTAAATTGTAAACCTTGTGTACTTGGAGTTTGGCGCAACCATTGCACCAATACCGACAAAGCCAAGGTACTACCATGTTCAAGCTGAGACAAATTCACGATGATTGGAAAATTCTTTTCACTTTGAATAACTTTCAAACCATTTAAATAATAGTTTTCAGCATTCTCATAAGCAATCTTACCACTCACATGTAATTCCTGATTTCTAAATTCAATCATTCACTCATCCCTATCTTGACCTTTGCTATACATCTTACTTTTTATTCACCGCTGCATCTGCATCTGGTTTAAAAGTTGCAATTGCTTTGTCAATATTGCCACCATTACGTTGTACGTTAGCAGCAAACTGATTACGGAACTGTAGACCTAAATCAATACCTGCTACATTCAGATTACGTACTTTCCATTGACTGCCAGCATCTGACAATTGGAAAGATACAGGAATCTTTTCACCTTTGTTATTAAAGTCCACTGTAACAACAGGGAATTTACTATTTGTCTCTTTGTAAGGGCGCATTGAATAACTTTGGTTCGAATATTTAGCAAATGCAGAACCATAATTTTCAATCAAAGTATTACGGAAATTTTGTTCAAATTGCGCACGTTGTGCAGGTGTGCTGCTATTTGCATAAGTTCCCATAACGATACGTGTAAATGCTTGTCCATCAACATATGGATCAAGATTTTGACGTATTATCATTTTTACAGTGGCTGGATTTTGTAATTTACCCTGATCAGCTTTTAAACGGCTAATTAAACCATCTGCAACACGCTTAACAAATGCAGGTGGCGCCTCTGCTGGTGCCGCTTGAGCCGCAGTTACAACCATTGTTGCCAACACACTTGCAGCAAAAGTTTGTTTAAAAAGCATATTCATTTAAATCACTCCTCTCATGCTTATTCGACAAATGATGTCTGAGCATCAGTTGTTTCGGTCGTTGCAGGTTCATCTTGAGCTTTTGATGCATCAGTCGATGATTTTCCTGCACCACCAGTAATAAATTTGGAAATTAGATCTTCAAGATCCATTGTACCTTGAGTATTAGATATACTCTCACCACGTTTGATGTAGTTAATTCCACCACCTGGTACAATTTTTAAATATTTCTCGCCTAAAAGACCATTTGTAGCAACCATTATGTAAGCATCTTCATCAATATTGGTGATGGATTTCATGTTACCCAACAGTTGCTGTTCCATTTCTTTTTGTTTCTCAGGTGTTGCCGCTTGATAATCAGCACTGTAGCGCAAATCACCCAAGGTATTTTCTTTGACTTTTTTAAGCTGTTCTGCATTAAAAGAAGTTAAAGAACCATCTAAATCAAATTTAACCGTTGCTTGGCGGGTTACAGGGTCAAGTGTAATCGTTTCAACTTGCCCAATTTTTACTCCGCTCATGGTCACTTTAGCACGTGGCTTCAAACCATTTACATTGTCAAAAGTTGCAGACATTTCATAACTGTCTTTAAGATTCGTACCAACCAATCCACTCACTTTCATTGCCAAAAAGAATACGGCAATACCAAAAATGATGACAAAAATACCGACGGCCAGCTCACTTGTACGTGATTTCATTAAACACCTCCGAACATGACCGCAGTCAACACGAAATCAAAACCTAAAACACATAACGATGAATACACAACAGTACGTGTCGTAGATGTTGCGATACCTTCAGATGTCGGTTCACAGGCATAGCCTTGATACACCGCAATCCAAGTACAAATTAAAGCAAAAACTAAGCTTTTAATCACAGTTCCATTCAGTACATCTTTCATAAATTCTGTACTGCTCAGGATACCGCTCCAATAAGAACCTTCGTCAGCACCGAGAAAATCGACACCAACCATTTTACCACCCATGATACCAATGGCAGCGAAAATCACGGATAGCATTGGCAAACTCACGATCCCAGCCCACAAACGTGGTGAAACCACACGTTTTAATGGATCAACACCGATCATTTCCATACTGGAAAGTTGCTCAGTGGCTTTCATCAAACCAATTTCAGCGGTGAGTGCTGAACCTGCCCGTCCAGCAAAAAGTAAAGCTGCAACCACAGGAGCAAGTTCACGCAATAACGTTAAAGCAACAGCAGCACCTAACATTGCTTCACTGCCAAACGTGACTAAAATGTTATACATCTGTAGTCCGAGTACTGCGCCAATAAATAAACCAGACACAGCAATGATCAGTAGTGACAACACACCAACGCGATACATTTGATATGTAAATAGTTTCACACCTAAAATTGTAGGCATTGAACATAAAATACGTAGCAACATTGCCGTTGCAACGCCAATTCCCTGAACACGTTCTAGAACGCGTCTACCGAGTAAGGCAATAGCATTCATGAACCAACCTCATTACTTAAATAGGCTTGATGACTAAATTGATAATCCACAGGTCCATCTATCGAACCCGTTAAAAACTGTTGAACAAATGGGGATGCATGGTTTCTCAATTGCTCAGGCGTACCTTCACCCTGAACCTTACCTTCAGCAACAACATAAATGTAATCTGCGATTGAGAGTGTTTCATCAACATCATGCGATACAATAATAGTCGTCAAATCTAAAGCTTCACGTAATGAACGGATCAATCGTGACAAAACACCCATTACAATTGGATCTTGTCCAGCAAAAGGCTCATCATACATAATCAAATCAGGATCTAAGGCAATCGCTCTGGCCAATGCAACACGTCGATTCATACCACCAGAAAGCTCTGCTGGCATCAACTTTTCAGCACCACGCAACCCAACAGATTCCAGCTTTAAAGCCACCAGTTCTGCAATTAAATTTTCAGGGAGTTTAGTGTGCGCACGAATCGGGAATGCTACATTTTCATAAACAGACATATCTGTAAATAATGCACCACTTTGAAATAACATCCCCATACGAGCACGTGCCGCAAATAGCTCACTGCGTGACATTGAGGCTATATTTTTGCCATCAAGCATCACCTGACCAGCATCTGGAGTGAGTTGACCACCAATCAATCGTAGCAAGGTTGTTTTACCTGTTCCAGATGGCCCCATAATTGCGGTAATCTGTCCACGACGAATTTGTAAATTCACATTATCATAAATAATGCGTTCACCTCTGTTAAAGCTTAAATTTTTAACGTCAATTAAAGCTTCTGTTTCGGCATGATTTTGCTTATTCATAGCTGAACATTTTCCTGCATTTATCAGCCCACATACTATACTCTTAAATACTTATATTTATGTAATTAAAAGATAATGAAATAGATGAAATTCATTGTTTAAATACCAATACGTTTGCTTTAATAATTTTACTTTTATAATTTTTTAGTTTAGTTAATAAATATATTTAACCTGAAATTAAACCATAGATCAGATAGCCGATATTCGAGACAACTAATATCGAAAAGATATAAGGCATAACCACGCTAAGCGTTAGGTTTTCCTGAGTTGAATTCATATTTTTATAGATCATAATTCTCTATTTAATTTAAAAATTTGACGAAGAACACACTTTATTCTAACAAATATTTTTTAACTTGCAATAAAAAACCAGTCCGGAGACTGGTTTTTTTACTTAACTTTATTTAATTAATCGTTAAATTTACGACGTGGGCGGTCAGAGTTAAACTCGCGCTTTGGACGATCTTCACCACCGAACTCACGTTTCGGACGGTCTTCACCACCAAAAGTACGCTTAGGACGATCTTCGCCACCAAAAGTACGCTTAGGACGGTCTTCACCACCAAAAGTACGTTTTGGGCGATCATCACCAAACGAACGTTGTGGACGATCACCGAAACCACCTTCACGGCGTGGTGCTGGACGATCACCAAAATCACGTTTTGGACGATCACCGAAGCTACCTTCACGGCGTGGTTTATAGTCTACGCTGTTACCACGGTTGTCATCATTCGAGTTAAAACGAGGTTTATCGTTGAAACCGCCTTCACGACGTGGACGATCAGAATTGAATTCACGCTTTGGACGATCATCAAACGAACGTTGTGGACGATCACCGAAGCCGCCTTCACGACGTGGCGCTGGACGATCACCAAAATCACGCTTAGGACGATCATCAAAAGAACGTTGTGGACGGTCGCCATAACCACCTTCACGGCGTGGTGCTGGACGATCACCAAAATCACGTTTTGGACGATCATCACCATAAGATGGACGATCACCACGAGGCTTGTCATCATAGCTACGACGTGGACGATCATCACCGCCTTCACGACGTTTGAAGTTTGATTCACCTTCAAAACGACGACCACCACCAAAACCGCCACGACCGCCATCACGACCACGACCGCCGCCACCGTTACTACGGCCACGACCGCCACCATCACGACTACCACGAGCAGGAGGTGGAGATGGCTCTAAACCTTCAATCTCAGATACGCTTAAACGTGCATCTAAATAATCTTCTAAAGCACGGATCTTACCGCGTTCACGGTAAGTTGCTAAAGTGATTGCTTTACCAGTACGACCTGCACGACCAGTACGACCAATACGGTGTACATAGTCTTCATTCTTCATTGGAAGACCGAAGTTAATTACGTGAGAAATCGTTGGTACGTCTAGACCACGTGCTGCTACGTCTGTAGCAACAAGGATTTTTGCACGACCTTCACGAATACTGCGTAAACGACGGTTACGTACAGTTTGTGGCATAGCACCATGAAGCGCTACAACTGAAAGACCTGCTTCTGCAAGCTCTTCAGCAAGCATATCTGTGTCTTCTTGAGTTGAAGCAAATACAACAGCCTGATCTACGTCTTCTTCACTTAACCAATGTGTAAGCAATTTTTTCTTATGCTCAAAACCATCAGTCCAATGTAAAGTTTGGGTAATGTCAGTATTTGTAGAATGACCTGTTTCAATTGCAATACGTTGTGGATCATTCATCATGCGTTCAGCAAGATTAATAATACGTGGTGCAAATGTTGCAGAGAACATTAATGTTTGTTTACGGTTTAATGCTAAATCACTGATTGCTTCTAAGTCTTCAGAGAAACCTAGATCAAGCATACGGTCAGCTTCATCGACAATTAAAGAATCAACTAAATCAAGTTTGATTTGGCGACGGTTTACAAGATCAAGTAAACGACCTGGAGTCGCAACAACAACTTGTGCACCTTTTAATTGTTGGATTTGCTTACCAAAAGGCATACCACCCATGATTGCAGCAACACGAACACCTTTCATGTGACGTACAAGTGCGATCGCATCTTGACATACTTGCTGTGCAAGTTCACGAGTAGGAGAGATTACAAGGATATTCGGTTGAGTTACTGCTTTCATACGGTCTTTAAATGACAAAGTATCTTGTCCAGCTAAAGCGTTTAACGTAGGAAGTAAAAATGCAGCAGTTTTACCAGAACCAGTTTGGCTAGATACAAGAAGGTCTTTACCTTCCATAGCCGCTGGAATAGATTGTTCTTGAACGGGAGTAGGCGTAGTAAAGCCAAGTGATTCAAGTGCTTTCTGTAGTGATTCGTCTAAAGAAAATTCAGCAAAAGTTTTGCTCATAGAGATATTCACCCTAATGTGGGTGCTCCATTAATATATGGTCTGATGGACATCGGCAAAAAGCGGCACAGCAATAATCGCTGAAAATATAGAATCAGCGGCGATCCGAGAACGACGATGCGTATAACGCACATTTGATTACAGCCGCAACCTGAAGGAATCGCTTAAGCGATTGGGTGGGGCGCGAAATAATGTCCTCTCTTTGGACCGGACGCGCATACACAATATAGAAGAGAAATGTTCAGGTAATGAACGAAATTTAGTGCGTGGGCGGAGTATAGCAGAATTTTTAATAATGTCACTAAGTTTTAGTGTTTTATATAAATATTTTCAAAAATCCATCCGAGTTAAAAAGTTATCTTGTTAAAATTCAATATCTTGATTGTAAAAATAAATCAAATTATTTTACTAATGAATAAAGTAAGGTATTTATAAATAAAAAGATATGACCGAGATTAAAATGAATAAACAGCAATTACTTGCAGAAATACATCGATTAAAATTACCTAAAAATGAATATCTTATTGTCGGTGGTGGCTCATTAACCGTGCGAGACATTCGAGAGACTTCTGATATCGATATTGTTGTTACAACGCAATTGTTTGAAATACTTAAACAAAGAGATTGGTCTTTTAAAATACGTCCCAATGGAAAGCCCAAGTTATACAATGATTTTATAGAGATTTATTAGGATGTTAACACTGAAAATTTCAAAAGAAGTACTTCATGGCTAATTCAGCATGCCGATATTTTTGATCAAGTACGATTTATAGATCTGAAATCCTTAATTGGGTTTAAACAAAGTTATGGCCGTGAAAAAGATATTCGTGATATTCAACTCATAAAAACATATCTTACAATGCAGAAATAAAACACCATAAAAAAGCCCCCATAAATATGAAGGCTTTTTAAAACTGGATCTACAAAATTATAAATTACTTCGCAGCTTCACCCCAAGCAGGAACAACAGCTTGCATCAATGGTTTTAACATTTTCATAGAGCAAGCAATCACTTGACCATTTTCCATAGAGTCAGTCCCACCACGTGCATCAACCACAGTACCGCCAGCCTCTTTCACAATTAACTCGCCTGCTGCGATATCCCAAGGTTTTAAACCAAGTTCAAAATAAGCATCAAAACGACCTGCTGCAACATACGCTAAATCCAATGCTGCTGAACCTGAACGACGGTATTGCGCGCCTGCTTCAGTGACATTCAACAATGATTCAAAATGATTTTTTGCATAAGAAATGATTTCACCATTACGTTTAGCACGGTAAGCATGACCTACACCCATAAACGTATTTTCAAGGCTGTCTTTAACATTTACACGAATACGGCGTTGATTCAACATTGCGCCACGACCGCGACTTGCAGAGAATAACTCATCTTTCACAGGGTCATAAATAACGCCGTGTTGAGTTACACCTTTATGTTGAACAGCAATAGAGACACAGAAATGAGGGAAACCATTGATAAAGTTTAAAGTACCATCAAGCGGATCGATCACCCAACACCAATCGGCGTCGTGACCTTTACCTTCTTGCAGTCCAAACTCTTCACCAAGGAAGCTGTGATTTTTATAACTTTTACGAAGCGTATCAATAGTTAACTGCTCGATGTAACGATCTACACGAGTCACAGGACCATCAATACCTTTTTCTTCGACTTGCAGATCGAGTTTATGACGATTTTGATGCGCTTTTAAAAGCTCTTGACCAACTAATTGAGCCGCACGCGCAGCCATCACCACCATAGGTTCCATTGAACACCCACTACAAATTTGAAGAAACTGATAAAGAATAATGCATAAAAGCCCCAATATTTTAGCAAATATCGGGGCTTTTAGGGAAATTTTGTTTCTAAAATTTTACAACTTTAATTTTTACATGGGTTTATACATGCTGTACGAGCTTAAACCATGCTTGTTCAATTGAGTTTTGAATACCTTTCGTATCTAAACCACAGCCCTGAAGCATTTCAGCATGGCTTGCTTGTGCAAGAAACTCATCAGGTAAACCAAGGTTTAAAATCGGTTTCACAATTTGAGCTTGTGCAAGGAATTCATTCACAGCACTCCCCGCACCCGCCATTACAGCATGTTCTTCAACGGTAACAAATAGACTGGTTCGATCTGCTAGATCTCGGATGATTTGCTCATCGAGTGGTTTTACAAAACGCATATTCACCACTCGAATCGCAATATCGAGTTGTGATGCAAGTTGTTTCGCGGCATCCAATGCAGGTTGAACTCGACTACCGAATGCTAAAATTGTAATACTTTCATCATGTTCAGTATTCAGTTCTAACAATAATTCTGCTTTACCAATTTCAAGTTCAGTCAGTTGTTGAATTTCTACACCTAAACCATTGCCACGTGGGTAACGTACAGCTGTTGGCCCTTTATGCAAATAAGCCGTGTGCAACATTTGACGGCATTCATTTTCGTCTTTAGGCGCCATGATCACCATATTCGGTACAGTTCGCATAAATGCATAATCATATGCACCTGCATGCGTTGGCCCATCTTCGCCCACTAAACCTGCACGATCGATACCAAAAGTTACATCTAAATTTTGCAAAGCAACATCGTGAATTAACTGATCATAACCACGCTGTAAGAATGTTGAATAAATCGCAACAACAGGTTTTAAGCCTTCACATGCCATACCTGCCGCTAAAGTCACTGCATGCTGTTCTGCAATAGCAACATCAAAGTAGCGCTCAGGGTATTGTTTTGCAAATTGTACCATTCCAGAACCTTCACACATGGCTGGAGTAATGGCTAACAACCTATTATCAAGTGCGGCTTCATCACATAGCCATTGTCCAAATACATCTGAATATTTCGGCGCAGTATTTTTTGTAGGTATGGTATTTAATTTGCTAATCGCATGATATTTAATTTGATCCACTTCAGCAGGTGCAAAACCTTTACCTTTTACGGTATAGATATGAATCAGGCGTGGCCCTTTACGCTTTTTAAGTGCATTGAATACTTGTGCAAGTTGTTCAACATCATGTCCGTCAAACGGGCCAAAATAATCAAAACCAATGGCTTTAAATAAATTATCTGCTGCATCGGTTGCAGATTGATGCAAACGCGATGTGTAGTTCCACTCAGGATGATCTTGAATAAAAGCTTGACCTTGTTCATCAATATTAACGAACTGCCCTTGCTCCCAAATCGAAGCCAAATGTTTAGCAAAACCACCTGTACTGCATGAAATAGACATGTCATTGTCATTTAAGACAACCATCAAATCGGCATTATGTGCGACTGCATCATTCATCGCTTCAAAAGCCATACCCGCGGTCATTGCACCATCACCCACAATTGCCACAACATCGCATGGGTTTTGTTGATAACGACGTGCTAAAGCCATACCCAAACCTGCTGAAATTGCAGTAGATGAGTGCCCAACGCCAAAGGTATCAAATTCAGATTCTTCACGTGCAGGAAAAGCAGCCAAACCATTTTTTGAACGAATCGTGGTTAATTGCTCGCGGCGACCGGTTAAGGCTTTATGCGGATAAGCTTGATGCCCCACATCCCAGACCAAGCGATCATCTGGTGTATTAAAACAATAATGTAATGCAACAGTAAGTTCGATAACGCCAAGGTTTGCCCCAAAATGCCCGCCACTTTGTCCAGCAGCATACAAAATAAATTGACGCAATTCGTCTGCGACTTGTGCCAATTGGCTTTGCTCGAGTTGACGTAATTGTTGGGGATGATTGATCGTATCCAACAATGGCGTAACAGGACGTTGACTAGGTATTTCGGTATACAACATATGTGGCAAAGCCTTCTAAAGCCTGGCAAATCTAAGCTAGGTACACGGGTTAGCATGATCGTGAAATCGAATCATATCACATTCAATCAGCCACATTTATAACGATGCGTCACTGAACGATATTCAATGCTGCATGTGTGCTCGTAACTTAGATTATCCTGAATAATCTATCTATATATCAACTATTATCGTTCGCTTTATACAAAAAAGAAATTTTTAAAGCAAACTTATCCTTAAAAACTTGCTTTACAATTCTACCAATGCCCGATCATTACGCTATACTTTAATCAATTTCTAAACAAATAATGGAAGATTCTGTGTCAATAGCGTTTGTTGCCACTTCAAATTTACCTACGGCTTATGGTGAATTTAAAATTTCTGTATTTCAGGATCCTCAAACAGGCGAAGAGCATATAGCTCTTTCTAAAGGTTTGGAAACTGCTCCCACTGAACCTGTATTGGTTCGTATTCATTCAGAGTGCTTAACAGGCGATGCCTTTGGTTCTTTAAAATGTGATTGTGGTCCACAATTACACAACACGATGAAAATGATGAATGAAGCAGGTCAAGGCGTGATTTTATATTTACGTCAAGAAGGACGTGGTATTGGTTTGACCAATAAAATCCGTGCTTATGCCTTACAAGATCAAGGACATGATACGGTGGATGCCAATTTATTATTAAACCTACCTGCCGATGCGCGTACTTATGATATGTGTACCATCATGCTCGATCAGTTACAGGTTAAACAAGTCAAGCTTATCACTAATAATCCATTAAAATTAAAGGCTTTAACTGATTTAGGTATTGACGTTGTTGATCGTGTTCCTTTGACCGTTGGTTTGAATAAATTCAATGAAGATTATTTAAAAACCAAGCATGATCGTATGTCACATATGTATGAAAAAGATGATTTTTGAGAATAAAAAGACCTATACAGTTTTAAAATAAATGATCTGAAAATATTAAATCCTCCCCAACCCTCCTTTTCCAAAGGAGGGCGTTTTAATTCAATTAATTGAATTCACTACAGTCAAAAATAGAATCAGACCGTCATCGAGAAAATCTGCGTTTCAGGCTTTCTACGCTTTAATCGCAAATCAAAGGCCATACAAATATTACGAACAAAAGGCTTCCCCTGTTCGGTAATCACAATACGATCCTTTTCGATCTGCAATAAACCATCCTGTTGCATCTCAACCAACCGTTGAATCACATCAATACGCTCAGGAAAATCCATACTTGGTTCTTTCCAAGATGTTTCAAAAGTACACATCAAATTTAAAATATGCTCACGGATTTTTAAATCTTCAGTATCTAAAACATGCCCTTTAAATACAGGAATTTCATTATTCTCAAGGCGAGCATAATAATCATCTAAAACCTTTTCATTTTGCGCAAAGCTATACCAGCTATCACTAATCGAAGACACACCGAGCCCAATCATCACTTGGGTTTTAGACGAGGTATAGCCCATAAAATTACGATGTAAAGTACCCGCTTTAAAGGACTGATACATCCCATCACGGTCTAAAGCAAAATGATCCATGCCAATTTCATGATAACCATGCGCTAAAAGTTTGTTTTTACCTTCTTCATATAAGGCACGCTTCACGTCATCTTTTGGAACATCGTGATCTTTAAAACCACGTTGACCATTACCCTTAATCCAAGGCACATGTGCATAGCTATAAAAAGCCAAACGATCAGGCAATAAACTGTTGGTTAAATCAATGGTTTTTAACACGTCTTCTAAGCTTTGAAATGGCAACCCAAAAACCAAATCATGAGAAATGGATTCATAACCAATTTCTCTCGCCCACTTGGTCACATTCTCTACATTTTCAAAAGGTTGAATTCGATGAATCGCTTTCTGTACATTCTCATTATAATCCTGCACACCATAACTGACACGACGAAAACCAAGCTCATACAAGGCTTGTAAATGTGCTTTGGTGGTATTATTCGGATGTCCTTCAAAGCTGAACTCATGGCCTTCTGCAATGGTTGCTTTGGCCAAAATACCTTGAATCAGCTGTTGCAAATGCTCAACCGAAAAAAATGTCGGTGTGCCACCACCCAAATGAATTTCTTTAATTTGGGGAATATCACCCAATAATTGACAATATAATTCCCATTCTTTTAATACCGCCTGAATATAAGGTTGTTCAACTTCATGGCGTTTAGTGACTTTTTTATGGCAACCACAAAAAGTACATAAGCTTTCACAAAAAGGTAAATGGATATATAAGCTAATGCCTTCTGCTGTATTCGACTCATCGAATGAACGTTTTAAGCTTTGCTTCCACTGCTGCACAGAAAATGAAGCTTCATCCCAATAAGGAACTGTTGGATAACTGGTATAACGAGGGCCAGCAACATTATATTTTTGTATGAGAGAACAACTCATATTCATAAATTAAAGCTCAACTAACATCAGTTTTTTTCAGCAGAAATCAAACCATTGAATCTGTATTTGGCCTATTGTGCTGAGCTTATCGTTTGAATTCAACCTAGTGAAATGATCGGAATTCCAACAGTATTGTCAAAATTTAGAATGGATTTTCAATTTGTTGTCGTGAACACCACCACTTTTAAGCAATGTACTTAATTTTTTGATCAATTTATGTTTTGATGTATATAGTCTTCCCTTTCCCCTTTAAGGATTGTCATGCAGAACCCGACTTCAGCAGATATTCAACGAGTTCGCGAATTTCTTGTCGATTTACAAGCACGTATCTGTTCAGCCTTAGAACAACAAGAAAAATTAGGCGGTGGTACTGCAACTTTTGAAATCGATGACTGGCAACGTCCTGAAGGTGGTGGCGGTCGTTCACGTGTCTTACAAAATGGTACGGTGATCGAAAAAGGTGGTGTGATGTTTTCTCACATTAATATTTCTAAATTACCTGCCTCAGCGACTGAACGTCATCCCAATATTGCAGGAGCGAAAGCACAAGCAATGGGCGTTTCTTTAGTGATTCATCCACGTAATCCCAATGTGCCAACCTCACATGCTAACGTTCGTTTATTTGTCGCTGAACCTGAAGGGCAAAATCCGATCTGGTGGTTTGGCGGTGGTTTTGACCTTACACCTTTTTATCCCAACGATGAAGATGTCTTAGCATGGCATCAAACAGCTTCTGACCTTTGCGCACCCTTTGGTGAAGATGTTTATGCAAAACATAAACAATGGTGTGATGATTATTTCTATTTAAAACATCGTGATGAACAACGTGGTGTAGGCGGTTTATTTTTTGATGACCTGAATCAATGGGACTTTGAAAAATGTTTTGAATACATGCAGGCTGTAGCAAATGGTTATTTACAGGCCATTACACCAATCTTTCAACGAAATCAGGATCGACCTTATACAGAAGCTCAACGAGACTTCCAGTTGTACCGCCGTGGTCGCTATGTTGAATACAATTTAGTTTATGACCGTGGCACTTTATTTGGCTTGCAAACAGGCGGTCGTATTGAATCGATTCTCGTGAGCATGCCACCTCTTGCTGCATGGTCATATCGCCCTGAATGGGATGAAAATAGCCCTGAAAAACGTTTGGTTGATTATTATCTCAAACCTAGAAATTGGCTTGCTGAACTTTCCTAAGTCAAAAGTATGCTATTTATTGGGAATGATCAGATTTTCGTTCGATTCAAGCTTAATTTTACCTCAAAGCTAAGCTTTTAATAAGCTTAGCTTTTTTATGTTCCATTATTTTTAGAAAGATTTACTCACAATTAATAATGAGAATAAATCACAATAACGACGCTTTTTAATTTTGTTTTAGCTTAAATTTGTTTACTATACAAAACTTAAAATTTGCTTAATTTTTTACTTAGTTTCTATTTTGTTTTAGCTTCTATCTTATAAATTATTGAATTGATTTCCCACCTTCAACTCGAGGCTCAGTAATGAGAAATTTACTAGAAAATCATAAAGTCACGCTGTCACTCAGTGTCCTTTTTCTATTAGTATGTTCAATTACTGTGACCATCATGTCCAATGACAACCTTTCTGACAGTATTTCGATTACTTCAAGTGTTTTACTTTCTATTGGAATTTTAGTGATTTTTGCAATGATTTTTCTAGACTTTATTAAATCAGTTTGTAATCCATAAAGCTTCCAAAATATTGATTCATTTTAAATTTAAAAAATAAAACCAATTAAACCCCGATCACTATTATTAGAATGATTTTGTTAAGATATTTTTGTCACTCCCTTTATTTTCACGTATATTGTTGCCAATTTATTGATCAATACATGGACATGTGGCATGAGCAAACAATTTGCGGTCATTGGTAACCCAATTGAGCATTCTCGTTCACCTGAATTACACCATGCATTTGCAGACAAAACAGGTCTTGATCTGAATTACGTCAAACGTCTTGCGCCTTTAGATGGCTTTGAAAGCAGTGTAAAAGAATTTTTTGAGCAAAATGGTGTTGGGATGAATGTCACTGTTCCTTTTAAAGAACAAGCTTTTGTCTTATGCCAACAACTCACAGAACGTGCCAAAATAGCCAAAGCAGTCAATACGCTATGGATGGAAGATGGTGTACTACATGGCGATAACACCGATGGGCAAGGTTTGGTCGATGCGATTAAAGCCTTAGATTGGAATTTAGAAAATAGTAAAATTCTAATTATTGGTGCAGGTGGTGCAACACGAGGTGTTATTTACCCTTTAGTCAAAGCAGGTGCAGAAAAAATTGTCATTGCCAATCGTACATTAGCGCGCGCAGAACAATTGGTGAATGATTTAAAAGCAGCTGTTCCCGATACTGAATTATCTGCATGTGGTTTAGATGAATTAGACGGACAGTTTGATATTGTCATTAATGCAACATCTGCGAGTTTAAGTGGAGAGGCCTTAAGCCTTCCTGAGAATTTAAAATTTAACTATGCCTATGAAATGGCATACGGTAAACCATCAAATTTCCTCGATCAAGCCAAAGCACGTGGTGTACCAACCTCTGAAGGGTTTGGCATGTTAGTCGGACAAGCAATTGAAGCTTTTTATATTTGGAATGGTGTACGTCCAGATTTAAAAGATTTTATCTAAAGCAAATTTTAAACTAGATAACAAAAAAGAACCTCATTTGAGGTTCTTGATTTTGCATATGGATTATTTCAACTGTGCATCAGTTAAAACCTGATATGTCTTTTTAAACAAATCATAATCAATAAATTCAACAGAATCTTCATTTAGACTCGCAACCAATTGATCATTAAAACTGTTTTTCTTCAGCGCAGTATAAGATTTAGCTAAAACATTTACAGTCTTTAAGAATTCAGCACGTTGCTCTTTTTCAACCTTATTCTCAGCTTCAAATTGCTGCGTATAATATTGAGCAAAAACAGCCTCTGCGGTCTTATATTTCTTCTGTAACTTCTGAATGTCTAAAACATTTTGTTTTGATTTCATGACATCAGCCACAATACTATTCACACTATTTCCAAGTACATTATCATATTGATGATCATCCTCTAAATGATGTTTTTTCTGTAAGGCTTCAATGTGTTTTAAAGCATCACCTTTCGGGTTATATACGGCTTCATCTGAATAAGAATACGCATAGATTGCCGCAATCTCTTGCAAATCTTGAGCTGAATATTGTTTCACTAAGTCAGGATTTTTAGCCGTCAATTTAGCAATAAATACTGCTTTGTACGTTTTCTCATATGACCCAGTTTGAATAAAAACCTGTGTGGCTATTTTCTCTAACCGATCATCTAAATGTAAATAACCTTGTTGTGATGAGCTCGGTAAACTTTTCGTAAAACCTCCCACCGCTGTCCCGATGAGGCTGCCATTAAAGATTTCTTTAAAAGATTTCGCTTCATTTAATACTTGACGATCTATTTTCGTCGCATTTCCATAATTAAGGAATTGCATATCAAACTTCACATTTAACTTCCGATTCAGCTTTCCGAAATCCATTCCCATATCATAATCTACTTTAACTGCTCGACCTTTTTCATCCAGCGCAAGGTCAACAATCATCGGATTTCTTTGATTTTTCGGTGGCAAGCTTGCATCTACATCACTTTGATATTGTGTCCATAACTGTTTGAACTCATTGGCATCGACAAAATGATCTTTCTTACTTAAAGCCACAAATTTTGCCGCAAGCTCTGCATCTTTTTTATCGGTCTTTGCATCTAAAATAGAGTTCTGTTCTTGCTTGCTGTTAAATACCTCAATTCCATACTTGAAATCGCAATACTCTACATCACCAAAACGTGTATTAGCTTTTGTTTTGACCAAATCTTGACATTGCTGTTCAGTCAATATTTTTTCCGCAGCGTCTGACTCATCATCCACATCAGCATCATCATACTTGCTGTCTGTCGTTGCGCTTTCTTCATCTGCATATTCATCCGCTTCCGTCGAATCTGCAATGACTTCATCTTTTTCATATTCTTCATCTTGTGCATATTTTTCATCTTGGGCAGCACTACTATGGACAGTTTTGTTTACTGCATCATAAAGCTTATACATTGCATCGGCAGCTTCTTGTGCGCTATTTACATTCGTCTCTTCAACGGCGCTTCCATTTAAATTCTTCTTGGTACTTGTTTCATATTCTTCAGAAATTTTTTCTAATGTTGTAGGGTTCAATCCCAACACTGAATTTACAAAATATTCACGATTGATCGAAGAGTACAAATTTGCCTGTAAAAATAGCTCTTCCAATGACGTATTTAAGCGAATTTTCTCAACAATTCCTGCTTGTTGTTCAGCAGAAGTAAGCTTAAGTGTTTCAATCTGATCGGTTGGTGACAAAACGTAAGATATTGCACCAGACTGTTTCAAAAATTCGACAAAAGCCTTTGTATCAACTCTAGAAATCTCATTCTTAAATTTTGAGAAATTATAGTATGCATATTTATTCTGATCTTCTGGACTCGCTAAATAAGGTATGAGGGAGAAAATTTGTGTATAAAATTTATACTCATTGAAATCAATAACAGTTGGAATACGCATTTCAACAGATAAATTCGGCTTTTTATATTTGGTTTCTATATTAAATGATGCCACTTTTTGGCGATAATTCACCGTTCCATCATAGTGAATTTGAAGATCATTTAAAATACTTTGTACAACATCTGCACCTTTACCAACAAAATCATTGAAATCACGAGAATTTTGCTGAGCAAGTGTCTGATATAATTCTTTTTTCTGAGTTGTAGTCAACTGAATTTTTTGTTGTTTTAAATATTGTTCCAACTTTTTTTCAACGGTTGGATCAAGTTGAGGGACAACACCGTCTTTCGAACTGTTTTGAGCTTGATTCGTTTTGTTGAGCTGAACTCGAACTTGCCCACGATAATCAAAACTTGGATATTCATATAAAGCATTCAGCCCGTGTACAGCACGTTGAGCAACATCCTGATTTGTATTATTTTTCACTACATGAGTAGAACATGCAGATAAACTCAGACCCAAAAGACATAAACTTAATTTTGATAATTGCATAAGATACTTTTCACCTATAATATTTATAATGACAATATAAAATAAATATAAAATATTTAAAAACCAAACGCGCTAAGTTATCAAAAAATAAACAAACTTACCTGTATCTTTTCTTACAAATTAGCCTTTCTGACAGTTTTTTTAGAATGTCTTATCAATGCATTCTCAGTTTGATTATGAATAATGAAATCATCGATCGAAGAATCAAAAAATATTTCTAAATTAGGATTAAACCTCATGCCAGCATATAAAGCTCCCGTCCGAGATATTCGTTTTTTAATGAATGAAGTTTTCGACTATCCTGCACATTATAAAACTTTATCGATTGGCGAAAATGCCGATGCAGATACAGTCGATATGATTATTGAAAGCGCAGCGGATTTTTGTGAAAATGTACTTTCTCCTTTGAACCAGTCAGGTGATCAGGAAGGTTGTCATTTTAAAGATGGTGAAGTTACAACACCTAAAGGCTTTAAAGAAGCCTATGACCAATTCGTTCAAGGTGGATGGCAAGGTCTTTCTTACCCAGAAGAATTTGGTGGCCAAGGCTTACCAATGTCTTTAAATTTAGTTAAATCTGAAATGATGGGTACTGCAAACTGGTCTTTCACCATGTATCCAGGTTTAAGTATGGGTTGTATGAATACCATCATGCAATTCGGTACAGATGAGCAAAAAAATACCTATATGCCACACCTGACTGCGGGTACTTGGTCTGGTACGATGTGTTTAACTGAACCACAATGTGGTACAGACTTAGGCCAAGTAAAAACTAAAGCAGAACCAAAAGAAGATGGTACTTATGCAATCACAGGGACTAAAATCTTTATCTCTGCGGGTGAGCATGATTTAACTGAAAACATTATTCATATCGTACTTGCGCGTCTTCCAGATGCACCTGCAGGTACGCGTGGTATTTCATTATTCATCGTTCCTAAGTTCATTCCAACTGCAGATGGCGGTGTAGGTGAGCGTAATCCTGTAACGTGTGGCTCGATTGAACACAAAATGGGTATCCATGCAAATGCAACTGCAGTACTCAACTTTGATGCTGCAACAGGTTACCTCATTGGAGAAGTGAACAAAGGTTTACATGCAATGTTCACGTTTATGAACACTGCACGTATTGGTACTGCTGTTCAAGGTCTTGCACATGCTGAATTGTCATTCCAAGGTGCTTTACCGTATGCAAAAGAGCGTATGTCTATGCGTGCGCTTTCTGGTAAAAAAGATCCAGAGCGTGTTGCTGATGCGATCATCCATCATGCAGACGTACGTCGTATGTTATTGACTCAAAAAGCGATTGCTGAAGGCGGTCGTTCAATGATTTATCATGCTGCTCAACTTGCAGACAAAATGGCTGATGCACTTGCTCAAGGCGATCAAGCTAAATTTGATGAATATGATGACAAATTAGGTTTCTATACACCAATCCTGAAAGGTTTCTTAACTGAAATGGGCTTGGAAGCTGCGAATCATGGTATGCAAGTTTTTGGTGGCCATGGCTATATCAAAGAACATGGTATGGAACAAATCGCACGTGATGCACGTATTTCAACATTGTACGAAGGTACAACTGGCGTACAAGCATTAGATTTAATCGGTCGTAAAGTTTTACTTTCTTCTAAAGGTAAAGTTGTTCGTGAATACACGGCTGAAATCTTGAGATTCTGTGGTCAACATGCACGTAACAAGTATATGCGTCGTTTTGCATGGGATCTTACTAAAATCTGTGCACAGTGGAATGCATTAACTGTTCGCATCATGCTTGCAGCACGTAAAGACCGTGACATCGTTTCTTCTGCTTCTGTAGATTTCTTGATGTTCTCTGGTTATGCAATGATGGCTTATTACTGGGCTCAACAAGCAGCTGTAGCATCTGAAAAGCTTGCTTCTGGTGAAGGCGCTGAAGTTCCTGAATTCTATAAAGCTAAAATCAAAGTTGCTGATTTCTACTTTGAACAATTATTGCCTCGTTCACAAGGTCATGCTGAATCTATGGTTAATCCATCGAAAACAATGATGTCTTTAGAAGCTGAACATTTTAGTTTTGACTACTAAGTTTTAAACTTTTGATGTGATGAAAGAGCGCTTAGGCGCTCTTTTTGTTTGGTTTTAATTTTTTTGAAAGTAGATATTAAGACGACTTGATAAAAATAATCACTTTTATATTGGTTTTTTAACGTTATTTAACTTAAAGTTTTTTGATATGCACAACAGAATCAAACTTAAAGTACCATTTAGTTTTCGGACTTTTTTGATTACTTTTACTATGAATAACTAAAAACCTAATATTTAGGAAAATAAATTATGGATTTACTAAAAACACATGTTGATGTTCGTTCAGATAACTTTCCATTAACAAGCGCTGAGCTTGAAAAATGGGAAGGGCAAATTGGAGGAGAATTGGAGGAGAATTGTTAGCTAAATTTTTGTCGGAACAATTTAGTCATTATGATTTACCAATAGCTGGTTATCATGATGAAGACTGGGGCTATTACCTTTCATTTGTTAATGAAAATTATAAACATATCTTTATTGGGTGTAATCGTTATGAGCAAAATGATAATGTTTTTTTAATCTTCATTAACCCAGCCAAACCAATAATAAAAAAGGGTTTCTTTAAAAAAATTGATATTTCTACACAATTAAATCATGTATCTAAAGTATTAGAAGGGATTTTATCTGATTCGACCTTTTTTTATAATATTCGATGGTGGACTACTGAGGAAATGAAAACTGTCCTATGATGATTAATATTTCGCATTCACAGCCAACATAATACAACATGTACAAAATCAATAATTACAGTTACCATTTCTATCAAATATTCTAGTACTAACGTAGATTTAGGGCTTTAACAACTTTAATGATTTTAAACCACTAAATAAACGCTTCTAACACTGAGTTTAGAAATACATGACCTTGCTCAGTACATGCCAAACGATTTTGATCATCTACCATCAGCTTGCGCGCACGCAATCCGTTCACGGCTTTATCCAAAGCACTAAGCTCTAAACCTGTACGTTGTTGATAAATATCAGCCTGTACACCCTCATTTAAACGCAAAGCATTCATCATAAATTCAAAAGGCATCTCATCATTTTCAATCCGATGATATTGCACATGCTCAGCAGGGACCTTGGCTAAATAATCTTTCGGTAAACGTGTTTTTTGGAAACGATAAACACCATCTGGCTGCGTTACCTTGCCATGTGCCCCTGCCCCAATCGCCAAATAATCACCAAATTGCCAATAATTTAAATTATGTGCAGATGGTTTTTCCTTACGCCACGCAGACACTTCATAATTGATAAAACCGTTGGCTTGTAAATAAGCTTCACCTTGCTCTTGAATCGTTTCAAGCACATCATCCAGAGGTAAAATCGGTTGGGTACGGAAAAATACAGTATTTGGTTCAATGGTCAATTGATACCACGAGATATGCGTTGCACCATTTTCCACAGCCAATTTTAAGTCCAATAAGGCTTGCTCTAAAGTCTGTTCAGGCAATCCATGCATCAAGTCAACATTGATCCGCTGAAAGCCTGCTTCTTTGGCAAGTTGAATCGCAGAAATTGCATCGTTATTTGAATGAATACGACCTAATTTTTGTAAATGGTCGGTATTAAAACTTTGTACACCTATCGATAAACGATTAATTCCTGCTTCGAGATATCCTGCAAATGGATCGTGTTCAACTGTTCCAGGATTGGCTTCTAAAGTAATTTCACATCCCTCTTCAAAAGCCAAATAACTTTTTAATTGTGAAAATAACCATTGGTAGCCTTTGGCAGAAATCAGTGAGGGTGTTCCTCCACCAATAAAAACACTATGAATTTTACGACCTTGTGCAAAATCAATTTGAGTTTTAAAGTCCTCAACCAAGGCCTGTAAATATTCTTGTTCTAAATCTAATGATAATTTCCCATCAGGCACGGCATGTGAGTTAAAGTCACAATAAGGACATTTGCGCACACACCAAGGCATGTGAATATATAAAGACAAAGGTACATCGTGAGGATTTAAATCAGCCAAGGAACAAGCTCAAAGCAATATGGAAGAATGAATGATTTTAACATGACTTGAGGCTGAGGATGCGCACAAGCCATCAATTTACTTCCTGTAAATGTACAAGCTAAAAATAAAGGTGAATAAAATGATAAAACTATCGAGCCAACTGTTACTGCTTTTGCCTTTAGCCATGGGAATTGGGATTGCCATGACCTTTCAAACGGCGATCAATACCCAATTACGTGAATATCTTCACTCACCACTACAAGCTGCCCTTTTATCCTTTTTAGTTGGTACAATAGTGCTCGCCGTATTTGTGTTTTTTCAATCACAGCCTAAACCATCACTTACACAGTTCGCTCAAATTCCATGGTATCTCTGGCTTGGTGGCTGTTTAGGTGTTTATGCGATTAGTATCAGTATTTATGCTGCACCAAAGCTTGGATTTTTAACACTTTTTGGATTAATTATTTTTGGTCAAATTTCTATGTCGATGGTGATGGATCAGTTTGGATTATTAGGCGTAGAAAAAACACCGATTAACTGGCAACGTCTTTTAGGTAGCGTGGTGATTTTTTTTGGTGTGCTTCTCACTCTACAACGCTAACCATTCTTTTAATTTAAGCACATTTAAAACGAGTAAATTTTGTGTCGAATACTGCTGTCACAACTACCCGCTTTGAATTAAAGCAACTTTTTCATTTGATGTTTCCGATATTAATCACCCAATTCGCTGCTGCTGGCTTCGGGTTGATTGATACCATCATGGCTGGACATATGTCCGCAGAAGATTTGGCTGCAATTGCAGTTGGCGTAGGTTTATGGATTCCTATTTTATTGCTTTTTAGTGGCATCATGATTGCAACCACACCTTTGGTTGCAGAAGCCAACGGCGCACGTACCCCTGAAAAAATTCCGTCTATTGTTCGTCAATCTTTATGGGTTGCGTTATTGCTTGGCATTATCGCCATGCTTATTTTACAAACCATGCCGTTGCTGTTGCCTTTACTTGGCGTGCCTGAGTCTTTATTGCCTAAAGCCAGTTTATTTTTACATGCCATCGCTTTTGGTATGCCTGCATACACCATGTATTCAACCTTACGTGGCTATTCAGAGGCATTAGGCTATCCTCGTCCAATTACACTGATCAGTTTATTGGCACTGCTTGTACAAATTCCTCTGAATTTTATTTTCATGTACGGTCTTGGGCCAATTCCACATTTAGGAAGTGCAGGCTGCGGTTTTGCAACAGCCATTTTGCAATGGATCATGTTCATTACCCTGAGTTTGTACATTTTCAAAGCAAAACGTTATCAAGCAACTCAGCCCTTAAAAGTTTTTGAGAAGATGGACAGCGCATTAATCAAACGGATTCTAAAACTTGGACTTCCAATTGGTTTAGCTATTTTCTTTGAAGTGAGTATTTTTAGCACGGGTGCAATCATTCTCAGTCCGCTTGGTGAGGTGACTGTTGCAGCGCACCAAATTGCGATTTCTGTCACATCACAATTGTTTATGATTCCAATGTCTTTGGCACTCGCACTGACCATTCGCACAGGAACGTATTATGGTGAAAAGAATTGGATCGCGATGCGTAAAGTACAAAAAATTGGACTGATCACAGGGACATTATTTGCACTGGTGACCATGCTGTTGATGTGGTTATTACGTCCGTTGATCGTATCTGCATACACCAGTGATTATGATGTTTCACAAGTTGCGATTTATCTGATTTTATTTGCGATTGCCTACCAACTCATGGATGCATGGCAAGTGAGTGCCGCAGGTTGCTTACGGGGTATGCAAGACACCAAAGGCCCAATGTGGATCACCATGATTGCGTATTGGGTCATTGCATTTCCAGTCGGTATTTATCTTGCACGTTATACAGACATGGGCGCAGCAGGCGTTTGGGTCGGTTTAATTGTAGGATTAAGCATTGCCTGTGTTTTATTGCTGATGCGTTTATATATGAATAATAAGCGCTTAAGTCAGGCTTAATCTGTAACATTCAAAAATAATGCTGTTTATGACAGCATTATTTTTTCAGTATGTGAATCTATCACCTGTACATTTTTATAGTGCTTCTTAAATACTTTTGTATTTCTAAGTTTTACAAATAAACCGCTAATTTTTCTCAAATTGAAGCTGGTAAGCTCGCTGAAACTGTTCTGATAATTCTGACTCATCAACAGCATCTTTGACAATCGCCTGCCCGACGATTACATCTGTTCCATTAAATGTCATGGTTGGCGCACCATACAAAGCAAACCCTTCATTCAAAGCTTTGCTCACTCTTGCACAAAAATGCACATCATCTTTACCTGTTAAATAACGATAAACTTTCATAAACAACAAATTAATTAAAAGATTGTGAATATTCTAAATCAAAATGATGCCAATAAATGAATAAAAGCCCAGTCAAAACTGAACCCATAAAGAATAGCCAAACAGAAACAAACATTTAACAATTTAAAGTAGGCAGTTTAAGAATTGTCGCCTATGATCAAAATCAATCACACGCATGATCCAAATTAAAGGATGCTCACGAATGTCTAAAAATACCAGTACACCCGGTCGCCGCTTTATGAAGCTTGCCAGTATGACAGCAAGTATTGCGACAAAAACGGTATCTAATTCAATTCGTAACTTTAATGCAGATGAAGAACAAAAAAATGAAGCGCGTAGCAAACTATTTCAAGATATTGGTGTCCAAATTGCAGACACTTTAGGTGAAATGAAAGGCGCAGTGATGAAAGTCGGACAGATTGCATCACAGTACAAAGATATTTTCCCACCAGAAGTGGCACGTGCGATTGCTAAATTACAACGCCAAGCACCTGCAATGCCTTTTGCTGAAATCAAGCAACAAGTTGAAAAAGAACTGGGCAAACCACTCAATCAGATTTTTAGATATTTTGAAGAACAACCCTTTGCTGCCGCTTCAATTGGACAAGTACATAAAGCCACTTTACCCAATGGCACAGAAGTTGTGGTTAAAGTTCAATATCCGGGCGTCGACGAAGCCTGTGAGAGTGATCTGAAACAAGTTCGTTTAGCTTTACGCTTAATGGGCGTCTTAAAGGTAGATAAGAAACTTCAAGATCGCTTATTTAAAGAAATCCAATACAGTTTGCACGAAGAACTCAATTACGAAATTGAGGCGCAAAATTTACAAGTATTTAAGACTTTTCATCAAGCTTTGGATAGTAAAATTATTATCCCAAAAGTCTACACAGAATATTCAAGTCGTCGGATTTTAACGCTCAGCCTAGAAAAAGGTGAAAGTATTGAGACTGCGAGCACATGGGATCTTGCGGTACGCAATGATATCGGTCGTCGACTGATTCGAGCTTTAGGGCAAGAAATCTTTTTCTTGAAACGTTTTCATTGTGACCCTCATCCTGGCAATTTCGCATTTCGTGAAGATGGTAGTGTGATCATTTATGACTTTGGTGGAGTTAAAACTTTATCCAATGACATTATTAGTCATTTTAAAAGTTTAGTTCGTGCTGCACGTCAGCAAGATATCGTGACCATTGAAAATCATCTAATGGATTTAGATGCACTTGCAGAAAAAGATAAGTTCCCAGAAGAGCTGTATAAAGCTTGGCTCGAAGTTCTATTACGCCCACTCACGACTCACTATGATTTTGCTGAAAATTCTGCACATCATGATGGTATGAAATTGGTGAAAAAATCACTTAAATATTGGGATGTATTTAAACCTTCTCCAGATACTTTAATGGTGAATCGAACCATTTCAGGACAATATTGGAACTTAATTCATTTAAAAATGAATGACAATTTAAACAATCTATTTGAAGAACTCGTTCCATCTATTGATTAGCAACACTTATTTAGAGAGTTGTTTAAGCAATTTTGTTGTGATTATTCAGCAAGCCTTTTATTGATATTGAAAATGTCGATTTGACATAAGTACGCCCTAAATGTAATATTATAACATTACATAAATATTTAGGAAAATGAAATGAGAGCGAATATCCATCCTCACTACCAAGAAGTTCTGTTCCATGATACCAACGCCGATGCTTATTTTATTATTGGTAGCACAATACAGACTAAGCAAGCTAAGGAATATCAAGGGAAAACATACCCCTATGTAACACTTGATATCTCAAGTGCATCACATCCTTTCTATACAGGCGAAGTGCGTCAAGCCAGTAATGAAGGACGTGTGGCAAGCTTTCATAAACGTTTTGCTCGTTTTAAACGTTAATTAAGTATTGTTAATGTTGATTTAAGAATATATTTTTATAGTGAAAATAGATTTGAAGTCTAAGCAATATATCCTCCTGCTTAGACTTCTTTTTTTATGCAAAAGCTTTTATTATTTTGTAGATAAAATCATTTGGAAAACATAAAAACCAATAGCTAACCCAATGACACCAACCAATACACTTGAAAAGGTATAAGCCAAAGCTATAGGCAATTGACCTTGGCGAATCAGTTGAAAAGTTTCTAAACCAAAACTGGAAAATGTGGTAAATCCACCCAAAATTCCAACCATTAAAAACAGTCGAGTTTCACTTTGTAGTACAGGATATTTCTGAGTAAATGCAAAAAATACTCCTGCTAAAAAACATCCCAATACGTTGACAGACCATGTCGTCCATGGAAATAAACTCTGTGGTTTAGAAATAATGAATCCTGCCCCATAGCGTAAACTTGCACCTATAGCACCACCACATGCGACAAGAAGCCAATTCATTTCCACAGCACTCCTGAAATTTAATGTGTATAAATACAAACTTATCCACAGCTTAGCATGTGAGTCATGGAGAATCTATTTCAATGGATATTCATTTTGCACATAAAAGTCCAATTCAGGTACAACAAAAGCAAAAACATCTTGCTCATTTACACCCCATTCTTTTAACAGCGGACAGTGAATCTTAAGAGCTTGCGCAGCTTGAATTTGGCTAAAATCAAAAGGCATTTCAATATCACCTTGCGACAATTTTATCGGCTGATCTACCCATTCCACCCAAGCATGATCTTGGTCAACTAGACTTCGTACAGCTTCATCCCAACAAGAAAATAACGGTCGCCATGCTTCAGGCAAGTGCTTTTCAGTGTCTATTTTCACAACACTATACAACTGATATTGTTGATTAATACTGAAAGTCGTATGAATTTTTTGATCTTCGGAAAAATGTTCAAATGCTTTTGCATACTGTGCAGGCATTGCATCACTGGCCAATCGTCCACTCAACACATAAAGCATTTGATCAACGATCACTTGTTCAAAAATTACGGTTTTTTCTTGCTGAGCAGGATCAATATAAAATCGCCAATTACTTTGCTTCGGAGATGGCATGAATTTTCTAAACCATCCTAAAAAAGAAAAACCAAAATGTTCATGCTGATAGGTCAATATTGTAAAAACAGTTTTACTTTGCTTTTCCCATAAGGTCACAGATTGCGGATAACGTGAACGCACTTGATCTATATCGACCAACCACGATAAATAAACAATATTTTTAACACGGCTTTGTAGTTTGAAAAAAGGCAAAAACCGCATCACAAAACGGCGAAAATTGAGTAAAAAACCAAGATGGACAATAAAAGCTATACCTTTTTCAATCAAACCACTACGCTGATTTTTATAAGTATGGCGACTCATCTATAGCTTCCTATAACAAACACATCAGCCAATATATTTCTAAAATACAATGTTATTTGCATGCAGTCTGAAAATCTTGATGTCGAATCGGTGAATTTACTCAGTGCTGAAACATATTATGTTGAGCGACTTAGCATAATCAATTTAAGCAGTAGAAAAATCCAGATAAAAATTAATTTGCGACAACCTTAACCATTAGCAGTAAGGATGGAAATAAGATCGATGACATTTTATAGAGAATAGATTGAAGTTTAGGCGCATCTTTTTGGCTCTTCATCACTTTGTCTTTATAGTAAAGGCCTGCAAAAAATGAACAAAGAAGAAACATTACAAAGGGTATTGTAAAGAGTTGCGGTTTGTCTGAGCTAAACAATAATAGAGAAAAGAAACCCAGCCCATAAAATATAAAAAATAGATTTTTATTCATAAAATCCCCTCATGCAATTAACTATATTTGGAATAATCCCAAACGCTTTTCAATAAAACCTTTATGTATTCAAGCTAGAATGCACTTCTTATTAAGTTTTATTGATGACACATATTTTGATTATGATACTTTTTAATCAATTCTCTAAATTATTTATCACAATGAATCCCGATATGTCAAAAAATATCATCAGCTTACATGGATAAAATTTATTGTCATAAAAATCAAAAATTTACATTCAATCAAAAGACAACATATTGATAATACGTTATTTAAAAGGTAAAGAAGTTTGTATTATTCCTACTTATAGTGATGTTGATGAAGCAAATTTTCGCTATGATGTAGCCGTATTTGATTTTAGAAAATTTTGGGAATACACCATGACTCAACAATTATTAACACAACTCCAAGTAGGCAATGCAAAATTTGCAGATGTAATTGCTTTTATCGAAGCTCGTTATACACATACTCCAACAGCATTCCAAAATGGACAGCAACACAATGCTGCAACTGAAAACCAAGGTAGTGCTAAAGTATTTTCTTTTGCCCAAATCAACGATCTAGATCAACAACAAACTTTAAATTTATTTGCTGAGCACTATGCTGCGGTGTTAGCAACACCTGAGGCAACTGACCATCAAAACATTCGCCAGTTTATGCTAAATGGTTGGGACGGCATTCAATTTGAAGGACAAGCTTTAACGACTAAATAAGCATTTCTTATCTTCTATCTCGTTCTAAAATAAGCAGAAAGGGATCTAACGATCCCTTTTCAAACGCTAATGATGAATAATAATGTTCATTTAAGGACGTTCATCATACTGCGGTAGGTTATCGCAAATGGTATCCCACTCCGCTTTATGAGCCACAAAAATATGCATACTTGGTTTGTGTTCAAGTAGCGTATCCAAAGTCCCTATTCTTAAACGATAGGTGTCTGGTGTTTCTGTTTTAATACTCATAATCGGTGAGCCGCATTCACTACAAAAACAACGTTGTGTCGTCGCTGTAGATGCAAATTTCTTTAATAAGTTTTCACCTTTTACAATTTTAAAATCTGCTTTTTGAATAGGTGCATTGGTTGCAAAAGCAGTACCATTGGCTTTACGACAGCGTTGGCAGTGGCATTCAATAATCTCTCCAATTTCCCCATGAATTTCATAGTGAATCCCGCCACACAAACAACTTCCTGTATATAATTTTTCAGCAGACATATATTTATCTCTTGTTTGAAAATATCACCAAACTAGCATAATTTTCTCATTTGAATCGAGACTTATATCTAGGCTTTTTGTATAGATTCAACGTTGAGGAATTGATGTACACCTTGCCCTGCTGCACGCCCAGTTGCAAAACATGCTGTGAGTAAATAACCACCCGTTGGTGCATCCCAATCCAACATTTCACCACAGCAAAACACATAAGGATTCGATTTAAGCTGCAAATGCTCAGTTAAGCCTTGCTGTTTAACTCCACCTGCACAGCTTATCGCTTCATCTATTGGACGAAAGCCATCAAGCTCTATTTTTAAATGTTTAATCTGTTGAGCTAATTTCTCAGGATTACTCCAAAGCGACTTATCCACCAATTCTCGAATCAGATTCGATTTCGCCACATCTAATCCCGCCTTGCGCCAAATGTTATTGGTCGATTGCTTTTTAGATGGCTGTAATTTTTGAATCAATTGTTCTAAGTTTTGATCAGGCAACAAATCCAAGTTTATTTGTAATTTCTGAGATTTTTTTTGTAAAAGACGCAAAGCACGGCCTTGCTTATAAATCAGACCACTTTCCAAACCATAGTGGCTAATAACAATATCCCCTTGGGTTTTCTCAGCATGATCAACCCACGCTTCAACACGCTTTAACGGCTGCCCAAATACAGGTTGCATAAACGTAGACCACGTTCTAACAACCCCTGCATTACTGGCTTGAAAAGGCTCAATTTCATCATGGTTAAGCCATTGCTGCCATGCACCATCACTACCTAAACGTGCCCATGAAACAGCTCCACAAGCAAGGATAATTGCATCAAAGTCTTGCTCAAAAACATGCCCATCTTTTAAATTTTTAATTTTCAATGTTTGTTTTTTTAAGTTTAAGATTTGATGGCGGTAATGAAACTGTACATTTTGCCCAGCTAAACGCTTCAACCACGCTCTTAATAGCGGAGCGGCTTTCATCTCTACAGGAAAAACTCGCCCTGAGCTACCGATATAAGACTCAATACCTAAACCTTGCATCCAGTTTTGAATCCATTGGGCATCCCACTGTTCAATCCACGGTTTAAGCCATTCAGCATGATCATAACGCTGAATAAATTGTTGAATAGGTTCAGCATGAGAAATATTTAAACCTGTTTTTCCTGCCATCAAAAACTTACGTGCTGCTGAAGGCTTTTGCTCAAAAACATGTATTTCATAGTTTTGATTAGGAAGCTGACTCAACACCTCTGCTACCATCAAGCCCGCTGGGCCTGCACCAACAATCGCAATTTTCTTATTCAACATCTGACTTCTCTTCTATCGAAGTTTGCACATTTTTACCCTGCAAAGGCTGAAATTCATCAAAACGTGTCGAATAGTTTGCAGGCTTTTGAATAACCAGCTGCTGACATAATTCGCCACGTTCTAAATATTTAATCTCAAAATGCGTTCGTGCAGAATCTTGAGCAATCACCTGTTTTTCATAAGGTAATTTCCAAACCTCTTTAAGCTGTTGTTCAGCCTCATCAATATATTCAGGAATATTACTGGCCAATGTCACCGTACCATTGCTTTGTAATCTTGAAATTAAAAACTCAAAGAACGGCATGTTCAGCCAACGTTGTGCAGGATTATGCGGTTCAGGATTTGGATAAAGAATAAAAAATTGTTGGATTTGCTTTGGATACAAAGCATGTACCACCCAAGGGATCGCATCTGCATGTAATGGTTTTAGATTGAGTTGTCCTTCAAGCTGATGTTGCTTTTGCATTGCGATGAATTTTTCACGTGTTCTTTCAACTGCAATCAATTTCAGATGCGGATGTTGTCCTGAAAAAAGCAATGCATGTTTGCCTTTGCCTGCACCAATTTCCACACAAATTGGACTATTTTCAATGGATTGAAAATCACGAGGAGCATGCATACGCTGTGCTTGAAATTGACGAATCGGCATAATCAGATCAAACTAAGAAAAATCAACACAAGTTTAACAACTCTTTGCGAGTTTTGCTTTTCAAAATGAGGATTTCAACATGCCTAAATCATTTCCATGCCCAAGATGCGGTACACCAACAACATGGGAAAATAATGAATTTAGGCCCTTTTGCTCAGAGCGTTGTAAGCTCATTGATTTAGGCGCGTGGGCAAGCGAAGATTATAAATTACCGACTGAAGATGCGCCGCAAGAAGAGGATTTATAATTTTTTTTACATTTTTTATAGATAAATTTATCGTTACATAAACTAAACCGAGTTCACTTTGTGTATTTATTAGACACATAATTCATATACTATTCATAATAAATAGCTACTTTAATTAAATCAAAATCATGCATAATGCTGCACTGTTATCATATTTTAAATATAAAGCTAATTATAGCAAATCATCATTATACTTAGGCGTAGGAGTCATAAGATGTATATTGGTCTAAAAATATTTAGTATTCTTTTATCTTTATTGTGCATTTTCTTCACTTTTATCGGCATTTATGCACTTGATTTATCACTTATTTTTGTAGGAATTTTATTCGCTATTTCTATTGTATTAATTACTTTAGAAACCAAAAATAAAGTGAGTAATCCATTCAAAGGACATTAAAAACTGATACTCATTAATTTAACTTAACGTAATTGTTTTAAAAATTTAACCTATGTATAATCACTCACTTAAAGATAAAAATGTTAATTATTTATCAAAAGAGAGTGTTAAAAGTGAAACTATACATAACTTTTAAAACAATAATGAGTGTATTTATGGTTATAGGTGCTGTGTTTTTGGTACTTGGGCTTTATAACCTAGATAGTGCTTTGATTTCAATCGCTTGCTTATTCGCAATTGCAAGTTTTATTCTTAGACTAGAAATGAAAGATCATTTATTTGATCCTTTTGCTTAAATGCCTACTGTTTTAACGGCAACAAGATTGTTTTTATATCACCTTAGCTATGTTTAATAAATAAGTTCATCTTCTCTCATACTTTGAATAAAAAATGGTTCTAGGCTATTCACAAGACTAGAACCATTTTATTGAGATTTGTTTGTATTCAATAGAATACTTAACCTGCTTTACTTGCAACAAATGGGTTGTGTTGTTTCTCAAAACCAATAGTGCTCATAGGCCCATGTCCAGAAATAAATTGTGTTTCATCGGGTAAACTAAAACACTCTCTTTGAATTGAGTCTAAAAGCTGCTGATGATTACCTTTGGGAAAATCTGTACGCCCAATTGACCCTTTGAACAGCACATCACCCGTCCAAAGCACACCATATTTAGCATTATAAAACATAACATGACCTGGTGTATGACCCGGTGCATAACGTACTTCAAATTCTTCTTCACCTAAAGTTAGTTTTTCACCGCCCTCTAACCATTGGTCTACATTCACTGGCTCTGGAACTGGAAAACCATAGCGAGCCGAGACTTCTTGAATCATATCCAACCAGAACAGATCTTCTTTATGTGGCCCAATCACTGGAACATTCCATTCCTTAACCAATGCCCCCACTGCACCAGCATGATCCAAATGACCATGCGTTAACCACAATGCTTTAACCTTTAAACCCAATGCCTCAACTTCTTGTTTCAACTTTTCGGGTTCACCACCTGCATCAATCAAAACTGCCTCTTTAGTTTCAGAATCCCAAACGATTGAACAATTTTGCGCAAATGCAGTAACGGGGACAATTTTGACTTGCAACATAATAATTTCCTCAAAAAAGTTCTGAAAATATCAAACTGCTAAATTAGAGCGTACGGCATCCAATTGAGCTTGTAACAGACTTTCAAATAATTGAATATGATCAGGGCGACCATTTAAAGCAGGAATATAAGCATAAGACTGACCACCTTTGCTCTGGAATAATTCAGCATTTTGAATAGCGAGCTCTTCCAAAGTCTCTAAACAATCAGCAGAAAAAGCTGGGCTGAGCACTTGTACGGAATCAATACCTGATTCTGCCCACTCTACCAATAACTGGTCTGTATAAGGCTTGACCCATTCTTGCTTACCAAAACGAGATTGAAAGCTAATCGCCCATTGGTCATCGGCTAAACCTAGTGCTTGCGCAACTTTAAGCGCTGTCACTCGACAGCGATCTGCATAAGGATCACCCCGATCTGCATAAGGCTGTGGAATACCATGAAAGGACATCAATAATTTTGAAGCTTGCCCATGTTGCTGTTGGTAATCTCGCACACTATTGGCAAGCGATTGAATATAAAGCGGATGCTGATAATAATCACGAATAAAACTTAAACCCGGAATATTTCTTTGTTTTAACAGCCATTGCGCAACAGCGTCATATAACGGTGCTGTTGATGTCGCGGAATACTGCGGGAATAAAGGCAAAAGAATAATGTGATCATACAGTTTGTGCGATGCATCTTTGAGCACAGTATCGATTCCCGGCTGACCATAAGTCATAGCAGGCACAATATCTAACTCTAAATCGCTATTGCGGCTCAGCAAGCCTTTTTGCAACAAAGCAACTTGTTCAAATAGGATTTCTCGCATAGGAGAGTCATTTGACCAAACTTGTGCATACGCTTCGGCGACACGCTTCGGGCGAAAAGGTAAAACAAAAGCATGTAAAATCAATGCCCAAATTAGTTTAGGAATTTCAATAACACGTTGATCAGACAGAAACTGCTTTAAAAAGGCACGCACCGCCGGTACGGTTGGTGCATCAGGAGTTCCAAGATTTGCTAAAATAATCAAAACTTTAGGTTTAGATATAGACATTTTTACTCAATTTGCACACGATCAAAATCTACACCTTAGCTTAGCAGACTCTTCCACCAAACAAAATTCTAGACCGTACTAAATGATCGATGAACGTTGACTAATTCGCTGATAACTTTCCAATAGCTTTAAACATTTTTCAGTCATCTGCCACAACATACGTTGACGATCATCGCGACCTACAGGCGTAATCCAATCATTTTGGCGCATCTGCTGTTTTATCGTATGTAATGAACGAATATTAATTTGAGCTCTAGACACAGCATGTGCTCTAGGCATAACAACTTGAGCGTCTGTTAAGCCTGTATTATTTAAATATTCATTCAACACCTTAGAAAAGAAATCTTCTGGTGTAGGTTGTCGAAACTCAATTGATAAAATTTTTAATAATTCTGCCCAAGTCATTTCACGAACTGGCGATAACTCTTTGAAATTACCATCCTGATAGGCATGCATTCGATAATCAAAAGTAAAAGCTTCATGTAAAGAAACTTTAGGCAAGGTTAAAAATGGATCAGCTTCACTCTTACCGTGTTCCACAGTAACTTGTGCCAATTTAGCCTTCAAACGATCAATTTCATCTTGTAAAACTTGAATATTTTGAGGTCTTACCCAACCAACAACAGGATAACGCTCTAACATTTGCGGCATATAAGAACGAACAGCTAATTCTAAATCTCGCAATGTACGATAGGTCACCACCTGTTCAACTTCTTTTTGGAGTTGATGCCTAAAATCTTTAAATTTTTCTTTTAAAATAGGCACTTCATCTTTTAAATGTGTTTCGCGCGCATCTGGGTTTTCATGCATAAATACAATGATTGGCTTCTGCTTAGTCACTGCATAAATATATTCTAGGTGCATATAACTCACACCAGAAACAGATTGCTCACCATACTGACTGCCTAAAAGTAGTAAGACATAATCACAATCATCAATTTGGCGACGTGCAAATGCTGTACTCAAAGGCGTGCGTTGTTCTAATCCCCAAGAAAAGAATCCCATTCCAATGAGCGTTTGTGAAACGACCATTCGTTCTGGCTGCATATCTTTGCCAGATGTTGTAATAAAAACTTGATACCGTTTATCGAGCATAGGCTAACCCATTTTTGTCACACTACTCGTTTAATTCTTCCATGAATTATTATCGGAGTAATATGCCCTACACTTATTAAAAATTTAAAAATCTATTCAATATTGAAAGAATTAGACAAGTTTATCAACAATATTTTCTATCGACCATGTAATATCTGGTTGGATTAGATGTTTTAAAACCATTTCTAACTCTTTCGCATTTTGCCCACTGACAAAACATCGCAATCTGGTCTTATCAACTGGTGCGATTTTCAATATTAACTCATTTTTAAGTAAAATACGTGCCGTTTGTCGTGCCACTGCCGATCCTGAATCCACCAAAGTCAATTGATTTTCATACAAAGATTGGATCGCTGATTTTAAAAACGGGTAATGTGTACAACCTAAAACCAAATGATCCGCATTTTTTTCTACAATCGGATCTAAAACTCGCCTTAGACTATCTTTACATTCTGGGCTATTGTACAAACCGTCTTCGACATACGGCACAAGGTCTAAGCAGGTTACATTGAGAACTTCAACTTGTGAGGGTTCAGCAAAACGTTGGATCACATCCTTGATTAACTGCCCTCTAAACGTTGCTGGTGTTGCCAAAACAGCAACTACTTTACTTTTACTTTGTAAAACAGCGGGCTTCAACGCAGGAACTAAACCGATGATCGGAAAATTTTCCCCATAATGCTCTCGTAAATAGTCCAAACTAAATGCTGAAGCCGTATTACAAGCCACAACTGCAATTTTACAACCTTGGCGATACAACCACTCGATTGCATGTGCAGTTAATTCACGGATATTTTGATCTGAACGCGGCCCATAAGGCACATGAGCCGTATCTGCATAATAGACAATGTGTTCATTGGGTAAATAATTGGCAATTTCTTGGGCAATGGATAAACCACCTATTCCTGAGTCAAAAATACCTATAGGGGCATCTGCCGTCGCTTTCGGCATTGGATTTTCTAAAGGATATAAAGGAAGAATGGCGTTCATTTGATCCACTATTTTGTATGAGTCAAAAACAATAGCTAAGCTTAAACTTCAAGTGCCCAATTGCAAGTGAAAATCACCACTTTGTATAGATAAAATGGTGTTGTTTTGTTCATTTTCAAGTAATTCACCGTACTCAATCAAATGGAAAAAAGCATGTCTTTGAATGAGTGCATTGATTCCAAAACGGACATGTACGTATGGACGCATATCCCCCTGAAACTCACGCATGAAAATAGGATGTTCTTTGTCAACAAGAATCACATCTTGATTGGTTGTAGTGAGTTGTAAATAATTCTGTCCGTCAATCTCAATTTGATCGATTTGATTCACCAACAAAGGTTCATCTTCAACCTCTATTTCAATCTGTTCGACTGGTGTTTTTAAATAAAACTTGCCTTGTTCTTTCCAAAGCACTTTACTAAACAGATCCAAAAGGGCTTGTCGTTTGATCAATTGACCTTCGTGCCACCATTCTCCATTGGCTTTTACCGTCAAATCCATTTTGCCACAATGCTTTGGATGCCACTGCTCTAAAGGTGGAATTGACCTTTTGTGACTCGAGTGTGCATCTTTTAAGTATTGTGCAATACTCATTAAGTTTTTATTATCAGCACTAGGCTGATTTCGAACCTCTGATGTTGAATTATTTTGATTTACCATGGCTTATACCCTGCTGACTAAAAAATAAGACGACTCAGCCAATTGGCTAGATCAAGGTTTGAAACTATACTAACGCAAAATATATTATCGATACGAGCGTTAATTCGTATCACGGAATTTTTAGAACACTCACGGCAGCACCGCTTTATTATTTTCAATAAATGTATACGGTTGCCACCCTTTGAAATATGAGGAGTCCTACATGGAACACATCGAACGTGAATCGATGGAGTTTGACGTAGTCATCGTAGGTGCAGGCCCTGCTGGTCTTTCTACTGCGATTAAAATTCGTCAATTAGCGATTGAAAACAACCTTCCAGACCTTTCTGTTTGTGTGGTTGAAAAAGGCTCTGAAGTTGGTGCGCATATCCTTTCTGGTGCTGTACTTGAACCACGTGCCATGAATGAACTTTTCCCAAATTGGAAAGAAGAAGGCGCGCCTTTAAATGTTCCTGTAACTGAAGACAAAACATATTTCTTAATGTCTGCTGAAAAGTCGCAAGAAGCACCGCATTGGATGGTGCCGAAGACGATGCACAATGATGGCAACTATGTCATTTCATTAGGTAATGTTGTTCGTTGGTTAGGAACAAAAGCAGAAGAACTAGAAGTCTCTATCTTCCCAGGTTTTGCTGCTGCTGAAGTCCTTTATCATGAAGATGGTACCGTTAAAGGTATCCAAACGGGTGATATGGGTATTGGTAAAGATGGCGAACCGACTCACAACTTCACACCGGGTTATGAGCTACATGCCAAATACACCATCTTTGCTGAAGGTTGTCGTGGTCATTTAGGTAAACGCCTGATTGCAAAATATAATCTCGATGAAAAAGCTGATCCACAACATTACGGGATTGGTATTAAAGAACTTTGGGAAATCGATCCTGCAAAACATAAACCAGGTTTGGTGATGCATGGTTCGGGTTGGCCATTAGCTGAAACAGGTTCTTCTGGTGGTTGGTGGTTATATCACGCAGAGAATAATCAAGTGACTTTGGGGATGATCGTAGATTTATCTTACGAAAACCCACACATGTATCCATTTGCTGAAATGCAACGCTGGAAAACACATCCTCTCATTAAGCAGTATCTTGAGGGTGGTAAGCGTATTTCTTATGGCGCACGTGCTGTTGTCAAAGGTGGCTTAAACTCTTTACCTAAATTGACATTCCCAGGCGGTTGTTTAATTGGTGATGATGCAGGCTTCTTGAACTTTGCCAAAATCAAAGGCTCTCACACTGCCATGAAGTCTGGTATGTTGTGTGGCGAAGCTGTATTTGAAGCGATTCAAGCAGGTGTAGGTAAAGGTGGTGATTTAGCCATTGCACGCGTAACTGAAGGTGAAGATTTCTTTGCTAAAGAATTGACAGCTTATACTGACAAATTTGAGAATAGCTGGTTAAAAGAAGAGCTATATCGCTCTCGTAACTTTGGCCCAGCGATGCATAAATTTGGTTTATGGATGGGTGGTGCATTTAACTTTGTCGATCAAAATATCTTTAAAGTACCGTTTACATTGCATGATTTGGCACCTGATTTCAGCTTATTGAAAACTGTAGATGTGGCTACATTCAAACCAAATTATCCAAAACCAGATGGTAAAATCACCTTTGACCGTTTGTCTTCAGTATTTGTATCCAATACAGTACATGAAGAAAATCAGCCAGCACATTTGAAGTTGATTGATCCTACAATTCCAGTTCGTGTTAACTTACCAAAATGGGATGAGCCTGCTCAACGCTATTGCCCTGCTGGTGTTTATGAAATCATGGAAAATGATGATGGTTCTAAGCGTTTCCAAATCAACGCAGCGAACTGTGTGCATTGTAAGACTTGTGATATCAAAGATCCTTCACAAAACATCATTTGGGTAACACCAGAAGGTGGCGGTGGTCCAAACTACCCGAATATGTAATTTATTTGTAATAAAAAATCCCTTCATTGTGAAGGGATTTTTTTATGGTTTATCAAAATCTTTTAAACATTAAGCATCTATGATGAGCGCACATTGTATTCTTTTTAAATTACGGTTTTAGCATCCCAATCACCTTTACAATTGGCTCACTAACCCTTCTTCACCAAATAATGAAACTCTTTATTTCCTGAATCATCCAAAACTTCTTCTTGTAAAATTAATTCATGCCCAAGATGCATACAAAATTTAGGAATATCCCATGATGTTGAGTTATCTGTTGCAAACACCTCAACTACATCACCTGATTTAGATTTACGGATTGCTTGATGCAACATCATCACAGGTTCAGGACAACGCAAACCACGAGTATTTAACTGAATGCTCGGTGTAGGCAACTGTTCAGACATGCTAGGCTCTCAAAACGGGAAAAATAGAGCGCAAATTTTAACATAAACACGAATAATCGATAAGACTTGTATGTCCATTGCTATATGATGCATAGATTCATCACTTTAAGAGATAGACATCTGCATTTTCTTCGGTATGATAAAAATTCATTTATTAGATATTCAGCGTCTTTAGGAAAGATCATGCACGAGGAATCAGGCCCATCATGGGGAATGCGTGGCTTACGCAAATGGTTAGGTACTGCACCCGAAACCCGTGATGAACTGTTAAAATTAGTACAAGATTCACGTCGTTTTTTAGAACCTGACACAGTGGCAATGTTAGAAGGCGTATTAGACCTTCCTGCAACCAAGATTCGTGAAGTCATGACTCCACGAACGGCGATGGTAAGCTTACAAGAAGATGATCAATTATTAGATATTTTGGATATTCTTATTGAATCTGCGCATTCACGCTTTCCTGTTTTCTCGGCAGACCAACCTGAAAATGTGGTTGGTATTTTATTAGCCAAAGATCTTTTACCCTTTTTAACGGATCGTTCATCTGTAGTAGATGTACATTCTTTAATGCGCCAACCCTTATTTGTTCCAGAAAGCGCTCGTTCAGATCAAGTCTTAAGAATGTTGAAGAATACACAAACGCATATTGCAATTGTGATTGACGAATATGGCTCAACCGCTGGACTGGTCACTCTAGAAGATATTCTAGAGGAGATTGTCGGTGAAATTGAAGATGAGCATGACAATGTCGATGAAGAAGCTCAATTTATTATTCCAGATACATCGCATAACACACCTAACACATGGTTTGTTCAAGCACTTACACCAATCGAACATTTCAACAATGTTTTAGATGCTGATTTTTCTGATGATGAAGTAGAAACTGTTGGCGGTTTATTGCTTCAAGAAATTGGTTTAGTGAGTGATCTACAAGGTCAAGTGATTGAGCTTGATGATTGGGTATTCACCATTATTGAAGCAGATGCCCGCACTATTCATCTGATTCGAGCTGTACATAAATGAGAGCATACTTCGACAAACTGCTAAATCCATCACAACAACAAGCACAGCTTCCCTTTATATTCCCCTTACTCATTTCACTGGTTTCAGGAGCAGTGTTTAGCTTAGCACTAGCACCTTATTATTGGTGGTGGTTAGCCATTTTGTCCCCTGCATTGCTTTATGCATGTTTAAAGGGAAAATCGCCTAAGCAAGCTTTTGCATTGGGTTGGAGTTATGGTTTTGGCTTATGGTTTGTCGGTGCTTTTTGGCTCTATACTTCAATACATGTTTATGGCGATACCAATGCCGTTTTAAGTGTCTTAATGATTGTCATCATGGCACTTTTAATGGGCTTATTTACTGCAATCCAAACTTGGGCATATCGTCGTTTCTTTCCTGAAACACCACTCACCTTTGCACCACTTTGGGTGTTATTTGAATGGTCTAAAACATGGGTATTTACAGGGTTCCCATGGTTATTTGCAGGTTATGCCTTTACAGAACGTTTCTTAGATGGCTACGCTCCTCTTTTTGGGGTATTTGCCGTTTCCTTTGTGGTCATTCTACTTGCCAGCGCGCTGGTTGAAATCCTCAATAAAAAAGTGTTTTGGATTGTTCCATCTGCCTTGTTATTACTGGGTGCATGGGGTGCTTCTTATATCACTTTTGTGCAACCCAAAGCAGAGAAGCCACTTTCAGTTTCACTCATTCAAGGCAATATTCCGCAAGATTTAAAATGGTTGACTGAATACCAAGTTAAAACCCTTGAAATCTATATCAATCTTAGCCGTACCGAATGGGGACGTGATCTGATTGTTTGGCCAGAATCTTCAATACCGTTGTTCCAAACAGATATTGAGCAGTTTTTGGAACTTATGGATCAACAAGCTAAAGATTCAGGAACGGCGTGGGTCACAGGTATCCCCTATTGGGACTTAAAAGAGTCTCAACAAAATGGTTACCCCATGTATTACAACAGCATGATGGCTTCAGGTGCTGATTCTTCTGGGCTTTATAAAAAGCAACGCCTCGTACCATTTGGTGAATATATCCCATTATCGGGTCTATTAAGTTGGGTACTTCCTGCCTTGCAAAATGATCCTTCAATGAGCGGTTTTTCTCGCGGTGCAAGCGATCAAACACCCTTTAATATTAAAGGTCACAAACTAGCCGCAGCGGTTTGTTATGAGGTTGCCTATCCAAATCTTACACGTCGTAATGCAATCAATAGTGACTTTTTAGTGACCGTTTCCAATGATGCATGGTTCACAGGTACAGCAGGGCCTTTGCAGCATCTTCAAATGGTTCAGATGCGTGCTAAAGAAAACGGTCGTTGGTTTATTCGAGCAACCAATACAGGTGTGACAGCATTTATTGACCATAATGGTCATATCGTCAAGCAAGCACCTGTAGACAAAAAGGCCGTACTTCGTGGCGAATTACCTGCCATGCAAGGTGAAACCTTATATACCCGTTTAAGTGATTGGCCAATTCTAGGCTTCTCTTTATTGTTACTTATTTTAGGTTGGATCTATCGTCCTAAAAAAGTTGATATTAGCTTTAAATCTAGACGTTAATTCACATAAATCCTCTCTCCTTTTTTAAAGGCGAGAGGATCGATTCAGAATTGAGATTAAATAAAAACTAAAGTAATTTCGTCCCCAAAGGCACATCCAAATCAGGTACACACAACGCTACATGTCCATCCTTATTATGAAAACCTGTAACTAAACACTCAGACTGAATTGGGCCAATTTGCTTTTTTGGAAAATTCACCACCCCGACTACAAGCTTCCCAATCAAATCTTCAGGTTGATAAAGATGAGTAATTTGAGCACTGGATTTTTTAATACCAAGCTCTTCACCAAAATCGACCTGTAAAATATAAGCAGGATTCCGCGCTTTTTCAAAAACCTCTGCCTGAATAATTTTCCCTACACGTAATTCTACTTTTACAAAATCATTCCATTCGATCTGTTGCATCGTTTCACCGTTCATGTTTTTATCTTGAATTGATATTTATTCTAAATAAATTTTATAACAACAACTTCACATAGAACGGACAAAAGATCATGCTAAAAGGACAATGTTTATGTGCTTCAATACATTTTCAGGTCAATAAAAAAATTGAAGCAATATACCAATGCCATTGCAGTTTATGCCGTAGACAATCTGGTACACACGCCAACCATGCAACACTAGTTAAAGCAAATGACTTTGTATGGCTTACTGGTCAAGACAATATTTCTACATATAAGAAAGACACAGGTTTTACTTCATCATTTTGTAAGAAATGCGGCTCACCTGTACCAAATCAAGTTGGACACACCAATTTTATTTGGATTCCATTAGGACTTATTGACGATGAAATTTATCCGACCCAACATCTAAATTTCTGCTTAAGTTCAAAAGCAAACTGGGAAAAAACTTATATGAATTCGATAGATTATCAACATCTACCAACATGGGATGAAACTGCTGATATTTTCAAATAATCTACGCTAAACAAACAAAAAACCGAAGATATCCTCGGTTTTTTAGATCAGCAGGAGCTTAAATCTGTGTTGCTAAATATGACAACATAGATGCTAAAGATAGCATTGGAACATAACGGTAAATCTTAACGAAGTATTGTTCTAATAACGATGAGAATTCAGTTTTTAAATGCACAACCGTTATATTTAAAGCGCTATAAAAACTTAAAATCGTTAATGCACTAAATACACTAATGGCCATAAAACCAATCATGATCTGACTGCTGGCATCTGCGCCTTGCCAAATATCAAGAAAAAACTGGCTAATGGGTAATAGACTCAAAATTAAAAGAACAGATTTCAGCATCATCCAATGAAACTGGCTGATTTCATCTGATAATAATAATGCTTTCATCACGTTCTCCTTAGTAATTCAAATTACCTTAGAATCTATTATGCAAGCTTTCTATTAAATAAAAAGTCTATTTTTATCCTTAGTTTAACTTTCTTGTAACTATTAAATATGGGAATAATTCTTATTATAACTCTCAAATAACATATTTATAAAAAATTCAATATATTCATTAGTTTAAGTGTTTTAATTAAATAAGAAAGATTATCACTTCGCTCAACATTTATTAACTCGATTAAGCGAGGTGATTAATACTATAAAACAATTCTAAAATAATCTTTAATTATGGCTGATAATAAACATCTGCATCATTTGCCTCACCGCCTTCCTTACCATCCGCACCAAAAGAATATAAATCAAACTTACGACCTTCAGAACCTGGAATCACGTATTGAATATCATTTTCCCAACTGTCTTTTGGATATCCACCTTTGACATAACCACCTGGTAACCAATTTTTAGCCGTTGCAGGCTGATTTACCAATGCATCCAAACCACCTTCTTGGGCATTTGGATAATGTCCATTGTCCAACTTATATTGATCTAAAGCACCAGCAACACCTTTTAAAGTAATTTTAGTGGTATCTACTTTGGCTTTTTCTCCACGTCCCATCACGTTGGGTACGATCAGAGCAGCAAGAACACCTAAAATCACAATCACAACCATGACTTCGATTAATGTAAAACCTGACTGTTTGCTTTTATTTAACATGCGTTGCATCCAAAATCTCTCTCAAATTTCGTTATAAAAATAATAAAATATCGTCCGCTTAGATCATATTGTTCATATTGACGATTGGCAACATCACCGCAATCACAATAACCAAAACAATACCCGCCATGAAAACCAACATTAAAGGTTCTAATAAAGCCAGTAAGGTTGAAATAAATGAAGATACTTCACGATCTTGCATATCCGATGCTCGACTCAACATTCGATCTAATTCACCAGAAGCTTCACCACTTTTGATCATTTGTACCATCATTGGTGGAAAGTAACCACAGCGTTCCAATTGAGTTGCTAGGTTTCCACCTTCTGTGACTTTCTCTGCCGCGATATTTACAGCATCACGTATCACCCAATTGCTACTGACTGCTGCACCAATTTTCAATGCATCCACCAAAGGTACGCCAGATTGAGTCAAAATAGACAAGGTACTCGCGAATCGTGCTGCATTTATACCACGCGATAATTTACCGAATAATGGCAATCTGAGTGTTAAACGATCAAAAGCATAATGCCCAGCTGAAGTACGCAGAAAACGTATTAATAGAAATATTCCGACCACGCTGGCAACCAACATAAATGGCCAAGCTTGGCGGATCAGCTCACTGGCTTTCATTAGAGCAACAGTAATCCACGGCAATGCTTGCTTACTCTGATCAAATGTTTTGACAATATCTGGAACCACATAGGTCATTAAGCCCATGACGATCGCAAAAGACATCAGCATGAGAATGATCGGATAAATCATTGCACCTTGAATTTTCTTCTGCATCGCAAAACGATTTTCGGTGTAGTCTGATAATTGATCCAGGATTAAATCCAAATGCCCTGATCGCTCACCTGCCGCCACTGTTGCAATGTATAAATCTGGAAAACTTCCAGTTTGTTGCATCGCTTGAGCCAAAGAATGCCCTTCCAAAACTTTAGAACGTGCTGAAAGCAATAGGTTTTGTACATGGGCTTTTTCACTTTGCTTAGCCACAGCACGTAACGCCTCTTCTAATGGAATAGCAGCCGCAACCAACACGGAAAGCTGACGTGTCATAAGGGCTAAATCATAGGCAGAAAATTTGCGCTGAAATAACCCTGAAGTTTTGTTTTTGTCTTTTTGCTCAACAGCATCTACAGTTACAGGAATAAGTTCTTTATCCCGTAATTGTTGGCGAATCTGGCGTGCTGAATCTCCCTCTAACACACCTTTTTGCTGTTTTCCAGAAGTGTCTATCGCAGTAAACTGATATGCTGGCATTATTATGCTCTAGTTTTCCAAAATTTTTTGATTACGCTGTTGCGTCAAACCCTAAAAATCATTCATATTTATGTCTATAAATGATGATCACACTCTAACATAAGCCGAATCTGTACACGATACAATTTCATCACTGAGCCATTGAATATTATATATGCCGAACACAATTGATACGCCACAACACATTCACCGTATTCAGGTTGCTGTTCCTGTTTATTTGAACGACTGTTTTGACTATCAAGTCAGTGCTGAACAATATGCTCAAGCAGAAATCGGAGCACGTGTTGCCGTTTCTTTTGGCAGGCAAAATCTTGTGGGTATCATTGTCAAAAAAATTGCATTGGATGAACCTATAGACTCACATTTCAAACTCAAATTCATTACTGAGTTATTAGATGATCAAACGATTTTAGACAGTAAAGTTTTAAGTTTACTGACATGGTCTGCGCAATATTATCAATTTCCAATAGGTGAGGTCATTCAAACAGCTTTACCTACATTATTGCGTCAAGGCAAACCCTACAATCTTTTAGCAAGAATGTGGAAAGTTTTGGATTTAAATGCTGAAGACAAAGTAAAACGTTCTGAAAAACAACAAGAAGCATATAAAATTCTAAAATTACACCCTCAAGGTACGCATGAAAATATTCTTAATTTAAGTGGTATTGAAACAGCAACATTGAAAGCACTTGAGAAAAAAGAAATCGTCCGTTGTGATTTAGAAGAGCAAAATTTCAAACCTGAACCTGTGCAATTGGCGCAAATGCCATTAACACCGAATGAAGACCAGAAGAAAGCCATTCAAACCATTTTAAAAGCGCAGAATAAATACCAAGCCTTTTTATTGGATGGTTTAACAGGCAGCGGTAAAACAGAAGTCTATTTACAAGTCATGCACGAAGTGCTTAAACAAGGCAAACAAGTTCTTGTTTTAGTACCAGAAATTGGTTTAACCCCACAAACCATTAGCCGTTTTCAATCACGCTTTCACTGCAATATTGCGCTACTCCATTCAGGTTTAAACGACACTAAACGCTTACAAGCTTGGCAACATGCACAAACTGGAAAAGCTTCTATTATTCTTGGAACACGTTCTGCAATTTATACGCCCCTACCCAATTTGGGCTTAATTATTTTAGATGAAGAACATGATCTTTCATTTAAACAACAAGAAGGTTTTCGCTATCATGCACGTGATGTCGCCATGTACCGTGCGCATCTTGAAAACTGCCCGATCATTTTAGGTTCTGCGACACCAAGTATTGATAGTTATTATTTGGCGCGCCAAGAAAAGCTGACACGTATCGAGTTAAATCAGCGTGCAGGCACAGCGGTCATGCCTAAGATGCATATCATTGATTTAAAAGTCGCTAAAAAACAAAATGGTCTAAGTGATGCCTTAATCACTGAAATTAGAAAACGTTTAGAGAAAAAAGAACAGGTTTTAATTTTCTTAAATCGACGTGGTTATGCACCTGTTCTCATTTGTGAAAGTTGTGGTTGGCAAGCCAATTGCCCACATTGTGATGCACATTTCACCTTACACCTTAAACCTTATCAGCATTTACATTGTCATCATTGTGGCACAATTAATCGCTTACCTGATGCATGCCCTAAGTGCAATCACACCCAATTAAAACCGATTGGAATGGGTACTGCCAAAGTTGAAGAAACATTAAATGAACTTTTCCCAAACTTCCCTGTGCTTAGAGTCGATCGCGACTCGACTAGTCGGGTAGGAAGCTGGCAACGCATTTATGATCAGATTCAAAAAAGTGAACCCACTATTTTACTGGGCACACAAATGCTTGCCAAAGGACATCATTTTCCTTACGTGACTTTGGTGGCTATTTTAGATGTAGATGCGGGTTTATTGAGTGTTGATTTCCGTGCGACTGAGCGTACTGCACAATTGATCATTCAAGTTGCAGGGCGTGCAGGACGTGGTGACAAAAAAGGCGAAGTTTATCTACAAACACTACGCCCAGATCATCCACTGTTAAATACTTTAATTGAAAAAGATTATCGTGCATTTGCCAAACAAACCTTAAAAGATCGTCAAGTCGCTTTATTACCACCTTGCCGTTATGCCATTTTGATTCGTTGCGAATCTAAAAATCAGGATGAAAATCTAAAATTTCTCACTGAAATGACACAATTACTCAGACAAACTTCTGAAGACAATTTGATTGATATTTGGGGGCCAATTCCTGCTCCAATGGAGCGTAAAGCAGGTCGTTACCAAGCGCATGTTGTATTGTTATCTCAAGATCGTGCAAAAATGCATTTCTATATTCGCCAATGGTGGCAAAACCTTTTGCATCAAAAACCATCGAATATGAAATTGACGATTGATGTCGATCCTCAAGAATTGAGTTAGCAGATTAGTATTGTTTTTGCATAAGAATGATTTAGAACTCATTTCCAAAGATAGCGATCACAGCTGGATTTAAAAGAAAATTACCACATAAATAGCTCAAAATCGGTCACAAAACCAAGTTACAATTTCGATAGAAGAGAAAGACAAAAGGCGCATGGATGTCACTGTTATTACAAATTACCATTTTCCTTGGTGCAGCTCTATTACTGGTTCCTTTGGGTAAAAAATTCGGGATTGCCACAGTACTCGGTTATTTATTTACAGGAATCATACTTGGCCCTAGCGTATTTAATATTGCCAATGATCCTGAAGAGATCATGCATCTTGCCGAATTTGGTGTGATTCTACTGATGTTTTTGATTGGTCTAGAGCTTCGTCCGCAGCGGCTTTGGGAAATGCGCCAATCCATTTTTGTTATGGGAACATTGCAAGTCGTTGTAACAGGACTGGTCCTGATGGGAATAGCATATCTGCTTCTCCAACAGTCTCTCTCTGCAAGCTTCGTGATTGGATTTGCCCTTGCTCTTTCTTCTACAGCGTTTGTCTTGCAACTGCTTGCAGAAAAACAACAACTCAATACCACGCATGGTCAGCAATCTTTCTCAATATTACTTTTTCAAGATATTGCAGCAATTCCATTACTTGCAATCATTCCCATACTGGCAGGTGGTGAGTCTACTCATCACGGCGTCGCTTACTTTGCAGCGATCATTGCGACATTCACAGGTTTATTTTTATTCAGCCGTTATGTGATGCGCCCTTTTTTCCGTTTTGTTGCGAACAGTGGAGCAACAGAACTGATTACAGCGGTTGGACTTTTCATTGTCCTCGGTGTTGTTCTACTGATGGATTTTATCGGATTAAGCACCACACTAGGCGCATTCCTCACGGGTGTTTTATTAGCAGATTCAGAATTCCGTCATGAATTAGAAGCCAGTATTGCGCCATTTAAAGGCTTATTACTCGGTCTATTTTTTATGACTGTGGGTATGACCACACAATTGTCTTTAATTGTTGATATGCCGTTATTGATTATCGGTGGAGCACTTGCTTTGATCTTGATCAAAGCATTGGTGATGTTAATCATTGCACGCCTTAAAAATATGAGTTGGTCAAATAGTTTTATGGTTGCTGTGTGTTTGGCTCAAGGCGGTGAATTCGCATTTGTGGTACTCAATGTTGCTAAAAGTGAAAAAGTCCTTACTCAAGCCATCATAGAACCGATTACTTTAGTCGTCACACTTTCTATGGTAATGACACCGATCTTCTTCTGGTTGGTGAATAATAAAATTGTTCCCTTGCTGAATAAAGGAATTGAACCTGAATATGATGATATTCCCAATCAACACCCTGCGTTAATCATTGCAGGTTTTGGTCGCGTTGGACAAATTGTTGCGCGTTTAGCACGTGTGCAACATTTTAAATTTACGGCGATTGATAACAATTTACAAAGAATCGATTTTGTTCGCCGTTATGGTGGAACATTATATTATGGTGATGTGACTTTGCCTGATCTATTGCGTTCGGCAGGTATTGAACATGCTAAAGTTTTTGTTTTAGCAATAGATGATGTTGAAGATTCAATGAATGTTGCACGCCATATTCGCTTGAATTATCCAAATCTAACATTATTAGCTCGTGCACGTGATCGTCACCATACACACTTATTACGTGATTTAGGTGTTAAGCATATTTGGCGTGAAACCTATCTAACCTCACTCGGTATGGGCTATCGCATGCTATGTGAATTGGGTGTTTCTAAAACTGATGCCTACAACAGTATTGAGTTATTTCGAAACTACGATGAGGAGCTTTTATCTCGACAGCAGCATATTTATGCAGATGAACAAAAGGTGTTTGAAAGTTACAAGAATTTCTTGTCAGAACTTGAACATTTATTTGAGAGCGATACCCAAGCTTCGACTCAAGATCCAAGTAAATTTAAAGATGATCCAAATCAAGATGAATCAGGGCTTGAACGTGTTCAAGCTTCACATAACGATCAGGATCGGATCAATGTCACACGAGATAACGACAATTCACCCTTATAAAAAAACAGGTTTTTTCTTATAAAATGATTTTTAAATAAGATGAAACTTGTGATTTAAAATATCGTCACCATCTAAGCAGGGATTTGGAGAATTTTATGTCTGATTTACGTCAACGCTTTTATATTGAAGATAGTCCTGTGCGTGGTGAAGTTGTGCATTTGGAAGAAGCACTACAAACGATTTTGGCACAACGAAGCTATGCGCCTGCTGTGCAAATCCTTTTAGGTGAAATGCTCAGTGCAACCGCATTATTAGCCAGTACATTAAAAATCAAGGGACGTATCAGCTTACAAATTCAAGCTGAAGGCACATTTAAATGGGCAATGGCTGAATGTAATCATCTCGGTGATGTTCGTGCTTTAGCAGATTACGAAGAAGATCCTCGTTTTATGCAAGGCGAAGACAGCCGAGCTGTGTTATCTGCTTTGATTAAACCCATTTTATTTATCAATATCGAACCTGAATTTGGTGAGCGTTACCAAGGGATTGTTGCTTTAGACCAACCGACTTTGGCAGGTTGCTTGATGCAATATTATGATTTATCTGCTCAAATTCCAACTCGAATTGTTTTGGCAAGTTCTGCACAGCGTTCAGGTGGTTTACTGATTCAATTATTACCACGTAATAATGAAGAAGAACAACAACGTGTAGATGAAGACTTGTGGCCTCGATTAACCATGCTCACAGAAACACTTAAAACTGCAGAATTAACGGATTTAAGTGCACAAGAAATTCTATACCGTTTATATAACGAAGAAGAAGTGCGTTTACCAGAAGTTGAACAATTGCAATTTAATTGCACATGTTCACGTGATAAATGCAAAAATGCTTTAATTCAAATTGGCCTAGATGCTGTAAAAGAAACACTAGAAATCCAAAATCCAATCGAAATGGATTGCCAATTCTGTAATAAGAAATATCAATTCACAGCCAAAGAATCCTTGGATCTCTTCGGTGAGCATTTAAGCTAATCAATGAATGCTTTGACTCCGAAATAAGTTGAATTAAAAAACTTATTTCGGACTAGAGTATCCAATACCTCAACATATAGACTGTTTTCCGCTACGCATAAGCCATCAAGTTTCTTGGGATCTAAATCCCCCATTCAATTTCTCCAATAGATAACTTTTGAAACAATAACAACACCAATCGCCTCTTCCATCTTGTTCAAAAAAAGCATAAAAATAGAATAAAGCTAAACAAATAATGACTTTAAATATGGCAAAAAATTTCTATGAAGAACTAGGTGTCGCTAAAACAGCAACCCCCGATGAAATTAAAAAGGCTTATCGCAAATTAGCAAGAAAATATCATCCTGACGTGAGTAAAGAAGCCGATGCCGAAGAAAAAATGCAGGCCATCAATGTGGCTTATGACACACTCAGTCATGAAGAAAAGAAAAAACAATACGACTTTGAGTTAGAACATCCACAAAGTTTTGCTGGATTTGGGCAAGGACAAGGCTCAGGTGGATTCGGTGATGGGCAGTATTATCAAAATGCTCAAGACTTTAGTGGCTTTGAAGATTTATTTGGTCGTTTTGGTGGAGGTTTTGGCGGTGGTCAACAACATGATTTTGGTCAACGCAGTTCTAGACAACAAAGAAGCTATAAAGGCGAAGACCAACACGCAAGTATAGAAGTGCCGATTAATGTTGCATATGAGGGTGCGACACAAAGTATTACGCTACAAATTCCAACCTATAATGCCTACGGCGAACCTGAAGTTCAACGTAAAACTTTACAAGTTAAAATCCCAAAAGGAATGAAAGAAGGACAACAAATTCGCCTTTCTAAACAAGGCCAAACAGGGGTTAATGGTGGAGAAAATGGTGATTTATACATCGAAATTCAATATCAAGATACAGACCGTATCCGTGTTGAAGGTGCAGATGTGTATTACACAGTTGATGTCACCCCTTGGGAAGCGGCTTTAGGACAAAGTATCGAAATAGATACACCAGCCGGGAAAGTTAAAGTCACTGTACCTAAAAATGCCAAAAATAATCAACAGTTACGTTTAAAAGACAAAGGTATACCGAATAAAACACCAGGACATTTGTATTTGGTGATTAATATTGTATATCCAAAAGCAGAAAGCGAAACACAGCAAAAAGCTTACCAAGACTTTGCCGATGCTTTCTCACATTTTAATCCTCGTTCATAAAGCTGTATGCAAATTAACAATGTCAAAGGAGAGCAATCATGACAACTATTCAATATCGTGAGATTGTCTATGACGGTTATCAGGATGCAGAAATCGTTGATGAAAATTTAAACCTAGATCTGCGACACTTTGCGCAAGCATGCGGTCAAAGCCCTGAATGGATTTTACAACTTCTTGAATATGAAATATTACCCGCACGCCCTGAAGAAAGAATCCATCAATTTTTTGGTGAAGACATTTCACGTGCACGCCGTGCCTACCGTCTACAACGAGACTTTGAAGCCAGTCTTTCTGCTGTCGCAATGATGATGGATTTAATTGACGAAGTTCAACAATTACGCAAACAAGCCAAACACTTTCACTTTGAATCGCACTAATTCATTTCAAATTGTTAATAGCTAGTGACAGGTTAATATTTAACCTGTCATGATCAGCGGCTTATTCTTGATGTTTTGCTAAGTTGTTTTTGCTAATCGATTAAAATCTTTTACAAGAGGTGACGTGCTACTATGAATTCCAAGCTAATGAATAAAAAGCTCAAACACATGTTTCCTGAACACAGAGAGCTGATGTGTAGTTTAAAACAAGAAGATCCACATTTTGCCAAACTTTTGACAGATCACGATCAACTAGATCGTGAAATTAGCCAACTTGAACTTGATCCCATTAATCATATTCATACAGACATTGAACAACTCAAACGTAAAAAATTAAAATTAAAAGACCAGCTTTATCTTATTTTACAAAGAGCGATTCAGGTTAATCCTGAAACAGGATAACCGTCAATTATTTCAGTTTAGTGATTTTTTCAACTTCTTTCATGGTCTGTTTAATCGGCTCGTAGCTTAAAAACCAAAGTAGGTCAACGCGTTGGTTTTTATGTTGTTGAGCCAACATATCAATGACACTTTTCTCTCCCCGTCCAACCAAATGTCGTCGATAAAAGTACACGATCAGGATCATGGTACACATCAACATGACCATTAACATCATCCAAAAACCCATTGGACTTTTTAACCCTGGAATAAATTCAAAATTCATTCCATACACACCTGTTAACAATGTTAATGGTGCAAATACAGCTGTAATAATGGCAAGTATTCGCATATTTTCATTGGTTTGATTGGCTATAGCAGAAAAATGTAGATCAATTGCGGACTGTATTGCATTACTCAAACGTACTGTATATTTCTGAATTCGTTCAACATGACTGACGAGATCATCCACACGAACGAGCATAATATCTTGTTTCTCAGTCTTTTTCTTTCCCTTCAAATGGGAATAATTCTCTACAATTTCATCTCTGAGTTCTTGCAAGGCATCAATCTGTTCTTCGCACAAATTTTCGATTTGTTGAAAGCCTAAGTTTTCTTGAAAAAGTTGGTGCCATTTGGCAAATCGGCGGTTACCCTGTAATAATTCTTGTTGCCAAAATTCAACACGTTTTGATAATGGACCACGTAAATCTAAATAGCCATCAATCATAATATTTAACAGTCGTAACGCTAAATCGAGTGGTGTAATTGGTAATTTACGAGGCTTATTTTGTTCATCTATGCTTTTATTCGTGATATTGATGATTCGTGATAGATAGCTCTCAAAAGTATGATTGCCTTTTTCACGTATCGTAATTAAAACCTGAGACGTAAGAATAAAGCTAATCGGTGAAGTTGCTAATCCATAAACACTTTCATATTTGTCAGCAGTATTTTCACCTTTATCAATTTGTTCAATTTGATCATCAGGGGTTATTAATTTACGGAAAATGAGTAAATCATACTCTTCCATCGCATCAAATGCGCAAGGATGATCAATATTTAAAATATCTCGAATGTGATATTCATTCAGATGAATATCAGCGACATCTAAAATCTCTTTTTGCCATTGTTCAGCACGATTCACTACATCTTCACGGGTACAATCAATCCAAATAAACTGTTGTTCCGTTTGGGAGCTGTTCTCTCGCTGTACACAGGTATGATGTTCATCTTGATGTTGAAAAAAATAAAATGTTTGCATAACCGCAATGATTGTTAGTATTTACTCATGAACATCATGCCATAAAAAAAGCCCTGAGCAAGCCAAAGTTATCACTTTGGCAAAGCACAAGGCGGGCTTTTTTTAATAAATCTTCATTCACATGAGTGACCTCATGTGAATATTTAAAATATTATGCTTGGTCTACATCTTTCATGCTTAATTTGATACGACCACGGTTGTCTACATCTGCAACTTGTACTTTAACATCTTGGCCTTCAGCCAATACGTCAGACACATTTGCAACGCGTTCGTTCGAAATTTGAGAGATGTGAAGCAAACCATCTGTACCTGGCATAATGTTTACAAACGCACCGAATTCAACGATACGAATCACTTTACCTACATAGATTTTGCCTGGTTCAACTTCAGCAGTCAAAGCTTGGATTTTAGCAATCGCAGCTTGAGCAGCAGCTTTAGTTTCACCAAATACACGAACTGTACCATTGTCTTCAATATCAATTGCTGCTTTGGTTTCTTCAGTGATTGCACGAATCGTCGCACCACCTTTACCAATCACATCACGGATCTTATCAGGATTGATATTGATCACTTGGAATGTCGGCGCATGCATTGAAATTTCAGGACGAGCACGTGAAATCACTTGATTCATTTCATTCAGGATGTGCATACGACCCGCATAAGCTTGGTTCAATGCAGCTTCCATGATCTCTTCAGTGATCCCTTCAATCTTGATGTCCATTTGAAGTGCAGTAATACCGTTTGCAGAACCTGCTACTTTAAAGTCCATATCACCTAAGTGATCTTCATCACCTAAGATGTCAGAAAGTACAGCAAAGCGCTCACCTTCTTTTACTAGACCCATTGCGATACCCGCAACTGGTGCTTTAAGTGGAACACCTGCATCCATAAGTGACAATGAAGCACCACAAACAGAAGCCATTGAAGATGAACCGTTAGATTCAGTGATGTCTGATACGATACGAATCACATACGGGAAGCGATCTGCTGCAGGAAGAACAGCTTGAACACCACGACGCGCTAAACGACCATGACCAATTTCACGACGTTTAGGGCCTGATTCACGACCAGTCTCACCTACTGAATATGCAGGGAAGTTGTAATGCAGCATGAAGTTATCAGTTTTAGTACCTGACAAAGTATCGACCATCAATGCATCACGTGTGTTACCCAAAGTTGTTGTAACCAACGCTTGAGTTTCACCACGTGTGAACAATGCAGAACCGTGTGCACGACCTAAAACACCAACTTGTACATCGATACCACGAACAGTTTTCGTGTCACGGCCATCAATACGTGGTTTACCTGACAAGATGTTGTCACGTACAGTACGGTATTTAAGATCTTCGAAAAGTTCGTTCACTTCTTCTGCGATACCCGTTTCGTCATTTTCAGGAACGAATTGAGCAACTGCTTCAGCATAAAGTGCATCAAGCGCCGCATAACGGTCTTGTTTCACTGCAATGGTATAAGCTTCAGAAATTTTTGCTTCGAAAGCATCTTTCAATTGAGCTAAAAGTGCTTCATTTTTGCTTGGAGCAACCCAAGTTGATTCAACCGCACCAGCTGCAGCTGCAAATTCTTTGATTGCTTGAATCGCAATTTGCATTTCGTCATGACCGAAAAGTACAGCGCCTAACATTTGGTCTTCAGAAAGTTCTTTCGCTTCTGATTCAACCATAAGTACAGCAGATTCAGTACCCGCAACAACAAGATCAAGATCGCTCTCTTTCAATTGTTCTAAGTTCGGGTTAAGAATATATTCGCCATTGATTAAACCAACACGTGCGCCTGCAATTGGACCACGGAATGGAACACCTGCAATTGACATTGCAGCTGAAGCACCGATCATTGCAGCAATGTCAGCATCCATCGTTTTATCAGAAGAAACAACTGTTGCTGTTACTTGGATTTCGTTATAAAAACCTTCTGGGAACAACGGGCGAATTGGACGGTCAATAAGACGAGAAATTAAAGTTTCAGCTTCAGACTGACGACCTTCACGCTTACCATAACCGCCAGGAATACGACCCGCAGCATATTGTTTTTCTTGATAGTTAACAGTTAACGGGAAGAAGTCCTGACCTGCTTTTGCTTTTGGTTGAGCAACAATTGCAACGAGTACAGTTACGCCGCCCATTGTAATAAGCACAGTATTTGCTTGACGTGCAACACGACCCGTTTCAAGTACTACTTGATGTTGACCATACTGAAATTCTTTACGAATAACATTAAACATTGACATGTATTTTTATTTCCTAGTTCTTTTGAACAGTTATTCTAGTGGAGACCCCTAAGGTTTGGCATTCATTCTAACGCATAAATGACAAAGCTTAGAAGCCGACCTCACTAGACAATAAACACTAATTTTAAACACAAAGAAGGAGCGAAACATTCGCCCCTTCCAATGATCTAGTCAAAGCTAGATCAACTTTAGTTTTCATCAATACAGCATTCAGCATGCAATAATCCGAAAATAAAAGTTTAAATCGAATTAACGACGTAAACCTAAAGCAGCAATCAAATCGCTATAACGAGTAGCATCTTTACCTTTAAGGTAGTCAAGAAGCTTACGACGTTGGTTAACCATACGAATCAAACCACGACGGCTATGATGATCGTGTTTATGTTCTTTAAAGTGACCTTGCAAATCATTGATTTGAGCAGTCAATAAAGCAACTTGTACTTCTGGTGAACCCGTGTCATTTTCAGCACGAGCGAATTTTGCAACGATCTCTGCGCGATCTGTGTTTGTTAAAGCCATTCGATTTCTCCGAGATGCTTATATACTTGATAAAAATCAATTTAATGAAAAACATTAACTTTGACTGCCGTGCATCACTACAGCAGTCGCCTATTTTAAAGGAACTACCCTGAGATTGCAAAATTATCGTACTGATATTTGTCGCTTATCTTCAATACCGACCTTCGTTATTCATATCGGCACACCATTTTTTTGAATGACATTGAGAGGAGAAACAATAAAACCCAAGTCATTTGAATAGTTTGTTCTAAAAATTTCAAAATCATACTTGCACATTTATGATCAAGCTTGGGCAATTAGGACACTGACAATAAAATGTTCTAAAGGCAGACTTGCACATATAAAAAAAATGATGGAATACAATGTGAAAATATTTTCAACCAATACCTGTTATGTGCCTAGGGATTTAAGCACAATTACACAGTCCAAGAATGAAGTAGCTGCAGAACTTGGGGGAATGACTGATCTACAAGTACAGAAAATTTGGCAAAGTATTGAATCTTTATACAAAACAGGGAATCACCCACTGATTAGTGTTTGTATAAGACGCAAAGGTCAAATTATTTTGAATCGCAGTCTAGGTCATGCACAAGGAAATACCGCTGATGGATTAGCAAAAAATGCGGTTATTGCAACACCAGATTCACCTGTATGTTTATTTTCAGCATCTAAAATTGTCACAGCAATGCTGATTCATATTTTAGATGAAACTGGTGAAATCAATTTGCTTGACCCGATTAGCCATTACATCCCTGAATATGCACAAAATGGTAAAAACCGCGCGACGATTTTTCATTTATTGTCCCATCGTGGGGGCATTCCTCGTATTGAAATGGAAGTCACACCTGAATTATTGTTTGATCGTGAACAGATTTTACATCACCTATTTGCAGCAAAACCACTGCTCCCTGCGGGTACTCAGCTTGCCTATCATGCTGTTACCGCAGGTTATGTTTTAGGTGAACTCATTGAACGAGTAACGGGACAAGATATTCGTCAGTTTTTGCATGAACGCATTGAAAAACCGATGGGAATGGACTATTTCAACTACGGCCTCAAAACTGAGTTTCGTGACCAAGTTGCATTGAGTACTGCTACTGGTATTCATCCAAAATTAGGCACTGACTTTTATTTGGATCATGTCTTAGGCGGTGGCTTAGAACTTGCTGTTGACGTGACCAATGACCATCGTTTTATGGATACCATTTGTCCAGCAGGAAATATTTATACCAGTGCTGAACAAGCCAACCGTTTCTTTGAGATGTTGCTCAACGGCGGCGAATACAATGGCAAACGAATTATGAGTCCTCAAACTGTTTTACGAGCAACTTTACCAACTTCAGCAACCAGTATAGATCGTACCCTTTTAGCACCAATGCGCTATGCGCTGGGTCCAATGCTGGGTAATAATCCAATCGGAATTTTTGGTCCACATACTGGGCAAGCTTTTGGGCATTTAGGTTTTTCTAATATTTTGTGTTGGGCTGATCCTGAACGAGATATTAGCGTCAGTATTTTAAATACAGGGAAATCTGTTGTTGGTACGCATCTGAAAGCATTAGCCAATGTTTTATTACAGATTTCTACTCAATGTCCAAAAATCCCAAAAGCACAACGCCGTGCTTTGTTTAGTACAGACCGTACTACCATGGATTTAGTTTAACGTTTAGATTTAAAAAAAATTTAAACAAATGATTGAATAAAAAAAGCCCCAGGATAACTCCTAGGGCTTTTCCTTTTACGCTGTAATTTCTTATTTTGCTTGTTGTTTAATTTATTGTTTTTATTTTCGTGTTTGCTCACGTTTTATTAATGCGGTCCATGTTCTTAATCTTTCGCATTTCCTTATAGTTTCTATTGTGACAGATCTTTTTTCCAACAAAAGTCGTATTTTCCGCATTGTCTTGTAAGAAATATCCGACATTAGGTAAACAGTAAGCATTTGGAAATAAAATTGATAATAAAAAAGCCCTGTAGTCTCTCCCAAAACTACAAGGCTTAGCGGCTGTAAGTTTCCTCTTATTACTTACTTCATGTAAGTTCGCAGTCTCTCGACTTTAACTGGTTATTATTATGCGATTTTACTCAACGATCCTTGCTGAGCTCTTTATGGGGTTCATCATCTCAGAAAGCCATATGAAGCTCTATGCGCTAATATCTCGAATTCATGTAAGTAATTTCGTACATGATGTAAATTAATTACATTTCATTAACAATTAGTTATTTTTATTAATTTTATTAACCAATCCACTCATCCTAATGGTTGCAATGCTCAATGACTGTCTAAATGCATTTTGATCGACCAGTAAACTTACTACAGATTTCGCACGTGTTATTGCTGTGTAAATCAGTTCTTGGCTTAAAAGTTTAGTCGCTGCCGGATCTAAAACCACAGCGGTATGGGTAAATTCTGAACCTTGCGATTTATGTATCGTCAAAACAAAAGCAGTTTGAATGACTTTTGGAAGTCGCGTTGCGGAAATCCATTTATTTAAGCTTGGAAAAAATACTTCAAATTGTTTTGGTTGCTGACGATGTTTAAAGCAAATTCCAATATCACCATTGGAAAGCCCCAGTTGATAATCGTTATAGGTCATCATCACAGGTCGTCCGACATACCAGTCACCTTGTCGGTATAAACTTGGAATCGCTTCAAATAAAGCTTTTTCCATCTCTAAATTTAAAATATTCAGTCCGAACATACCGTGTCGTACGGCGGTCAGTATTCGATATTGGTCAAATGCTTGTGTTACGACATCTATATAATCATTTGAATTTTCTGCATTTAAATATTCTTTTAGACTTTGAAAATAACTTTGAAATCCCCAACTGAGTTTTTGATAATACGAAGCTAAATCAGCTTGTAAAATATCTTCAGGTAAATATTCCAGTTGAATCATATCTTGCATGTCTTGCTGCAAAACAATTGGTTTTAATACTGAAGCCTGTACCACTTGATTTTCAAAATCATTTAATAAGGTGCTTTGCTCTAAATCAGCTTGTTTTTGCGACTGAATAAATTGTGCCATTTTCCCAATCAAAGCATCGCCTTTAAAGCGCTGACTGGTCAGCAAATGGCTTCTATTGTCTTGTAGTGTAGGAACTTGTTGCAAATCTGCCAAAACAGAACCGACATCTACTGAAGCGAGCTGATTGGCATCTCCCAATAAAATCAGTCGACAATGATCTGGAACTGCTTCGAATAATAAAGTCGCCAGATTTAAATCCAACATCGATGCTTCATCAATCACGATCACATCATAAGGTAAGGGTTGTCGTTGATTAAAACGCGGAAGCTGTTGATTGCCTAAACCCAATAAACGATGAATCGTAATAGGATTGAATTGCTCTAAGCGTAGTCCAAACTTTTGTAATTTAGGGTCTAACAACGACTTTTGTAGGGCTTCACCCATACGTTGTGCAGCCTTACCCGTCGGTGCGGCCATAGCAATACGAATATTGGGAATCGCATGATGTAATACGGCAATAATCCGTGCCAAAGTATAGGTTTTACCTGTTCCTGGCCCACCTGTAATGATATTGAAAGCATGATTTGCAACGTTATTTAAAGCGGCTTTTTGATGATGATCAGTCAAAAGATCATCAAAAGGTGCAATATCAATAGGCTGTATCTGCTGTTGTTGTAAACGAAGAACTTGCGTGGCTAAGCGTTGCTCTAATTTCCAATAACGGTACAAATAAAGATATTGTGCATCATAAACAAAAGGTACAACTTGTTTTTGCGCAAGTTCTTCCGATAAAGCTAAATGTCCTAAACTTTGTATATTTTGATCATGCTGAGCAATACAGCTATCACCTTGCAAATTTGCTTCTAGCACCTCTTCAATGAGTAACTTTGCCTGATCGATTTGCTGTTGATCTGTGGAAAACTGCTGTAACAGATACTGACTCCACGTCGCTATCCATTGCGGCGTATGAGTGTCTAAATCTTGTTTATTTTCCACACAGTTATCCTCAGAGTTATCTACAAGGTTTTAAACATGGTTATCCACATGATAACCATATGTTAATAAAAAGATAAAATCATTTATCCAGTGTTTTTAAGTATTTTATCCTCAGCAAAATATCCCAAAATAGCATCTAGTCTGAGAATAAACTCCGAACTTGGTCGCCAAAAGTGATAGCCTTGCTCAGCTTGTCCATTCATACCACGTAAATAAAGATAAGTCGCACCACCTAAATCACGCTCGATTTGATAATTTTCAAGTTGTACGGTCAAATAACGATGCAAAGCGACTAAATACAACGATGCTTGTAGCCAATAACTGGCATGTGACATGCTTTGCTGTATGGCTTGTGTCGTATAGTTTTGTTGATCTAAACCTAAGAAATTACTTTTATAATCGGCAATGTGATACTGCTGACCATCAAAAAACACCAAATCAATTGAACCATTTAAATAACGAGCTGCATTCGCTTCTTTAAAATCTGGCATATGAATATCATATTCATCAAAGAGTTGCTGAATCCGCTTGGTTGCCAATATCCGATCAGACAATGCTAAATAGAAAGGAAATTCTGATAAATACTCATGTCTTTCAAGCTGCCCTAATTGAAAATGATTCAAAATTGCTGTGCTTAATACATCCGCTAACCAGTCCGAAATCCATTGTAATAAAGTGTCTTCAACATGTTGATTGTCTGCGGAACTTTGTTGTGGAAAAGCCAGTTGATATTGCGCAATCAATTCAGACCATAATGATGAATAATCATTTTTAAAACGGCGATGTATTTCAAGTTGCCAATATTGTCGGTCTTTAAAATCCACATGTTCAAAAATTTCATGCAAGAAATTACCCGCCACTGTTCCTTTTGGAAAATTAGCTTTAATCCATGCGATGGGTTGTTGTAATATTTCATCTGCGATAGGTTGGGCAATAGGCTGTTGAATTTCATCTTCAGCACTTTCTACAACTTGTTCAGAAACAGCCAAAGCATCTTGAATTTGTTGACGTGTTAAATGCTGTGCCAAAGCACTAAAACTGGTTTTGCCGCGTGCGTAGAAACGCTGTTTCGGAAATGCTTCTGCAATAAAAGGAACGTGTATTTCAGTTTTTTTCGCTTCTAATCGTATCGGTCGTTCAATCAACAACGCTTCTTGCGCGCTACCTGCATGTTGAAATGCTGTGACAGGATGACCGCGCCAAAAAGCCAATCCTGTTGTCGATTTTCCAACATTGTCCTGCATCATGGCATAAACACGATAACTGGCACGGGTCAATGCCACGTACCATAAGCGATGATGCTCGGCCAATGCACGTTCATCGTGTTGCGCGATATCTTCTTTTTTAAGCGTATTCGCATCATTCACAGCAACCACACGTTGTACTTCAACTTTTCCAGTCGAAGAATTGAGTTGCTCCATGGTCGAAAAGTTCAGTGTTTTGTGCATTTCCTTAAAATCTTTGTCTGCACCCAATAAAAACACGAATTTAAATTCTAGTCCTTTGGATTGGTGAATGGTCATCAGCTGAACCCCTGCCTCATTGGACAGTTTACGCTCCATTTCCCACTCACGTTCCATTGGCATGGTCAGTTGTTTTAAATACCAATGATAAAGATTTTGAGCCCCTTGATATTGCTCACTGTGCTGGCTTAATAATTCGGTTAAATGACGTAAATTTACCACCACACGTTCATTGTCACGACTTTGCTTTTCAACCAGTTTTGTCCACACATGAAATTGCGTCAGTGCGTATTGCCAAGCGGTTAAAAACCCTTGATTCAACCACATCTCACGAATCTGATCGAACTGTTCTATATAATGACTTAAGCCATCTGCATGTTGTTCCAATTCAATCAATTGTGTCAGTTGGAAGCTCAATAATCGACTGAGCAAAGCACGTTTTATTTTAGCTTCATTATAAGGATGCATAATGGCTGCAAGTACAGCACCGACATCTTTGGCGATCTGACTTTCAAAAATACTTCTTTTCGAGGGGCGATTTGTACGAATACCTAAGAATTCTAAAGCCGATTGTGCTTTGTCTAAGCCATCATGGTTTTTAGACAAAATTGCAATATCATTTTCATCCAGTGCTCGATGATCTGATTTTTCTGCAAAATATAAATTGCCCTGAATACCTTGATTGAGTAAATCACGAATTTTCCAAGCTACTTGTTCTGCTTCTTTATTTTTATCTTCCAGTTGTAGCCATCGTAAAGGTTGCGGATTGATAGTATCGTGATCAATTAAATCAGGATGCGGTCTTGAACCAGCTTGAACTGGGGTATAAGCAACCTGCTCACCAAAATCTATTTGTCGTTGAAATAACGCATCAACCACCTCAACCAAGGGTTTTACTGAGCGATGGTTATAAATCAAATTGTACTCATGCCCTTCTTTACCAAAAACATCCTGATGTGCTTTTAAAAAAGTCAGCATGTCGCCACCACGGAAACCATAAATCGCTTGTTTACGGTCACCAACCATGATCATACAACCGTTTTTTACACGACTTGGATGACGCCAAATTTGCGCCAACATATCATCTTGATCTTGATTGGTATCTTGAAATTCATCGACCAGAATCAAAGGATAAGCAGCATGTACAAACGTCGCAAAGCGTTGCCCTTGCTCACCTTGTAGTGCTTCGGCAAGCGTTCGAAGCTGTTGGGAAAATGTCGTTTCACCCTTCTGCTGTAAAACTTGGGGTAAACGCTTTTTGACTTGTTGAGCAAGATAATATTTTAAAAATGTATCTGTTCCAGCCAATTGCGCTTCAAACTTTTCAATCTCTTGATAAATATTCAATAATTGTTGAATAATCTGATGCTGATAAAACGTCGTCTGTACATTTTCCGCAGCCGATTTCTTAAAAATCTGCTGTTCTCGCAATACTTTAACCAAGGTGGCTAAGTCAGATTTAGCGTCAGAGAGCATTTGGCTTAAATAATGTTTTGCGCCCGAGCGCTGCAATGTTTGGATAATCTGTGGCAGGCTTTTAACAAAAATACGATTAAAGCGTCCATTTCTAAACTTGGTGCCGTTAATCTGTTTGTAATGTTCACCATCCAATAAATAATAGGCTTCTAAAGACTGCAATTGCTCAAGAGGCAACTGTTGAAGCTGTTCTACAGCCTTCTGAAACTGCTCAAAATCAACAGTAGAAAATTGCGGTTCAACAAAGTTTGCCGAAGCAAAATTTAAACTCTGTTCAACGGTTGCGACATAGTAATCCACCCCATGCAATTCGCCTGCAAACATCAAACTATCAATGATTGGTTGAGGTTGTTTTTGAATCCATTCACGAAGTACATCATGAATCAATTGGTGGCTATAACTTTTCGCATCATCTGTAATTTCAGCACGTTCAATTTTGCCGCTTTCAAAAGCAAATTCACGTAATAGCTTTTGGCTAAAACTGTCTAAAGTCCCAACGAATAACTCATCTAACTGATCAATCACCAATTTTAAACGCTCGCAAGCGTAGCCTATACGTGAGGCAAATATTTCCAATGTCTTGGAAAATAATGGATCAGACTCTTGCTGTGCTTTGGCTAAAACCTCTTGTTCAGTGAATTCACGACAAGATTCAAAATAGTGATAGGTTTCTTGCAATCGTGACCGAATACGGCTTTTTAATTCAGCCGCAGCTTTGCGTGTAAATGTGGTCGCAATGACTTGTTTAGGTAGATACTTTTCTAAAAATATCCGTACCATTAAACTGGATAATGTATAGGTTTTTCCTGTTCCTGCTGAAGCTTCAATCCAGTGCAAACCTGTAAATTGCATGTCTGCAATTGGCTGAATGGATACTTTCTTTGCGGTTGGTATTGCCGATGTTTCAACAGTAGTTTGTGGAGAAATAGCGTTACTCATCATTCTTCCTCCACACATTGATGCTGATAAATCGGTTGATACAAATCATACGCAAATTGCTCACATGCATGCTTTAACAATGCTGTCGCATCCTGTTCTTGTAGAATAAATTGCCAATCTCGATGAAATCTGGTCGCCTCATTATCTTCAACAGAGAAAGAGCTAAAACGCGCACCTTCTGCATTCCATTCTTTGAATAGATCGCCCAAATTATCAATCACCATTTGCCCTGATTCATTTTCAAACCATTCAAGTGCTTTGTTTTTTTCAGCCAGCTTGAGTAACAATGCCGCAGGTAAAACCAAAGGTTGTGACTGCGCATAAGCATAGGCTTTAAACCATGCGAGTAAGTATGCTTTGGCCTGTTTAGAAGTGATCCCTGTACTGATCACGGTGACATCGCTAAACAAAGCAATACGTCGCAAATCTAAGGATTGAGCATCATCTAAATCTAAATAACTGAGCCACAATAAATACTCCAACCACACTTTTGTACGACGCTTGGCGCGCCCACTGGATGCATCTAAACTGACCCAATCATTGACAGTTTGCATAGGCACAGTGATGTTAATTACGAGCTGATCTTCAATGCGCCATTGACGTTGTGTGGTTCGGGTGACTTCTGCGGCATAGCGCTTTAAACGAGCATTCAAAGCCTCTTGTTCAGCCAAACTGATTTGCCAAGCACTGTGTTGAACTTTACCGATTGGTAATTGATCTTGTAGCTGATTTTGTAGTTGCTCAATATTATGAATGACCGATTGATCGGCTAGAATGTCTTTGCCTAAATCCTGCTTTTGTAAAAAGTCTCGAATCTGATAACGTGCTAAACCATCTAAAACTAAAGGTTCTATTTGTGTAGGAATGTCTTCCGCACTCAAATTTTCAACCCCTAAGGTTTTTAAATATAACCGCGCAGGGAATGTCACATCATGAATCCACTGCCCTGCATCTAAAACAGTGAGACTGTCTTGAGCAACAGGATATGCCGTATTTGCCCAAGCTTCTCTATGCGATAAGTTGTCGGCTTGACGGATTTGTTGCGCCACTTGATACCATTGGTCTTGGTAACGAATATTTTCTGCTGTTTCAAAACCACTTGGATCAAAGGGTTGTAAGCTATGAATGTGATATAACGACTGAATTTGTTCAGGAATTTCAATACCATTCTTTTCAATGATCGTATTTGTTTGCTCAGATGAGCTAGATTCAGATTGACTAATAAAAGCAATATGCTGAATCAATTCTTGCAACACACTAGATGGATCACGAACTTCACCATCACTCACATCAAAACCATTATAAAACAACCACAAGTTTTCTTGCGCTAACAGCAGAGCATCTAAAAATGCCCCTTGGTCATCTTCCAAACGTGAGCGATCACCCAATTGAGGTTTAAGAATTTCCATTAAATCAAAAGGTAAATGCGTACTTCGATTCGGAAATTTTCCACTATCTAAATTCATCACTACAATCAATTTATAAGGCAGTGGACGAATCAAACCAATTTGACTAAAGGTAATCTGACCTGTTGGTAAGGCCTGATCAATTTGACCTTCTAAAATATTTTGAATTTCAGTAAGTAAATACGGTAATGGTAAATGAATATTTTTAAGAATAGAGTTTTCTTGCTCGTCATAGAAACTGGCTAGCGTCAGCATACGTTCTTGTTTTTTGACAATTTCACGAACTGTTTTTAATGCCTCAACACCCGCTTGTTCAAATTCAAGAATATCTTGCATCAACATTTTCAACCATGTTTCAGCATCGGATTTTAGACCTGATTGCAGACCTAATTCATGCGCTGTCATCCAATGGCGGCGTTCTGCAAAATCTTGATAGATTGTAATTAATGTACTGATTAGTTCAAAATCACTAGGCAAAACTTGTGCATAACTGAGCGTATTTTCAAACATCGCATGTTCAGGTATCGCAACACCCAAAACCAAACGATCTAAAGCAAACTTAAAACTAAAACGGTAATCTTCATCGTCTGAACTTAAACCGCGTTGTAAATGTGCATCATCCAAACCACGCTTAAACCCTGCACTGATCAATAAAGCGATCATACGTTCAGTATTTTGAATATTTAGCGCATAACGTAATTGGGTTGCACTTAAATTCAACCAATCTGCAAAGTCTTCAATGGTAAAACGACCTTGCACCAATTCAATTCGCCCCAAAACAGCACGCCATGCATTGACTGCATCCAGTTGCGTCACCCCTGCAATTTTAACAGGCAGGTAAACACCTTCTTGATTGGGTACATGTGGAAATACACTACGAACCAGCGGCTCAATCTGTTTTAAATCAGGAACTAAAACCAGTACATCACTTGGGCGATGTGGATTTTCAACACTGCTTTGTGCTAACCAGTGCATCAATTGATCTTTCAATACTTCAAGTTGTCGAAGTGAGGAATGACAAACATGGATTTGGATTGAGTCATCCTGCTTTTCTAAGCGGTATGCATGTGCTTCTGGTTCAACCAAGTACAAAATATCGGACTGTAATTTGGACAATAAATGCGTCGGTTCTTCATCAACAAAAGCATCGACCCATTGCCCCTCTTCACCTGATGAAAGATTGGATAAAATGGAGAAATGGTCACGGGCTTGCTTACCAAAACGTGTTAATAGCGGATGGCGTGATTCACGAATTTCAGCATTAAAATTTAAAGTAAATTCATCAAAGAATTTTTGAATATCGTCATCGGTCGCTTTAGGATGTTTCGCAATAAAGCGCTCTTTGACTCTTAAATCATATTGCTTTTTCCAATTTGGATCGACACTGTCTGCCCAATATTCTTGTGATGGATTGTAATGTAAAATCACCACATCTAAATATTGCCCCAAACGTCTTAAAAATTGTAATTGGCTTGGTGGTAAATCTAACAAAGTAAAAATAATCAAGCGACTGGGTAATTTTTTTAATGCTTTGTGGCGGCGTTCAGGGTCATCCATCACTTGCCAAAAATCAGCATCAATACTTTGCATTTCTACAAAATCTTCATGAAAAGTATGTTGCCATAACCAACGTTGCCAACGTTCTAATTGCTGTGCCTGATTTAAAGTAAAAGCTGAAATTTGTTGATTGGTCTTAAAGAATTGTTGTTCTAAATCAAGCTCTCGACCTTGCCCCCATTGTCCTAACCAATTGCTTGGGCATGTGCATACTTCAGCATAATTCTGTTCACACCCCCGTAAACAATCCCCACGATATTGCATATAGTTATTGAACAACTTCGAGACTTGTTCAGACACCCAATACAGCATGTTTTGTTTTTTTAGCTGTTTGTCTAAACCATTTTCAAGCTGTGAAGCAGAATCATAAATACGCTGGATAATTGAATGAAGCGGGTGATCTTCTGCAACCGTATTTTCATCTGTTTCAATAAAGCTTTTTAAGGTCTGGTAAATTCGCCACTTCATAATCAAACGTGGAATATTGGCTTTACGGACTTTGTCCTTATCCTCTAAAACCTGTTGATAAGCAAACCATTGAAACCCACGAATACGCTGATGAAAAAAGCTATTGGCACTAATTCCTTGTTGTTCTGCAATTTTTTGTGTTAGCCATTCCTGAACCGCAGGACTTGGGACAATAAAATGTTGTGTTTGGAGCACAGCAAAAGGATTCTTCGAAGGCTTGACTGTATTTTGCAATAGACCTTGCACCAATACCTCAATGCTTTGACTTTGAATCACATGAATTGCCATAATCCCTCAACTGTTAATATTCAATGATTTGTATAAGTGCACAAAAACATAAACATTCGCCACTATACATCTGGATCATACTATGGCATTTTTAGAGCATTATTTGGAAATAACTTCACAATTTCAAGCTTAAAAGCAGCTTCGCCAGAAATATGATAAAAAGCTTGAATCAAAGGTAATTGTTTTATGAAAATTGATAAAATTCCAGACTCGATCGACCCAAATTTAAACCTAGAACAAATTCGAGAAGAGTGTTTAGAACTGGTAAAAAAACGTTCTTATGTATCGGCAGGTGCGGCAGTTGTTCCTGTGCCTTTCTTTGATGTGGTGATTGATGTTGGAATGTTGTCTTTTTTGATTCCAGAAATTAACACACGTTTTGGCTTAGCACCTGATCAAATTAGTGTTTATGACCCTGAAACTAAAAAAATCCATTGGAATGAATTGCGTAAACGTGGCTTTGAGTTTTCAGGCTTAGTGGTTGCACGAACTGCGGTAAAATCATCTCTAAATAATATTGCAGCTAAAGTCATTACTAAACAAGTGACTAAGTTTATTCCTTTAGGTGGCTCGATCATTGCTGCCAGCTTAGGCTATATTGTGATGAAAAAAGTTGCCGAAGCACATGTTGAAGATTGCTACAAACTTGCCAAGAGCATTCAGCAGAAACAACAAGCCAGTGTGGTGAAATCTGCTTGATTTACATACTTGAGGTTTTTTAATCCTCCATGAACTTTAAAATATAAATCCTCTCCCTCTTGCGCGTAATAACGCTCATCCTTTATAAAGGAGAGGGGACGTCCATTGTAAATTAATGTTCATCACAATTCGACTTACGCAAAAAGTCTAATCCGTTTTTAACTGTTTTAAAATCGCTTTTAAAACCTGAATACGTGCTGAATATTTATCATTGGTTGCAATAACATGCCATGGCGCATAAGCGGTATTGGTTCGTGCAAACATATCCGCAGCCGCATTCAAATAATCATCCCAATGCCCACGATTACGCCAATCATCAGGAGTGATTTTAAAACGTTTATGTGGTGTTTCCTCACGAGCTTTAAAACGAGCCTCTTGCTCATCTTTGCTAATTGCCAACCAGAATTTTATAATCACAGTTTGATTGTCTGTTAAATCCTTTTCATAGCGATTAATTTCATCATAAGCACGTTGCCATTCAATCGGCTTCGCAAACCCTTCAATTCGCTCAACTAAAACACGCCCATACCAAGTGCGATCAAAAATCGTAATTTCACCCTTATCTGTTAGCTTCGTCCAAAACCGCCATAAATAAGGACGACGTAACTCATATTTTTCAGGTGCAGCGATGGTATGGATTTCATACTCACGAGGATCAAGCTTTTTCACAATTCGCTTAATTGCACCGCCTTTACCTGCTGCATCCATCCCTTCAAAAGTAATCATCACATTACGTGAATCATTACGTAAGGCATCTGATACCTTCTGCGTCAATTTTTTTAATTCAGCTTGATAATCTTCTTTACTCATTTGTTCGGTTGACGGATTTAACAGCTGCTCTGGAACAGGTGCTTGTCGCCATTTGGTGCGGACGGTTGTTCTGTGTTTTGGCAATTGTTTTAAGGCATGCAAAATATATTGTGCAAATTGTTGATCACGAACAGTTTCATCCTCACAATCAATCACATACCAATCATCTGTAAATCGCTGACGAAGTTTTTGGACATTGTCATATTGTTTTTTATTACGCCAATCTAAACCGAATAATTTATGCCAGCGTTGTTGAGAGACATCCATATCATCCATACGTTTTTGTAAATTTTTCCAAGGTAAATCAAACCAAACCTTGATCACATCCACATTGTTATTTTTTAAATCTTGCTCATAAGAACGCATATTTTCGACATAGGCATCAAATAGCGTTTCATCCAAAGGGGTAGATACATGCAAAGCTGTGGCCAATAAATCACTGTACCAATTGCCAAAAAACACCTGAATTTGACCTTCGGCAGGAATAAAACGGGAATAGGGTTGCCAAAAAGTTTGCTTACTTTCAAATAAATGAGCTGGGTCAGCTTTAACCCGTAAATAACGAGGATCAACCCATTCACGCAGTTGTTTTACCGCTTCGCCTTTTCCTGCCATTTCAATGCCACTCACGAGAATAACCAAACTTTTTGCATTATTTTGATCTCGAGAATTTTTCAGAGCATACTGTGCTTCAATTAAATCTACTGATAATTCTTCTTCATCACGTACTGTAATTTGTAATTGTTGTTCTAACATAAGTTTCACATTCAAATGAGTTATTTCATTTGAGTATAACGACTTCATTCATTGAAATTTATATATTTTATGTATAGAAAATAAAAAATGATGGAATTAAAAATGCTGACTGACATTATTAATGCTTTCTTTTGATTCAATTGTCATAGAGATAGCGTTAAACTGCCTTTATGCTTTTAAAAAATGATATTTAGAGTTTTACATGTCTAAACTTGCAGCACTTGACCAACTTTTAGAACAATACCAACAACTCAGCTACCATACCGATCCGATTTTAAAAAAACGCTTACATGAAGCGCAAGATTGGTTGAAGATACGCATTCAAAACACCCACCATGAAATGTTTAATCAGCCTGAATATCAGTTGATGGCAAAATATTTTATAAATCGTTTATATGGTGGACCAGAATTTGATGATTTGGCTGTTCAAATCGAGCGTTTGTTAAAATATGCTCACAAAGCTGAAAAAATTATTCCTGAAAATGCAATTAAAACAGGACTTAAATCAGTTGGTTTGGCTGTATTGGCAATGCAGTTAGATGAAGAAGTTGCAGCCCAACTTCTCAAAGATTATCCTAAAAATCAAGCTATTGATAATGAAATGATGCGCTTAACGCTAATCAAACTCAATCAGGAGCAAGTACGTTATCAGCAATTACAGTTGTTAGATGATCTAGGTGCTGCCTTAGATAAATACATGCGTTCATTCATTATGCATACTGCTTTTAAAATGTGTAAAGGCACGGCAAATAAATATCACTTTGAATTGATGTATGACTTTATTGGTGAAGGCTTTGTGGCAATGAAACCAATGAAATCCGCAGAAAAATTCATCCACGAATTTACAGTGAAAGAAGGTGAAATTGTTGAAAAAGTTCATTCTGGACAACCGAATCCATTTGATTAATTTACTGTTAAATCAAAAACATAACCTTACTGAAAATATGACATGTGATGCATAACTTGAATACGTTAAAGTAATCATCACTTTGGTAATATTCAAGTTATTCATTTTTATATCTTTTCTTATGCAGAAATGATTTATTTTTCTGCATAAGCTGTTACTGTTGTTATTTGATTTTTAAATATATTTCAAATACTTAGAATAACTCATTGTGTTTATCTAACAATATTTTCAAACTCTTTCTGTATATTATTGATAACAATTGCATGATGAACACTGCAAAATTTTATAGAATCTGTCATTATGCATCGCAAGACGAAATTTCTAATTTTTGTGTTCAGGAGTGACTTAAATGTCGAGTGAAAACCAAAAGCCAACCCCACAAACAGAGTCGGCAACCAATACAGACAAAGTCAGTCCTTTTTTAACTGAACCATTACCGCAAGGCACTCCTCAAGGTCAGCAACAATCATTACAACAACAGACAGTCGATACCCCAGTTTCAGGTACTGTACCTAAATATAATTTGCCACGTGGCGCAAACACAGGAAATGTTGGAGCAACAACGCATTTCGGTTATCAAACGGTAAGTAGTGAAGATAAAGCGCAAAAAGTTGCGGAAGTTTTCCACTCTGTAGCAAGTAAATACGACATTATGAACGACTTAATGTCTTTTGGTATTCACCGTCTATGGAAACGCTTTGCAATCAATATGTCTGGCGTACGTCGTGGCCAGCGTGTACTTGATATCGCAGGTGGTACAGGCGACTTAGCGAAAGTTTTCAGTCGTGAAGTTGGCCCTACAGGTCATGTTGTGCTGTCTGATATCAATGAGTCGATGTTGAATGTCGGTCGTGATCGTTTGATCGATGCAGGTTGTACCAATGTTGATTTTGTTTTGGCCAATGCTGAAACTTTAGAGCCTTTTGAAGACAATAGTTTTGATCTTTTAACCATCAGCTTTGGTTTACGTAATGTGACCGATAAAGATGCAGCACTAGCTGCTATGTATCGTGTGCTTAAGCCAGGTGGCCGTTTGTTAATATTAGAATTTTCTAAACCTGTATTTGAACCATTCTCAAAATTATACGACTTGTATTCATTTACAGCACTTCCAATCATGGGCAAAATCATTGCCAATGATGCTGAAAGCTATAAATATTTGGCAGAATCTATCCGTATGCATCCTGATCAACGTACACTCAAAAGTATGATGGAAAATGCAGGTTTCCAGAATAGTGATTACCACAACCTGACTGGTGGTATTGTCGCAGTCCATCGTGGCTTTAAACTGTAATCATTCACAGTCAACGGATCAGATAAGCTATGTGGTCGATTCTGGCACTCGGTGCAGTTGAACGATTAATCAATCAATTCATAAACTTGGATGCGATTACTCGTATCCAATTAAATACATTGCAGTCTCAAATGTTGCGTGTCGTGATTGATGCGCCACAGCTTTCGGTCGATGTTTATTTTGATGAAAATAAAGTTCGCCTAGAAACCACAGTAACAGGTCATAGCGAAGTTCCTTCAATCTTTGAACAACGTCCTTTTGATAAAAATATTGCCATATCTGAAGCAACGGCAACGCTACATGTCAAGAATGTCGTTGAATTATTAAAGCTGTTATTGTCTGACGATGTGGGCAATGTTCCTTTGCAAGGTGATTATCACCTTCTACAGGATATTCAACAGATTATCCAACAAGCTGAACCTGATTTGGCATCTCATTTAAGCCCGTGGATCGGTCCTGCGCTTGCTCATGAAATTGCCAAAATTCAGCTTGCACCTAAGCATCTGAAACGTTCCTTGCAAAGTCATTTGTTTTTTGTTGAAGATTTCTTGAAAGAAGATAGTGGTTTATTTGCTCCTCGTTGGCAAATGGATGATCTTCAACACGATACTCGCCAGCTTAACCAAAATATTGACCGTCTAGAAGCCAAAATTCAACAGCTTCAAATGGCTTTCACTCCTACACAATTTGGTGATTGATTTTATGATTCCGCACATTACCCGTTTATTCGAACTTTGGCGCATCGCAGCGCACTATAGACTCGACACACTGGTTCCTGCGGATGAACTCCCAGAAAAAGCTAAACATGCTTTAGCTTTAATTCGCCTACATCCTGCTGCTTGGTCGAGTAAAGAACGTAAAAATCCACTGAAGCTTAAAGAAGCTTTAGAGGAAATGGGACCTTTAGCGATCAAACTGGGACAATTACTTTCAACTCGCCGCGATTTAATTCCACCTGAAATTTTACAACAATTGGTGTTATTACAAGATCGGGTGAAACCCTTTGATTTAAATGTCGCTAAAACGCGAATCGAAGAATCATTAAAAGCCAATATCAATACTTTATTTGCACGTTTTGACGACCAACCTTTAGCAGCAGCATCCATCGCTCAGGTTCATACAGCAGCCTTGTATGATGGTCGAGAAGTTGTAGTCAAAGTTACTCGTCCTGATATTCGTAGCCAAATTTTACAAGATTTTGAAATTTTGACATGGCTCGGTGCAAATCTTGAAAAACGTTTAGAAGCTGCCCGTGCTGTGCATTTATCTGAAATTATTCAAAACTATCGTCAAGTCATTTTAAATGAATTGGATTTGACCTTAGAAGCCGATAATACTCGTCGTATGCGCCATTATTTTACAGGCTCAAGCATGATGTATGTGCCTGAAGTCTATATGGACAGCAAAGATGTCATGGTTGCTGAACGAATTACTGGCGTTCCAATTTCAGATATTGAAACCTTTGAAAGACTTGGAATGGATCGTAAAGATCTTGCTGAAAAAGGTTTAACCATCTTTTTTACCCAAGTGTTTCGTGACAATTTTTTCCATGCAGATATGCATCCCGGAAATGTCTTTGTTGAAACACTAAATCCGGCGCGGCCTCGCTATATTGCACTAGACTGTGCAATTATGGGAGAATTGTCTAAGCAAGACCAAATGACTGTTGCCCGTATGTTACTTGCGGTCATGAACAGTGATTTCATGCAATTGATTCAAATTGTGCATCAAGCAGGATGGATTCCACCGGGAACCGATCAAGATGCTTTAGCGCGTGAAATGCGTCGCACTGTAGGCCCAATGGTCTCTAAACCAATGCATGAGTTGGACTTTGCAGGAATTCTGCTGCAAGTCATGGATATTGCTCGTCGCTTCCATTTAGAAATTCCGCCACAGTTGATGTTGCTACTTAAAACCCTCGTGCATGTTGAGGGTCTTGGTACAGACCTTTACCCAGAGCTGGACATTTGGAGTTTGGCAAAGCCAATCCTGACCGAATGGATCAAAGCGCAGATGAATCCACAGAAAAATCTAAAAGAATTAGGACAAAAAATTCCTGATTTACTTTTAGGTGCGCAGGATTTCCCAACGCTGATCGTAGACAGTTTAAATGGTCTAAAAAATCAGTCTGCTTGGCATGCCAAACAATTGCATGAATTACAAATGATGCGTTTGGAAGTTGAACATCAACAAAAACGAAGCTGGATTTTCGGCAGTATCATGGCGATTTTATTATCAATTGCTATTATTGCGCCGTGGTATGTGTCCATTGTACTTATTGTATTAGCAAGTATTTTAGCGCTTTGGCGGATTGCGAAGTAATAGAACACTTCAAACTCTAATTCAAAACAATATCGAATAAATAATCACAATAGCGACAGCAATGTCGCTATTTTTTTGTATAACAATGACTCCAAAGTCACCCACTGAAACCTCTAGCCATTGTCCAGTTCTCTACTCAACTTAAAATAAATCCATCAATTTGAGTGAATACAGTCATGACCCAAATTCTACAAAAACGCCCTTCTTCAATTAGCATACGAGCGGGCTCACTCGCCAAACAACTGATTGAAAAAGAGGGTTTTCATGCGCAGCAGGTAGATATGATTCCTGGTGCGGCAGGAGGTCCAAAAGGTATCGGGCTGACAGGGCTAGATCAAGCAATATTTGGCGAATTTCTCCCTCAAGCTAAACAACGTCGTTTCTTAATTGGCTCATCTGTTGGTGCATGGCGCTTTGCGGGGATTGTGGCACAAGGTGAAAAAATTGGACCTGAGAAACTGGCTGAACTGTATATCAATCTTCCTTTTCAGAAAGGCATGAAAACTGCTGAAATTGAAAAGATTTCTAGAGAAATGCTGGCTGGAATCCTCACCGATCAAACGCATAAACTGATGGATCATCCCGACTATCATTTGACGATCATTGCAGCAAAAGCTCAACATTTATTTCAGAGCGATCAAAAGCTTGCATTGTATGGGTCTTTACTTGGAATTATTGGTGGCAATGCAATTTCACGCGATCATTTAAATAAATTTATGCAACGTGTCATTTGCCAGCCTGCTGATTTTCCACAATTTAAAATTCAGGAAGATGCTTTTAAAACTCATTATGTCAACTTTAATCAGGACAATGTTACAGATTGGCTCATGGCCTCAGGCTCAATTCCGGGGGTAACTCCAGCAGTGAAAAATATTGCAAATGCACCTCAAGGCGCTTACCGTGATGGCGGCTTAATTGATTATCACATCGACCTCCCTTTTCAAAGTAAAGGCATTGTTTTATATCCACATTTTTCCGACAGCATTATCCCCGGCTGGTTCGATAAAATGTTTAAATCACGCAAAGCCAATCCTGAAAATCAAGCACGAACTTTACTCATTTCTCCATCGCAAAATTATTTAAACTCATTACCTTTAGGGCGTTTACCTGATCGTAAAGACTTCACACTGAAAGGTATGGACTCACAAAAAAGAATTCAATTGTGGAAACAATGTGTTGCGGAAAGTCAGCGTATGGGTGATGAGTTTTTAGAATTGGTTGAAAAGCAGAGTTTTGCTCAAGTTATTCAAACACTTTAATGTTTATCTACGACTCATTTGATGAATATCAGTTTTAGGGATAAATTTTTCTGAATTTATTCCTCAATTTTTATCAGTCGTTTTTAACCCTCTTTTAAAGCATGAACGGATTTATAAAATATATTTCCAAAATAGAATAAAATTTAGACTAGATATAACCTATGTGCTATTAATCACATTATCTGTTAAATTACGATTAAAATTTAAATACTTAGAATAATGATGAAATTACCCCACTTCGCCATCATTGGTGCAGGAACCGCAGGATTAGCAACTGCAATTTTACTGGCTCGACAGAATATTCAAGTCACTATTTTAGAGAAAGCTACAGAACTTGAACCTGTCGGAGCAGGACTTTTACTACAGCCCTCTGGTTTAGCTGTTTTTGAGCATCTAGGCCTTTTGGATGAAGTTTTAAGACTTGGCGCAAAAGTCACTGGACTCAAAGGTCAGTTACCAAGTGGAAATTTACTGGTCAATAGCCATTATCAACAAGCGCATCCTGATTTTTATGGTGTAGGTATTCATCGAGCAACTTTATGCCATGTTTTAGAAAATAAATGCCGTGAATATTCCGAACTCATTACGTGGTATATGAATACCGACATTCAAAAATTAGAAGAAACATCAAATCAAGTTCGAGTTTTGGGTACAAAAGATGGTGAATCATTTGATCAAGCTTTTGATGCTGTGATCATTGCCAATGGCGCACGCAGCCTTTTAAGACCCAAAGAATGGGTCAAGGTTGATCAAGCTTATCCTTGGGGAGCTAAATGGACGATTGTTCCTGAATGCCTTGAATTAGATACAGAAATTTTACATCAGTTTCATGACCGTTCTAAAATTATGATGGGAATCTTACCAACAGGTACAGTCCCGCATGAACCCAAGCAAAGACTATCGAGTGTGTTTTGGAGTCTTCCAAGCCATCAACTGAATAACTTTCTACACAATTCACAAGCTCACTCAGACTGGCTAAACGAAGTGTCTAAGCGTTGGAAACCTGCTGCGGATTGGTTAGAACAAGTCATCGCCAAACCTGAACAAAAACCACAATGGTTAACTGCAAATTATCGTGATGTCGTCATGTCTAAGTTTGGTGAGGGTCGTATTGGTGTGATTGGTGATGCAGCACATGCGATGAGCCCACAACTTGGGCAAGGTGCAAATATGGCCCTTTTGGATGCATGGGCTTTGGGGCAAGCTGTTCAAAGCGCAAGAAAAAATGAAAGGATTGATTATGTTCAACTCTGGCAAACTTACCATCAACACCGTAAAAGTTCGACTGCATTTTATCAATTTTTAAGTCGCTTACTCACACCGCTTTACCAGTCTGATCTTTGGTGGGCGGGCAGTTTACGTGATTTAAGCTTTGCTTGGATGTATCGAATCCCCTATTTCCGTAAAGAAATGGCGATCACCGTTTCTGGTTTAAAATCAGGCATGTTAAGCCAAATGAACTATCAAGATATTGCAAAACAAAGCAATAATCCTGTGTAGATTACGGCAACAAAATCATTGTAATCAGCTTTGGATTGATGGTTTAAAGATGAATTTCTAAAATGCATCAATTGAACCACTGCAAGATAACTGTAGAAAGTTTCTCCTCAATCCTGTTTAAATCACGTAAACTATAGCGCGCTACGTTAACATCGTAACACTCTCAATATTTACTCGCTTGGTGAAATCTTATGAACAATCTGCAATGGCTCGATGAAGTAAAATTTAACGAACAAGGACTTATTCCTGCTATTGCACAACATCATCAAACTGGACGTATTTTGATGGTGGCATGGATGAACCGTGAAGCACTACAACTCACTGCCGAAAAAAACCGTGGTGTTTATTTTTCTCGTTCACGTAATAAACTTTGGTTTAAAGGTGAAGAGTCGGGACATTTTCAAACTGTTTATGAAATTCGTTTGGACTGTGATGCAGATGTTATCGTATTACAAATTGAACAACAGGGTGGAATTGCATGCCATACAGGTCGTGAATCTTGCTTCTATCGCAAACTTACGCCAAATGGTTGGGAAATTGTCGATGCACAATTAAAAGATCCTTCTGCTATTTATGCAGAAAAATCATCAACAAACCCACATACCATTGCCATGAATGCTTCAAATACTCAAGCTGAACAAGTTGAAGTACTCGATTATTTGGGCAAGATGATGGCTGAACGTAAGTCAGCAGATGCCGATTCTTCTTATGTGGCAAAGCTTTACCAAAAAGGTTTAAATAAAATCTTAGAAAAAATTGGTGAAGAAAGTGTTGAAACCATCATCGCTGCTAAAGATTTCAATATAGAAGCCCATGCAGATAACAAAAATGATTTAATTTATGAAGTTGCTGATTTGTGGTTCCATACCATTGTCATGCTTGGTTATTTCGACTTAGACATTCAATTGGTTTTAAATGAACTGGCACGTCGCCAAGGTCTTTCAGGCTTAGTTGAAAAAGCCAATCGTAGTCACTAAACACTTAGAAATCTTCCTCTTGCGAAGCCATACTCCTCACCTTTGAAAAAGGAAAGTGTTTCAAGAATATAAAATAATTTTATATTCTGGGTAGTTACCCCTCTTTCCCTTGCGCCATATATGGCTCAGGGTTAGAGGGAGAGTCTTAAATATCAGGAAGATATCCTTAAATAATTGAATATTCCTCTCAGCTTAAGTCATATGTGGTCAAGCTGAGAGAAAAGATTTATATTTCTCTTAAAACAAATTAAACAAGCTTCTTCTCTACAGAAGGTGCAATCGGATCAGCCGTTAAATACCCTACTGCTGCTGCATAACGATCTTTATAATTGGCACGGATCAATGGGTCTAAAGTTGCTTGAACTTTACTGTGCAATGAACCCCAATCCCCCGGATGCTGGAAATTACTCATAATATAGGTCCAACCATTGATTGAATCGACCGCATGTAAACCGGTAGATTCAGCACCTGCTGGGCAAGAAAGAATTCGATCTAACTTTTTAGTATCAACATTATAAGCCCATAAATAGTTATTCACGTGGTTACCACTGTCTTCACCAATGAATAAGGTACGGAAAGTTTCAGAGAATTTTAGATTATCCGCACTGGCAATCGTGTTCGGATTCGCCGTATTACCAATACCGAGTGGATCTGTTGCAGCATCGATATCTTGACCAATCAACAGCATATGGGATTGATAAGGTACCCAATCGCTGATAATTGGACTACCTGATTTATCACTTTTAGAACCTGCTAAATCATGTGCAACAATACCACCTGCTGAAATTTTCTTAGCAAATGTCACATTATTGGTCTCTGTCCAAGCCGCATTACCTTTAACCATCGAATCTTGAATATTGGCTAAAGCAGAATAAGCTACTTTGTCTTTGGCATTGACCGTTGTGCCTTCCATCTTGGTAAACGCCATACTGCCACCCATCAAAGCAGCATAACGATGGGTTTCCAAGAAAGCGGCTGCTTTTTCCATACCTGCTTTGACTTTGACCCACATCGTTTTCTTTTGCAGAATGATTTTAGTGAAACTGGCATCTTGTGGGTCTTTGTCCAAACTTTCCATAATATCAGTCGGTTGAATATTTTTAACATTCACCAAATCTTCAATTTCTTGACTGGTCGCATGACCTAATTTAATCCATTGAATTTGTGCCGTTGATGTTTCATTCAATTCATTTAAATACTTGGCAACATACAGTGTTCCAGCAGATAAATCTTTTTCTTTATCCGCAACAAACATGAACAGTCCACCATTGGTATAGTCATCACCCATTAAAGCTGTGCGGTTATCAGGCATGACTTGAATCAATTCATGTGAAATACGACCTAAGCAATAATGCTTTTTCGCAGAACCTGTACCATCTTTGTTCACTGTGATTTCAGGTAAATGTCCATAGTTATATGGTTTTGCAGACGTTTCATCACCATAGACATTTTTACTGTAGGCTTTCATGGTCGCCATATCAGTCCCTAAGCCCTGACCAAAAGCATCAGGTTCATATTCTTCACTTGAAAGATGTGTTCCCCACGGTGATAAGCTTGCGCCACAGGTAATCCATAAACCATGTGCTTTAGACATATCGACATTGTGATATTTCACTAAAGTTAAATGCCCCGTTTTTGGGTCTTGATCTAGCGAAATCACGGCAATTGGCGACGGCAATCTGCCATACATATCACTGCCTGCTAAATCACGAGTCGTATATTCAAATTGCACAACTGCAAATACAGGATTGCCTTTCACGCCTTCAACTTTGGCATCTTTCACGGTTAATAATGACGTACCATCTGGGCAATCTGAAAAAAATTGACGTTCTTTGCCTGCTACAGATTTGTCCATAATCGGTTTATTATTAATATCATAATAACCACCCGCTAAAATCTTCCCGCCCTTTCCATCACTCACCAAATCACCTGTTTGAAAAAAGGTTTTATAAGCAAGTTTATATTCAGTCTTGGTATTATCATCCCAAGTTACAGCTAAACCTGAAGCAACAGTAGTGGTTGCCATCGCTGCTGCATTTGCCAATGTTGGCGCATCCATTGGAGTAAATGTCGCTGATTTTAATTTAGCTGCATTTACAGGTGGTTTCACTACCGTTTCGTTATTATTGTCATCATTACATCCCGCAAGCGTTGCCGAAGTTGCCATTACCCCAAGCGGAAGAAAAGGTACGCTGGCTAACCATTTTAGAATTTCACGGCGTGTGTGTTGGTTGGCTGAATTTGTCATCTAGTATTTCCAATTTAATTTTAGAATTTTTCCTCGCCTGATTTTAGAAATACAGCATGACAGTTCGATTTCACTTTTAAGTCAATTTAAAGACAAAAACTTAAAAAATTCATATTGTGATAAAAATTATCGGGATAAGCCCTAGATAATTCTCATATAGATGTTTCAAACCGTATCACGCTAGATTTACCCCTTGTATTGAGCAAATTTTGCTATACTCCAAGCTGTATTAAATTTTAACTTATAAGATTTCATAACCCTGTGCCTTATTCCTTTACCCCAACGACAGAACAAAGTTTTGCAATTGCAGAAGCAAAAAAGGGACAATCCTTTAAAGTGATTGCCTATGCTGGCACAGGTAAAACTACAACTTTACAATTGATTAGCGATGCAATGCCGAATCGGCGCGGGATGTATTTGGCTTTTAATAAAGCCATCGCAAGCGAAGCACAAAATAAATTTCACAACAATGTCGACTGTCGAACCTTTCACTCATTGGCGTTTAGAAGCGTGCCGCGTGGCGTGACCGATAAATTACGCTTACCCCGTTTAAGTCCAAGTTTTATTGCTAAAGAATATCGCCTAGAACCCATCACATTGCGAAGACTGATGGGCGGTCGCTATGAAAAATATATCTTGATGCCGAGTCGTTTAGCCAGTTTAGTAGCCAATGCCGTCAGTTATTATTGTTCAACCAGTTCGCAATATCCTGCACCGCGTCATATACAAGCGCCAAGTTGGTTACATCCTGACGATGTAGAATCTTTACAAAAGCATCTTTATCCTGCGGTCGAAAAGCGTTGGCTAGAATCGATTGATCCAAACCATCAAGCAGGCATTGGACATGATATTTACTTAAAATTATGGGCATTATCAGACCCGTATATTCCTGCGGATTATGTTTTATTTGATGAAGCGCAAGATGCAGATCCTTTGATGCTCGGTATTTTGCTTCGTCAACGTAGCACTCAAGTCATCTATGTCGGTGACGCGCATCAACAGATTTACGCATGGCGTGGTGCAGTCAATGCCATGCAAAAAATGCCTTTACCTGAGTCACGTTTAACCACATCTTTCCGTTTTGGCGATGCCATTGCAGATGTTGCCAATCACTTACTTGGCGCTTTAGATGAAACCGTGCCGTTATTGGGCAATCCGGATATGAAATCTAGCGTGGTCAATAAACCACATACCAAAATGCGCGACGCAATTTTGTGTCGTACCAATGCACGAGCGATGGAACTCTTACTTTCAGGTTTAGTACAGGGCGATAAAGTCAGTTTACAAGCCGATCACGTCAAATTAAATCGTTTTGTCGATGCAGCAAGCCTACTCAAACAAGGTAAACGTGTCACAGATGTACCTGAATTGGCTTGGTTTAATTCTTGGCATGATGTGCATGAATATTGCGAAACCAATGATGGTAGTGATATCAAACCCTTAGTCAAGTTAGTCGATGATCACGGTACTGAACCGCTCAAAAAAGCACTTGCTAAAATTACCCCAATAGAGCAAGCTGATTATGTCATCTCTACTGCACACAAAGCCAAAGGTTTAGAATGGAATCGTGTGCATATCGAAGATGATTACCAATTTAAGATCAATGGTCTTGAGCATAAAATCAGTGATGAAGAATTAAGACTTTTATATGTTGCTTGTACACGAGCAAAAGTCAGTTTAAATATTCATCATATTTATGATTTAGTACAACAACTTAAACAAAAAGTGCCATTCAAAAATAAAGCGACTGCATAACACTGTAGTTTTTTCTTTACAGGTGTCCTATGAAACTACAAGCCATTCATTTTCGACATGTTTATCATTTTGCCGATTTAAAAATAAATTTTAACCATTCAAGTAAACCCATCACGATCATTGTCGGTGACCAAGCTTCGGGTAAAACAGCCATTATTAAAAATATTTACCAAGCTTTAACATGGTTTCCTGCACGTTATAAAGACCTACGCACGCCAGGTGTGGTCATGCTTGATCAAGATATTATGATTGATCGAGTGCAAGCAAAAATTGATGTAAACGTACGTATTCCAACAGAATTTGGCGCATTACCTGAAGGTGATGGAGCGACTGAAACAGATACACAGAGTTGTCGTTGGCAACTGTTTAAAACATTAAATGCCAATGGTGTCGGGATCAGTAAAGTTGAACTAGAACAATTAGAGCAAACCGTGACTTTGTATAATCAAGTCATTAAAAAAGACCCTGTCCAAGGTCTTCCATTACTTGCTTACTACCCTGCCGAACGCTTTGTCAATGAAGTGAACATTCTCAGTAAAAACAATCCTCTTGTTCTACAGCAGTACAATGCTTATGAATTGGTGAGTATTCCATACACTACGTTTGCACGTTTTTTTGAATGGTTTAGAGAAATCAGTGATATTGAAAATGCACAAACGGCGCAACTTTTTCAAAATATTCTTAGACATAAAGATACATCGAACAAATCGACTCAAGACTTTCAAAATACATTATTTCAAGCCCGTTCACAGTTACATGCGCCAAGCTTACAAGCTTTAAAAACTGCACTCAAAACAGTGATTCCAGAAATAACGGATATCTTTTTAGAATATCAACCTAAGCTACAGTTGATGGTTAGCTATAAAAATCAAACCATCTCTTATCAACAACTGTCGAATACTGTGAAAAATTGGATTGGTTTAGTCGGTGATTTAGTCCGCCGCCTATGTTTATTGAATCCACTCAGCCTATACCCATGTTTAGAAGGCGATGGTGTGCTGCTGATTGATCAAATTGATGTGGATTTAGATCAATATTCTCTTCAAGTCATCTTAGATCGTTTGCATCAAGCTTTTCCACTAATACAAATCATTGCCACAGGCAGTCATGAAGAATTACTCGAACAAGCAGATGAATATCAATGCTTCCATTTGAAAAATAAGCAATTACATGAAATTCAAGCTAATTCTGCGTGGCAAGAATATCAACATATTTATGAAAATTTACTCAAAGAAGCATCGCAACATTCAGAACAAGAATTACTTGAGCCCAACGCGGACACATTGAATGCTCAGCAACTCTATTTACAGTTTCAGGCTTTAACCGAAGAACAACAAGTTGAATTAAAACGATTAATTCAACAAGGCGATGACTTATCCTCACATAAATCATTACTTTAAACATGGTTCTTGCAAGTTTCAGCCCATACAGCAGCTATTTTAAAAGTGATGTGATATTTCTCAGCAAGTGATTATCCTGCTGAGATATCCAGCTTTTCTGGATTAGAATAAAAAATATTCAATAGGCAATTTCATCGTATAGAAATCATTTTCAAACACTATAAAAGTATGATGAAGCGTATAATTTGGCTTGTTTGCGCAAAAATTGACAAAATAATTTGATGTTATTCCGATCATGTAATAAGATGAAAAAATTGATTTAGATTCGATTTTATCAATCTAAATTGATCTTCTAATCGTTTTATCAAGTTGCGCAACACAACTTGTTTTTGCTTATTAATTTAATTCGGCTTTCAAGATTTAAGTTCTTGGATTGCTCTTTGCGCTCCTCAAGTCCTTGAAAGATAAGATTTACATAGGTTTATGACCTATTCACGACAATGGATACGCGTGTGCTTCCGATTATTGTATTGTTACCATTAATACTTGGCACAACCCTTGTCCTGTGGCTGAAGCAGTTCTCTCGCGGAGTAACAGCTTTAGGAGCGATAGGGGTTAGTCTAAGCAGTTTTATTCTATTACTGACTCAAGCTAAATCAGTATTCAGTGGTCAAACTGTTTTAGAACATTGGCAATGGTTACCTCAAATTGGTATCGATTTCAGCTTTCGCTTAGATGCGCTCAGCCTTATTTTTGCATTGTTGATCAGTGGTATAGGTACACTGATCTATATTTATGCCTATTACTATTTAAATCCTAAAAACTCTCTCAGCAAACTTTATGCATTGCTCATGATGTTTATGACCGCAATGTTGGGAATTTCGCTGTCTAATAATTTAATTATTCTCTTAGTATTTTGGGAACTGACCAGTATTTCATCGTTCTTATTGGTGGGGTATTGGAGCAATTATGATGCTGCGCAACGTGGTTCTCGTATGGCACTGACCATCACGGGAATGGGTGGTTTGGCTATGCTTGGGGGTTTCGTCTTATTGGGACAAATCACAGGAACATACCAGATTGACCAACTCACCACGATGGCAACAACCATTCAAAATAGTCCGCTCTTTGTTCCTGCTTTGTTATTAATTTTACTCGGCGCATTCACCAAAAGTGCACAATTCCCGTTTCACTTTTGGCTACCCAATGCCATGGCAGCCCCGACTCCAGTATCTGCTTATTTACACTCGGCAACCATGGTCAAAGCTGGGATTTTCTTATTGGCTCGCCTGTTGCCGATATTTGTCGGTTCAGCGCTGTATCATAATATCGTCACAACAATTGGTCTATTCACCTTATGTATGGCTGCATTCTTTGCCATATTCAAAGAAGACTTAAAAGGCTTATTGGCATATTCAACCATTAGCCATTTAGGTCTAATTGTATGTTTATTGGGGATGGGTTCACCGCTTGCTGTCGCTGCTGCCATTTTTCATATCATTAACCATGCAACATTTAAAGCTGCGCTGTTCATGATCGCTGGGATCATTGACCATGAGTCTGGGACGCGTGATTTAAGAAAACTGAGTGGGCTATGGCAACTGCTCCCTTTTACTGCGACACTCACTATGATTACCGCAGCAAGTATGGCAGGTGTACCACTGACCAATGGCTTCTTGTCTAAAGAAATGTTCTTTACAGAACTATTGGCTAATTTGTCTGGTGGTTTTGTTGTATTGGCTGCGATCATTGCAACACTTGCTGGGTTATTTGCTGTCGCTTATTCAGTACGTCTCGTACATGGCGTGTTTTTTGATGGTGACATTGGTAAAGGCGTTCCAAATAAAGATGCACATGAACCACCTATAGGCATGCGCGCACCTGCTATTTTATTGGCAACATTATGTATTTTAGTCGGTATTCTACCTGCCTTATTGGTTGAAAATATTGTCAACTCAGGTACACGTGCCAGTACACAACTTCCTACTTTTGAAGGCGTTCATTTAGCCATTTGGCACGGTTTCAACCTCCCCTTGCTGATGAGTGTAATTGCATCGTTGGGTGGTATCGCTTTTTATTTTGTTTTAGCAAAAGGTAGCCGTATCCGCCACATTGACCTTGACCCAATTCTTGGGAGATTCCAAGGCAAATTAATTTTTGAAAATTCTCTCAAAAACTTATTGTTATTCTCACGCAAAATTAAACTAAAAACTGAAACGGGTTCATTACAAAACTATCTCTTATGGATCGTTGTATTCAGTATCGCACTGGTTGCCACACCGCTGCTCAATCAGAATTTAACCACGGGTACTCGTGAATTAACCCATGCACCATTGGTTGCTATTGTGCTTTGGTTACTACTCTTTTCAGCATGTTGGATGATGCTCTGGTTTCACCACGAACGTATTAAAGCCGTACTGATCAGCGGCGCAGTGGGTTTAGTGGTCACCATGATTTTTGTGACTTTATCTGCACCTGATTTAGCATTAACCCAAATCACCGTAGATGTGGTGACAACGGTTCTACTCTTAATGAGTTTATCGTTATTACCACAACTGACACCTTATGAATCTAGCCAAACACGCCGTTGGAGAGATGCCATCATCGCAATTGGGGGCGGTTTGGGGGTAGGCTGGATTGCATGGTTGATCATGACCCGAGATCACAACTCTATCTCATGGTTCTTTGTACAGCAGTCTTTACCGCTTGGTGGCGGTTCAAATATTGTCAACGTCATTCTTGTTGATTTCCGTGGCTTTGATACCTTTGGTGAAATCACGGTATTGGGTATTGCTGCCATTGGCGCACTGTGTTTAATGGATGGTATGCGTACACACGGTACAACCATGACTCAAGGTTTAAGCTACCGTTTTAACCCTTCACCACTCATGTTCCGTATGACGGCTTCGTGGGTACTGCCTATTGCATTGGTGGTGAGTCTTTATATTTTCTTACGTGGTCATAATTATCCGGGCGGTGGCTTTATTGCAGGCCTCATCACCTCAATGGCGTTGATTATTCAATATATTGCACTTGGACAAGATCAAGCTGAAAACATGCTAAAAGCCAAATCAGGTCGTTTATATGAAATTTGGATCGGGCTGGGTTTAATGATTGCAGGATTGACTGGAATCGCAGCATGGCTTTGGAATCGACCATTCCTCACCAGTGCGCATGTCTATGTTGAATCAGGAATTTTTGGAAAATTCCACTTTGCATCTGCCGCAGCATTTGATTTGGGTGTCTATGGCACAGTTGTCGGCGCTGCCATGTTGTTAATTTCGGTACTGGGTGACTCTCGACATTCGAGTATGTCTGGCCCTGTACCTAAGGAGTAAGCCATGATCAGTTTAGAATTTTTAGTTGCATCTGCGATTGGATTACTCATTTCAACAGGGATTTATTTAATCCTCCGTGCACGTACCTTTCCAGTGGTTCTTGGTTTGGCAATGATTGGTTATGCAGTCAATATTTTTCTATTTGCAATGGGAAGATTACAAGTCAGCTCCCCTGCTATTTTAACCAATGCAGCCAAAGTAACCGATCCGCTTCCACAGGCTTTGGTTTTAACTGCCATTGTTATTGGGTTTGCAACAACTGCTTTTATTGTTCAATTGGCTTTACGCAGTCGTTTTGAATCTGGAACCGACCATGTCGATTCTAAAGAAGAATTAAATACTTTTGACGCGCGTGAGGATGAGCCTTAATGATGACTTTTATCAATTTCTGGCATGCTCACACACCTATTCTGAGTATTTTAATTCCTGCTTTTACGGCATTTTTATTGGTGCTATTGGGTAATCCGGGTTCAGGTTCTTTAGCTCGTGACTGGCGTCAGCCTTGGCGTCGTGGTCTCAGTTTAATTTCTGTCGTACTTGGACTAGCAACAGCAATCACTTATTTAATTCAAGCCAGTTCAGGACAAATCTTTGTTTATCAACTCAGTGAATGGTCTGCACCTTTTGGTATTGTCCTCGTATTAGATCGTTTATCCGCTTTGATGGTCGTACTGACTTATATACTCGCGACTCCAGTACTGTGGTTTGCAAGTAAGCAATGGGATGAGCGTGGCCGTTATTTCCATACCATGTTTCACTTTCTGCTCATGGGAATTTGTGGTGCATTTTTAACAGGCGACTTATTTAACTTATTTGTTTTTTTTGAAATCTTGTTAATGGCCTCCTATGTACTTCTCCTCCATGGACAAGGCAAAGCGCGCTTCCAACTTGGTATTCATTACGTCACTATCAACTTAGTTGCTTCTGCACTATTCCTTATTGGTTTAGGCATGATTTATGGCGCAGTGGGTAGCTTAAACATGGCAGATGTTGCTCGCTTATTACCAACACTTGAAAATGATCAACATAAACTAGCCATTGCAGGTGGATTGCTGTTATTCGCAGTTTTCGGAATTAAAGCTGCTATGCTTCCTGTCGGTTTTTGGTTACCCAAAACTTATGCTGTTGCTGCAACCCCTGTTGCTGCTATCTTTACCATCATGACCAAAGTTGGTATTTATGCGATTTTACGTGTCAATGGTACAGTTTTCCATGATGACTTAGCGCAAAGCTATTTGAACTATTGGTTATTGCCGATTGGTTTAATCACTTCTTTATATGGCGTGATTGCAGCCATGGGTGCTGATCGTTTAAGACGTTTTGCTGGTTTTATGGTGCTGTCTTCTGTTGGGACTATCCTCATTGCCATATCGATTATGAATACTTCTGCTTGGGCAGCAGGACTATATTATCTCGTTCATAGTACACTGATTGCAGCAGCATTTTATTTACTATGCGGTTGGATCACGTCACAACGTGGTGAATTTAAAGATCATTTAAAAGTTTCACCAAAAATGAAACAAGACGGATTGGTCGCAGCAACATTCTTTATGATTGCTTTAATGATGGCAGGATTACCGCCTTTCAGTGGTTTCTTGGGTAAAGTTCTCCTGCTCCAAGCAACAGCAGATTTCCCTTATCAAGCATGGGTCATTGCTATTGTATTGATTGTCAGCTTACTGAGTATTATTGCATTTACCCGCGTTGGTTTTATCCTCTTTTGGCGTGCAACCACACCTGAAGCAGATATTCGCAAGCCAGCGTTTAATGCCTATCAAGCTTTACCTGAAAAAGCACCGCCTCGTAATGATAAAAGTATTTATCTTTTACTTTCAGGGTTAATGCTGTACGTGATTTGTGCCGCACCCATTCTCAAATATATTGATCAAACTGCATTACAACTCGCTGACAGCTCCGCATACGAGCACGCTATTTTGAAAAAGGATTCACAAGGTCATATCATTAGCGTACAGCCTTATGATGCGAACTATATTCCTGAAACAAAATATGGCGGAGAGACTATAGACAAAAATGCACAATATATTCCCTATGTGATTGACGAAGATACCTTTCAAGGCGAACACATTTCGCAATATAAACAACAGCAAATTCAGCAACAAGTTGAACAAAGTCACACGCCTGAAAATGCTAAACTGAAGCCAATGGAGCAATAAATGAAGCAAAATTTGTCTTTACTTGATCGCTACTTACCGCATCCATTTGTTTCAGTCATTGTTGCAATGAGCTGGTTAATGCTCAATCACAGCGCAGAATTATTTGATGTTGTTGTCGCGATTATTCTTGGTTTAATTATTCCAAAATTGATTCAGCCTTTTATTGTCAATACACCCAATATTCACTGGCGTGCAGCAATTCAGCTGTTTTTTATCGTATTTTGGGACATTTGCGTTTCAAATATTCGCGTTGCAAAACAAGTGCTTGGCCCAACCAAAAATTTACATCCAAAATGGTTTCGTGTTCCTTTAGACACAGACCATGAACATGTGAATTCACTGCTTGCCATGATTATCACCACCACACCTGGAACTGTCAGTGCGGGGATTGATCAAGAGCGTGGTGATATTCTCGTCCATGCCTTAAGTTTAGATGATCCTGAAGCTGAAATTCAGCAAATTAAAGCGCGTTATGAATACCGTTTGATGGCTATTTTTAGCGTTCAGCAAGGAGAATCATCATGATATTGCCTTATGCTCTAGGAATTTGCCTCTTTGCTGTAACGATTTCCATGTTGCTGTGCCTTGTTCGCCTAGTCATAGGGCCGTCTATTGTTGACCGATTATTGGCATTAGATACTTTGTTTTTGAATGCGACATGTTTAATCGTCATTCTTGGGATTTATTGGGCGAGTACCTCTATGTTCGAAGGTGCATTATTGGTCGCAATGCTCGGTTTTGTTTCTACTGCTGCTTTAGCACGTTATTTCACGACTGGTCATGTCGTCGATTAAAAGGAGAGCTTCATGGAAAATAACATGCAACTTATGATGGAAGTTATTGTTTCTTTCTTTTTAATTATCGGTGCTTTCTTCACTCTTGTAGGGGGAATCGGTATTGTCAAACTTCCTGACTTATTTATGCGTTTGCATGCACCAACTAAAGCAAGTACTTTGGGTTTAGGTAGCTTTTTAATCGCAGCAATGATTTATGCAGCATTTAATCATCGTTTTGGTTTTGCTGAATTATTAATTACTTTACTTGCCTTCATTACAGCACCTGTATCTGCAAATTTGATCGCACAAGCTGCAATGCATTTACGTTTACGTTCTACTTCAGGCGATGTCCCTGAAGCTTTAGACAGACCATTACCATGGCAACGTCAGAAAGTAATGAAACAATTTAAAGATGGTAAATTTTAAGAATTTAGAATCCATATAAAAATAGCTACAATAAAAAGCCAATGTCCATCATTGGCTTTTTATTTATTTCATCAATCATACAAACAATTAGCTATATAAAACTGGATGTATTTCCTCTTGGAAGCTTTCCATACCATATTCATCTGCTAATTTTTCTTTCCAATATGCCACAATTTTACTGTAATCAATTTCATCAGGGTGGAAATCTGCTTTGTAATAAGACAAATATTCAGGAATCAATGAAATCAACATTTTTGAAATCATATAGATACCATACAGATTCTGTGTCACTTTCGGCACACTCTTACGCCAATCTTGCATAAACAAACGCGTTGCCGAATAAAAAGTTAAGCTGGCAAAACCTGTCGTAACATTACGCATGACTGTTCGACGTGTACGATCATCCTTATAAATTGCTTGGTACACATCAAAAGCCACCGCGCGATGTTCTATTTCTTCAATCGCATGCCATACCCACAGCTTGATTGCATCGTCATCTAAAGTGCTCAGTACTTGTGGATTACGTAAGATGTATCCACCTAATAAAGCGGTAAAATGCTCAAAAGCACAGGTCACCGCTAACTGCAATTTTGGATGAACACTTTTAATAAAATCATCACGGCGGGCCAACCACGCTTGAAAATTGTCTAGGTTATAGTCATCACGACGCCACGCATCATTGAATTCAGCATGTGCTTTAGAATGCATAGCTTCCTGACCAATAAAGGCAGCAATCTGAGCTTGTAGTTTTTCATCGCTGATTTTGTCACGTACATTGCGCACGCTATGCACAAAAAATTGCTCACCAATTGGAAATGTGGATGAGAGTGCAGTTAATAAGTGTGACATTACTGGTGAGTTAGCAAAGAAATGTCTACGAATGGCTTGCGGATTAAAGCTTGGTTTACGGACTTTAATACCAATGGCTTTTGGACGATTTAAATATGTTTTTTCTGCCGTCGCTTGAACTACTGTCATAGGTTTAATCCTACATTTGTCTGAATATAAATCTATATTGGCAGAAACTATACATTTGTATATTGCAAAATAGATCCTAGAATGACCAGAATGCTCAGTTTGAGGAAGAAGCGACTATATAAGACTACAAATATGCGCTCACTTACAAAATAAAAATTAATGATTATTAGAAACTTAGCAGCTTATTTTTATTCTCAATGTTATTCACATTTTGTCACTAAAACGACTCGGTATCCGATGAAAAACAAAGCCTGCAAATATGCAGGCTTTGAAAATAAGTTTGGAAGATTTAGGTTTTAAAATTAAACACCAAGGTAATCTAAAATACCTTCAGCAGCTTCACGACCTTCCCAAATCGCAGTAACAACAAGGTCAGAACCACGAACCATATCACCACCAGCAAAGATTTTTGGATTAGACGTTTGGAATTTAAATTCTTGCTGTTCAGCAGCAATCACTCGACCAGAACCATCTAAACCAATATTTGCACCTGTAAACCAATCTGCTGGGCTAGTACGGAAACCAAAAGCAAGTAATACAGCATCTGCTGCTAAGACTTCTTCAGAACCCGGAATTGGCTCAGGGCTACGACGACCACGGCTGTCAGGGTTACCAAGTTGTGTAGTCACAACTTTAACACCTGTCACTTTGCCATTTTCACCAATAATTTCAATTGGCTGACGGTTAAATTGGAAATCTACACCCTCTTCACGTGCATTTTTCACTTCACGGCGTGAACCTGGCATATTTTCTTCATCACGACGATATGCACAAACGACTGATTCGGCACCTTGACGAATCGAAGTACGGTTGCAGTCCATGGCAGTATCACCACCACCCAGTACAATCACCTTTTTGCCTTCTACGCTAATGTATTCCGTTGGATCTTTTTCCCAACCTTGAGTACGGTTAACATTGGCAATCAAGAAGTCTAGGGCATCATAAACACCATCAAGATCTTCACCTGCGAATCCACCTTTCATGTAGGTGTACGTACCCATCCCCATGAACACAGCATCATAGTCTGCAAGTAATTGATCGATAGTAATATCTATACCAATTTCAGTATTTAAACGGAATTCCACGCCCATACCTGTGAAAATTTCACGGCGACGCTTCATCACATCTTTTTCCATTTTAAATTCTGGAATACCGAACGTTAATAAACCACCAATTTCAGGGCGTTTATCAAATACAACAGGCTTAACCCCATTACGTACTAGAATATCAGCACAGCCTAAACCTGCTGGGCCTGCACCAATAATGGCAACTTTTTTATTTGTCCACTTTACAGAAGACATATCTGGACGCCAGCCAAGTGCAAAAGCGGTGTCGTTAATATATTTCTCTGCATTACCAATTGTCACTGCACCAAAACCATCATTTAAGGTACAAGCACCTTCGCATAAACGGTCTTGAGGGCATACGCGACCACAAACTTCTGGCAATGTGTTGGTTTGATGACAAAGTTCAGCAGCTTGGAAAATACGACCTTCTGCAATCAGCTTTAACCAGTTTGGAATGTAATTATGTACTGGACATTTCCATTCACAATACGGGTTACCACAGCCCAAACAACGGTGGGTTTGATTTGCTGCCACTTCCGCTGTAAAAGGCTTATAAATTTCCACAAACTCAGCTTTGCGGACAGTTAGATCTTTTTTCTCTGGATCTTGGCGTGCTACATCCAGAAACTGAAAGTCATTGTTTAGGCGCTCTGCCATGTCTCTCTCCGTGGGTAGGTGCGAACTGTTTATTTATCAGTTGCACCTGCCTATATATCTACAGTAGTGGAATTATTGTGGATCAGCTTGAGTTGTTTTTAACAAAGTCTGCAAATTCGCAGCTTTTGGTTTTACCAGCCAGAATTTACGACCATAAAAATCAAACTCATTGCGGATCTTATACGCCCAAGCACTACCTGTTTCTTTAATATGTTCATCTAAGATACGACCTAAGAACGCCTTGTGCTCTTCCATCGACTCTGTAGAAATACGGTTTAACTCAATCAATTCATGATTATAATGATCAACAAAGTCATTATCTAAATCAAGTACATAAGCAAAACCGCCTGTCATACCTGCACCGAAGTTATGACCTACTTTACCAAGTACAGTCACAATACCACCAGTCATGTATTCACAACAGTGATCACCTGCGCCTTCAATCACAGCAAATGCGCCTGAGTTACGTACAGCAAAACGTTCACCCGCAGTACCTGCGGCAAACAGTTTACCACCAGTTGCACCGTATAAACATGTGTTACCAATGATTGCTGTTTCTTGAGTTTGGAATGGCGAGCCTTTTGGTGGGAAAATCGATACTCGACCACCTGCCATACCTTTACCAACATAATCGTTTGCATCACCTTCAAGTTTGATATGCAAACCACCTGCATTCCAAACACCCAGTGATTGACCTGCTGTACCTGTTAAATTCATTTTTACAGGATGCGCTTCCATACTCAAGTTGCCATAACGTTTCGCAATCTCACCTGAAATACGCGCACCGATTGAACGGTCACAGTTACCAATAGTGAAATGATATTCACCACCCGTACCTGCTTCAATGGCTGGCAACATTTCACCAATCATTTTCTCAGCCAATACACCTTTATCAAATGGGGCATTGCCCTGGACTTGACAATATTGTGCTTTACCTTCAGCAGATGGATGTGATTCAAGTAGTGCACTTAAATCAAGATGTGCCTGTTTCTCAGTTTCACCTGGGAGTACTTCCAACAAATCTGTACGACCAATCAAGTCTTTGAGTGACGCAACACCTAATGCCGCTAACCATTCACGTGTTTCTTCCGCAATAAAGTGGAAGAAATTAATGAGCATTTCTGGCTCACCAATATAATGCTCTTGACGTAAATGATCTTGTTGCGTTGCAACACCTGTCGCACAGTTATTTAAATGGCAAATACGTAGGTATTTACAACCCAATGCGATCATTGGTGTTGAACCAAAACCGAAGCTTTCTGCACCTAGGATCGCCGCTTTAACAACGTCTAAACCAGTCTTTAAACCACCATCCGTTTGTACACGAACTTTTCCACGAAGGTCATTCACACGGAGTGCTTGATGTGCTTCTGAAAGACCTAATTCCCACGGTGAACCCGCATGATGAATTGAAGACAATGGAGAAGCTGCTGTACCACCGTCATAGCCCGAAATCGTAATGAAATCTGCGTATGCTTTTGCAACACCTGCCGCAATCGTACCAACACCCGGCTCAGATACTAACTTCACTGAAACCATCGCTTGAGGATTGACTTGTTTTAAGTCAAAAATCAATTGTGATAAATCTTCAATAGAATAAATATCATGGTGCGGCGGTGGAGAAATTAGGGTCACACCTGGTACTGAATAACGTAAACGTGCAATTAAACCATTTACTTTACCACCTGGTAACTGACCACCTTCACCCGGTTTTGCACCTTGTGCAACTTTAATCTGAAGAACTTCTGCAGATGTTAAATATGCAGGTGTCACACCGAAACGACCCGAAGCAATTTGTTTGATTTTCGAGTTACGAATCGTACCGTAACGTGCAGGGTCTTCGCCGCCCTCACCTGAGTTTGAACGACCACCAATCGTATTCATTGCGATTGCAATTGCTTCATGAGCTTCAGGAGACAATGCACCTAAAGACATACCCGCAGAGTCAAAACGTGGCAGAATTTGTTCTACAGACTCAACCGCTTCCAATGGAATAGAATTGTCAGTTTTTAACTTGAATAAATCACGAATGGTTGCAATCGGACGATTATTAACAAGTTCTGCATATTCTTTAAAGTCAGCATAGTTACCTGAACGTACAGATTTGTGCAATGCATTGATTACATCAGGGTTAAATGCATGGTATTCCTTATCGAAAACGAATTTTAATAATCCGCCTTGTTCAATAGGTTTACGTGCTTTCCAAGCAAGCTCAGCTAATTTTTTCTGATCATTTTCTAGGTCAACAAAAGTTGCGCCTTTGATACGGCTTGGCACACCTGTAAAGCATTTATTCACAACTTCTTCAGACAAACCAACCGCTTCGAATAACTGACCGCCACGATAAGAAGCAACCGTAGAAATACCCATTTTCGAAAGTACTTTTAATAAGCCTTTTTCAATCCCTTTACGGAAGTTTGCTTGAGCATGAATTGGGTCGCCTAATAACTCACCTTTGGCAATCAAATCATTGATGACGTCGTATGCTAAATATGGATAAATTGCAGTTGCACCGAAGCCTAAGATCACTGCAAATTGATGCGGATCACGTGCAATCGCAGTTTCTACAATAATGTTAGCATCGGTACGTAAACCAACACTGATCAAGTAATGGTGAATCGCACCAGTCACCATCGCAGTGTTCGCAGGCAAATAACCTTCACGAATTTTTCTATCAGAAAGCACTAGTAACGTTTTGCCATCACGAATTGCTTGCGCAGCTTCTTCACAAATACGTGTAATCGCCGCTTCTAAACCTTCAGTTTCAGCATAGTTCACATCGATATCAGCAATTTCGTAACCTTTACGACCAATGGTACGAATTTGGTGCATTTTCGAGTTTGAAAGTACTGGACTTGAAATAATCAAACGATCAGCATGTTCTGGGCTTTGCTCAAATACATTTTGCTCACGACCTAGACACGTTTCCAATGACATAACAATCGATTCACGCAATGGATCGATTGGTGGATTGGTCACCTGAGCAAATTGTTGGCGGAAGTAATCTGTCAAATGGCGTACTTGACGTGACAATACCGCCATTGGCGTATCATCACCCATTGAACCTACAGCTTCCTGACCACTTTCAGCGATTGGACGCAACAATTGATCACGCTCTTCAAATGTCACCATAAACATTTTTTGAGCAGCTTTTAGATCATCACCTTTTAAGCCTTGATCACACAAGTATTCTTCAAGCTCTGGGCTGCCTTGTAAATGAACTGAATGCTCGCGTAACCATTCACGGTAAGGACGCATTTTTTTCAAATGGTTGCTGACATCTTTAGTGTCAAGCATTTTGCCTGTAAATGTATCAACGACAAGGATTTGACCAGGACCTACACGACCTTTAGAAACAACATCCTCAGGCTCATAACCCCATACACCAATTTCTGATGCAAGTGTGATGTAACCATTTTTCGTAATCACCCAACGTGCTGGACGTAATCCATTACGGTCTAACATACAAATTGCATGGCGACCATCTTGAATCACTAGACCCGCAGGGCCATCCCAAGCTTCCATATGCTTAGAGTTAAATTCATAGAATGCACGTAAGTCTGCATCTAAAGTTTCTACATTCTGCCAAGCTGGTGGAACAAGCATACGTAACGCACGGAACAAGTCCATACCGCCACCAACGAGGATTTCAAGCATATTATCCATACTTGATGAATCTGAACCTGTACGATTTACAATCGGGTTAAGTTCAGTTAAACCTTGTAACAGTGGATTTTCAAATTTAGGTGTACGCGCAGCAGCCCAGTTACGGTTTGCTGTAATCGTATTGATTTCACCATTGTGCGCTAAATAACGGAATGGTTGTGCCAAAGGCCAACGCGGTAAAGTATTGGTTGAGAAACGTTGGTGGAACACAACAATATGTGAATCCAAACGCTCATCTGCAAGATCTGTATAGAATTCTGCAATAAACGCAGGCATCATTAAACCTTTATAACTAATCACTGTAGAGCACAGTGTAGTTACATAAAAGTACGGATCATTGGTGATTTGCTGTTCTGCACGACGACGTGCCATAAATAACTTACGATTGAATTCCGCTTCTGTTACACCCATTGGGCAATTGACAAAAATTTGCTCAAACGCAGGTAAAGACTGCATTGCAATCGAACCTAATGCGTCATTATTGGTTGGAACAACGCGCCAACCAATTACACGACAACCTTCTTCTTCTATTTCTTTGGTTAAAATCTGTTTTGCATGTGCGGCTAATGCTGGATCTAAATTTAAGAATACAGTACCGACAGCAAATATTTCACTCAGTGTAATATCACTAATTTTTTTCGCTTCTTCACGGAAGAATGCCTTCGGCATAGCCAAGAGCAATCCGCAACCATCACCGGTCTTACCATCTGCAGCAATACCACCACGGTGCGTCATACAACTTAGACTATGAATTGCGGTCTTGACCAAGTCGTGACTTGCATCACCTTGCATATGGGCGATTAAGCCGAAACCACAGTTATCTTTAAACTCATCCGGTTGGTATAAACCTTGAGCGGGAGCTACAGTGTTAGGCGATGGCATGTGCATAGCGTACCCTTCTTTCTACATAGGCCCATTAAGGGCGAAAAACATTCAAACCTTAAATTACGACTTTTCAGGCATTTTCGTAAGCTAGTAAACCACTTAGTTACAATGAAACACCAGTCTCTTTTCACTTTAATTGAAAAATTGTTTTACAATTTTCGCACTGTATTAAAGCACTTAAATAGACAAATATCGCACACCAATTGAATCATTTCGCGCCAAAATAGGGACAATTAACTCAATTAGCGCAACAATAAAGCAAAAAATATGCCAATTATTATTCTTAGTCACCAAACTACTCAAATATATTAAAATAAAAGCCTTGTTAAAAAATTACACAAATAACCAATCAATTTTTAAGCACCACTACTGTGCAAATAACAAGTTTAATGTTTAATTTCGCACCATATAGGTGCTTATTCTAATTAAATGGATCGCTAATTTCATGCTCTACTGGCTTTTTCTCAGCAGAAGGTGCTACTGGATCTTTATTTTTGTTCTGAGTTTGTGCAGTTGTCGATTGTGATTTCTGCACATCAACTACATTGCCTGATTCATCGCGACGAGTAATTGTCGTTTGCGTGGTATTTACAGTAGTATTAGAACCTGTAATTGCAGCAAGTGCAGATTTTGCTTGAGCCAATAAAGACTCATCAACAACAGGAAGTGGTGCAGATTTTAATTTAACCTCATACAGCTTATTTGTACCCATCATTTCATCTGAACCTAGATCATTGACGAAAGCTGCATATTTTTCGAATTGAACTGCTTGAGGATGTATTGCAGTAGGTAGTTTAATACCAAGTTGCTCTAGCTGAGCCTTTGCTTGATGATCATTCTGAAATACACCATAGACCAAAACATATTGCTCAGTTTGATTTTCACCACTTAAACGAAAATAAATAAAGTTTTTACGATCAGTCTGTTTTTGCAAAAAGCTACGAATAATATCTTCATCTGTAACTTTAAATAGTTCAACTGTCCAAGCTTTCTTATTTTCTTGAAAAAATTTAGTCCCACGGAATTCAGCAGTATGATTCCCTGCGGTTACAACACGAGTCGTCATTTCAAGTGGGCGCACCTCATCCATCAAACTTCCTAAATGAGCAGATGCAGCAACCTTTTCAGGCTGAATCTGAACTTGAGTTTCACCAATTGGATTTGTTACTGTAACCAAGTCTTTGGTATCTGTAATCGCCCAAAAGATCAAAGCCGCAAGGAGGCACAACAATCCGCCAATTAACCAAATATATTGTCGAATATTTTGCCAATTTGTACGAATTACTACCATTTGAAACTAACCTTTTCTATATTTGATTCGCTAAAATCGCTTGCTTCATCAACTCGACATCAAACTCTTTCGTGATCATCGCTTGACCTATTTGCTTCATTAATACTAAACGGAGTTGTCCATTTAATACCTTTTTATCATGCGACATATACGCTAAAAATTCATCGAGTGGAATTTTAGGACATGCTACAGGCAATTGAGCACGTTGTATGATTTTTTTTGTACGCTCCAAATCATTTTGTGAAATCCAACCCATTCGACAAGAAAGATCAGCAGCCATCACCATACCTGTTGCGACAGCCTCACCATGCAACCAAACCCCATAACCAAGATAAGACTCGATGGCATGACCAAAAGTATGTCCTAAATTAAGTAAAGCACGCTCACCTTGCTCTTTTTCATCATTTGCAACAATACGTGCTTTATGCGCACAAGAACGATAAACAGCTTCAGCCAATAATTCTGGATTTCGTGCAATCAATCCATCCATATTCGCTTCTAACCAAACTAAAAATGCTTCATCACCCAATAATGCATATTTAATCACTTCGGCTAAACCTGCCGATAATTCACGTTCAGGCAATGTTTTCAACTGAGCCATATCAGCCAAGACAACTTGCGGTTGCTGAAATGCCCCAATCATATTTTTGCCCAATGGATGATTAATTCCCGTTTTACCGCCAACGCTTGAATCCACTTGAGACAATAAAGTTGTAGGTACTTGAATGAAATAAACACCTCGCTGGAAACATGCGGATGCAAATCCAGCCATATCACCAATTACACCACCGCCTAAAGCCAATACTGTACAATCACGATTAAAACTTGCTTCAAGCAATGCATCAAAAATAAGATTTAAATGTTCACTATTTTTATACTTTTCACCATCTAGCAATACACATACTGCAACTTGCTTACCGAGTTGTTCAATTGCTTCCACATAATGTGATAAATATAAAGGCTGCACTGTAGTATTGGTGACAATCATGACCTGACGCCCATGAATATGAGTCTCAAGTAATTGTTGTGGATTTAAGTGACTACCAATAAAAATTGGATAACGACGTTCACCCAGTTCTACATGTAAAGTTTGCATGATTCTGCCAAATAATAAATAACGATAATTTACGGATTAAACAATCTCTTTTGAAACAATAAGCTGCAATATCTTCAATGCCAGATCTCGTGCAGCACCTTGGTTGGTTTCAATAATATAATGCGCAACATCTCGATAAAGTGGATCACGTGCTTTAAGTAGATCTTTTAACTTCCGTTCTGGATTTTCAACTTGTAATAAAGGACGGTTTTTATCTCGATGCGTACGTAGCAACTGAATTTCCACAGGTGTATACAAATAAATCACAATACCCCGATGTTTAAGATATTCGCGATTCATCACTTGCGTAACAGCACCACCACCTGTTGCGACAACTAAATTTTTCTTAGAAGTTAAATCATCTATAACGATCGTTTCTCTTGTTCGGAAACCTTGCTCGCCTTCTTTTTCAAAAATCCAAGGGATCGATGCCCCAGTTTTTCGTTCTATCTCATGATCACTGTCTAGAAATTCACGACCTAACAGTTCTGCCAAATGCCGACCGACTGTTGTTTTTCCTGCTCCCATGGGCCCTACCAAATAAATATTTGGTAGGGTTTCAAACTCTTTGCTTGGCAAGGAGTCACCTATCGAATTGCTTTCATTGAAAGTATATTAATGATTTCTAGTACGACTGTCATTAACAATTCTAGGTGTCACGAAGATTAATAGCTCACGCTTATTATCAGATTTCACATCTTTGCGGAATAGTCGCCCTAAGTAAGGAATATCCCCTAAGAAAGGAACTTTGGTCTGACTATTTTGGGTTTGTTGTTCAAAAATACCACCTAAAACAACAGTTTCACCATTATCCACCAATACATTGGTATTGATTTCATTTTTATTCAACGTCAATTCACCATTAGGTGCTGGAGCACCTACAGTATCACTGGTAATGTTCAATTGCATTTGTACTTTCCCATCAGGGGTAATACTAGGTGTTACATCTAAGCTCAATAAAACATCTTTAAATGAAGTTGTTGCAGTTGCAGTACCACCTGCAGTTTCTACTGTTTGGTATGGAACCTGTTGACCCGAAGCCACTTTGGCTTTTTGCTTATCCGCAGTCATAACCTTTGGTGTTGAAATCACTTCTCCATAACCATCAGCCTGTAATGCCGATAGTTCTAAATCTAACATAAAATCAGAGAGACTAATTAAACCAAAAGCAATTTTACCCGCCGCATTTTCTATACCTAAATCTACATTCAAGTTATCTGGACGGTTTATTGTGTATTTTCCATCATCATCAGGTGTTTTCAAATCCCATAGTGTCTGATCACTTCCACCAACTAACAAATCATTATTTTGATTAATACCTTTAGATAAAACCCCCCATTTCACTCCCATCTCTTTAGTAAAATCTGTTGTTGCACGTACAATTCGTGCTTCCACCATGACTTGCTTTACCGAAACATCAAGTAAATCAATCATTTTGCGAATTTGATCTATTTTCTGTGAAGTATCATTAATAATCAATGTATTCGTTCTAGGGTCAACCGAAACCGTACCACGTGGACTAAGCAGACTACCTACACTATCTCCCAATGGATCTACATTACTTCCACTTGAAGCCGAACCTGAATTATTACTATTTTTACCTTGAACTATTAATTTCTCAATATCTGTGGCTTTGGCATAATTCAGTTGAACATATTCTGTTTGTAAGGGAGATAATTTTACACTTTGTGCTAAAGCTTTCGCCTCATCTTCCTCAGATTTAATTAACTCCGTGACTGGTGCAATCCAAATCACACTGCCATTTCGGCGTTTATCGAGATTTTTAGTTTTTAAAACGATATCCAGCGCCTGATCCCACGGAACATCTTTTAAGCGCAAAGTAATATTACCCTGTACACTATCAGAAGCCACCATATTGATGCCAGTAAAGTCTGCAAGTAATTGCAGTACGCGACGTACTTCAATGTCTTGAAAATCTAAAGATATCTTCTTACCTGTATAGGATTGACTTGAACTTGGACGAATCAACTTGTTTTCAGCAGGTCGCTTTAAACTTACTGTCAGTTTATTTTCAGCCTGATAAGCCATATATTCATAGCTACCCGAAGACTGAATCGTGATTACACCATTTGAACCATCATTATAAGCATCAATAGACGACACAGGTGTTGCGAAATCATTCACATTTAAACGACGAATTAAATGTGCAGGAATCTTATTCCCCAATGTACGGATAACAACTTTACTACCTTGTTGTTGCACATCTATTGGCGTATTCGCCCCAGATAAATTTACAAAAACTTGACCTTCACCGACATTTCCACGCTGAAAACCAATATCAGCAATTCCCTGTTGAGCTTGTTTTGCGTTAACAGGTGTTGAATAAGCAGGTAAAGCCGCTGCTTGGTTCACATTATTCATTTTCAGAATAAAGGTATTACCCTCAACACGTGTGGTAAAAGGACCACTGTTCTTTAAATTCACTGTTAAACGTGAACGTTGATCATCAGCACTAACATCAACCGAAGTCGCTTCATCGCTCGCCACTGGAATCGTTGTTTGCGTTAAGTTTTGCTTTGCATTATCAAAATCTAAAATTAATCGAGATGGATTATCCAATTGATATGCTTGCGGTTGTGGTGGTAAGCCATTGAACATGACACGGATCTCAGTTCCTTGTCCTGGTATTTTCATTGGCACGATATTGGTCATCGTTGTTTGCGCTGTTGCCACTTGCATAATCGCGATTGATACAGCCGCCATTGTAAATTGACGAAGGTGACTATTCATAAACTGACCATCCCCACTAAACATACTTTTTAAACTATTTTTCATTTTTATTCCTTAATTCAGTTTCAATCCACTGGACCTATTAGAACCAAACTACGTGGTCGCTCTATATAACCGTCTCGACCATCGGGTACTATTTCTAATAAATCAATACGAGTAGGTGTAATCTCGATGATTCGTCCCTGATTCATCCCCATGTAATTACCACGTTGTACACGTTCAATTTCACCATCAGGCGTTTGGATTAATCCAACAATTTGTCCCGTATTTCCTTTCATACTGCCTTTAAGTGTCAAAGACTCTAAAGGATAGCTCTCAAGCGGTTGAGCTTGTCTAGAAAAGTTCGGATAAACACGTTTACCTGACATAATTTTTAGTTCATTTGCCAATGAACTTGGTAAAAAAGGACTACGCAACTGTTGAGCTGAATAATTAAAGCTCGGAACTGGCGTAAATACAGGTGCAGGCTCAATTGGTAATGGCTGTTCATTTCTGATATTTGCCATTTGTTGATTAACAGCATCGATTCTAGAATCACAACCAACCAATAATGTAGCAAATGAGATCCCACAAATTATTTTATAGACTTTTTTCATTGTGGCTTCCCTCCTTGCGGTGGTGTCGTTGTGCCAGAAGCGATCTTATCTGCTGGAGCATTCGTTTGATTTGCATCCGTTCCGACATAGCGGTAGGTTTTGGCTTTAATTGTATAATCTACTACAGGTACATCGGATTTCTTATCGCTACTTGGTGTTCCTGTAACCGTGAAGTCATGAAGCGTCACAATACGTGGCAACACCGCAATACTGCTCACAAAACTACCAAATGAGTGATAATCACCCATTGCATCAATCGAAATCGGTTGCTCAATAAAGAACTCTTGCTTAACTTCTGGTTCCAATTTGATATTTTTAAATTTCAGACCCGAACTCACCCCAGTCACGTTGATATCTTCAACCAAACTTGGAATTTCAGTTTCTTTCGGAAGTTGCTCTAACTGTTGAGTAAAATTCAACTCCATTTGCTGTAATTGCGCTTGATATTGCTGCAAATTTCTGAGTTTAGAATCTTTTTCTTTAAATTCATTCAGTAAATTTTGTTCAACAGTACGCGCCTGATCAATACTGTCTAATTTAGGTTTAATCGCTAAAAAATAACCGATTGCACAGACAACAAAGAATAAGAATAACCAGCAAGTGATTTTGACCGATAAAGGCCAACTTCCATAGTTATTCATATCCAATGTATTAAACTGTTGAAAAAACTTCTCAACTGTCATGCTATTTTTCTTTGGCGCATCTTTTACGGATGAATCTATTTTATCTAAATCTTCACGATTCATTTCGCACCCCCAGCAGCTGGAACTTGTTCAGTTTTATTAGCAGCTTTTTCATCTGTTGTAGTAGATGCAATTTCTCCTAAATCCACAGTCACTACGAAACTTCCATAGGATTCCTCAACGCGTGGAATCACAGAAGTCGGTGTTTTATTTTTGTTTTCTTCTGCAGCCAAGAAAGAATTCATAAAGGCATTACGATACCATTCTGAAGCTTCTAACCCACGTAAAAGTTCAGCAACTGTATTTGGGCTTTCAGCTTTACCTTCAATGGTAAATTTATCCCCCACTCGGCTGAACTTCGTAAGATACATTTGAACAGGTGTAACACGAACTAATTCATCGATTAAACGCACAGTCACAGGGCGTTGACCTTGTAAACCCTGAATCAATTTCATTCGTTCAATAATTGCATTACGACGTTCTTGCAAACCATCTAAAGTTTTTAATTGAGCATCTAAGTTTTGATTGGTACTGGTAATCAGTTGATTGGCTTGTTCCTGATCTTCTAATTGATGATCAAAGTAGAACCAAGTCAACAATACACTCACCAAACCAACTAGTGCCACCCCAATACAAATTGCAATAAATTGTTTTTTTCGTTGTTCTCTTAGCTCATCACGCCAAGGGAGTAGGTTAATCTTTGCCATTAATCAAAACTCCTCAAAGCTAAACCACACGCGACCATCAGTGATGGTGCATCATTCTCTATTTTGTTTAAATCAATTTGTGGAGAGAACCCCATTTGCAGAAAAGGATTTGCAATCGTGACGCGGTAGCCTAGTTTTTGTTGCAATAATTTTGCCAAACCTGGAATATTTGCATTTCCACCAGCCAGCAAAATATGGTCAATTTCATTAAACTGAGAGGACGAAAAGAAGAATTGTAATGATCGTGCAGCCTGTTGAACCACGGCTTCAAGAAATGGCATGAGCACTTCTGTTTCAAAATCATCAGGTAAGGTTCTATCTTTTTTCGCACGACCTGCTTCTTCATAAGATAAGCCATAACGATTTTGTACATCTTGAGTCAGCTGCTTTCCACCAAAAACTTGTTCACGTGTATAAATGATCTTGCCATTTTGCATGACAGAAAGTGTTGTCATGGTATGTCCGATATCTAAGATACCTACCATGTTTACACCGATCGGTAATGTATCTGAAAATACATCAAATGCACGTTCAATTGCATAACTTTCTACATCTGCAATTTTTGGCGATAGACCTGCAATTTCTAAGACTTCAACCCGAGAATCAATATTTTCTGTACGTGTAGCAACCAGTAAAACATTGGCACGGTTTGAAACAGCGAGCTTATCTTGAAGAACCTCAAAATCTAGACTCACTTCATCCAATGGAAATGGAATGTATTGTTCTGCATCCATTCGAATCTGAACTTCCCGTTCTTCATCAGACATATCAGCATCCATTTCTATGACTTTATGAATCACCATAGATGTTGGAACTGCAACAGCTACATTCTGCGATTGAGGATTGGCAATGTTCACCGCTCTTTCCAACGCATCAGCAACTGCTTCTGGATTGAGAATGTTTTTTTCAACAACACTCCCATCAAGCAAGGGGCTTAATCCATAGCTTTCAACCCAGTAACGACCGTTCTTAACAGAGAGTTCTAATATTTTTACAGAAGTAGAACTAATATCTACTCCTATTAACCCCTTATTTGGCTTACGATATAGTCTAAGCACGATACATTTCCTATTATTTTTTTATCCCCAATACATAACACAAACCGACTGCAATTGGTCTTAATTTTTTACAGATACAATATCCCATCTAACAATCTATCAAATGAAAAGCTATACTGACCAGCAATTAGTTTGCCATTAGCTATTATTAAAACTTACTTGTTATGAAAAAGCTATCTTGTTCAGGTCATATTCATCCCTTTTTTTTGCTGATTATTATTATTTTAGTCGCAATTCCGATGGGCTTTTATGGTATGTATCTATATATCGCCCCATCACTGCCAGAAATGAGCTCTTTAAAAAAGGCGCCATTGCTTAAACCTATGCAAGTTTATTCAGCAGATAATCAGCTGATTGCGGAATATGGAGGCAAACTTTCTGTTCCAGTTGAATACGATCAAATTCCTCCGCATTTCATCCATGCATTTTTAGCAGCGGAAGATTCTTCGTTTTTTGAACATAGCGGAATTAGCTTTAAAGGCTTAGGTCGAGCTGTGAGCGAAAGTGTTACAGGTTCAAATGTTCAAACAGGTGGTTCAACCATCACCATGCAGGTGGCTAAAAACTATTATTTATCACCAGAACGAACTTTAAAGCGCAAACTGACTGAAGTATTCTTAGCCCGTAAAATAGAACAAAATCTATCGAAAGAAGAAATTTTATCTTTGTATGTCAATAAAATCTTCTTAGGTAAAAATGCATACGGTATCGCTGCGGCAGCAAAGATTTATTATAACAAAACCCTAGATCAACTCAGTGTTGCTCAAATGGCCATGATTGCGGGTTTACCTAAAGCTCCTTCAAAATACAACCCTGTTGTAAATCCTGAACGTGCTTTAGAGCGTCGTAATTGGATTTTAGGGCGAATGCTACAACTCGGTTATCTTAATCAAGCAGAGTATCAAAAAGCCGTTGCTGAACCGATTAATCTGAGTATGCCTGATCGTGGTTTAAGCAATAAATTTCCTTATGTCGGCGAAATGGTTCGTACAGAGCTTGTAGAAAAATTTGGTGAGCTTGCCATTGATTCTGGTTATAAAGTTTATACAACCGTTGATAGTAAACGTCAGCAATATGCTGAAGATGCAGTACAAAAAGGCTTAGAAGATTATGACCGACGCCATGGCTGGCGTGGTGCAGAAGCGCATGACAAACCTTTAAAAAATTTTGTACCCTATGCAAATACTTATCCTGCTGAAGTTGTAAAAGTAGGCGCAAATAGCTTTGATGCAAAATTGCAAGATGGCTCTACGGTCACTGTACCTTGGTCAGGAATGTCATGGGCTAGAAAATATATTAATGCAAATGCTGTAGGTGGTGCTCCAAGCAAAGCCTCTCAAATTGTTACTGTCAAAGATATTATCCGCTTGAGACCCAATGAAAATAAAACAGCATGGTCATTGGTTCAAACACCCAAAGCCCAAGGACAACTTATTGCGATCAATCCAAACGATGGCTCAATTGAAGCCGTTGTTGGTGGTTATAATTTTTATCAATCTAAATTCAACCGTGCAATCCAAGGCTGGCGTCAACCTGGTTCAACCATTAAACCGTTCATTTATGCATTGGCACTTGAACGTGGTATGACTCCTTATTCGATGGTGAACGATAGTCCAATTTCGATTGGCCGTTGGTCGCCAAAGAACTCCGATGGGCGTTATTTAGGGATGATTCCTTTACGACGCGCTTTATATTTATCTCGTAATACCGTTTCTGTTCGATTATTGCAAAGTGTTGGTGTTGAACGTGCTCGACAACTCTTGATGGACTTTGGACTACAAGAAGATCAAATTCCACGTAACTTCACCATTGCCCTAGGCACACCACAAGTCTTACCTGTACAAATGGCAACTGGCTATGCAACGATTGCAAATGGTGGTTATCGCATTCAACCACACTTTATCAACCGTATTGAAGATGCCTATGGTAAGGTCATTTACGAAGCCAATCCTGATTATGCATGTATCCCTTGTATCAATGCTAAAGATGATAGTATCGATCCAGAAGTAACGCCTGACGATGAAGTCATTGAAGGCGCAACTCAAGATGTTGTAGAACCTGAAACAACGCTCAGTAAAGAAGAGCAAAGCAAATATCGCCAAGCTCAACGTATTTTAAAATCACAATCTGCTTTTGATATGGCCAATATTTTACGTGATGTGATTGTACATGGTACGGGTCGTGCAGCTCTTAAAATTGGTCGTGATGATATTGGCGGTAAAACAGGAACCACCAATGATGCAAAAGATGCTTGGTTTGCAGGCTTTAATGGTAAATTAGTAGCGATTGCTTGGGTCGGTTTTGACCAACCAACTACACTTGGTCGTCGTGAGTATGGCGGTATTGCAGCCTTACCTGTTTGGACAAGTTTCATGGGTAAAGCTTTGGATGGCACACCATCTTCATGGGTGCATTTCGATAAAAATGCCAAAGCCCCTATCTCTCGTGAACAACGAGGACAGCCATCCGCTGACCAAAATAATGAGGAATATCGTACTTCACCACCTTTAGCACGTCCTCTTTATCGCCCCACACCAACAACACCTACACGAAATCCATCAAATGACTTTGATGACTTGCCTGATGAGGCAGAACAACCGCTTAAACCAAGCAGTGCAACACCTCCATCAATGGATCAAAACCCGCCAAAACGTGAAGGTGATGCATTAGAGAACTTAATTAATGAAGTTCAATAATTAATTCTTGTCCCATCTTCAAATAAGAACGCCATCAAATGATGGCGTTTTTTATTGAATAGCCATTTTAAGCATTAAAATGATTATTTTTTCTGAAATAAGTAGATTTGAAATACTGCCTTCAACTTAGTTTTAACTTGAGCTTCCAAAACTAAACGCTTTTCAGGTTTTGCCTTATACGCATATGGCGTCATCGCAATCAAATTTTTCAATTGAATTTGATCCAATTCAAAATTAGATTCCACAATAGGATGCTCAATCAATTCAAAATGTTCTTTTAATTGCTCGACAAACTTATGTGGTTCATGTGCTTTCACTTCTTCAAACAAACCTTCACGCATGGCTAACAAATGTTCGGGCGCAGGTGTCACCACCATAAGATACGCTTTAGGTTTAAGTACACGTAAAATTTCATCTTGCGGAATCGGGCTAAATAAACTGGTACACAAATCAATAGAATGATCTAGTACAGGTAATGTTGCCCCAGTACCGACAATCCAAGTCACCTTTTTATTGAGCTTTGCAGCAACTTGTACTGCATTTTTTGCAATATCTACACCCACGCATTGTATAACTTCGTGTTGCATTGCATCGGTGTAATAACCTTCACCACAACCGATATCAAGCAAATTCTCAATTTTTAATTCACGAATCTTTTTTACCACCGCTTGTTGTAATGGCGCATAAAAACCACCACTCAAAAATGCACGACGCGCTTGTACAGATTCAGGCGTATCTCCTGGGTTTTTACTATGTTTATGTTGTACGACATGCAAATTGACATAACCCTGTTTTGCCACATCATAGCTATGATTGTTTATACAGCGCCATGTTCTATCCGTTAAGCTGAGCGCTTCACGACATACTGGACACATCAACACATTCATAACATTCTCCAAACTCATTTAAAGCCATAAAAAAAGCCGGCAACTGCCGACTTTCTCAAACAACTTTTGCTTAACGCAATTTTAAAGTCATTAACCCTAAAACTACCAGCATAATTGTAATAATCCAGAAGCGAATAACCACTTGAGTTTCACGCCAACCCTTTTTCTCATAATGATGATGCAAAGGCGCCATAAGAAATACACGCTTATTACGCATACGCAATGAACCAATTTGTAAAAATACAGAAATGGCTTCAACCACAAATACACCACCCATGATTGCAAAGACGATTTCTTGGCGAACCATCACCGCAATTGTACCTAACATTGCACCCAATGATAATGCACCAACATCACCCATAAAAATTTGTGCTGGATGTGCGTTATACCAAAGAAAGGCCAAACCTGCACCAATCATTGCCGCACAGACAATGACTAGCTCAGAAGTATATTTAACATATGGAATATGCAGATAATTCGCAAAGCGAATATCACCTGCCAAATAAGCAAATACACCTAAACCCGCTGCAACCAATACGATTGGCATGATCGCCAAACCATCTAAGCCATCGGTTAAATTCACTGCATTTGACCCACCATTAATCACCAAATAAGTGAAAATAATAAAGCCAATACCCAAAGGTACTGCTGACAATGGAATGCTTAGATTCTTAAAGAATGGAATCAACAAATCTAGCATATTCGCTGTATGTACAGGATTTTCTTGTTGTATTGCAATAACATACAATGCAATACCTGCACCCAACGAACCTACTGAAGTCCAAAAGAATTTCTTTTTGGCAGGTAAGCCAGCATTGTCTTTATAGCGAACTTTAATCCAATCATCCGCCCAACCTACAGCACCGAAAATAACCATCACAGCCAAAACAATCCATACATAAGGATTGGATAAATCTGCCCAAAGTAGCGTACTGATTCCAATCGAAAGTAGGATTAAAATCCCCCCCATCGTTGGCGTACCCATTTTCTTCGCATGATTTTCAGGTGCAAAAGAGCTCACTGCCTGACCATATTTTAAGGCTTGCAGTTTACGAATCATGACTGGCCCCAAAGCCCAGCCAATTGCCAATGCAGTTAATACACTGAGCAGTGCTCGAAATGACAGATATCGAACAACTTGGAATGCATTTTCATAACCTGCCAAGTGCTGAAATAACCAAAACAGCATTAAACTTTCTCCATCAAATCAGCCATCAACGTTTCCATATGGGTATAACGAGAACCTTTAAATAAGAAACTCATGGACTGTGGTTGATGCGTTTCAATTAAACTTAATAATAACGGTAATGCTTGTTCTTGATTAAGAAAAGCTTGCATTTTTTTACCATACTGAGTGCTTCGTGCACCTTCTTGTGTTGCAGGTGAAAATTCACCAACAGCAACCACAAAGTTGATTCCTTTTACTGAAACAAGGTCACGACCCAACATATAATGTTGTTGTGCAGCCGAATTTCCAAGCTCACCAATATCACCAATCACCATGACTCTAATCCCTTCTTGCTGAGCAAGCACTTCTGCTGCTGCACGCATTGAAGTCGGATTGGCGTTATAAGTATCATCAATGAATAAATAATTGTCTTTACGAATAAAGTTTAAACGCCCTTTCGCACCTTGTGCAGATTCTAGCCCCAGTACAATATCATCTAAACCAATACCAATCGCCAATGCAAATGCAGTCGCAGCTTCAGCATTATGCACATTATGCTCACCTGCAAAAGGTAAGTTTACTGTACGAACACCTGTTGGTGTATTTATCGTAAATATTACCGATTGAGCTTGCAATTGGATTTCTGTTGCAAAAACTTCACCACCTTGCCCAAAACTCAATACATTCTCGGTCTGCACAGCTTGGCGAATCGTATCAGTAAAATCATCAACAGCAGGAATAATTGAAGTTCCAGCTTGATCAATATGTGCATAAATTTCTGATTTGGCACGACAAATACCATCACGCCCACCAAATTCACCCAAATGCGCAGTCCCAATATTGAGAATACCTGCCACATGCGGTTGAACTAAGTTTGAGGTGTAATCAATTTCACCTTGATGACTTGCACCCAATTCCATCACAGCGTACTGATGTTCAGCTCGAAGCTCCAATAACATCATCGGCACACCCAAATCATTATTGAGGTTACCACGTGTAATTAAGGTCGGTGCTAAACGCGAAAGAATACTGCCTAACATTTCTTTGGTCGTAGTTTTGCCACTACTGCCTGTCAATGCTATCACTTTCAACTGAGGATGTTGCGCTCGACGATAAGCACCTAAATAACCCAATGCCAAACGCGTATCTGCAACAACCAATTGGCAAATATCCACTTCAACAGGATGGCTGACAATTGCAATTTGGCAACCATTCGCCACAACCTGTGCTACAAAATCATGTGCATCAAAACGCTCACCTTTAAGCGCTAAAAATGCATCACCAGATTCTGCATGACGAGAATCGGTTAAAATACGTTTAATTTCACCTTGTGGTGCTTTATCTAAATACCAATAACCTTGAGTCGCTTCAGCAAGTTGCTCTGCTGACCATGGCTCCAAAGGCACAGTACTGGTGGTAGAGGTGTGCATCTCTTTTCCTACTGAGCTGGATAAGCTGAATTTGGTTTATGGTGTTGTGCATCAATCGCTGATTGCACCTCCACGACATCATCAAACCAATGGCGTACACCATCAATTTCTTGATAATTTTCATGTCCCTTTCCTGCAATCACAACAATATCACCTGATTGGGCATGCTTTACGGCATATTTAATCGCTTCACGGCGATCATGAATTTCATGAACATCATGTTGATTAAAATCAACATCACGCTTCATATCTGCAAAAATTTGTTCAGGATCTTCCGTTCGAGGATTATCTGAAGTCAACATGACTGGATTGGCTTGCTCTAATGCAGCTTTTGTCATTAATGGTCGTTTACCACGATCACGGTCGCCGCCACAACCAAACACAGCCCAAAGTTGATTTTCAACATGGCGCTTTAAAGTTTTTAACACTTGAGTTAAAGCATCTGGCGTGTGTGCATAATCGACAACAAATAGTCGATCTTCATCGCGAATGACTTGCATTCGCCCCGGCGCACCTTTCAATTTTGGAACTGCTGCAATTAACTGTTTAAGGTCAAAACCTGCTTGTTCTGCAACAATTAAACTTGCAACCAAATTTTCAATATTGAAATGCCCAAGCAATGGACTATTGACAGTAAATTCACCTTTCACTGTTTTCAAATGAAAACTCGCACCCTCTAAACTATATTTAATTCCAAAAACTTGATAATCCGCAGCTTTAGAGGTTGAATAGGTCAACACTTTAGGATGTGCGAGATTGCTACTTGCAGCATCAAGCATGATATTGGCATATGCATCGTCAATATTAATAACAGCAACTTTTAAGCTTGGAAATTTAAATAAACGAGATTTAGCTTCTGCATAGGCTTCAAGCGTTCCGTGATAATCCAAGTGATCACGACTTAAATTACTATAAGCTGCAACTTCAATATTACAACCATTTAAACGACCTTGCTCCAAACCATGCGAACTCGCTTCGAGTGAAACAAATTCCGCACCTTGTTGAGCAAAATCATGTAGTAAGTTTTGTAAATGCAGTGCATCCAAAGTAGTATGCGAAGATGCTTCTAGGTTCGGTAAAATACCGTTCCCTGTTGTTCCCATCACCGCACATTTTTTACCTTGCAACATCAACAACTCAGCAACTAAACGTGAAATCGTCGTTTTACCATTGGTTCCTGTCACAGCAAGTACATGTGCAACCTGAACAGGATCCGTTGCTTGTAAATATTGTTTTTGCCATTGCCCCATGTGTTGACGAACATCAGGACAAATTAAAACATCTACAAGCCCTAAATCCGTTTCACTCACAACACCTAATGCACCGTTCTCCAAAGCAGATTGTACAAATTGCAATGTTTTTTCTGGCTGAGAATAACTGGTCAAAGCAATAAAAATTTGACCTTGTTGTATATAACGGCTATCCAAACTAAATCCACGAAATGGCGCCGACATCCAAGGCAGTTGTGTTTCGACATTTACAATGTCTTGAAAATGAATCGTCATATTTTACCTATTTGGATGCTTTAGCAGTTTCAAGTGGCTTATCAAGTGGAACATTCATCAATCTGAGTGATTCTTGCATAATTCGAGCAAATACTGGAGCAGCAACAAGACCACCATAATATTGACCACGAGGATTTTCGACTACAACGATAATCGCTAAACGTGGGTCACTAATCGGTGCAACACCTGCAAATAAAGCACGATATTCAGTATTTGAATAGCCTCTATGGTCAGGACGCAGCTTATGTGCCGTACCTGTCTTACCGCCCACACGATAACCCGGAATATTGGCCTGCTTTGCAGTACCGCCCGGCATTGTCACTTGCTCAAGCATGAGTAAGACTTCATCCGCAATTTTAGGTTCTAAAACTTGCTTACCTTTAGGCTGGTCTTCAAGTTTATATAAACTGAGCGGATATTCCACACCATGATTAGATAGCATGGCATAGCCTTGAGCCAATTGCAGAATTGTCGCATTTAGACCATAACCATAAGCCATGGTTCCAATTTGAGAAGAATTTAATTTCTCAGGAGGAAGTACTAAACCACCACTTTCACCGGGGAATTTGACTGCTGAACGCTGGCCAAACCCAACTTTTCTAAAGAAACTTGGTAAAGCTTCCTTGGGAAGCGACAATGCAATTTTTGCAGATCCGACGTTCGATGATTTAATAATCACCCCAGTCACAGTCAACGAACCATAGTTATGCGTATCTCGAATGGTATGCGAACCTAAACGCATAGAGCCTGGACCCGTATTAATCACAGAATTTGGTGTGTATTGACCGCTTTCTAAGCCAGCAGAAATTGTAAAAGGCTTCATCGTAGAACCCGGCTCGAACATATCGATTGCACCACGGTTACGCATCGCATCTTTATTGCTTAAACCATCTTTATCATTTGGATTATAAGAAGGCCAACTGGTCATCGCTAAAATTTCACCCGTTTTTACATCCACAGCAATCGCAGAGGCAGAACGTGCATTATTCGCGACACCGACAGCAGTTAATTCACGATACATGATGTATTGCAATCGGGAGTCAATACTGAGGGTGATATTTTCACCTGTTTTCACTTCCTTAACCACTTCTGGTGTCGTGATGCGGTTACCATGTTTATCACGAGAAATTTTTTGCTCACCATCTTCACCAGCAAGGCGAGTATTAAGCTGCATTTCCAAACCTTCAATACCTGTACCTTCACTATTGGTCAAACCAATAATTTGTGCATTCGGTTGAGGCTGAGGATAATAACGCTTATAGGTTTTTTCCGCATACACACCCGCAAATTTACGCTGCGTAATTAAATCTGCCTGTGGTGGTGGAACTTCTTTTTTAAGCACCAAATAACGCGAACGAGGGCGATCTGCTAATTTTTTCTTTAAATCCGCTCGATCAATACCAACGACATCTGCCAACTCATCTAAATTTAAGTTTTCATCAGGTAATTGACGCTTTAATTTACGACTATTTGGTGTTTTCTGTAATTCAGCCGTAATTTTATTAAATTGTTCTTTCGTTTCAAAATATTCACGAGGATCAATCACCACTTTCATAATCGGCGAACTGATGGCCAACGGAACACCATGTCGATCACTGATCACGCCACGCATGGCTTTTAATTTTTCAGAACGTAAAATATTGGCATTGGCTTTATTTTGTAAAAAGTCTTTATTGATGACTTGAACATAAAATGCACGACCAACCAAGCCCACAAAGCAGAGTAAAACAACACCCCACAATAAATAAAAACGCCACATTTCCAAAGAAACTGTATTTTTCTCTGTAATGGATGGCTGCTTTTTACGTGGCTGCCGAGTCTGTTTAGTTTGTTTATCTACCATACAGATGCCTTACTTCTTTTGCTCTGATTCAGACGGTAATGAAATGACAACTGTTTGAGCAGCTGGCGGTGAATACATTCTGAGTTGTGTAACGGCACGTGTACCAATTTGAGCAGTTGCACCGAAAGTTTGTTGTTCGATCAACAAGCGCCCCCATTCAGCATTGATATCTTCACGCTCACGCATATAACTATTTAAATCACGAAAGTCATGACGATAAGCAAAAACTTGTAGCACGACCATAAATGCACTCGTCAATACCAAAAAAACCAATATGCCATAAACAATAAATTTTTTTATTGTCAACTTCTGCGTTGATTCTTCTACAATTTCTTCTTTCATTCTGCGCCTTTTTGTTCTAAGCGTTCTGCAACTCGAAGCCAAGCACTGCGTGAACGAGGGTTTGCTTTCACCTCTTCTTCACTTGCACGAATTCGATCTACTTTTTTCAGTCTACGTGTATCTTGGATTTTTTGTGGTAATCCCCAACCATTATCTTCTGCTAAAGTGGATTCTTTTTGAATGAATTGTTTAATAATTCGGTCTTCAAGTGAGTGGAAACTAATCACAGCTAAACGTGCATGTGATTTTAACAAATCTACGGCTTGAGGTAAAAAATGATGAACATCATCAAGTTCTTTATTGATTTCAATACGAATCGCTTGGAAGGTACGTGTTGCTGCATGTTTGTTTTTTTCCCACTTCGGATGGGCAACTTTCACAATTTCAGCCAATTGTGCTGTTGTTTCAATATAACCTGCATTTTTAATGGCTTTGGCAATACGACGACTATAACGCTCTTCACCGTATTGAAAAATAATATTAGCAAGATGTTCTTCTTCAACACTCACTAACCATTCAGCAGCAGTTTGCCCCTGAGAATTATCCATGCGCATATCCAGTGGTCCATCTTTCATAAAACTAAAACCACGATCTGCTTGATCTAATTGTGGTGATGAAACACCTAAATCTGCCATAACACCATCCACTTGATAAATATCAAGTTGATTGAGTTCTTGTTGCAAATCTGCAAAGCTGGCATGAATAATTTTAAATCTTGGATCTTCTTTTTCTAACTGATACGCCACTTCTAAAGCTTGAGGGTCTTTATCAAATGCATATACACGTGCATTTTCATCTAATTTAGACAGTAATAAACGCGTATGTCCGCCTCGTCCAAATGTCCCATCCACGTAAATTCCTGTATTGCGATCTGCAAGTAAAGCATCGACAGTTTCATGTAGTAATACAGAAATATGAGACATAAGTATGGTTTCAGTTCAATCAAAAAAGTAACTGCACATTATTACCTTGTTTTGTCAAAGCTCCAAACGACTTTTTGTAGGGAAATATTACTTTTTATGGAGAAAACCGTTTTAAGGCATTTTTTATACGCTTTCTAAACATCATTTTAGGTTTTCAAATCATTATTTCTAAAATAACCAAATGCATAAAATAATGCGAATGACTAAATACTCAACAACTCTCTCCAACCCGGAATCATATATGACTCAAGGAAAGAGAGACTTACTGAAGTTTTTCAAGATCAAAATTAACGCTTTGAACTATAAATTTGATCAAACATGCCACCATTTACAAAGTGAGTTTGTTGCGCTTTCGCCCAACCACCAAACACTTCATCAATCGTGAAAGTTTTTAACGGCGGAAATTGTTTTGCATATTTTGCTAAAACTTTTTCATTTCGTGGGCGATAGAAATGACGAGCTGCCATCTCTTGACCCAATGGAGAATATAAATAATTGATATAACCTGTTGCTAACCATTTATTGCCATTCTTCTCTACGGTTTTATCCACAATCGCAACTGAAGGCTCAGTTAAAATCGACATAGATGGATAAATAATATCAAACTTATTACCCAAAGTTTTCTTACTGATCATGGCTTCATTTTCCCAAGTCAGTAATACGTCACCGATACCACGCTCTGCAAAAGTTGTCATTGAAGCACGTGCTGCCGGATCCATAACCTTGACGTTATGGTACATCTTAGATACAAATTCACGAGCTTTGGCATCATTACCACCCGGCTGCTTAAGTGCATAACCCCATGCCGATAAATAAATCCAACGTGGTAAACCGCCAGTTTTCGGGTTAGGCGTAATAATCTGCACACCCGATTTAGTTAAATCAGTCCAATCTTTAATATTTTTTGGATTACCTTTACGTACCATAAATACGATGGTTGAGGTATAAGGTGCTGAGTTATATGGGAACTCTTTTTCCCATCCTGCATTAATCTGACCAGATTTAGCGATTTCATTGATGTCATTTGCCAAAGCCAAAGTCACCACATCACCTTTCAAACCATCCACAACAGCACGTGCTTGTTTACCTGAACCACCATGTGATTGCTTGAAATTAACCGTTTTCCCTGTGCGTTTTAACCAATATTCACCAAATGATTGATTAAACTCATCATAAAATTCACGTGTTGCATCATAGGAAACGTTTAAGAATTCACGATCAGCCGCATGTGAAGCTGTTGTAGTCGTCAAATTCAAACCAGCCATAAAAAGTGCTGAAGCGAATAACGCTTTAAAATTGGTTTTCATCACCATATCAATCATTCATCTATAATGAACTTCAATATATGAGATTGGCTCATAAACTTCAATTTCATATATTCACATCTCCTCAAATCTGAATAATAAATGCATTAAAAAAATTTAAAACTTCTTCAATGAAATTCAATTCAGAAGTCTTAAATCAAGTCATATTGATTATCTTTCAGCGGTAAATTGGTCGTAAATGCCACCATTCGCAAAATGTGTTTTTTGTGCTTTTGCCCAACCACCGAAAACTTGATCTATGGTGAATAATTTAATTTTTGGGAATTTTCCTGCGTACTTTTTAGCGGCTTGAGCATTACGTGGGCGGAAATTATATTTTGCTGCAAGGTCTTGTCCTACAGGTGAATATAAATAATTCAAATAGCCTTTGGCTAAATTACGATTGCCATCTTTATCTACAGTTTTATCGACGATGGCAACCGATGGTTCTGCCAAAATTGAAATTGAAGGATAAATAATTTGATATTTATCTTTATCAGGCCCTGAGGTTGCCAAAAGTGCCTCATTCTCCCAAGACAGCAAAACATCTCCAATTCCACGCTCTGCAAAAGTCGTTAATGAGCCTCGCGCACCCGAATCTAACACTTTGACATTTTTATAGAGTTGTTTAACCAGCTCTCTTGCTTTTGCATCATTTCCACCCGGCTGTTTTAAAGCATAGCCCCATGCAGATAAATAGATCCAACGAGGCGCACCACCGGTTTTTGGATTCGGTGTAATAATTTCAACATCAGGTTTTATTAGATCATTCCAATCTTTAATACCTTTGGGATTGCCCTTTCGCACTAAAAATACCACCGTCGAAGTATACGGTGCCGAATTATTTGGAAACTCTTTTTGCCAATGTTTATCGATTAAACCTGCATTGACGATTTCATCAATATCATTCGCCAAAGCCAAAGTCACAACATCCGCTTGCAAGCCATCTACAACTGAACGAGCCTGTTTCCCAGAACCCCCATGCGATTGTTTAAACTCTACATCTTGCCCCGTTCTTTGTTTCCAGAAAGTACCGAAGCTTTTGTTATATTCCTGATAGAACTCACGTGTTGGATCATAAGACACGTTTAAGAATTCTTTTGCTGCATAGCTTTGCCCCACACCAACCAAACTCATCAAACCCAATACAAGTAATTTTTTCATTTAATTTCTCATTGAATATCAATTTTCCGACTATTAAATGCACTATATTTTGAATATTTTATTTTAACAATCATATGGTTATAATATTTAAATCTATCAAATTCACGATTCTAGATATCTAAAAAAGTGTAAATCTTATCTTTAATTTTTTGAGTATTTACTCAACAACTTTGATTAAAGTGAAACTCTCCACGATTCATACATATTTATATGTTATTTATTAAATTATTACATTTCGTTTCAATGATTGTTTTTTAAACATTTCTTGTATACTATTATTAAGAAATGTGACGTAGTTGTACATTTTGGTAACAAAGTTTGCTACAATCAGTTTGTGGAAAACAATAATCAACCATCTAGGGGAGTTGATGGCATGAGCAAACAATTAATACATATTTTAGGTTTTAGTCTTGTTTTATTTGCCCAAGCTGGTCATACAGCAGCAATTAAAGATACCAATAAGCCGATTCAATCTCTGATTGTTGCAGAAAAACAATCACCGATTGAGAAAGCATTGAGCCAGCAAAAACGCGGTGATTATCAGTTGGTTTCAGATAAAGACCAGATTAAGGTTTTGGCATCTATCAAAGTTGCACCTGCGCAGAATTTTCTAGCGGAACAACATCAAAAATTTTCACGCTTTGTTCAAGCATTATTTCAATCACATAGCTCTTAACAATTTGATATAACGGAAATAAATTCATAACTCCCAAAAAGAATTTATGAGCCCAATCGTTTATTGGTGAATTAACCCTTAAGCAGTTGGGCTTTTTCGTTATAATGGTTTTAATTTACATTCTGAATAATATTTAGTTATGAAAGTCCGTACCCGTATTGCTCCCTCTCCTACTGGTTTTCCACATGTAGGTACTGCCTATATCGCATTGTTTAACTTATGTTTTGCTAAACAGCATGGTGGTGAATTTATTCTGCGTATTGAAGATACAGATCAACTACGCTCAACACCTGAATCTGAGAAAATGATTTTAGATTCACTTCGTTGGTTAGGTTTAAATTGGTCAGAAGGGCCTGATATTGGTGGCCCACATGCGCCTTATCGCCAATCTGAACGTATGGGCATTTATAAAGATTATGCTTTAGAACTGATTGAAAAAAGCCATGCTTTCTATTGCTTTGCAACAACTGAAGAACTTGATCAAATGCGTGCGGAACAACAAGCACGTGGTGAAACACCTCGTTATGACGGTCGTGGTTTAAAACTTTCTCAAGAAGAAGTACAACAACGTTTAGCTCAAGGTGAACCACATGTCATTCGTATGAAAATACCTGAAGACGGTATTTGCAAATTTAATGACTTACTACGTGGTGAAGTAGAAATTCCTTGGTCACAAGTCGACATGCAAATCCTGCTTAAAACCGATGGTTTACCGACTTACCACTTGGCCAATGTCGTTGATGATCATTTAATGCAAATCACTCATGTGATTCGTGGTGAGGAGTGGATTCCGTCTGCACCTAAGCACCAATTACTTTACCAATACTTTGGTTGGGACATGCCTGTTTTATGTCATATGCCATTATTGCGTAATCCTGACAAATCAAAATTATCAAAACGTAAAAATCCAACATCGATCAATTACTACAAAGATATTGGCGTACTTCCAGAGGCTTTGTTGAATTATTTAGGTCGTATGGGTTGGTCAATGCCAGATGAACGTGAAAAATTCACATTGGCTGAAATGATTGAACACTTTGACATTCAACGTGTATCTTTAGGCGGTCCAATTTTTGATGTTGAAAAATTAAATTGGCTCAATGGTCAATGGATCAAAGGTCTAACACCTACTGAATTGTTAAACAGACTACTTTCATGGAAATCTGATCGTCAAACATTAGAAGAAATCGCAGCAGCAATTCAGCCACGTATTCATTTATTGTCAGAAGCTGTGAATTGGGCGGGATTCTATTTCAACCAATTCCCAACCCTGTCAAAAGAACAATTTGAAAGCAAAAAATTGTCTGAAGAACAAGTTCGTCAAAGCTTACAATTTGCAATTTGGCGTTTAGAAAGTTTGTTCACTTGGAATAATGACACGGTAAGCCAAACTTTAATGGATTTGGCAAATCAGATGGAAATCAAACTGCGTGATTTCATGCCAGCCTTCTTCATTGCAATCGCAGGTTCGACCTCATCAACACCTGTAATGCAGTCGATGGTAACCATTGGTCCTGATTTGACCTTCGCTCGTTTACGCCATGCACTTGAAATTGTCGGTGGGCCGAGTAAAAAAGAAGCGAAAACTTGGGAAAAACTCAATGAAAGCTTAAAATTGCCGAAAAATGATGCAATCGATGAAGCTTAATTAAATTTTCTGTTGACGTATGAGCGCAATGTCCCTAATATGGCGCTCACACAGACTGGGGTCATAGCTCAGTTGGTAGAGCGCTACAATGGCATTGTAGAGGTCAGCAGTTCGATCCTGCTTGGCTCCACCACTTTGAAATACTCTGTTTGTTGCCTCAATTGTCCCTATCGTCTAGAGGCCTAGGACATCGCCCTTTCACGGCGGTAACCGGGGTTCGAATCCCCGTAGGGACGCCATATTTAAGATGGCGACATCTTATGAAAAACCCAAGCATTATGACTTGGGTTTTTTATTGCCTAGATTTTTTTGGTATTATTTCTTTTCATTTTTTACGACTTTTGCATTCTGCATAATTACGATTAAAATGACAACTTGATTAAAAATATGGAGCCACCATGCAATACCAATGTCCAAAATGTCAAAGTCGAAAAATCATTCCTGTTGCAAGTGCAAGTGAGCCTGCTGTACGTCCAGTCGTACCGAGAAGCCTTGTATTTTTGATCCCTTTGCTTTTTATTCTGCTGTTATTGGTTGTCATTAGTATTGCGATGTGGATTTTCGGCAATGGTGCAGGACCAACCGTACAAATCGCGACTGTGGTGGTATTTATTGCAACGGTGATTGCAGGTTTATTATTTTGGCGTGACCTTCCTGATTTTAAAATTTCGATGCAATCTTTCATGCAAGCCAATAAAGAATGGAAATGTCGTGACTGTAATCACCAATGGAAAATCTAATTTTCTAGATCCATTGTTGTTAGAAATAGACTAAGTCATACGAAACAGCACCAATCTATATGGATAGGTGCTGTTCTTCTTTACATCATTTTATAATCAATTCTTCTTCTGATCGTGATCGTGATCGTGATCGTGATCGTGAACATCATGTGCTTTTGACTCATGTGCACATGCAATGCATTGATCATCTTCGATCTGCAATGTCATTTCTACAATACCATGCTCATGACCCAATATTTCAATCGCATCTCGATAAACTTGATTATGATCTGCAATGGGTGCAAATAAATGCACTGTTAAATGGATGTTCTTCGATGTAATCGCCCAAACTTTTAATTGATGAATACTTTCAACCCCTTTCACGCTTAATAAATCATTGCGTAATTTCTCAATATCAATTTCTTCAGGTACACCTTCCAATAAAATATTGATACTTTGTTTCAATAAAACCCAAGTTCGCGGTAAAACCCAAAAACCAATCAAAACGGCGATCACCGTATCAACCCACATCCAGCCGGTGAAATAAATAATTGCGCCCCCGATGATCACCCCCACAGAACCCAGTGCATCACTTAACACTTCCAGATAAGCACCTTTTATATTGAGGCTTTCCTTTGAACTGGAGAATAAAATCTTCATTGAAATGAGGTTAATCACCAACCCAATAACCGCCACAACCATCATACCGACACTCTGAATTTCAGGGGGTTGGCTAAAGCGCTGATACGCCTCATAGAGAATATAAATTGCAACCACAAACAGCATCATGGCATTAAACAGCGCTGCTAAAATTTCAAAACGCTGATAGCCAAAGGTCCGTTTATCATCTGCGGGTAATTTACCAATTTTGATGGCAACCAATGCAATTGCCAATGCTGCTGCATCAGTAAACATATGTGCTGCATCGGACAATAAAGCCAAGCTTTGCGTCATGAAACCCGCAATCACTTCAACAATTAGAAAGGTACTGGTTAACGCCAATGCAAAGGTTAGTTTTTTTACATTTCCTTCTGTGACGACAGCATGACTATGATCATGCCCTTGTTGTTCACTCATGTTCATACCTCTGATTTTGTTTTATCAAAATATTGAATATTTTTTCTATTTATTATTGATAATAATTATTATTATCAATAATAAGGTTTCTTCTATATAATGGCGACTATATTTTCCACAGTTCAAATACCCCTGTTAATGGAATATCGACAATGAAAAAATACCTCTACCTTTCTGTACTTCTTTGCTCTTATAGTTATGCACATGAACCCTATGTTGCACCTCTGGGCTATAACACCACAAATACACAAATCCCAGTGATTGCATCCTATGCTGAAGAAGCACTAAATGCAGAACATGCCATGAAACAAACCGCGCTCAACGTGATTCAACCAGATCAAAGCAAATTACAAGTTGAAGCTGCAAGCACTTTAAAATCGGCTACGGTGTTTGACTTAGCCTTACCACAAGCAGGCACCTATCACCTGTTCAGCAAAGCGTCTTTCCCACTCAAATATGTCCAACATAATAAAGAATGGAAAATGCTTTTTGATGTCCCTGCTGAGAAAGCAGGTAAGATCGCTGAGCGCGAATATGTGATTCCTGCTGACTTTAAGAAACCGCCTGTACCGATCACCATTAACCGAGAATGGTCAATCCAAAGCTATATTTCTAAAGAAAAAACGTCACCTATTCAAAACAATACTGATGCTGCAATACAAGTCGAATTTAAAACCCACCCCAACAGCATTACTGCGCAGCAACCTGTACAAATCTTGATTAAAAAATCAGGACAAGCACTCAAAAATGCTGAACTGCTCATCCGTGCTCAAGGGCAAACCGATAAACAAGCGCAAAAAGTTCCGGTTGCTCAAGATGGTTCAGCGACAGTCACTTTTCCTTATTCAGGGCAATATCTGCTTGAAATCAGTGAAGCATTTAACCAAACCACTCAACCTGTAAATCAAAATTACACCATCATTAGTTTAGGTGTATTGCCTGTTAGCCAATAATAAACTGTCTATACAGTTTCAATGCCTCACCCTTCTTGGCTAAGAACGGTGAGGTTATTTTTAAATTAACGATCAACCATCCGTTTGTGCTTTAACTTTACGTTCATTCATCCAGCGATAAATCACCGGTAAAATCACCAAAGTCAGTAAGGTGGATGACATGATGCCGCCAATCACCACGGTTGCCAGTGGACGCTGAACTTCCGCACCTGTCCCTGTAGCCAACGCCATCGGCACAAAACCTAACGATGCCACACAAGCCGTCATCAATACGGGCCTTAAACGTAAAATTGCACCTTGCCATGTGGCCTGATAAACATCCAGTTGTTGACGTAATTCCTTAATAAAGGTCAACATTACCAAACCATTTAATACCGCCACACCTGAGAGCGCGATAAAGCCCACACCTGCAGACATCGACAATGGTATACCGCGAAGCCACAGTGCAATCAAACCACCACACAGTGCAAATGGAACACCAGTAAATACCAGCAAACTTTCCTTAAAGTTATGGAAAACGGCCATCAACAGCACAAAAATAGTTATCAGCGCCAGTGGAACGACCAGCTGCATACGTGCCTTCGCAGAGGTTAGGTTTTCGAACTGTCCGCCATAACTCAACCAATATCCCGCAGGCATTTCCTGCTTCGCCAAAGTCGATTGTAATTCGGTGACAAATGAGCCCAAATCGCGCCCTTCGACATTAGCGGTCACAACCACACGACGTTTACCATTTTCACGACTAACCTGATTAATACCGAGGATATTTTCAACTTTAGCCACATCCTGAAGTTGGATTAGACCACCATTCGGTGTTTGAATAGGTAAAACGGCCAGATGTTCAGGTGTACGTTGAGCATCATCCAGACGAATCACAAAGTCGAAACGGCGGTCACCTTGTAAGATCTGACCAACATTCTGCCCGCCGACACTGGTTGCCACCAAGTCTTGAATCGCTCTCACCGACAGACCATATTGCGCTGCCGCGGCTTTGTTCACTTCAACATTTAAAAGTGGTAGGCCTGAAGTCTGTTCCACATTGACGGCAGTTGCGCCAGTAATCCCTTTGATTTGTTGTGCAATCTTAGTGGCTTGCTGATTCAACACCTCCATATCATCGCCAAAAATCTTGATCCCCACATCACTTCGCACACCAGAAATTAATTCGTTGAAACGCAGCTCAATCGGTTGAGAAAACTCACTATTATTTCCGGGTAATGTACCAAGAAATGCAATCATACGTTGACGTAGCTCATCAATTGTTTGCTTTGGATTCTTCCATTCATCACGTGGCTTTAACAGCACCACAGCATCGGAAATATTAGGCGGCATGACATCTGTTGCCACTTCTGCCGTCCCTGTACGGGCAAATATAGCTTTGATTTCTGGAAACTCTTTGAGCAATAACTTTTCAGTATTCTCCTGCATACGTAAAGACTGCTCTAGGCCAGTACTTGGTGAACGCATTTGTTGTACTGCAAAATCGCCCTCACTCAAGGTGGGTGCAAATTCACTACCAATTTGAGTGGCAAGCACACCTGTTAAAAACAGAATACTCACCGCAAGGGTGACGACTAACATTCTAAAGTTATAGGCTAAATTGAGTAGTTTTTCATATTTTTGCTTTAACCACAGCATCCAGCGACTTTCTGTTTCTTTAACTTCACCATTAACAAATAAAGCCACTGCAGCAGGTATAAAAGTCACTGAAAGAATGATTGCACCCACCAGTGCCAATACCACCGTCATAGCCATTGGGTGAAAGAGCTTCGCTTCAACACCAGACAGAGCGAAAATAGGCAAGTACACCACTAGAATAATTAATTGACCAAAGATTAAAGGGCGACGCGCCTGCTTTGCCGCAAGAAAAACTTCTTTAAAACGTTCTGCTCGTGAGAGTAATCTGCCTTTTGCATGCTGTGCCTCTGCCAGTCGCCGAATACAGTTTTCAACAATAACGACCGCACCATCCACAATAATCCCGAAATCTAGTGCGCCTAAGCTCATCAGATTGGCACTAATTTTCTGCTCAGCCATACCCGCCAAAGTAAACAGCATCGATAACGGAATTACACACGCAGTAATTAACGCGGCACGGAAATTACCAAGAAATAGGAACAGAATAACAATAACCAGAATTGCCCCTTCTACAAGGTTCTTCTGTACTGTACTAATCGCACGCTCGACCAAAGCTGTCCGGTCATATACGGTTTGAATCACAATACCTTTCGGTAAAGATTGCTGGACTTCCTTGATTTTGGCATCCACTGATTTCGCCACAGTACGGCTATTTTCACCCATCATCATCATGGCGATACCGAGTACTGTTTCCTCGCCATTGTAAGTTGCACCACCTGTACGTAGATCATGTCCAATCGAAACAGTCGCTACATCTGCAACTCGGATCGGAAAACCATTTTTATTGCCGATACTTACATTTTGAATATCTTCAATATTGTTCAAGGTTCCTGGAACACGTACTGTCAATTGCTGCCCATTGGTTTCAATAAAACCAGCACCACGGTTTTCATTGTTTCCAGTTAAAGCGTTTTGTAGATCACTGACAGGGATTTGTAATTGTTGCAAACGATTTAAATCAGGCGTGACCACATAAGTTTTATTAAAGCCACCAATCGAGTTGACCTCTGCAACACCGGGAACCCGTTGTAGCTGTGGTCGTACAATCCAGTCCTGAATTTCACGTAAATCCATCGCGGTATAGGGCGTACCATCAGGTTTTTTCGCATTCGGTTCAGCCTTGATCACCCATTGATAAATCTCACCCAACCCTGTCGATACAGGGGACATTGTCGGTGCAATATCATCTGGTAGTTCGGTTTGGGCTTCTTGTAAGCGTTGATTAATCTGTTGTCGTGCCCAATAAATATCCGTCCCATCTTTAAAAATAATGGTCACTTGCGATAAACCATAACGGGAAATAGAACGGGTCAACTCTAGCTTAGGTAAACCCGCCATCGCAGTTTCGATGGGATAGGTAATCCTTTGCTCAACTTCTAATGCAGTAAAACCAGCCGCTTGGGTATTCACTTGCACTTGGGTATTGGTGATATCGGGTACAGCATCAATCGGTAATTTTTGATAACCGTAAATCCCCACGCCAATCCATGCCACAATAAACAGCATGACCCAAATGGCATTTTTAATCGAAAATTGAATCAGTCGATCAAATAAACCTTCAGGTTGAGGTAATGCTGAATCCGCATCGAGATCTAACTTAGAATCAGAAGAATCATTAATGCCCATGGCTCGCCTCTCCTTTTTCCAATTCAGATTTCAGCAAAAAGCTACCCTGACCTGCATATTGCTGCCCTTGAGTCAGACCAGACTTCACTTCAACCCACTGATCATCACCGGATACCTGACCCAGTACAACAGGCTGTGCAGTAAACTCGATTTTCTTGTCATGTTCACTGGAAACGAAAACAATATCCTTTCCTTCAACTTTCTGTATGGCACTTTTGAGTACACGTAATGCTTGAGCAGTGCCTTGCTGTTGTAGCTGAACATTGACCATCAAATTCGGACGTAATTCAGCCGCATTCGACAATACTTTGGCACGCACTTGTAAACGTCCAGTCTGCACATCAGCTTCACTATTTAAACTTTGAATCTGTGCTTTAAAGGTATTCCCCGTTTGCAGTGACTTAAATTCCAGCTGTTGATTTGGTGCAATCGCTGAGAATTCAGAACTTGGAACAATAAATTCAAGCCATAGCTGATCCAGTTGATCGATGATAAATAACTGGCTGGCAAGCTGTACATTTTCACCCATAACCAAGTCTTTTTTGCTGATGATGCCTGCAATTGGTGCTGTGAGAACATAACGACCATTACTGCTCGATGAGGCACCAAAAGCAGATAAACGAGATCTGGTGGCTTGTACCTGAATCTGTGCTTGCTTATAGGCATTGTAAGCTCGTTGATAATCCTGCTTGGCAGAAATACCTTGTGACCATAACTGACGCTCTCGTTCATAGTCCTGACGTGCCAGCTCTAAGCTTGTTTGTGCGACCTGTAAATTCGCCTGCTGATCAACCAAATCAGGCACCACCAATGTCGCCAATGCCTGCCCTTTTTGCACACGCTGTCCCAACTCAACATTGACGGCAACCACCTGCCCACTAAATGCTGGTGATACATGTGCTTGACGATCTGTATTGACCATAACCTTTGCAGGATAAGAAGCTGATTTGGTAACAGTACCCATCTCTACTTTAGCTAGTTTAATCCCTTGTTCAGTGATCTGCTGAGCAGTCAAACTAATGGCTTCAGCATTCTCTTTCTCGCCACCCTCTTCTTCACTGTGCTTCGCTTCTTCGGAACCATCTTTGGTGGTTCCCTTAGCATTTTCATCATGTGAATGTCCTTCTTCAGCATGTTCTGCTTCTTTTTCACCGCCTTCTTCTTTGCTCGTGCCTTTTTTGGTTGAAAAGAACAACCCCATGGCAATAAGAGCAGTCATTACAATAGTAATGATGATCAGTAGGCGTTGAGAAATTTTGCCTTTCTGAAGTTTAAAAGATTTAAATTGATTCAGCATATTAATTTCCCCCGCCCACGATTGGTAAAGCTTGTGTTTCCTGCCATAAACTCTGATTGATCTGTGCTAAAGCGTCTTTTGCCATGATTTGACTTGGTTCAATACCGAGACTCAGACTTTCCGCTTCAATGGCACGTTGCCAGCCATCTTTCAATAATTGCACTTTTCTCAAACGCACTTCTTGCAACTGTAACGTTGCGAGTTGCACATCGTTAACGGCAAATTTACCGACAGTAAACCCCTGCAAAGTTTTACGTTGAACCTGAGCTGCAAGCGGAATCTGAGACTCATCGACTGCTTTAAACTGTACTTCCAGTCCTTGCAATTCAGTCAATAATGTTCCCACCTGCAAAGCATTTTGGCGGAGATAAAACTCCTGTTGTCTACTGAGTAAATCCTGCTTTGCTTGCGCAATTTGCACACCGTATTGCTGGCGGTTGAAAATATTCAATGGGATAGAGACCCCCACAACTAAAGCATTGTCAGTCGAGGTTTCAGGTGATCGAGTACGATTCACGCCTAAATTCACAGTCGGATTAGGCCGTGCCGAAGCTTTTAATTGCGCCACTGTCGCTTTTGCTTGCAACACCTGTAACTGACGTGATTTTTCAAAAAGATTGTCCGCGAGATATTCTTGTACCTGTTGGTGTGTCGAAGACGGCCATAAAGATTGAGGATTTAAACCGATACGAATCGATTTATCAGCATCCCCCCAAAGGTTGGACAATTGCTGCTTGGCAACTTGCACCTGCAAATCGGCTTGACGATATAAGCGAGCATTTTCTGCATGACTCAGTCTGGCACGATCTACATCAACCTGAGCGACACTCCCGGCTTGATAGCGCTTCTGAATCGCATTCAGATTTTCTTCACTGACGTTGAGCTGCTCTTGAACCACGTTGCGTTCTAATTCAAAAATCGCGAGCTGTGACCATTGGTATTTCACAGCCAATTCAAGTTGAGCCTGATAAATCCGCTGATTTAAGTCACTTTGATCTTTTGAAAGTTGTGCCAACCTCTGTGCTGACTTACGTTCACCAAAAATATCCAATCGTTGAGAAACACCAATTGAAAGCTCTTGATCTTGATTGGAACCAAAACCCGTTTGCGATACGGATAACTCTGGATTTGTCCACAGTTTTGCTTGTTTGATGTTCGCCGTTGCAATTTGTTGCTGTGTTTGCCAGACGTTCTGCGTTTGCTGATATTGCTCAGTTTTTGCAATTGCCTGTTGTAAGGTTAATGCTTGAGATGGGTTGTCTGCCCAACTAAGAGATGACATCACACTCAACATCAGTGCACCGAGCAAAGACGGCCTAAAACCAAATACAGGCTTTTGTACTAAATTACGTATTTCTTTTGACATAAAAATGCCCCACTAAATTAAACCATTAGCGGTGGGCAATCTTTTTGGCTACCCCACCTTATAGCGGGGATGAGAGAGGCGGAGGATTAGGCAAATATAGATCGGGTGACTGGTACAAATTATTCCAGCCAATAAAGCGGGATTCAGGGTAGCCTATAAACTTAGGCTGCGCTGTTTGTTGCTGATCATCAACCACAATAAAATGCGCAAAGGAAGGCAAATGGTCACGATGATCATCATTTATATGATTAAGGAAATCATTGGAGCGCACATCATGTTGGTGTGCTGATAATTGTTTTGACGCGGACTGATCAGAAATCGGTTTATCTATCCCATACACATCCAATAGCTGCGGATGCTGTTGCTGATCTTGAGTACAATCAGGCGCATTATGGTGCCCAAAATGCTGACTAATTAATCTTTGTGATGGAAGCGCAGTATTTTCATGATCACAAAAAGCCGCCGCTACATTCCAAAGACTTTGGAACATAAACAAACTAAGCAAGACTGTGATGAAAACACTTGAGCGTTTCACAGATTCTATCCGAAATCAAAAAACAACCTAAATATAGCAAATTTTCTCAATGTAATAAAATTACAGTGCGTGATTTAATCTTTTAAATAAAAATTGTTGGTTTGTTAAATAATGTATTTTTTAACAAATGTGTAAAAATCGCAATTGACAAATTACATTTAACTATTTGCAAAGTGAAAAAAATCAGCTAGATTAATTATATCTAATCATTTTTTTGTGATTAGCAGTCTCTTTTACTTTGTTAATGGATTAGCAAGGAGGTTGTATATGTTGGTACATATTTTTAACCGTTTTTTAGGAGATTCAACATCTCGCCGGGCATTTGAACAGAATGCTTCCGAAGCTGCTCTCGAAAAAGCGCAAGCACACGATTTTGAAAGCAAAAACTCGTTTCAAGAAACTCCATCAGACTCGGTGGATAATCGTAATGCGATGTGGTGTTATCTAAGAGCGGCTTTACGAGGAGATCAAGAAGCGCAATATAAAATGGGTTTAAGTTATTTAAATGGACAACTTGGTTTAGATCGTAGTTATAGTCATGCTGAAAAATGGCTTGAACAAGCAGCCCACCAAGGTCATAGCCATGCAAAGGAAGAGCTAAAAAAAGCGTATAACGAACTCGCTTTCTCATAAATTACGAAAGAAATATTACATTATTTGTTTATAAACAGAGTTGAATCTGACTCTGTTTATTTGCAAGTTTGGATATACTTTATTGAATTTATTTGATTATTTTTTAACCCATTTCATCATATTCATGCTTTGAATATTGCAAAATATATGGTAAAAATCACTTAATAAATGGGAAATTAATAGAGCAATTACTCTAGAAATATTTTGTAAATTCATAAACTTAAGTCTAGTATTTTTATTTTTTTGTATATTATTGCGCCCAATAAATCTGATCACCTTTTATACAAAGCCATGATCACCCCTGAAACAACAAATACAGCCCATATATTCATTTAAAGTCAATTAGGGAAACAGCTATGAATCAAAAATTAGAGCAACTTTTTCAATCAAAAGTTCAAGGTAAAATTGCACTAATTACAGGTGCATCAAGTGGTATTGGTTTAACGGTTGCAAAAAAACTCGCTGCAGCAGGTGCGCATGTACTTCTCGTTTCCCGTACAGAAGAAACTTTAAAAGAAGTTCAAGCTGAAATTATCGCTGAAGGCGGTCAAGCTGACATTTTCCCTTGTGATTTAAATGACATGAATGCGATTGATGAAGTCTCTAAACAGATTATCGCATCTGTTGATCATATCGATATTTTAATCAATAACGCGGGTCGCTCAATTCGCCGCGCTGTGCATGAGTCTGTAGATCGTTTCCATGACTTTGAACGTACGATGCAGTTGAATTATTTCGGTGCAGTTCGTTTGGTTTTAAATGTTTTACCACAAATGATGGTTCGCAAAGACGGTCAAATTATCAATATTAGTTCGATTGGCGTTTTGGCCAATGCAACTCGCTTCTCGGCTTATGTTGCGTCAAAAGCCGCATTAGATGCATTTAGCCGTTGTTTATCTGCGGAAGTTCATTCACATAAAATTGCAATTACGTCAGTTTATATGCCTTTAGTACGTACTCCGATGATTGCACCAACCAAAATTTATAAATACGTACCAACACTTTCACCAGAACAAGCAGCTGATTTAGTCGCATATGCTATCGTGAAACGTCCGAAGAAAGTTGCAACCAATCTAGGTCGTTTAGCATCAATTACTTATTCAATTGCACCTGAAATCAATAACAAATTGATGTCAATCGGTTTTAACTTATTCCCAAGCTCTACGGCGTCTGTAGGCGAGCAACAGAAGTTAAATCTAGTACAACGTGCTTATGCACGCTTGTTCCCAGGTGAGCATTGGTAAGTTTTTAATTTATCAATGAATTAAATCAAGTTGGAAAGTTTATTTTTAAGTAGGCTTTCCAACCATTCTATAAAATACTGAAAATAAGTTGGACGATATTTACGTTCTAAAAATAAAAAATTAATTTCCAGTTTTAAACATTTTTCTTCTTCCAAAACTCTGACTAATTTTTGCTCTCGCATCAACGGTATTGCATCAAAATCAGGTATTTGAAATATTCCTAGACCTTGTAAACCTGCTTTTAAATAGCTCTCGGTATCCTCAACCACCAATTGATAAGGCAATTCGACCTGCCGATCTTGGAACACCAATTCACTTAGCCCAGAATCTGTATTTTTCAACTGATACCCAATGATAAAATCATTGTGTAAGTGATCGATATGCAGCGCTTGAGTGTTGTTATTCAAATACTTTTTAGAAACCACAGTATATAAATCAGCTTTGGCAATCGGCCGTGCAATTAAATGATTCTCCATCATATTGCCAACCCTAACAACACAATCCAAACGCTCTTCAAGTAAATTTGAAAAATCGTCACTGCTATGAATAAGCACTTTTACTTTTGGATATTGTTGATAAAATTCATTGAGATGTGGAATTAAATATTGCGTCGCCATTCTTATTGGTAAGCCAATTTTGATTTGTCCGGTATGTTCTCGGTTCTGTAGCTTAAACTTATTTAACCCTTCAGATTGAATAATCAGTTGTCGAACTTCTTGATAGAATAAAACACCATCATTGGTTAAATTCACTTTTCTGGTCGTTCTATTCAATAACAAAACTTCATATTCTTTTTCAAGTAATTGCACCGCATAGGTAATACTTGAACGAGGAAGATCCAACTGATTTGCGACTTTGGCAAAAGATTGCTTTTCTGCAACTAAACAAAATATTTTTAAGCGTTCAATTTTATCCATACTTATTATTCAATTTATTCGAACAGTCTGTTCAATTTTACTCACTATTTAACATGAAAAATAGCTCATACAATGAATCCTTTTAGCGATAAATTGGAAAATAAAAAATGACTCAACATTCTTTAAACGGTAAAACAGCAATTATTACAGGCGGTGCAAAAAACTTGGGTGGTCTGATTGCCCGCAAATTTGCAGAAAATGGCGCAAACCTTGTGATTCATTACAATAGCGCGGCAACATTAGAAGATGCTGAAAAAACACTTGCTGATGTTCAAAGTCTAGGCGCTAAAGCAGTCCTTGTACAAGCGAATCTGTCTGATATACAGGAAATTGAAAACTTATTTATTAAAGCAAAACAAGCATTTGGTGGTGTAGATATCGCCATTAATACTGTAGGCCGCGTATTAAAAAAACCTTTTGTTGAGACAACTGAACAAGAGTTTGACGAAATGAATGACGTCAACAATAAAATTGCTTATTTCTTTATTCAAGCTGCCGGTAAGCATTTAAATAATAACGGTAAAATCTGTTCAATCGTCACCAGCCTTTTAGCCGCTTATACTGGCTTATATTCAACCTATGAAGGCTTAAAAGCACCTGTCGAGCACTATACTCGCGCCGCGTCTAAAGAGTTTGGTGAACGTGGTATTTCAGTGACTGCTGTCGCACCAGGCCCTATGGATACACCGTTCTTCTATGGTCAAGAAGCGCCTGAAGCTGTGGCTTATCATAAATCTGCTGCGGCACTCGGTGGTTTAACCAAGATTGAAGATATTGAACCTTTAGTGCGCTTTTTAGTGACTGAGGGTTGGTGGATTACTGGCCAAACGATTTTCGCCAATGGCGGTTATACCACACGTTAATCCCCTTCCTTTCAATTTTATAATATTCGGTTCTATGAACATAAAATATGTTGATAGAACCGCTGGAATCACATATGCGTTCGCTAATTATTATTGCTATAGGTCTTTGTATTGATTTAGCTTTAATGGGTTTTATACCTAAAAAATTCCAGATCATCGCAGGTATTATTTTTAGTCTGGTCTGGGCTGCTGTGGTTTTTTGGAATTTGCGTCTTGGACTATCACATGGTTATACGCTTGCAGAAGAAATACAGATTCAACTTGTGATCTTTTTCATCCCTGTGATTGTGTATTGGGGATACTTTTTGTTTAAGAACTAAGGCCGGCTGAAAGCGCGTTATCCTCTCCATAGAAAACACCCATTGATCAAAATGAGTGTTTTCTAAAATTATCAATGAATATTATTATCCACCCAAGCTGTTGTATTTCTAATGGTTTTATCCAAATCAGCAACTGGAATTTGCCATTTTTGATTTAAGACTAAAAATGACTCGATGTGTAATTTCTCCGTTCTTAAAAAATTTAACGATTCAGATGACATCTCTAATTTTGTCGCTAAGCATTTACATTTCAAAATTAATTTTAAAATCCATAAAGGTATAAATTGCGTAGGTGCCTTCACACTCAATGCTTCAGCTATAGTTATGATCATTTGCTGTAAAGACATCTGTGTTGGGTGAGCAATTAAGACTTCTTGATTGATTGTATTTGGGTCTTGTGCCGCATGTATGATCGAATCCACTAACATATTTAAAGAAACCATGGGTAAATAATGTTGTGGTGTTGCAGGAATTGCTGCCATTTTACCCTGTTTGATTTTAGAAATTAAATCTGTAATAGGCTGATTTTCCGTGATTTCACCAGAAACCTCTTCGCCAATTACAGTCGCAGGGTGAATCACCGTCCAATTGATATTCAGCCGCTCCGCAGATTTGATCCATGTGAAATGACCTTCTATTTTTGAAGCTTCATAAGCACCTAAGCGCTTATAGACTTTGTCCCAATTCGTTTGATCTATTTGCGCTAAGTTCACACCAGCCTCTTGTAAATGCTGAGTTAGCGTTAACATATAACCCGATAGATGAAATGCTCGTTTTAATTGACAGTGCAAATTCACAGAATTTAATACGTTAATCAACCCTTCAACATTGACTGCTCGAGCTTGCTGCATGGACAAATTCCACGTAAATAAGGCGCTCATATTAAAAAGATAATTTACATCTTTAAGCATTTGCCAATTTTCATCGGATAGCCCCAAATCGGCAGAGCTTACATCGCCCTGTATACATTTTAATTGTTGTGTATCAATATTCTTTTGCTCTAACCAATTTTGCAATGTTTTAGCTTGCTCTACAACATTTCGACAAATTGCAAATACCTGAAAGTTATCTTGTAATAAACGTGCAATCAGGAAACGACCTATAAATCCTGTCGCACCAAAAACCAAAGCAACGTTCTTTATTGTTTGATGATCTTGCATGAAGTTATACCCTTTTGAATTCTTCATACATAAGCTAAACTGTGGAGTATGCTCTATGGTCAAGCCCCTTAAACATTTTGAATAAAAATAGCACTGGAGAATTTGATGCTGATTGGTGAGTTATCAAAATATTTGAACCTGAGCCGTGATACGATCCGCTTTTATGAAAAACTTGATCTCATCCAACCCTTAATTCGAAATAATGGTTATAAAGAATATTCTGAACAGAATATTCAACAACTTAGACTCATCCAAACAGCAAAAAGTTTAGGATTTACTTTAACTGAAGTGAAACAAATCACAGATCTTATGAGTGTTAATGAGATTCCCGCTGAACAATTCCACGAGATTTTGGAAGATAAACTGAGTGTTGTTCAAAACAAGATTCTGCAACTACAAAACATTCAATCTTTGTTAGAAAACTTAATCACGAAAGAACCTTGCCCGTTTCAAAAAGATTGTGACGTTTCAAATATCAATAAACAATAAAAAACCGCCTTTCGGCGGTCTTTTAGTTAGCAATCCTAGAAATCAAAAGTTACTTCGAACCTTTAATTCCTGCTTGCAATAACAATGCACCTAAACCACCAATTTTGTTTTCTTGAGGTTTTGCTGCTTGTGGCTTATTGCCATGGCGTGGTGCTTTGTCTTTATTGTCATGATTTTTATCATGGTTAGGACGAGCGCCTTGTGGACGTTTCGCTTGCGGCTTACGCTCACCACGTTGTTCATTGTTATTGAACTCACGCTTTTGACGTGGTGCTTTAGCTGGTGCTTCTGAACCTTCTGGGCGCATAGACAAATTGACGCGATTACGTTCAGCATCCACAGTCAAAACACGAACTTGAACGATTTGACCTGGCTTAACCACTTTATGTGGATCAGAAACGAATTCATTCGCAAGTTCAGAAATGTGAATTAAACCATCCTGATGTACACCCACATCGACGAAAGCACCAAAGTTAGTCACATTGGTGATCACACCTTCGAGCTGCAAGCCTTCAGTCAATTGACTGACTTCTGTGATGTCTTCACGGAATTTTGCAGTACGGAACTCAGGACGTGGATCACGACCCGGTTTTTCAAGCTCGCTTAACACATCTTGAATGGTTGGAAGACCAAATTTGTCATCGACAAAACTTTCAGCTTGTACTTGACGAATGATTTCAGTATTGCCAATGATGTCTTTGACTGTTGTCGCTTTTGCTTCAACAATTTTGTTCACTAAACCATAAGATTCAGGGTGAACAGCAGATGCATCTAATGGCTCTGTTCCAGCTTGAATACGTAAGAAACCTGCAGCTTGTTCAAAAGTACGTTCGCCTAAACGTGGTACATTTTTCAGTGCTTGACGGTTATCAAAACGACCATTTTCTTTACGATAGTCAACAATTTGCTGTGCAATAGACTTATTCAAACCTGCAATATAAGACAAAATTGCAGGAGATGCAGTGTTTACATCTACACCTACAGAGTTCACACAGTCTTCAACCACAGCTTCAAGTGTTTTCGCCAAACCCGTTTGATTCACATCATGTTGATATTGACCTACACCAATCGATTTAGGATCAATTTTTACCAATTCTGCTAATGGATCTTGCAAACGACGTGCAATAGACACTGCACCACGAATAGATACATCAAGCTCAGGCAGCTCAGCAGATGCTAATTCAGACGCTGAATAAACAGATGCGCCTGCTTCAGACACTGAAACACGTGTTAATTTAAGATCACTATTGACAGTCATCATTTCTGCAACAACAGCTTCCGTTTCGCGGCTTGCTGTGCCATTGCCAATCGCAATTAAATCGACATTGAATTCGCGACACAAACGAGCAAGTTCAGCAATTGAACCTGCTTTATCTTCTTTTGGTGCAAATGGATAAACCGTACTATGCGTAACTACATCACCTGATTCATTTACAACGGCCAATTTCACACCTGTACGAATACCAGGGTCGACACCGAGTGTGCAACGTGAACCAGCAGGTGCAGAAAGTAGCAAGTGACGAAGGTTTTCAGCAAAGACATCCATTGCCTCAGCTTCAGCAGTAAGACGTTTTTCTGTTAGTAATGAATGTTCAATCGTAGGACGAATTTTACCTAACCAGAATAGTTTGGCTGTTTGTTTTAAATAATCCTGACGAGCTTGTGGCTGAGCAGTTTCAAGATTGTATTCTGTTTCAATACGAGCCAATGGCGCATCGTCTTGACCATCCACTTTAAGACCTAATACATTTTCTTGGCGACCACGTAACATTGCCAATAAACGATGCGAAGGAACTTTATTTAGATTCTCAGAGAAATCGAAGTAATCACGGAATTTCTTACCTACTTCTTTTTTCTCATCAGAAGCGACTAAGCTTTTTAATACAGCAGTTTTAGCAAAAGTCGTTTTAAGATCTGTCGTCAGTACAATATTTTGAGCCCAATCATCAATGATGATGTGTTGAATGGCATCTAGCTGACTTTCAACATCTGCATAATCATCATGACTAAAACCAGCCAATGCTTCTGTTGGGTCAACATTTTCACTGAGAATTTTTTCAGCGATTGGACCTAAGCCTGCTTCTTTTGCTTTAAATGATTTACTGGTACGTTTTGGGCGGTACGGTGCATAAAGTTCTTCTAATGCATTTTTTGTTTCCGCAGCATTCACGCGTGCAAGTAAGTCATCCGATAACTTGTTTTGTTCTTTTAAAGATTCGATTACTTTTTCACGACGCTCAAACAAATCACGTAAATAAACAAGGCGTGTATCAAGTTGGCGTAATTGTGTATCGTCTAAGCCCTGCGTTACTTCTTTACGGTAACGTGCAATAAATGGAACACTAGAACCTTCATCAATCAGTTTAATGGCAGCTTCTACTTGGTTTGGACGTACGGCAAGCTCACTTGCCAACTGCTGAACTAAGTCAGTCATCGTGTTTAATTCCACAAGGATAAGGACTAAAAGTTAGTGATTATAAAGACCAAGACCATAAAATCCACAATTGTTTTGCAAATTAGCAGTGAAAAAAATGATTAAAGATCATTTTTATTGAATTTTTACTGTGTAATCGAACATTTCACTGATATTTCGATGCGGAACACATTGTAAAATAATTTTTCCAGCACCACTTTTCTATCCTTTTATTTAACTCATGTTTAGTTAAAAATAAAAAGTAATATTGCTTTTTTAATTTAAAATTATCATGTATATCTGTTTAAATTAGGTCAGTTTGGACATGCTCCAAAAATCATTCTAATGGATTGAATATTAGTGCTTCCAATTCTAATGATAAGAAATGATGAATATATACGCTTAAACAAAAACTTATTGTCAAAATACATCAATTTTTCATTTGCAAATGCTATATCTTTTTATTTATAAACATAGAATGAGCTCGATAATTTCAACATGTTGTTTTTTGGTTTCAAAACAGGCTTAAAATTGTAATTTTGAGCAATTTGATACATAGTCTTAACAAGAACTTAGGCATTATACTGAGATTAACAATCGTTATAATTTACAATATTAAGGGAGTGCATCATGAGTTTGGTTGTACCTGCTGAAAATACAGATGTTGTACAAAACGAAACTGACCGTGTCGAACGCATTTTAGTTGTCGATGATGATGTGCGTTTGCGTACCCTTTTACAGCGTTTCTTGGAAGATAAAGGTTTTGTGGTAAAAACTGCACACGATGCGACACAAATGGATCGTTTACTACAACGTGAACTGTTTTCATTGATTGTTTTAGATTTCATGCTTCCTGTAGAAGATGGTTTAAGCATTTGTCGTCGTTTGCGCCAATCGAATATTGATACACCGATCATCATGCTCACAGCACGTGGTAGCGATTCTGACCGTATTGCAGGTCTTGAAGCAGGTGCGGATGATTACTTACCGAAGCCATTTAACCCAAATGAGTTATTGGCACGTATTCGTGCAATCTTGCGTCGTCAAGTCCGCGAAGTTCCAGGTGCACCAAGCCAGAATGTAGAAGTTGTTTCATTTGGCCCATGGTCACTGGATCTCTCAACACGTACATTAACCCGTGAAGGTCAAGTGGTTACTTTGACGACTGGTGAATTTGCTGTCCTAAAAGCATTGGTACAGCACCCTCGTGAGCCATTAACCCGTGATAAGTTAATGAATCTTGCGCGTGGTCGTGAATGGGGTGCAATGGAACGTTCGATTGATGTTCAAGTTTCTCGTTTACGTCGTTTGATTGAAGAAAACCCTGCCCGTGCGCGTTATATTCAAACCGTTTGGGGCGTAGGTTATGTATTTGTTCCAGATGGTGCTGAATAATATTTGAGTCTGTATAAGCCTATCTTGATAGGCTTATTTTATTTTACAAATACAATACTGAACAGCAAAGCATGATCGAATCATGACGCTTTGTAATTTTTAATAAAATCGTTTTAAGACAGTGATATTTCAAACATTCAAAATATTTGGATAGATTAGTGAAATTAGACCCTATAGATCCGCAAGCATTTACAGATTTTGAAACGTACCAAGAAAGAAAACGTACACCTTGGGAACGCTTCTTAGACAAAATCAAACCACGTTCCGCAGCCATGCGTACCACTGTATTGGTTTTATTTGTGGTGTTTTTTAGTCTATTCATGTCACTGTGGTTCTTTTGGAAAACACTCTACTTACCTGAAATTCAACAACATGCAAGATTTTTAGCTGTTGAATTGGAAATGGTCAATAATCCTCGTTTACAGATTTATCATGACGAAGTGCAGCTCGACATTGACCAATGGTTAAAACAAAGAGTTGGAGTTGAATATGTCACTGATCCTAAAGAATATCCAAATGTTAAAGATAAAATAATTGCAGACTTTTTCACCAATCGTATTGAAAATCAGCTCGCTAAAGAGTTGAACATGAAAGATGTCACGGTCTATTTTCAATTTAAACCGAGTCCAAGGATTTGGGTACAAACCCCTGAAATGAATGGCAATTGGGTTCGTGAACCACTGAAAACCTATGCCAATTACAGCCCTGAACTTATTTTAGGCTGGTTATTGGGTATTCCCCTGATTGCAGCAGCAATTATTTTGACCTTGGTTCGACAGCTTAACCGTCCACTACGCCGTCTACAAAATGCTGCTAATAATTATAGTAAAACAGGTAAAGCCCCTTACCTAGAAACCAATCATGGGCCACAAGAAATTCGTGAAGTGAATCAAGCTTTTAATCATATGATCTACACTCTTGAACAGACTGAACGAGATCGTCAAATCATGCTCGCGGGAATCTCACATGATTTACGTACACCACTCACCCGAATCCGCCTAAGTGCAGAAATGATGTCGGATGATGACTTTCTTAAAGAAGGCGTAATCTATGATGTAGATGATATGGATGCGATTTTAAGTCAGTTTATTTCCTATATGCGAGATGGCTCAGATGAGGAACTTCAAGAGACCAATATCAACATCTTGCTACAAGAATTAGTCATTCAATTCAAACCTTTGGATATTCGTTTTACCCCGAATGAATTACCGATTATGACTGCGCGCTCTTTATCCCTGAAACGACTCATTGGAAACCTGATTAATAACGCGAAACGCTATGGTGCTGAACCGATTGAACTGAGTGCTTTTGTTGAAAATGAACATATTAAAATCTGCGTAGCGGACCATGGCGAAGGAATTCCTGAAGACCAAATTGAAGATCTCATGCAACCTTTTGTCCGTGGAAATTCAGCAAGAACCGTGCAAGGCAGTGGTTTAGGCTTAGCCATTGTAAAACGTATTGTGGATATCCATCAGGGTGAAATATCGATTTCTAACCGAGCGACTGGTGGTTTACAGGTCATTATTTCATTACCCATTGCAATAAAAATTGAAGAAGAACAACCATCTCCCAATGCAATTCAAAAAATTAAGCAAACTTTGAGTGATCGTTTTTAACGATTGCTCAATGAATCTACATTCAAGTTTGTTCGCTTAACACACAGTTAATATTATTTTCTTTAATAAATAACAACTTGAAAATCATCATTATTTTTTATACTTGTATTTTTTGAAAAAATTAGACCTTAGCATTAGAGGCATGCACAATTTAGTTTTAGAACGGTACAATCCGTCTAGTTTTGAACAAGAATTGAGCGTAACCCATGTCTTTAGATCGTATTCGTTTAGCATCTCTCCATGACAAAGTCATGAGCGCAGAACAAGCCGCAACTTTTATCCAAGATGGTATGACAGTAGGTATGAGTGGTTTTACTCGTGCTGGTGAAGCGAAAGCTGTACCGTTAGCACTGGTAAAACAAGCCAAAGTGAATCCTTTAAAAATCACGTTAATCACAGGTGCAAGTCTAGGTAACGATCTAGACAAACAATTGACTGAAGCGGGTGTACTTGCACGTCGTTTACCATTCCAAGTGGATAATACACTTCGTAAAGCGATCAACACTGGTGATGTGATGTTCATCGATCAGCATTTGTCTGAAACTGTTGAACAAATGCGTAATCTTCAATTGAAGAAGCCCGATGTTGCTGTGATTGAAGCGGTTGCGATTACTGAAGATGGTGGCATTATTCCAACAACTTCGGTCGGTAACTCTGCAAGCTTTGCAATTTTTGCTGAAAAAGTGATTGTTGAAATCAATACTAACTTAAGCCCTGCATTTGAAGGTTTACACGATATTTATATCCCAACATATCGTCCAACTCGTCAACCGATTCCCTTGACTCAAGTTGATGAGCGTATTGGTACACATGCTATCAATATTGATCCTGCAAAAATCGTAGGCATTGTGATTAACAGCGAATACCACGATTCTCCATCTACAGTGACTTTACCTGATGATGAAACTCAAGGCATTGCCAATCATTTAATCGCTTTCCTTGAAAAAGAAGTGGCTGAAGATCGTTTACCGCCGAACTTAGGTCCATTACAAGCAGGTATCGGTTCTATTGCCAATGCTGTTTTAACAGGGCTTAAAGATTCTAATTTTGAAGACTTAGTAATGTATTCAGAAGTTCTTCAAGACTGTACTTTCGAATTGATTGATGCAGGTAAAATGAAGTTTGCTTCAGGTTCTTCAATTACTCTTTCTGCTAAATATGGCGAAAAAGTGTTTAATAACCTTGAACAATACAAAGATAAATTGGTGCTTCGTCCACAAGAAATCTCAAACCATCCTGAATTGGTACGTCGTTTAGGCATCATCGGTATTAACACTGCATTGGAGTTTGATATTTACGGCAACGTAAACTCAACTCACGTGTGTGGTACTAAAATGATGAATGGTATTGGTGGTTCAGGTGACTTCGCACGTAATGCACACTTAGCCATTTTCGTAACCAAATCGATTGCTAAAGGCGGTGACATTTCTTCTGTTGTACCGTTTGCTTCTCATATTGACCATTCTGAGCATGATGTGGATATTCTTGTGACTGAACAAGGTCTTGCTGATTTACGCGGTTTAGCACCTCGTGAACGTGCACGTGCAATCATCGATAACTGTGCTCACCCAATGTACCGTGATGCATTGAATGACTACTTTGATCGTGCATGTGAAAAAGGTGGCCATACCCCTCACATTCTTCGTGAAGCGCTTGCATGGCACTCAAACTTTGAAGAGTCAGGTCATATGTTAGCGGCTCAAGATCAAGTTAAAAAATCTGCATAAGATTTTGAATCTAACGTAGAAACAAGAAACGCCCAATTGGGCGTTTTTTTATTTCCTGCAAATTAATATTGATTAAATCACTGCTTTTTCTTTCTTCTGAATAAATGCCACTCCTGCCTGATCCTGACGAATCATATCAGCCGCTTTTTCAGCAATCATGATTGCAGGAGCATTGGTATTGCCATTCACCACTTTTGGCATAATTGAAGCATCTACAACGCGCAGATTTTCAATACCATAAACACGCAAACGAGCATCAACCACCGCTAGATCATCGACGCCCATTTTACAACTCCCAACAGGGTGATACACCGTATCTGAGCGATCTCGAAGAACTTCACGAATTTCCTCATCTGTTTGCACATTGGCTGTAAACAAGTCTTCTTTAACCATGCTTTTAAAAACACTCGACTCCATCAGTTGCTTGGTTTTCTTAAAGCCTTTGACCATTTCTTCCAAATCAGATTCATCACCATAAAAATCAGGATCAATCAATAATGGATCATCAATGCTTGGCCCACTGATTTTGATTGAGCCACGGCTTTTCGGATTGAGTAAACACACATGACAAGAAATACCATGCCCAACATGCATCGTCCGTGCATGATTATCAACAAGTGCCACAACAAAATGTAATTGCAGATTCGGTAAGCTCTGCTCTACTGAACTTTTAAGAAAACCACCACATTCTGCAAAATTGGTCGTGATCAAACCACGACGTTCTTTGCGATAGCGCTGAATTTGTTTAATGAGATCAATCGAACCTGGGATCGACAATCCAAAAGTACCTTGGATATCACGAACTTTATATCCAAAAATAAAATCAGGATGATCATGAAAATTCTGCCCTACTCCGGGTAAATGCTTTTTCACTTCAATCCCATGCTGAAGTAACTCTTGCTGATCACCCACACCTGAAAGCATTAAAATTTGTGGTGACTGCATTGCCCCTGCACTAAGCAGTACTTCACGGCGAGCATATATTTGTTTAAGTTGTCCGTTTTGCTTGTATTCCACGCCAACAGCAACGCCGTTTTCAATCAAAATACGCTGCGTCTGCGCAAAGGTTTCAATGGTTAAGTTGTTACGGTCACGATGTGGAAATAAATAAGCTCGTGCAGAACTGCAACGCTCCCCATTGATATGGGTAACCTGATAGATTCCAAGCCCTTCTTGTTCAGCTCCATTAAAATCATCAAGAACGGTATAACCCTGCTCTCGTGCTGCAGCTAGAAACTTTTCCTGAAGCGGATTGTCACTGTGTAAATCGGTTACAGATAATGGGCCATCATTGCCATGATATGGGTTGCTAATTCTTTTATTATTTTCAGATTTTATAAAATAAGGCAGCACATCGTCATAAGACCAACCCTCATTACCCAAAGCCGCCCAGTCATCATAATCTTGTCGATTGCCTCGAATATAAATCATGGCATTAATTGCAGACGAACCACCTAGACACTTACCACGTGGTTGATAACCTTTACGACCATTCAAACCCTTTTGTGGGACTGTTTCAAATGCCCAATTATTAATTTTTGTCGGAATACTGATCACAGCCGCACTCGGAACTTCAACTTTCCATCCATCTCCAGTTCCACCTGCTTCCAGTAAACATACAGATACGTTTGGGTCTTCGGATAAACGCCCCGCCAATACACAACCTGAACTTCCACCACCAATAATGATGTAATCATATTCTGTCTTATTCACATGAAATCCTTTTCTTGTATTGTCTTTATATTTTCATTATGCATGAATTTCAGATAGAAAGAATCCTTCTCTACACAGAATCACGACTTTGCTTTATGAAAAATCTCACAGAAAATTAAATGAATGTGAGCACGTTTTTGTTTAAAAAATAAACTTATCATCACCCCATTTTTATATTAAGCTGATGTAAACTTTCTTTAAAAACAAGAGATAGAATAAAAGCCATGTTTATCATCCGTCAGTTTCAAGAAATAGATTTAGAAGATGTGATCGCACTATGGGAAGTATGTGAGCTCACTCGCCCATGGAATAATCCTGAAATTGATATTTTCCGTAAAGTGGCACAAAAAGATGGTTTATTTTTATTGGCAGTCAAAGATGAACAGCTCATCGCAACTGTGATGGGTGGCTATGACGGTCATCGTGGCTGGGTAAACTATTTAGCCGTTCATCCACACGTTCAACGCAATGGTGTAGCAACAGCGCTCATACAGCAACTGGAAAAGCGTCTAATTGCACTAGGTTGTCCTAAGCTACAATTGCTTATTCGTAGAGATAACATTGACGTACAAAGCTTTTATGAGCAATTAGGCTATGAAGAAATTGAAGTGGTCTGCTTAGGTAAACGTTTAATCCAAGATTAGAGCATTCTTTGCTTTGCACTTTCACAAAGCAATAAAACAATAGTTTTCGGCTTTTCATAATCGAATTACAGACCGATTTTTTTCATAAAGCTTTTTTTCTTACGTTTTTTAGTCTTACCGACTCTTAAAAATATAGGAAATTCTATGTTTAAAAGTTCCTGCTCAGCACTGAGCGCTTCTGCCAAATCATGCAAAGGATTAATTTTATTTTTATCAATATAATGCTTTATCGCAGACCATGTGGATAAATATTTTAATAGCTGTGCAGATGACCACTGATACTGCATTTTCAATTCAGGTACGGTAATTTCTTCAAAAGGAAAAGGAATCGTCCGATATTCTTCATCAATATAATGACGCTCAGCATCCCAATAGCCGTGTAAAGTATCGAAATATAACTCATGAATCTTTTGATTGATTAAATGATGTTCCACGTGAATCAAGCCATAACCGATCACAGCCAAAACACCGTTTGGCTTCAGGGTGCGAGTCACTTCTTGGTAAAAAGATTCAAAGTCGAACCAATGAATCGCTTGAGCGACAGTAATCAAATCAAAACTTTGTGCGAGGAATGAGGTCTTTTCTGAAGGTTGTATTTGATAGCTAACATTTTCAAAGTAAGGTGCATGTTGTAATTGTTGTTCACTAATATCTGTTGCCACAACATGATCAAAATAAGGCGTTAAGAGTTGAGTAAATTGACCAGAACCTGCACCACAGTCCCACACAAATTGCTGCTCAGGAACATATTTAAGTATTTCCTGAATAACTTCCTGCGGATAACTGGGTCGTGCTTGTTGATAAAGCTGACTAGCTGCTGAAAATAAATCTTTCATTTTTCTTATAACAATCTATTCTTTTCATAAAAATTTATCTTACGACATTTCGATAATATAAGCATACATTTTGTAAGACAATCAGATTGATTCATCATCCTCTATCGCTCATCCATTCCCTGATTGCTTTTATTTAAGCAAAAAAAAACCTCAAAAAAATTGAGGTTTTTTAAATATGGTGGCGAGACCCAGGATCGAACTGGGGACACACGGATTTTCAATCCGTTGCTCTACCTACTGAGCTATCACGCCGATGCGGTGTATTAAGCCGTATCTCAGATCAATAGTCAATATAAATCATGACTTTTTTATTCAACCGAATATTTTTTACTCAAAAAAAATCCCTGATGGGATCAGGGATTGAAATCTTGAAGATTTTTTAAATATGGTGGCGAGACCCAGGATCGAACTGGGGACACACGGATTTTCAATCCGTTGCTCTACCTACTGAGCTATCACGCCGATGGGGCGTATTAAACAATTTAACCGTAATGCCGTCAAGTCTTGTATGCATGTTTTTGTTCGATAGTCTATTTTTACAGCAAATCCGCAATATTTGGCATCGGGCTTAGCCCTTTTACTGCATATAGAATAAAAAAGACAGCCTAGTGGCTGTCATAAATCGATTACATTGAATCACTCAATTTTTTATACAACTGAAATTATTCAGTCTTAGATTTTACCCAGATGCGCCAGACAACGGTGTATTGCGCCACAACCTGGCTCAAAGTTTTTCACACCTTTCTCTTCTTCAATTTTGCACACTTCTTCGACCAAACGTTCTGCAACACCTCTGCCTCGGTTTGCAGGATGTACCACGATATTTTCTAAAATCTTGCTCTCTCCTTGCCCTGTACACCATAAAGCACCAATAATCTTGGTATTAAATTCTGCGGTGTAAAGTAAGGTATACTGAGCTAAGTTTTGCTCAAGTTGTTCTACGGCATCTTTACCATCCCCAAACTCTGGACTGGTGTCGTATAGTCGCTCAAGCTGATCGCGAACTTCCGCATTTTCCAGTGAAGTTTTAGCATGTATGGTAATAGGCATTGATTAACCCTCCTGAGCAATCTAATATGCTGTCACTTTCGTCACAGCGAAACATCGTTACATCAAACTTTTAATTTTGACGTTTTTGAGGAACGTGTCATGACACAACGTATCAGTGAAGTAGTAAGAAACACTAACGAAACCAAAATTCGAGTTCGTGTGAATCTTGATGGTACTGGTCAAGGCACGCTCAATACAGGTGTTCCCTTTTTAGACCATATGATTGATCAAATCAAGCGTCATGGCTTATTTGATATCGATATTCACTGTGATGGTGACTTAGACATTGACGATCATCACACTGTTGAAGACTGTGGAATCACACTTGGGCAAGCCTTTGCACAAGCTTTGGGTGATAAAAAGGGTTTAAAACGCTACGGTCATTTCTACGCACCACTTGATGAAGCTTTAAGCCGCGTTGTTGTAGACTTGTCAGGCCGTCCGGGTTTATGGATGGATATTCCATTCACGCGCGCGCGTATTGGCACATTTGATGTTGATTTATTTTCTGAATTTTTCCAAGGTTTTGTAAATCATGCATTGATGACTTTACATATTGACAATTTAAAAGGCAAAAATAGCCACCACCAAATTGAAAGTGTGTTTAAAGCCTTTGCACGTGCATTGCGTATGGCATGTGAAATTGACCCTCGTGCTGAAAATACTGTTGCATCTACCAAAGGAACTTTGTAATGACCCGTATTGCCCTTCTTGACTACGGCATGGGAAACCTTCACTCAGCAGCGAAGGCACTTGAACATGTTGGTGCAACTGTAGATGTCACTAATGATCCAAAATTGATTGCACAAGCAGATAAAATTGTCTTCCCGGGTGTGGGTGCGATGCGTGATTGTATGCAAGGCATGCGTGAAGCAGGTATCGATGAGGTCGTCCGTAACGCGGCGTTTAATAAGCCCGTTTTAGCCATTTGTGTCGGAATGCAAGCATTACTTGAATCTTCAGAAGAAAATGGCGGTTCAGCAGCATTGGGGATTTTTGAAGGTGCTGTTAAGCATTTCCCAAATGTGGAGGGTTTGAAAGTCCCACACATGGGCTGGAATCAAGTGCATCAAGCTGATCCAAGTCATCCAATGTGGAAAGACATTGATCAGGATGCACGTTTTTATTTTGTACATAGCTACTATGTAGAACCTAAAAATCAAGATCTTGTTGCTGCAACTTGTGATTATGGTTTGCCATTCTGCACTGCCATTCATAAAGAAAACCTATTCGCAACACAGTTCCATCCTGAAAAGAGCCATACCGCAGGTTTGCAATTACTTAAAAACTTTGTGGAATGGAAGATTTAATTCATTCAAGTTCTTCTTATTTCTAAAGTTAAGCCATTAAAATCAAGCCAATTTTTATTGGCTTGATTGCTTTTTGAAGTCATAGTTTTCTTCTAATCTTTCTTTTGATTGTTTTTTTCTTTATGCTTTGAGCGAATTTAGTACAAAAATTTCAAAACTGATTAAATAAACCGTTCAATAGGAAAATAAAATGAATTCTAATTTTCAAACCAATGATTCACCTTTAAGTGCTAGTGGACGTTTTGGACGCATGTCTTATTTAGGCTGGTCTTTTTTAAGTGCTTTGGTGTTTTTTCTAGTTGCTATTGTTGTCGTTGTTCTCATGGTTGGAACGAACCCTGAAAGCCTCTCGTCACTTTCTATGTCTGTAAGTATTATTTTTTTAGTACTCTATATCGCACTGATTTACTTCACTTTCGTCTTTACGATTCGCCGCTTACATGACAAAAACCAAAGTGGATGGTTGTCACTTATCATGCTTGTACCTTTGATTAACTTTTTCTTTCTAGTTTATTTATGTTGTGCAAAAGGTGATGCAGGTACAAATAACTATGGCGCACCACGTGTGACCAAAGGTTGGGAGAAAGTTTTAGGGTGGATTTATATTATCATGATTCCATTAATGGGTGTGCTGGCTGCAATCTCAATTCCAGCTTATCAAAGCTATATCGAACGTGCTCAGCTACAACAATTACAATATCAGCAACAAGTCGAACAATCTGAATAATTCTTGTCATTTAATATCAATAGCCTTTTATTCACATAAAAGGCTATTTTTATTTTTCAGTCTCATCTTCTTTCGTCACAAAGCCACCTTCCATGGGTTGTACGCTAATTTTAATCTCTGCTTTTAAATTTAAAGCACGATAACGCTGTTTAATTTCTTCCATAAGCTGCTCAATGGTGGCTTGGCTTAAATCAACATCAGAAGCAATATAAGCTTGATTGACGAGATCTGCACGATCTTGCTTATCTTGTTGTTTAGATTCTGCATTCCAACGCTCTGTCATACCCACCAAGCGTGCTAACTCAATCAAACTCTGTGCGCTAGAAGGAGTCGAATTTTGTAGCCATTTACCCATCGTGCCTTTTGATGCTTCTAATACGTTCACAATGTCACTGGCTTTAATATTTTTATCTTGAATCAGTTGCTTTAAACGCTTTGCACCTTCAATAAAAAGATCATCATCTTTTTCTACCATTATTTTGCTTCCATCATTTACGTCTCACAAAAATATCACCTTTTTAACTCAAGTTTGTTATAACAATACAATTAATTTTTTGAATGCTGAAAGATCGTGGATAATCCTGTTCAACCCATTCCAAGTAAAGAGCAAATTCAGACCTTTCCTCGGTTTCAAAACCTTTCTTTGGAAAATGTTGTGGTGATCAATTCACTCCAACAATGTAAGAATATTGAACATGCTTTAAAAACGGCGAGTATTTTAGGTTTTGATACTGAATCTAAACCCACATTTACCAAAGGTGAGGTTCAAACAGGCCCACATCTCATTCAGCTCGCAACATCTGAAAAAGCCTATTTATTTCAAGTATCAGCAGAAATTCTAGATTTTTTAAAACCTATATTTGAAAATAAAAACCAAATCAAAGTTGGTTTTGGACTCAAGAATGATGCACATTTATTTCGAAAAAAAGGCATTGAACTGAATAATATCATTGAGCTATCGAAAAGTTTTTCGAGTTTTGGACTCAATAATCCAATTGGTATTAAAAATGCCATGGCTTTGTTATTTAGAATTAATTTTCCTAAAAGTAAATCCATAAGCACATCCAACTGGGCACGTAGAAATTTGACTCAACAACAAATTGAATATGCCACGGCCGATGCTTATGCACCTGTTTTAATTTTTAAAGAATTGCTCCGTTTAGATCTACTTCCTGAATACCAGTCCAAATACTTGACTGGTATTGAAAATTCACCTCAATAAAAGCTCCAACTGACACTTAGAAATTGATCAATACTTTGCTAAGATGAGCCACAATGAATTCTCATGAGATTAGGCAAGGAGCGAAAGCATGCTGATCATCCCTGCAATTGACCTGAAAGATGGCAAATGTGTCCGTTTAAAACAAGGTCGTATGGAAGACGATACCGTATTTTCTGATGATCCAGTGGCAACTGCACAACATTGGGTAAATGAAGGCGCTCGTCGTTTGCATTTAGTTGATTTAAATGGTGCTTTCGCAGGTACGCCGATCCATAAACCTGTGGTTGAAGCGATTGCTAAGGCTCAGCCTGAACTTCCAATTCAAATTGGTGGTGGTATTCGTTCTTTGGAAACCATTGAGCATTATCTTGAAGCGGGCGTTTCTTTTGTCATCATTGGTACAAAAGCAGTTAAAGAGCCTGAATTTGTTGAAGAAGCATGTAAAAAATTTGCAGGACATATCATTGTTGGTATCGATGCAATCAATGGCTTCGTTGCAACTGACGGTTGGGCGAATGTAACGGATGTAAAAGCAACGGATTTGGCAAAACGTTTTGCTGATGCTGGCGTTTCAAGTATCGTATATACCGATATTGCACGTGATGGCATGATGCAAGGTGTAAATGTTGAACAAACTGTTCAACTTGCTCAATATTCAGGATTACCTGTGATTGCTTCTGGTGGCGTAACCAATCTTGATGACGTTCGCAATCTGAAAGGTCAACACGGTATTTTAGGTGCGATTACAGGTCGTGCCATTTATGAAGGGACTTTAAACCTTCGTGAAGCGCAATTGTTATTGGATGAGCAAAGTTTTTAATCCTGAACTTGTCTGTTTATAAAAAAGAGAACGTAATGTTCTCTTTTTAGTTTCTAGCGGCTTATGCTCAATTGTACTAACTTAATCTGAGCTCGGGATAAGATATATGCCCAACTATATGATACGCGGAAACGTCAGTCGCATTGTTCGAGGCAGGACTACGTCTGTAATATACTGTTTTTGCAAGATATTAGCTACTTGCTAATATCTGTCGAGTTGGCGACTGACAAATGGTTTTGCCTACTTTTCCCGAAAGAAAAGTAGGTCGAACCGAAGGTTAATCCTTACATCTGACTTTAAACGGTAAGACTCCGCTGCACCTGATCAATCTTTTCAACGACTTACATCAAAGTTTACCCCGAACTGACGTTAACTTAATCATGTCTTGATGATGAATTGAAATACATTGATCTATTAAACCAATGTACTTTCGTAATGCTGCATTTCAATCTTACGGGCTAAAAATGGTTTCATGGCAATAAACCAATGTCTAAACTCATCTGTTTTCATAAAAACTTCAGTATGTGTTGCCAAATCAGTCCAGTAAATTTGTAAAACATAATTTTGTGGATTTTCGATTCCACGAATCAGTTTAAACTTTTCACAACCCTGCGCATTTCTAAAAATATCGGATAATTCATAAAATTTCTTTTCAAAAGCCATCTGCTGACCATCAATGATATGAAATAAAGCCTGTTCAATCACCATGTTGATCTCCTTTTATGAACCTTTATTTTCTATTCAAACACAAGATCATCTCATTTACATGACACTTTAAGAACAACTATGAAAATCGCTGATTTTAGTAAAAAAAATAGCAGACTATAGCGGCACAGGCTGATTATCATTCAAAGCAATAATGCCTCGAATGGCACGATAAACAATCCATACCCAAGAAACAAATAATACCGCAACACAGAATATCGTAGCGCTCACCGCAACACCTGCAAACGCATTGGCATTATCCATCGTCAAAAATAAGAAAAGGAACGGTATAAATGCCAGTAATGTCCAAATTAAATACCACCAAAAAGTGCGTATTTGCCATCTAAAATGACTTTCAAAAACAGTACCTCGTACCGAATCTAATTTTACATAATTGATCACTAAAGCCACGATGGCGAATATTCCACCCGAAAAAATCGCAACAATATAAAGAATATATAAAATTAAAGTCAGTGACTTACTGTTGTTTGGATCTACATAATTATTCATTATCATTCCTCAAGTAATATGTTATTTGCCTTTAAGTTCTAAATACATTTAAAGGAGAAATTAACCATAAAATCAATAAAATATTGAAGAATATAGTACAGAAATATACCTTTCTAAAAGGTTGTTTTTGTGTTTTATGTCGTAAACGTTGTTGAGCTAACCAAGCTGCTGGCCAACCGCCTAAAAAGGCAAGTATATGCAAAGTATTTTCAGGGACACGACGTTGATCCAATTGGGCTGCTTCTTTATCTTGAGAATAAAACCAATACGTCATCACATTGATAATGCTAATAAAAAGTAGCGCCAGACTATCTAATAAACCTGTAGCAGTCAAAATAACCAAAGCGATAATATAAATCACACACAGAATTTGCATCGGCTGTAATTTTGATGATGATTGAGTGTCTAGACTGTTCGATACTTTTGATAATTTCTTGGCTTGATTGGCTTTTAAATAAGTCACTTGCTTGGCTTTAAAGCATCCTTGTCCATCCAGTTGCACAACATATTCCAGTGCGCAACCGACAAGTGGACGTGGTCCTTTCTGTGCAAAGTCTTTGATGTGTAAAAATACACGATCTTTAGCTTCATCATTGGGCTGGATAAAGCCATAGCCTTTATCATCAAACCACTCAACCAAACGACCTTGATCACGCATTTATTTATCCCAAATCATTTTGACTTCTTTTATTCATGCTTCAATGATTTCTGCATAGCACAACATAATTTGAATAAAAGAAGCCTGACATTTATTAAGCCGTTACAAACTTTAATCTTTCTACCAGCATATTACGCATTTCTAAAGGATTTTTCTGCAAAATATCATCCCCTGTACGTCCTTCTGCTTGATTCATTTGTGCCACTTGCAAACGCATCATCCAAAAACGCCCTGCTGCCATCGCCAAATACAATTCCAAACAAGACTTTTCATCTTCAGTTAAAGGACGAACAGATGAATATGCATTTAAAAAAGCCGTTGCTTTAGCTTCATTCAAAGTCACTTCAGGATATTCGGTACAGAAGTCATTTAAAGTAATCGCAATATCAAAGAGTAATTCATCTCGATTCATTTCATAAAAATCAAGAATACCTTTAAGCGTATTGCCTTCAAATAACGTATTGTCACGAAATAAGTCCGAATGAATAAAACCTTTGGGACGATTTGGATACATTGCTGTCAATACTTCATATAAACCTAAAAGATTATTAAGCAATGCGGTATCCGCAACATTTAAAGTCGGTTTAATTTGTTTCGCTACATTGTACCAATAGGCATGATCACGTGCTGTTTTACGTTGTAATGGAAAATCTTGCAAAGCCACATGCATTTGAGCCTGAGCAATTGCGATTTGTTCAACTTGCTCCAGTGTTGAAGGCATTGGATGCTGCCCTAACATACGTGGCGCAATTTGTGCAGGTTTATCTTTCAACGTATGAATAGATTGACCACTATGCTTTAACGGTACTGGAACAGCTAAACCTTGTTGTCCTAAATATTCTAAAACTGGAATCAATTCCGCTGCTGCTTGCGTGTCCATATTTTCAAACAATGTTAAAACAAACTGTGACCCATCTGCACAGACAATAAAATAATTGGTATTTTGAATACCTCCTTGAATTGGATTCAGCTCAATAACCTCTAATCCATACGGTGCTGCAAAGGCTTGAACTTCCTTTAAACTCAAAGTGGTATAAACCGACATATAAAACCTGCGAAAAAACTTACATAAGTTTGATAGAATACCCTCTCTGACTCGCGAGGTGTAGCACCAACATCGCTCAGTTTCATAATCGGCTGTTATTTTTGGAAAAAATTATGCTTGCTAAACGTATTATTCCTTGCCTAGACGTAGATAATGGGCGTGTAGTCAAAGGTGTTCAGTTCCTTGATATTCGTGATGCAGGCGACCCCGTAGAAGTTGCACGCCGTTATAATGAACAAGGTGCTGATGAAATTACTTTTTTAGACATCACTGCAACCTCAGGTGAGCGAGATACAACCTATCGCACTGTAGAACATATGGCTGAAAGCGTATTCGTTCCTTTGACTGTTGGTGGCGGGGTTCGTAAAGTTGAAGATATTCGCCTACTGTTAAATGCAGGTGCAGATAAAGTCAGCATTAACTCTGCTGCGGTGTTTAATCCTGAGTTTGTACAAGAGGCTTCACAACGCTTTGGCGCACAATGTATCGTGGTTGCCATTGATGCGAAAAAAACAGCCGATAATAAGTGGGAAATTTTCACCCACGGCGGTCGTAAACCGACAGGGATCGATGCGATTGATTGGGCTGTCAAAATGGCAGACTTCGGCGCAGGTGAACTGTTGATTACTTCAATGGATGCTGATGGTACAAAAGCAGGCTATGACATCGAATTAATGCGCCAAATCAATGATCGTGTCACCATTCCAACGATTGCCTCTGGTGGTGTGGGTAATTTACAACATTTAGCCGATGGTATTTTAAAAGGTGGCGCAGATGCTGTACTTGCAGCCTCTATTTTCCACTTTGGACAATATACCATTCCAGAAGCAAAACAATATTTAGCAGACCAAGGCATTGAAATGCGTCTTTGATTGGCAAATAAATTTTGATCGGTTAAAAGAGTGTTAAAACAACACTCTTTTTTATTGGTCTGAAATATAACTTAGTGCGTTTCAACAACGCGTCAATATGCTTAGCAAATTTTGCTGTTGATACATTCTTCTATTCAAATATTTAAAAAACAACTTTGCCGCAATGTTGAATATTTCTTAAAATAAAATGTCAATTTAATGAAAATGTTTCACCTTTTAATTTCTTAAAATTACAAAATTATTATTTTTATGCAAATAAATTATCACTAAATTTATAATGAATGATAAATATCACACTTTAAGTAGACTATTTTTATCAATATCAGAATCAGACTATTTCTTATTCTATTTATTTATTTTAATCTTGGAAATGAAAGCTTTATTCCAAATAGAGTGAGTAGAGGAAAATGAATTTAATAAAAATAATTCGGATGATATGGAAATCAATAATGCCTTTACAACATTATGTGAATAATCACGCCTTTATGGTTTCAGAAGCTCAAAATACCTATCATCGGGCAACAGCTTATGAGCATCTGGCAGCCAATCAGAGATATCGTGTTGGTGTTGAAAATGCATTTAATCATCAACTACATCATTACCAACGGAATGCCATTTGGTTTCTTTTACATGCAGCCTTGAAAGGTTATAGTCGAGCGCAGTATAAATTGGGAATGCTGTATTTACATGGACAGCTAGGTTTAGACAGCAACACCTTAAAAGCTCAAAAATGGCTAGTTTTAGCAGCAAACCAAGGACATGTTGAGGCTCAAAACCAACTCAATGCTTTACCATTCTTTAGACAATAAAAAACCAGCTCGAAAGCTGGTTTTTTGTTTTAAATCAGCAATTAACCGCCAATTTTTTTGTATTTAGTGCGTTTCTGAACAACATCATCACCTAAACGTGACTGGCGATATGCTTCGTATTCAGCATAGTTACCTTCGTAGAATTCAGGTTGTTCATTTTCAAATGACAAGATATGAGTTGCAATACGGTCAAGGAACCAACGGTCATGCGATACCACCATTACCGTACCTGGGAATACAAGAATTGCATCCTCAAGCGCACGTAATGTTTCAATATCCAAGTCGTTCGATGGCTCATCGAGTAAGATGACGTTTGCACCCATTTGCAGGATTTTCGCAAGTTGTAAACGGTTACGCTCACCACCTGACAACTCACCTACACGTTTTTGCTGATCTTGGCCTTTAAAGTTAAAACGACCAATATAAGCACGTGATGCGATTTCGTATTCACCAATTCTTAAGATATCTAAACCGCCAGAAACTTCTTCCCAAACCGTTTTGTTGTTATCCAAAGTATCACGGATCTGTCCTACATAAGCCACTTTAACTGACTCACCTAGGGTTACAGTACCCGTGTCTGGTTGTTGCTCGCCAGTCATCATACGGAATAGTGTCGTTTTACCTGCACCGTTAGGACCCACAATACCGACAATCGCAGTTGGTGGTATGGTAAAGGTCAAATCTTTATACAGTAAACGACCGTCAAATGATTTGCTGATGCCTTCAATTTCTACAACCTTATTACCTAGGCGTGGACCAGGTGGAATATAGATTTCAGAGGTTTCGTTACGCTGTTGGAACTCACGTGAGTTAAGTTCTTCAAAACGCTCCATACGCGCTTTGTTTTTCTTTTGCTGACCTTTAGCATTTGAACGAACCCATTCAAGTTCTTTTTTCAATGCTTTAGCAAAAGATTCTTCTTGTTTATTTTCCTGCTCTAAACGTGCATTCTTTTGTTCTAACCAAGAAGAATAGTTACCTTGATACGGAATACCCATACCACGGTCAAGTTCAAGAATCCATTCAGCAACGTTATCTAAGAAATAACGGTCATGCGTAATCGCAACAATTGTGCCCGCAAAGTCTTTCAAGAAACGTTCTAACCAAGTAACAGATTCGGCGTCCAAATGGTTCGTTGGTTCGTCTAGAAGTAACATGTCTGGTTTAGACAACAATAAACGGCACAATGCAACACGACGGCGTTCACCACCTGAAAGCAAGCTTACATCTGCATCCCAAGCTGGAAGGTTCAATGCAGCAGCAGCTTGATCCATTTGGTTACTTAAATTATGTGCGTCCCAAGAATGGATAATTGCTTCAAGTTTTTCTTGCTCTTTCGCAAGCGCGTCAAAGTCTGCATCTTCAGCAGCATATTCAGCAAAAACTTCATCCAAACGTGCCAATGCATCCAATGGTTCACGTAAGCCATCTTCAACGTTACCACGAACGTCTTTATTTGGGTCTAATGGTGGTTCTTGCTCTAGATAACCGATTTTAATACCCGGTTGCGCACGAGCTTCACCTGAGAAATCTTTATCTACGCCAGCCATAATACGAAGCAAGGTAGACTTACCTGCACCGTTTAAACCAAGCACACCAATTTTTGCACCTGGAAAGAATGATAAAGAGATGTCTTTTAGGATTTCGCGCTTAGGCGGAACCATTTTCGACACACGGTTCATCGTGTAAATATATTGGGCCACGTAGGACTCCTCTATAATGAGTAGAAATTCGCAAAACGCGAACAAATAAATGGCAATAATTATACGCTGAATTTATCTATTTTTGTTTAGATTCGCCCAATTTGGTCAAGATATTTTCAAAAGATCTCTTGACTATTTTTCAAGCATAACAAACTCAATCATTTGCCTATCTTAAAGTGCATTAAGAACAAAAATTTGGCTGATATTGGTAAACAAATTGTGTCTTGGTTTGTGTTGAGCTTGGTGCGTTGTAATTCGACAATGATTTCAAGGCTGAGAAGCTAATCGCAGCACGTTGCACGACCTTATAGGTATAGTTTGCATTTGGATCTTGATATTTAAATGACACTTCAACCACAGCCGGTTTCAAACCCGCATATGGCATTTGTGTGTACCATAAACTCATATCCATCTCAGCATCAAACTCCCCCAAATCAATGGTCACACCACTATAACTTCTTTCATAAATGGTTAAACCGCCTACAAGTGCTAAAGCCTGATTATCACTGATTGCAAAACTTTCTTTAAACTTTGGAAAATGTGTATGAATGTCTAAAAAATCATTCAAAGTACGCGTATTGGGAACAGTGGTCGATTTACTTGCTCCCACTAAAAAGCCTTGTGTTGCTGTTTGAGTAATATCATCTTCAAGTTTGGTTTTTGCACCTGACGTTGGACTGCTTAAATCTGCAAAATCAGCCAGATAATGATCATAACTTCTAAATTTAAGCGTCACTTCAGATATGCCATTTTCAATACGCTCTCTAAAACTATAGCCAATATTGTTGAGTAAACAGCTACTTGGAGAATCATAAAAACGAATTTGACGTTGTTTATCTAATGTTAAATTTCCCGTAACGCTACGACCTGTTTGTTGAGCGATAATATTTTTAGCTTGTTGCATATAAGTATTTACATTCGATGATTCATTGGAATAACTAAACTGATCGGCTTGTAATAACAACTTATATTCACGTGAAGTCACTTGTGGTGCAGCCCAAGTATTTGAAATCACAAAACCACTGCACAATACGAGAAGAAATCTGTTATTCATTTTCAATCCTGCTTTTCTTTTTTAATTTGAAAATTGTTATAAAAAAGCCACCGTTTTTGGTGGCTAATGATGAACTTATTGTGCTTTTAAATTTAATTTATCGACAATATACAACGTATTTATGTCGATACGAGTTCGGGTAGCATCCAAGTATTTGGGTTCCATCCCTTTGCTGTTAAACCACAACCCCATATCGTCATCATTTAAAATACCTAAAGTTGTATGATTGATCAGCCACAAACCTTCCATTTTGTCATGTGGATATTTTATAGCTTTACCCATATCTAGTACCAATGTCTTTGGTGCAGGCACAATATTTAAGGCTTTTAGCGCGTCCCAACCTTGCTCAAGTTGATATTCTTCTAGGGTCTTTCCAGCAATGGTTAGTCCTAATTTTTCATCTTGTTTAAGATTATTTTGATCTTGAATGTTTTCTAAATTAGTCGCTTGACTGAGGTCGATACGATAGACATTTTTCATGACATTCGCTGAATCTTTATAAAATAGACCATCACGTTCTAAAACTAAAAATTGCGTATCACTTAAAGCCACTATCGCAGAGTTTGAATTCTCTTTTATTTCTTGTTGATACAGATATTGTGCAACTTTTCCTGTTTCCAAATTGATGGTCACAATACGAGTCAGTGTTGATTTATTGACATTTTTATTGGGCAAACTCAAAGTGGATTGCATGATACCCACCAAGGTTTTTTGGTCTGGAGTAATGGTTAAACCTTCCATCCCACGGTTTGCACGACGATAACTGAATTCAGTTGGTAATATCCAATTGTTACGCTTGTCTGCCTTAAATGGGTTAATACGACCGATTTCCTTACCATTGGCATCATAGTGCACCATGTGTGGACCGTACTCATCACTGACCCAAAAAGTCCCATCTTTTAAGGCTGCAATCCCCTCACTGTCTAGGCCATAATCATCTAACTTGATTGGATTATTGACTGCATCAAAAGGCTTGCTTGAATCAACAGTAATCACTTTACCATTCACATCATAAGGCGTTTCACCTGTACCACCCAAAGCAGAGCTATTGGGTAGCCCACTGATCTCTTTAGCATTACGATCTTTTAAAGAGATCGTTTTAACCAGTTTCACAGTGCCGTTATCTTGAACCTCAAACAAACCAATTTTAGGTACATAGTCAGCAATCGCAAAAATCTTGCCTGCCCCATGCACGCTATCATTAAAATCAGCATTCGGTCCACGATCTGTTAAGGCATAAAATTGCTTTTTATTGCTTGGATGTGCTGCAACATCTGAACCAAAGCCACCCTGACGGATATCAAAAGTAGTGTCAATGGTTGTCCCATTGGCATTATTTCTCCCCAATACTGTGAATGGAAGTTCGACACCTTGTGTGAACAGATTCGTTTTACAACTGTCTTCTGTTTTGATTATTTCATTGGCTTCGAGTTTAGCATTTTGATTATTGTCTAAACCACTTTGAATACGTGTACCACCCATCGAACATGCGTCATTACCAAATTCTAAAGTGAGTGTTTCGCTCAAGTTTTTTGGGGAAGATTGAGCGTCATCATCATCTGAACATGCAGTTAGAATCATCAATCCACATAAAGCCAGCGTTAAAGTCGTTTTTTTCATTATTGCAATTTTCATCGTCATTTTTGTTTGTTGTATAGTTTATTGAGTTGCTTATGTTAATCGGGACAAATGACATCATAATGACAGGATTTAAAATGGCGATATAATCACTCATCTTCAATCGGCTTCGCTTTTACATCATCCTGCTCAGCTTCCGACAGAATATTTGTCGCTGCTGCTAAAACAGCAAACTGAGCGTCTAGGTTATTGTTTTCTTCATTTTCAATGACTTTATTAGGTAACGGTTTCAAGAGGGCGGTTTTTTTGTTCTATTTTTCATTATTTATAAGGCTTTAGACTATTACTTTCTCCCATCCTGTTCTTATTGAACTTGCCTGACAGATAAAAAACAACAAAAATTTTCATTGTTTTTTAGTGTCAAAGAGAGGGAATACTTTTTCAAGAAGCTCTTTAATATTTACATTCATAATTAATTTTCACAATTGATTATTATTGTATTCATCTCTAATCTGTTGTAGTAAATCATTTTTAATACTGTCGTATGTTTCAATTGAATCAAGATTTTTTTCAGAAAAAGTATAAAAATCATCTATAACTTGATCATACGGATTAAAATACTTTGTAGTAAGGGTTGTATCATCATTAACACAATAATAAAGCAATTCATCATCTTGATTGTAGTATAGACTTTTTGAAAAAGGGGCTTCTTTAGAAGAAGGCTTATAGATCATCCAACTTATTTTTTTAAATTCCCCATCTATTAATTTGTAATCTGTATAACCTAATCTGTTATCTGATCTTTCTGTTTCTCCTGCTTGATATAAATTTCTATAAGCAATAGTTTTATATTCAGTTGTGAGAAATAAAACTTGACGAAAAATTTTATTTTTATCATCAAACTCAACCATTTCTTCTACGATTGGTTGATTTGATGGATTGTAAAAAGACTCTCGAATTATCCAGCCTTTAGTGTTTCTAAAATACACTCTTTTAAGTGGGTCTCCGTTAGTTCCCTCATAAATTTCAACTTCAATCATAATTGTTACAACGCATAGTTAGGTTTTTGAGGAGCAGGTTTATTTTTCCATTCAGTTGCTTTGGCTGTTTCAGGACAACCAGCAAAGAAAGCATCTAGAATCTTTTGATTCAATAGACCTTGTTCATAAGTATATCGCTGTTGATGACCATTCCATGATCCGTATCCATTGGGATGAGGAGTTGTTCTGTAATCTCTATATAAAAATAGTGGATCAGCTCTCATCTCATTGTACCTATCTTCAACAATCCTTGCTTGCCCATTCATATATGCATTATGAGTGTGGCATTTATCATCCGCATTCCTCTCCAACTCATCTTCAATCGGCTTGGCTTTAGCATCATCATTTTCAGCTTCAGATAAAATATTATTTGCTGCTGCTAAAACAGCAAACTGAGCATCTAGGTTATCACTTTCTGCATTTTCAATGACTTTTTGGGCAACAGTTTCGAGGGCGAGGTTTTTTTCTTCTTTCACTGTCGTTGCTGAGCAAACAAAAGTAATATTCTGAATTCCTCCAGTATTCTCATAATTACATTGATATCTATTTGTTTGTATTTTTTCAATACTAAGAAAAGTAACATTTGAAGTAAATTTCTTACAAACACTTTGAGCTGCAATATACGTATTAACGTTAAAAGAAGAAATATTTGAGTAATAACAAACGTTAGTATTTTGATCTATATTATATTTTATACGATTATTCGCAGGATCCATCACCCAATCTACAGCCCCTAGTAATTGCTCAACTGCATAAGAAAGGGCAAAACCTCCACCACCACTGCCTAAGACTTTGGCAACCTGAGTCGCATTAGGCTTAATTAAAACCGAGGATTTAATAACACCCTTTAAACCATCATATAAAATAGATGCTCCAACAGCGGTTGGATTAGATAGTGTCCATGCCCCTAATGTTGCTGCATTGGCTAAAGTTGAATTAAGTATAAGTAACAGACTTGTTAAAAAAATTGTTATTCTTTTAAAATTCAAAAGTTTCACTTCTTTATCCTGATTTAAATTATTTATGATTGATTCAGAAAAAATAGAACTTCATGTAAGTTAACATAAACATCAATTGAGTAGTAAGAAAATTACAACCCGTAAAAAAACACGTATTTAGCATAATTGGAGGAAAATGAAAGTATTAACGAGGCTCTGCTTTGAGCAAAAGTACTAAAATTTAATGCTTTATTAAAATACAAAACAACTATCCTTATCACTTTTTATGATTTAAAAATACATAAACCCTTGTTTACTTCATATATTTATTTGATACACTCATTTGAAATTTAACAAAAAAGCTGAAAAAGATGACTTATAAAGATGAAACCCTTGCGATTCATGCAGGCTATACCCCCGAAGTAACCACTAAAGCTGTTGCCGTACCCATCTATCAAACCACTTCTTATGCATTTGATAATACACAACACGGCGCAGACCTGTTTGACTTAAAAGTACAAGGTAATATTTATACTCGCATCATGAACCCAACAACTGCGGTGCTTGAACAACGTTTAGCCGCACTTGAAGGGGGTATTGGTGCATTAGCCTTGGCTTCGGGTATGTCTGCAATCACCTATTCCATTCAAACCATTGCAGAAGCTGGCGATAATATTGCGTCTGTTTCAACCTTATATGGCGGTACATATAATTTATTTGCTCATACCCTACCTAAACAAGGCATTGAAGTTCGTTTCTTTGACTATCAAAACCCTGAAGCTTTACGTGGTTTAATTGATGAAAAAACCAAATTGGTTTTTGTAGAGTCAATTGGCAATCCATTGGGTAATATCATTGATTTAGAGGCCATTGCTAAAATTGCACATGAATATGGCGTTCCTGTGATTGTCGATAATACTGTTGCAACCCCTGCACTACTCAAACCTTTTGAACATGGTGCAGATATTGTGGTGCATTCTCTGACCAAATATATTGGTGGTCATGGTAATTCTATTGGTGGAGCAATTGTCGACAGCGGTAAATTTCCTTGGGGTAAATACCCTGAACGTTTTAAAGTCTTAAATACACCTGACCCAAGCTATCATGGTGTGAATTATGTTGAGGCTTTAGGTGAAGCTGCTTATATCGCACGTGCACGTGTCGTTCCACTGCGTAATACGGGTGCAGCAATCAGCCCGCTGAGTGTATTCTTAATTTTACAAGGCTTAGAAACATTAAGCCTCCGTATGGAACGTCATACTGAAAATGCACAAAAAGTCGCTGAATATTTGCAACAACATCCAAAAGTAAAATGGGTCAATTACGCGGGTTTAACCGATCATCCTCAACATGCTTTGGCACAAAAATATGTGAAAGGAAAACCTTCAGCAATTTTGTCTTTCGGCGTTCAAGATGGGCTTCAAGGCGGAACTCGCTTTATTGATGCTTTGCAACTATTCACACGTTTGGTCAATATTGGCGATGCGAAAAGCTTAGCTTGCCACCCTGCGACAACAACACATCGTCAGCTGAACGAAGATGAATTAAAATCAGCAGGTGTCAGCATTGACATGGTTCGCTTGTCTGTAGGTATTGAACATATTGATGATTTAATTGCAGATTTAGAACAAGCGCTCGCTCAAGTTTAATGCTCACTTCGCTTTAAATATCAAAGTAAAAGCTCAAAAAAAGACCTGAGAAATTCAGGTCTTTTACGATTTGGATGATTGATTTTAAATTAACCTGAGCTCGGGATAAGAGATGTTTCCAACTATATGATACGCGGTAACGTCAGTCGCATTGTTCGAGGCAGGGCTACATCTGCAAAATACTGTTTTTGCAATATATTCGGTACTTGATAGTATCTGTCGAGTTGGCGACTGACAAATGGTTTTGCCTACTTTTCCCGAAAGAAAAGTAGGTCGAACCGAAGGTTAATCCTTGCATCTGACTTTAAACGGTAAGACTCCGCCGCACCTGATCAATCTTTTCAACAACTTACATCAAAGTTTAGCCCGAACTGACGTTAAATTATTTACTTTGAACCTTTTGCTCGATTTCTTCGACACTGGTATGACGTACATCAAAACCTTTCGCAATATAAATCACTTGCTCAGAAATATTACGTGCATGATCACCAATACGTTCCAATGAACGGAGTACCCACATCACATTGATAACACGGCTAATATGGCGTGGATCTTCAATCATATAAGTCATTAAAGTACGTGTTGCCGACTGATATTCACGGTCAATATCAGCATCTGCCAATAAGACTTTTAAAGCTTGATCTGCATCGACTCGGGCAAATGCATCCAAAGCATCATGAATCATCACACGAACTTGGTTGCCAATATGGCGAGTTTCCATATAGCCACGTGGTGACTCACCCTCTTCACACAAAGTTTGTGCAATACGTGCAATTTTTGCCGCTTCATCACCAATACGCTCTAAGTCTGTATTGGCTTTACTCATGGCAATCACCATACGTAAATCAATTGCAGCTGGGTGGCGTCGAGCAAGAATTAATGTCAATGCTTCGTCAATCTCACGTTCATAACGGTTAACCGTATTATCTTGAAATTGAACATCGATTGCTAAATTGGCATTGGTGTCTAATAACGCATGAACGGCATTTGCAACTTGCTGTTCGACCAGACCACCCATGGTCATAAATTTGGTATTTACATCCTGTAAATCTTCATTGAACTGAGAAGATATATGATGCGTCAACACTGGATTACTTGGGCTCAAAGTCTGATACTCCACATACAGCAAAAAGCTTTTTTAGATTTAATATTAAACCATACTAATTATGAATCTTTTATGACAACTATTTTTCTTTCAGACGAATCTTAAATCGTTTTAAAGAAATTTCTACGCCCAACTACATCTAGAATTCGATACTTGAACTTAACAGCACCGTCTCTTTATGCAAACTATGTCAATAAACAGCCTGAATCACAATCATAGATAAATAAAGACAGACCAACGTATTTGTAACTTTTTTTAACTGTATTGATCTTATTTCAAAAGCCTTAAAACTCCTGTTGAAACATCATTCAATTTTGACTCAACACAGTAAGCTTAAAGATATTTCACTTTAATTCGCTTAAAAAACAACCTTTTTCAACTAAAGTATTAACGTTTTATGATCACAAAACTACAAAACATATCATTTGTTTAGATGAGATTAGGTGACAATAGCCAAATCCTGAACTAGGTAAATTTTTTTAATGATCGTCTAATGAAATTGTCTCACAAACTCTCTCATCTTTTTCTTTGTAGCATCCTTATTGCGCTTAGTAGCCTACTCACTGCTTGTGAAAAACCTGCGGCGGATATCATGCATGCTGCGAAAGAACCACAAAAAAATGAAGATTTAGTTCCTGATCTCGGTCAAATTTGCCAAAATCTTAAAAAAGAAATGACAACAATGGACGCGCAAAGAACGACTTTAGCAATCGAGCAAGTCAATCAAGATATTCGTCTTTGTTTACCTTTAATGAAGCCTACTGAACAAAAAGAATTAATGCGGCTTTCAAAACATATGTACCAACAGTTTCTACATTTAGATCGAACATCAGAGCAACAATTGGCTTTTGAAACCTACGCTTTAGATCAGTCTTCTTACCCAACAATTCAACAGCACCACTTTGAACAATTGAATATTCGTGACCAGTATTTGCTTCGTCACAAAGGTCAGGCTTATATTGAATTGATTGATCAAGGCAATAATAAAGTGGCTTACCGTAGAAACCCTCAATATTTAGCCAAGGTCTTTGCACCGTACTTAGAACAACCTGAGCAAAAATTTATAGAAAGTCTTGCAGAACAAAATGCAGAACCACTTTTTAAAAATCAGAAACTCAACCTTAGCGCTGAAGATATTGTAAAAAGAGCGATTTACTGGCAGGAATATGTTCGTAACTATCCTGAAAGCCCTTATATTGCCGATGCCCGTTTCTTAGAAAATGCCTATAGCAGTTTATTATTTTTAGGTTTAGATAATGAACCCATTTCTTTAAACTTTGAAAATGCCAATGACGTGAATAACGCAAATTGGACAGTAATTGAGCGTTTAGCACAGTCTAATGACGGTGAATTATCAGAAAAAGCTCAGAAATTTGAACAATTTATTAAGATGTCTACCCAACAACGACGACAAAAAATTCAACTCAGTGTTAAAGAGCAAACCAAACTGGAAAATAATCCACAATTATTGGCACTTTCTCAATTGAATCAATTTTTAAATTTAAAACCGATTGATTTTAAAAACCTTAAAAAAGATTGTTTTAGTGATGCAATTTGCTCCTCAATTTAAATATTTTCAATTTTATTTGTATTTCTTCTCTTTCAATCTCTCCCACCCCATCACAAAAACGATTCAAAATAATTTACGCAAATGCTGTGAGTTATCCATTTTAATGCTGCGATAAATTATACAAATTGCAAATCTAATTCAGGGTGAATATGTTAATATTTACCGCATAGCTTGACGGAGCGCGAGTAATTCCTCGCTGAGATTGGGTCAGTTCTTCAATTGAATGAACTTAAGCCCAAGTACCGTTGAACCTGATCAGGTTAAGACCTGCGTAGGAATCAAGCCATCTAAAAACATTTAGCTTTTTATTGATCTATTTCCGTAGAAATACACCTGCAGTATTCACCATTTAATAGTGAATACTGCATTTAAAAATAGACTCAATCTGCCACCGTTTTTGGTCGTGCTTGATTCGTTGATATCATTCATAAGGATCATTGCAATGAACCAATTAACGAATCTCTCTTCAAATGAATTATCTGCTCAACATGAGCAAGATGCCAAAGATCTCACTCGAATTTTACCTGCATCTCAAAAAGTCTATATCCAAGGTTCTCGCCCTGATCTCCAAGTTCCTATGCGTGAAATCTCACTTACAGATACGCCAACAGGTTTAGGCGGTGAGCAAAATCCACCTGTGATGGTCTATGACACATCTGGTGTTTATACCGACCCTCAAGTTGAAATTGATCTCAATAAAGGACTTCCAAATGTCCGTGAAACTTGGATTGCTGAACGCAACGATACCGAACGCTTAGAAACACTCAGTTCAACCTTCGGACAAGAACGTCTAAAAGACATCCGTACTGCCGACATTCGTTTCGCACATATTCAAAAACCACGTCGTGCCAAACAGGGGCAAAACGTGACTCAAATGCATTATGCCAAACAAGGTATCATCACACCTGAAATGGAATATATTGCGATTCGTGAAAACCAACGTCAACGTGAAGGCGTAGACATGCGTCAACATGCAGGTCAAAACTTTGGTGCTCGCAATCTCATGGAAATCACACCTGAGTTTGTGCGAAAAGAAGTTGCTGAAGGTCGTGCGATTATTCCTGCCAATATTAATCATCCTGAAATTGAACCGATGATTATCGGACGTAATTTCTTGGTGAAAATCAATGCCAATATCGGTAACTCAGCACTCGGTTCTTCAATCGATGAAGAAGTTGCCAAAATGACATGGGCAACTCGTTGGGGTGCAGATACAATCATGGACTTATCAACGGGTAAGAACATCCATGAAACACGTGAATGGATTATTCGTAACTCACCTGTACCGATTGGTACTGTTCCAATTTACCAAGCTTTAGAAAAAGTAGATGGTGTGGCTGAAGACCTCACTTGGGAAATTTTCAAAGACACGCTGATTGAGCAAGCTGAACAAGGTGTCGATTACTTTACGATTCACGCAGGTGTGCTTTTAAGATACGTTCCAATGACGGCTAATCGTCTAACGGGTATCGTCTCTCGTGGTGGTTCAATCATGGCACAATGGTGTTTAGCACACCATGAAGAAAACTTCTTATATACCCATTTCGATGAAATCTGCGAAATTATGAAAGCTTATGATGTGTCATTCAGCCTAGGGGATGGTTTACGTCCGGGCTGTATTCAAGATGCCAATGATGAAGCGCAATTTTCAGAATTACGTACCTTGGGTGAATTGACCCACCGTGCTTGGAAGCATGATGTGCAAGTCATGATCGAAGGGCCGGGACATGTGCCGATGCATATGATCAAAGAAAATATGGATCTGCAACTTGAAGTGTGCCAAGAAGCACCATTTTATACATTGGGCCCTTTAACCACAGATATCGCACCGGGTTATGACCATATTACTTCTGCGATTGGTGCTGCGATGATTGGTTGGTATGGTACAGCCATGCTGTGCTATGTCACGCCAAAAGAGCATTTAGGACTTCCGAATAAGAAAGATGTCAAAGACGGCATCATCACCTATAAAATCGCTGCACATGCGGCTGATTTGGCTAAAGGTCATCCAGGTGCTCAAGTTCGTGATAATGCATTATCTAAAGCACGCTTTGAATTCCGTTGGGAAGATCAATTTAATCTCAGCTTAGATCCTGATACTTCTCGCTCAATGCATGATGAAACCATGCCAAAAGAAGCACATAAATCTGCACACTTCTGTTCGATGTGTGGTCCAAAATTCTGTTCAATGAAAATCACTCAGAATGTAAGAGATTATGCGCAAAATAATGCACAGAATCATGCTCAAGACCAAAAAGATATAGGAAGTACAGCAGAAAATGAATCTGTGATTGAAAACGGTATGAAAACCATGAAATCGGTTTATCAAGAACACGGACAAAAGTTGTACCACAAAGTGTAAAGATGAAAAAATATATTTGTCTTTAGTCATTTCTCAGTTAGGATGAAATGAACACGTTTTATCCTAACTCTAATTCATGAATATCACTCAGCAAGCAACCTACTCTGATAAAGATGTGGAAATTCAATCTCGTGAACATGCCTATCAAGGATTTGTTCAGGTTGAAAAAATTAGCTTGCGACATCGCTTGTTTAATCAGTCTGAATATACAACGGTCATCCAACGTGAGCTTATTCGACGTAAAGAAGCCGCTGGTGTACTTATTTACAATGACAGACAACGTAAATTTGCTTTGATTGAACAATTCCGAGTGGGTGCAATTGATGATCAGGTTTCCCCATGGCAACTTGAAATTATTGCAGGCGTTATGGATGGAGATGAATCTCCAGAAAGCTGTATTCGAAGAGAAAGCATTGAAGAGTCTGGATGTAAATTAGATCAGCTTGAACTTCTATTCAGTTTCTACCCTTCTGCAGGCGCATGTGATGAAATCTTTCATCTCTATGTTGCTCAAGCAGAACTACCTTCTGAAGGCGGGGTCTTCGGCATGCCTGATGAAGGCGAAAATATAAAACTACATATTATTCAATACGCAGACTTAAATCTTTTATTCCAAAGTAATCGTTTATGCAATGCACCAATCATTATGGCTTTACAATGGCTACAACAACATGTAAACCAATTAGAAAATGTCTAGGGGAAAGGCATGCGATCAGAGAAATCATCGAATCCAATAAATAAAGATATCGTCTTCATACAGATCACAGATACTCATCTGATGGATCATCCAGACGCAGAATTCGTTGGTATTAATCCTGAAGAAAACTTTCATGCCATTATGAATGATATTCAGCAACGTTATCCCAGTATGGATCTTATTTTGCACACAGGTGATCTTGCGCAAGCCGCTTTTCCTGCGACATATCATCGTTATTTAGCGTATATGCAAAAGTTTGCGGTCGATTTTTATCATATCCCTGGTAATCATGACAATCTGGAGATCTTCCCTTTCCATACCCCTGAGCCGCTCCCTACTGTCATCGAAGTAGGTCAATGGCGAATCGTGCTATTAAATAGTGTAATTGCTGGGCAAACTGATGGGTGGATTGAAGCTGAGCAACTACAACATTTAAAGCACATTTTAGAACAACAACAAGATAAATTTGTCATTATCGCTTGCCATCATCATCCATTTGACATGCATTCAAAATGGTTAGATCAGCATAAGCTGAAAAATGCAGAAGCATTTAAAGACACCTTAGCACCATTTAAAAATATTAAGATGGTATTACATGGACATGTACACCAAGAGTCACTGAATGAATGGAATGGTATCCAGTTTATTTCAACGCCCGCAACTTGTGTACAATTTAAACCAATGAGCCAAGAATTTGCTTTTGATGAAATTGCGCCTGGTTACCGTTGCTTACATTTAAAAACCACGGGTGAATTTGAAACAATCGTTCATCGACTCGACCACTTTAAAGTCACGATAAATGAAGAAATTTCGGGTTATTAGCTTTTCATTTTTGCTTTTTTCTATTAAGTTATTCGACCTATAGAGATATGCAGAAAGTCGAAATAAGACGGAGATGGCTTTCATCTTTGTAAAAAAATCTATATGATGACGCCCCCAATGGATTCATTCTATTGGTAGTGATAAAAATACTTGCATATCACCATATTTTTTACGTATAGAACAGTACGTATATGATGATGAGGAATGCCCTTTATGGCGAATGACAACCAAAATCAAGTCTTGGATGAACAAACTGCGATAACAGATGACAAATCTGTAAAGCGTGTGCGTAAAACCAAGCCAAAGACGAATGACAACGGTACTACAGCAAGTCTATTTGGTATCGAGCCTTATCAGCCGAAGAAAAATGAAGAATACATGTCTGAGGGTCAGCTCGAACATTTCCGTAAAATTTTGCTCGCGTGGAAAGCAGAATTAATGTCAGAAGTGGATCGTACCTTGAACACGATGCAAGACGAATCTTCTTCATTACCCGATGTAAATGACCGTGCAACACAAGAAGAAGAATTTGCAATTGAATTACGCACACGTGACCGTGAACGTAAACTCATTCGTAAAATCGAACAGTCTATTGAAGCGATTAAAAACGATGACTATGGTTTCTGTGAAACTTGCGGTATTGAAATCGGTTTACGTCGTTTAGAAGCACGTCCGACAGCAACTTTATGTATCGACTGTAAAACACTTGCAGAGATCAAAGAGAAGCAAAATAACGGTTAATGATGTTATTGAATAATCCTCAACCCTCTTCTTTAACAAAGGAGAGGGATAATAGGATGATCTATACAGGCAGGTTTGCGCCATCGCCTACAGGTCCTTTGCATTTTGGTTCACTGATTACTGCCCTTGCTAGCTATTGCGATGCTAAAGCCAACCAAGGTAAGTGGATTGTACGCATCGAAGATACAGATATTCCTCGCATCTATCCTGATAGTGAACAACACATTTTAAAATGCTTAGATGCCTTTGAGTTTGAATCTGATGTTGAAATTATTTATCAAAGAAACCGCGTAGACCTTTACGATGCGGCTATAGAACAACTCAAACAAAAACAACTGGTTTATGCATGTGAATGCACACGCAAAATGCTCGGTTCAAATCATATCTATCTTGGAACTTGCCGAGAAAAGCATTTAGCGTTTCAAAATCAAGCCATTCGAGTTAAAGTCTCAGATCAAAATATTTGTTTTCAAGACCGTTTACAAGGTCAGCACTGTTCAAATCTAAAAACTGATTTAGGCGATTTCGTGCTTAAACGACGTGATGGTATTATCAATTACCAACTTGCTGTTGTGGTTGATGATTATTTACAAGGCATCACACATGTCGTCCGTGGTGCAGATCTATTAGATAACACGGAACGTCAAATTTGGTTGGGACAGCTTTTAGGCTACCCACAGCTTGAATATATGCACCTACCGCTTGCTATGAACGCTCAAGGGCAAAAACTCTCCAAACAAAATCTTGCACATGCACTTGATATTCAAAATGCATCTGAATTGCTTTCACAAGCGATTTTAGCACTTGGTCAACCCTCTATAGATATCGACCAACCACATAACATGCTCGCTCAAGCTGTCGCGCAATGGGACATCCAATTGATTCCTAAAGGCACTGAGATTCAAGATATATTTCAATAGCAACTTAAATCATGGTTGATATAACCGAGCAATAAAAAAGGTGTTACACCAAGCGCTGTAACACCTTTTTTCACATTTAAGAACCAAACCAATGCAGTTTAGAAGCTTGATTCTTCTCGTGCAGGGTTGGCTTTTTTTGTCGATGCATCAATTTTTAAAATGAGACTAATCATCACCGCACACATAATCAATGAAGACCCTCCATAACTAATAAATGGTAAGGTCAAACCTTTGGTTGGCAGCATTCCCATATTCATTCCAGCATTCACCAGAATTTGTAATAAGAAAATAATGCTGATGCCATAAGCCAAATAACCTGCTCTTAAATATTGATGATTTAACGCACGTTGACCAATACGAATACAGCAAATCACCATTGCAAAAGACAAAGTTAAAACTGTCGCAATACCAAAGAAACCAAATTCTTCACCCAAAATTGCCAACATGAAGTCGGTATGTGCTTCAGGTAAATAAGACATCTTTTGAATACTATGCCCTAAGCCAACGCCAAACCACTCACCACGACCAAACGCCATTAATGCATTGGATAACTGATAACCTGAACCCAGCGGATCTGCCCAAGGGTTTGAGAATGACATCAAACGTTCATAACGGTATGGTTCAAAGACAATCAGGAAAATAAACGCTGAAAGAATCGCACCAAAAGCAATACCAAATTGAATCAGTGGTGCACCTGCTAGGAAGAATACACCCAGCATAGAAACGGCAATCACCACTGTTGCCCCTAAGTCGGGTTCCGCAATAATTAAACCTACCGTAAGTAACATCACAATGGCTAGGCGTAATAACCCTTTATAGTTACTGCGTACTTCTTGTGCTCTTCGTACAACATAGTCTGCGGTAAAGATAGTCATCATGACCTTTGCCACCTCTGTGGCTTGCAAGGTAAACCCACCGACACGAATCCAACGTGTTGAACCATTGACCTCTGTCCCCACCACCAAAACGGCGAGCAATAAAATAATTGTGATGAGCCACAATGGAAAAGTATTGTTAAACCAAATATTTAACGAAATACGATAGGTAACAAGAGCAGCAACCAATGCCACAGCAATCGAAATTGCATGTCGAATTACATAGTGGAATTCGTTTTCATGCATACGTTCTGCATAAGGCATTGAAGCCGAAGCAACCATGACTGTACCAATACACAATAATGAAATGACGCAAAATACGAGTACATTACGAGGCGTAATCTCTGCTGGAAACTTAGGTAACCAACGATCATACACCTGATTAATTTTACTTATAGTCGTCTGAGCTAACCCAGCCATACTGCTATCCTTATGATTCTTTTAGTTTAAAGCATTTACATATTCAACAAAGCGTTGTCCACGCTCTTGATAGCCTGTAAACATATCAAAACTTGCACATGCTGGCGATAATAACACCACATCATGCGCATGCGTATGTTGCTGAGACAAAGCTACAGCTTCTTGCAAAGATTCAGCATGCAACAGTGTTGTTGTACCTGCAATTGCTTTTTCGATAATTGGACGATCCTCACCAATCAAGACAGCGATTTTGGCATACTTCTGTAGTGAATCACGTAAAGCTGTAAAATCCTGTCCTTTACCTTGACCACCAAGAATAATGGCAACTTTACCGCCTTGCGCTTCAATCGCAGCACCTAAACCATCAAGCGCTGCCAATGTTGCACCAATATTCGTCCCTTTAGAGTCATTATAATAACGAACATTGTGTACTTCTTTGACAAATTCACAACGATGCTCTAAACCTTTAAAGGTTTTTAAAGTTTCTAACATTGTTTCTCTTGGCAAACCAATCGCTTCACCCAAAGCTAAACATGCCAAGGCATTGGCAACATTATGCGTCCCTTGAATATACATCTCTGAACTTTTCAACAAACGCTCACGACCACGTGCTAACCAAATCGTGCCATTGTCTTCTCTAAGAATACCGTATTGATTTAAATCAGGTGCATTTAAGCCAAAGCTTTGCATTGGGGTTACATCTGGAACAAGTGGTCGTGTCAGTGAATCATCACGGTTATACACGACTTTTTTCACGCCTTGAAAGATTCGATGTTTTGCCGTGTGATAACCCGACATATCACCATGACGATCTAAATGGTCTTCACTCATATTCAACACAACTGCAACTTCAGCAGCCAAATTAGACGTTGTTTCAAGCTGAAAGCTTGAAAGCTCTAAGATGTAAAGATCTGGATCATCATACGTTAAATCCAGTGCAGGACGACCTAGATTTCCACCCACAGCCACTTTCACGCCTGCATCTTGTGCCATCAAACCAATCAACGTGGTGACCGTGCTTTTAGCATTTGAACCTGTGATCGCAACAATCGGTTTGTCTGTCGCACGGCGTAAAATCTGAATTTCACTAACGACAGGAATACCTTTTGCAATCGCTGCCTGAATCTCAGGTAATTTCGGATCAAGCCCTGGACTAATAATAATTTCTTCAGCTTGTAATAATAGATCTTGATCAAATTGGCCAAAACGAGTTTGTACTTCAGTAGGAATTTTGTCATGGCCTGGTGGAACTTCACGAGAATCTGTGACTGCAACTCGGTAGCCTTGTTCATGTAAGAAATTAACCGCTGAAACACCAGAAATACCTAGCCCAGCAACGACTTTTAAGCCACCACGTTGAATTAACATTATTGTCCCACTCAGAGTAAATTTTGAAACTTGCAAAATGTTAGCACTTTGGCGATTTGAAAGCTTTTTCTGTTTTTGATTTCTTGATAATTTTTTGTGTCAGTCCGTAAAAATTTTGTCATCTTAGTTTGAGAAAATATAAACAAAAAAGCCATCCTAAGTTCTAGAATGGCTTGTTAAATTTAGAAAGCGTCATTTACTTCCACTTGACTGCTTGAACCTCAGGTTTTTTAGGTGTTTCAGAATCATTGCTTGAGCAACCACATCCACCACCGCAACCGGCAACCATCGCAGGCTGCAACCATTTTGCTAAACTATTCCAGCCTTTCGAACGGCAAAATTGAGAGAGTTTCGAAAATACCGAATATGCAGACTTTGGAAATACTTTCTTAAAGACAAAGATCGCGCTCCAAGCCACCAATGCTGTAATAATCAATAATTCAATCATCTCAAGCTCCTTCGCTTATAGACTTAAACAAAACATCGACAAATTCAAAAGTACATTACACAGTTTTTACAAACCAAAATAACGCGAAGCAATTTGGTAAGTTAAAAATGCCATCAAGTATGCCAAACCAAATAAATAAGCCGTCATTCCTGCTACAGTTTTCCAAGACCCTGTTTCACGCTTTACGGTTGCTAAAGTCGCTAAACAATGTGGTGCATAGATAAACCACACTAAAAGTGACAAACCTGTTGCCAAAGACCAACTCAAATCACCCTGACTGATCAATTGCGATAGACCTTGGGTCACAGCATCTTCATCAGTCGCAGACAATGCATAAACCACACCTAACGATGCAACCAACACTTCACGTGCTGCCATCGCTGGAATTAAAGCAATACAAATCTGCCAGTTAAAACCAAGCGGTGCAAAGATTGGCTGCATCAAATGCCCCAACATCCCAGCGAACGAATAATCAATCGCAGGTAAAGTTGCACCTTCAGGGGGTTGTGGGAAAGTACACAAGAACCACAACAAGATAGATAAAGCGAAAATAATACCACCAACACGCTTTAAGAAAATCTTGGCACGATCCAACAATCCAATCCAAACACTTTGAATATCTGGAATACGATAACTTGGCAATTCCATAAGCAAAGCATGTTGAGATTTATCTTTTTGCAAAAACTTCAACACAGTTGCCACAAGTAAAGCACTGACAATACCTGACATGTAGAGGCCAAACAGTACCAAACCTTGCAAATTAAAAATGCCCCAAACCATTTTTTCTGGAATGAATGCAGCAATTAACAATGCATATACAGGTAAGCGTGCAGAACAGGTCATCAATGGCGCAACAAAAATCGTGGTTAAACGGTCACGTGGATCACTGATACTTCGTGTCGCCATAATTCCTGGTACAGCACAAGCAAAGCTTGAAAGAAGTGGAATAAATGCTCGACCACTAAGCCCTGCTTTAAACATCAATTTATCAAGTAAGAATGCAGCACGAGGTAGATAACCTGATTCTTCTAAAACAAGAATAAAGAAGAATAAAATTAGAATTTGCGGTAAGAACACCACAACACCGCCAGCGCCCGCAATAATCCCATCCACAACCAAGCTTTTCAGCAAAGGATGCGAGATAAATGGACCAATGAACCCACCTAACCATGCAAAACTATCTTCAATCAAGGTCATCACAGGTTCTGCCCAAGCAAAAACTGCCTGAAAGACCACAAACATCATCAATGCAAGTGTCAGTAAACCTAAAACGGGGTGTAAAAATATTTTATCAAGGAAATCTGTACGCTTATCTTCATGGTCAACAAAAATCACCACATCTTTTAAGATTTGGTCAATTTTTTCATGATTTGAACCCGATAAGTTCACATCACTCAATTCTGTATCTGGTGTTTTGAATTTTTCACTATCCAAAGCAGCCATCAGGTTTTCAATCCCTGCATTACGTACGGCTACAGTCTCTACGATAGGCACACCTAAACGCTGTGACAATTTTTGCGTATTGATCTGCATGCCACGGCGACGCGCTTCATCCATCATGTTCAAAACAAGTAGAATCGGCTTACCTTGTTCAATCACTTCCAAAACTAATCCAAGATGCAGTTTTAAGTTTGTCGCATCGACAATACATAAAAACGCATCTTGCGCTTTTTCTTCAGCAATTTTACCCATGACCACATCACGAGTAATCGCTTCATCGGGACTGGTTGCATTTAAACTATATGTTCCAGGTAAATCTAAAACACGTACTCCACGACCAGAAGGTAAATTAAATGTACCGACTTTACGTTCAACTGTTACCCCAGCATAGTTGGCAACTTTTTGACGCGTTCCTGTCAAATGATTGAAAAGTGAAGTTTTACCGCAGTTAGGATTCCCGACTAAAGCGACACGTAAAGTTTCGCTCATGTTGGAGCTCCTTCCAATGCTTCATGTATTTCAATTTTGGCAGCTTCGATCTTACGTAATGCAAAACGTGTAAAACCCACCTGAATCAAAATAGGGTCACCACCAAAAATACCTTTAGTGATGACTTGAACACGTGTGCCAGGCACAAAACCCAATGTTTCCAAACGGCTCGCCACTAAATCTGGCTGATTGACATTATCTTCTGAGGTACGATTGACCTTGCTGATAATGGCAGTTTGCTTTACTTTCAAGTCTGACAAACGCACTGCAACTAATCCTAAAATTAATTCGATATATAATTTATTATACATACAAATGAGAATAATTACCAAATAAGGTTTGATTACAATTCTCATTTCCCACAGGATTCGACTTCACTTTATTTTTAGTCTACATTTCAACAATAAACCGAAATTTATATGCTCTAAACTCATGCTGAATAAAAAACCACGGATTCCAACGGCTGTAACAATTCCAGAAAATTTAAGTTTTCTAAATGGTTTTCGTGACTATTTAATTGCACAAACAGTCAGTCCACATACACGCAATGCCTATTTATCTGACCTCATTCAATGCAGTGAAGCTGTGAATTCATTCCTACCCGATTGGACTGCTGACGATATTTCTGATGTGCTGATCCAGCTCACCAAACAAGGTAAAAGCCCTCGCTCAATCGCTCGCACACTTTCTGCATTACGATCTTTTTTTAAATTCCTGAGAGAACAAAAAATTCGTCTTGATAATCCTGTTGCAACACATAAAACCCCCAAACTAGGTCGAGCTTTACCTAAAGATTTATCTGAACAGGATGTTGAAGCTTTGATTCAAGCGCCAGATACTGAAACAGCATTGGGTTTACGTGATCGTGCCATGTTTGAAGTACTTTATGCATGTGGTTTACGAGTCACTGAATTATTAAATATAAGATTAGAGTTGATCAATTTAAAACAAGGTTATTTACGCATTACAGGTAAAGGCAATAAAGAACGTTTAGTTCCTTTGGGAGAAGTCGCGTGTGAATGGGTTGAGAAATATTTAATTCATGCCCGCCCGCAACTGTATAAATCCTCTACGGATTACCTATTCCTTACGCAACATGGTGGTATTATGAGTCGCCAAAACTTTTGGTATGCTATCAAGCGTTATGCCCTACAAGCCAATATTCAGTCCGAGTTATCACCCCATACACTCAGACATGCGTTTGCAACCCATTTGTTAAATCATGGTGCAGATCTGCGTGTCGTTCAAATGCTTCTCGGACATAGCGACTTATCCACCACTCAAATTTACACGCATGTCGCACAAGTTCGTATGCAACAACTACATGAGAAATACCACCCTCGGGCTTAAATTATAAAGATCGAATGAGGCATGTTTTTCTTATCTCATAAAATAAATATATCCTCGGTAATCCCCCTCTTTTCCTTGCGTCAGATATGGCTCAGGGTTAGAGGAGATTTTTAAATCACTTTTCAATGAACCGCATTGCAGATATATATCGGCAATTTCTATCCCTTAATCAAGTTTTAACGAATATCACCAAAAATTTTGTTATGCTAATTCCCTCAAAGCGAATTCGCTCAAATCATGCTGAAAAAACATAAAGAGTTATTTATGCAATTTAATCGTTCAAAATTGATGCTCGCTTGTATCGTTGCAAGTGCAATGGCATTAGGTGCTTGCTCAAAAAACCAAGACTCAAAAAAAGATGACACCCTAACAGCAACTTCCCCAGCAACTGGTGAAGCATCTAATTTAACTGAGCGAAACAAACAACAACGTTTAATTCAAACATTACAAGCCAATTTCAAAAAAGCAGACATCAATGCCAAAATTTTAGATGTTAAGCCGACTGAAATGCCAAATATGTACTGGGTTAGCATGGAAGGCATGAGTTCGGTTTATGCAACTGCTGATGGTAAATACCTTATTCAAGGTGATGTGATTCGCTTGGGTGATAAAAAACTCAGCAGTATTGGTGACAAAATTCAAGCAACTGAGAACAAGAAACATTTTGCCAGCTTAAAAGTTGAAGACTTACTGGTTTACCCGACACAAGGCAAAACAAAACACGTCGTTTATGTGTTTACCGATGCAAGTTGCCCGTATTGCCATAAACTGCATGAGCATATGAGCGAGATCACAGCGAAAGGAATCGAAGTCCGTTATATCGCATGGCCACGTGGGGAACAATTTATTCCAGCAATGGAAAGTGTGTGGTGTAGTCCCAACCGCCAAACTGCATTTGACCAAGCAATTGCAGGCGTTGCTCTTCCACCTGCGACATGTAAAAACCCAGTTCGTGATCAATATGCTTTAGGTCTTAAAATGGGCGTAAATGGTACACCAGCAATTTACAGTTCAGAGGGTGAATATCTAGGTGGTTACATGACCGCAGATGAAATTGAAAGCCGTTTAAATAAATAGTTTTTATCAATAAATTTACTATTATTTATACATCAATATAAAGTGCGCCAGACCCTAGAGTCTGGCGCATTTTTTAGCTATGATCTAAGCTTAATATAATTTATATGCATAATTGGAGTGTGACGTGAAACCAGTTCGTCTGGCAATACTCGGTCTAGGAACCGTAGGCGGTGGAGCCCTTAAACTACTACAAGAAAATGCTGCTGAAATTCGACGTCGCACCGGTCGTGAAATTGAGATTACTCATGTGGGTACGCGTCGCCCACGTCCAGATTTAAATTTACCTGCAAGTATTAAACAAAGTGCGGATTTACTCGATATCGTACGTCAACCTGATGTCGATGTTGTCGTTGAAGTCATGGGCGGTATTCACCCTGCTTACGAAGTCATTATGGAAGCCATTAAACATGGCAAACAAGTCATTACTGCAAATAAAGCACTTTTAGCAGAACATGGTAATGAATTGTTTAAAGCTGCCGATGACCATCATGTACAAATTGCCTTTGAAGCTGCTGTTGCAGGCGGTATTCCGATTATTAAAGTCATTCGTGAAGGTTTAGCGGCCAATAAAATTGAATGGCTCGCTGGGATTATTAATGGTACAGGTAACTTTATCCTCACCGAGATGAGCGAAAAAGGTCGTGCCTTTGCAGACGTACTCAAAGAAGCGCAAGAACTGGGTTATGCAGAAGCAGATCCAACTTTTGACGTTGAAGGTATTGATGCTGCACATAAACTGACGATCCTCGCTTCATGTGCATTTGGTATTCCTTTACAGTTTGACAAAGTCTATACCGAAGGTATTACCAAAATCACTGCGCAAGATGTGAAATATGCAGAAGAATTAGGTTATAAAATTAAGCATTTAGGTATCGCACGTCGTTCAGCAAAAGGGATTGAACTTCGTGTTCACCCAACCTTGATTCCAGATGAAGAATTGATTGCCAATGTCAATGGTGTGAAAAATGCAGTATTGGTTCAAGCCAATGCTGTGGGCCCAACATTGTACTACGGTGCAGGTGCGGGTGCAGGCCCTACAGCTTCTGCTGTTGTTGCCGATGTCGTGGATATTGTCCGTGACATTATCTACACCGAAGATGGTGCTGGAACAATTCCACAACTTGCCTTTGAAGCACTTTCAGACTTGCATATTCTGTCTAGTGATGAGATGACTACAGGTTATTATTTGCGTTTAAATGCTGAAGATCAAACTGGCGTGCTTGCAGATGTAACGACGATTTTAAGTCGCGCAGGTATCGGCATTGACGCGATTATGCAACAACCTCGTCTAAAAGATTTGATTCCTATTGTGATTTTAACCGATCCAATTCAAGAATCAGTCATGAATACTGTGCTTTCTCAAATTCAAGCTTTGCCTGCTATTCATGGCGAAATCGTCAGAATTCGTTTAGAATTGCTCGATAACTAATCGGGTTTTAAATCCCCCTATGTCCTCTTGATGAATAGAGAACTTAGGGGTTAAAAGAATATTTCTATTTGCTCTACATACAATTGGAACACCATCATGTCTAATGCCAATCGCTATACAGGACTTGTTGATCGCTATCGTGACCGCTTACCAGTATCGAAAACTACACGTGCTATTTCTTTAAATGAAGGTAATACACCGCTCATTAAATTAGACAATATTCCCGGTATTATTGGTAAGAATGTTGAAATTTATGTGAAGTATGAAGGTTTAAACCCGACAGGTTCATTTAAAGACCGTGGTATGACCATGGCTGTGACTAAAGCGGTTGAAGAAGGCTCTAAAGCGATTATCTGTGCATCTACAGGCAATACTTCTGCTGCTGCCGCTGCTTATGCTGCTCGTGCAGGTATCAAGGCATTTGTATTGATCCCTGAAGGCAAAATTGCAATGGGTAAAATGGCGCAAGCCATGATGTACGGCGCAATCACCATGCAAATCCGTGGTAACTTCGATGACGGTATGCGTCTTGTAAAAGAAGTTGCAGATCAAGCGCCAGTAACGATTGTAAACTCAATCAACCCTTACCGTTTGCAAGGTCAAAAAACCATTGCTTATGAAATCGTTGAAGCATTAGGTCGTGCGCCTGATTATCACTGCCTACCTGTCGGTAATGCAGGTAATATCACTGCACACTGGATGGGTTATACCGAAGCTGTTGCAAACCAGCCTGTTGAAGAATTTGAACAAGTGGTTTATGACGCAGCAACTGACAAATTCACTGGTCCAAATCCTGAAGGTCGCCCAATCATGGTCGGTTATCAAGCATCTGGCGCTGCACCATTCTTACGTGGTGGCCCAGTTGAAAACCCTGAAACTGTTGCAACAGCAATCCGTATTGGTAACCCACAAAGTTTCAATCATGCAAAAGCCGTTGTTCGTGATTCAAATGGTTGGTTTGATGAATTAACAGATGCTGAAATCTTAGAAGCACAACGTCTACTTTCTATGTATGAAGGTGTATTTGTTGAACCTGCTTCTGCTGCATCTATTGGTGGTGCAATCCGTGATATTAAAGCGGGGAAAATTCCTGAAGGTTCTATGATTGTTTGTACTGTGACGGGTAACGGCCTAAAAGATCCTGATACTGCAATCAAACAATGTGCTGATGCAGTCATGTTGTCCATTGATGCAACGATGAATCAAGTGAAAGACTCTATTCTTTCAAATATGTAAGAATATTATTTGAAATAAAAACCAGTTGCTTGCAACTGGTTTTTTACCTTCTATATCCAAAAATTATTATTCTTCATACTCATAATCTTCATCATAGCTATTTTGCTTCGCCAATTCTTTTTCAATTCGTTGAATTTCAGCAAAATCAATCTGTTTAATTTCAAACAACGGTTGTTTGAGTAAAGGATTGAGCGTGTACAAAGCTTCTTGTTGCCATGAATCTATGGTTAATACTTTCTTATTCTCATCATAGTTCAGACCAACTTCTGTGGTAAGCAGTGCTTTCAATAATACGGGTTGCTCAGAAAGCTCTTCTAGTGAACCCTTTAACTCAATTGATGCATAATCATAATCAGCAAAGATATTTCTAACTTCGCTTTTTAACTGTTCTGGATTTTCACAATAAACCAAACCTGTAAAATACTCATCATGTTCTTCAACCCACTGCTGCTTTTTGGTCGACCACAATCCATAAAATTTTACTTCCTGATCAAATTGAATCAGTTGATATTTTTGCATTTCAGCAAGCTGAATAAATTCAAAGGTATCATCATCATTGAGTTTTTTGGGTAATATATCATCAGAAAGACGACCATCCTTATAAATATGCACACCACAACGTGAAAATACAAAGTCATCCAGTTGTTTTAAATGCGTGTCATCCGCATCAAAAAGTGATTCGATCTCATACAAAGCAAAATCACGTGCGCTATCCACTTCAAGCTGTTTATAAGCGGCTTCTGCTTGTTGTTTATGATCAAAAATATTGGTAACACGATTCCCCGCAACGTAAAAAACTTCATCGTTATAACCAAAGTATTTCGCACGTATGACATACGTAGCCATAAAAATCCCCTAATTGATATGTAGCTGAGTTATTTGTTTTCGTTGATGTAAAGCCTGAGCGCTTAAAGGTATTGCCATTCCATTATCCATCCACAACTCAAAACGCATCGCATTAAAAAAATCTGCGGGACTATATAGAATATTTTCTAATTTGGGCAACTGCCCAATACGAGGCAAAATATCGTAAATAAACCAGTTATTATGTGTAAGTAATAAAGAATGTAACTTTCCTGTTAATGCGAGTGGCGATAACATCAACTGTGAAAGTGTTTTATCCTGCAAATAATATTGATGTAATTGCTCTAGTTGCTGTTCAAAATTTTTAGGTAATTGCGTCGCATCTATCGCATTTACAAAATCATTTAAAGTCGGAATAAAACGTTGTTGATAATCCACCAATAAATGATCACGTTCGCACAAATCTTTAATATCAATTGATTTGCCTGCACTATTTTGAAGGCTATGTCCAAACACGGGAACAACAACTGAATTTACACCCCATAATGTATGTAAAATTCGATGTCGAGCATCACTACATAAACTTTTGGTACTGTCTATAAAACGATGTATTTCATAGTAATCTTCAGGTTCCCTACCCCAACGTTTTGCAGAAATACGTGCATGTTGCATTGCATTCATATTGTCATGTCATCATTTCTTGTTGTGATCTAACATTAACTTATTTTAATAAAAAAACGAATATAATTTATTGATATTAAGAAAGTTGTTGCTTCAATTTAGGCATAAAAAAGCTCTTCATAAAGAAGAGCTTTTTTATAACAAAAATATTAAATACGTTTTGGTAAATTACTCACCCAATTCAATAAATTAGTTGCATCATTGGTACGTGCTTGAGATGAGCTCGCTCCTAATAATACGACCACTGCTGGGCGATTGTTGACCGTTGTATGCATCACGACACAACGCCCTGCCTCATTGATATAACCTGTTTTCGAAATATTAATATTCCAACCGCCGTTGCGAACCAATGCATTGGTATTATTCGATTTTAGAACACGATAACCTAAATTGAAGTCATAGTGCGCTGTGGTTGAAAACTGACGAATCAAACCATATTGAGACGCAGCGCTAACTAAAATACCCAAATCACGCGCAGAAGATATATTACGTGGGTCTAAGCCTGTCGATTCAGCATAATGCGTAGAATTCATTCCCAATTGACGTGCTTTAGCATTCATAGCAGCGATAAATGCTTGACGACCACCTGGATAAGTACGAGCCAAAGCTGCAGCTGCTGGATTTTCAGATTTCATCAATGCAACAAGTAACATTTCAGCACGATTCATGGTATCGCCAGCTTTTAACGTTGAACTTGAGTTTTTACCACCTGCGCCGGCAAAATCGATTTGTTGTAGTGTAATGTCTTCAGACATATTCAAACGTGCATCAGCAGTAATGACAGCAGTCATCAATTTAGTAATAGATGCAATTGGCATCGCCATATTGGTATTTTTACTAAACAGTACTTCGCCTGTTTTTGCATCCATAACCAATGCCGCACGTGCATTGACTGAAGGCTGACTGCTAAAACTATTGGTATCAACAATCTGTACAGATTTATTGGTCAATCCTGTAGGTGCAGCATTTGAAGCACGAAGTGTTGTAGTTAAGGTTGTTGACCCTTGCGGTGAAGGCTCATCCTCATCTTCTACAGAGTCATCATTCAACAATTGGCTTGCATCTGAAGAAGACCAAGTAACAGTCGCTTGCCCTGCCGTCCCTGGTGAATTCATAACAATGTCAGCAAAACCAGTTGAACTCAAACTGAGTAGTATTGATAAACTCAATACATGCATTAACGTATTTTTGGGATTTTTCACGATAATTTACTCATCTCAGGGAGGTTTTCACAAACTTGCTAATTGCCTCAAATATGACTTACATTTACACTCAAACGTGACTATATTAAAACAAATATTTTAATCACAGTATTGTGCATAAATATTTTACGGATATTAGGAATAGCATTGCTAATTTTGTGATGACATTGCAAGTATTTTTTGCGTTGTGTAACAAAAATATTGATATTAAGAATTGTGAGGAGGTGTAAGTGATTACTGTCTTAGTGGTAGATGACCATGAATTAGTAAGAACAGGCATCTGCAGAATGCTAGAAGATCAGATTGATATTCAAGTGGTTGGGCAGGCTGAATCAGGTGAAGAAGCCATTACAATCGTCAGACAGCAGCACCCTAATGTGGTTTTATTAGATGTCAATATGCCCGGGATTGGTGGCGTTGAAACAACTCGCCGTTTATTACAAACAGCACCCGATACCAAAGTTTTAGCCGTCAGTGGACTTGCTGAAGAACCGTATCCATCATTGTTACTTAAAGCAGGTGCTAGAGGTTATATCACCAAAGGTGCTCCAATTACAGAAATGGTTCGAGCAATCAAAAAGGTCATGCAAGGCGGTAAATACTTTAGCGCAGATATTGCTGAACAATTGGCAAGTTCATATTTATCAGATACACAAACCTCTCCTTTTGATGCGCTTTCAGAACGTGAAATGCAAGTTGCTATGATGGTTGTAAACTGTGTAAGTGCCCAAGAAATTTCCGATAAACTTTTTGTCAGTGTGAAAACTGTCAATACATACCGCTATCGTATTTTTGAAAAACTAGGTCTAGATAGTGATGTTAAATTGACGCATCTGGCTATACGTTATGGTTTGATTAAGCCTTAAACCTATTAAAAATATAAAGTTTTATTTGAGTACATTATGCTGCCTACGGTATCTGTTCCTATCTATCAAACAATTTACCGCCTAGGCGCACTGTATTCAGTTTATCGAATTGTCATTGCTTGCTGTCTAACCATCATCTTTTTGATTACCTTAGAAAATCAAGATTCTCATTATACTTATCCAAGTTTATATTTTTACTCTGTTGCCGCTTTTACAGTCATTGCAGCTTTACAAATGATGCTGCTTAGGTTTTATCCTCATTGGGTCAATAAGCAATTTATTGGCTTCTTTATTATTGATATTCCTTTTCTAAGTTTACTTACCTTCGCACTAGATGGCCCAAACCTAGCCATTAGTATCCTGTTCGTTATTACTGTATTTGTCGCAAATTTCTTACTTACAAAAAGAAAAGCGTTATTGGTTACATTGGTTGCTGTGATTGCTATTATTTATCAGCAATTCTTTGGAAGTTTTTTTGATTTTTCAAACTTAAATAATATTGGTAATAGTGCTTTACTGGCTTTCTTATTTTTTATGGTTTATGGCATTGGACAAGTTGCAATTAACCGTTTTCAACTCCTTGAATCATTAAATACGTACCAATCTATTGAATTATTTAAACTGCAAAATATTAATCGCTATATTTTAGAACAAATTGAAGTTGGCTATTTGGTTCTTGATGAACAATATAAAATTATTGTCAGTAACCCTGCAGCCTGCTTACTTTTAGGCATTCCTCCGCTTTATGCACATGAGCAGTATCTTCTTTCTCATTTTCAACCTGACTTATTTGAAATATTAGAGAATACCTTAATCAAAGATAATGAACGCTTTCAATTTGAATCACATAAATCTGCTTATACCGTTGATATCCGTGTACAAAAACTGATTGTTCCGCAACAAGCACTGACGCTTTTGGTTTTAGAGGATGCTCAGAAAATCAATCAAAAGGTTCAGCAATTAAAACTTGCAGCCTTAGGGCAATTATCTGCCAGTATTGCCCATGAAATTAGAAACCCGCTTGCAGCCATTGTACAAGCCAATGATTTAATTATGGGAAGTAATGAGCAACAGCAAACGATTCTTCATCAAATGATTTCAAAACAAGCGGTTCGTATTAACAGTATCATTAAAGATACTTTAGATATGGCAAAAAATAGAAAAACGACAGCAACCAAAATGCTTCTACAAGACTTCTTGAATGATTTGCTTGTGAGTGATTTACAAGATGTTCGCCAAAATATTCAACTCGATTTACAAGCTCATCTTTCGATCTATTTTGATGACTTACAACTCAGACAAGTACTCATCAATCTAATTCGTAATGCACTGCGTCATAATGATGAATTGGCAGATTATATTTCACTAAAAGCATTTAAAAACGAACATCACCTATGTATAGATGTGATTGATTACGGGAAAGGGGTGTCAAAACAAGACCTCTCTCAATTATTTCAACCATTTTTTAGTACCGAAATCAACGGAACTGGTTTAGGATTGTACCTGTCACAAAGTATATGTGAAGCGAATCAAGCGAAATTAATTTACGTAGAGCAAAAACAACAAGGGGCATGTTTTCGAATCGAATGCCCACTCACGGAATAAACTAGGTTTTTGGGGATATGACTACACGACAACCATTGGTCTTACTTGTCGATGATGAGCAAGATTTATGTATGCTCATGCAAATGAGCCTTTCTCGAATGGGCATCAAAACCCATATGGCTCATCATTTACAGCAAGCCAAATATTTTTTTAGCGAATACAAATATGATGCTTGTATTACAGATCTCAACCTGCCTGATGGAAGTGGTTTAGAGCTGGTTAAACATGTGTCTCAGCATTATCCTAAAACACCTATTGCTGTTTTAACAGCTTATGGCAACATGGAAATCGCAATTGCTTCTCTAAAAGCAGGCGCTTTTGATTTCGTCAGCAAGCCGATTAACCAATTACACTTACAACAGCTCTTACAAAAAGCGTTGCATGTGCCTCAATTGGATGTCGATGTTGCAGAAATTCCAATTGAGCAATCTATGCTCATCGGTAACTCTCAAGTCATTCGTAGCCTGAGAGAATCCATTAAAAAGATTGCACGTTCGCAAGCGCCTGTATTTATTACAGGTGAATCAGGTACAGGTAAAGAAGTTGTTGCCAACTTGATTCATAAGTTAAGCAATCGCAGTGATAGCCCTTTTATTGCCATTAACTGTGGTGCGATTTCAGAAGACTTGATGGAAAGTGAGCTTTTTGGACATAAAAAAGGCTGTTTTTCTGGTGCTACACAAGACAAACAAGGTCTGATCCAAGCTGCAAATGGCGGTACTTTATTCTTAGATGAAATTGCAGAGCTTTCATTGGCAATGCAAGCTAAACTCTTGCGTGCCGTACAAGAAAAGAAAATTCGTCCTTTGGGTAGTGATACAGAAATCGAAGTCGATTTTCGTATTATCAGTGCTAGTCATCAAGATATTGAAATGTTAGTAGAGCAAGGTAAATTCCGTCACGACCTATTTTTTAGGATCCATGTGATGGATGTCGTACTGCCTCCTTTACGTGAACGTGATCAAGATATTTTGATTTTAGCTGCTCATTTTATTCAAGTGATCTGTGCGGAGTGGCAAATTCCAACCAAACAGCTTACAGAAGCAGCAAAAGCATTTTTATTGGGACAACACTACTCTGGTAATGTTCGTGAACTGCGCAATATCATTGAAAAAGCCATTACCATGAGTGATGAAGATCAATTGGATATTCAGCACCTACAACCTGCACCTATTCGCGGAATCAATTACAGTGAACCAGTTGAAGCGGATATAAAAACAACCACTCAAACTGAAACTTCATCGAAAGCTCAAAAGATTCCTGAAGAAGGTTTAGAGGAATATTTGGAAAAAGTAGAAAAAGAAGTGCTACTTTCTGCATTGAATCAAACGCATTGGAATCGAACTTTAGCGGCAAAAAAACTGGGAATGACTTTCCGTTCTCTACGCTATCGTTTGAAAAAATTTGGTTTAGATACAGATGATGATTAAAATGATCGTTTTTTGATCATTTTAAAAACTAAAAAAGCTGAGAGTTATTCTCAGCTTTTTTATTACTTGATCTATTCTTCAGTGTAATAAATCAAATATTAACGATGTTTAAGCAATTGATCAGAAACATTATTTAAATAACTTTCTTCTTTTAAATCGATCGTCCATGGCAGTTCCAAATCTGGACGTATGCCTTGCCCATCAATCATATTTCCATTGGGTGTGAAGTAATGTGAAACCGTCATTTGTAATGCTGCACCATTGGGTAATGGGAATAATTTCTGCACCACGCCTTTACCATAACTTTTTTCACCAATGACCCAAGCTCGTTGGTGTTCTTTCATCGCTGCAGTAAAGACTTCAGCCGCAGATGCCGAACGACCATTGATCAAAATACCCAATTTGATATTTGGAAATTCATTCCCCGGCAAAGCTTGGAATTGTTGATTACCTTCCGAACGGCTTTTGGTTGAAACAATCGTACCTTGATTTAAAAATAAATCAGCAGTTTCAACCGCAGCAGATAATAATCCTCCTGGATTATTACGCAAATCCAATAAAACAGCTTTCACTTTTTGGGAACTATATTCTTCAATTAAACGTTTAATTTCATTGGCAGTATCTTGTTGGAACACTTTCACTTTCAAGACTAAAACTTGATTGTGCAACATCATCGCTTCAATATCAGCGACATCTAATTTCCGATTTCTCACAATCGTTAATATCGGACTTTTTTCATTCAGCTGTAATTGAAAGGCCGAACCAATCGATCCATGCAATAAATCATCGACTTGTTCTGCATTTAAATTTTTAAGTTCTTGATTTTCAATTTTAAAAACACTAAACCCATCTTTAAGACCCAACTTTGTTGAATCTGAATTTTCATGTAAATTTTTAATTTTCCATTGATGACTATGATTATCTAAGACCAACTCAAAATCTGCTGTCGCAAGATCACTTTCTGTGTATTGCATCAGTTGTTTGTATTCTTCAGCAGTTAAGTAACGTGAATAACGGTCTAAACCACTGACTAAACCCTTAGTTGCTTGTAAGAACAAAACATCATCTGGTTTTTCTTCCACATAGTTATCTTTAACAATTCCGTAAATTTGGACAAATTGTTCTATCGATTCAATAGGGACTTCTGTAACCGCCTGTTCAATTTCTCCATCAAAATCAAGTGGGGCAGTATGTTCAGCTGCCCATATAGAATGGCTTCCACTGGTCAGTAATCCTGTTAAAACAGCAATATATTTCCAAGCTTGAGCCATTCACACACCTGTATTTTATGTATTGTTATCTTATGGGTTCAACGTAATTAGATTACGCCCCTGCATTTCCGATGGTACTGGAAGCTTCATCAAACTCAGAATTGTTGGTGCAACATCCGCTAAAACGCCACCTTCTGCAATGGTCGCTGAGCTTGGTCCCACATAGATGAAAGGTACGAGTTCCGTTGTATGTTGAGTATGTACCTGACCACTCACATAATCCTGCATTTGCTCAACATTACCATGATCTGCTGTAATCAACATATGCCCATGTTTTGCCATCACAGCTTCATATAGACGGCCTAAGCTTAGATCTACAGCCTCAACAGCTTTCACAGCCGCATCAAATACACCTGTGTGTCCAACCATATCACCATTGGCATAGTTCACCACCAATAAGTCATATTCACCTGAATTAACCGCATCAACAAGTTTGTCCGTCACTTCAGGCGCACTCATTTCAGGCTGTAGGTCATAAGTTGCAACTTTAGGTGATGGGATCAAAATACGCTTTTCGCCTGGATATTCATCTTCACGACCACCACTAAAGAAGAAAGTCACATGTGCATACTTTTCTGTTTCTGCAATACGAAGTTGAGTCTTGCCCAATGATGATAAATATTCACCAATTGAGTTTTTCAATCCTTCTGGCATATATGCCACAGGTGCATCGATTGTGGCTTGATAACGCGTCAACATGACAAATTTAGATAAATTTGGCACAACTTTACGTTCAAAACCTGCAAAATCTTTTTCAACAAAAGCTTTGGTAATTTCACGAGCACGATCGGCACGGAAATTCATAAACACAATACTGTCACCATCAGAAATTTTGGTAATCTCACCAATTCGAGTTGCTTTTACAAACTCATCGTTTTCATTGGCTGCATACGCTTGTTCTAAACCTTCAATCGCTGAATCAACCACACGGAAAGCTTCACCTTCGGTCATCAAACGATAAGCTTGCTCTACACGATCCCAACGATTGTCACGATCCATGGCAAAATAACGACCAATCATCGTGACAATACGACCTTGATTTGGGTATTGTGCAAAAACTGCATCTAATTTTTGTAATGATGGTTGAGCACTGCGAGGTGGTGTATCACGTCCATCAAGGAAAGCATGTAAATACACTTTCGCACCACGTTTTAGGGCAAGCTCACACATTGCAACGATATGATCTTGATGCGAATGCACACCACCTTCAGACAATAGCCCCATGATATGTACTGCACCATTGGCAGCTTTGGCTTTTTCTACAGCATCAATCAGAACTTCATGTTCAAAAAAATCACCCGTACGAATGTCTTTGGTAATACGCGTAAAATCTTGATAAAGCACACGGCCTGCACCTAAATTCATGTGGCCAACTTCTGAATTCCCCATTTGTCCATCGGGTAAACCAACATCTTCACCTGAACCAGAAATTAAACTATGCGGATGCTTTTCTTGCATCATGGTTAGATTTGGCGTTTTTGCTGCTAAAAACGCATTATCTTCGACCGCTTCACGATGACCCACACCATCCATAATCACTAGAACGTGAGGGATTTTGCCAGCAGTTGCATCCGTCATGATTTACACTCTTTTCTGTTTACAAATTAATCGTGCTATCTTACCGTTTTTTTACGGCAGACTCTATGCTCAGACCATGACAAACATTGATGTTGATGATCTGAATTTCTGATTTATCTCATGGATTAGCGCGCTCTGTAGAGCAAATAACTTCCTGCGCCAAACATGAGTACAATCGGTAAAAATACGAACCATACAGGTGATGATGCATAAACCAAACTCGCATAACCCAAGAAATCTTGTAAATAATAAAAACCAAGACCAACAAACAGTGCAATGACCAAACGGAAACCCATAGATTGTTGGCGTAATGGTCCAAAAATAAATGAACAAGCAATCAAAACTAAAGCCAATAACGCAAATGGTGATCCGACATTTTTCCAAAAAGCCAGTAAATAGGTTTTTGGAACTTGGCTATATTCATTCATATATTTCATGAAACTCACCAATTGGCTCGGTGCCAAGTCTTCAGGATCAATCGTTACCATATGTACATACTTCGGTTGTAAAGCCAGTGCTAAATCTTGTTGATTGGTTTTTGCAGCTTGAGCTTGACCATTTACAAGTAAGTTCACTTGAGTACTGTTCTGTAAATTCCATTGTCCATCATGAACAAACTTACCTTGTTCAGAATTTAATAAAGACTTCATCCGATAGTTATCATCGAAATCAATCACTTGAACTTGTTTTAAAGTCCCTTGTGAATTGGCATAGTCAATGTAAATAAAACGTTGTCCTTCACGTGTCCAATACCCTTTTACTTCACCTAAAGCAGCAACACTACGATGACTTTTAATGCTTTTTGCATGTTCATTGGTATAAGGAACAACAAATTCACTTAGTACAAAAGACAAAACAACCAAAAGCATGGCTGAACGCATTACCCAACCTACAATCCGCCATAAACTAATCCCTGACGCACGCATCACGATGAGTTCACTATTAGAAGCCATTGAACCTAAACCCAGTACTGCACCAATCAATGCAGAGATCGGGAGAATTTCATACAAGTAGCGTGGTGCGCCCCAAAACACATATTGCAAAGCATTCCAAGCGGTATAACCTTCTTTTAAATCACCCAACTCACCTAAATAAGTAAATAGGATTTGTAATACCGATAGCACAGCTGTTGCACCCAACATTGCGAGTGCTGTGGTTTTAGTCACATGCTTGGCGACAATTCTACGTGCTAACATTATGACCTCACTCGTTGAATCTGCTTTTTAATCTTAGGTGCTAATTTCTGTTTTCTAGAGAATAAAGCCGCCGCAATGGCATATACCAAAAGCACCGCAGGATAAGCCCAAATCCCAACCTCAGCTTTACTAATTCGAGTTTTAATTGCCATCAATGCCACAATTAAACTGGCAAAAATCAATAAGGCTGGAAACAGTTTTAAATAACGACCTTGTCGAGGGCTCACCTCACACAATGCTGTTGCAAGCATGAGTGCAACAATCATTGAAAATGGCACGAAAATACGCCACCCCAACTCACTCTCAACCACTGGGTCATTTTTGACTGCAAGTAATTTTCCAATCGGTAAGGCTTCGACTTCACCACTTTCAAATTTGGCTTCTTTATCACTTTCTAAACGCAGGCGATACGATTGAAATTCCGCTTGGCTATATTTTGGTGTCCCCGGATAAATTTCATAACGACGCCCTTGAATTAAATCGACAATACTGGCTGTTTCATTGGCCATTTCAACACGTGTGGCTTCTTTTGCCAAAATCATCACATCAGGTTTACCTTCTTTTTCAGCACGCTGATAAAAGAAAATATCTTTTAAATTCTTACGATCTTCGGATAACGAACCAGCATAGATGGTATAAGCCCCTGAGGAAATAAACTCTTTGGGTCGAACCAAATCAAATCCAGTTCGAACTGCTTGCGTTGACACCAGTTGCTCATACTGACGCAGTCCCCAAGGGGACAACCACACCATTAAAATCGTTTGTACAAATAAATAAATCACGGTCAGCGGAATGAGCAAACGAGCCAATTGGATACGACTCAAACCACTGCTATTGAACACAGCCATTTCATGGTCGACATATAAACGACCAAAAACCAGCATCAGCCCAATAAAGAAACCTAAAGGAAGAATTAATGTTAAAAATTCAGGTAAGCGATAGCCAATAATACTAAACAGGATGCTGGCATCTAAACGACCTTGCGCTGCCACGCCAAAATACTTGATCAAACGTCCACCCATCATAATGAGTGTTAATAGTGCAACGACCACCAAAGAAGTCGAAACCACTTGCTTGACGAGATAACGTCGAATAATCAAATTAATCTTCCAAATAAGAGTAAATCGTGAAGTAGTACTAGTTTACCCGAAGTTAAAAATATAAAACCACATTGAAATTCTACCATTGGAAGTGGTTCAATGGTTTAATGAAGTGAAACGTTAAAAAGGCACAAATACAGCATATGAAACTTACAATAAACCCATCGTTTTCAACGCCTACATCTAGCCAATCGTTGTTTATTTTGGTGGATTCTGAAAACCCGAAAATAGCTCAAGAAGTATATAAAATCAATGATCTAGATTCATTAACCAAAGCAATAGACTACAAAGCAAGTTTCAATGAGACATTACCACTCATCGGAAAACTGACTCAAATTGCACAATGTACTTTAGTGGGTATCGATAAAGCCTCTGAAATAACGGCAGCGAAATTAGCAAAAATCGCACAAACAGTTATCAAAGCTTCACAAAAAAAATCCAAACAAATCAGTATCGATATCTCAGCTATTCCAGTTGAGTTCCATTATTTATTTGCTTTAAGCATTACTCAAGTGGCTTATGGTTACGATGAGTTTAAATCTAAGAAAAATGAATTTAGTTTAGAAAGTATTGAATTTATTGCAAATCAATCAACATTGACCAATGAACAATTAAGCTTTGTTGAAGCAGTCCAAAACGGACAAAATTTAGCACGTGATCTTGGAAACTGTCCTGGCAATATTTGTTTTCCAGAATATTTGGCTGAACAAGCTCATGCACTTGCTGCTGAATTTCCAGACTTATTAAAAGTAACTGTTCTTGAAGAGCCTGAGATGGCTAATTTAGGTATGAATGCTTTCCTTGCTGTGAGCAAAGGTTCAGATCGCCCAGGTCGCATCATTACCCTAGAATATAAAGCCAACGCTGATCAAGCACCGATTGTTCTTGTTGGTAAAGGTGTAACATTCGACACAGGTGGTATTTCATTAAAACCAGGCGCAGGCATGGACGAAATGAAATTCGATATGTGTGGCGCGGCCTCAGTGTTGGGTACAATTCGCGCATTGTGTGAAGCAAAACTACCAATCCATGTTGTGGGTACAATTGCTGCTGCGGAAAATATGCCTTCAGGTCATGCAACTCGTCCGGGTGATATTGTCACAACGATGAGTGGACAGACTGTTGAAATTTTAAATACTGATGCAGAAGGTCGTTTAGTCCTGTGCGACACTTTGACTTATATCAAACGTTTCAATCCAGCATTGGTGATTGATGTAGCAACATTGACAGGTGCATGTGTGATTGCTTTAGGTTCTGTAGTTTCTGGATTATTCACACCAGATGATGAATTAGCTGAAGAAATTATTGCAGCAGGTCATACTTCTTTTGACCGTGTATGGCGTATGCCTGTGTATGAGGATTATCAAGAACAGCTTGATACGCCATTCGCAGATATTGCCAATATTGGTGGACCTAAAGCTGGCGCAGTTACAGCAGCGTGTTTCTTACAGCGCTTTACACGTGATTACCGTTGGGCACATTTAGATATTGCAGGCACGGCTTGGAACTCAGGTGCAAATAAAGGTGCAACAGGTCGTCCAGTTCCATTGTTAATGCAATTTATTGCTAAACGCGCGCAATCAAATGGCTAAAATTAGCTTTTATCTGTTTGAAAAAAGCCCTGAACGGCAGGTTGAAAGTGCCTGTCGTTTATGTCGTAAAATTTTACGAAATGCAGCTAAAATTTGGCTGCATTGCCCAGATCCTGAATTGCAACAACAACTCGATGACCACTTATGGAGCTTTGATCCAACAAGCTTTTTAGCCCATGGTATTGACCAAACTCATGCTCCTATTTGTATTTCAGCACAATTACCCTTAGCACAAGCAGGATCAAGTACAGTTGAATGGATTGTGTTTAATTTTAACAATCAACCCCTTGAACAAGTGACACAATTTAGTCACATTATAGAAATTGTTGAAAATGATGAGTCTGCAAAGCAAATTGGTCGTGAAAAGTACAAAGCGTATCGGCGAATGAGCATTACACCTCAAACCTTCAAACTCTAATTTATTGATATTCATACCTAAAAACAAAGGAGATGCGTGGTGGCATTAAATGTCGGTCAAGATTTTAAAAAGCGTTGGTTGGACACGCCTGAAACCGTGCGCCAAACTTTTGTCGATGACCTCAATCGCATCTGTGACCTTTTAAGTCCTGTAACAGACATACAAAATTGGCTCAATAATGATCAGCGCCAAATGCAAATTGCACAACTTAAAGTTGAGCAAGCCTATGCCGATTTAAAAGCACAACTCATTGAAGAAGCACGTATTCGCAAACAGTTGGCATTGGAAAAAGCGTTAGCCGAAAAACGTGCACAACAAGATGCTTATAATCAACAATTACAGCAAGATGAAATTCAACAGTTTAAAGATCAACAACTTACATTGCAAAATCTGCGACAACATATTGATGTTGAAATTTCTGAATATAGTGAAAAATACACAAAAAACCCAGATGTATCCGCTATCGACTATGCCAGTGGTCAATTTAGAATTGATGATCGTCAAATCACTTCTGAATTAGAAAGTGTACGTTTAAGACTTGAACTTGAAGCTGAAACACTGATTGAGCAAACTGTAAATGCTTTCCGTTCTAAACTAGAATCTGCAGCTAAAGAAGAAATTGAATACATTTTAGCTAATTCTAACTTTTCAGCTGAAAAAGAATAAAGCATTGCCATTTTCATCCTAAGATATTTTGAGATAATTCAACTAAGCTTTGAGTAAACGTCTCTAAACATGGGTAAAATACGTGTATGACTGCCAAAAAAAGCCCAATTAGGGCTTTTTTAAACGCATGAGTAAAATCTATAACCAAGCGATCAGTAAAGAAAGTAAATTACCTGCCCCATAGCCCATCCCAAGTAATAAGGCAATCCAAACCCAGCCACCTAAGATGTTATACAACATAAATACAGGCATTTTCATATGCCCTGCACCTGCGGCAAATGGCGCAAAAGAACGCACAAAAGGTACAAAACGAGCAACAAGAATAGTTTTTCCACCATGTTTCACAAAATAATGATTGGTTTTTTTAACATATTCAGGCTTAAACCAACGGGAGTGTGCATGGAAAAATTTAAACCCCAGAACACGACCTGTATAGTAATTGACGATATAACCTAATACAGAGGCAATAAATAAAAGTACCCCCATATAATGTAAATGTACAGACTCGGCCGTAGAACACAAAGCACCAATGGCGATCAGCAAACTGTCACCCGGTAAAAAAAACATAAATACGGAACCTGTTTCTGCAAAAATAATCAAAAACAGAATTGCATAGATCCAAAGCCCATAATTTTCTAGTAGCGTGGGCAATAATTGTTCTAAATGCAGTAAAAAATCAAGCAATACACAACTCTCTTCGATGAAGCATTTGTAATATATTAGTCTAATTTGACGATATAAATGCAAAAAAACCTAAATAGATTAGGTTTTTTCTTCATATATTCAGTGCATATTACTTTAGAAAGCCATTTGCAGCCAAAAATTCCATGCTTAATTTTGATTCAGTTTTTTGTTCCGCAGCTTTATCACCTAGCAATAAGCGCTCAATATAACGCGCCAATACATCAACTTCTAAATTGACTTTAGAACCGACTTTCCACGTTCCAATATTGGTTCGTTCAGCTGTATGAGGAATTAAATTTAAGCTTAAAACGCTACCACGCAAATGGTTAATCGTCAGGCTGATTCCATCTACAGTCACAGAGCCTTTTTCAGCTAAATATTTAGCAATCTCTGCTGGTGCTGTCACTTCATAATAAATTGAGCGAGCATCTGAACGAACAACAGTAATTTCACCAACAGCATCGACATGGCCACTCACAATATGTCCACCAAAGCGTGTCGTAGGTAGCATGGCTTTTTCTACATTCACTGGCTGCCCCACTTTCCAATTTTCTAAAGTGGTTCGATTTAAACTTTCACGAGAAACATCAGCTGCATACCAGTGATCCCCCCATTCAATAACAGTAAGGCAGATACCATTGGTGGCAATCGAATCACCCAAATGTACATCAGACATATCTAAATCGGTATGAATACGTAAACGTACGTCGCCACCGACACTTTGCAAACTTTCAACCTTTCCTAAACTTTCAATAATGCCTGTGAACATATTTTTATCCTACTACCTCAATGAATGAGGGATTCAAACCAAATTCTCTATCTACTATGTTGTGCCATTCTGTATTTTTTAAAGGGCTTACCAAAGCACCAGTTGAGTGCTTACCCCAGAAGTATCAACGCCACCTAATTCTGCAAAATGATAAAGCTGCCCCAATAACTGACGCAATGGTGGCCCTGATTTGGCATGTGTATCCGTAATGACAATAAACTCAAGTACACGCGCTCGTTCAGATTGGCGTTGCTTACTAACACGATAACGAGGTACATCCTGCGTCAATAACGTGACTTTGCCTCGTTTTAAATTGGCAGCCAATAAATCTTTGGCTTCAATATTTCCATCGGTTGAATAACTGGTCAGGATATAGCGCGCGTTGATGGTTTCCAACAATTTTTCGTATGCTTCTTGCGCATATTTCGATGAATTATAAGGACTTGGACGCTCTTTTCGCCATGCACGATCAATCCCGCTTTTAAAACCTTTGGTATCTGGTGTCGGTAAATCGACTTGATCCCAAAGCGTTAAAGAGTTGAGCACATGATAATTACTACTATAAGCATGTTGATTGTACGGTGGATCTAAATAGGCTACATCAACCTCAAAGCCACTCATTTGATTGGCTAGGTGCTGTGCATCCACACACCACATTTCAGCCATGGGCGTCTTTTGCTTATTGTCACCCACTTCACTAAAGCGACTCGGTGTGAGCCACAATAAAGACTCAATTCGTTCTAAAGCAGTTTGAGTTTTACCGCCCCAACCATGATGAAAGCTTTTGAATACCCCACTGGTATTACTGACAAAACTTGCTGAATAAAGCAATGGTGCAAGTAAAGCACTCATTTCCACATCATCAATTGCGCCCTGTGCTTGCCATGTCGCAATTTGCTGACGAATTGCATCGATACGCATGCCATTACGACGTTTAAAAAACAAACGATCACGAGCAGGATCATAAATTTCATCATTGCGTGGGCAAAGGTTATGCGTCACCCAACCCTTAACTTCAGGTAATCGGTTTAGATAATCAATGGCTTTTTGATAGCCACCGAGTTCTTTAAATGCTGGTGCATCTGTACATGCAAGAATCGCATGATTCAGTGCATGACTATACGGCTCCCAATCATTGGCAATCACGCGATAACCATTTTGACGTGCCAAACGTGAAACCACACCACTGCCTGCAAAAAAGTCTGCAAAAATTGGTGCACGTTTACTGCCTGTATTTAATGTTCCTGTAATTTCAAGTGCTTCAAGAATCAGATGTAACAAACGACGCTTGTTTCCCAAATAAGGAACAAGCTGATGAAAAAGATATTCATCTGTTGTACGTGCAGCATGGCGACGCTTGTGATAAACCGATGATGGTGACTCTGAATTCATACTGACTCTTGAGAAGGGATGAGTCTTAAACGAATGTCATCACCCACTTGGATGACGTCAATAAGCTTAAAACGAAGTTGTTGTGCCATAGATTCAAATTCTGCATTGAACATGGCACGTGCTGATTGTCCTAAAAAAGTAGGTGCGACATAGCTGATCATTTCATCAACTAAGCTTTCCTGCAAAAATGCAGTTGATAATGTTGCACCTGCTTCAACCAACACATCATAAATTTGCAAATCTTTTAAAGTCGCAAGCAAATCTTTTAAAGATTGTACGGCTAATTGTACCACGCCTAAATCTGCAAGTTCCTGACGAAATGGCCCCATGACCATCACTGTTTCAGGTTGCTGTAAAATCTGTGCAGTTAAAGGCAAACGTCCCTGACGATCCAAAATAATACGTTTTGGCTGAACAATATTTTCAAGGTCAATATTTAGCAAGGCACGCACATTTAATTGAGGATCATCTGCCAAAACAGTATCAATACCTGTAATCACAGCCCCTGAAATTGCTCGCCAATGTTGCACATCCTGTCGTGCTTCTGTACCAGTGATCCATTTCGATTCACCAGAAGCCATCGCAGTACGGCCATCTAAACTCGATGCAACTTTTAAACGTACATAAGGCATGCCCGTTGCCATGGCTTTTAAAAAGCCTTTATTTTGCATTTCAGCTTCAGCTGTACAAACAGCTGTAATCACTTCAATACCAGCGTCTTGCAGTATTTGTACACCCTTCCCTGCAACTAAAGGATTTGGATCTGCACAGGCAATCACGACCTTTGCAACCCCAGCTTCAACCAATCCCTTTGCACAAGGTGGAGTACGTCCATAATGTGCGCAAGGTTCAAGTGTGACATAAGCTGTTGCACCACGTGCTTGTTCTCCAGCTTCTCTCATCGCAAAAACTTCAGCATGTGGACCACCGACTGGAGCTGTTGCACCACGTCCAACGATCACACCCTCTTTCACAATCACGCAACCTACAGCAGGATTAGGACGGGTTCGATAAATCGCTTTCTCAGCTTCAGCAATTGCTTGACGCATCCAAAATTGATCTACATCAGATCCAACATGCTTCGTATTCTGACTTAACTCAGACATAGCATTCCTGATAAATAATTTTTCGAAAATAAATTAATGGTCTTGCTCACGATGTTGCATTTGCTCAATTTGATGTCTGAATGCTTCTACATCTTGGAAATCTTGATAAACTGATGCAAAACGCACATAAGCAACATGGTCTAACGCAAATAAAGCTTGCATGACAATCTCGCCAATGGTTCTGGAACGAACATCTCGTTCACCCAAACGGCGGATTTGCAATTGAATATCACTCAATACAGTTTCAATCTGTTCTTGAGTCACAGGTCTTTTTTGTAAAGCATGCATTAAAGAACGACGTAGTTTTGCTTCGTCAAATGGTTCATTTTTACCATCAGACTTGGTTACACGTGGCATGACCACTTCATAACTTTCAAATGTCGTGAAACGCTCACCACAATTAATACATTCACGGCGTCGACGAATCTGACAGCCTTCCGCTGCCAAGCGCGAATCGATAACTTTACTATCAGCGGCGTTGCAAAATGGACAATGCATAGTGGTTTAATTGAACAAAATTCGTGATTTCAGCTAGTGTAGCAAAAAAACTGGTTTTTGTTGAGCATTTCGCAAGATATGGAAAAAAAACAGCCCATTCGGGCTGTTTTACACAATATATAGTTATTGTTTTAAATTATACAGTTATTGTATTACTCAATACGTTCACCATGTTGGCTCAAATCTAGACCCATACGCTCATCGTCAGATTCAACACGGATTCCAATCACAACATCGATCAGTTTAAGTAGGATGAATGTAACAACTGCTGAATATGCAATCGTTGCCAATACACCTTCAACTTGTACCCACAATTGATGCATCATATCTACTGGCGCTTTATCGCCCATGATGAATTCACTTGCAAATACAGCCGTTAAGATTGCACCAACGATACCACCAACACCATGCAAACCAAAAGCATCTAAAGAATCATCAGCTTTGAGGATACGTTTAAGGCCTGAAATACCCCAGAAACAAACCACACCGCCGATTAAACCCATGATTAATGCACCACCCACAGTGACGAAGCCTGCTGCTGGAGTAATGACCACCAAACCTGCTACTGCACCAGATGCTGCACCTAATACAGAACCTTTGCCACGTACTATTTTCTCAACGATTAGCCAAGAAATAGCTGCTGCTGCTGCTGCGATTTGAGTTGTAACCAATGCATACGCTGCTGAACCATTTGCTCCAAGCGCCGAACCACCATTGAAACCAAACCAGCCCACCCAAACAAGACTTGCACCGAGAACAGTGAGCGCTAAATTATGTGGTGCCATAGATTCTTTGCCTAAACCCATACGCTTACCAAGTAAATAAGCTGCAACGAGGCCCGCAACACCTGAGTTAATATGAACAACTGTACCGCCTGCAAAATCAAGCGCGCCATCATTCATTAACCAACCGCCACCCCATACCCAATGAGCAATCGGTGCATATACCACAACAACCCAAATCGTAATGAACGCAATCCAAGCACTGAATTTCATACGATCAGCGACAGAACCGCTAATAATCGCAACAGTAATAATCGCAAAAGTCATTTGGAAAATAACAAATAAAATTTCAGGAATTGTGCCGCTTAAGGCATCTGTTGTTATCCCTGAAAGCATGACTTTATCTAAACCGCCAATAAAGGCATTGCCTGAACCGAAAGCCAGTGAATAACCGATAACCACCCACACAATACTGACAATTGCTGCCGCAGAGAAACTATGCGCCATTGTACTGAGCACATTTTTCTTACGAACCATACCGCCGTAGAATAGTGCTAAACCTGGAATCGTCATGAGCAAAACAAGCGCTGTAGAAACGAGAATCCAAGCGGTGTCACCTGTATCAGCTTTTGGTTTTTCTTCTGTCATTGCGACAGGTGCAGGTGCTGTTTCAGGAGCAGCAACTGTTTCAGTGACTACAGCATCACTTACAGCAACTGCTGTTGTAGGCTCAGTTACATTTTCTTCTGCCCACGCAACTGATCCACCAAGAAGTGCGCCAGACAGGCTGAGCGCTAGTAGCATTTTTTTCATTCGTATCCCCCAACCTAATTTTGTAAATTATGTATCTATATACATAACCAGCAAACTTCGTGCCAAATTAAACAGCGTCTGGACCTGTTTCACCTGTACGAATACGGATGACTTGCTCTAAATTCGTCACGAAAATTTTTCCGTCACCAATTTTTCCAGTACTAGCAACACGTGTAATTGATTCAATCACTGAATCCACCATGTCATCACTAATTGCAATTTCAATTTTTACTTTAGGTAAGAAATCAACAACATATTCAGCACCACGATACAGTTCAGTATGGCCTTTTTGACGACCAAAACCTTTCACTTCTGTTACAGTGATCCCTTGAACGCCAATTTCAGACAATGCTTCACGCACATCATCCAATTTAAACGGTTTTACAATTGCAGTTACGAGTTTCATATTGTTTTCCTTCGGCTTATTTCACCAGTAAGGTTTTATGTTCAATTTTCATGCCAATCTTCCTAGCGGTTGGGGATGCTCATCGGATTAACATGCTTTGCCTTTATAACCTATTCTATCCATATAGGTGAAGTTTGAGCTTTAAAAAACTGAAAAATTATGCATATTTTTTGTTTTAAATGCTGTTACACACGTTCTCTACGCTGCTGTAAATTTAAGGAAACGTCGTGCACCCACTCGCTTTTATCATGCTTAAATGAATGGATGCCGTGCGGTATTTATTGTTCTTTATCGTTTTTTAGGCTTGCAACGACTATTCCTAAAGCAAAAAAAAATGAGAGGTGTTACACTCGCCAAAGACTATAACACTATCGGATTTCTCATGATTGAAACATTATTACAAGCAATTTTAGAACAAGTCGATCAACCTAAAAAAGATTTAGAACATAATTTACGTGCATTACTGAATGAAACAGTCACTAAAATGGATATCGTTTCCAAAGATGAAATGGAACGTCAAAAAACTGCACTAAATAACGCCACTTTGCGTCTAAATGAATTACAACAGCAAGTTAAAGCACTTGAAGTGTTAATTCAAAAAAATAGCTAACAATATTTGCGCATTTTTAGTGCAACTAGAACAATAAAACGATTAAAAATAAAGCAAACTGGAAAATAATAATGTCTTTTGCAAAAATTTATACCCGAGGCTTACTCGGATTACACGCACCTTTAATTGAAGTTGAAGTCCATGTCAGTGCAGGATTACCTTCTCTAACGATTGTTGGCTTAGCCGAAGCTGCTGTTCGTGAAAGTAAAGATCGTGTACGTTCAGCCATTATCAACAGTGGTTATCAATTTCCAACCAAACGCTTAACCATCAATCTTGCTCCCGCAGATTTACCCAAAGACGGCTCACGTCTAGATTTACCCATTGCTTTGGGAATACTCATTGCCACAGGGCAACTTCCTGAGAATGTCACAGATGATTTCGAGTTTATTGGCGAACTAGCCTTAGATGGGCATTTACGTCCTACAACAGGGACACTCACCATTGCCATGGCATGTCAAATGGCAAAACATCAACTGATGTTGCCTAAAGAAAATGCTGATGAAGCTGCTCAACTTCCTGAATTTCAAGTCTTTGCCGCGAATCATTTAAAACAGGTTTGTGAACATTTTTTAAGCTCACAAAAAATCGAAGCAGCTATTTCGCAGAAAACCATACATTCCCAACAATACAAATTCGATTTAGCCGATGTTAAAGGGCAATTACGTCCAAGACGTGCTTTAGAAATTGCAGCAGCAGGTGGGCATTCTATTTTATTTAGAGGTCCACCGGGTACAGGCAAAACGCTTTTGGCGTCACGGCTGCCCAGTATTTTACCTACACTAAATCCACAAGAAAATTTAGAAGTCGCGAGTATTTACTCAATTGCCAATATGCAGCACCATTTTGGACAGCGTCCCTTCCGAGCGCCTCATCATACAGCGTCAGCAATCGCTTTGGTTGGTGGGGGTTCACATCCGAAACCTGGGGAAATTACACTTGCACATTTAGGCGTTTTATTTTTAGATGAGTTGCCTGAATTCGACCGTAAAGTTTTAGAAGTCCTTAGGCAACCTCTTGAATCCAAAGAAATCGTGATTTCACGTGCGTCACGCCAAATTACTTTCCCTGCAAATTTTCAATTGATTGCAGCAATGAATCCATGCCCTTGTGGCTATGCATTTAATCAAGACAGTCGCTGTCAATGTTCTGCTGAATCCATTAAACGCTATCAAAATCGTATTTCAGGCCCTTTATTGGATCGTATTGATTTACATATCGATGTACCCCCCTTAAAAGCTCAGGAATTACAAGATCCACAACCTGTGGAAAACTCTACAATCGTCAGAGAGCGTGTGATCCAAGCCTTTGATTTTCAAATTCAAAGACAAGGCGGGCTAAATCATGCTCTTTCCCCTAAAGACTTAGAAGTGCATGTGGTATTAGATGACGCTTCAAAAAAGATGATTGAAATGGCACAACAACGTTTAAATCTATCTGCACGTGCTTATCATCGTATTTTACGCGTTGCGAGAACCATTGCAGATTTAGCACAAAGTGACGAAATCCAAAGTACGCATTTGACTGAAGCCTTATCTTATCGAGGAACTCAGTCTTAAACTTTGAGAATTAAAACAGGATGAATATGCTTAATTTAATTTTAAGAAATGAACAAAATCATGATATTGATGCGATTTTCAAACTCACTGAGCGTGCTTTTGAAAATGCTGAACATACAGATCACACCGAACAATTTATTGTCAATGCTTTAAGAAATGCACAACAATTAACCGTTTCAATTGTTGCTGAACTAGACCAACAGGTTATTGGTCATGTTGCAATTTCCCCTGTAGAAATTTCCTCGGGTGCACCAAATTGGTATGGTTTAGGTCCTATTTCTGTTGCACCAGAATATCAACAACAAGGTGTTGGCTCAGCATTAATGCGCTATTCATTACAACAGCTCAAGCAACTCGGCGCAGCTGGCTGTGTGGTTTTAGGTGATCCTGCATATTATTCAAAATTTGGTTTCAATATGATTCCAAATTTAACTTTAGCAAATGTACCTGCTGAATATTTTCAAGCCCTCTCTTTTAATCAAAGTTTTCCACAAGGTGAAGTAAAATATTCTCAAGCTTTTGAAGCAACCCAATGAAGCAACCCAATAAAGTGATTCAGTCACAATTTCCAATCAGCAAAAATGCAAAAAGGTGACCTAATGTCACCTTTTTCTTGAACGGATAATTTTAGAATGCTTTAGTCAAGGTAAATACAGCACCTGTTTCAACACCACGCTTAACTGAATCTGTCATATCTTTGGTATCAATATTGGTACCAATAGCAGCAAGCTCAGCAGTTACTGTTGGAAGCGACTTAAATGTATACGTTACACCTGCTTTCCAATCAACATAATTATCATCACCATTGAAATCATACTTGTCATCGTCAGTAACAACGGTATAACCAACATTGGCAACACCACCAAAACCTGTCGATCCGAATGGTACAGAATAACCAACATTCACATTCCAACTATTTGCATCTGCGCCTGCATAGTCATTTGTGTAGTTAATATTGGTTAAAATGCTATCACCTTCTGCAAATGCATTTTTAAAGATTAATTTACCGTACAGCTCAACCCAATTAAGATCACTTGCACTTGGATAGCTATAATACCAAACCCCAACATCTAAAATTGGCTTGCTCGCAAAACCATCTAATGTTGTTGAATAGCCAATGAAAGGATCGAGTTCCAAATGTGGGTCAGGCGATCCAAAGTTTACATTTGAACCCCAAAGACCAGCATATAAACCTGAATTGTGCGACAACGTAAAACCTGCTTGTACCGCTGCATCATTCCCTGTTTGTGTGATTCCACGATAACGATAATCACTCGTTACAGCAGCACTACCAGAAAAACTTAAGCCTAATTTTGAAAGCGCATCATCTGCCGCCATTGTCATTGTTGCTGTTGACGACAAAATAGCCAATGTCAGTGCTTTAGTTGAGAATTTCATATTGAGTGCTCCCCCATCATTCGATGTATATTTGTTTTGCTAAAATTTAATAAACTCCCTAATTGCATAGCAATTGCTATGCCAACTTTTTAACCAAGTTTGATAAAAAGCACCTTATAAAATTGCATTTTATTGTTATTATTCACTTTATTTTTAATCTTAAATTTACACTTTAGCTCAAAATACATAAAAACGCATTGCTATCGCCAACAATGCATTTCTTTAAATAGATATCAATAAGACGCCATTATTTTAGAAACTATAATTTAAACCAAAAATAACATTATTATCAAAATCTTCACCTAAGCGATTTTCACCGCCCAATACATAATCAAAACTTGCTGTGACGCCAGATTGAGCAACCTCTTTACTTATACCGAAGCGAACTTCATTCAAAGCAAAATCTTTTTTAGTCTGGACAATCTCATCATCACGACTACTGTTATATGCAGACGCACCAAGTACCGCATTGAAAGTAAAACCTTGAGTTAAAGGGTGGCTATAAGCAGCACTAAAATACAGATCGCCGGCATTGGCAGAAGAGGCATCCGCTAACATTACAGAAGTGCCTAAAGTTAAATTCTTATAAGCTAACTCACCTAATACATCAAAAGCCGTTGTTTTACGTCGCACACTTTGATCCGCATAAATACTTCCACCTTTTTGATAGACATAAGCTGTGGTTTTAAGGTTATAGCTCCAATTTTGTGCAATTTCTTGCCCATAAGATAAGAAGATATTATGTTCAAAACCATGGTCTTGTGTCTCATCTGACGGATCATAATTTAAAGTTGATCCCCAATACCCGATAGAAATGCCACTTTTATGCGCATATTCCAACCCACCTTGTATTGCAAGGTCATCATTTTCAACACCACCATGATAAATATACTTTGAAACTAAACCTATATTTCCAGAGACAAGCCCATTTGCTACAGAAAGTTTTGACTCTTCAGCAATTGCTGAACATGAAAATACACCTACAAGCACAGCCCATAGTATTTTGGAAAAAATTAATTGCATGAAGACTTAAAAAAAAACAGGAGAAAAATAAAGTGAAATTTTACCGTGCTTTTGAATTTTTGGTAAAAATTTTAGATATTAATCCGCCATATTTTCATATTTCTATAATTTTCATAAATTTAGGTATGCTTATGCGGTTTTTCTCATAAGTTAATGACTTTATATTGGATAAATATATTACAAAAATGAAATATTTTTGATCAAAAGTGATTCCATTTTTATAGATTAAATATACAATTCATTCATTATCTGTTCTGAATTCAGGCAGTGATTACCATATTCTCTCGCTTACGAGGAAACACATGCTTAAAGCTACAAAACTTACTTTAGCAGTATTAATTAATACTGCCATTATTACTCCAGCATTTGCTAGCGAACAAAGTGAAGCAAAAGGATTTTTAGAAGAAGCAACAGGATCTATTTTATTCCGTACTGGCTATATCAGCCGTGACTACAAAGGTGTTGCACCAGATACAGATAAAAGCTCATTTGCTCAAACAGGTATCGTAACGCTTGATTCTGGCTTTACCAAAGGTATCGTTGGTTTTGGTGTTGGTGCTGTTGGTGATGGTTCATTTAAAATTGGTCCTAATAACCATTCTGGTAACAACATGATTCCACGTGATGATGAGGGTAATCCTTATGATCATTGGGCTCGTGGTGGTGCAAACGTTAAGGCACGTTTCTCAAATACAACTGTGCGTTACGGTACTCAAGTTTTAGACTTACCTGTATTGGCAAGTAATACAACTCGTCTAGTTCCTGAATATTTTGAAGGTACTTTAGTTACAAGCCGTGAAATCAAAAATCTTGAGCTTGTTGCTGGTAAATTTACCAAAGACCAGATGTCTGACCAAATTGCAACTGACCAAAACAGATTAGATGATGCTGTGGTTTGGGGCGCAAAATATAAGTTTGATGATCAGTTAAGTGCTTCATATTATGGTTTAGATTCTAAAAATGCTTTAGAACGTCACTATGTGAACGCAAACTATAAATATCCACTTGCAAATCAAAGTTCATTAACTTTTGACTTCAGTGGCTACCATACTGAATGGGATAAAGACGCTTCTACTTATTCAACTTTAGGTAATGTTGCTGCTGATGACCGTTCAAATAATATTTGGGCTTTATCTGGTACTTATAACCAAGGTCCTCACTCTGTAATGTTGGCTTACCAACAAAACACAGGGAATACGGGTTATGACTATGGTCAAAATGCTGATGGTTTCCAAAGTATTTACCTACCAAACTCATACCTTTCTGACTTTGTCGGTAATCACGAAAAATCAGCGCAAGTTCAATATAACTTAGACTTTGCTGGTTACGGTGTTCCTGGTTTAAATTGGACAAGTGCTTATGTTTACGGTTGGGACATCAAAACTCCAACTGATAACAATGCAAAAGAAAGCGAATTCTTCAACCAAGTGAAATACACCATGCAAAGTGGCTATGCGAAAGATGCTAGCTTACGTGTACGTTATTCACATTACCGTGCTGATGATGCTTATAGCGCTGTATATATGAATGATACGAATGAATGGCGTATATTCCTTGATATTCCTGTGACATTATTCTAATTCATTCGAATTTCTAGCTATAAAAAAACCTGCACCATGTGATGCAGGTTTTTTATTGGGTTAAGACCTAAACTAAAAAGCCCTAACCAAAATTCCTAGTTGGAATTATTTATTTGCAGCTTTGTAAGCTTCGATTGAACTAAGCACTTCTTGTTTTGCAACTTCAGAACCTTCCCAACCGCTTAATTTAACCCACTTACCAGCTTCAAGATCTTTATAGTGAGCAAAGAAGTGTTCAACTTGTTTGATCAATAATTCTGGAAGATCTGTATATTCTTGAACATCTTTATAAAGCGGTGTTAATTTTTCATGCGGAACAGCAATCAATTTCGCATCTACACCACCGTCATCTTCCATGTTCAATTTACCCACTGGACGGCAACGGATTACAGAACCTGGCTCAACTGGATAAGGTGTTACAACCAATACGTCTAATGGGTCACCATCTAAAGATAAAGTATTTGGTACATAACCATAGTTTGCTGGGTAGAACATTGCTGTACCCATAAAACGGTCTACAAATAATGCATCAGAATCTTTATCAATTTCGTATTTAATCGGTGCTGCATTTGCAGGAATTTCGATAATTACATAGATGTCATTTGGTGCATCTTTACCAGCAGGGATATTACTATAGCTCATAGAATACTCTTTCAAGTGAGGTCTTATTTAAAATCTTGTTGATTATAACGCTAAATTGCGTGAACAGTTGCCGATTATACATTTTGCTTCATGAAAATGAACCTAGCATGAATCAGAAAAAACTTAGATCATTCGAATAATCAATAACAATAAAATGATTGGACAAGCCATCGACAAGAACCAAATGATTGAACGAAGCGCTGATATATTGGCAAGATAACAAATACCGTAAATGATACGTAATATAATATAAGCAATCCCTAACATCATAATCAGATGCTGTGAAACCACCATATATTCAGCCATTAAAATAGCGGCAAGAAATAATGGTAAGCTTTCAAAACTGTTCTGCTGCACCGCATTGGCACGTGCTGCAAGCCCTGTCGTTTTGGCTAGAAATTCACGTGGATGCTGATTATCTGCAAGTGTAAAACCGCCAGCAACTTTTGCGATGATGGTAAAAACATAAGGAAGTATGCAGGCAATTAGAATTAAATATATGATGCCATCTATCCCAGCCATGATCTGTTCTCATGAAGTATTAATGCGGGTTATCATAGCATGGCATTTACCGAATAATTTTTGTTAAATAAAGAGTTTTGCAAAATTGTGCAAAGAGGACATTATCGTGCAACAAGATCAAAAAGAGTTGTTTGAAACTTTGGAAAAACAACGGCAACAGCAGGCTGAAATTGATCGTATATTGAAAATTGCATTACCGATTATGGCTTTTTTGCTCTGCGTGATTTGCGCCAACTACAATTGGCAATCCACTTTAGGCACGTTGATTGTATTGACCGTTGCTTTCTTTTCCGTGGGCATCAAACGTATGAATCTATACCTATGGTTGGCAATTATTGCAGTCTATTGCTTCATTGATATTTATTTTAGCTATGGCAGTATCCCACCTTCTGCCTTAGGCCGCCAAATGGGTACGATGCTAACTTTTACCGCAATCGTAGGTTATAGCCGCCCTTATATCGATGGTTGGTATATTCGCTCTAAAAACAATCAGTGATAACAATCAAATTTTCATGCAACAATAAAAAAGCGCCATATTCGGCGCTTTTTCATATTTAATTCTAGATCAATTATTTACGTAAATCTTTACGTAAGATTTTACCTACGTTTGATTTAGGTAATTCATCCATAAATTCAACATAACGTGGGCGTTTATAGCCAGTTAAGTTCTCTTTAGCAAACTCAAGAATTTCTTCAGTTGTTAAAGATGGATCTTTTTTCACAACAAACAATTTTGGTACTTCGCCAGATTTTTCATCCACCACACCAATTGCCGCAACTTCAAGCACTTTTGGATGTGTTGCAATCACTTCTTCAATTTCAGAAGGATAAACGTTAAATCCTGATACCAAAATCATGTCTTTTTTACGATCTACAATTTTGAAATAACCACGAGCATCCATAATACCGATGTCGCCAGTACGGAAATAACCATCTGCCGTCATTACTTTCGCAGTTTCATCAGGACGGTTCCAATAACCTTTCATCACCTGAGGACCACGAATCGAAATTTCACCTTGCTCACCTTGAGCCAAATGATTGCCATCATCATCTAAAATAGCAACATCAGTTAATGGTAATGGAACACCAATCGTACCACTGAATTCAGTTGTTGTTGGTGGGTTTGCAGTTGCAACAGGAGAAGTTTCAGATAGACCATAACCTTCGATAATGATCGTACCTGTTAACTTTTTCCACGCTTCTGCTGTCGATGGTAATACAGCCATACCGCCGCCCATCGCCATTTTCAACTTGCTAAAATCAAGCTGTCTAAATTCTTCGTTATGTACCAATGCATTAAATAATGTATTTACTGCTGGGAAGAAACCAGGCTGATATTTACGTAATTCTTTAATTACTGCAGGTAAGTCACGTGGGTTAGGAATGAGAACGTTCGCCTGACCTTTGTACATACCATAAAGCGCACACACCATGAACGCAAAGATATGGTAAAGCGGTAATGCACAGAAGATACGATCATCTTTTGCACCATCACCTTGTCCAAATTTACTTTGGAAAATACCATCACATTGCAGTAAGTTAGCAACTAGGTTGCGGTGTGTAAGTTCAGCACCCTTAGATACACCTGTAGTACCACCCGTATATTGCAATACAGCAGTATCACTTAAAGTCATACTTGGGCGTTTATAGTTACTTGGGCTGACTTTAGATAATGCAGCATTAAATTTAATGTGCCCAGGGATATTCCACGCTGGAATTTGCTTACGAACACTACGTAGAACAAAGTTAACCAAAGTTCCTTTTAATGTACCAAGCATATCACCAACTGAAGCAACAACCACATGCTTTACTGGTGTTTTACCCAAAATTGCTTGATAAACTGTTGCAAAGTTTTCAACGATAACAAGTGCTTCTGCACCAGAATCGTTAAGTTGATGCTCTAACTCACGTGCAGTATAAAGTGGATTAACATTCACCAATACCAAACCTGCACGGAATACTGCCAAAGCAACAACCGGATATTGAAGAACGTTCGGCATCATCACTGCAACTCGAGAGCCTTTTGCTAAACCAAGGCTTTGAAGATATGCAGCGAATTTACGGCTCGCAAGTTCAAGCTCACTGAATGACAACACTTTATCCATAAAGATAAAGGCATCACGTGAACCAAATTTCTGGAAATTACTTTCAAAAATGTCAATAAGTGAGGTATTTTCCGGCGGCAATTCTACTGTCTCTGGAATCCCAGTTTTTTGGTATTCAGCGAACCAAATCTTTTCCATATGCCACATTCTCCAATCAGTAATCCCTGGTTTTAAACTGTTTTTCAATACTGAACATAATTTTTTAGTTTATTTCTGCTCAATATTACATCCATATTCACGAATACCTCTCATATATAACGTATTTCGATCATTGGATGCTAGTTTTATCTTTGAACCAACAGTCTATTTGCTTTTTGATATCCACGTGGTAGGAGTTGCCCTTTTGAGGCACGTTTACCAACGTATTTTTGCAAATCTTCCCCTTTAAGTTTTAACTGTTGATTCCCTGCAAGCACTTGAATTATTTCATTTAAGTCCACAGTTGTCATGGATAAAATCTGTTCATTGCCTTCAAGTTGTATCAACTTGTTTCCTTTACCTTTATTAAGAATAGGTAATTCCAACAAATCAATTAAAAGTAAGCGTCCTGCCGAGCTGAGTATAGCTAAATGTGTATGATTTTCAATCATTAATAACGGCATGGCCTTGGCATTATCAGCTACAGTTAAGAAGGTTTTTCCTGCTTTTGCATTTGTATCCAACTGTTTCGCAGATGACTTAAAGCCATAGCCTTTAGAACTTACTGCAATAATTTCGTGATCATTCTCGCCAATAATGATTTGAATAAAACCAACCCCATTGGCAGGAGAAAGTTTTGAACTCAGCGGTTCTCCCAAACCTCGTGCCGAAGGTAAGCTGTTAATGGCTAAGGCATAACTACGACCCGTTTCATCTAATATATAAACTTTTTGGTTAGACTTGCCCTGCGCATGACTTAAATATTGATCCCCTGCTCGGAAATTCAGATTTTCAGCATCGACTTCATGACCTTTGGCAGAACGAATCCATCCCGCTTCTGAAAGTACAACGGTTACAGCTTCAGCAGGCATGAGATCTTGTTCACTGATCGCTTGGGCTTCTGAACGTTGTACGATTGGCGAACGGCGATCATCACCAAATTTTTTCGCATCATCTTTTAATTCTTCAATGATCAAAGACTTCAATGATTCTGGGTTTGCAAGCTGTTCACGAATCACAGCGGCTCTCGCTTCTAGTTCTTCTTGCTCACGACGCATTTCCATTTCTTCAAGCTTTGCCAAATGACGTAACTTGAGTTCCAAAATGGCTTCGGCTTGAATTTCATCAATATTAAAACGTGTCATCAACACAGGTTTTGGTTGATCTTCTTCACGAATGATTTTGATCACTTCATCGATATTTAAAAACGCGATGATTAAACCTTGGAGGATATGTAAACGTTTTTCGATCTTATTGAGATGATACTGCAAACGGCGAGTAACGGTATTCTTACGAATTTCAATCCATTCTAATAAAATACGACGAATCGATTTAACTTGTGGACGTCCATCTGCACCAATCATGTTCATATTGACACGATAGCTTGATTCTAAATCCGTGGTTGCAAATAAATGACTCATTACCGCTTCAGCGTCAATACGATTTGAACGTAAAACAATAACTAATCGAGTCGGATTTCGATGATCTGATTCATCACGTAAATCACTGACCAATGGCAATTTTTTTGCCTGCATTTGATCTGCAATTTGAGTGATCACTTTCGAGCCAGAAACTTGATATGGCAACTCAGTGATCACAATTTCATTTTTTTCAATCGTATAGATTGCGCGAGTGCGATAACTACCACGGCCTGTCATTTGAATTTTTAATAATTCTTCAGGCGGCGTAATAATCTCAGCCTTGGTCGGTAAGTCTGGTGCAGGAATATATTCTGCAACTTTTTCATCGGTTAAGTTCGGATTGCGGATCAAAGCAATCGTTCCTTTAATCACTTCACGCAGGTTGTGTGGTGGAATATCTGTTGCCATTCCGACCGCAATACCTGTTGTACCATTTAATAGGATATTCGGTACACGAGCAGGTAAATTCACTGGTTCTTTCATTGAACCATCAAAGTTATCTTGCCAGTCGCATGTCCCTTGACCTAATTCTGCAAGCAATAAATCACTATAAGGGGAAAGCTTGGCTTCTGTATAACGCATTGCTGCGAATGATTTAGGATCGTCAGGTGAACCCCAGTTGCCTTGTCCCTCAATAAATGGATAGCGATAACTAAATGGCTGTGCCATCAATACCATGGCTTCATAACACGCAGAATCGCCATGAGGATGGTATTTACCCAATACATCACCGACGGTACGTGCAGATTTTTTAGGCTTACCACTTGGTTTTAAACCCAGTTCGCTCATTGCAAAGACAATACGGCGCTGTACGGGTTTTAAACCATCACTGATATGTGGCAATGCACGATCCATAATCACGTACATGGCATAGTTTAAATAAGCTTGTTCGGTAAATTCTGCTACGGAACGGTTTTCTGTCGCATGATGCGCAAGGCTTGTCATAACAACCTTTTATCCTAAATAAATTCGTGCTAAATAAATGTTTATATCTAAGTTCTTATGCTAAGTCGCAGAGTCTGACTACACAAGTGCAAGTATGTTCCGCAACGACAATTTACGTCTTTAGATCTTTCTAATGACGTAAAATTATCCATTTTTGGGGAAATGAGCAACTTATTCTTTTTTAATTTCAAAAGTAGTTAACATTGATAGACTATAACTCTTTCTCTTTATGGAGAACTATAGCCCAATCTCTTCCAAAGTTTTGCCTTTGGTTTCCTCACCCAAAACTAAAATCACCGCAGCCACAGCGAAAAGTACCGCAGTAAACATCATAAATACTGCACTAAAGCCATTCGATGCCACCATCATATGCGTCACTACCAAAGGGGCAACAATACCGCCGATACGCCCAATCGCAGATGCCCAACCCGAACCAAAAGCACGAATGTTGGTTGGATACTGTTCAGGTGTATACGTATATAAAACACCCCATGCACCTAAATTAAAGAACGACATTAAACAGCCCCACAGCATAATCATATTGACCGTTGTCGATTGCCCAAAGAAATAAGCCGAAACAGCACACATGCCAATAAAACCTGCCAATGTCGCTTTACGCCCCAGTTTTTCCACCAACCAAGCAGCAACAACATAACCAGGCAGTTGAGCCAAAATCATACCCAACACATATTCAAATGACTGCACAATACTGTAGCCCTGTTTGACCAAAAGGCTCGGTAACCACGTAAAAATTCCGTAATAAGAAAACACGATTCCAAACCAAATCAACCATAGCATAAGAGTACGTTTAGCAAATGGATTTGACCAAAGCTGCGAAAAAGAAACACTTTGCTTCTCAGCAACAGGTTTAACTTCGATCGTGTCTATCACCTCTACACCACATTGACGTTCTAACTTTTGTACCAATGCATGCGCTTCTTGAATACGACCACGATTAATCAAATAGGGAACAGATTCAGGAACTTTCTTTAAAATCATAAACACATAAAGTGCAGGTAAACCACCAATTAAAAAGGCGATATGCCAACCATAATCTGGAATCACAAAATAAGAAATAAGAGCGGCAACTAGCCAGCCTAAACCCCAAAAACTTTCTAAAAGAACAATAAAACGACCACGCACTTGCGCAGGAATATATTCACTGACCAATGTTACTGCAACAGGAAGCTGCCCACCTAAACCTAAGCCAACAATAAAGCGGAACACCAAGAGCCATGTTAAATTCGGTGCAAAAGCACATAAAGCGGTAGCAATACTATAAGTGACTAAGGTAATCGCAAAAACCGTTCGCCGACCAATTTTATCTGCGAGCCCACCAGAGAATACTGCGCCAATCGCCATTCCAACAAAACCGATCGACACCACCCAACCTTTTTCAGTCGGTGACATCTGCCACTCTTCAGCCATCTTGGTGAGAATAAACGAGATGAGACCGGTATCCATCGCATCAAACATCCACCCCAACCCGATCACCCAGAGCAAAGTATAGTGAAATTTGCCAATCGGTAAGCGTTGTACTCGCGAAACTAAGTCCATAACATTGCTCTGTGTAAGATGAAAAATGGAGATACTGCTTTCACAACAGGACTTCTAATTTTATTTGTTATTGTGATGATCTTGCTAACAAGATCATCTATTCAATGGTAAATTTAAAAATTAAGTGTTTTATTTTTTACATCAAGTCTCATCTTTTGAAGATGCAGAGTGAGCATCATCATCTTTATAAATAAATTTAGGCATTTCCAAACCAAAATAAATCGCGATACAACGTAGTGCAAACCCAAACACCAAAGTTGAAATCACAGTTATTTCAAGTGATAACCCCACATCGATACAGAACCAATAAAAAATCACAGCAACAAAAGAAATTGAAGCATAAAGCTCACGACGGAATACTAAAGGAACATCATTACATAAAATATCACGTAAAATTCCGCCTGATACTCCTGTCAAAACACCTGCAACTGCTGAAACAACAAAGCCATGTCCCATTTGCAAGGCAATTTGGCAACCAATGATGGTGAAGCCAATCAAACCTAAAGCATCGAGTAATAAGAAAATAGAATGTAAATGTTTCATCCATTTGGCAATTAAAATTGTAACAAATGCGGCACAACACGTTAGCACCAAGTATTCAGGATGTTTAACCCAAGTGAGTGGGTAGTGTCCCAATAAAACATCGCGGACTGAACCGCCACCAAGTGCGGTGACGCAAGCAATCAAAACCACCCCAAACCAGTCCATACTACGTCGTCCTGCGGATAACGCTCCTGTCATAGCTTCAGCTGTAATTGCAATAATATAAATAATCGTGAGTAACATTTCCCTTCATCCACTGATGGGTAAAAGATGCGCGCTATTTTAAGGCATCTTTAGAAAAAAACTATAGATATTGCGCACAACATTGTTTAAATTTTTTGGTTGATCCACAAATACATGCCTGTTTCATGGTGACCTGCTGATTTGTCGTAGGATCTAAGAAGTACCAAGTATCTTCATGTTGTACAAAGTGCGAAACCTCATGATGGATTTGGGCTTGTTTACCATCATGGTAATGTGCTTTAAATTCAACTTGTGCATGATTTTTATCTATTTTTTCATTTGATTGAACCACTTCGAGTTTTAACCATTGATTGGCTTTGCTCCAATCTGTAATGGCTTTAACATCTAAAGCTCGTTGCTGCCCTATTGCAGTGGTTTTCACAATATAATCAATTTCATGCTTAGCAAATGCGCTATAACGGGAACGCATCAAGTGTTCAGCTGTTTGGGCTTTATCATTACCTAAGTGCAATGGTTGACAACATTCTGAATATTGTGCTGAACCACAAGGACAAGTTTGATCTGACATCCGAAATCCACATACCCATATTTAACCAACTTTAGCTTAGCAAAATCAAAAATATGCTTCAGCTATATTCGACATTTTTCTTTGCTCTATCTAGATTATTTTTAGCGATGATACATCCCTCATCGATCTTGTATCACCGCAAGTATTTCATCTATTCACTTGTTATAGATCGGTTGCCTGCCCTCTTTTAAGGCTCTTCTGATTCACTTTTTGATTCCGCTTTGGATCTAAGCCTGATTTAATTTAAATCTAAGTCATTCAATAACATAAAACCCGAAATACTAATTTTTCCCGAATCAATAAGTTCAACAGATTCGTAAATGATGTCCATTAAATATTTCTGATCACGGTCTTGTAGAGGTAAAAGCCCTATTTGTTGTTTTAAATGCTGTTGTATGTCTAAACCTGATGATTGGTCATTCTGAGTCGCATAAACATAGCCCAATACAGCACCTTTGAGTAAAGCACCAAATGCTAAATGATGTTCAATATTATAACTCAGTGATGCAAATACTCGCTCTTGAGCTTGCAGTTTCCGTAAAGGATCTCGAGCAACACGCTCACATGGATCTTTATAGGCAAATTGACATGAATCTAAAAAACTTTGTGCTAAACGATTGAGTTCTGAACGGCGCGTTGGCATTTGCTCAGACAATCCTATTTTGACCTCCGCAACCAATTTTTCAATAAGCGCTCGAACTTGCGTATCTCCCATGGCGATACCAATCGTTGAATGACCGAGTAAGCTTGCGTACCAAGCCATCATGGCATGAATGCCATTCCAAAGTCGGCTTTTAATCGTCTGAATATCTTTAATTTGATCAACGAGCACCATTTGACGCATTTTTTGCAACAGTGGGCTATTATTTTCCACATAAATCGGCATATCAATTTCAGCATTGAATAATATCAAATCCATATTTTGTAAAATATGACCTGACTGAAAATTTTGACGCATGTCTTCTATATAAATATTTGCTTGTTGTTGTTGCACTAAATTTAATTTCGTCGCATCTTCTATATCAACCTGATTACTATCATCATCTATTTGATATTGTTTAAAAATATTGTATTTAATATTCAACTGACGATATAGGTTCTGATCTGTAAGTTTTGAAACCATTCGGTTCACAACCGTATCACAAAAATAATTTTGCCCAAGAATAATATCGACAACCGTAGAATTTGTGATTGTCGTTAAAGCTTCACGCACAGCTTTGAGTAATAACTGTTTTGCTCCGATCTTATTTAAAATAATCAGCACGGTTAAGGGGCTTGTTACTTGCATATCTTGAGCAACATAACGTGCATATAATCCTTGGGCAATTGCAGTGGCTTCAGTTTTGATTGCACTTTCAGGCAAACAAATCGCAACTAAAACAGACTCGGTATACATTTCTTGGATATGTTGAATATTTTCAGCATCAATGATATTCATATTTTCAATGCGTTCGTCATAAGACAATTGTCCATAACGAATACAGTAGCTGCCAAACGCATTGACTGCTGAACGAAATAAGGTATTTCGTGTAGAAGCATACATTCTTTTAGGGCGAGTATAGCCGTCCCAATGTGAAAAAATTTGCGCTAAGTAACCGCCACCAATCGCACCAAAACCATGAATACCTACACTCAGCTGATTTAAGGTTTGTGGAAATGCTTCTGGTACTTTCGGCATATCTAAGTGTGCTGTATATGTATCTAGCACGTCTAAATAATCATACATACACTCATAATAATAGTCAGCATGTGACAGCATAGCTTCATTGGGTGCTTTAATATCTTTGAATAGCACACAAATCCCCCCTGCATCATGTGCAGAACGAATACCATTTTCAGAGTCTTCAAACATCAAACAATCTTGCGGTGCTAAATTTATTTTTTCTGCTGCACGAAGAAAAATTTCAGGATGAGGTTTTCCCTGCTCAACCTCATCACCACAGACCAGAACATCAAAGAACTTATAAACATTGGCATTAATCAGATATTCTTCTGCAATTGCACGGCGACTAGATGTCGCAACAGCCATACGTAGCCCTGACTTACGTAGTCGTTCTAAAACTTGTAATAAACCCTTTTTAATCGGTACACCAAACTGACGCACAGCTTCTAGTTCAAGCGCATCTGCACGTTTTCGAATCTCGGTATACGGAATGTCCTCGGTATATTCTTGCTGTGCGAGTTTGAGTGCACTACTTGCACTTAAACCCAAACACGCCATGAGATAAGTGTCTGAAAACTCGACCCCAATCAGCTCTTTCGATGCTTGCTTGAGTGTTTGAAAACGCAATCGTTCAGTATCAAACATTGTGCCATCCATATCAAAAATTGCACCATGAACAATATTGTTTTTAAACTTGAGCATTGAGAATCCTAGTGATTAGTCTTTGGCACAAGCCTATATAAAAATAGAACTAAATTACGGAATGTTAATTTATGAAACAATTTCGACTAAATATTAAGCACAAAAGAGTCTTTTCACTCCTTATTTGTGTTTAATGAATGTGGTTGTGTAACTGAAATGTATTTATTGACACAATATTTAGACGTATCACACATTTAGATCGAATAAAAATCGGTGAGATAAAGTATGAAAATAAATCAAAATTACTTTTTAAAACCAATAAAAAAACCTGTCATTTGACAGGTTTTAATAGATTTCTTCTACTCAAAATCAATCTTTACTCATCATCTTTAGAAGGTTTAAGCGCCATGATATGTACCTTCTCAATCTTATGGCCATCCATTGTGACCACTTCAAACACATAACCATCTGCTTGAAGTTTTTGACCATTTTCAGGCAAACGCCCTAAATGAAATAAGATATAGCCTGAAAGTGTAGAATATTGTTCAGTTTCATCGACTAAATCACGGCCTAAAAGCAAGGATACATGGCGAATATCAGTTGAGCCTTCAAGTATCAATGAGCCATCAGCAAGACTTTCTGCAGCATTTTCTAACTCATCTTCATCAGGAAACTCTCCTGCAATGGCTTCCAATACATCAATTGGCGTTGCAATTCCTTCAATAGAACCATACTCATTGAGGACAATAGCCATTTGAAGAGGTGCTTGTCGAAGCTGCTCCATGACCATGAGCACTTGTGCATTTTCATGCACAATGACAGGTTCACGTAAATGCTTTTCCAAGTCTAGAACACCTGTTTCAATGTAATCATTTAAAACTTTATGCGTCAGAACTACACCCGCAATATTATCAAGTTCACCATGCGCAACGATTAAACGAGAATGCGTCATCGACATTAAATTTTCTTTGATTGAAACAGCATCATCATCTAAATCAATCCATTCCAACTCAGGGCGTGGTGTCATGACTGACTTCACAGGGCGTTCAGATAAGCCTAAAACACCTTGAACCATGACACTATGATATACGCCATTTTCAGGGTCAAACATCTCATCTGCCAACGCTTGAGTTGCAAGCACATTATCAGATTTATGGTTTTGATTATCTGACGTACTCAGACTTTTTCCACCTAACATTCTCATCACAGCGGAAGCTGTACGGAAACGTAAATCAGTCGTTGTCACGGTTTTTTCTTGGTTTTTACGCATGGTTTGGTTAAAGAACTCAATCGTGACAGAGAAACCAATCGCTGCGTATAAATAACCTTTAGGAATGTGATAACCAAAGCCTTCTACGATGAGCGAGAAACCAATCATCATCAGGAAACATAAGCATAAAATTACAATGGTTGGATGCTTATTCACAAATTCCATCAGTGGTCTTGAAGCCCACAGCATGACCCCCACGGCAATCACGACGGCAATCATCATCACCGAAAGTTGTTTCACCATACCTACAGCAGTGATAACACTATCTAAAGAAAAAACTGCATCTAAAACAACAATTTGAACAATAACCATCCAAAAAGCTGCATGTACTGGATTTTCTTCTTTAATTTGTCCCTGACCTTCTAACTGTTCACGCAGCTCCATTGTCCCTTTGAACAATAAAAATGCGCCTCCGAACAATAAAATTAAATCACGTCCAGAAAATGAATGATCGAAGATATTAAATAAAGGCTGCGTTAAGGTAATGACCCATGCGATAGATACCAATAACACCATTCGCATACACAACGCTAATAAAAGCCCGAGAATACGTGCTTTATTACGCTGTTCTGGTGGTAATTTTTCCGCAAGGATAGCAATAAATACGAGGTTATCTATTCCTAAAACAATTTCGAGAATGACTAAAGTTGCGAGACCAACCCATGCAGATGGATCAGACATCCATTCGAGTATCATTGATCCAACTCCATTGCGTTTGATTCTGATTTTGCTGTAAAAATAGAAGATTTGAAGTGAAACTTCAGCAGGTTTTGTACTTTTATTATGTCGAAAAATTGAGCACTTTCTAAGCGACTACAACCACTACCCATGTTGATTCATTTGTTGATAAACAAGCGTTCAGTATAGGCAATTCGAATAAAAATTTCATCTTTTTTATGTTGATTTATATGAACTAGACTGAGGCTTAAACACTACAAAAAGTTGCAAAATCTAACAGCAATAACCTGTGATTGTCATATTTTCGTCTTAGATGTGCCTTAAAGTAGTGTCAAGTATAAGAACATGATAAGTTAAGGTGAAAAAATAATTTATGAATAGTGTATTACCTGTAATGATGAATGAATCGTTTGAACCAGATCAATCCAATCAAAAAACAACTCAAACCCTCATCGCGCTCTATTGTGGCTCTCGATTTGGAAATAAACCCATTTATAAAGAAAAAGCCATTCACCTCGCACAAAGTATTGCTGAACAAGGGTTTGGTATTGTCTACGGTGGAGCAAGCATTGGTTTAATGGGACAAGTCGCAGATACAGTAACTGAATATGGTGGTGAAGTCGTCGGTGTCATTCCAGAGTTTATGTTGGACTATGAAATTGCGCATAACACATTGACCGAACTGCATATTGTACAAACCATGCATGAGCGCAAAGCCATGATGGCGGAACGTGCGAGTGCTTTTGTTGCGCTACCAGGTGGTCTCGGCACTTTTGAAGAGATTTTAGAAGTTGCCACTTGGGGGCAATTGAATCAGCATCAGAAACCAATGATGCTGTATAACGTCAATGGTTTTTATGACCATATGATTGCACAACTTGATCATGCCGTAGAAGAAGGTTTTTTACCTCCTCAGCATCGTGCCAAACTGATTGTCTGTAACCATGCGGATCAAATTATCAATGCAATTAAAAGTTTGAAATCCCCAAAACAATTTATTGCATAAGCAGCATTAGTATTTTAAATTCATTCGCCCTTGTAAAAGGGCTTTTTTATGATGATATCCATTTTTGTCAAAATAGAATGATTCTTTTAATTTTTGAACACACATCAATGTTGAAATATTTGCCAGCCATAAATCAAACCTGCTGCTGCAATCCCCCAACACACTGTTGCCACACCTAAACACGACCACATCGAAAGTTTGGTTGCCAATAAATAAACCAATAACAAATAAATGAAATAAGGAATTAAAGACCACAAACCAAATAATGCCGTTTGTTTCAGTGCTTCTGCGCCTCTTTCTTGCGCAACAATCACATGGGCAATAAGAGCAAATGTAGGAAATAAAGGCACTAAGCCCGCGATATAAAATGCCTTACTTTTGGAAAGTATCGAAATCAATAAAACAACCGCAGCACCTAAAGCACATTTCAAAAATAGAGACAGCATAAAAAACTCTGTACTGGTAGAAGTAACAGAGTTTACGCCAAGTCTAAAAAATTAAAATTAAATTCAAATGAAAGTTATTCGAATATAGCCATCATTAAAAGCGATGATGGCGTAGTTTATTGCGATAAATAAAGGCAAAACAAGCAAATGCCAATGCAATACCCAAAGCCCAAATCAGTTTAAAATTGGAACGTGTCATGCTCATATCTGAGCGATAAGTACTTTCAGAAATCATTGGTTTTACTGAGTTTGAATGATCGGTGACTAAAACACGATTAAAATCCAACTCATTCAATTGTGTAGGTTTTTCACCTTTACCCACCAAAACATAAGCAGCCACAATATTAAAATCTATAGGGTTTTGAACCGCTATTTTTACTTTTGTCGCTTCATAGCTATTGTATTCAGGAATCCAATCATTGACTTGGCTATAAATACGAATGGTATCTCCTTCTTCCAAAATTGGATCTTCTATTTTTTGCTCTGTTTCTTTTTCAATAAATTGTCTTAATTGTTTAAATTGATTGAGGGAATAATAATGTGTTTCAGGCAGCTCTTCAGCAACCAATTGTTTGGTAATTATATGCTCGCTGGCATTGGCTTTATTTAATAAACCTTGATTTTCGATGAGAAAATCAACTTTAGAAGTCGGTCCTGGATAATTCTGCTTCCCAATCAAATAAACAGCTGTCCAAATTTGATCGCTTGCTTGAACATTTTCCAATTCAACTTCGTAGCGTTGTTCTGGTTTAATTTTTAGAATTTGCTGGAATATAACTTGCGAGCTCTCTTCAGCTAGCGCATAGCTAGAAAATGTACAACAAATCACCACCATGATTTTCCGTATATCCATTTCCCACCCCACAAATGTGATTTTATTTACATATTTTACACAACTTACACCATATGTCACAGCAATATTATCTAACGATTATTCTTTTTTTTATGAATGATGTCTTGAACCATTCATAAAAATTTGCTAATCGCATAACGATATGACCTGATATGCAAATATTCATATTTAAATGGACGAATGAATTTTCTTCATACCCATAAATCAATTTGCATAAATTCAAATACAATCACTTAATTTAATTAAATTTTCTAAAAGAATTTTCATCTATATAGCTTTACTATTGATGATTGCTCAAAAGTTGTATATCCCTATTTTTAAGTATTTTATTTTCAATCTAAGCACAGTAAATGTGTCAAACCACTCAGAAAATAGCTCAATAAAATGCTCAAATCACAATAATGTGACGTGTGTCATTGTGAAATAATTTTTATAAAAATTCAGTACCAATCCATTTTGGATGATTAATATTTTTGATTTGATCAGTATTTATTTTTTAATTAATTTTAATAAGACTATATAGAGATATAACTTAGTGAAAATCACTTAACGTCTAAATCAAGTGCTCCATAACAATTTGTTATTCTTCATTAAAGTAAGATAGTGACGTGTTTCATCATTTAAGAGACACAAATTGTCGCTAAAAAATTAATTTTTACAGCTTGAACAAAATTAAATCGCTATCATATACCACTTTAATTTGCATAATTTCGAGAAAGTTGTATGAGCCAAAGTCATATCCGTATTCGAGGCGCACGAACCCATAATTTAAAAAACGTGTCACTCGATATTCCACGCGACAAGTTTGTGGTAATTACGGGACTCTCAGGCTCAGGGAAGTCGTCACTGGCTTTTGATACTTTATATGCAGAAGGTCAACGTCGTTATGTGGAATCTTTGTCTGCCTATGCACGACAGTTCCTATCACAGATGGAAAAACCTGAAGTAGACTCGATCGAAGGCTTAAGCCCTGCGATTGCAATTGAACAAAAATCAACAAGTCATAACCCACGCTCAACCGTGGGAACCATCACCGAAATTTACGATTATTTACGCTTACTTTATGCACGCGTGGGGACACCGTATTGCCCTGAACATGATTTACCGATGGTGGCTCAAACTGTATCTGAAATGGTCGATGCAGTTAAAGCCCTTGATGAAGGAACTGCGTTGATGTTGCTCGCTCCTGTGGTGCGTGAGCGTAAAGGTGAATATAGCAACTTGTTTGAACAGTTGCAGAGTCAAGGCTTTGTTCGTGCACGTGTCGATGGCGAAGTGATTGATATTGATACGCCACCTGAGCTAGACAAGAAGAAAAAACACACCATTGAAGTAGTGGTCGATCGATTTAAAGTACGTGATGATTTAGGCAACCGTATTGCAGAATCTTTTGAAACAGCACTGCGTTTAGGTGGTGATATTGCTGTTTTATCTTGGATGAATGGCGAACATCCTGAACGTGTTTTTTCAGCAAAACACTCTTGCCCTCAATGTGACCGTGCAGTTGCAGAATTAGAGCCTCGTCTATTTTCATTCAATAACCCATTTGGCGCATGCCCTGTCTGTGACGGTTTAGGGACACGTAGTCATTTTAGTGCTGAAAAATTAATTCCAAGTCCTGATGTTTCTATCAGCCAAGGTGCAATCCGAGGTTGGGACAGACAACGTCCGTATTATTACGGCATGATTCAAAAAGTCGCTGAGCATTTTGGCTTTTCTTTGGATACGCCTTGGAATGAATTGGACGCAGATACCAAGAAGAAATTTCTATATGGTACGGGTAAAGAAAAAGTTGATTTAAGTTATATCGATGAACGTGGTCGTAAGCATAGCCGTGTACAACCTTTTGAAGGGATTTTGCCACATTTAGAACGTCGCTATCGTGAAACCGAATCAAATTATGTACGTGATGATTTGGCACAATATTTATCCAATGCCGCTTGTGATGCCTGCGGTGGATCACGTCTAAATGAAATTTCACGCCACGTTCGTGTCAAAGACAAAACCATTGCTCAAATTACCAAAATGTCGATTGGTGATGCAGCAAGTTATTATCTAGATTTGAATCTTGATGGTGCAAAAGGTGAAATCGCCGATAAAATTTTTAAAGAAATCCGTGAACGTTTACATTTCTTAGTTTCTGTTGGTTTGAATTATTTAAGTCTCTCTCGTTCAGCAGAAACCTTATCTGGCGGTGAAGCACAGCGTATTCGTCTCGCTTCACAAATCGGTGCAGGTTTGATGGGGGTGATGTATGTCCTCGATGAACCATCCATTGGTCTGCATCAACGTGATAATGATCGTCTATTGGAAACTTTAGTCCGTTTACGTGATTTGGGTAATACCGTTTTGGTCGTCGAGCATGATGAAGATGCCATTCGTGCAGCGGATCATATTATTGATATTGGCCCAGGCGCAGGTATTCATGGTGGTCATGTGATTGCTGAAGGGACTTATGATGAAATCCTTGCCAATAATGAATCACTTACGGGTCAGTATTTATCAGGCAAATTGAAAATTGAAGTACCGAAAAAACGTACTGAACCGCCAAAGCCTGAAGAACAAATTAAACTGATGGGTGCTGCGGGTCATAATCTACAAAATGTAGATTTAGTCATTCCTTTAGGTGTGATGACTTGTGTTACTGGTGTCTCTGGTTCGGGTAAATCGACGCTGATTAATCGTACTTTATTGCCTTTGGCTGCAACACAGCTGAATGGTGCGACCACTTTAACTGCTGAAAAATTTGATTCGATTGATGGTCTACAATTCCTTGATAAAGTAGTTGATATTGACCAAAGTCCGATTGGGCGTACACCTCGTTCTAACCCTGCAACTTATACAGGTTTATTTACCCCGATTCGTGAATTATTTGCACAAACACCTGAAGCCAAAGCGCGTGGTTATGCTGCGGGTCGTTTCTCGTTTAACGTGAAAGGTGGTCGTTGTGAAGCCTGTGAAGGTGACGGCATGATCAAAGTCGCGATGCACTTCTTACCTGATATGTATGTGCCTTGTGATAACTGTCATGGTGAACGTTATAACCGTGAGACTTTAGAAGTAGGTTATAAGGGTAAGAATATTTCTGATGTACTGAATATGACCGTTGAAGATGCGATGCATTTCTTTGATGCGATTCCTGTCATTCACCGTCGTTTAGAAACGCTGAATCAAGTCGGTTTAGGTTATATTCGTCTAGGTCAGTCTGCAACTACACTGTCTGGTGGTGAAGCGCAGCGTGTGAAATTGGCACGTGAATTGGCCAAACGTGATACAGGTAAAACGTTGTACATTTTGGATGAACCAACCACAGGTCTACATTTCCACGATATTGCCAAACTGCTAGATATTCTTCATGAGTTACGTAATAAGGGCAATACCATTGTGGTGATTGAGCACAATTTGGATGTGATCAAGACTGCGGACTGGGTGATTGATTTAGGCCCTGAAGGTGGTGCAGGTGGTGGGATGATTATTGCGGAAGGTACACCTGAGCATGTAGTGAAATCTAAAGTTTCACATACAGCTAAGTTTTTGAAGCCGTTGTTGAAGTAATACGATTTAATCCTCCCCTTGCGGAGCATACTCCTCACCTTTTAAAAAGGAAGGAGTTCCCATTATTGGTCAAATGGTGTTCCCCTCTTTATCAAAGAGGGGTTAGGGGAGATTCTTCGATGAATAACGACTAAATTACTCTTAACTGACTGGCATTAATCGTAAGTGTCCTTTTCCTCTATCATATGGCTCAGGATTAAAAACATAAATTAAGCTGCTTTGTGCTAACTAGATTTTTATAAAGAATAATTCTAAACTTTCTCCAAGTTCTAAGTTGCTCTAGCTGTATTTTTGCATCAATCTCATCAAAAAGAGAGTTTTGCACATTATAAATATTTTGAAATATTTGCCCACTTCGATAAAACCATGAATAAGACATATTCATATATTGTGCTGTTTGAATACGTGAAGTATTAAAGCTATGAGATAAAAGTAGAAATGCTGAAAGTTTTGAATAACCTAACAGCTCAATTTTTTGATTAAAATCTTGTTCATATTCTTGTTGTTCTTCTAATTTTTCAAGTTGTTTCAGTGGTTCCAAATATTCATCTGCAAACAATACTTTTAAAACAGGATGTTCATTTTCTTCAAAAGAATTCTGAACATAAGGTTGATCTATTTGGACACCATATTTCACATTTTTCTCAGAGTACTGGACTAATTTTTTATCTATTGCTCCGTATAAATATTTCCAATCTCCCTCATTATCAATCTGGAAGAATTCACTCAATTTCCAGCTTTCACATGTAAATAACCATGCCTCAATCATTACATCTTCAACACTATGCTCCCCAGAACGATTAGCAATATTGTTCCAAAGTGACTGTCTTTTTTGAATCTCTTCATAAATTTGTAATTGGTATATTTTGTTCATATCAATTCATTTAAACTCATAAATATTCTACTAATTTAGTTTTATTTGAATTATTTTAAAATATGAAGGTCTTCATTTCAAAAACTGACTGAAGAAATACTAAATATGACCAATATTTCTTAAACAAGAAATTTTCATTATTCCCTCCCCCTAATCCTTTCAGCCAACAACTTCAACTCATCATCATCCGCTCGCTGAAAATCATGTGAGGAAATATAACCTTCATACTGCTCAAAATATTTATCGACATTCGAGTTCACAGCTTGCCAGTTTTCGTGCACTTGTTTAGTACCATGCATTGGAAATAATTTGGCATGAACATGATCTACACCAAAACCCTCAAATACCATTGCGGTACGTCCAACATCCTCAAAAAAACCATCTAACTTTCGCGCAACTTTCTTTGAATATAAAACCAAATCACTGAGTACATCATCACCCAAATCAAATGCATAACTTGAATAATGCTGTTTCGGAATAACCACAGTCGCGCCTAAAGTATTGGGAAATATTGTAAGGAATGCCATAAAATCATCATTATTATCAATCAGGTGATATGGTAATTCATTGTTTATTATTTTGCAAAAGATACAATTTTCACTCATCTTATTTATTCCATAAAAATTTTAGAATGGCTCAATCAAATGTGAATAGACCAGAGCAATCATCCCACTGCTTTGTTTCTACCTTGTGCTTTCGCTCTAAATAACGACTCATCAGCCTTATTAAATAACTCTTTCCAATTATCAGCTCCAGTCGCAACACCAATACTGACTGAAACCCTTAATTTCTCTGAAGAAGCAGGTAAATCAATTCGCAATCGTGAAACATCCGCCAAAATACTTTCCGCTATCTGCATCGTCCAATCAAGTTGAGATTTTGCCAATAAAATCAAAAACTCATCTCCACCAAAACGTACAATTAAATCCAAATGTGAAATATTTGTTTTTAGACATTCCGCAATTTCCATAATGACCATATCACCCAATGTATGTCCAAATTGATCATTCACCACTTTAAAATTATCGATATCTAAGACGATTAAACTAAACTGTCTAAAATCACTCTTTTTTGTATCAATATCTTTGAGATAAGCGTCCAAAGCAAGCCGGTTGGAAACACCTGTCAAACTATCCGTATTTGCCATTCCTTTTAATTGAAACTCAAATGCATCACGCTGTTTCAACATTTCTTTTAGTTTATGAATGGCATCATATAAAGTATAAGTATCATTGCTTTGAATTGATGCAGTTTCATCATGAACATGAGATAAATCTACAATGGTATTGCGTGCTTCAATAAGCGGTTCGAGTAGTTTTTTTCGGATGTACAGCATCGTAAAAAAGATAACAGCCAATGAGATCAATGAAATCAAAAGTGTCAAAACAAATTGTCTTTGGGCAATACGCATTTCCTTGAGTGCTACTTGTGCATGTGTGTCCAATAAATAGGTTTGTAAATTGATGACTGTCGTAAATTTATCAACCAATGCTTCAGTCAGTTGATTGGCTTTCATAAAGTACGGTTGGTCAGTTCTACTTTCATTCAGCAAACGCTTGACCATAGGAATTGCTTGATCAATAAATTGGTATTTTACGGCTTGATGTAAATTCGTATATTCATCGGTTTTTAATTCTTCTGGCTGGATCGAATCTGTTAATCGCCACAAATATTTCGCCTGCTCCTGAGCCTGTAAAGACCGCGCAGCATTGTATTCAGAAATTTTTTCAGAAAAGCTTAATGGAGCCATAATATTAGATCCAATTCTCCCAGCCTGATCTCTCAAATCTGCCAATAACAAAACCATCGTGGCATAATTTGTAACTTCGCTATTCTTATGTTTTGATTCAATCACAAGCTGCCTAAAAATTACTCTACAGCTATCCCATGCAGCAAACATCCCGAGTATTGCATCATCCATCTGTCCAGATGTACGTGCTTCTTTCGCTAAAAAAATATAATCATCGATCTGCTTACGTGCAATCAGTAAATCAGCACGAAGTTGCACATCAACTTGTTTTGCTAAATCATAATAACCAGCCTGATTTAAGGTCTTAACCGTTAAATCAATTTGCTGATTTACGCCTTGGCGATATTTCTGTAATTCTTTGAATTTAATAACGGAATCTTCAGCCGTCTCTGCTGACATTGCCTTATTAGACGGCGCTCTTTCACGGGAAATTTTATTGGAGGTTTCAGCAAAAATACGTAGATTATGAATATCGATCAATGCTTGTTTTGACTGAAGATAATCGCGATAGCCATTCACAATTTGAGGCACAGCAATCAACAATACAGATAAAATTACCACCGTCATGAGAAAGAGTAATCGTGCACTAATCTGCTCTGAACGTAATTCCCGCGTCATAATTACGACCCCATTAAAACCCTAGGTGGTGTTTTAAAAAGTATGCT